>CAVXRP010000014.1:0-255118 GCA_963764105.1 Bryobacterales bacterium
CTTGTTTGTTGTGAACGCGATTCGAAATGTGATCCCAGGCGGCGCGGGTCTGCGCCGAGATCGGGATTATTCAAAATTTGCGGGGTAGGGTAACGATCGACTCAGAGAACCCGGTCTGCCACCCAATTCCAGGATAGCAGCCGCCCAACTAGAAGTCTAATGCGTTGATAAAAAGCCAGATAACGCTCATATTTGGCGGAGCAGAACGCTCGTTTTCCAGCCTGGATTCGGTTAGCATGGGTGAGAAGAACAGCGCAAGCGATTTACTCGGTTCTGCTTCACCCGAGATTGCCGAGTAGCAAGCAGCGAGTTGGCCCATCATTCCGCATGCCACAGCCCGGAACTCGGGGAAATGAGCGCGGTGAAGAGGAGGATTGGATGCCCGAGCTTTTAGACGGATTTGATGGGCCGACCAAGGACGAAAAGGCGTCGAGCGCCGGTCCCACGGAAGGGACATCGCCTATCATCGACTTGGGAAAAGGGGATTCTCAGAGATACGGCCACACAAGTATAACCACAGCAGGGACACCACTGTCTTTTGGTGACGTTTTGCGGCTTCGGCCGGTGCGGCGGCTGTGGATCGCGCAGATTGTCAGCGTGTTCGGGGACTTCCTGGCGGTGTTCGCGATCATCGCGGTGGTGACGTTTCAATTGCACGGTACGGCGACGCAGGTGGCGATGGTGCTGGTATCGTTTATGGCGCCGATGGCCATCGTCAGCCCATTGGCGGGCGTCTTCGTGGACCGGTGGCATTTGAAGCGGACGATGATCGCCAGCGACCTGCTGCGCGGCGTGCTGGTGCTGGCGCTGGTGTTCGTGCACGACCTGTACGTGATATACGGGATACTGTTCACCATGAGCGTGGTTTCAGCCTTCTTCGTGCCGGCGCAATCGGTGGCAGTGCGCACGCTGGTCCCGATGGCGGGGCTGATGGCCGTGAACGGATTAATGTCGCAGGCGGCGCAGGGATCGCTGATCGTGGCGCCGAGCGTCGCCGGAGAAATGGTGCAGCTTGCCGGGGCGAACTCCTGTTTCCTCTTCGACAGCTTCAGTTTCTTCTTTTCGGCGGCGCTGGTGATGACGCTGACCATCGAGCGAGAGGCGCTAGGCACGGAATCGCGCGCCGTGCTCGATTCAATGCGGCAGGGATTCGGCTTCATCTTCAAGCACTCGACGATTTCGTTTGTGATTGTTTCGATGACAGCGGGTATGTTCGCGATGCGCTGTTTCGGCGCGCTGCTCTCGATCTATGTGCGGGACGTGCTGCACTCGACGTCCGGGGTGTTCGGTGTGCTGAATACCTTGATCGGCATCGGCATGATTAGCGGGACCCAGCTTTTGACGCGGTTTGCGCGGCACATCCCGCAGCAGAACCTGGTGGTGTACGGTTTGGGCGGCATGGGCATAGCAGTATTGACGACGGCGGCGTTCGGCACGATGGGATCGACTGCGGTGGGAATGCTCGGGTTGGGGCTGTGCGCTTCCGCGATTTTCATCACAGCGACGACGCTCATCCAGCACGAGACACCGCACGAACTATTGGGACGAGTGATGAGCTGCCTGATGTCGCTGGTGGCGGGGTCGCAGGTGATCTCGATGTTCGTGGCTGGTCCGGTGGCGGAGAAGGTTGGCATTCCGAACCTCTATTACGGAAGCGCTGCGATGCTAGTCGGAATTGCCGTCGTGGGATACCTCAAGCTGCCGAAGGTGAAGAAGGCGGAGGCTGAGACGGCGGAACCGGTGAAGACGGCTTAGGCACAAGCAAGCCGAACTGTTCGCGCTCATCGCGAGTTCCCCGGCGATGCTGGCGACTGCTCAATCTTCCTGTTGTCGAAAAACGGGCTCTTTGCCAGCCAGCATCAATCGCTCATCCAACGCCGCTTTCACCAATTCCTCTTCGATTTCCGAAAGCCCCTTGGCATCCTTTTCGATGCGCTGCAGCAAGCCTTTCATGCGGCCGCGCGACACTTCGGTGGGAATGGCCAACGCGTACGCGAACAAGGCGTCGGTTCGCAGATCTTCGTCCTCGAAGAGCTTGCGCACTTTATCGAGTTCGCTCTTCAGCCCGTAGTAACCGACGCCCCAGAGCGCGCCACGGCGAATCTCGAGATCGGCGTCACCCAAATGCGGCGCGAAATATTCGCGGAAGCTCGGGTGAATGGAACGCCACATGGCTTCCAACGCCTTGGCGCGGGCAGCCGGTATGGTGTACAGATCGGCGATTGCTTTGCGGACTTCGTTGCGGTCCGTTTCGGGCGCCAAACCGACCAACAAGCCGCTGCGCTCCTCGATGGGCAAATCCGGATTGTGCAACGCCTGGAGCATGGCCGCGACGACTTCCGGCTCTTCGGTGGCGTCAATGAGCGACTCCCAGGAGCGGGCGCGCACGCTTATCGCTTCATCGGTTTGCGCCAGACGCAGCAAAGTGGCGCGCTGCTCCAGGGTCAACGCCTGGTTAAAAAAAGAACCAGCGGCAATGGCGCGCACGGAGGCCACCGGATGATCCAACAGTTCCTGCCGCTCATCCTCGTCCAACAGGTCCACGGGTAGTTCGGCTTTTTCGGGATAGAGTTCCCAGATATCGAACGGTTCGCGATTAAATTCGTGATCATCGGCAGCGCCGGAGCGCAGCGTCGCCAGCATCACGTTGATTTCCTGCTTCAGCTCTTCGTCTTCGTCGCCTAGCGTGGCCGCTTGTTTCTCGATGGCGCCGGCAGCCGCCGGGTCGCCATACATCTCCAACAAGAGGACCGTGTCGGAAAGATCGTATTCCAGACGGTCGATGAGCAGCTTGAGAATCCGTTCGTCGCGCACGCCGAGGGTGGCGAGAATGAACGCCACCTCGCCACCATCGCTCTCCTCCAACTCGCTGTAAAGCTGCAGGAGAGGTTCGAGCGCATGTGGAGCGTTATCCACCAGCGCAATCACAACGTCGTCAGGCACGTCCTCCGGATCCTCTTTGATGAATTGCACCAGAAACGGCACGGACTCCGGCGTTTTCCAGAAGCGCAGAATGGCGATCAATTCGAGCGCCAGATCCACCTTGTCGGCGCTGCGGTCGCGCGCGCCAAAAGCCAGAACGGCCGGGAGAGCTTCCGCCTGCCTGTCGATCAATGCGTGTAAGAAACGGTGGTCTAGGCCGAGGTGCGCCTTGGAGGCTTCCTCGAGCACCTCGCCCGGAGCCGCTTCCTGGAGTTTATCGGGATCGAGAAGCAAAGTTTACTCAGCTTCAACGACGACTTTGATCTGCGTCGACACCTCACGGTGCAAGCGCAGCGTCACGTTGTGTTCGCCCAGTGTGCGAATCGGCTCGTCCAATTGAACCTTGCGCCGTTCGATATGGAAGCGCTGCGCTTCCAAGGCGTCGGCAATGTCCTTGGCGGTCACCGATCCGAACAAATGATTGTTCTCGCCCACTTTGTGACGGAAGGTGAGCGTTACGCCGGCCAGCAGCTTCGCCAAATCCTGCGATTCGGATTCCGCTTTCGCCTCGCGGCGCAGATAGCCTTCGCGTTCCTGTTCGACGATTTTCTTGTTTGAAGCGGTCGCCAGGACGGCCAGCTTCTTCGGCAGCAGAAAGTTACGCGCAAAGCCATCGGCTACTTTGACCAGTGCGCCGCGCGCGCCAATTTTATCGACGTCTTCTCTTAGAATGACTTCCATAGTTGTTCTCCCGCTCCCTTACATGCGCGACGCGAACGGTACGAGCGCGATGTTGCGCGCCTGCTTGATCGCTTCGCTCAAACGTTTCTGGTGCGGCGTGCATACGCCGGAAATGCGGCGCGGCGTGATCTTGCCGCGCTCGGAGACGTAGCTCATCAATGTTTTCACGTCTTTGTAATTGATGTCGTCCACTTTGTCTACGCAAAACCGGCACACTTTTTTGCGCCGGAAATATTGCTTCTTGCCGGTGGCAATCGCTTTGTCGCCACCGGTGGGGCGCTGGGATGCCGCTATCGGGCGGCCGCTTCTTTGTTCTGGCATTTTGATTCTCCTGATCTCCGGTTATTCAACGCTCCCTGGCGGTCGCGGCTCGGTAGTTTGCACGCTCGCCGGCGGTCGCGGCTCGGTAAGTTGCTCCGGTGAGGGGGCCAGCGGGGCCGCAGCGGGTGGCGGTGGTGCTGGCGGCGCGGGCGTGGCCGGTAATGCCGGCGCAGGGGCACCGGGCACGGCCGAATGCGGTTCGCCGGGCAAAAACACTGAATTGACGCTGGCTTGCTGGGGCTGGGGCGCGGGTTTGCGCAAGGCACGCTTCTCGCGCGCCTTCTTGCGCTTTTCAATGCGCTTCAGCTTCTCATCAATGCGCACGGTCAGGAACTTGATGACCATGTCCGACACGCGCAAGCGGCGCTCCAGTTCTTTAACGGTGTCCGCTTTGGCATTGAACACCAGCAAAATGTATTGGCCTTCATTGTGCTTCGAAACGCGGTAGGCCAGCTTGCGCATACCCCACTTCTCGGCCTTTTCAATGGTGCCACCGGCATGCGTGATTACGCCTTTGATCTGCTCGATCAGGGGATCCACTTCTTCTTCGGTGGCATCCGGCCGGACAATAAACAACTCTTCGTAGATTCTCATTCTTCCTCTTCATTCATGCCTTGGGCGCGACGATTAAATTTCGCCATGGCCTTATGGGCGCCTTCAGCAAGGATGGTTTCCACGGCGTCCGCGGTATAGAACACCATTTCTTCCACCTGGTCCTTGATTCCGCGCTCAAACGGCGCGAGAACATATGTGACCGCATCAATTTCGTGGCCCGGGTGTATACCCACCCGGACGCGCGTAAAGACTTCCGTCTTCAGAGCGGCAATGATCGACTTGACACCATTGTGCCCAGCCGCCGAACCGGTGAGCTTGATCCGCAATCCGGTCCAAGGCAGCGCCAGTTCGTCATACACCACAATCAGATTGCGGTGCGTCAGGTTATGGAACTTCAGAAAATTACCGATGCCCATACCCGAGTTGTTCATGAAGGTCTGCGGCTTGACCAGGAAAATTTTCTTCTCCTGAATCCGTCCGCTGGCCGTCAACGAAGCCCCTTCCGTTTTTGTGATGTGCAGGGAATGGCGCTTCGCAAGTTCGTCCACAACCCGGAAGCCGAGATTATGCGGGGTGGCCGCATAACGGATACCGGGGTTGCCCAGTCCAGCGATGCAGAACGCCTGCTCCACCAGGTCGCCTCCTTGCGGAAGCGCGTCTTCAGGCATAATGCAGGCGCCGATGCATACACTGGCCGGGCTTTATTTCTTCTTCGCAGGAGGCGCGGCCGCTTCGCCGCCTTCCTCGTCTTTCTTACCCTTCTTGATGACTTCCGGCTCAGCGGCAGGCGTGGCGGCCACTTCAGCGGCAGGCGCCACTTCTTCCGCCTTCAACGAAACGACGTGCGAAATGACCGCGTCGCCGGGGCTGAGCAGCTTTACCGAACCGCTCAACGCAATTTCCGAGGCGCGCACGCTTTGGCCGATCATCAATTCGGTCACATTCACTACAAATTCTTCCGGGATCTCATCCGGCAGGCACTCGATTTCGATTTCGCGCGTAATGATTTCGTGGATGCCGCCTTGCAGCTTGACGCCCTTGGGATCGCCCTGCGTCACCACCGGCACTTTCACTGCGATGCGCTTAGTCAAATCGATGCGCTTCAGATCCACGTGCAGCAGATTTTCCTTGATGGGATCGTGTTGCCAATCCACAATCATGACCGGCACTGTTTCCTTGCCGCCGATGCTCAAATTGAAAATTGTGTTGTGGCCGGTTTTGCTGTGCAAAATTTTGTTCAGATCTTTGGGGTTCACCGCGACGGCCGCGGGTCCTGCTTCGCCGCCATAGACGACAGCGGGCATAGAACCCTTTACGCGCAAACGGCGCGCCTCGTTCTTGCCGCGCGAATCTCTTGTTTCGGCGGCAACCGTAATGTCTTTTCTCACCTTTTCACCTCAACCTGTGCATACCGAGCGCGAACCAAGGCGCTTACGCTTCCGGCTCGGTTTCGAGAGCGTTCCGCTGTCTATGTAAATGACCGCTTCCTTGCGGTCGCGGCTCAGATAAACAAAGTACTGATCGATCCACCTTCGTGAATCGATTGAATCGCCCGCGCCAGCAAACTTGCTACCGAGAGCACCTTAATCTTCTTGCATTCCGCCGCCGCGTACGACAACGGAATGGTATCCGTTACAACTAGCTCCAACAATTCCGACGAGCCGATCCGCTCGACCGCCGGCCCCGACAACACGGCATGGGTCGCACAGGCCCGGACGCTTTTAGCGCCCTGACTCAACAGCGCTTCCACGCCTTTGACCAGTGTGCCGGCCGTATCCACCAGATCGTCCACCATCAAGCAGTGCTTCCCGTCCACATCGCCGATGATGTTCATCACCTCGGCCACATTCGCATCTGTTCGCCGCTTGTCGATGATCGCCAGCGGCGCATTCAAGCGCTTGGCGAAAGATCTGGCACGCTCCACACCACCCGCATCCGGCGACACAATAATCAGCTCACCGCGGGGAAAACGATTCTCAAAATACTCCACCATCACGGGCGCGGAAAACAAGTGATCGACTGGAATATCGAAGAAGCCTTGTATCTGAGCCGCGTGCAAATCGACCGCCAAAACGCGGCTCGCACCCGCCCTTTCGAGCAAGCTAGCCACTAATTTCGCGGAGATAGGCATTCGCGGCCGGTCCTTTCGGTCCTGCCGCGCGTACCCATAATAGGGTAACACTGCCGTGATCCGCTCGGCGCTGGCGCGCTTGAATGCGTCGATCATCAGCAGCAATTCCATGAGGTGTTGGTCGACCGGGGTACAGGTGGGCTGCACCACGAAGACGTCGGCGCCACGCACATTTTCCTGGATCTGGAGATGCGTTTCCCCGTCCGCAAAACGTTTGATCATTGCTTCGCCGACGGAACTTTCCAAGGCCTGGCAGATGCCCGCTGTCAAAACGGGGTTCGCGGTGCCGCTAAACACCTTGAAATCAGTGAATAACGCGCGAACAGGCTTCACGGGTGCTGTCATGGTTGCTGCCATTTTCCTCACATCTCTCCTCGGGCCATCTAGCTGGTGAAACAACTAAGCGCGGCCGCAGATCCCAGCGCGCGGCGCCAGCGCGCGTGGTACTGCCGCCGGCTCAAAAAACGAACGGCGTAGCAATGGGCTTGGCGAAATTCCGCAGCGGCTTGCCGAGCCCGAGCGTCGCTTTCGAAGACGCCAAATACCGCCGAACCGCTGCCCGTCAGCATGGCCGGTTTTCCTCCCAGCCGCCGCAGTTTTCTTGCCACCGCCGCCAATTCGGGGTGTGTCTTAAACACTGCTGGCGCAAAATCGTTCTTGAGCGCGAGCTGTTCAAGACGGGTGTTGTCGAGACCCCATGCAATTGCTTGAAACTCTCTCAGGATAGGGGACTCTTGCGCTGAAGTCAACGCGTTTGTAACGGTGCGGCGGAGTGCTTGATACGCCTCAGCGGTAGACACGTGAATGCCAGTGGAAACTACCAGTACGTGGTGCAGCGGGAGATCCGGTAAGGGGTACAACTCGCTCCCCCGCCCTATTCCCAACGCGGTTCCGCCGTGCAGGAAGAACGAAACATCACTGCCCAGCGCCTCCGCCCAAGTTAACAAAGTTTCGCGCGTCATTCGCCTACCGGCCAACGCCGGTAAGGCAATTAAGACAGCCGCCGCATTGCTCGACCCGCCCCCTAACCCCGCGCCCATAGGTATTTGCTTCTTCAGCTGAAAGCGGACGCGGACTTTGATTTTCAATTGATCGAGCACCAATTGGGCGGCGCGCAGCACCAGGTTGTCGGCGATGGCAATGGAGCTGTCCAAGTCAATGCGGGTTTGTTGGGCAAAGTCGAAATCAATGCGCAGCGAATCTTTCAAGGAGATGGTCTGAAAGATAGTTCGTAATTCGTGGTAACCGTCGGCGCGCTTGCTGAGGACGCGCAAGTCGAGATTGAGTTTGGCGAAGGAAGGTACTGTTACGCGCACGTTCAGTAGGTAATCAAGGAAAACACGTCGCGGCCGGCGAGTTTCTTGCGGCCGTTCAGGAAGCTCAACTCAATCACGAAGCCGAGCCCCCGCACTTTGCCCTCGGCCATCTCGACCAGCCTGGCGACCGCGTCGGCGGTGCCGCCGGTAGCCAGCACGTCATCAATAATGACTACGTTCTGGCCAGGCACGATGGCGTCGGCGTGCATTTCCAATTGATCGGTTCCGTATTCCAAAGCATATTGGACAGAGCGCACAGTATGGGGCAACTTCTTCGGCTTGCGTACCGGCACGAAGCCGGCATTCAGCGCGAGCGC
Source organism: Bryobacterales bacterium (assembly GCA_963764105.1). Taxonomy (GTDB): domain Bacteria; phylum Acidobacteriota; class Terriglobia; order Bryobacterales; family Bryobacteraceae; genus Bog-105. The sequence goes on from CAVXRP010000014.1 coordinate 8,304, forward strand.
GATGGCGGGTGCAAAGAAGTAGCCGCGCGCTTCGATACCGACGACGATATCGATGGGGGTGGTTTTATAGTGATCACGCAAAGCGTCGATTGTTTCGCTAAAGCCTGCTTTGTCCTTCAGCAACGTGGTGATGTCGTAAAAATTGATGCCGGGTTTGGGGAAATCAGGGACCTCGCGGATCAGCTGCTTTAGGTTGTTGACGGACACGCCGCGATTGTAGCAAGGGGGTGGGAATGCGTTCGCCGGTGGGATCCAGGAAGTACGCACCGAGAAGCGGGCGCGCGGGCGCTAGGTGCTGCGTGTCACAGCCGATTCCAACATTTATGTCTCCGCTCTGTCGACCGCGCGCGGCAATCCATATCAATTTCTCCGACTGGCCCGAGCGGGGAAGATCCGCCTTGCTGTATCCGATGCCATTCTCGACGAAGTTGCCGATGTGTTGGCAAGGAAATTTGGTTGGCCGCAAGAGCATATAGACGAGGCCAGAGGCCAGATTGAACGGTTCGCGGAGAAAGTGAGGCCAGCGGTTTTTCTTGCGGTCGTGAACGGGACCCGGACGACGACCGCATCCTCGAATGCGCGTCGGCCGCCGGTTCGGATTACATTGTGAGCGGCGACCGACACCTGCTGCGGCTAAGCCGCTACGACAGCGTGCGGATTCTGAATGTGGCGGATTTTCTGGATCTGGCGGAGGCAGAGGGGCGCGGGTAGAAAACTTTGGAGATGAATTCGTTTGAACGTCTCATTGCGGGCTGGGTGGCTGAACCGGCGGCTGTGGCGGGCCAGTTACCGGCAAGGTCAGTTTGTCCACGTCCGATGGGTCGTCACGAAGTTTGACGTAGAGGGTGCCATCTTTCGGCTGGGGGACGTTCAGTTGTGAGCTAATGAATCCCTCGGGGACGGTGGCCGGGTGAGAAAACTGGGGATCGGCCGCAACCGCCTCCAGCAGGAAAAGGTCGTCTCCTTTTAGAGTGCAGGGTTGATTCGGATCGGCAGGGCAGCTTAGCTCCTTTAATGGCGGTAGGCGCACCAGTTTTGCCAGCGGCTGCCACTCGCCGGCCACGCCACGCTCATCTACAGGACGGAATCGTAACTGGCCAAAGGCCGAGTTGCCGAAGCTCTGAGCAGGATTGAACTTGCCGACGACGGTCGCTGAGTCCTGCAGCGTCAGGGCGCCGCTTTCAATACCGAGCAAAACATGGAAGGAGGAATCCGCAGTGGCGATTTCGATATTCTCGCTGCGCGGAAAGGTGGCGGGTACTTCCGTCTTCAGCGAAAACCAGATGATCCCACCCTGCGGTAGTTCGTCGCCGTTGGCCAGATGGATAGGCGACGATTGCGAGGCGGGACCCAAATCGATGGACTTATTCAGCAGGCTTACGCTCGGCGGCGGGGGACCGATGAATGCCGGCACATTCAGGCTTCTACCATCTTTCAGCGTCACCTGCGCCGTCAGCTTGCCGTTGGGGTGAAGCGCCGCAGTCTCTTTGGCATCTGCAACGGTCAACTGCAACTCGTCCGCAGATTCGTCATCTGGCTGATCTTTTTCGGCTTGGCGTGCAAAGTGTATGCCGCTCAACTGGACGCTTTCCACCTGATTCAATCCGTTTCCTTGTAAGACGCCGTGGGTTTCTCCGGGAATGACAGTGAATTGCTTCAATCGGGCCTCGGCCGCATAGATTCGGAGGGGGATGCGAGCGTCCTCTTTCATCCCGACGGTTTTCAAAGTCAGAACGACAGGGCCAGTTGCTTTCGCGCTAGCGGCGGGAATCGTGACTTCGAGTTGATCAGATTTTGCAAGCTTCCATTGCACCTTCAAGTCGTTCCCGTTCTCGTCTTTGAGCGAGACCTTGTCGGTGCAAGCGGCGGCGGCTGACTCGAGGTGCAACACGTGGGCGCTGCCAGCTGTGAGGCCCGCTGAATCGTTATGAGGAAGGGTCCAGCTTGCTTCCTCGCTCGGCTGCAGTTGGTAGGTGGGTCCCGCGAAGACGTCGAAGCCCCACTTGCCGCGAACGGTTCCCTTTAGCGTTTTGTGGGAATGCTCGTCCAGCTTGACAGCAGCCAGCGCTTGTGACGACACAACAAAACCGCCTCGAGAGGGGTCGGCGGCGATAGGCAGATCCATCGGTTTGCCCGATCCTGTGTCCAAGTGAAGCATCAAATCGTGGGCAAGCGGCGTCGAAAAAACCAAAGGAGCGCCCTCCGCCGGCAACACCAATGGATCTCTTTGGAGGCAAGTGGGCAGAGTGGCATCCACTGCTCGCAAAGGCGGCCCCTCTTCCTTCTTGATGGCGGGTAAAGCGATCACAATCACCGACTTCGGATTGTGGAACGAAGGCGGATTATTGAGCTTGAGTTCCAACGCGTTTTTTTTCGGAAGGCTTAAGGCCGGGATGTATTGATATTGAGCGGTACGCAGAGTATCGAGAATGCGCCCCATATCCATGATGGCGCCTATGTATGGACTGAAATAACCGTATCCCGCCTGGGGAGTGTAACTGAGTTGCCCAATCAAATCCGCCGGCGAGCCATTTGTCAGAGCGCCTACGATGGACTGGCTATGCCCGTCGTTCAAAACCAGATTGCCGCCCTTTTGGGTGAGACACGCAGCCTGTTCTTCGACTGGCTTCTTAAAGCAATCTTCGTCGAGGTGAATGTTTAGGCTGCGCGCCAGCAGGACGGAGACGTCGTGAACTTTTGCCGGGTCGGTGGCAGCAGTTTTACGGATAGCGGCTAAATAGGCATCGAGCCGCGAGCGGTCGAGGCTGGCCTGATCGAGGTCTTGCACCGCCCGCACAAAAGAGCCCGGCCTGCCGCGCACCGCCGACATGAGGGTGCGGAAATCGCCTTTGGTCTCGGGCGCCAGGAAGATCAGCGCTTGTTGCGCTTCTTCCGGGACCGGCACGAAGACACCCTCTTGCTTCACCTTTTTCGACCATGTCTCAGCGCGGGTAAACCAATTTTGAGGCGGAGGGTTTGTGGGGCCTCGCAGGAACGTGACGATCAGCAGGTAATGCGCCGCTTGATCGTTGGGTAATTCGGGGTGAACCCATAATAGGTCGCCGGCCAGCAGGTTGGGTACTTCCGAAATAGGAAGAATGACGCCGCCGCGGTTCACTTCCACTTGCACGGGCGGTCCGACCAGATCAAAAGCGGCATCGTCGGCGGCAACGATTCCGCTACACAAAAGCATTATAAAAATCAACGGCACGATTCGCGGAAACATACCAATCTGTAGACCGCGAATCGGTTACTTGAGTTGCGCTGTTTCCGAGGCGGGCAGCGGCGCGCCCGTTCGAAAAGGCAGCGCTTCCTGGCGCTCGAGGCTCTGCAAGCGGCACGCCCATTGCCACTCTGTGTCATTCGCAGCGCAGCGCAGTGACGGGATCAACTTCCGAGGCGTGCCGCGCCGGTATGGCGCAGGCGATGGCGGATACGGTGATCAGCAGCGTCGTACCTGCCAACAGAATGAGCGGATCGCGCGCGTTTCTTTCAGCCCATTTTTCTAGAATCTTGTTCAGGGCTAGGGTAAGCGCGACACCAGCCGCTACGCCGCTGCCGACGCTCACCATAGTCGAGGCAAAGACGATGCGCAGGACGTCGCTTCGATGCGCACCCAGAGCTATGCGAATGCCGAATTCGTTGGTGCGCTGCGCCACCGTGTAAGACACCACGCTATACAAGCCGACTGCCGCCAGACACAACGCCAGCGCGGCGAACAGGCCAAAAATCCAGGCCGTCAAGTGCGCCGAATGCCCTTCCTAAACGCCACAAAGGTGAAGTGGGCCACGCTTTCAGCGTCATTGACCACAACGCCGTTCCCAACCAATGTGGCTGAAGATCAATTCATCGAACACTTTCGTCGGAATCGATCGCATTTCGCCGGCTAAGTAACATTGAATGCTGGGCATGGGGTCTTTCGGTTAAAGAGACATGCTGCTCGCTTGAAATTGCCGATCCCTTTTTACAGTCACAGCTCTCGCAAGATTTCCAAAAATACTTGCTTCCCCGTCATTCCAAAACACTTACCTCCAAATCGCAGCAGCGAAAATCCTCCTCCCCGTTCAGCCAACCCAGCAATCTTGCTAAATTTAAACCGGCTCGGGCGAGTTTTTCCTCGTCGCGGGCCATTTGTATTTTCCGAAGAAATCTCAAAATTATGCCAAACCGTGCACAACGCCGCGCCGCTGAGCGCCAAGCCCAAAAACTGGCCGTCAACGCCAACAAGACCATGTTTGCTGAGCAAACTCCAACCGGTAGACCGGAAACCATGTTTGCGGAGCAAACTCCAACCGGTAGACCGGAAACCATGTTTGCGGAGCAAACTCCAACCGGTAGACCGGAAACCATGTTTGCGGAGCAAACTCCAACCGGTAGACCGGAAACCATGTTTGCGGAGCAAACTCCAACCGGTAGACCGGAAACCATGTTTGCGGAGCAAACTCCAACCGGTAGACCGGAAACCATGGCTGCGGAGCAAACTCCAACCGGTAGACCGGAAACCATGGCTGCGACCGCTTCCGTCGGCGGCGGCTCCGACCAACCACCCCCACCCGACACCTTCAATTTCCAAGACCTCATCGACGAAATCAACGCCAAAGCAACCTCCGAAGCCCGCCGCAACGCCAACCGCGCCAACTCACAACACAGCACCGGCCCTCGTACTGAAGAAGGCAAAGCCAAATCCTCCATGAACGCCGTCAAAACTGGCCTCACCGGCCGCACCGTCCTCCTTCCCACCGACGACAGCCACGCCTACTACGACCACCTCGATCGCCACTTCGCCGAATTCTCACCCGCCACCGACAAAGAAAAAGCGCTCGTCCACAGCATCGCCGACACCGAATGGCGCCTTCTCCGCATCGCGCCTCTCGAATCCGGCATCATCGCCGTCGGCCGCCGCAAGCTCGCCGATCTTTTCCCCGAAGAAAAAGATCCCACCAATCGCCAAGCCTTCATCGACGCCGAAATCTTCATGACCTTTCGCAAAGATTTCAGCAACCTCGCCCTCCAAGAGCGCCGCCTCCGCAACCAGCGCAACGCCGACGTCGCACAACTCGAGCAAATCCAAAAAGACCGCCGCGACAAACACGCCGCCGATCTCAAGCGCGCCCTCGCCCTCTACAAATCCACCCGCAAACTCGGCGTCCCCTTCGAACCCGCCTTCTTTGGCTTCGTTTTTTCAGTTGAGGAATTGCAAGATCAAATCCATCGCGAACAAGCCAACGCTTTCGTCCAAGGTCAGCCTTCCGACCTCAGCAAAGAGCAATTCGTCGCCTATTTGGCCCACTGGAAGGAGCGTCCAGCCGCCTAACGCCTCTCCAAAACAAACCAGCCGCCAATCGCCGCACCCGTAGTGCGCCCAAAACCGCATCAGGATCGGAGACTCTTGGCCGTTTCGTCGAAATAAACCGGTGCTTTTCGGAAATAAGATTCGTTCGCCATGTGGCAGGCAATGGCCGCGTGATTGCCGAACACCGCGTCTTCAGTGACGGCATTGCGCGATTTCACCGCCTGGAAAAACGTCCAGAGATGGGGCCGCACATCGTCCCAATCGTCGCTGCCGTGGAAAACAGTGTCGTCCGCAATCGGTTCTTTACCGATCGGCGGCTCATGTTCGGCCAGCCATTGGTTAACATATTCGGCCCGCAGTTTGGCCGGAAAACCGCCTGAGTAGTAACTCGGACTCGTGTCGATGCCGCGCTGCCGCGACAGTCGAATCTCCGTCCCGTTCGCTTCCATAACTCCTTTGGGACCCAGGAAGCGCGCCGTCTCCGGTGTCGCGCAACCAAGGTTCAAACGAACGTAGACGGGAATGCCGTGATAGTCGAAAATCACCAAAAGTGTGTCGGGCATGTTGCGGCCATCCTTCCAACGGAAAATCCCGCCCAGTGATGTGGCCGAACGCGGCGCTTCATTCCAGCCAAGGGTCTTTTGCATTCCGCTGAGAAGGTGAACCATCAAATCGCCGGCAACGCCCGTACCGTACTCTTTCCAGCAGCGCCAGCGCGCGAAGCGGATCGGGTCGAAAGGAATTTTCGGAGCATCATTCAGCCAGGTGTCCCAATCGAGATTTTGCGGAGACAGATCGGGCGGTGGAGGATACTGCCAAGCACCGTTGGGGTCGTTGCGGCCCATGCTCAGTTCCACTAGTTCCACATCGCCGATGGCGCCGCCTTTATAAAGTTCGAGAGCCTTAGCACATAGCGCTGAGCTCACGCGCTGCGAGCCGATTTGCACGATTCGATTGTTGCGCTGCGCGGCGTCCACCATTTCGAAACCTTGTGGAATGGTGTGCGACATAGGCTTTTCGCAATAGATGTCTTTGCCGGCGTTGCAGGCATCCACCACCACGCGCATGTGCCAGTGGTCGGGCACGGCCGCAACAATGCAATCGATGTCCTTGCGGTTGAGCAGATCGTGATAGTTCCTGCTAACGGGCAGATTGGCCTTGCCGGTGATTTCGCGCGCCAGCGTGTGCCGGCCATCATAGAGATCGGCCGCGCCGACGCATTCAATTCCTGGCAGGCCGATCGCGGTCGGCAATAAGCCGGAGCCTTGCATGCCAATGCCGATCATGCCGAAGCGCACCCGATCGCTCGGCGCCACTTGTGTTTGCGCGGGCAGCGCGTTTTCTACCAGCAACAACGCGCTGCCTTGCAGGAAGCGGCGGCGCGGCAAAGACTGACTGCTCTTCATGGCAAGATTGTATCCGAGCTAGTTCAAAAGAAAAAGGGAGACACTCCGGCCTTCGCACCGCACTGCCGCCGAAATGAATTCAGCAGGCGTGTCCCCTCTCTTTTTGGTGCCCTCCAGAACCCGGTTTTTCAAGGGAGAGTTACCCGCCGCCCTTTCCGAATCTTGCGCCCGGGAACCACTTACTCTACCGGCGCGTGCGGCGTGTCAAAGTTCACCACGCGCCGCGGTTGCAAATCGGTAACCGGCCGAACCCGAAGCGGGCGTTCGTTCAAGATCAGTTCGCTTGCCTGCACCAGTCGCGCCGCGTGGAACCAGCGCTGGAAAGGATTTTCATACAATACATTGCAGATCGCCGCCAGCGTCATTCCTTGATGGTGGGCCATGAAGCAACGCACAAGTTCATACTTGCGAGAACGAAAAGCGTTGCCTGTGGAAGCAGTGTAATCCACTGCTTCATAGAAGCCATACTCACCCAGCCAGCCTTTGCGCGACATTGCGGCGAGATTGCGGACCGAACCAGACAGATCAACCATAAGCGCCAGACAACTCGCGTAGGGCGCAACAACCAGGAAACCGGCGCGCGCCACATTCAAGGCCAGGCCGGGAACGCCGAACGCGGCGTATTGATAATTGCCTTGTTCGTCGGTTTTGGCGCAGGCCGATTCGGAGATGCCCCAAGGAATCCCGCGGCGCCGACCATAATTTTGCTGAGCCCTGACCGCGGCATCCAGGCTGCGTGCCAGCAGCGTATCGGGATGAGAGCGCATCCAGATCAGCGGCATCAAGTACTCGAACATCGTTCCAGTCCACGAGATGAGAACGAATTCGCCTTCGCAAACCGTATGTTGGCGGCCGAGACGGAACCACGATTCCTGACTGGTTTCATCTTTGGCGACAGCGACGAAGGCCGCGATGCGGGCTTCGGAAGCCAGCAGATCGTAGCAGGAATCGTTGAGCTTTTCTTTGCCCGCGTCGTAACCAATCGACATCAGTTTCCGGCGTTGGTTGATAAGGAGGCTAAAATCCATTTGCTCCGATAGCCGTTCGCATTGGGCGGCGATCGCGCGCAGTCTCTCCGCTTCCGCGGCAGCGGGCGTCGGCAGTGTTTCGGGAAAGGTGCCGTCTGCACCGGTCCGCAAATCGAGAGCAACGCTCTTCAGAGCCTGCAGGCGCTCCTGGAAAGCAACGGAGCCAGCTGAATCCGGCTGCGCTAGTAACAAGGGTAGCCATTCTTGCGGCTCCTTTAGTCGGAACAATTTGCGCCAGGAGTCATCCAGGTTCTCGCTCCCTGCATAATCGGCCAAGCCTTCGATCGCGCTTGGCAAAACAACCGGTCGTTCGAGTAGTTCGAGACAGCCTTCGCGCAGACTCCACAGAGAGGCTATGAAGTTACCGTCATCCACGCTTGAGATCGTAAGGGGAGCCAGCGGTTCTAAAGTCGTAGTGTCATACCAGTTGACAAAGTGGCCATGAAATCGGCGCAGCTTCTCGATTGTGGCAAGTGTCTTCTCAGTGAGCGAAATGAACTCCGGCAGAGTGAGGTAGCCGAATTCCAGCGCCCCTTGTCGGGCGTTCAACAGTAAGCCCAGGTTGGTCGGTGAAATTCGCTCGGCCACGCGATATGGTTCTTCCTGAACATTGTCGGGAATCAGCCAGTGATTGGCAGCCGTGCTGAAGGTAGCGAAGTATTTCCAGGTGCGCAGCGCCGTCTCGCGCAGCAGGCGATGCTCTTTTTTCGAAAGCACGAATGCGTCCTTCCGCGGTGATCTGTTCAGCCATTTCGATAGCAGCTTGCAACCACCCCAGGCGATGATAAACGGCGCAGCATACGGTGCGGCTTCGGGGCGCAGGATCAGAGCGCCGGCCAAGGCGACAGCCAGCAGAGGGATCCAATCAAGGTAGATGTCCACCGGCGTGCGCTTGCGAATGCCCAGTTCCGCCTCTGTGGCCGTCTCCCACTCGAGCAGGCTTCGGTGAGTGAGGTGCGTGCGCACGATGGTGCGCACAATGGCGTCGATGGAAACAAGCGTCTGATGTGCCAGGAAAGCAATATTCAGCAGGATGGCGGCGTGCGAGGTAACAAAGTCTTCGAAAGATTCGCGTATCGATTGCCAGTTTAATGCCACCGCTGCGCACGTCAATGCGAAAAGCAGCCGGAAGTAAATAGGCAGGAAAAGCAGAAGGAGGGAAACGATGGTCCAGAAGCGCGGACCGCCCGGCAGGAAGAACCAACCCGCAATGAACAGCAGAAAAGTAGCCGGCTCCATCAAGCTGCGGCGCAGGTTATCCGCTATCTTCCAGCGCGAAACCAGCGAGATCGGATTAGGCACCAGGTGGCGGCTTTCGTCCGGGACTTTATTGAAAATCCAACGGACGATCTGCCAGTCGCCGCGCAGCCAACGGTGTTTGCGGCGGTTATAGGCGCTGTAATGCGAAGGATAATCGTCAATGACTTCAATATCGGAGGCAAGCCCGGCGCGCGCGTAAGCGCCTTCAATGAGATCGTGGCTAAGAAGAGCATTGCGCGGAAAACGCCGTTCTAAAACCGCGCGCAGAGCGTCGATCTCATATATGCCCTTACCGGTAAATATGCCTTCGCCGTAGAGGTCTTGGTAAACGTCTGAAGCCGCGCGCGAATAGATATCGAAGCCCGTTTGGCCGGAATAAATACGCGCCAGACGCGACGTTGTGGCGGTGTGAACGCTAATGCCGACGCGCGGCTGCAGTATGCCGTAGCCGCGTGTGACGATCTTACGTTCCGCATCTACGATGGGCCGATTCAACGGGTGGGCCATGGCGCCGATCAGCCGCTGAGCCGTGCCGCGCGGCAGTTGGGAATCGGAATCGAGCGTGATCACGTATCGGATACGTTCGCGCGGAAGACGGTCTATTGGGCCCGCTTTGACCGGGAATGGATCGAAGCTGTCGCGCAAATACTGATTCAGATCCAGCAGTTTGCCGCGTTTGCGCTCCCAGCCCATCCAGGCACCTTCACGCGGGTTGAAAATTCGGTGGCGGTGAAACAGATAGAAGCCGCCATAGGGCACGGAATCGTATTTTTCGTTGAGACCAGTAATCAGTTCAATCGCCAGGTCGATCCGTGGATCCTTTTCGCCAACCGGCTCGGCGCTGTCTGGAAGGTCAGTGAGCAGCGCATAGTAAATGTTGGCGTCGCGATTCACCAGATAACGGATTTCGATGTCGTCCACCAGTTGACGAATCTGCTTCTCATTGATGAGCAGCGTGGGGACAGCGACGATGGTGGCGCTGGAGCTCTCAACTCCTCTCGAGAAATCGATTTTCGGGAGCGCGCGTGGACTGAGGACGGTGGTGACCAGATAGTTGACTAATTCGACTGCCGCTTGCGTCGCCGGGAGCAGCAGGATGAGCGCGCTCATAATCAGCGCCCAGCCATTATGATTGCTAACCAGAATCATCAGAATGGCGACAACGGTGATCAGAGTGACGAACTCAATACCGATGATGTAGACTTCGTCAGGGTAAGCGCAGAAAAGCCGCGCCAGCATGGAGTTCAGCGCGGGACGATAGCCAACCCGCTGCAGCAAATCCTGCGATCCTGTCTTATCAAGCAAGTAGTAACCCACGTGGCGCAGCCGGTTGCGCAAAGCTTCGGGCGCGCCAGGATCAACGGTGGCCTTCTTGGCGGATTCAAGCGCCAAGCGGGCAACGTCAACTTCGCCGACGTCGGAATGCCTGGCAATCGTGGCGACGTAGCCGCGATATTCGCCCCGCGTTTCAGCCTCCATTCGCAAATAGACGCCGGCTGGATCAAGGCTCAAGGTGCGATGCACAATAGAAAGGTTTTCCAGCGTGTCGCGCCAATCTTCCTCGCCGATAAAACGCAGCACGCTAATCACCGGACCAATGCCGGAAGATTGCGCATCATGGCCGCTTTGCCGAAACGCATCCAGCGCCTCCCAGCCGCGCTGGGCCAGCAATTCGAGTAGCGCCAGCTTGAGACACATGAGAAATTGATCGATTTCCGCGAGCCGCAGTGGATCAATATCCTGAACCGCCTCCAGATAGGTAGAAACTGTCGCCTGAGTGAGCCGGCATTCGCTCGCCTCCAGGAGACCGCGCGCCAAAACAACACAGCGCGGAATAGCCTCCTCATGATCGGTGCGGACGGCAGGTAGTCTACCGAGCCCGCGGACCGACTCGCTGAGATCGTGCAACTCTGCATGCACCAGCCGGAGGTTGCCATAGATCCAACGCAAATCTTCGGTGGGCTCGCCGCTGCGCAGGGCATAGAGTTCTTTCTCTAGATTCTTCAGCCGGCGCAAGCTTTTGCGGTAAATCTCGCCGCTGCGGCGCGTTCTGCGGTGGCCGGCAACCCAAGCGCACGAGCGCGCTGTCTGTCTCGCATGCTCGGCGAGGCGATCCTGTTCGAGCGCGGCGGAATCGAGTTTTGGCGAAGGTTCCGGCATAAGCGCTTCAGCGATAACTGGCCGCCTGGAGTTCAAACATGCCCGCATAGGTGCCTCCGCGCGACATCAATTGGTCGTGGCTGCCTTCCTCGCTAATCGAGCCATTCTCTAAGACAATAATGCGTTCGGCCATGCGCACGGTGGAAAAACGATGGGAGATGAAGAGAGCCATTTTTCCAACGGTGAGTTCGTTGAAGCGTTGGAACACTTCGAACTCAGCGCGCGCGTCGAGCGCGGCGGTTGGTTCGTCCAAGATCAGAATTTCAGCGTCGCGCAAATACGCACGCGCCAAGGCAAGTTTTTGCCATTCGCCACCGGAAAGGTCCACCCCGCCTTCGAAACGGCGCCCCAGCATCTGTTCGTAACCACCGGCTAAGTGCTCAATCACGCCATCCGCGAGACTTTTCTCAGCGGCTTCTCGAATGCGCTGATCGTCATCCAGAAACTCAATGCGCCCAACCGCAATATTCTCGCGAGCAGTCATTTCATAGCGCATAAAGTCCTGAAAAATAACGCCTGTATGCCGGCAAAGATCCTCAATGTCATATTCGCGCAGATCAATGCCATCCAGCAGTATGCGGCCAGCGGTTGGATCGTACAGCCGCGTGATGAGCTTGACAATGGTGGTCTTGCCTTGGCCATTTTGACCAATGAGCGCTATGCGTTCGCCGGGTTCAACGCGCAGATTGAGGTGATTCAGGATGATGCGATCGGTCCCCGGATATTTGAAAGAGACATCCTGAAATTCGAAACCGGTTTCAACGTGGCGCGGAGCCGGCAGCGCATTCGGCTTGGACGATACTGTTGGCTGCATTTCGAAGAAGGCGATGAGGTCGGTTAAAAACAGCGCCTGATCGGCAATACTCGAGAGCGTTGAGAAGATCTGTGAAATGTTGCTGGACGCGTTCATGATCGACTGCGTGAGAAAGGTGAGTGTGCCGATCGAGAAAACTCCGGTGACGGTCTTGAAGATGACCCAGAGATAAGCGCCGTAATAACCGCCGGTGCTCAAGATGGAAAGCAGGGCCACCGCGATCAGGCGCTTACGCGAGAGGGCCAGGTTTTCATCCAAAATAGCATTCCAAATCGTCGTGAAACGAGTGGTGAAGAACTCGCTGAGATTAAACAGCTTGAGTTCCTTAGCGGCTTCTTTGCTGCCGCCCACCTGGCGCAGATAATCAAGCTGACGTCGCGCGGGAGTTTGCCGGAAATTCTTGGCGTAGCTCAAAAACGCAAAGTGGCTTTCGCCCAGAAAGGCCGGCAGTAGACAGGCCACCAGGATGAGCAGCAGCCAAGGTGAAAAATACAGAATGGCTAGCGAAAGGGATATGACAGTGATGGTTTGCTGAAAGAGCCGCCCGATGGACTGAATCATGCCCAGGCGATCCGTCGCTTGGACGCGGGCGCGCTCCAGCCTGTCGTAGAAGACCGGATTTTCATATGCTTGTAGGTCAAGCGACGAGGCATGCCGCATCACCTCAATGCTGACGTGGCGGCTATAACGATCGGCGAGAACGGAATCGTAATAATCAATCACACGCCCGAGAATGCTACCCGTGACCGCTAGGGAGAATTCCGCCCCGGCCAACCACCAGAGCCTGTTCGACAAAGTGGCTTGGTGGTGAACGATAGCGTTGATAAGGTCGATGATGAGCTTCGTCACCCATGCCGTGCTGACTGGAACGAGCGACGCGACAGCACGAAAGACCAGGCCGAGAACCACCACAGCAGGGCCCGAATCCCAAACGATGCGCAAAACAGGCGGCACGTTCTTGAGTGCCCGAAGACGGTCTTTCCAAGCGCCGAGGAATGGTTGGTTTGATTCTGCTGTCACGCTCGTAGGGGCGAAGAGCTTTGATCTGGACGCAAGCTAAGTCATTGATTAAAGACCCGATTCGCGGAAAAAAGTTTCGTTCAGAATGGAAGGCTGGTGTCCCCGATAGTTATAGCATGGATGGTCCGGTAATCCAATTGAAACAAAAACTGGATATCATACAGGGGTTATGGATAGTCCAGCCCCCGCGCCGTCGCCGTTGCAAATTGAATCCGTCGCCAGCGCCCACGAAGGCGAGCGCATCCTTAAGATCAAAGGCCCCCTTCTTATATCGAATTTTTTCGAGTTCCAGCAAACGGCGCGCGAAGACAAGTCACCACTCCTCATCATTGATTTGGCGGACGTGCCCTACATGGATTCGGCGGCCCTGGGCAGCATTCTGGGCATACATGTCTCATGCGGCCGCAAACAAACCAAATATGCCTTGATTAACGTGGCCCCGCGCATCGAAACCATGTTTAATCTGTCAGGTGTACGCGACACGTTGGTGATGTTCCCCACTTTAGCGGAAGCTGAAGCGGCACTGCTATAGCTTCACGGTACGCAAACGCAGTGCGTTGCCAATGACAGACACGGAACTGAATGTCATGGCGGCGCTGGCAATCATGGGGCTGAGAAGCAGCCCAAAAAACGGATAGAGAATTCCCGCCGCCACTGGCACGCCAATCAAGTTGTAGACGAACGCAAAGAACAGATTCTGCTTAATATTGCGAACGGTGGCGCGGCTCAAATGGACAGCCCGCACCAAGGCCGCTAAGTCTCCGTTCAGGAGCGTAATGCCGGCGTTCTGAATGGCGACATCGGTGCCAGTGCTCATGGCAATTCCTACTTGCGCCGCAGCCAGCCCCGGGGCATCGTTGACGCCGTCTCCCGCCATAGCAACCACGTGCCCTTCAGCGCGTAACTTCTGCACGAATTCAGCTTTCCCGGCCGGCAAAACGCCCGCGTGAACCTCGCTGATGCCTAGTTGTTCCGCGACCGCGTTCGCCGCCGTTGGCGAATCGCCGCTCAATAGAACGAGGCGGATGCCCTCTTTCCTAAGAGCCTCCACTGCGCTTTTGGTGGTTGGCTTGAGGAGATCGGAAACTGCCAAAACTCCCGCCGGCTGCTGGTCAATGGCTACAAAAATGAGGGAATCGCCGGAAAACTGAGCCGATTTGCGCTTCAGTTCTTCGGTGGGAAGACCCGCCTCCGAGAGGAAATCGGCATTACCCGCCAGTACCGCGCGCCCATTGACCATCGCTTTTGCGCCCTTGCCCGGGATGATTTCGAAGCGCTCCGCCTGTTGAAGAGCGAGGTCGCGCTCCTTGGCCCCTGCCAGAATCGCTCCCGCCAGCGGATGTTCACTCAGTTGTTCCACGCTCGCGGCGAGCGCCAACACATCGTTCTCCTCCCAACCCGCCAACGTTTCAACCGCTACCAGCTGTGGCTTTCCGGTAGTCAGCGTGCCGGTTTTATCCACCACCAGCGCGTCCGCCTTCTGCAATGTTTCGAGCGCCTCCGCGTTCCGCACCAGCACTCCCGCCGTTGCGCCGCGCCCGGTGCTAACCATGATTGACATGGGGGTCGCCAGCCCGAGCGCGCACGGGCACGCAATGATCAAGACGGCCACGGCGTTTACCAGCGCATGGCTCAGTTTAGGCTCGGGCCCCAGCAACATCCACGCAACAAACGTAACCGCAGCCACTAAAACGACGGCCGGAACAAAAATGCCAGCCACGCGATCTGCCAATTTCTGAATGGGAGGTCGCGTGCGTTGCGCCTCACTCACCAGGCGCACAATCTGGCTCAATAAGCTGTCTGCTCCCACGCGCTCCGCGCGCACGATAAAGCTGCCATTGCCGTTCAGCGTGCCGCCGGTCACCTTGCCCCCGGCCATCTTTTCCACCGGAATCGGTTCGCCAGTGACCATGGATTCGTCTACTGAGGAGTGGCCGCCCACGATAACGCCATCCGCCGGAATCGTTTCCCCCGGCCGCACGCGCAGTTGATCGCCTACTTTTATTTGATCTAACGGAACCTCGCGCCCGTCGATCAGACGCGCCGTCTTTGGCGTCAGCTTCAACAAAGCTTTGAGCGCGCTGCTGGTTTGGCTGCGAGCTCGCAATTCCAAGACTTGGCCGAGCAAAACCAGCGTAACGATTACGGCCGCCGGCTCGAAATAAAGCGGCAATCCGTTGATCAATCCGATGACACTGAACAGGTAAGCCGCGCCGGTTCCCAGAGCGATGAGCGTGAACATGTTGCCATGGCGATTTTTCACCGACGCCCAGCCGCGCGCAAAGAACGGAGCGCCGCCCCAAAGCACCACTGGCGTGGCTAATGCGAAATCAATCCAGCCGGCGAAAGGAAACTTGTTCAGGAACATCAGCCCGAGTAGCGGCGCCGTAAGTCCGGCGCACACCCAAAAGCGCCGCCGCATGTCCCTGTATTCGCCGTCGTCCGTTTCGGCGCTCGAATCGGCCGGTTCCAGCGCCATGCCACACTTCGGACAAGCGCCCGGCCCCATCTGCCTAATTTCGGGGTGCATGGGACATGTGTACTCAACGTTAGAACCACTCGGTTTCGGTGTAGGTTCCAGATACTCGCCCGGATGGGCATCGAATTTTGTCTTGCATTTTGGATTGCAGAAGTAGTAGACCTTACCTCGAAATGAGCTATCTGGCGGCTGCGGATTCCTTTCAGGATCAACCTGCATTCCACACACGGGATCGATTTCAACGGGCACATTTATATGATGCGTCGCGCCTGCCCATGCGATTCGGGCTATGATATTCCAAAGCCGATGCCGCACTTATTGAAGACAGAACCCGAAGCGTATTCTTACGCCAACCTGGAGCACGACCGTGAAACCATCTGGGACGGCGTGACCAATCCCGCCGCGGTCAAGCACTTGCGCGAGATGAAACCCGGGGAAAAGCTAGTGATTTATCATACGGGCGATGAACGCCGCGCGGTGGGTACTGCGACTGTGGTAAGCGTCGATGCGAAAGATCCCAAAACTCCGCTGGTGCGCATCAAAGCCGGCAGCAGCATCAAGTCTCCACGGACGCTCGCCGAAATAAAGGAGCACAAACTGTTTGCAGATTCACCGTTGGTGAAGCAAGGGCGCCTGTCGGTTGTGCCGCTCACGGAGCAGCAGTATGAGTGGTTGACAAAAAGTTGAGCGCTTCGTCCTCAGCCTGATAATCGTCCTGCGCGGGATCGATCCGCTCCGATGGATTGGCTTTCTCCCACTCGATGGTGCGGCGCAAGGCCTCGTCCAAGGGAACCCGCTCAACGTACCCGAGCTCGGCGCGAATCCGTGAAGAGTCCATGAACAAATGCTGCTCGAAGTTATGCGGAGTGAGCAAATGCTTCGGCATGGCCTCTCGCGGAAGGGCGATGACCCGGCCACGCCAGCCAAGAATCGCGCCGATCCTGGAGGTCCATTCCGCTTCCGTATCCCGTTCTGGCTCTGCGATATTGAAAATCCGCCCCGCGGCGTTTTCTGTGGTTGCTGCTAGAACAATGCCGTGAGCCACATTCTCAACGTAGCCCCGGCACGGCACCCACTGGGCGAACGTCTGCTCTTGCAGAATGGCGGGACGCCCGTCGAGCATGCGCTTCAACACCGAGTACAAGCGATGCAACAGATCTCCCGGCCCATACACCATCGGCAGACGCAATATCGTCGCAGGCAGTTCGGGATCGGAGGCGATGGCTTCTTCGACCTGAACCTTGTCGTATTCGTCGTTAATCCACGGAAACACGAGTTTCGCCGCAGCCAGCGCCTCCGCCGAATAGGGTTTCGTCGCCATTCGCAAGGCTGAGTCTTCGTGCAAAGGAACGGGTTCAATCGGACCGTGGTCGAGCCTGTGGAGCACAGCCATAGCGCGATAGGCGTCGCCGCTGCTGATGGCCACCACTCTGCTCGCAATGCCATGAAACGCTTCCAGCGTTTCACGGGCTTGGCGCGCACTGCTCAAGATCATGTCGATAGCGACATCGGGAGCCCACTTGCGAAACTCGTTGCGCAGTTCGATTAGGTTTGAGCGCTCGCCCAGAATTTCGGTCACGCCACCGGATGCGGATAAGGGAACACTTCCGCGATGTAGAACCGCGACGTCGTGGCCGGACTCCACCAGTTCAGTAACCACGTTCCGGCCAATGAAACCGCTTGCTCCAATCGCCATCACCCGCATGCTCGTCAATCACTCCTGTCGAAGCGTCTGAACTGGATCGATTCGCGTCGCGTTCCAAGCCGGAATCAGGCAGGCACAGGCCGCCACCGCTAACAGAAACAGCGGTACTGCCACGAACGTTACCGGATCATTCGATTGTACGCCGAATAGCCAAGTGCTCACCAACCTCGTCGTAGCAAAGGCCCACGCCAAGCCGATCAGCAAGCCATACGCGGTCAGTCGCAAACCCTGCCCAAGAATCAGAGTTAACACGCGGCTGCGCGGCGAGCCGATGGCTAAGCGAATGCCGATCTCAGCCTTCCGTTGCTTGACTGTGTAAGACATCAGTCCGTATAGGCCGACCAGGGCCAACACAACAGCGACCACTGCAAAGCCGGTGAGTAAAGAAGTTTGAAATGTGCGCCGCGCGTTGCTCGCTTTGATGACCGCGTTCATAGTGGTGGCTTCGAAGGTGAGAGCCGGATCTAAAGACCTGAGCGCAGCTCTGGCTTCCTCCACCATCTGTTGTGTTGGGATGTCATAACGAATCGCGAAACTATCCGCAGCACTGGTGGGTTGAAAAATTTGCGGCTTGCCAGCTTCTTCGAGGGCGGTATGCCGGACGTCGCTTACCACTCCGACGACCGTGGACCAGGAAGCCGCGTCGGATGAGCCCACGCAAACACATATCTGTTCACCCAGCGGATTGCGGGCATGAAAGTAGATATCCGCGAACTTGGCGTTAATCATCACGACCTTAGCCTGGGAGTTCAAGTCGTGGAGATTGAAATCCCTACCGCGTAAAAGTGGCGTGCCAATGGCCTTGCGGTAGTCGGGCGTCACGGAGCGGCCCTCCACCATCTCCTTCGAGTTCTCATTTCCCCGTGTCTTAATGAAAGTTAAAGACTCTGCGCCGCTTAACGGGAGATAGCTGGAAGCTCCGGCGTATTTGACACCTGGTAGTGTCTGGAGTTTTTCGAGAAACATTTTGTAAAACGACTCCTGCGACTCAGGGGAGTTATAGCGGTCATCCAGATTCGGCTTGAGTGTCAACGAGGTGCGCGAAAAACCTGGATCGACAGCCTCGATCTGAATATAGCTGCGAATCAACAGGCCCGATCCGGCCAGCAAAACCACCGAAAGTGCAACCTCCAAAACCACGAAGGCGAAGCGGCCGCGATGACTGCCTCCGGCGACGCGGCTGCCTCCTCTTCGCAACAGATCGCTGATATTAGGGCCGCAGCTCGAGATGGCTGGACCCAGACCCGCCGCAACACCTGTGGCAATGGAAAGCGCGGCGGCGACGAGCAAAACGCGTCCATCGACAGTAGCGGATTCGAAGCGCGAGATTTTACCTGGGTTTAAGCCAGTCAAAACACGCACCAGCCCAAAAGCGAGCGCAACGCCCAAAATGCCGCCTGTGCAGCTCAAAAGCAACGATTCCGTAAGCAGTTGCCGAATGATGCGCGAACGCTTAGCGCCGAGCGCAGTGCGAATACCCAACTCGTGTGCTCTCGAGGTAGCACGCGTCAGCAAGAGGCTGGCCACATTACTTACCGCGATTAACAGCACAATTCCCACCGCGCCCAAGAGCAACCACAACATTTTCTCCACTGGTCCAACGATCGTTTGAACGACCGGCTTGACCAACGCAGTCCAGCCCTTCCACATTTCCGGGTAGAGTGGCTGAAAGCGCGCTTCAATCGCTACCAATTCCGCCTGCGCCGCAGCTACGGAAACTCCTTTCTTCAGTCTGCCAATGACGGCATCCGCGCTATCGAAGTTTGTCCTGTCTGTTTTGTCCTTGGCGCTATAGGCAGCCGGTAACCAAAGATCCGTCTGCCTGAATCCAGAGTGGTCATATGGAATGTCGCCCTCGAATGGATATCCGAATTCATTTGGCATCACTCCGACGACGGTGTAATCCTGCCGATTCAGCTGAAAGTGTTTGCCGATAACAGCAGGCTCCGCGGCGAATTGTGAACGCCAGAATTCGTCACTCACGACTGCAACATGCTCATGTCCCGCTTGGTCATCGTTGGCGTCGAGGGATCTACCCTTCTCGGGCCATGCCTGCATGGTCTGAAAAAAGTTCCCGCTTACGAACGCTGCCTCGACGCGAGAAGCAACGCCATCGCGAACCACATTGACCGGGCGCTGGCGCAGCAGCGCCATCGCCGAGAAACTGCGGCTCTGCTTTTGCCAGCCATCGAAATCTGCAATGGTAGGCCCCATTTCCTCGGGGACGCCTTTGAAATTGGGATTCGGGCTCCAGAGGTACATAAGCTCCCCAGGATGACCATACGGCAACGAACGCAGCAGCACCGCATTCACCAAGCTGAAAATGGAAACCGTTGCGCCAATGCCAAGAGCAATCACCAGCAACACAATTACACTAAAACCAGGCATAGCCGCCAATACGCGTGCTCCGTAGCTTACGTCGGCTTTCAGAATGTCCCAATGCTCTTGGGGCGCGCTGAACGCGACATCCGTCAATGTGTCGAGCCACAGCCGCCAGCGCGGCTCGGAGCGTAGCCGGTCTTGAAACAAATGCTCCATCTCCGCTCCGTATTCATGGCGAAACTCGGCCGGATAGCAATATAGCAGCGCGCGAAACAGCTTAGCTTGATTTGGCAACCAGTCCATACGCCCTCGCTTGTTCCAACAATTCAGCCATCCGGTTGACTTCCGCTTTCGCTGCCTTGCGCCCCAACGGTGTCAGCCGGTAATAGCGGCGGCGTTCGTCATCTTGCAGCTTTTCGGGCCGTTGATTCTCGCGCAGCTCAACGATTAAACCATCTTCGAGCAGTCGTTTGATCAAACCGTATAGGGTTCCGGCGCTGAGTCGTAATTTCCTGCTGGTGCGAGCAGCTACGTCCTGCATAATGCCGTAACCATGCTGATCGCGATCGGCAAGAGCAATCAAGATATGAAAAGCTTGCGGAGTCAGGGCAGCCATGTGCGTCAGTATATCGCAGCTCGGTATAGCGGCGCTCGATAGAGCGTGGCCTAAACGGCGGAAGCCCGTCCGCGAGTCTTGCCGGCGAAGAAACGGCAAGAGCCATTGACCGGACACTCATCGCATTTCGGCTTACTGCGCTTGCAGAGAGTCTGCCCGTGTTGCTTCAGCAACAAATAGGCGCGTGTGCGAGCGTCGAACTTCGCGGGGATTTCCTGGTCGATCGCCTGCTGCGCCTCCCGGTAAGTCACGCCGTAGTTTTCACGCTCTTGCCCGCTCAGGATCCGTACCAAAACATGCGGACAATTGGAAGGCACGGCCGCCAGCGGCGCTACTCCGGCGAAAAGCAGCATGCGGTCCGCGCCCGGGTCGGCTATATTGGGAAATTTCTTGAGCAGTTGGCGAACCTTTGGAATAGGTCCGATTAAGGCCGCGCGGAGGTCACCGCCAAATTCGTTCTCGACACGCGCCGCAATAGCGGTGAGCCGCAGCGCGCGAATTTCAGGCACCATGCCGCCGGCTTTGAGCGCCTTCGCCAGTCGGGCTTCACCAGCGCTCAAAATTTGCCGCGCCTCGATGCCGACTAGCTTTTGAAGTGCTGTCCAACCTTTCGCGCAGGCCGCATCGCTCGCCGGATAACCGCAATGCCACCACACGAGAAATTCGTATGGGTCCGTGGGCCAAGTTGGCGTCTGGACGCCGTAGCGAGATTCCAACCGATCAAGAATTTCGGCAACGCGCGCGAGCGTTTGGCGCATTACGCGCTCTTACGATTGTTTGGCCATAGCGCTGTAATTCAGTGCGATCCACTGATCGGGCTTGATCATCATTTTGCCCCATTTTTCGTCGTAGGCCTTAAAGGGCTTGTCGGCCTGAATTTGGGCGAGACTCTTGCCCGCTTTGATTTGCGTAGTAAAGATTTCCAGGCTGCCGGAAAGCATGTCGGCGAATTCTTTGACGTCGCTTTTTTGGGCGACAGGGCCGTGGCCGGGAATGATGATGGTGTCGTCATCCACCATCTTGAGAATGCGTTCGGCGTTGGCGGCCATGCCGGCGAGCGAGCCAGCGGAGCCATAGTCGATGAAGGGATACAGGCCATTGAAGAGCAGATCGCCGCCGTGGAAGACATTGGCGTTCTGGAAGTGAAGGACGGAATCGCCATCGGTGTGGGCGGGCGGCAGGTATTCGTAATGGGCGGTTTCGCCGCCGAACTTGATCTTGCCCTTATCGCGGAAGGTTTGCGCGGGCAGACCTTCGGGCGGCATGGGATCGACTTGGCGCTTGAAGAATTCCATGTACTGACCCTTGGCGAGGCGTGTGCGCACATTTTCCTGGGCAATGATTTTCACACCTTGTTTACCGAGTGCAACGTTGCTGCCGGTATGGTCTGTATGCCAGTGCGTGTTGAATAAGAGAGTGACTTTGCCATTGCCGATTTTAGCCGTTTCGGCAAGAATACCGGCCGTGGAAGTAGAAAGGCCGCTATCGATCAAAAGCAAGCCTTCGGGACCTTCTTGAATGATGATGTTGCCGCCGGCGCCGCTGAGCAAATGCAGTTTGTCGCGCAGCGGAGTGACGCTAATGCCGGCAGTCTGGGCGCGAAGCGAGGAGCGAAGGAGCGCGCCGCCTGCAGATGCGGTGGCCATGTTGCGAAGAAAAGATCGTCGGAGCATTGTATAAGTTTATCCGTTAGAATCTTGAGATGCGACAGCGGGTGCTCTTTTTTCTTTTGGCGTTGCCGGTGGCGCTGCTGAGCGGCGAAGCGAAGCCGGGGCACGACAAGACTGTGGTGCTGATTGCGGGCGACGATGAATATCATTCCGAACAGATGATGCCGCAGTTTGCCGAAATTCTTGAAAAGCGGCAAGGCTTTCGCTGCACCGTGCTGTTTTCGAGGAATGCGCAGACCGGGCAGATTGATCCGCATGCGCGCGGGAACATTCCGGGGCTAGCGGCGTTAAAGAAAGCAGACCTGCTGATTCTGTTTACCCGCTTTCGCGATTTGCCGGACGAGCAGATGAAATATTTCGTGGATTACGTTGAAGCGGGTAAGCCTATTTTGGGAATTCGCACAGCGACGCATGCGTTTGAAATTGCGAGTGGGAAGACATACTCCCGTTACTCCTGGAACAGCAAGGAAGCGGGTTGGGAAGGCGGTTTCGGACGGCGCGTCTTGGGCGAAACGTGGATTGCGCATCACGGCGATCACGGCAAGCAAAGCACGCGCGGACGGCTTGTGGCGGAACAGAGGGCGAATCCGATTTTACGCGGGATTGCAGACGGCGAGATTTGGGTTCCTACGGATGTTTACGAAGTGAGATTGCCTTTGCCGCAGGGATGCGTGCCGCTGGTGAGGGGAGAAGTGCTTAGCGGCATGAAAGCGACGGACAGCGCGGTTCAAGGAAAGGCCAACAAGCCTATGCTGGCGGTGGCGTGGACAACTACATATAAAGGAGCTCGCGTCTTTACGACAACTATGGGATCGGCGGAGGATTTTTTGAACGAAGCATTGCGGAGGCTGTTTGTGAACGCGGCGTTGTGGGCAGTAGGCCGCGAGGGACAAATCCCTGAGAAGAGCGACGTTAGATTGGTGGGCGAGTATCAGCCGACATCATTTCTACTATCCTATTAGCAGGCTCGAACACTGGGGGATTGATTGCTTAATTATTTATTTACGGCGGTCGCACTCGCGTTCGATTCGATTCGCGCCCACAAGCTGCGCAGTTTCCTGACGCTGCTGGGAGTGATTGTAGGCGTGGCCAGCGTGATTTTAGTGGGTGCGGCAATTGACGGCTTAGGCACCTACGCCGATCAGATCACATCGAAGGCCTTTGGAACAAATAGTTTTTTGATTGCGCAAATCGCGGCTGTGGGGCGAATTTCGGCGCGGCAACTGGCGGACAAGCGCCGCTATAACAAGCAAGTGGGCCGGGATGAAGTGAAGTTCCTGCGCACGGTGGCAGGCAATAGCGCGTTGTACAGCTCTTACCAAGTAAAGGTGGTTGATGTAAAGGCGGAGAACCTGACTTTCGACTCGGCGAACGTCATTGGCGTCTCCTACATTATGCCGGAGATTCGCGACATACCTATAGCAATCGGGCGTTTTTTCCTGGCGAGCGAAGAAGAGCGGCACCAGCATGTGGCGGTGATTGGCGACGACATCAGAATGACGTTCTTTCCGGCGCGCGATCCATTGGGAAAGACTATCAAAATTTCAGGCTCGGAGTTCACAGTCATCGGCGTGCTGGAGCATCAAGGTTCGGCGTTTGGACAAAGCCAGGACACGCCGATCTACATTCCGAGTCCTGTGTTTCAGTCGCTTTTCGGAGGGGGTCAGAACCTGGCGATTTTTGGAAGGGCACAACCTGGGTCGGGGTTAACGATGATGAGTGCGTTGGACAACACGCGGATGGCGTTGCGCAGCCGGTTCCACACGAAACCGGGCAAAGAAGATAATTTCGATAATCTGACGCCGGATTCGGTGCGTTCGTTCACCGACAGTATTTTGAGCGTGATTGCCGCGGTGGTGGTCCCGGTGACCAGCATTTCCTTGCTGGTGGGCGGAATTGTGATTATGAACATTATGCTGGTGAGCGTAACGGAGAGAACGCGCGAGATTGGCGTGAGAAAGAGCTTGGGAGCGACGAAGACAGATATTCTGTTGCAGTTCTTGATTGAATCGCTACTGCTTTCCATGGCGGGCGGGGCCATTGGGGTGGCGACCGGCGCCCTGCTGGCGCTGCTGATTAGCGCGATTGGCGGCGCGACGCTGTCCATCACCGCGCCGTATGTGATTGTGTCGATTCTTGTGTCGAGCGCAGTGGGAATTATTTCGGGATTGTATCCGGCACGCAGAGCGGCAAATTTAAATCCTGTCGAGGCGTTGCGAGCAGAATGAACACAAGCGCTGCCAGCATTAATGCAAAAGCGACGTTTAGCATGGCGTTCGACGCCATATCGAGCCATAAACTGCGTTCGGGGCTGACGGTGTTGGGGATTGTTATCGGCATTACGACGGTGGTGACGGTGTCATCGCTGCTAGGCGGGTTGAAAGCGCAGATTGTGGATTTTTTTCAGGAGTTCGGGCCGGATAGCATTTTCGTGAGCCGTTTGAGCGGCGATCCGAGTGGGGCGAATGCGCCTCCGAAGGAACGGAAGCGCAAGAAAATTCTGCCGGAGTATGTGGCTTATTTGCGAACGAACGTACACTCGATCGAAAACATCGGGATATCGGTCTTCATTTTGCCGAGCGGCAGCCAGGTCTTCACCGCGAAAGTGCCGGGCTTTCAATCGGACAATCTGAACATTATTGGTTCGACGCCAAGCATCTACGACATTACGCCGCGGGCGATACGACAGGGACGGCTCTTTACGGAATCGGAAGCGCGGCGCGCCTCACGGGTGATCTTGTTGGGCTCGAGCATTGCGGATGCGTTGTATCCGGCCCAAGACGCGGTGAACCGAACGGCGATTATCGACGGGACCGAATACACGGTGGTGGGTGTTTTCGAACAGGCGAAGGGTGGATTTTTTGGCGAGAACGGACAAGACAGCCAAGTGACGATGCCGTTCGAAACGGCGCGCTTGCGGTATCCGCAAGCGGACAATTTCTTCATAACGGCGAAGGCGAAGCCGGGATTGCGGCAAGACGCGGTAGCCGAGATGAGAGATACGTTGCGGCGCATTCGGCATGTGCCCAAAGATCAGCCTGACGATTTCTCGTTGAGTACGCCGGATTCGATCATTGAGAATTTCAATAAGGTGACGGGCATGGTGCTGTTGGTTTCCATTGCCATTTCAGGGGTGGGATTGCTGGTAGGCGGCATTGGAGTGATGAATATCATGCTGGTGAGCGTGACGGAGCGGACGCGCGAGATTGGGGTGCGCAAGGCGGTGGGCGCGAAGCGCGGGGATATTGTGACGCAGTTTTTAATTGAAGCGATGACGCTTTCGGGCACAGGCGGATTGCTGGGCGTGGTGTTCGCGATTTTAATGACGCTGTTAGTGAGTGCGCTGGTTCCGGCGCTGCATACGGTGGTACCCCCGGTGGCGGTGCTGGTGGCGTTTACGGTGTCGGTGTTGATCGGAGTGTTTTTTGGAGTGTATCCGGCCGTGAAGGCGTCGCGGTTGGATCCGGTCGAATCGTTGCGGTATGAGTAAGGCACTTTGAGCGTGGCCCTAACTCTCGCTCGCGTGCCAGAGTTTCAGAGTACGGCCGTTCAAAACGTTGACTGTTCCAAAAAGAACATTCTGCTCTAGTTGCGGCAGAAGAAAGCAGCGGCATTCTCAGGGTTGCCGGTGCCATTGTAATGCGGCGTTTGCGGATAAGGACACAAAGGGCGTGTGCGTCCCGGAAAGGCGTTACCGCGCGCGACCATGCGATCGGGCGCAGAGCCGTCCTCCACCCAAGCTTCGAGGGCGGTTAGTGAATCGAAGCTATCCAGGCCCGGTCCGCCGCCGCAATGATTGACGCCCGGCAAAAGAAAGAGTCGCGCGAAGGTAAGGGTTTGGATAGCGCCACCGTTGGCGTGAGTGATGTCTTGGTAATAGCGGATTAAGTCGTTGGCGGAGAAAATGGGATCGCTCATGCCCGTATATAAAATCAACTTGCCGCCGTGGCTGCGGAAGGCGGAAAGATCGGTCGATTCGGCATTGAGCGCGGCGGCGGCTTTGCCGATGCGCGCAGCATCGGCATCGATATCGAAGTGGAAGATGTCGATGGGTGGCGGCTGGCCGGCCAAGACCATACCGTTGACAGCGGCGGGAAAGATGAGCGCATTGATGGCGGGCATTTTCTCATTACCTAACATCCAAGCGCGCCAGCCTGGGCCGGCGATGCCGCTATCGTAGGGCCAGTCGGAGTACAGCGCTTTGCCGTGGGAATCGAGTGGGCCGCTCATCACCTTTCTTAACGCGGTAACTTGCGCGGAGGAAAGGCAGGTTTGGGTTTTTGGGCCGGGGCACTGCAACTCCGCCGGATCGTAGTGGCAGGCGGCAGGATTGAAAATGAGATCGTCCTTGACGCCGTCGAGAGTGTCACATTTAGCGAGAACGCCCTGAGCCACGAGGGCCAGGTCGGGGTCGGTAAACGCTTCGCGCATTTGCGGCGCGAGCGCGGCCCAGTGCATGGTATTCCAGGCCTCAGCAATCATCGCTCGGGTGAGATGGAAAGCCGGGGCGCCAGCGATCACGCCATCGAAGTAGCTTGGATAGCGTTGGATGGCGATGAGTCCTTCGCGGCCGCCGTTCGAGCAACCACGAAAGTAAGAATGAGCCGGTGCGCGTCCATAATGTTGAAATAGAATTTTTTTGGCGGCGTCGGTGACCCGTTGTGTAGAGCGATATTCGTAGTCGGCCAGCGCGCCGGGATCGGAGCCGAACGAGCCATCGGCCATAGGCGCCTTGGGGTCGGCGGCGTGTCCGCCATCGGTGGAAACGACGGCGTAGCCGCGCGCGAGTGCCGGCCGCTCGCCCAATCCGCCCGCGCCGACGGCGGGTTGCACGATGCCATCCAACCCGCCACCGCCTTGAAAGAGGAGACGGTTATTCCACGCGACGGGCATGCGGAGTTCAAACGTGTCGCCGTAGGATTTGCCATCGGCGCCGGAGTGCTTGTTGACTTCGCCGCGAAGAAGGCAGTGGGCGGGGAGTTTCAAATCTTGGCCGGGGATTTCGCTCGTCTCGGGCAGGGTTTCGACGGAGAGGACGATTAAGCCGGGAATGGCAATTGCCTTTAGGGAGTCGCAGCTCAGGGTTGGTTTTGGGGTCGGGGGTGTGGCAGCGAGACAGAGAGAGCAGAAAAGAACAAGCCAGAATTTTTTCACGAATGCTTGCAAAAAATGGCGGAGGAAGAGGGATTCGAACCCCCGTGCACCTTTCGACGCAAACGGTTTTCAAGACCGCCGGTTTCAACCACTCACCCATTCCTCCACTCACTAAACTACCATGGATTCACGCGTTTACACTCAACTTGCCGATCAGGATCAAGTAGGGAGATATTCATCCCGCGTTGCCCGGCAGCAGCGCCCTGTTGACGGGCGGCCGAGGGGTTTAGTATCCCAAGAATCGGTCATAATATTGTCATTTCGCTCAACAGTTACCAAAGACACAAGCTGCCTAGCGCACAAGCGACGAATTTAGCGTCCGTAAGATCGGGAAACATCATGGCTTGGGAGTGGATGGAGATGAGGTCGCCGCTCCCGCGTAGAAGGTCATAAGAGCGCTTATTTCATAGGGCGGAAAAGAGAACTTGGGGCGGGCCAGCCCCTCGGCGTACTCCGGAAGGATCGCCTCAGAAAAACATGCCTGCATGATCTCTTGACGCACGGCGAGAATAAGGAGCGCCTCATTGCATGACGGTGAAATCAGGGCTGATACGAGTACGTTGGTATCGATGACAGCGCGAATCACCGCGTCTTTTGGGAAGGAGCTTGTTGTTTTTCGAGCCGGTAGACCTCTATTTCGCTCTGGATGTCATCCGGTGTGAGGCGGTCAAGCCCACGATCCTTTGCACCCTGCCAGGCCTTCTCCAGCCAATCGGGGGCTGGATTCAATGTGCGTACGCTGACGCATTCATCCTCTGATATCGCGCGTCCGAGCACGCCTTCGATGGCGAGCTTTTGGTCGGGCGAGAGGTCTTTGGCATTTCGAATCATCGGCTTATCAAATGATGACGCTAACAATCATAAAATCTGACTGACTCAGCCAGCGAACGCCTCACGCAAACCCAACCCCAATTTCATCCCCGACCTTCCGTATATACCGCTTCCCCTCCTCATACTCTTCCGCCGTTTTCAAATGCTCGAGCATCAGCGGCGCTTGAACCGGCAGCTTGGCCAATTCGCGCAGGTACGCCCGGTAATCGATTTCTCCACGCCCGGGAATGACTTCCAGAAAATGCACGTTCAATTCGACAATCCACTGCAAATCTTTCGCATGGCAGGAAATGATCCACGGTCCCAGCTTGGCGAAGCATTCCTCAATGTAAGCCGTGTTCCGGTAAAAGCGCGCCGGGCAGTTCACGCCGTTGCACACATCCAGATGCACCCCGAAAGCTGGCCGGTCCACCGCTTTAATGAGCTGCAGATAAGCATCCGGACTGTCGGGCAAATTCCAGCCCATCATTTCAATGGTGAATTTTGTGCGCGCGGGTTTGACAGCGTCGATAATTTGCCGGCAATTCGCCACGGTGGCGTCGAAAAATTCGCGCGAAAGATTTTTAGGATTGGGCCCATACCAAACGGTTGGATTGTACGAGCCGGCGATATCGACGCAACAGCGCGCCCCTACTTCGTCTGCCAGCGCACAGCGCGCCGTGACGTACGCCAGATTGTCGCGCCGCTTGGCGTCATCCGGATCGAGCATGTTTTTCCACGCCCCTACTTCAGCAATGACCACGTCTTCTTTGGCAAATGCGTCCCGAATGGCGTGAATGCGGTCGCTATCTTCCAATTTGGCTTCTGGGCAGTAAGCCGC
Source organism: Bryobacterales bacterium (assembly GCA_963764105.1). Taxonomy (GTDB): domain Bacteria; phylum Acidobacteriota; class Terriglobia; order Bryobacterales; family Bryobacteraceae; genus Bog-105. Next base: position 36,882 of record CAVXRP010000014.1, read on the forward strand.
GCTATAGCCTAAGCGGCGGTGTTCGCGCGCTAGTTCCGCCGGGTCGTCTGCCTTGAGAAAAATGGGGCCGCCGAGCCGCACCTTGCCGCTCACGTTGCGCGCAGCCAGTACGGAAACAGCAAAGCCACTGCTCAATAAGAATGCTCGTCTATTGACTTGCGCCGCCATTGGGTTCGGTACCTCCAGTCACCACGGTTAGCTTATCCTGTTTCGGCGGCGTACCGCCTACGCGGTTAACTCTGCATTCCTTCTCAAACCTGCCGATAAGAAATATGTCTCCTTATGACAGTTCGCGAGCAACCACAAGCCCTGTCCCGTCTCTCACCGGATGCGCGCACCAGCGCGAAGAATGAGGCGGGCAGTTTGTACGGCACTCGTCTACGGAGCACGGTATTTGTCCAGGCACTCATTCTCGCCGCCATCTGGACATCCACCACTTATCCTCTGGACTACTACAACGTCCTCGGGGCGGTAAGCGTGGCCATGGCGCTTGGCATGATCCTCAAGGTGCTGGCCATTTCTGCGCGCAAGAGGATCTGGAATCAGTCCAGTAATCGTTGGTACGGCATGGTGACGATTGCCACGGTGGCAACGGCTGGTTCCTTTGGCTTTCTGCTGGCGCATTCCCTTGCCTGCTATGGATTTGGGAATTGGAATTCCACAACGCTGCTGGTCTGGAACACAGTGGCGGTTGCGAGTTCAATTGTAAATCTCGCCCCGAACACCAGGATCTTCAGATCACAGGTGACCCTTTTACTGCTGCCGGCGCTGGCCTATTCTATCTGGCTGCACACTCCCCTCGCGCTTCACTACGCTTTGGCGAACATCGCACTTTTCCTTTTCAGCATTTTACAAGGAAAACAAGTCAACGCCGATTTTTGGGAGCAACTGGCAAACCGCTTTCTGGAAGAGCAGCGCGTCAAGGAAATCGATTCGGCGCGGCGCACCGCTGAACAGGCATTGTCCGGCGCAAAAGCCGCGCGTCGTAAAGCGGAGCACGCGGCCAAGGCGCGCAGCGAATTTCTAGCCAACATGAGCCATGAAATTCGCACGCCCATGAATGCGGTTATGGGTATGACGAGTTTGATTCTCGATCAGAATCTGCCGCCCGAAACTATCGATTGTGTCAACACTATCCGCTCTTCCTCGGATGCGCTGTTGACGATCATCAACGATATCCTGGATTTCTCAAAAATTGAATCGGGCAAGCTCGATCTGGAAGAAGAGCCCTTCTGTTTGCACGATTGCGTTGAAGAGGTGCTGGAGTTGCTGGCGAATCGCGCCGCCGAAAAGAAGCTGGAACTGGTCTCTTATATCGATCCGAAGGTGGCGGAGTGGATTGTGGGAGACATCACGCGCACGCGCCAAATTCTGCTGAACCTGGTTGGCAATGCTGTCAAATTTACGCAGTATGGCGAAGTGGCCGTGTCGGCTGCTCTGTGCAAGAAGGAAGATGGCAGTGAGATGTTATATCTGGCGGTTCGCGACACCGGCATCGGCATTCCGTCCGATAAACTCGGCGGCTTGTTCCAATCGTTTACGCAAGTGGATTCATCTACCTCCCGGCGCTTCGGAGGAACTGGCCTCGGCCTGGCCATCTCAAAACGGCTCACCGAATTGATGGGAGGTAAGATTTGGGCCACCAGCCAGGCTGACCTTGGTTCCGTCTTCCAGCTCGAAATTCCTTACCGGGCCGCCGCGCCCCCGACCGTTCCCATTGAAGTCAGCAAGGAATGGACCGGCAAGCGAATTTTGCTGGTAAACGACAACGAAACAAACCGGCTCAGTATTGTTTCGCATCTCACTTCCTGGAAACTCACACCGCGTGCGGTCTCCTCGCCTAAAGCCGCCCTGGAAGCGCTACGCGCCGAACGCTGGGACGCAGTTCTTCTGGACGAGCGCCTGCCTGAAATGGATGGCGTTGATCTCGCGGCGGTGGTGAAAAGAGAATTCGGTATCGATGCACCTCCCGTCATCCTATTCAGCTTCGGCAATGCCGCCAGGAGAGAGGCATCCGGCAAGGAAGCGGACCTGATTGTCGCAGCGGTCACAAAGCCCGTCCGGCGGCGTCAGCTGCAGCGCGTACTCGACCAAGTGCTCAACGGCATATCGGTGAAACAGATCGTGCCGAGTGCCAAGATCTTCGATTCTGAGTTCGCCAAACGAGTCCCACTGCGCATTCTACTGGCGGAAGATAATCCGGTAAATCAAAAAGTCGCCATTCGCATGCTTGAGCGCATGGGTTACCGTCTAGATGCGGTAAGCAATGGCCTGGAAGTTTTGGAGGCGCTACGCCGTCAGACCTTTGACATCGTCTTAATGGACGTTCAGATGCCGGAGATGAATGGCCTGGATGCCACCCGGAAAATCATTTCTCAATGGGGAGCGGAACGGCCCTGGATCACGGCCCTCACGGCGGGAGCAATGAAAGAGAATCGCGATGAGTGCCGCGATGCCGGCGTCGACGACTTTCTAACCAAGCCGATTAACGTGCAAGAAGTGGAAGAGGCACTGCGGCGCTGCTTCGAAAAGCTTGCCGCAGCGAAGAAAACAGCTGCGCCAGCGGAATTGATAGCGATCGAAAATTGACTTGTTTAGGGATCGACTTTCAGCGTCAGGAATTCTTTCATCCGTTCCACTTCACTTTCAAACGCCTGGCGGAAGATGCCATCACGTGGTTTGTTTTTTACGAAGCCAGCGTCCACGTCAAGGGCATTGCGGGCGTTGCTGACATTCACCCAGCCAATCACGTTTTCGCCCCAGAGCAATGGCATTGCGTAGTAACCCATTTGGCGTTTGGACGGCGGCGTGTAGGCCTCAAAGCGATAGGCCCAACCCCACAAATGTTCGAACCGAAAGCGGTCCCACACAATGGGATCAAAGGGCGCCAAAAAGCGAACCGCCGGCTCCGGGTCTGGACAAAGCGGCTGACGAGCCGGCCAGAGGTAGCGTACCTCTTGGACAGTCAGCGCGGCTAACTCGCCTTCAGCAATCATTTCTTTCACAAGCGACGGCCGCAACTTGAGCGCCGGTGCTGCGCGAGCGAGATGGCGCAACGCGGCTCGCAAGCTTCGCTCCGGAGCAGGCGCTAGAATCCCCGCAATGAGCAGGACAAGTTTGCGCAGTCGTTCCTCCGGCGCGAGACGTTCTTCCTGCTGCCGAGCCGCTTGATACAGGCGCACGCCCTTGTCGCGCCCGGCGACCCGCAGCAAGCCTCGATAATGCAGCGCTTCGAGAGCATGCGTGGTGGCTTTCGAATAGCTGCCCCAGGCATTAATCCGCCGCCGGCGTCCCAGGTGCGCCTCCAATTCCCGGGGATGCATCTTCGGCTGCGCGCAAACCAGTTCTAACACCCGCTGTTCGGTTTGGCTGAGCCGCTTTGCGATGCGCGGGTGCAGCAGCCGCCACGTCGATTCGGGCACCACACCGTAGGCGTAGAGGTAATCCTCTTCCAATCGCAATTCCGGATAGCACCGCTCCAAATCCCCGGCCCGGTAGCCGTTGACACGGTGCCGCAGAATCAGGTCTTGGGCTCGCGCCGGCGCACGAATCGGATCGCATTGGACAAAACCAAGTTGTTCGATGGCTTGTGCCAGCGTTACCGGCGGAAACAACGTGGCCGCAATGGCCTGTCGCCTGAGAGCGCTGAGAGTTGCTGGGGGCATCCGCAAAATCAGGTTCTCACAGCAGCGCGCGCCCTACGCGTTCGGAGAAGGGGTCAAACCTTGTGAATCGAAGCAACTTCATAGTGCGCCGATTGAGCGTCGTACCGAGCCAGATACTTTCGCCGCTCTTCAGGAATCACAGCCGTCTCATAATCCGGTCCCGCCACAGCTTTTATGTCGTCAAGGGAATCCCACAGCATGATGGTGATGAATTCCACTTCCGCATCGACATCCCTGCGCAGCAAATAGCTGCCCTGATAACCTTTCGCCTTGCCGATTCCGGGCAGCAGTTCAGGCTTCAACATGGCCTCGTATGCAGTGGCATTTTCAGGCTTTGTATATCCGTGCCAGACTCGTGCAATCATGGAGCTCCTTAGCAATTTTTGAGCCTAGTATACGGTATATTCGCGTCAGCGGCGTAAAGGGCGCGGCCGCGCACCGCCAAACAGTGAGGAACTCCCGCCGACATTCGGGCGGAGCGCTTGACACTGTGCCCGTGTTGCGCGTATTCCTTGGAAGAGTGAATACGGTTTCCATACTGTTGGTGGACGACGACGCGGAACTGTCCGCGCTGATGGCGGAGTATTTCTCGGCGCAACGCATTCCGCTCACGCTGGCGCATGACGGGGAGCAGGGGTTGGCGCGCGTGCTCGAAGGGAACTTTGATTTGGTGTTGCTGGATGTGATGATGCCGCGCATGGACGGATTCGAAACGCTGCGGCAAATCCGCCGCAAATCGGCAGTGCCTGTCATCATGCTAACCGCGCGAACCGAACAGGATGACCGGATCAACGGCCTCAATGCGGGCGCCGACGATTATCTGGCCAAGCCTTTCAGCCCCGACGAACTACTGGCGCGGGTGCAGGCTGTGTTGCGCCGAGCCGGCCGGGTGCCCGCGTTGAAACCCGATATGCTGGAAGCGAACGGTATTCGGCTCAATCCAGGCACGCGCGAGGTGCTGCGCGACGGCCAGCCGGTAGAACTGACTTCCCTTGAGTACGACATTTTGGAAATCCTGGTGCGCTCGGCGGGCCGAGTGGTATCGCGCGACGATTTGGCGCGCTCCTTATACAACCGGCAAGCCAATCCGCTCGACCGGGCGCTGGACGTGCATGTCAGCCACCTCCGCAAGAAACTGGAAAGAGACCGGGCTTTGATCCGCACCGTGCGTAGCGTCGGTTATTTATTCGCCACATGAAATCTATCTTTGTTCGAATTTTTCTGCTCTTTTGCGCCACGTTGCTGGTCTGTTTGGCCGGCATCGAACTGACAAACTGGCTGCGCAACCGCTTCGCTCCTGAACGTCACGATTTCTTTTCCAATTCGCTGTCGCTGCAAGCGGCGGAAGCGAGCCACGCCTTTGAGAGCGGCGGCAAAGAAGCGCTGAAGGAATATTTCACCCGGCTGGAGAGTATGTTTCCAGGCCATCACACGTTGGTAGATCAGAACGGCATCGATGTACTGACCGGCACAGATCGCTCGGCCGATCTGCGGCATACCGGACCCCGTTGGAGCCCTGGAACACAAAGCCGCATGCTGCTGGCTTGGCCTTCGCGCAATGGCAAGTACCGGGTTCTCATTGACGCACCCGCGCCACCGGGTCCCTGGAGCGCCATTCCTTACTATCTTTGGATCGGCGCAGCGGCGTTCGCCTTTTCATATATCCTCAGCCTGCTGTTGGGTTCGCCTTTGCGATCGCTAGAGCATGTGGTGGAACGCTTTGGGCGGGGCGACTTGTCAGCACGCGCCGAAACGCGCAGCCAGGACGAATTCGGAAAATTAGCCGGTTCGTTCAACCTGATGGCCGAGCGCATTGAAACGCTATTAACCGCCGAACGTCGTCTGCTGCAAGATGTTTCGCACGAACTGCGCTCGCCCCTGGCTCGCTTAGAGTTTGCCGTTGAATTGGCGCGTACCAGTCCGGATCGCGGGAAGGCGCTGGACCGCATCAAGAAGGAAGCGGAGCGGCTGAGCACGCTGGTTTCTGAGTTGCTTCAGGTGACTCGTGCAGAAAGCGATCCGCTGAGCCGAAATCTCAGCGCGATCCCGTTGCGGGGTCTATTGGAGGATGTGATCGGCGATGCTCTGGTTGAAGCGCAAGCGCGTGATATTTCGCTGCGCTTGGATGCGGCGGACGCGCTCGAATTGCGCGGCGACCGGGAGTTACTGCGGCGCGCGGTGGAGAACGTGCTGCGCAACGCTATTCGCTATGCGCCGGAAGGAACGGCTATTGAGGTTTCGTTGCGCCAGCAGGAAGAACATGCGTTGATGGCGGTGCGCGATTACGGGCCGGGCGTGCCGGAAGAAAGCTTGGCGAATCTTTTCAAACCGTTCTTCCGAGTCGAAGCGGATCGTAACAGAGATAGCGGAGGAGTGGGCCTTGGCCTATCCATTGCTCAACGCGCGGTGGCGCTTCATCAGGGCACGATCAGCGCGCGCAATGTGCGGCCCGGATTGCTGGTTGAAATCGAATTGCCAGGCATTACGGCGATAATGGAAGCATGCAAGACGTATTGACGATTGCCGGCCGGATCTTTCATTCCCGGCTGTTTGTGGGCACCGGCAAATATCGCAGCAAACAGCTGATGGCGCGCTGTCACGCGGCGTCTGGAACGGAAATGGTCACTCTCGCCGTGCGGCGCGTTAACCTGACGGACCGGAGCAAGGAATCGGAATTAGACTTTATCGACCGCTCGAAGATTCATATCCTGCCGAACACGGCGGCCTGTTATACGGCTGATGAAGCGGTTCGCACCGCTCGCTTAGCGCAGGAAGTTGGATTATCGAATTGGATCAAGCTTGAAGTCATTGGCGATCAGAAGACGCTGTTCCCCGATAACGAGGGCCTGCTCGAGGCAACGCGTACGTTGGTGAAGGAAGGCTTTGTGGTGCTTCCTTACACGACTGACGATCTGGTAAACGCACGCAAACTGATTGACGCCGGAGCCGCGGCTGTCATGCCCTTGGCGGCGCCGATCGGCTCCGGCTTAGGCGTTCAAAATGTTACCAATCTGAAGATTTTGCGTGAGGCCATTACGGAGGTGCCGCTGATTGTAGACGCCGGCGTAGGTACCGCTTCCGATGCGGCGATTGCTTTGGAGTTGGGCTACGACGGAGTTTTGTTGAACACGGCGATTGCCGAGGCTGAAGATTCCGAACGCATGGCGCTGGCGATGAAGCTGGCGGTGGAAGCGGGACGTGCGGCTTTTTTAGCAGGACGCATGCCGCGCCGCGACTATGCTGTGGCGAGCAGTCCGCTGGCCGGGAAGATCGGCGCGGCGGTCTGATTTTATTTAGGAACGGTGAACTCCACCGTGCGCCGGCTTTCGTCTCCATTGCGTTGAACGTCGACTGAAATATTCCATTGTCCCGGCTGCGCGAAAACGGGTTTCGAAAGATATTGGCCCGAACCTATCGACGGCGCTTTGAAGACCTGCACGTTCTTTCCATCCGCCGTTTCAATTTGTAGGGTGACTTTCGCTTCAACCACAGGTTTTCGCAAGTCATCGGTAACGGTGATCTGAAAAGGAATCTGCGTGCCGGTTTGCAGAATGGCCGTCGGCTCAAAGCGAATGGTGAAGTTCCCTTCCCTGCCCGCAAACGCCAGCATGCCCAATGTCAGAAACGGCAATAGTCTCAATTTAGTCATTTTAGAATTCCTTCTTCTTAAAGATTTTCTTTCGTTCCTCTTCAGGAAGATACGCGGCTTGCAGGCGTTTGGGTTCGCCAATGTCCTGAAAAAGCAGGTCGCCTTTGCCTAAAAGTTGCTCGGCGCCCGATTGGCCTAGAACAACCTGCGATTGTTTGGCGTCTATCATGCGCAAGCAGACTCGGCCGGACAGGTTTGCTTTGAGAACGCCCGTCACCACATCCGCTTTGGGATATTGCGTGGCGATTACTAGATGGATGCCAGACGAGCGCCCCTTCGATCCCAGACGCGCCACCCGCATCTCAATTTCCGGCCGCCCTTTTTTGTCGGCAATCAGATCGAAATATTCGTCACAAAACACGAAAATGCGGGGCAGCGGCTTGCCGGTTTTGGCGACATAGCCGGTTAGATCGTCCACGCCTTGTTGCTTGAAGGACAGGTTGCGGTTGTTCATCTCATCAATCAGGATGTCTAAGACTTCCGGCATCGGACGATCGAGCGGATGCAAGACATCCCAATCTTGATAAAGATACGGAGAACCCTCCAGGCCGTTGAAGGCGCTGCGCTTGGGATCGATCAGAACTAGTTGCAACGACTCCGGCGTGTTTCTAAGCAGCAGACCGGCTAGAGCTGTTCGCAGCCACTCACTCTTGCCCGAGCCGGCGGTGCCTGCCACCAGCAGGTGCGGACAGGTGTTTTGCGAAACATCAACACAATGCAGATGGCCAACCAGATCGACACCCAGCGGCACCTGGGCCGAGCCGTGCAGCGGTTCGCTTTTTGGGAGTTGGCTGGTAATGGACGAAAATGTGACGGGCTGCGGTTTTTCGCGTTTGACGTCGATCACCAGGCGCCCGCGATCGGTATGGATCATGGGAGGGGTTTCGAGGTTCATATGCACTTGCAGTTCGCCGGCGCGTTTCAGGATGTCACTCACTTTGACGCGCCCGGCGGGCATGACGCCATAGCGAATGAACGATGGCCCCACGATAGGATCTCCCATCAAAATTACGCGGACGCCATATTGCGCGTAGATCTCCACTAGTCTTTGGCCATCTAAGGCGGCTTCCTCGCTTACTTCAGAAGGGGCAACGGCGCCCGCACCGTCTGCCGAGACACCGGCCAGACTTCCAATCAAATGCCGGAGCGCCGTCTTTACGACATTCAATTGGGCGCTCTGAAAGAACGTTTCCTCGCGTTCCGGTTTGAAGGCCACCAGCGCCACAGCTCCATTTTCATCCGCCAGACCAGAGGCGGCCAGCATCTCGTGATACAGGCAGACTTGCGCCAAATCAAGTTCCCGCGCGCCACGGCCGAGCTTATATTCGACAACACACCAGCGGCCGGTGGCTGGATTTTTCCAGAGCGAATCGGCTATGCCGGAAACGCGCACCGTCGCTTGCCAGCCGGGCTCGCAAACGTCCCAAGTCAAGACTTGCTCAGGCAAACAAAACTCTTGATCGCCGCTCCACTTGCGCGTAGCTCTATCAAATTGAATACGGCCGGCATGCAGGGCGGCACTGAGCAAAGTAGTGAGCCACTGGCTGAATTCGGTGGTGGCTTTCCACAGCCCAAGAACTTGCTCGCCGGAATCACGCAAAGCCGCTTGGCGCACGCTGAGGCGAGGACCCAACAGCTTCTCGTAGATGTGTTCATTGAGCGCCGCGGGGTCGTTGACCGTTTCATCATCGAGGACGGCTTGCCACTGACTCGACTTCTCATCTCCCAGAATCTCCGCGGTTACCTCGTGAAAGATTTGACCGAGCAGCGGGGTGGACGGTTCGCCTTCCGAGTCGGCGCCTGGCATCTCCCGCCATAGAGCCCGCCTGACATCGGAGATCGATAGCTGGACCATACTGCTAATCCCGCCGATCTCCCGCTGCCAGTTGCCCTTCAACCATACGGAAAAGAACGCGCTTGCTCCCGCCAGCAAAGCCCACGAGCGACGAATTACGCCGTCCACACTCTTCCACCTCCTCCGGTGTTTTCCCCAACTGAGAGGCCACGTCCTCCACGGCGATTACTTTCGCATTGGCGAGTAGCGCGGTCAACATGCGCAGCAGTTCGTCCGGGACGACCTCCCGCCGGCCGCCGAGTTCATCGAGCAATTCATCTACCGCCCTGGGCATGTGACTGGCGAGCCATTGCTCGACACTCACGGCTGAAACAGAATCGCCACGATGAGTTAGATCTCCGCTGCGGGCATCGGCCAACAGCCGGCTGATGGCTTCGAGCGCCGACAAAGCTTCGGCCGAGACGGGCACAATGCGGGCGCCGGCTTTTTCCAGCTTATCGACGGTCTCGCGAGTTTTCTTGGCGCCCACGCCTATGCCGTTGCGCGCGTCTCTCAGAATCAATAAACCGGGCGCGCCGACTCGAGTGCCAATCGGCATTCACCCGCTCCAAGCGTCTAATGAGGATCTGGCCTGGTTTTTGATTGCAGATGGCGAGCGCGGCCGGCTTCTTTCCCGCGAGAATCCCATCAAGAGCTGAGTTGGGGCGCGCTACGGGGGCGTGCTTAATGCCGCGCAGGTGCAACATGGCAGGCAAGCCCGTGCGCAGAATACCCTCAGCGTCTTCGATGCGCGGCGTGCGCTGGAGATTACGATACTTGCGTTCGAGAGCGGCATCGAGCGGCTCAGCCGCCGCTGGCGGGGTTCGCTCCCAGGCATTGAAGAGATCCTGACAGCGGACGATGACTTTACGGGCGACGCAGAGGCCGTCCGGCTGGAAAAGATCTTTGAGATCGGCTTCGTCGATGGGATGTTGGTCTTGTAGTTCAGGGACGGTAGCTAAGCGGGCGTGGACGAGTTTGAGCGCTTGCTGCCAGTTCAGAGGAAGGAGCTGCGCGCGGCGGCTGAGCATGCGATCGCGGTCGGCGCCGCGCACTGCGGACTCAAGTTCGGGTAGAAGCGAAGTTTGCAGGCAGGACAGGAGGGCCACGTTACTGGTGCTGTCGTACATGTCGGAAATGACTTGACCTAGTTTAAAGAATCCGGCAGTGTCGCCCGGAAAGCTCTGGAGAGCTTCCAACTGATCAAAGCAAAAGACAAAAGGTACCGGCTCAGCGAGGCCGCAAATCATCAGGACAATGCGCCGACTCGCTGCTTCGAGCTCATCTTCGTCACCGAGTGCGGAGATGCCGAGGGTTTTCAGCGTCTCTTCGGGCAAATCGTCGCCGCGGAGCCAAGCCGCCGAATCGCCAAAATGCACACCATCGATGAGATTTCCGAGCACCATGGCGAGGTTACGGTCTTGCTCCTCGATTTCTTCGCGACTGCTTCGGATGACACGGGCGAGCGCGCGTGTTTGGTCGCTCCGTTGGCGCAGCAGCGCGGCCGCCAGATGCCTTCGCAAGAACCGCCACAGCATGGACGACGTCGTGACCATGCGAATTGGGATGAACAGCGACTCTTGGCCGTTCAGTGAGTCTTTCTCCAAGCTCTCGCGCAGCCGGCTCAGCAAATGAGTCTTGCCGCTGCCGGGCTCACCGAACAACGTTAACGATTGGGTAATCTTATGATCTCTGACATTGGCGATGACGTTCCGGCACTTTTCAAATGCCGCGGCGTTAATCTCAGCTTACGTCGGCAGGATTGTGATCGAGTGGACTTCCGGCTACCGCGCTCAGAAAGGGATTCGGCAGACGGTTGGGCGCTTCGCGTACTAACGGCGTGTGATGGCGACATAATAACTCCCGTCTTTTCCGTCAATCAAGTTCTCGCGATCCTCCGTGGTCAAGCTGTGGGGGTCGTCGTGCCGGCTGAGATGGATGCGGCGCTGTTCACGGAGCTTCAGCACGGCGTCGTCAAAGCGCCGCTTATCTGCAATCGACGAGGCGTTGCGGAGGCGGGCAGCAGAGATGGGCGCGTCGTTTTCAGGCTCGAGCTTGAGCAAATGGTCCCAGATCTTTTCTTCGAGATTGGCTTCTTCAATGCCTGCCTTCTTCAGTTTTTCGGCAACGAACGCTTGAACATAAGCCCAGTAGGCTTGGGGCGAGCCGGCCGAAACGAAAAGAATGGAGCTGCCGGCCAAGGCTGGATACTTCAAGAGCTCCCCATCGGCCAGCAAGCGCTCAATCGCGCCGGCGACCTCTTTCGGAGTGCGGCCTCTAACTTTGATCTCTGTTTTCTTGCGGGCGGTAATGGCGCACCGACTCAAAATTTCGCTTTGCAGCTGCGCTTCAGGATCGACGTGCCAATAGCGGTTCTTGGGCCAGCTGAAGATTTCGCCGCGTGAGCTTGCCGCATCGAGAGCAGCGCGCAGCTCGGCTTCGAAGATCCCAGCTTTTTTGTTGACATGCGCCTTTTTGAGTTTGGCGAAGGTAACGGGTGCAGGTTCGGTCCGAAGGCTGGCCAGCAGTTGGGCGGAATCGAGTGGCATGGGGGCAAAATTCAGAATACAGGAGGCAGCGTGGCGGTTTGGCCTGGGGTTGGAGAGGTCCGTTTTACCAGCGAAATTTGGCTTTTTGCTTAGGCGATAGAATTATGCGGAAGAAGGGGATTCGCTATTTCCCCGACTCAGTCTCTCTCACAAACTTCGCCACATCGTCATGAAAGTGGCTAAGTGTGGTTTCGTTCAAATACACCATATGCCCGGATTCATAGTATTGGTAGCTAATATTTTTTTGCAAATCCTGCGGAATGGGCAAATGGTGCATCTCATAGACGCCTTCATAGAACGGCGTCGCCAAATCGAAGTACCCTCCCGTCACGAGGATGCGCATCTTCGGATTCAGCTTCATCGCAGTGGCTAAGTCAGGCATCACATTGAGACCACCCTCTGCATAACCGGCCGGCGGTCCGTTCGGAGCATGGTGGCGCAAGTCCCATGCGCCGTCTCCGTAGTTATTCGGTTTATAGGTCTGATTCTTACCGTACTTCAACTCTGTGCGCAGGTACTGGTTGATGGCTGTTGTGTAAGCGGAGGAAACAGCCCTCGATTGCGGATCGTACTCCGCGCCCTCCGAAAGCGGATCAAGCGGCGGCCCGCTAAATCTTGTGTCGAGCCGGCCCGTTGTCAACCCTTCTGGATCCTGTATAGTCTTTGAGAACTCGCCGCCCTCCACTCGCAGATTGGCTTTCAACAGATACGCCACCGGCAGCCCCGTGTAGTCATGCAACTTCTGGGCAATCGCCTGACGTTGCGCTTCGGGCAGAGTCGAACCCGCCAGCAGCGCTGTCTCATATTCACCCAACGCAAAGTTTTCCACCTCCGTGAGGAATGGCTCGAGTGCCGCCGGCCGCGTGGCCAGTTTGTGATGATAGAAAGCCGTCGCCGCGTAAGTCGGCAGCGCCAGTGCGTACGCCTGATCCACGCCCGGATTCCAGCGCGGCTCATCCACCGAATTGTCGAAGCTCAAGATGGTCGAGAGCAGTATGATCCCATTCAAATCCACATTCTTCAATAGGGCGCTCAGCACTGCTGAACGCGGCGTGCCATATGATTCACCGAACAAATATTTGGGCGAGTTCCAGCGATCATACTTCGTCAGGAACCGCCGGATGAACCGCTCGAAAGCATGCGCGTCCTGGTCTACGCCATAGAACGCCTTCGAGCTATCTTTCCCCAAAACGCGGCTGAAACCGGTACCCGGAGCGTCGATAAACACCAAGTCCCCCACATCCAGCAGACTACTTTTGTTATCCGCAATCGTGTACGGCCCGCCCGCCGGGTGGTCTATGCCCTCTGTCACAATGCGCCGTGGCCCGAACGCCCCCATATGCAGCCACATGGTAGAGGAACCCGGCCCTCCGTTATACAAAAAGATTACCGGCCGCGTCGCCGCAACGGCGTCTTTCTTGAAGTACGCCGCATAAAACATGCGCGCGGTGGCCGGCGCGTCTTCGGGTTTCTTCGGATCGGGAGGATTCATCCCGGAATCGGGCAAAAGTTGACCATCCAGCCCCAGCATCGTGTCCAATGAATCGGATGAGCCGACCGTGATCACGCCCGCCACCGCGCGATAGGCAACCCTCTGCCCTCCCACCGTAATCGTATTCTCAGTCGTCGAATCGGGCTGCGGCAGCGCTGTCTCCAGCGCCTTCCCTTCCACCACCACCTTCTCGTCCTTCTTGCTCTGCTCCGTTTGCTGCCCACTACAAAGAAACGTCGACAAACTAAAAACAAAACCGCCGATGAAAAGTACAGCGCGCATTCTTACCATTTTTCCTCTGTAATGGTAAATCGTACCAGCTTACAAATCTAGTTCGCAGATTCTCAAGCTTTCTTTCGGCGACCTCATATCTGTTGACAGGTGTAAGGCAGCGGGCTACACTACATTAGATCGCAGATACGGAATTTCTTCCATAGGAGCTTGAGAAAGCTCTACCTGGAGGACACCTCCAAAGGTTTGCCGCCAGATGCCGTCGACAAGCTCCGTTCCATGCTTACCTTTCTGCAAGACATGCAGGATCCTACGAAACTGCGCGCCTTCCCCTCTATGGAAAGCCCCATCAGCTCAGCGGAAATCGCAAAGGAGTCTGGAGCCTGCACGTAACGCGTAACTGGCGCCTGATATTCCGTATCGAAGACGGCGAAATATTGGACGTTGATTATGAGGATTATCACTGAGGAGAAAACCATGCGTATGTCAAACCCCGTTCATCCCGGCCGCTTCCTGCGGACCGAAATCATCGAAGCTTACGGCCTTTCGGTGACCGAAGCCGCCAAGATTCTTCGCGTATCCCGCCCAACTCTTTCCAGCCTCCTAAACACCAAAGCCGATCTCTCCGGCGACATGGCCCTTAGGTTCGAGAAAGCCTTCGGCGTTGACATGGATACCCTTATGCGAATGCAAAACTCCTACGACATTACCCGCACCCGCGGCCGCGAGAAGAAGATCCGTGTAGAGCGCTATCAGCCGCGCCCTGCGGCATGAGCTATGGAACAGATCGAAATCCGCGATTGGTCCCAATTTGGCGAAGCACTTCACGAGATCAACCGATTACGCGACGGAAGGGTAAAGGAGAGTGCCGGACGCCCCCTAAACAACGTAATATTTAGAGGAGTTGGTAATTGCGGATAGGGCCTCGAGACCACTTTAGAGCGCTCCTTTCCTCTGGAAAGCTCCGCTGCCGAGGTTAGCCTTGCGAAATATTATCGTAAGGTAACAACGGTGCAGCCTACGGTGGGAACGATGACGGGAAAAGGTGCCCAAAGCCGCGTAGAATCGGGGTCGAAACAATCCATCCTCATACCCCATAACCCCGTAGTGTCTTATCCATGTTCATCTGCAGCCATTCCTTTGTGAAATAATTCATTCGAATCCTTATGAAACGCCGCAATTTTGTTCAAAGCCTGCTCATCGTTCCCGCCGCATCCGTCGCCGCCGAGCAAACCGCCCCTCCGGCTCCCGCCCCGCGCCCCGTCCAAAACCCTCGCAGCGCGCAAAATGTCCCCAAACTCGCCATTATCGAACCCGATTCCGCCGCCGAAATCATCACGTCTTTCTTCAATCCCGTTCAATTCGTTACGCTCAACAAACTCGCCGCCATCTTAGTCCCAACCATCAAAAACAACCCCGGCGCCCTCGACGCCCACGCCCCCGAATTTCTCGATTTCCTCATCTCCCGCTCCCCTGCCCCCGACCAAAAGCTCTACCGCAATGGTCTCGATGGCCTCAATACCTCCGCCCAAAAGCACTTTCACAAACCCTTCGCCGAACTGGACGTGAAGGAAGCCGATGTGATCATCCGCCCGCTTCTCGTCGCCCGCGCTTGGGAGCGCGATATCCCCAACGACCCCATGCAGCACTTCCTCGTCCAGGTCCATGACGACCTCCGCACCGCCACCATGAATTCTGCCGAATGGGCCGCCGCAGGCGCCACCGGTGGCCGTGGCCGCTTCAATCAAGGCCGCCGTTTCTATTGGAAACCCATCGATCCCCGAGTGGGAGCCTAATCATGCCCATCAAGCAATACGACGTCATCATCGTCGGCTCCGGCCACTCCGGCGGCATGGCCGCTAACATCCTGACCGGCCGCGGCATCTCCTGCCTGATGTTGAACGCCGGCCCGCAAGCCGATTACGATCAGGACCGCACCATGAAGGCCGCGCACGAACTGCCCTATCGCGGCTTCAACGAACCCGGCCGTCTCCCGCACGTCTATCAAGCCGATGAGTTCAACGCCAATCAGTGGGTCGATGAAAAGGAAGTTCCGTACACTCATCCGCCCGACGCCGTTTACAACTGGGTGCGCGTCCGTCTCCTCGGCGGCCGTTCGCTCTTTTGGGCTCGTCAATCTTTCCGCCTGAGCGATTACGAATTCAAAGCCGCCGATATTGACGGCTCCGGCGAAAACTGGCCCATCAGTCACGACGATTTATCGCCCTTCTATTCCCGCGTTGAAGAAATTTTCCGCGTCACCGGTCGCAAAGAAGGTTGGCCGCAATTTCCCGACGGCAACTTCGTCGAGTTCACCTCCTCGGAAGACACAACAACCATCAAGCAAGTCACCGCCGCCGCCACGAAGCGCGGCATTCAGGTTTCCAAGTGGCGCACCGCTCTCGGCCGCGACGGTCTCGCCAGTTCCATCAATCTGCTTCTGCCCGATGCGCTCGCTACCGGCAAGCTCGATATCGTACAGAACGCCATCGTGCGCGAAGTCACCACCGACCAGAACACCGGCCTCGCCAACGGCGTCCATTTCGTCGACCGCCATTCGCACCGCGAAATGCACGTCAAAGCCAAAGTAATTGTCCTCGCCGCCGGTACTCTCGAAAGCACCCGCCTGCTTCTGAATTCCAAGCTCGGCAATTCGAGCGGCGTCATGGGTCACTATCTGGTCGATCAAATGTATGGCGTCAACGTCGTCGCTTCCGTCCCCGAAGCGCGCGATCACAAAGGCCCTTCCGGTTTGATGGGCGGCAGCGCCTTCTGCCCACGCTTCCGCAATCTTTCTAAAGCCGACAAACGCAACTTCATCAAAGGTTACTGCCTTCATTTCAACAGTGGCGGCAGCGCCAGTCCCAACTACTTCCCGCTTTACGGCGAAGAACTGCAAACCAAACTTGATAGCTACGCCGGCTCCTGCGTCTCCGGCAGTATTTTCGGCGAGCGCGTGGCGCGTTTTGAGAACCACGTCCGCATCAACAAAGATGTGGTCGACGCCTGGGGCATCCCCGTCTTGCACATCGAAGCGCGCGATAGCGAGAACGAAGCCAACCTTCGCAAAGATGCGGCCGACACCGCCGAAGAAATTTTCCATGAATGCGGTTGGGAGATCGTCTGCAAAACGGATGAGGTCAACCCGCCCGGCTACAGCATCCACGAAGTCGGCACCTGCCGCATGGGTGACGATCCCAAGAAAAGCGTCCTCAATAGATGGTGCCAGAGCCACGACATCAAAAATCTTTTGGTCGTCGATGGCGCCAGCTTCGTCACCGCCGGTTGGCAAAATCCGACCATGACAATCCTCGCGCTTTCCATGCGCGCCTCCGAGCATCTAGCCGACGAAATGAGCAAAGGGACCGTCTGAGCATCACCCACGCCCGCCAGCTGATCGCCGAAGCGCGTAGCATAGCCGTGCTCACCGGCGCAGGCATCTCCGCCGAAAGTGGCGTCCCCACGTTTCGCGGCCCCGGCGGTTTATGGCGGCAGTTCAAGCCCGAAGATCTGGCTACGCCCCAAGCATTCGCGCGCGATCCGAAGCTGTGCTGGGAGTGGTATAACTGGCGGCGCGGCCTCATCGCCGCCGTTGAACCTAACGCCGGTCACGCCGCTATCGCCGAACTTGAACGCCGCTCGCCTGCCTTCACTTTAATCACTCAAAACGTCGATGGCCTTCATCAACGCGCCGGCAGCCAAAACGTTCTGGAAATTCACGGCAGCATCTGGCTTCTTCGCTGCACCATTTGCGCGCGTGAATGGATCGACTTATCGCCATCCCTCCCCATCCCCCCGCTTTGTCAATGCGGCGGCTTGGCCCGTCCCGGCGTCGTTTGGTTTGGCGAGAATCTAAACCCCAAAATCTGGACAGCCGCCGAGCGCGCAGTCGATACTTGCGACGTTCTTCTGGTCGTCGGAACATCCGCCCTTGTCTACCCAGCCGCCGGTCTTGTGCCATTGGCGCGCTCCGCAGGCGCTAAGATCGTGGAAGTCAATCTGGAGGCCACGCCGCTTTCCCACTCCGTCGATTTTGCATTCCAGGAGCCCGCAGGCAAGCTCCTGCCAAATTTGCTGTGCGTGCAGTCCACCGATGACAATGAGAACCTTGACCTCCAGCGCGTACCCTAGCCGAGCCACGACCGCGAGGGAGTGGTTGCAGTAAGCTAACATGACCCAACCAGACAACATCGAAATTCGCCAGCTCGATCAACTCGAAGAGTTCGCCGCCGTCGTGCGCCTCCAGCGGGAGATCTGGGGTTATGATGATGTGGAACTTCTACCCCAACGTCTTTTCGTCGTTGCCGATAAGATCGGCGGCCAAGTTCTCGGCGCTTTCGACGGCGCCAAAATGGTCGCCTTCTGCCTCGGAATCCCCGGCCTCAAAGCCGGCGGCAAATATTACTTCCATAGCCACATGCTCGGCGTCTTGCCCGAATATCGCAACACCGGCGTCGGCCGCCGCCTCAAACTCGAACAGCGCCTATGGGCATTAAATCGCGACGTCCAGTTGATCGAATGGACCTTCGATCCTCTGCAAATCAAAAACGCCTTCTTCAATATCGAGCGCCTGGGCGTTATCGTGCGCCGCTATGTTCACAACCAATACGGCGCCAGTTCCAGCGTTTTGCATGGCGGCCTGCCCACCGATCGTTTGGTGCCAGAATGGTGGATTCGTTCACCGCGCGTCGAAGCCGTGCTCGCGGCCAAACCGTTCACCCGCCCGCCCGTCGAAGCGCACATCGCCATCCCCTCAAACATCAGCGCAATTATCGAAACAGACCCAGCACGAGCCGTACAGATTCAACAACATATCGCCCAACAGTTCGACCAACACTTCCGTGCCGGTCTCGCTGTCACCGGCTTTGAAAAAACCGAAAATTCAGGAACGTACCTACTAGGACCATGGCCATTAAAGTAGACCGCATTATTCTGCGCCACATTCGCATGCCGCTGGTGCATTTCTTCGAGACCAGCTTCGGCCGGACTTTCGATCGCGACATCGTTTTAGTCGAAGCCTTCTCAGGCGACGTGTCCGGTTGGGGCGAAGTCACCGCCGGCGAAAATCCTTTTTACAACGAGGAATGGACTGGCTCCGTCTGGCCTTTGCTCATCGATTACATTGCCCCGCGGATTCTCAAACACGAGTTCGCCGACGCCAGCGAAGTCAATGCCCGGACCGAACACATCCGCGGCCACAACATGACGCGCGGCGGCGTGGAAACTGCGATTTGGGATTTGCAAGCGCGGCTCGATAACGTGCCGCTTTGGAAAGCCATCGGCGCTGGCGCACGCCACGAAATTGGCTGCGGCGTTTCTATCGGCATTCAAGATTCAGTGGAGCTGCTGCTGGAAAAAATCGAAACCGAACTCGCCGCCGGCTATCAACGGGTCAAGATGAAGATCAAGCCCGGCTGGGATGTCGATGTCATCCGCCAAGTCCGCGAACGTTTCCCGCAAATTAAGCTGATGGCTGACGCCAACTCAGCCTACACCTTGGCTGACATCGATCATTTGAAGAAGCTCGATGATTTCTATCTCATGATGATCGAGCAACCGCTCGCCCACGACGACATCATTGATCACGCCGTTCTTCAAGCAGCCCTGCAAACCCCCATTTGCCTGGATGAGTGCATTCGTTCCGCCCATCAAGCCGAACAAGCCATTCGCCTCAAGGCCGGCCGCATCATCAATATTAAACTCGGACGCGTCGGCGGCTTCGGCGAAGCCAAACGCGTCCACGATATTTGCCAGGCCGACAATATTCCGGTTTGGTGCGGCGGCATGTTGGAATCAGGCATTGGACGCGCCCACAACATCGCGCTCTCTACCTTGCCCAACTTCGTCCTGCCCGGCGATGTCTCCGCCAGCAAGCGCTATTGGAAACGCGATATCATCATCCCTCCTGTCGAAGTTTCGCCCACCGGAACCATCACCGTCACCAATGGCGCCGGCTTCGGCTATGAGATCGACAAAGAGTTTCTCGAAACGCTCATCATTCGCCAGGAAACTTTGATTTAGCGCTACCCGCTATTCTGAATACTTACTATGCTCAATCCCGATATTTTCCGCGAGTATGACATTCGCGGAATTGCGGACAAGGAGCTGCTCGATCCGGAAGTGGAACTTATCGGACGCGCCCTTGCCACCCATCTCATTCGCCAAAGCGGACGCTCGCTCTGTCTTGGCCGCGACTGCCGGTTAAGCGGGCAGCGCATACACGACGCCTTGTTGAAAGGCATGCTCGCCGCCGGTGCTCATGTGCTCGACGTCGGCGTTGGGCCCACGCCCGTGCTCTACTTTTCGGCGGTTTACTTCAAAGCCGATGGCGCGATCATGATCACCGGGAGCCACAATCCGTCCGAATACAACGGCCTCAAAACTGTCTGCGGCAGCGGCACTCTCCATGGCGAACAAATCCAGCAGGTACTCAGGCTCATTCAGACACGCGACTTCGAAACCGGCGAGGGTTCGGTCAAAGAAGTAGACGCCACTACTCCCTATATCGATCAAGTCGCCGCCCAATTCACCGCCTTACCTCGTCGCGTCAAAGTCGTCTTCGATGCCGGCAACGGCACCGCCGGCCCCACCATTCATCGCATTCTCGAAAAACTCAACGTCGACCCGATCGAACTTTTTTTCGAAATGGACGGCCGCTTCCCCAATCATCATCCCGATCCAACTGTCGTCTCCAACCTGAAGCAATTGCAAGACGCGGTTAGCGCCAACAAGGCGGAACTAGGCATCGCCTTCGATGGCGATTCCGACCGCATCGGCGCCGTCGACGAAAACGGCGAAGTCGTTTACGGCGATATGCTGATGCTTATCTTCGGCCGCGAAATTCTCACCCGCAAACCTGGAGCGACCTTCATTGGCGAAGTGAAATGTTCGCAAATCATGTACGACAAGCTGGCCGCACTCGGCGGCAATCCCATCATGTACAAAACTGGCCATTCGCTTATCAAAGCCAAGATGAAAGAAGAGCACGCTGAACTGGCCGGCGAAATGTCCGGTCACATGTTTTTCGCCGACCGCTATCACGGCTTTGACGATGCCCTCTACGCCGCTTGCCGCTTAATCGAGATCGTCGCCAAATCGGGCCAGCCGCTGTCCCGCCAGTTGCGAGGTATTCCGAAACTGGTTTCCACGCCCGAGCTGCGCGTCGATTGCCCGGACGATAAGAAATTTCAAGTCGTCGCTAAGGTGGCCGCCGCGATTCGACTCCGCTACAAAGTCATCGACGTAGACGGCGTGCGCGCCATCTTCGAACACGGTTGGGGCTTAGTCCGCGCTTCCAACACTCAACCGGTTTTGGTCATGCGCTTCGAAGCCACTAGCGACAAACTACTTTCCGAATACCGCGCCGAACTGGAAGGCGTCGTCGAAGAGGCCAAGCGGGAGGCTGGAGTTCAGTAGAGTAGATATGGTTTCCGACGGTCGGCAAATTTGATGGCATCACCTTGCGCGGCAGTATAGATCTCAATCGCGTCTTTGCCCTGTTGCAACGCCGTAATCGTTTCCCGATTTCCAATCAGTGCTTTGCATTTCTCAAAATCGATCTTTCCCGGGTAGAGAGTCTGCAGCGCGACCGCAATTTCGATGCCCAGCCGCGTACTATCGAAACTTTCACGATCCGTGATCACAAAGCGAACCCCCTCGATCGTCTGGCCAGCGAAATTAGAAGCCGTCGGTTGAAACTTCGTCGGATAAGCCCGCACGCCCGGAATAAACTGCGCATTCAACGCCGCCGCCAAGCCTTGCCCTTTGATCCAATCGGCGCCAATCTGCTCAAACGGCGCGTCGGTTCCCCGCCCCACGGAATAGTTCGTGTTATATTCGAGCATCCCAAGGCCCGGATACAATAAGGCGGCATTCAAGCTGCGGATATTAGGCGAAGGATTCACCCAATCAAGCGTTGTCGAATCGAACCAATCGCCGCGCAGCCAGTTCTTCATGTGAATCACATGCAGATCGGCGCCCCAGTGCTGCTCTGAATTGGCCATGTGCGCCAGTTCGCCGAAGGTCATGCCGTGGCGTAGCGGCATGTCGTAGCAGCCGATGAAAGATTCCAGATCTTTATCCAGCGTCGGACCTTCAATGTGCGCCCCCGTAATCGGATTCGGACGGTCCAGCACATAGAAAGGCTTCTTCGCCTGTCCCGCTTCTTCCAGCGCATAAAGCATCGTGCACGAGTAAGTGTAGAAGCGTGCGCCGACATCTTGAATATCGAACACCACCGCATCCAGATTTCCCATTTGCGCTGCCGTAAGTCTCCGCCGGTTCGGCTCATACAAGCTGACCACCGGAATGCCCGTTTGCGCATCTTTCGTGTCGCCGATGTCAGTATCCAGTGCGCCGCTCAATCCATGCTCGGGCGAGTAGATCGTGGTGACATGAACCCCGGCGCCCACCATGAGATCGATATTTCTGTGCGCCGCGCGATCAAGTCCAGTCTGATTGGTAATTAAACCGACGCGCTTGCCCTTCAGCTCGCGAAACCCTCCCGCTTCCAGCACGTCGAGTCCGGTCAAGGTATCAGCATTACGGTCGATCACGCGATACGCGCCTGCGCCGGCGATCGTGTCCCGGTAGCCGGTGATGGCGACGTCTTGCGGAATCGTCATGCCGAAGCTCGCGGCGATCGCGGTAGCCAAACGTCCGCGCAACGAACTGAGCGAATTGCCCCGCTTTAAATGCACAACATTTGTGAGAAAGATCACGAACGAGTGGCTGTTTGGATCGATCCAAAGAGACGTGCCCGTAAAGCCCGTATGGCCGTAGGAGCCGATCGGAAAGAGCTCGCCGCGATTGCTCGAAAACGGTGAATCGATATCCCAACCCAAACCGCGCAGAACGGGCTGATCGGCCGGACTTCCCGGCTCGGTGAACTTCCGTACCGTTTCCGGCAGAAACAAACGCGTGCCGTTGACGGTGCCCATGTTGACCAGCATCTGGGCGTATTTCGCCAGATCGTCAGCCGTCGTAAAAACGCCAGCGTGACCCGCCACGCCTCCCATAAAACGGCTGGTAGGATCGTGCACCACGCCGCGAAAAGGCATCCCATTTTCTTCTTCGTATTCCGTGGGAGCGATGCGCGGTAAGAGTGCGGGCGAAGGCAGGAAGTCCGTGTCATGCATGCCGAGCGGCACATAGACTTGGTCATGCGCAAATTCCGCGAGCGATTGTCCGGAAAGCCGCCGCACGATCTCGCCCATAAGGATGAAGTTGATATCGCTATAAACGAAGTGGACACCGGGTGGGCCCGTAGGCTTGGTCGTGAGCGCCTTTTCAATGCCGGTTTGATAACCGCTCCATTTGGGAACCAGTTCCAAATCGGGTGGCAGGCCGGAAAAATGGGTCATCAACAGCCGGATCGTAATGTCACTCTTGCCGCCTTGAAACTCGGGCAAATATTTCACCACCGGATCGTCGATTCGCAGCTTCCCTTCCTCGAACAAACGCATCACTGAAGGTGTGGTGGCGATGACCTTCGTCAGGGAAGCGGCATCGAAGATCGTGTCGATTGTCATGGGCTCGTGCTCAGGCAGCCAGGCTTTCAAGCCATATGCTTTTCGATAGACAATCTCGTTGTTGTGTCCGACGAGCAGTACGGCGCCAGGAATGAGATGGCTCTGCACGGCTTCATCAATGAGCGGGTCGACAGCGGCCAAGGGATCGGTGGCGCCTTGGCATAGAGCAGCCAACATGCTGCCCGCCAGCAGCGCTCGAAACGAGATTTTCATGCTTGAACTTAGGTTAGCTTGACCGCGATTTTTTCGAGCGTTTGCGCCAGCTCAACGTCCTTTTGCGTGATGCCGCCGGAATCGTGCGTGGTCAAGTCAACAGTGACCCGATTGTAGACGTTGAACCATTCAGGGTGATGGTTCATCTTCTCGATGCCAATGGCGGCGGTGACGATGAAACCAATGGCATGTGCGAAATCGCCAAAGTTATATTCGCGATGCAGCTTGCCATCCTTGACCGTCCAGCCTAAAAGCTTCGGCAGGGCTTGTTGTATTTCGCTATCGGTGAGCTTTTGAGCGGCCATGCAGCCATTCTGCCAGAACGCTGGGAGGAAACCTTTGTGCCCCCGCACTAATCTGTTCTCTAGGAGCATCTTTTTGAAGGACATCACCCCATATGCCGTTCCCAGGCACCGCCAAGATGCCCTGACTCCGGAAGTCGTCGATCCGCGCCTTGCGGACGTAGAGGCGATCGCGCGCTGGTTCGATTACGCCTTCGAACTACCAGGCGGCTTCCGATTTGGATTCGCTGGAATCATCGGCTTGATTCCCGGCATCGGTGATGTGATTGACGCGCTGGTCTCGCTCTTCATCATTGTGCGCGCCATTCAGCTGGGCATTTCGCGGGTTGCCGTCACCCGCATGCTGGTGAATGTAGGAATCGAAGCGCTGGCGGGGTCCGTGCCGTTTATCGGGGATCTATTCGATATCGCCTTCAAAGCGAATCGGCGGAATTATCAGATCCTGAAGAATCATATCTCCCAACCGGAACACCAAAAGGCGCACGATTGGTTATTCCTGGTGATCACCGTGGTGGTGGTGATCGCCAGCGTGGCGCTGCCCGTCGTTGGATTGATCGAATTAGCCAAGCATCTGTAAAACCACGACCATGCCCCCCGCTTTCAGCGATATGAGGACCTGGACGGAAAGATTGGGGCACTCCAATTTGCGGACGTTCACCGACGAACACAACCATTTCTGGATTGAGCAAAATTCTACGAAGCAATCCCAATGGGCCAAGTTAGCTCGCGAGGGTCACGCGATCGCCTGGGAATTCGATAGTCCGGGCGGTTCTTACACGGGACGGCTCTTGATTGACGGCGAAATCTACAGCACTTCGGAAGCAACCAACAAATTCTTAAGGAGGTAACCTCACAATGCGCCGGGCATCTTTAGCTGACATTCCGTTGTTGTTGGAGTTAATGTCTGGTTTCTACTCCGAAGGCGGCTACAAGCTGGACCACACCCACGCCGAAATAGCCTTTATTGCCCTGCTCTCCGATGAGCGTCTTGGTTATGCCTGGCTTATAGAAGAAGAACCCGGCGAAAGAAAGATCGTAGGATACCTTGTTCTTACCTTGCGATTCGGTATGGAATATGGCGGATTGATGGCATGCCTTGACGATCTCTTCGTCATCCCACAAAGCCGTAACAAAGGTTTAAGTACGGCGGCCTTGTCGCAGGTTCGGGATTTCTGCGAGCAGATCGGAATTCGTGCCATTACGGTGGAAGTCGGCTACGGCAACGCACCTGCGCAGGCGGTCTATCGTCGCCTCGGGCTAACTGAGGCTAAAGACCGTCAACTGCTAGCTTTGGCCCTCCGAGCGCCGACACATCGCTCGTGATTCGGTCGTCGGAAGAAAGAAGCTGTTCCCATGGAATGGGTCGGATGCTTTTGAGCTTCTTATCGCCCAGCACCATATACACGCCATGCTTTGCAACAATCAACTCAGCATGCTCATCCGCTTCACGGTTTCGAGATGACGAGCCATTCACGCCATCATAGCGAATCTTGTGGATAAACGATGAATGGCGATAGAAAACCCGGTGGAAAACCTGTGCAAATCGGCATGCATCGCCCTCACTTCTGCACAAGCTTCTGAATCTCTTCGAGTTCCTTCCCTGCCTCTGCCCATTTGCCCTGGGAATTCAATTCGCGATAGCGTTGCAAGTGATCTCTGACTTGTTTTAGCGTTTCGATGGCTTGAGCGGATGGAGCTTGGTTCACTGTAGGCGCACTGCCTTCGTTTGGGCTCGCAGCCCCTTCCTGCTGTGTCAACGGAGCGGGCGATCCGCCGCCTTTGCCACCCACATCCTCAATCAGCTGAGCGAGCGCTTGCTCATAAGTATCTGCATACGCCAACTTGTTACCCATGGCCAAGGCAACCTTCTTCAATTGCGGCATGCTGGTCTGCGACGACTGGATATAAATAGGCTCGACATAGAGAAAGCTATTGTCAATCGGCAGAACCAGCGTCTGCCCGCGCAACACGGACGACCCACGTTGATCCCACAACGAGAGATCCTTCGAAATAGTTTGATCCTGATTCACCCGCGCCGCGATCTGCATAGGCCCATAAATAATGTTTTGCTTGGCTAACTGGCCGAAGATTAATTCGCCCAGATGCTCGCCATCGCAGCGGGCATACATCACGCCAATCAAATTGTCTTTGTTCGCGGGGGTGAAGGTAGTGAGCAGAAGGAATTCAGCCGTCGAACTACCCGGCAGCGCGGCCACAACATAGGTCGGCGATACAGTCGTTGTGCCGCTGTCCTGCTGACTCGCAGTTTTGGCGAAATCCCAGGAGTCCGCTCGATTGTAAAACGCTTCCGGATCGAGCATGTGGAACGTTCGGTAGATTTCAGCCTGCACGCGGAAGAGCGTTTCCGGGTAACGCGCGTGCGCTCGCAGGTCGGCCGGCATGGCGGAGCTGGGCTTGAATAATCCTGGAAAAAGCCGCGCGTAGGCCTGAATCAATACGTCGTTCTCGTCAAAAATATAGAGGTTGATTTCACCGTTATACGCATCCACTGTGGCCTTCACCGAATTCCGCATGTAATTCAAATTCCGATCGCCCAAGGAAACTTCGCGCGAATACGGATGCGAATCCGACGACATGTAGCCATCTACCATCCAGACCAACCGCCCCTCGTCGGTAAGAACCAAATAAGGGTCGGTGTCCCACGTTAAGAATCCGGCGACGGTACTGAGCCGGTCGAGAATGGGCCGGTGGATCATCATCCGGCTCTTGCCAGTCAGATACTCGGTTAGCAAGATATTGGCATCGCCGTAATGCAGGGCGGCGGCTAAACGCACCAGGGGTGAAGAGATCGGAAAGCCGCCGTTGCCTTTATACGTGGTTTGAACATTCTCCGATCCGGAAGGATAGTTGAACTCCGGCTGGCCTGTGTCGACAAACACCGGTTCATGCGCGACTTCGCTGTAGTAGATTTCGGGAAACGTGAGTTTCAAAGATTTTGTGGTGATGAGCGGTGGAGCATCTTTGATAAACAAGACTGGTAAGCCGTCGGTTGTGATGCGGTTCGCTTCCGCCATAACAGCGCCATAACCGTGTGTGTAAATAAGGTGCGGGTTGATCCAACGGGAAGCAGCTTCGCCGATCTGGCTGATCTGCAATTCGCGCGGAGCCATCAAAACCTGCCGCAACTGCCCATCAATCACGTAACGGTCGGGGTCAGTCTCTTCATACACGTAGGGACGCAGCGGCTGAATCTGTGAGATGGTATCGTGAAACGCCTTCCAGTCCCAGAGGCGCACATTGTCGAGTAATGCTTTGTGCTTCGAATAGTCAATCGGCACTTCCGAAGCGGTATTGAGAACCGTTTCCTTCACGCGCGACGTCAGTCCATAAGCCGAGCGCGTTGCATCAATGTGGTATTTGATGTACGGTCGCTCCAGCGCCAATTCAGTGGGCCGTACATATAGGCTGGCAACCAGCGGCGGTACGAACCAGCGAACAGGCAAGAGCACCAACACAAAAAGGGCCCAGCGGGCCTTCTTTGCTGCAACCAGCGCCGCGCCTACTAGGCAGCCTGCAATGAGCAGCCATTGAAGTGGTAGCACCACGTGATCTGCCACCCAATCGACACCCACCAGATACTGCCCGTGATCTTCCGTCAGCAAAGCGTAGCGCGAAAAGAAAAGTTTCGCGGCAAAACAGGCCAGCAGTAGGACGGCGGCAGCACGCGCAAAGCCCGACTCAAAGGCATCGCGGAATGAAAATGGCTCCATCTGGAACGCCATATCGGCTGGGAATCGGCTGGGCATCTGCTTGCCGATTTTTTCCGCGTGCGCCGCCAGCCAATAAACCAAGAGCGAAACGATGCTCGCGGCCAACAGCACCGAAACCAACATATTCAAGAAAGGCAGATCGAACAAATAGAAATGAAGTTGCTTGCCAAAAATTGGGTCGACGTATTCGGTCGCGCTGGCGGGTAGTTCGCGCCCGCCGAAAAAGCGCACTACGGTCCAGCTATCGACGGTTGCGTTCGCGACAACGAAACTCAAAAACGCCAGCGCCAAAGCGCCTAGTTTCATGACAAGCGAGCGAGTGATGAAGCCGAAGCGCAGTGTTTCTTTCGAGGTGCGCATGCCAAAAGCGAATGCGCTCCACAAGACCGCAAAAAGGAGCAGCATCGCCAAAATGTTGGGTACGGTCCCGTATAACAACAACTTCCACCAAGTGCTGACCTGCTGAATTTCGGTCCACCAGTTGTAGTCAATGAGGGTGCCTGCAATGTAGCTTGAGCCGGCGAGCAGAACAAGAAGAACGATCGCGGCGAACAGCAATCCGGGGCGCCGCCGCCGTGAACCGATGAATCTGTCTGGCAAGTTGCGAGTATATCGTTGTTTAGTTATAGGTTTGGTTCTGGCCAACAAACTGCTGGCGCTTTTGCCGGTTGCGCTCATACGCCTTCAGCCGATATACTACAGGTGTGACGCCGAGTAGGCGTTTTGTTTTCCCCGTTTAGACTTCCCCCAAGTTTGCCATAGCGCCCCAAACTCCGTCGTTGTCCTGAAGCTTTCTGACATCCAAAAGGAGTTCTTTGTGCAAAAATTTTTAGCTATTCTTATCTTGCTGACTGTGAGTTCCTTACGAGCGCAGTCGTCGTCTCCCGCGGCCGCCGTCCCGGGAAGCGATCCGGCAACCATGGTGAAGTGGCGAATGGAGTTGTTCCGGCAGTCTGTGCGCGACAACAACGATGACAGCCTCCGTCGAGCCGCTGCCGCACGCCAGGAACAAATCGCACGCCTGCAGTTTATGGCGAAAATGAATCATTTTGTGAAGCTTTGGGGCGATTTCGTCTACCGTCTCAACGACAAACAGACTTTCGATGCCAAACTGGCCCAAAAGATATCGAAAGCTTTTCATGAATTGGAAACGTCCGATGGCTGGCCTTTGCGCGATAGCGTGAAGTGAAGAAAGCCGGCGGCGGTAGATTGGTTGCGAAGACGAGAGCCAAACGTCTAGACCCTTGTAGGAAGCTGCCGCGCTTCATCGAGGGTTCGTTACAAAACGCGCTGAACAGTCCCGCGTGACGCCACTGAACCCCTCAGCGACGCCGACCTATCGCGGTTTTCTTTTCAGTCGCTATACTTCGCAGTAATGTCCTCTCTATTCAAAACGAAAGACATCGATGCCCTGGTAGAACACACGCAAGCGGAAGGCACGCGCCTGAAGCGCACGCTCGGCCCGTGGAGCCTCATCGCTTTCGGTATTGGCGCGGTCATCGGCGCAGGCATTTTTACGGTCACCGGCACGGCGGCGGCCGGCCAACAGAGTATGACTCCCTCGCTGCTCAACGCGCCGCTGCTTGACATTATTCTTCATGGCTCGGCGGCCACCACGATGGGCGGCAGACCGGGCGCCGGACCAGGCCTCGCTTTATCGTTCATGCTGGTAGCTGTTACCTGCGGTTTCGCCGCGCTTTGCTATGCGGAACTGGCATCCATGATTCCCATCGCCGGCAGCGCCTACACCTATGCCTACGCGGCCCTGGGAGAAATCTTCGCTTGGATTATTGGTTGGGATCTGATTTTGGAATATGCCGTGTCGAACATGACCGTGGCCGTTGGCTTTTCCGCTTATATCAACGAACT
The DNA here is from genome assembly GCA_963764105.1 of Bryobacterales bacterium. Lineage (GTDB taxonomy): Bacteria > Acidobacteriota > Terriglobia > Bryobacterales > Bryobacteraceae > Bog-105. Next base: position 65,947 of record CAVXRP010000014.1, read on the forward strand.
GCTCAATAACCATCTGCCGTTTAGTCTGTCGCACGCCATCATTGCCGATATGAAATACACAGGCGCCATTTTCAACCTGCCCGCCTTCTTAGTAGTTATGGCGCTTAGTTGGATTCTGGTTCGTGGCGTAAAAGAAAGCGCGCAGTACTAATAACGCCATGGTCGCCATCAAACTAACCGCCGTATTGCTCTTTGTCTTCGGCGCCGCGCATGCAGTGAAATCGTCCAATCTGCATCCGTTTTTTCCCAACGGCGGCGCGGGCGTTCTCAGCGGCGCGGCCATCGTCTTCTTCACGTTTATCGGTTTTGATTCGGTCTCCACCGCTGCTGAAGAATGTCAAGAACCCGCAGCGCAACATGCCTATCGGCATCATCGGCACACTGGTGGCGTGCGCCTTACTCTACACCTCCGTGTCTCTCGTTCTCACCGGCATCGTCAATTGGAAGACTCTCGATAACGCCGCACCGGTGGCCAATGCGCTTAAAGCCATCGGCATGGAGAGATTGAAATTCATCGTTACTGTCGGAGCGCTGCTCGGTATGCTCTCCTCTTTGCTTGTCTACCAATACGGCCAAGCGCGCATTTGGTTCGCCATGTCGCGCGACCGCCTGCTACCCGCCCTCTTTTCAAAAGTTCACAAACGATTCAAAACGCCGCACGTCAGTACCTGGTTAGCCGGTTTGGCGGTGGGCATTCCCGCAGGCATTATGGACATTGATTTTTTTGCTGACTTGGCAAATATCGGGACCTTGTTCGCCTTCGTTTTCGTCTCTTCTGCTGTGATCATTTTGCGGCGCACTCAGCCCGACCGGCCGCGCTCGTTTCGCGTGCCATTCTCGCCTGTGACGCCTATCCTTTCCGTGGTTTGCTGCTTCGGATTGATGTTAGGGCTGCCGCTGCTGGCTTGGATGGGATTTGTTGTGTGGCTCATCATCGGACTGGTCATTTACTTTAGTTACAGCAGCAAGCGCAGCTTGCTGCAGACACCAGCTTGAGTAGTTCAACATGAAACCGTCAGTCGCCAAACAGTACGTCCTTCTGGGAGTACTGTTTCTGTGGGCATTGATCGCGCAATGTACTTTTTCGGGCTACCTCATTCATAGTGAGGCGCATCTGAATGAACGCGCACTCCTGCCGTTCTCGTTCCACGACTACAGCACGGTCGTCCAATATGTGCATCCGCCCTATGGCAATAGCGGCATCCAGCCGGGCGACCAAATCGTTGCCCTCAACGGCAGAACAATTCACGGTCAGGCGGACGTTTCTGCCTTCGAAGAGGGCCTACGTCCCAGCGAAACTGTAACACTTACGGTCCAACGAACCGAAGGCCCGCTAAGCAGAACTTTTGACCTACAACTTCCCCTCAAAGCCGTCGCGGCGCCCTCCTTGGGCTGGACCTTTGTGGTCGGCAGTCTTCGTTGCACTACCGGCGATCGGTCTGCTAGTGGGCTTTTATATCGCCTTCGCCCGGCCGAGCGATCCGCTCGCCTGGATCACGCTGGCGATGCTGGCTTCTTTTGGTCAGCTCACCAACGCGGACATCTCGTGGTCAATCTCGCCGCCATGGCGCGAATTGTTTCTGGTTTATCACGCGTTTCTTACTACCACTTGGACGCTTTGGATGCTGCTGTTCGCCTTCTATTTTCCGCTTCCCTTTCCCTTTCTGCGACGGCACCGCTGGTTAATATATGCCGTCTCGGTAGTCCCCGCGTCGCTGACGGTGGTGAATATTTACGGCAGTTTGATGGAAGGCCACCACATTCAGGAGTTGAAATGGCTGTCCGCGTTCCATCAAGCGACCTACAGACCCGTGGTCATTCTCTACATGGGCTACGTGGGCGCATTCTTTACGTTGCTCGGGATGAAGCGGGCCCTGCTGAACACGCCTGACGCTTGCCGGCGGCTCAGGGTGATGAGCATCGGCTGCGGCATCTCACTCACCCCATTGGTGCCACTTGTTCTCGGGGAGATTGGCCTGCTACCGATGATGCCGCCCTGGGTCGCCGTCATCTGCCTCCTCATGCTGGTGTTCTTCCCGCTCACTGTGGCTTACGTGATCGTGGTGCAACGCGCCATGGACGTTCGTATGGTGGTGCGGAGCGGCGTGCAATACGCGTTGGCCCGCAGTGGTATTCGGATCCTGCAAATCGGCTTAATTGTGGCCGTGGTTGCGGTGATGGGGCGATTGCAGATGGAGACCGAACATCGCACGGAAGGAATCGCCATTGGAATTGCCGGCATCGCGGTGGTGGTTCTGCTCGGACGGATGGGCCACTGGGCGCGGCAGTGGATGGATCGGCGTTTCTTTCGCGAAGCTTACAATGCCGAACGCATTCTCACGGAACTCAGCAGTTCGGTGGCCGGCATTCGCGATACCAAGCGCTTGATTGAAACAGTGGCCCACCGGATTGCCGATTCTCTGCATGTGCCGCGGGTCGCGTTCCTGCTGGAGCAAGGCGGTCTCTTTCAACCGGCCTATGCGCTAGGCTTCGCGAACGGCGCGCCGCCGGTCCGGCTCAACGAACAGAACACTACCATTCGTACCCTGAAGCGCATCAATGGACCCTCTAAAATTTTCTTCGACGATCCGCAATCCTGGGTGCATGGAACCAGCGAACCCGAGCAGAACGCCTTGCAGACTCTCGAAACGCAGGTGCTGCTGCCGGTCAGTCTCGATCACAAGATGCTGGGCGTGATCAGCCTGGGTTCGAAACGTTCCGAGCTGCCTTACACCAAAGCCGATCTTCAGCTATTGAGCGCGTTAGCCGCGCAAACCGGACTGGCGCTCGAGAACGCGCATTTGACGGAAAGCATTCGCCGGGAAATCGCTTCGCGCGAGCGGCTCGACCGTGAACTCGAAATTGCACGCGACGTGCAGCAACGGCTCTTTCCCCAAAAGCTGCCGCATGTCCAAGGACTCGACTTCTGCGGTTATTGCCGGCCGGCGCAAGGCGTGGGCGGCGATTATTACGATTTCATCCATTTGGCGAGCGGCTCGCTCGGCATCGCGGTGGGCGATGTATCCGGTAAAGGCATCGCCGCGGCGTTGATGATGGCAAGCCTGCAAGCTTCGTTGCGCGGCCAGACAATCAAGCCTTGCGACACTCTTGCTGAGATGATTCATCACATCAATGGCCTGGTCTATGAGGCGTCTTCCGCCAATCGTTACGCCACGTTCTTCTACGCACAGTATGATCCCGTTACCCGTAAACTTCGTTACGTCAACGCCGGCCACAATCCCCCCATGTTGCGCCGCACGAAGGGAGATGGATTCGAATTTCTGCGGCTGGAAGAAGGCGGCACGGTGATCGGGTTGTTCCCGGATTTTCCGTTTAAAGAAGCCGAGATTCAACTGCAATCGGGCGACATCTTGGTCGCCTTCACCGACGGCATTAGCGAAGCCATGAATGACGCCGAAGAAGAGTTCGACGAAGAACGCCTCATGGAAGCCATCGGGACCTGCCCCAGCCGTTCCGCCGCAAATATATCGAGTTACATTCTGGAACACGTCGATGCCTTCACCGCCGGCGCGGACCAGCACGACGATATGACGATTGTGGTTATGCGCTTGTTGTAACGCCGGGTGAGCGCAAAAGAACTCGCCGATGCTTCGGACAGAGCGCGCTACACAGCGCCCGTCGTACGCGAGTTTCTTTAAAAGCTAAACCCGCACTCGTTTCCATTTCTTGCCAAGCCTCACAACCAAGGTTCCGCTCGAACCGGTAAGCAAGAGATCTTTATGGATCTCTCCATTAATCTCAACCGCGCCGGCCTTCAACTTGCGCGCCGCATCCGTCACACTTTCGGCCAGCCCAATCATCGCCAGCAGTTTATCCACCCTGATTCCTTTCTCCGCCGCAGCCGCTGCCGGTAGATCCACCGTCTCGGTATCCGCCGGTTCCAATCCTTGCCGCACCTCGCGATCGAACGCAGCGCACGCCTCATCCGCTTCTGCTGCCGAGTGGAAATCCGCCACCATGCGCCGGCCAAGTTCCATCTTCACCTGCATCGGATCTCGCTCGCCCGCCGCCACGCTCGCTCGCAAGCGCGCGATCTCATCCACTTGCATGTCCGTCAACAACTCGTAATAGCGGTACATCAAATCGTCGCTGATTTGCATTGTCTTGCGGAACATGGTTTTAGGCGCTTCCGTGATGCCGATGTAATTGTGCTTCGATTTCGACATCTTCTCGATGCCGTCCAGGCCCTCCAAAATTGGAACCGTCGCGACAATCTGCGGCTTCTGTCCGTAGTCTCTTTGAATCTCGCGCCCTACCAGCAGATTGAATGTCTGGTCGGTCCCGCCCATCTCCACATCGCACCGGAGCATCACCGAGTCATATGCCTGCGAGAGCGAATAGAGAAGTTCATGCATCAAAATCGGAATGCCTTCTTTGTAGCGCTTGGTAAAATCGTCGCGCTCCAGCAGTCGAGCCAGCGTGTATTTCGAGCACAGCCCAATCAAATCCTCAAACGACAGCGGCTGCAGCCATTCGCTATTGAAGCGAATCTCCGTCTTCTGCGGGTCGAGGATTTTGAACACCTGCGCTTTGTACGTTTCGGCGTTCCGGTCGATCTCCTCGCGCTTCATAGGCGGTCGCGTAACGTTGCGGCCTGTCGGATCGCCGATCAAACCCGTCATATCGCCGATCAGAAAGATGACCGTATGCCCCAGATCCTGGAAATGCTTCATCTTGCGCAGCAGCACCGTATGTCCCAGATGCAGATCGGGCGCCGTCGGATCAAAGCCCGCCTTAATGCGCAGCGGCCGGTCTTCCTTTTGCGAAAGAATCAGGCGCTCGCGCAGGTCCTCTTCGCGAATGAGTTCGGCGAGGCCCTTCTTTAGATATTGCAGTTGCTCGTCAACGGGAGGAAATGGCACGTCTCTACGATTGTAGGTTGTGCCTAAGCGCAAAAGGCGCGCCCGCGCGCCGGTCCTTAAGGCTGTGTAACCGCGATGGGTTCGCTAAGCGAGGTTACCCGTAATTTATGCCGCGCCGCCAGGATCGTCAGGTCCGTTTGGTCGAGCACCTCACTACCTTGCAGATCGAGATAGTACATGACCGAACGGACGCTCGGGTTGTGCTTCAGCCCCAGCATATGCCCAATCTCATGAACCGCCGTCAAATAAAGCTCGGCACTTGTCAAAGGTGCTTTAGGATTGAAAGCAATTAAGCCCTGAAAGTTATCCCACTCGGTGAATTGCGACCGCGCCACGATGCTGGTCTTGAGAATCGCCGGCGTGCCGTCCACCAATTGCATCGCGCAGGAACTCGATTCGTCTTCGTGCCAGCTCATGTCCACGATCTGCGCCCAGAAGTCTAACGCCTGCCTGAACTCACGCGCCAAAACAGGGTTGGAGGTGGCGATCTTTACGCCTAGGTTCATCGGCTCCCGTTTCAGCAGCTCAAATCGCTGATTGCAGGGCGGAAAGTCGCCCGCCCAGTTAGCCGTCCGCTGATCGGCGAGCGACACCGGCAGCGTCAGAATCGGCACTAAGGCGGCAATACGAATCGCGGCGCTGATTCGCAACATGGGTAGCTTCTGAAAACCATGTGCCCTACCGCGCGCCGTGCTCTCTGGTCAATTGAGCGGGATAATTCCGAAACCGATCGCTTTTATCCCTCCGGATCAGCAGGACGGAGCCGCTCAGGTTGGCTACTCCGGGCGTCGTCAACAGAATCAAGTTCAGCGGCAAAGGAAGCCGTTTCATTCGCGATATCTTCTAACGGGAGGAAGTCATGCTGAATTGGACCCGAAGAGGATTTATCGCAGCGCTATCAGCGGGCGGCGCAACAATGTCACAGCCGCTCGAAAAACGCACTGGGCGTCCCGCCATCAAAATCACCGATCTCAGGTGCGCCATCATTGGCAAGAATCCGGTCATTCGCATCGTCACCGATCAGGGCGTTTCCGGCTACGGCCAAGTTGAATCCACCAAGCCTTATCTCAAGCCGATGGTGCTCTTTTATAAAGACTACATTCTGGGCGAAGACCCAACAGACGTGGCGCGGGTGATGTTGAAGATCCGGCGTTTGGGCGCGTTCAAGCCGTGGGGATCGGCGGTCAGCGCGATCGAGATCGCTCTTTGGGACATCGCCGGCCAAGTGGCCGGGGTGCCGGTTTATAAACTTTTGGGCGGGAAGATCCGCGATCGCGTGCGCGCCTACAACGGCGCCGTCCGTTTCCAGATGACCGGCCAAACACCACAAGATTACGCCGAGAACATGGCCAAGATGAAAGAAGCCAAAGAAGGCTTCACGCTGATCAAGCAGGCGGTTGGCTTTCACAATCCGGCCATGATGCGCGCCATGCCGAATGGGTGGTACGACGAACCGCGGACCGGCGCTTCGCACATGGACCGCGGTCTGCTGACCGAACGCGGCCTCGAACAGATCATTGCTTGCGTGGAAGCCATGAAGAAAGTCCTGGGCAGTGAGATCGGCCTCGCGCTCGACTGCGGGCCCGGCTGGGCGGTGAAGGATGCGATTACGTTTGCGCGTGCGCTTGAGCCACTCCACATCACCTGGCTCGAAGACCTGATCACCGGCGACTACATGCCCTACCCCAATGCCGAGGTCTTTCGCGAAGTGACGCAGAGTACGTCGATTGCCATTCACACCGGAGAAGAAATCTACCTGCGCGAGAATTTCAAAGACCTGATCGAAAAACAGGCTGTGAATATTGTTGGCCCCGATCCGGAAGATGTGGGCGGTCTCGCGGAAATGAAGTGGATTGCCGAATACGCCGACCTCCACGGCATACAAATCGCTCCCCACGGCGTTTTCGACGGGCTGATCGGGCTCGCCGCGCACGTGCAACTGGCTGCGGCGTTACCGCAAAACTACATCGCCTTCGAGTATCCGGTGGGCCAGCCCGATTGGTGGTATCAAATTGTGGACGGGTTGCCCGACCCGATCATGAAAGGTGGCTTCATTGATGTTTGGGACCACCCCGGGCTCGGCGTCACCTTCAATATAGCGGCAGCTAAGTCACACCTCACTGACGAGGATCGTCACTTTTTCGATTGACGGGAGGCTTCGCTAGACCACGTACGGTTTACGATAGTTGCGCGTCAGTAACGCATTCGCTTCCGCATCGTTTGTGAACTGCGGCCCCGCTTCCAATGTCAGCTTGCGGCCCACCCGATAACTGATGTTGGCCAAGTGGCACAGTGAAGCACTCAGATAAGCGTTAGCCAAACCATCATGCAGTTCTTTGGCGTTTCGCGACCGGCAGGCCGCTAGAAAATTTTGCATGTGCAGCGCCGTCGTGTCGGATCCTTTTTCGGGCCGCTCATCCATAATGAGTTCGTCGCTCTCTCCTTTGAATGCTTGAAACCCGGCATCGCTCATGGCGGCCCATCCGCCGGTGCCATAGAAGAGATTGCCAATCGTAATGTTGAGCGGTGCTCCAGCACGCGGAATTGTAGTAGTGGGCGCCGGCGCTGGCGGCGGTGCTACGGCGCCGGCCGCCGGTGGTCCCGGACGGTGCGGAGCGGGAATCCCTTCTCCTCCGGTCAACAAACCGCGCACTTCGAATACGATCTCGCGATGACCGTAATCGTAGCTCGCCAGCAGGGTATTCGGCGTTTCTTGATCGTCTATATAGGCGTATTTGCCGCCCTGCGCAAAGGCCGTTTGCGGCCATTCCGGATCGCCCATTCCCCAGCGGCACATACCGATTTCATGCACCCCTTGATTGCCAATATCCCCGTTGCCGGTGTCCCAGAACCAGTGCCAGTTATATTTGAAGCGCAACGGGTTAAAAGGCCGGAGGGGAGCCGGTCCCAGGAACATATCCCAATTCACGCCGGGCGGCGTCGGCCCATCGGGAGCGTGCCCAATAGAGGCGCGCCTCTTAAAGCAAAGTCCTTTCGCTAGGTAAACATCGCCAATCAGACCGCCTTGCAGGGCTTGCATCGCCCGCATCTTGAATGGTGTGCTGCGATGCTGCGACCCCACCTGCATCATGCGCTTCGTCTCGCCGGCCACCTGAATCATCCTTTGCCCTTCGTAGATGTTGTAACAAGCGGGCTTTTCACCGTACACGTCCTTTCCGGCTTGCATGGCCCAAATCGCCGCAAGCGCATGCCAGTGGTTTGGGGTAGCAATGGAAACGGCCTCCACCGCCGGATCGGCATACGCTTCGCGCATGTCCGCGAATTCCTTCGCCTTGGCCCCGGTGTTTTTTAAGAGCGTTGCCTGCGCCCTTTCAAGCGCTGCTTGGTCAACGTCGCAAAGTCCCACGACACGCACATCAGCCATTTTGGAGTAGATACTTAGATGACTGGAACCGCGGCCGCCCAAGCCGACAATGGCCACGTTGATCTTGTCGTTCGCACCCCAAACGCGCATGGCCGCCGCGGCAGTCGCGGCCCCAAGGAAAAATCGGCGAGATGTTTTATGGCTCATTAGGGCAGGAGACTCCTCGTCTCAGGGCGATCATATCAAGTCCGCAGGGGGGTACGCCCAATCTGCGAGCACACGAATGGCGGCATTCCACTGTGGTATCACCAACGTGACAAAGCGGATTGACTCTTGACATTTAGAGGGGTTTTGCCCGAGGATAAGAATTCATGAACCGGTTCATCCCGCCCCAGACTGGTGGACGAAGGTGCCTATAACGATTCGTGACGTGGCCCGCCATGCGGGGGTCGCCGTGGGGACTGTATCGAGAGTGGTAAATCAGCGACCGGACGTCAACCCGGAACTCCGAGACCGCGTGCAGCGCTCTCTCGATCAATTAGAGTATCGCCCAAACGCCCGCGCTCGCAGCTTCGCGCGAAACTCATCGCCGACTGTCTCTTTCATTCTCAGTAATCGCGATTTCTTGCATCCGTTCCATTCGCACGTTTTGCAGGGCGTGGAAGAATACTGCGAAGAGGCGGGATACTTCGTCATCTACACACGTTTTCGCTATTTGCCTTCGACGCGCGCCTCCGCACTGCGGCTACCAACCGTTTTACAAAGTCATGGCATTGCGGACTGCGTTATTTTGGCCGGCACAAACTACGACAATTTTACTGGAAACCTGGAAAAACGCGGCATCCACTACGTGCTTCTGGTCAACAACTTCGTGACCAAGCGGCGGCGCGAGCCTTACGATCAGGTGCGCTTTGACGACCACGGCGGCGCTATTGAAGCAACTCGTTACCTCATCCATCTTGGCCATAAGCACATCTGGTTCATCGGCGATACGTCGGTTCCGTGGTATCGCACCCGCCATGAAGCCTACAAAAAAACCATGCTGGAAGCCGGACTCCAGCCCAGAGCCCAGACGCATGGCTTGTCGGATGACAGATTTCTCAACGGACTCAATAGTGCGCGCGCAATCCTCGAGCAAAAAGCTCCGGTCACAGCCATCCTCGCGGGCGCGGACGATGTTGCATACGGCGCGTGGGAAGCGCTGCAGCTGAAGGGTCTGGAAGTGCCACGCGATATCAGCTTGATCGGTTTTGACGACCAGCATCCGCAATCGCGCTTGTCGGCGCTTACCAGCGTGCGCGTCGAAACGGCGGAAGTGGGCCGTCAACTGGCCAAGATGGCGATTACGAAGATCAATTTGAAAGGTCAGCGTTCGCCGGAGATTGTCTTACCCACCAAGCTGATGAAGCGCGAAACCTGCCGTCCATTGTTGACGCTGAAAGCGAGAGAACGATGATCTGTCGAACGCTAGAGGAAGGCGAACAGTTCATGTGCGCGGGCAATCTCTACACCATGCTCATCCCGCGAGACGATACGCACTGCTTTGAAGCAGTGCTCGAGACGGTAGGCGCCGGCAAAGCGACGCCCCCGAACGCCCATAAAACATTCGTGCAGCTGTATTTTCTGGTCGCCGGCAGGGCTCGCATCCACATTGGCGGAGAAACAAACGAAACCGCCGCTCCGGCGGTGGCCTTCATTCCGCTGAACACGCAGCATCACGTAGAAAACATCGGCGATGGCGCTCTGCAATACATCTACGTCAGCATCTGGCCGGGGAGAATACCGCTTGAGGACGGCTTGTATTGGCGCGAAGCGTGCGATGCCATGATTCGCGGGTATGAATCGAAGGGCTATTCGGCTCAGCCAAAAGCATGAAAATCGACGATATCCGCACGCAATGGCTGCGTGTTCCCATCTCCCCGCCCATTGCGGATTCCACTCACGTTCTGCGCTTCATGGACTTGATCCTGGTGGAGGTGTGCGCCGGAGAATTTTCTGGAAGCAGCTACATGCTCTCCTTCGATTACGGCCCGGTGCTGCTCAAAGGCATAGTCGATTACGAGCTAAAACGCCACATATTAGGGATGGAGGCCGACGATATCCGCGCCGTTTACGAGCGAAATCTCCAGGCCACCGAGTACATCGGCCGGGAGGGTGTGGCGATGTGGGGAACCGCCGCCATCGACGTTGCACTTTGGGATCTGCTGGCTCGGCGACTGGGAGTTCCGGTGGCGCTCCTTTTCGGCGCTCATACGCGAGCGGTCCCGGTTTACGGAAGCGGCGGCTGGATTTCTTACAGCGACGAGCAACTCGCCGATGAAGTTTCCCGCTATGTCTCGCGAGGATTCGCGGGCGTCAAAATAAAGATCGGCGACCAGGAAGATCGCGATGTGGAACGGGTGCGGGCCGTGCGGCAGGCGATTGGGCCAAATCGCAAACTAATGGTGGACGCCAATCAAGGATTGACTCTGGAACGTGCCCTGCGGCTGGCTCGCCGTTTGGAAGATTGCCAACTGGAATGGTTTGAAGAGCCTTTCGCGAAGGACGATTTAGAGGCTTATTCGCGGCTCGCGCAAGCGTCGGAAACTCCATTGGCGGCGGGCGAACGTGAATTCGGCATACCGCCGTTTCGGCGTCTGGTATTGGCGCGCTGCATCTCCGTCGTCCAACCCGATCTGTTTCGTGTAGGCGGCGTAACGGGTTGGCGTATAGTGGCCGCGCTGGCGGATTCTCATCTGCTACGCCTCGCTCCTCATTTCTATCGCGAGTACGACGCGCACCTAGCCGCGGGCCAACCCAACCTGATCGCAATCGAATCCTTTGACTGGCTCGATCCTTTGCTCGAGTCTCCCTTCGAAGTGCGCGACGGGTTGGCCATTGTGCCCGACCGGCTTGGATTCGGCGTGACATTCAAGCAGGAGGCGATTCGTGAATTCCGCGTCCACGCCTGAAACTCCATTCAGCCTGGCTGGCGAGCTGGCGCTCATCACGGGAGGTGGATCGGGGCTCGGCTTGGGGATGGCCGAGTGTTTCGTGAAATCGGGCGCGCGCGTCGTCCTGGTGAGCCGGAATGAGGCAAAATTGCAGGCAGCGGTGCAGCATTTGGGACCACAAGTCAGCTATGAGGTCGCGGACCTGACCGACTTGAAGTCAATGGAGAGCGTGGTAAACCGCATTTCAGCGCGCGCCGGGCCGATCTCCATTCTGATCAACAGTGCGGGCAATCACCTCAAGAAACCCGCGCTCGACACCTCGGACGACGAATTTGCCGCTATCCTGAACACCCATGTGAACGGCGCGTTCGCATTGACCCGCATGGTAGCCGCCGGCATGATCGAGAGGCGTCATGGGTCCATCTTGTTTATTGCCTCAATGGCTGCGCTCATCGGCATCCCGCTCGTGGCTGCCTACTCTGCGGCTAAGTCGGCGCATCTGGGATTGGTGCGCGGACTGGCAGCGGAATGGTCTTCGCTAGGAGTGCGCGTGAATGGCATAGCTCCCGGTTGGATCGAGACCGACATGCTGAGAAAGGCGCTCGCCGGGGATGAGGACCGCGCCGCACGCATCCTGCGGCGGACGCCGATGCAGCGATTCGGTAGCTTACAAGATGTTGGATGGGCGGCCGTATATTTGTGTTCGCCTGCTGCGGCTTTTGTCACGTCCGTCATCCTACCTGTCGATGGCGGCGCTAGCGTCGGTTTTTGAGGGAGGAAGACGATGAAACTTGCTTGGCTGATTTCTATCCTGTGCGTGTCGCGGATGGCCGGGGCGGCCGTACCCATAAAGCTGGATGCAACCGCCACCCCTCGCGAAAGATATGGAGCTTCGCGGCTGGAAGCAGCTTTCGAATCGTCCGATGTGCGCTCTCCCTCTCACGGAACCGTCATCGTGGGAGTGCGCACTTCACAAATATTCAAAGCCTTCTCCGGGCTGCCGGATTTTGGCGCGAACGACAAAGAAGCGTTCCATCTGCGGCGTGCCGGGGACGATTGGCTGGTGGTGGGAAGCGACCCCTCAGGCGTGCTCTACGGTTGTTTGGAACTGGCCAGCCGCGTTCTCGCCTTGAAAGCGTTGCCCGAGCGCATCGAATTCAGCGACCACCCGGCGTTCCGCATTCGAGGCACCAATCTGTTTTGGATGAAGCGCGGCAACTACAATTTCCCGGTCGTTCCCAAAGAATTTCCGTGGTTCTTCGACAAGTCCCTCATGACGCGTTATTTGGATGAGCTGGCCCGCAACCGCTACAACACCATCTTCTTCTGGAATGGCCACCCTTTCCCTTATTTTCTGAGGCTCGCCAAGTATCCGGAAGCGCGCATGCTCAACGACGCCGAGCTTGAGCGGAACATCGAGTATCTGAAATGGTTCACCGGCGAGGCCGACAAGCGGGGTTTGTGGACAGTCTTCCATTTCTACAATATTCATGTTTCGCCCAACTTTGCCAAGGCGCATTTCAATGAGGGCGTACACGAAGAGAACCCCGCGTCCACGCCTTTGCTGGCGGGGTATATGCGCTATTGCATCAGCGAGTTTGTGAACTCCTACCCAAGCGTCGGGTTGATGCTGACTGCGGGCGAAGCATTGCATATCAAAGCGGAGGAATACGTGCGCGACGTCATCGTCGCAGGCATCAAGGACAGCGGCAAGAATCCTCCACTGATTGTCAGGCAGTGGTGGATCGATCCGTACCGCTATCGCGACATCATCCGTCCGAGTTACGACAATCTCTACACCATGATGAAACACAACACTGAGATGATTGTGAGCCCGCACCCCGACCCGCGTCACGCAACCTGGCTTTCCTACGGCCAAAGCCACCTCGTCAACCTCCACGAATTGGGCGATGTGAAACCCTTTCGTTGGGGCTCGCCGGTTTGGATTCAGGAGATGGTGAACATTTGGAAAACCATGGGAGTTGCCGGCTTTCATCTTTACCCGATGACGTCGTGGATGTGGCCGGAAGCGCTGGACGAAACTCAGCCGCGGCTATCCGTCATTGATCGCGACCGCATCTGGATTGAGGCGTTCGGGCGCTACGGCTGGCAGCCCGATCGCCCGCCGGCCAGCGAGGAGGCGTTTTGGGATCAGCGTCTCGCCGAAAGGTTCGGCAACGCGGAGGCGGGAAAGGCGGTCTACAACTACTACGTCAAAACCGGACCCATTTTGCCGGGAATTCAGAACCTCGTCAACATTTACAACATGAACTATCACCCAACTGCGGTGGGCCAGGAGGCTTCGCTCAACGGCATTCTACACTCCGACCGTTGGGAAGGTGTGGGCGATTACCTGGCGAGGCCGCTGGATGAGTTTACCTTGCAGCGCTACGAGCAACGCTACGGCAAACTCTCTCGCGAAGCTCGCGAGCAGCCGCCTTTGTCCGTGAACCAATACCTTGCGCCGCACGCCCCAGCGGTAGAACCAATAGCGCTCACCGATTTGTTTGTCGCCATGGCTGAGGAATCGCTAGCCGGGCTGGAATGGGCGAAAGCAACCGTAGGTCGCGAGCCCGCTGAATATGCCCGCTTCATTGACGACAATCGCTGCGTTCTCCATTTAGCGCGCTTCTATCGCGCAAAAATCGAGGCTGCCATCGAGAAGGGCAGCTTCGACAGCTCGAACGATCCGGCTCACTTTGCGCGCATGCTGGCCAGCCTAGACGCGAGCGTCGCTGAATATCGAGCGCTCACGGAGTTAGCAACACCGGCATACCGGCAGGCCACCGATCTGGGTGAGTGGTACCGCTGGGATACGGTTGCGAGGAGCTTCGAACAAGAGGCGGCCTTCTACCACGAACAGGATGCTGTGGCGGCGCGCGGGGCGGAACTCCTCTACTTCGGGTTGGATGGACCCATGAATAATGCGGCCAATGCCTTCCACTGGCTCGTGGAGCGCTACCGGGCGGAAGCGGGTTGGTCCGCTCAGAGCTACCGCTTCGCCGACAATCCGTTGCGCCGCGCCAAGCTCGTCATCGTGTACGATTTGAATTCTCCACAATACAAGCGCTTTGCCCTTGCTGTAGCGGATTGGGTGCAACGCGGCGGGAAGATGCTCATCTGGGATGCCACGGCCAATGCGGCCGCCGATCCCCTGCTTGAGGGGATTCAGTTCACAAACGGCACGACTCACCGGCGGCCGGCCGAATTTGCCTTCGACAGCGCCGATCACGCGGTGCTGCGCGGTGTTTCGGGCAGTAAGTACGCAGTGGACGCGGAATGTTCCGCCACAGCCAGCATCGGCAAAGCCTCCATGGACTGGTCCGAACTGGCATACACCGTGGTCCCCAGTGCCTCTAATCGACAGTTCTATAGCGGCGATGAAACATTCGGCCCGCGCTGGGTCTCGCTCATGGATCCGGCGCGCCTGCCGTTAGCGCTTTCTCGAAAATACGGCAAGGGGGAAGTTGTGTTCGCGCAGTTGGGGACTTGCAATGTGCAACCGAAACCAAATGTAGCGGCCGGCAGCATGGAGGGTGCGCCGCCGTATTTGCGTACTCTTACTAAGAACCTCATTATTTGGGCCGGAGATGGCCAACTGCAGTCAAGCAATGCCGCTGCTCAATGATGCTCTAGGTTCGCTGGTGCCTCACGTGGATGAAGTCAATCAGGACGCAGAATTCCCTTCTGTTGATCGGTGTTCCTGAGTTCCTGAAACAATTTCAGTTCGTTTTCCGCTGATACGCGATCCTGGCGCTTCATGTAAATTCTGGCCAATGCGTAGTGAGGGTCCGGATAGGTGGGGTCGAGTCGGGCCGCTTCTTGCAATTCGACTACGGCCTCGTCTGTGTGTTCTTTCCTTTCAAGAACCTGGCCCAGCCGGAGATGAGCGGTGGGAAAACGCGAGTCGATGCCGACTGAATCGCGAAGGTACGATTCGGCTTCGTCGAGCCGATCCAGCCGGCGCAAGAGAGTTCCCAGGTTCAATGACGGCCAGGGTGAGTGCAACGACTGTTGGCGGTTGAGCAAAATTGCCCTTGTATACGCTTGTATGGCTTGCTCGGATCGATTGAGCCCGGCGTAACAGAGGCCCATTTGATCGTAAGCTTTCATGAACTCAGGATCGAGCCGCACCGCCTTTTCGGCGTACGTTGCGGCAGCTTGCATGTCCATCTTGCGATACTCCAGGCGCGAAAGCCAGTAAGGGTACACCGCGTTCGATGGGTTGGCTAGCGCGAGTCTTTCGAGCTCCCGCATGGCCAGGTTCCTCTGGTTAATCGTGATATAAGAAAGGGCCAGCAGAAACCCGCTGCGTTCATCGAGCGAGCCGAGCTTTTCAGCCTTCTTGAGAACCACTACCGAGTTCAACTGTTTTCCATCTAGAAAGAGTACGTTCGCGAGCGCAAGCAGAAGCGGCTGCGACTTAGGATTCATTGTTGCTAATTCGGCGAGCTGATCTTCAGCGGAGGTGTAATTGTGCTTGCCGATTGCCTCCTGTAGAATCGCTCGCGTCGCAGTATCGATCGGGAGCTTCTCAAGCAGGGTAGCGGGCGAGGCCGACGGTGACGATTCGCGCGTTTCCTGGGCCGCCGTAATGGTTGTGACCGCGATCAAGAGAGACGCCGTGCGCCTTCCGGCAATGAAAAAAATCCCTTTCATCCCTGGCAATCTTCGAACAATTGTAATGGCCGGCGGCGCTTGCGGTCAAGCGTTCTCGGTGCTATGATGCTAGCTCTTTCAGCGGGAGTCTCCGATGCAGCGCGCCATCCATCGATGTTCCAGGGGCCTGATCGTTTTCGCCTATGCGCTGGCGTGCTTACAGGCCGGGTTAGGAGACGAATCCACAGTCGATCAGCGCCTGCTTCGCGTTCAGCAGTGGATCCAATCTGGCGATCTGCCGAGCGCGAGGAATGAGCTCCGGGAGTTACTGGCGCCGCATCAGAGCGATCCACGCATCTACAATCTGTTGGGTGTCATAGACGCGCAGCAGAACGATCTCCAGGCAGCGGAATCGAACTTCCGCCGCGCTATTCAAATCGCTCCGCGATTTACCGGCGCCTATCTGAACCTGGGCCGCTTGCTTCAGGAGCATATCGGCCAAGGAGCAACAGCGGAGAAAGCTTTGGAGGCTTATCAAGGCTTGCTGGCCTTCGATCCCAGCCAAGTAGAGGCGAACTACCAGGCAGCGTCCCTGCTCAACCGCCTTGATAGATTCGGACCTTCGCTGGCCCGGCTGGAGCGCCTACCGCCAGAAGCCCGCCAGCGCGCCCAGGCGCTCGCGCTTTTGTGTTCGGACAACGCGGCCCTCGGTCGACGCTCACAGGCTGAGACGGCCAGTCGCCAGTTAGCGCAAGCAAGCGATTTGACGGAACAGGACATCCTCCCAATTCTGCCGACGCTTCATGACCATTCCGCCGACGATCTCGCAACGGTGCTTATGGAAACGCTCGCCCAACGCGGAGTTATCTCCAAAGTCGGTTGGCAGGCCTTGGCTGCACTGCAGGAAAGGAAGGGTCGCTTTAAAGAGGCCCGCGAGTCTTTGGAGAAAGACCTTCAACTCGAACCTCCTTCCGCCCCTGTGCTCATTCGGCTCGCAAAACTCGCCTACCAATCAGCGGATCTGGAGGGATCGCTCGGCTATCTAGCTCATGCGCGAGACCTGGAGCCGCAAAACGCAGCCATTCACTTCTTCTTCGGTCTTGTCTGTGTCGATCTCAAATTGCCGCCGGAGGCTAAGCAATCTCTCGTCGAAGCGGTGCGTTTGGATCCCGGCAATCCTTACTATCACTACGCGCTGGGCGCGGTTCTATTACAGGAGAAAAAGGCCGACGAGGCGATCCCGCATTTCCTCAAATACCGTGCCGAGCACTCTGACGATCCGCGTGGCGCATTCGCTCTCGGTGTCGCTTACTTCGACGCTTATCAGCCAGACGCGGCGCGCCGTGAATTAGAGGCCGCCGCCGATCGACCGGAAACTCGCGCGGGCGCGAACTTGTATCTTGGCCGTTTGGCGTTTCGCGCCGGCAATCGGGCCGAAGCCGAAGATCGCTTCCAGCAGGCCACCCGGTCCAACCCGTCGTCCCCCGATCCGTTGGCTGAAATCTCGCTCATCCAAATTGACAAGCAAGAGTTTGGCTTAGCCGAGAATAACCTGAAAAAAGCCCTGCAAAATGCTCCAAACGACTACCGGAGTAACTTGAATCTGTTGATGCTCTATCAACGGACTAAGGATCCGCGTGCCGAGCAGCAAGCATTACGCGTTAAGCAATTGGAAAAGGCTGGCGAGGAAAGAGAACTTATGCTTCTCCGCAGTCTCGAGATCCGGCCTTAAAAAGCGAAACTAATCCGGCCTGCGCTCTTGGGAAGCAACGAGCCAATGAACCGTTTCATGAACAACATCCGCAAAGTGCGAATTTTCCCGCCTGGAAGCGAAAAAAACCTTGACATGAAAGTTTTTCGGGCGCACCATTCTAAAAAGGCACTTTACTTCTAAGCAGTTATTAGGGAGGGGACCATGGATCGGACATACGGCCGACTAATCAATAGCTTGCTTTTCTGCTTTGCTCTGATGAACGTAGTTTGGGGCCAAGGCACTCGGGCAAGTATCACGGGCATCGTCAAGGACCCGGCCGGTGCGGCCATTCCAGGTGCCGACGTAACTCTACGCTCATTAGGCACTTCCGCCGTGATTAAAGCGAAAACGGGTCCAGACGGGCTGTACACCTTCCCTGATGTTGTGGCGGGCGGATACGATCTAACGGTGGCGGTCAAAGGCTTCCACGAATACATTCAGCGTGGCATCTCGGTCAATCTAGACCAGGATCTTCGGTTAGATGTTTCGCTCGAGATCGGCTCCTTAGCTGAAGTTGTGGAGGTTTCCTCGAACGCCTCGCCGCTCGACTTCGACTCACCGGTCAAGAAGGGCACGATCCAACCGGACGAATTGGAAGAGCTCCCGTTAATTCTGGGCGGTCACACTCGCAGCGCTGTGGCGTTCGCCAGATTATTGCCGGGAGTCACGACCGGGGGTGACGACGACAAGCTGAACTTCAATACGCGCATCAACGGTGGAACCAATGAGACGGATGAAGCGCTATTAGATGGAGTGTCAATCGTAGACGGTTCGCTCGGGCAGAACGGCATAGAACTGGCTGTCACAGGCCACCCGATGTCGCCCGAGGCAATTCAGGAAATTACCCTGCTGACCTCGAATTATGACGCGCAATATGGCTATACCTCAACATCCGTCCTGACGGCAGTTACCAAGTCCGGCGGCAACAGCTTCCACGGCACTCTCTATGAATTACTCAGGAATACCGATTTCAATGCGCGTCCCTTTGGTGTCGCAAACCGACCGGTAGACAAGGAGAACGACTTTGGGGGAAACATCGGCGGGCCCATCAAGGCGCCCATTTTGTCGTCGGGACGGAAGAAAAGCTTTTTCTTTGTAAACTACGAAGGTTTCCGGCTCAAGGGTGCGTCTAATGCGCCTCGCTATACCGTCCCCACTGCTCAGGAGCGGAACGGCGATTTTAGCGACTGGCCAGCTCCCATCTATGATCCAGCCACCACCAAGGTGAACCCGAACTACAATCCGAATGAGCCGATCAGCTCAACCAATCTACCCGACACTCGTCAGCAGTTCATGGGTTGCAACGGCAATCAGCCAAATGTTATTTGCCCAACCGATCCACGCTTGGCCAATAGCGCGGCAATGGCCTGGCTGAAGTATCTTCCCATGCCGAACCTTCCCGGTATCGTTAACAATTACACCCCGCCGACTCCCATCACCGGCACAGTGAACGCCGACAGCACGGTGTTGGACATCAAAGGAGATATGTATTGGCGCGATGTTGACCATTTCACCGTGACGGTTCACTATTTCGGATCGTTCGGAAATGCCGAGCACGTTTTGCCCATCCAGATAGATAACGACAGTTACCGGGCGCCGAACTACGATTACGCCAATCGCGGCAACTGGGACCACATCTTCCGGCCAAACCTGGTAAACACATTCAACTTCGGCTATAACGACATTCTATCCATCATAAAATGCGTCGATAGCGGATATGCCAGCTTGTTCCCGTCCATCCCCGGGGCACTCAACAATAAGCTACCGCCGTCTATCAATTTCCAAAATTACATAGGACTCGGCTGCAACAGTGCCGGCGCGACGATTCGCCCGGCCTGGCTCCTCAACGACAAACTCGCCTGGGTCAAAAACAAGCACACGGTCTCGTTCGGAGGTGAGATCCGCTGGCTGCAGGATAAAGAAGCCAGCTCAAGTAATGAGTCCGGGACTTACAATTTCACCGCCCTCAGCACGGGCTTGCGTGGAGTTCAGAGCGGGAACGACTTTGCGAGTTTTCTGCTTGGGTATGTGGACAATGCAAACCTCTACGTGCCGACGCTGGAAACCCAGTACATTCGTCAAAAGTATTACGCCGCGTATGTGAACGATAACTGGAAAGCCTCCAGTAAACTGACGCTCAACCTCGGCATCCGCTGGGACGTCTCCACTCCGACGCGGGAGAAATATAACAATTTCTCCTTCGTCGACCCCTATATCCCCAATCCGGGCGCCGGCGGGTTGGACGGATCGCTCGTTTTCGCCGGCAATGTCGCCGGCAGCGGCAATCCGGCCACCTTCGGCAAGCCGTACCCTGAAACCACCGATCTGCACAACTTCGCGCCGCGTGCCGGCTGGGCCTATGCGCTAAACTCCAAGACCGTCGTGCGCGGAGGTTATGGCATCTTCTATCAGCCGCTTAGTTATCCGGGTTGGAATTCAGGATTGAGCGGCGGTCGCGACGGATTTAACACGAATGTCGTTCTCAGCCCGAGCAACGGCGGCATCACGCCGGCCACACTGTTCAACCAAGGTTTCACGGGCGCGCAATACCAGGCTCCGCCGTTTTTCAACCTGTCATTCGACAACGGAAAGTACCCGGGTGTCTACCGCGAGTTCAACCAAGGTCACTTGCCTAACACCCAGCAATGGAATGTGACCGTCGAGCATCAGTTCACCAGACAATTCTACGTTGATGTGGCTTATGTGGCCAACAAGGGAACGCACCTGATATCGCAGATTGCCGCGCCCAACGTTTTGAACCCAAGCCTGCTTTCTATGGGCAACTCGCTCTACGACACGTTTCAACCTGGGCAGACTTCGTTGGATGGCGTGCCCGCTCCGTACGCCGGTTGGGCTCAGCAGCTAACAAACGGCCAGTGCCAGCCGACGGTCGCGCAGGCGCTGCTGCCGTTTCCTCAGTTCTGCGGCAACATGGCCGCTCTCAATGAAAATGCCGGCTACTCCACATTTAATTCTTTGCAAGTCAAAGCCGAGAAGCGCATGTCTCATGGGCTCATGTTCCTTCTTTCGTACACCTGGAGTAAGTTCCTGGGTAGCGGAGCCGATCAGCAATTCGGCGCCAGCAGCGTAAACTACTCAGGTCTCATTTCACCCTTCCAAAGAAGCCGCAACAAAGCTCTCGACGCCCAGGATGTTCCTCACACCGTTTCTCTCACGACCCTCTACGACATCCCTATGGGGAAAGGGCACCGCTTCCTGGGGAATTGGGGAGGGTTCGGCCAGAGGGTTTTCTCGGGCTGGGAAGTGAATGGCATTTTCCGGGCGCAGTCCGGAATCCCATTTGTTATTCAATCAAGCCAGTGCAATATTCCCAGTCAGTTCGATATGGGCTGCTTGCCCGCTCAAATACCCGGGATGAACCCGTTCTTGCAGAACATCGACAGCTACAATCCAAATAATGGACCGTTGCTGAACCGGGCTGCATTCGAGAACGGTGCGTCTGGCGGCGTGTTCAGCTTCGATCCAGGTTCAGGCGCCCGCGTGACTAACCTCCGGCAATCGCCGTTCACTTCGTTCAACTTTGTCTTGGAAAAGAACACGAACATAACTGAAAAAACGAAGTTCCAACTGCGCGCCGAATTCTTCAACCTCTTTAACTTGCATTACTTCACGCAAGGGACCACCTGGGGGCAACAGGGTGCCTTTGTAACCGACCTGGGGAGCCCGCTTTTCGGCACCTGGACCGGCCAAGTGACTACGCCCCGTAACATCCAATTGTCTGCGAGGTTCAGTTTCTAATGCCGAAATCTCTCTTAGCGGTTCTGCTCCTGGCTGTTCTTGCCGCTCCAAGTTGGGCACAAACAGAACCGCGCTACCAGGAGGAAATTCTAAAGCAGGAGATGCTGCCTCCCGACGTCGCTCTGTTCCAATTGCGCGAGTACCTTTTAAACCGGTTGGCGCAGAGTAAGCTGCCAGCCCCGGCGACTGCCGCAGACTGGACGGCGGATTCCAAACGCATCCGGGAACAGATTTTGAGTGGTGTCGTCTTTCACGGTTGGCCAAAGGAATGGATCGAGGCTGCTCCCAAGTTTGAAGACTTGGGCGTCGTGCCGGGCAACGGTTATCAGATTCGCAAGCTGCGCTATGAGATTGTCCCCGGATTTCAAGGTACCGCCATCCTATACGAGCCACTGAACCTGCACGGAAAGGTGCCCGCCATCTTGAATGTCAACGGCCACGTAGGCGCGCTGGGAAAATCTGTCGAATACAAACAGAAGCGTTGCATCACTTTCGCGCGCAATGGCATTCTGGCCTTGAACCTTGAATGGCTCTCGTATGGTGAATTAGGCGCGGATTTCAATCAACATTGGTATGGCGCACACCTTGATTTAGTGGGCGCGAATGAACTCGGCCTGTTCTATTTAGCCATGCGCCGCGGCCTCGACTATCTTTACGAACATCCAAACACCGATCGCGCCCGGCTAAGCATGACTGGATTGTCGGGCGGCGGATGGCAGACCATCATCCTCAGTTCACTGGATGAAAGGGTTAAGATGGCTGCGGCAATCGCTGGTTTCTCTTCGTTTGTTCCGCGCGTTGAAGCCACGCACTTTGGCGACATCGGAGACGTCGAGCAATCCGCAACCGATTTATTCGACGGCCGCGACTATCCGTGGCTTGCGGCTCTGCGAGCGCCGCGCCCCACTCTGTTGGCCTATAACGCAGAGGATGATTGCTGCTTTCGCGCGGCCATGGTCAAGCCTGGTGTGTTCGATGCCATCCGTCCTTTTTTTGCGCTGTATGGCAAGCAGGAGGACTTTTCCTGGCACGAAAACCGCGATCCCGGAACTCACAACTATCAGTTGGATAATCGCAAGGCGGCCTATGAGTTTTTCAGCCGTCAGTTTAAGATTCCGCCGATTCAGGAGGATCCTGGCATTGGTTCTGAGGTGAAGAGCTACGAGGAGCTGGTGGTGGGCTTGCCGCCCGATAATCTCACAATCGTCGGCTTAGCGCGAAAATTCGCCGATCAGATCAAACGGGACGCATTTCCCTCCGACCAGTCTTCACGAGACGCCGAGCGGGCCAAGCTAAGGGAGATCGTACGTTATCAGCCGACGAAGTCAAGCCGCGTCTGGACCATTGGTGTGAGCAAGCACGGCGGCATAGAAACGAAAGCGCATCTGTTCGCCATGGCGGATGGGTTGACAACCACCGGAATTTGGCTTCGGCCTATCGGTGCGCTTGATAGCGCGCCGGCCACCATTATTCTCGACGATAAAGGGAAAGCCGACACCTCTGTGGCGGTCACCGATCGAGTAAACCGCGGCGAGCAGGTGCTCGCCGCCGATCTTCCGTTTTACGGCGACGCCTGGAAGGACGAGAGCACGTGGTTATTTGAGCAGATCATCGATGCCACCGGTGCTCGGCCTTTGGGAATCGAAGCGGCTCATCTGGTGGAACTGGCCCACTGGCTCAAGCAGCAGGGTGCGCCCAAGGTCCGGCTAGAGGCGAGTGGGATACGCAGTCAACTGGCGGCCTTAGTGGCGGCCGCGTTGGAACCGAACATTTTTTCTGAAGTGGTGGTTCAGCATGGCATGACTAGCTTGCGATATCTGGTCGATAAGCCGGTGGAGTTTTACGAAGCTCCGGACCTGTTCTGTCTCGACTTGTATAAATTTACAGATGTGGATCGGCTGGTGGCACTGGGCCCAGGCGGAATGAGCAGCGGGGCTCCGCGAACGACTTCCCAGTAAGAGCTGAACCTCTTAGTACTTACTTTCGGGGCGCGGATTTTCTAAGCCGCACCCGAGACTAGTTCCGAAACGGGGGACAATAGAGTCTTCTCGGATTCTAGCGCCGGTTTAGTGGTCAGCAGCACAAAACAGAGATCGTTCTGCGGATCAAGCCAGCATAACGTGCCAGTGGATCCACTGTGACCAAATGTGCCGATCGAGCAGCCTTTCCCGAACTGTCCGTTGTTTAGCATCCATCCTAGTCCCCATTTCTGATTCAAGCCTTTCGTCTGATCGGAAATCATGGCAATTGCGCTGGAACGACTGACCACGCGCCCGTTGGGATGTGAGAAATAGCGCAAGAAAAGGGACACATCGCCAGTTGTTGAGTGTGCCCCGCCCCAAGGCGCACCAAGATTACGCCAATAGCTGCTATTCCAATCCCAATCGCTTGGAGCCTTCACTTGACATTGCATCGTCTCTGAAATTCTTCTCCCTCCCAAACCTAGTGAGGTGTTCCGCATACCCAAAGGTTGGAACACCTGTTCGTCAAGAAAGGCTGGGAATGCTTTCGTTGAAACTCGCGATGCGATCTCGGCAGCCAGCAAAAAACCCATGCTCTGGTAGCGAACCTCCGTTCCTGGTTCAAATTGCAAGGGCGCTCGGCAAGCTCCTTCGACGAATTCGCTCAAGGGAGCATGTCTTTTTCGTAGCTCCACGTCAACTGGTAGCATGTCCGGAAGACCCGACGTGTGGGTCAACAAATGGCTCACCAAGACGCGTTCTCGCCCATCGCCGCGGAATTCTGGAATGAATCGGTTGACCCGGTCGGATAGCGAGACCTCTCTTGCGTCCACCAGGGTCATCAGGGCTGCGGCGGTCATCGGCTTGGTGATCGACGCCAGCAGAAACACGCCTTCTGTGTTCTTCGCCCGGCCAAAAGCTCGTTCAAAGATGACGGAGCCTCTCTCAACTAGGAGCGCCGCAGCTGTTACGTCTCCCGCGACGGTCTGCGCGTCGATCAAACGATAAGCTTCATCCACTTTGTTTTGCTTGAGAGCGAAAGCCGCGCTTCCCGCCAGCAGCATTCTTCGTGTCACTATGGGCCAGCATATCGCGATCGCGAGCTACTCGTCAGGAGCAGCGCGAATGCTCGTCTACAATCTAAAAAATGGAGCCGTTGGTCGGGATTGAACCGACTACCTCGTCCTTACCAAGGACGCGCTCTACCATTTGAGCTACAACGGCCTAAGGGGCTGAAGGCCAGGAACCTTGTCATGGTGGACAGGGAAGGATTCGAACCTTCGTACCTCGCAAGGAGGGACAGATTTACAGTCTGTTGGCTTTAACCACTCACCCACCTGTCCGGAAGAGGCCTGACAATGATGAGGATAACATGGCGCGGCCTGTTCGCTCTGTTCAGCACAACGCCAAACGCGCTGTCAGCCGCGCCCCGCATTCGCGCCCTTTCCTCGGCAGTCAGACGGAATCGCGCGTAGCAGTGAATGTTTCCGGCAGGCGCGAATCGTCGCCCGATTCAGTCTGCAGGCGAAAGTTTATTTTTCCGTCTACCAGCTTGCCGGAATATTGGTGCTTCTCTTCATACGTTTTGTCGCCGGCCACGCTGGTCGACTTAGTCGAAAAACTGATCCTGTTACCGGCGATTTTGGCATCCTGCAGGATGCGGGGCACGGTGACATACGTCGCCGACCCTAGAAGATCATCCTCGTCCAGTTCGAATCTGAACACTTCTTCGTAGCTAACGCCCCAGTTGTATTTCACGGTGGCGCGCCAAGTGCCCATAAAATCCATCGACGGCGAAGCCGGGGACACGATTCGATCCAGCGCTGCGATGAGTTGATCGGCGTCCCGTTGGAAAGAAGTATCATGCAAGACCATGGCTTGCAGGCGAGCGAGCGGCGTCAAAGCTTCCGGCAGTTGCTCCGCTGGCGGCATGCTTGCGCCGCCCACCAGCACCGGGCATAGGTGTATGTTCGCTTCGAAGGCCGCCGCAATTTCACGGCGCACAAAGTCTTGCGGATCGAACAGGCGGGCAGCGCCGGTCGCCGAAGCAATCGTCAACCAGGAGCGTCCGATGACCACCAGCAGCGCGGAACAACGCTTTTCCGTTTCATCGAGCACCTGCACAAAATCGTCACCCAATTGGATGCCGTCCACATCCATGAACACTTGCTGAGAGCCGAAGTGGGCGCAAAGCCGGTCGTAGAGGCGGCCGGCATAGCCAGCCGAATCGTCGCGCCGGTAGCTAATGAATAGGGCGGGCATATTCAACGATCACTAAGCTAGTCTTTGGGCCACCACTTTGCCAGGCACTGGGCAAGTTGTTCGGAACGAATGGGCTTGGTGATGAAGTCGTCCATGCCGACCGCGAAGCAGTGTTCGCGGTCCGATTCCGTAGCGGAAGCCGTCAAAGCGACGATGGGCACAGCTGACGACTGGCCTGCCAAATTGCGAATCGCGGTGGTGGCGGCAAAACCGTCCATGTGCGGCATGACCAAATCCATCAAGATCAATCCGTATTCTTGTTGACCGACCTTTTGCAGGGCGGCCAGACCATCGTCGGCGGTATCCACATCGCAACCTAGCCTCGCCAGCAAAGCACAAGCCAGCTTCTGATTGACGGCGTTATCGTCGGTTACCAACACGCGGAACGCGCCCGTTTTCGGCTGAACAATCGGCGGTTTCGAAGAGAGACGGGGGGCAGGCAAAGGAGGCAAGTAACCACCGGGAGCCAGTTCAGATAACTTTTCCCAAAGAACCCGAGCGCGAACCGGCGTTGCAAGAACCGCATCGGCAACCAGTTCCTTGGTCTTCTCCAACGGGTCGGAACTGAGTAAAACGAGTTTAGGCGGCGCCGAGCCACGATCTAAGCGGATGGCGCGAATCAGCGGCAACAGGGCTTCGCTGCTACCGTCGACAATCACCATCTGAAAGGGGCTGCCTGCTTTGGTGGCAATATCCAGCGACTCCGCCACGCCCGCCAAATCGCACTCTTTGACATTCATTCCCCAGCGCTGGCACCACTCCGAAACCACGAAGCGGGCAATCTGTTGCGAGCCGCTCACCAGCACGGTCGCGCCAGCCAGGCGGCCACCGTCCGGCAGCGGACGGGATTTCGCCTCATCGATTTTCAGCGGAATCTCGCAATAGAAAGTTGAGCCCTCGCCTGGCTCGCTGTGAGCGCCCAGTTCCCCGCCCATCAGTTCAACGATTTGCTTGACAATCGATAAACCAAGACCTGTCCCTCCGAAGCGGCGCGAAATGGTTGGATCGGCTTGGCTGAAGCGGGTAAACAGGTGTTTTAGCGTTTCTTTGGGAATGCCAATGCCGGTGTCGTGAATGGAAATGCGAACGGCGGCGCGGCTCACGGGTGAATTGCCGCCAGACGGCCCTGTTGTCAAGCGCTCCACCCCAATGTCTGCCTGAGTTTCTCCCTGTTTGGCGGTGCGCAGCGGCGCCCTTTGCGCTTCCAGCAGATCCGTCGCAGGGACATCGTTCACTTGAACTTCGACAAGAACGTAGCCGGAAGGCGTAAACTTAACGGCGTTGGACAGAAAATTCATCAAGATTTGGCGCAGGCGTCCGGCATCCCCAATAAAACGGTGCGGCGCAGCCGCAGGATACCAGCAAGCCAGCTCTAGCGATTTTTCATGCGCCTTAAAGGACATGATGTCGAGAACATCTTCGATCAGGCTCTCTAAATCAAAAGAAGTTTCATCCAGCTCCAGCTTGCCCGCTTCGATTTTCGAAAAATCCAGGATGTTATTCAGCAAGCCAAGCAGAGCTTCCGCCGATTCGGCGATGATGCGCCCATAGCCCAGTTGTTCCTCGGTAAGGTCTGTGTGCAATAGCAAACCTGTCATGCCGACGACACCGTTGAGCGGAGTGCGGATCTCGTGACTCATGGCCGACAGGAACTGACTCTTCGCGAGCGTCGCGTCTTCCGCCACCTGCTTCTCCGCTGTCAAAGTGGCGTTGGCGACGCGGAGCTCTTCTAAACGCTGGCGCTCGGTAATGTCGAGCGAGATAGAGCCCACCAGCTTCTTCCCGTTGACCCCGACAAACGGAAAGCGCAGCACCTGGTAGAGCCGGTCACGGCCGCCCAAGCGGAGGGTCTCCGATTCGCTGGTTACAGCGCTTCTTAGACACTCTTCATGCCGCTCTTTCAGCAAACGCGCCGTGGCGGCCGGCCAAACATCAAAAAAAGTCTTACCGACCCATGCTCCTACGTCCCAATCCAGATGCCGCTTCATGGCCGGATTGACGAAGACATAGCGTCCTTCTTCATCAACAATGGAGGCGCCCGCCGGACTAAACAGCATAAAGGCCTCAAAGCGCTGTTCGGCCAGCTTAAGCTCGGAGATGTCGACAATCACGATACGGGCAACGCAGGCTGTCCCTTCGACCGCCAAGCTCATTGTCAGCCGCGCCCACAAGGGAGCGAGATTCGGCCGCATAATCCTTAGTTCACAGGCCTGTGCCTCGCCGCTTTCCAACAAGCGCCGGCGAGTCAGAAAATAAATATCCTGATCCTCATTGAAGATCGACTGCGCGAAACTCCGCTGACCCAAGCTCGACCGATTCGCCCCAAGCAGAGCAGCAGCGCGCAGATTCATTTCGAGAATAGCGCCCTTATCGTCTACCGTGAGGTAACCCACGGGCGCTAGGTCATAAAGATCGAAGTATCGAGCACGCGAATGTTCTAAGTCTGCCTGCGCACGCCGCAGTTCCTCATTTTGCATCTCGAGTTCAATCTGATGGATGCGCAGCTCTTCGAGCACGTCCAGACCTTCGCCGCTAAGCGGTTTGTCCACAGCGCTGCTAGATTTAGCCGCAAATCTTTCAAGAGCTCGTTTGCGCAGTTCCTGAAATGAATCGGTGGACGAACCCTGAAGGCGGTCGTCTTGCTTCTTACCCGCCGATGCCATTCTTAAGTTATAGCGTTCCCGGAGGCGGTAGTTAATCCACTTGACAACGAGCGTTCCCCTCCGACTCGTGTCGATATACTACATCTTTCAAGCTGCCAAAACAAGATGTATCTTTTACTGTAAGCTACTTCACATTCGGCGCCACTTGACACGACGATTAACCGCCAGAAAACGCTCATATTCCAAGTGAAGCCTGATCTCTCGCCCGCGCATGAAACGTTCGCGCCCTCCGGCGCACTATACGGCCGGAGTTACCTATACGTCCTCACCCACCGTTTCACCATCTACACCCCCGGCGCTTAGCCGCGGATCGGCCATCGAGTACAAAGCCTTTGCCCGCCGTTTTTTCTCAAGTGCGGAGGGCGCCGTGCTGTTTCTTGCAGCCACTTGTTATTACGATTCGCAAGGCTGGGGGATCTCGTTTCAACCCACCGCTGCGGGCTTCGAATTGGTTGAGCAGCCTCCCACACACGCTGTTCCTCAACTCGTCACCTATTGCTCGGCCAGTTGGAACAGTGGGCAGCAGGAACTCACCCTTCCCACTCATGTCACCATCACCGATAGTTTCGGCGAGCATCGGGTCCATATAAAGGATTGGTAACACCCGTGGGCCGGGCGCCGGCGCGCTATCCTAATTCGCATGCGAATCATCGCCGGCGCACTGCTTTCCCTCACTCTGACCTGGGCCGCCCAAGCCCAGACGCTGGATCTCACCCAACGCCTCAAAGGTTTTGACGAGTACATGGCCAAAACTCTGCAAGACTGGAATGCGCCGGGCGTCGGCGTGGGCATTGTTGTCAACGACAAGCTTGTTTTCGCTAAAGGCTATGGGTTTCGCGATTATGGGAAGAAACTGCCGTTTACACCTGGCACCATGAGTCCCATTGCCTCGAACACCAAATTGTTTACCGCCGTGGCGGCCGGTATGCTTGTGGAAGAAGGCAAGCTCACCTGGGACAAACCCGTGCGCGACTCGGTGCCCGCCATCCGCTTCTATAACGATCAGCTCAATAACTCGTTGACTTTGCGCGACATGTTGTCGCATCGCACCGGTATCACCCGCCACGACACCATCTGGTACAAGTCCGACTTTACGCGCCAACAACTTTTCGAGAAGTTAATTTATCTGGAGCCGCAGGAACCTTTGCGCGAAGCTTTTCTCTACAACAATCTGATGTTCGCCGCAGTGGGCTACCTGATTCAATTGCAATCCGGCAAGACTTGGGAGCAGTTTGTAAAGGAGCGAATTCTCGATCCGCTCGAAATGAGTTCCACGAGTTATAGCATCACGGATATGTTGAAACGGCCGGAATTTGGGGTTGGATATACCGAGCGGCGCGATTCGTTCGAACTTTACAACACCCCTTATTACGAAGACATAGCGGGCGTGGCGCCTTGCGGTGCGATTGTTTCGAACATTGAAGACATGTCGCATTGGTTAATTGCCCTCATGAACCAGGGCAAATACAACGGCCGGCAGGTGCTGCCGCCCGACGTTTTGAAGGCCACTCTCGAGCCGGCCATCGCGCTTCCAAATACCACTCTGGAAACCAGGGGATGGTCCGAAATGCTCAACGCGGCCTATGGCATGGGCCGAGAAACGGCTTCTTACCGGGGCCATCTCATCACCATGCACGGCGGCGATTTGCCGGGCTTCCATACGCAGGTTTCTTTTATGCCGCAGGAGCACCTCGGCGTCATCGTTTTTGAAATCGGCAATCACAGTCAGCCGCTTTATAACATCGTCACTTACAATGTCTACGAACGATTGCTCGGGATGGACCAGACACCCTGGAGCGAACGCCAGCTCGCCATTCGCCTGAAGAACAAGAAGGCGGGCACGGAAGCGCGCGCCAAGGCGAACGAAGGGCGAGTTCCCGACACCAAAGCTTCGCATCCCCTGGCGGATTACGCAGCCGTGTATGAGCACCCGGCGTACGGCTTGATGAACATTTCGCTGAAAGGCGACCAGCTGCAATTCGACTTTCACAAAATACGCCTTCCGCTAACGCGCTTCCACTACGATCGCTTTGACACTCCCGACGATGAGGAGAATGGCAAGTGGTCAGTCAACTTCCGCACGAATCCGCAAGGGGATATCGATCAGGCGGTGATGTCGTTGGATGAAGCGGAAGCGGTGTTCGTGCGCAAGCCCGATGCCATTGAACCCAAGTTACTAACTCAGTTAGCGGGCGCGTATGAAACGCCCGGCGGCGCGAAGATTCACATCGCGTTGGCGGCAACCGGAGCGTTGTCGCTTGCGTTGCCGGGACAGCCGGTGATTCCGCTAACACACGTGAAGGGCTTGTCGTTCCGCACGCCCCAGTTCTCAGACCTCATCCTCGAATTTATCGCCAAGGATGGCCAAGTGACCGGACTTCAACAGAGAGATCCGTCAGGTGAGTTTACCTTTCCCAAGCGCTAAGAAATCCGCTCAGCGACCTACTTTGGCCTTTCTTCTTCCGGGACTGTGCTTGGGGGGCGGACCTCTGGGCGGACATCCAGGTCTGCGGCTGACCTCCCGGTCAGCCTCCGTTACCGCCCACCAATGAAAGTGAAAAACGAGCAGCACGCCCCGTAGCCCGCCGCCAAAAAATAATCAGTCACCGCCGATCAAAAAAGATTAACTCCCTTACTTTCTTATCTTTGCGCCACTTTTTTGCGTTAGTTAGCCCATTCGGCCCCGCTTCTATCCTGAGAAAAGAAAGGAACTTCCGTCTCTCCGTAAAACCAGGATTTATTTATCATGCAAACTCTCAATACCGTCCGCCCACGAGTCGCGCCGCTCGAATTGCGCCTGATCGCCTCAACCTGCTCCCTGCCCAACCGCGCGCCTAACCCTACCGTTCGCCCCCGCCGCCCCTCGCCCAGCAACCCAATTTTTTTCCGCTTTCCGCATCCGCCGAAAACCGGGCTTTTTTTTCGCCTCTCCCTTCTTATTTTAATAGGCGAAAGAAAATCACCTCCCACCGCCCACTTCCTCGCCGTACAAACTCCCCATTTTTCTTGCCGCCCCCTTCTTCCCTGCGGTATCGTAAATCTGTCCAATGCCCGCCTCCAAAAGACCTCGCCAAACTCGCGCACCGAAAGGCAAAAAAATGGATACCGATAACGCGCCGAAACCACCCGATACAGCCGCGGCAACCCCAACCGAACGCCGTGAAGGCCTGCGCCTGGATATGATGCGTTCCATCGTCACAGAGCCGCTCTTGTCGAAAGTCAACGCCGCTATGAACGTCGACAAGAATCCCGCCCAAACATTCGACGTGATCATTTCACTCAACGAACTGTTCCCGGGCGGCGTTCCGGGCGCCATGCGCTGGGTGGTGCGCCGCGCCAAAGAATTGAACGTCACCTACCTCGAGCTACCGCCCTACCTCTTTGCCTGTCTCACGGCAAAAGAGATTGTCGACCTCGCTGCCGAGGCGCGCCGCTTGATTGACGAGGGAGGGCCTTCCGCTAGCGTTGTCTATCGCATTTGGGAGGATCAGGCCATCTCCACCACTCTTACCAAGTCAGTCTCAACAGTGAAGGCCGACGCGGCCCAGCGAGCCTTTCAAGCGCTCGGCGACGGTATCGTTTGGGCGGTGCTTGATTCCGGCATCCAGGGCGATCATCCGCACTTCGCTCAAACGCAACCGCAATTCACCGAGGATGTTCTTCAGCCAGTCGTCCACCTGGATTTCACGCCGGACGGCAGGGCCAACACTCCACCGCAGAAACCGGACGATCTTCCGAAATCGCATCCCACCGCCCTGCTCGATCGTTTCGGCCACGGCACGCATGTGGCCGGCATCATCGCGGGCGGTTGGTCTTCCACCAATCCAGACGGCGAATTGGTGGTCGGCACCGAAATGCGCGACGAAGTTACTAACAACGCGGTCATCCAACGCACCGAAAAATTGAAATCGATCAGCGGAGTCGCGCCGAAAACGAAGTTAGTCAGTTTGAAAGTAATTGCCGATGTGGCAGGCAGCGGTAACAGCAAACAGACACCCGGCCAGGGTAAAGTGAGCTGGCTGCTCATGGCAATTGACCAGATCCAGCAATGGAACCTGTACGGCAAACGCTTGCTCATCCACGGCGTCAATATGAGTCTCGGTTACGAATTTGATCCGCGCTGGTTTGCCTGCGGTCAAAGCCCGCTCTGTGTGGAGGTCAATCGCCTGGTCCGCAGTGGAGTGGCCGTTGTCGTATCGGCCGGCAATGGTGGCTATTCCGCCATCGTCACGGCTTCCGGCGTTGCCGAATCCCGCTATAGCGAAATGAACATCACCGATCCCGGCAATGCCGATCTGGCCATCACCGTCGGCTCTACTCACCGCGAGATGCCGCACACCTATGGCGTGTCCTACTTCTCTTCGCGCGGTCCAACCGGCGATGGACGCATGAAGCCAGACCTGATCGCACCGGGCGAACGCATCATTTCTTGCGCGGCCGGACTCGAAAAACAGCGCTATACCCCGACCGGTGCCGCCGCCAAGGGCTTGCCGCCGGTGCTCTACTGTGAGCAGACCGGCACCAGCATGGCCGCGCCCCACGTTTCCGGTGCTATCGCCGCCTTTCTGTCGGTCCGCCGTGAATTCATCGGCGAACCCGAACAGGTGAAAGCCATTTTTCTGGCGAATGCCATCGATTTAAATCGCCAGCGCAATTTTCAAGGCGCGGGTATGTTGGATTTGATGAAAGTATTGCAGGCAGTCTGAGTTTCTGGGAAGGTCAACATGCAAACACTGAGCGGCTTCGATTTTTTCTCACTGACTTTCGACGAGAACGGTCAACTTACCTCCAGCGTTGAACTAGACAATCTGAAGACTCGCGCGGCGCGCGCGTCTGGCGTCATCGTTTTGGCGCACGGCTGGCGCAACAGTGCGGACGATGCCACCACACTTTACACAAATTTTCTCGCCAACTTTCGCGCCCACTTCACGCGGCCCGAATGTCAGATCCTGAACAGGTGCGATTTCGCCGTGGCCGGGGTTTATTGGCCCTCGCTCGCGCTGCCCGAAACCTTCCCTACCCTCGAAGGCTCAACGGAAGCTCTTGATCCAGACGCTCCTCTCATCGCCTCTATTACGGCAAAGCTGAACACGTTGAAAGAGCTGGCGCCCGGCTCTGAGCAACAGCTTGATCAGGCGATCCAACTGCTGCCAAGACTAAAACCCGATGGCGCCGCCCAGAATGCTTTCACAGATCTGGTGTTGTCCATCGTCAAAGATCCCGTGCCTGATCCCACCGAAGGCTTCGACGCCGTACGCAATCAAGAGGGCACAACCATTTTGCAGAAGCTGAGCGCGCCCGTCATCCTGCCAACGGCGGCTGCGGCCCAAGACCCCGATTCGGGAGGCGTTATGTCCTTCGACGATTCCACCACCGGTTCCACCCAGGGCTTGCTATCCATGCTGGGCTCGCTCCTCGCAGGCGCCGACCGGTTCGTCAATTACACCACTTGGTGGACCATGAAGAATCGTTCTGGAGTAGTGGGTGCCAATGGCGTGGCGCCAGCTGTGCGCGCTGTCGCAGCCGCCAACCCGGGGATTCAGATCCATCTGGTCGGTCACAGTTTGGGAGGTCGGCTGATGGCCGCCTGCGCCAAATCCCTGGCGCAAGACCCGCTCTATCAACCCACTTCGGTCACCCTCCTTGAAGCTGCTTTTTCACACTTCGGCTTTAGCGCCGACAATGGCCAGGGCACTCCCGGTTTTTTCCGCGATGTCATCGCGAAGAAGGTTGTCAAAGGCCCACTCATCGCTACCTTTTCCGCACAAGATACGGTGGTTGGCAATACCTACGCCTTGGCTTCGCGGGTAGCCGGCGACAACGTGAAAGCCATTGGCGACGCTAATGATCCGTTTGGCGGCATTGGCCGCAATGGCGCCATCAAGACGGCTGAATCCACTTCAAGCAATTTGCAAAAGGCTGACGCGCCGGACGCTCCTTATAATTTCCAACTCGGCGTGGTCAATTGTCTCGATGGTTCGGGCGGCTTGATCAAAGATCATGGCGACGTAACCAACCCCGATGTCACCTACGCGTTCGCCTGCTCCGTTGTCTCGACACAGGCCAGCGTCTCCGCCAGCGGCGGGAGCAGCACTTAGCTGGCGATATGCGATCTCCGCCTTTACACCTCGAACGAGTACATCCGAATGGGAGTCGGAAGCGTAAGCGACCTAGTCCGGCGTTAGCGAGTCTAACCCGCAACGGATATGCTGCCATCGTAGAATCAGCTACATGAAAGCAATCGTCGCCGACCCCGCAGGTGGGCCTGAGAATCTCAAATATGTCGATGTGCCGGTCCCTGATCCGGGCGAAGGCGAAGTTCTGGTAAAAATCGAAGCGAGCGGCGTCAACTACATCGATACTTACTTCCGGAGCGGCTTCTACAAGGCTCCGGAAAGCCCTGTGAAACTGGGCAGTGAAGCCGCGGGCAAGGTGGTGAAAGCCGGAAGAGGCGCGAACTGGCAAGTGGGTCAACGTGTGGCCTACGCGATGGCGCGCGGATCGTATGCCGAATATGCCGTGGTCCCGCAACAATTCCTGGTCGAGCTACCGGCCACAGTCAGCTTTGAAAACGGCGCCGCAGTCATGCTGCAAGGGATGACGGCGCACTATCTGACGCACTCCACTTATCCGCTCAAACCCGGCGACACCTGCCTGATTCACGCCGCTGCCGGCGGAGCCGGTTTACTGTTGGTGCAGATTGGCAAGATCGCCGGTGCCACGGTCATCGGCACTGTCTCAACGAAAGAGAAAGGGCAACTCGCCCAGGAAAATGGTGCGGACCACATCGTCTTTTACACCGAGCAGGACTTCGTGAGGGAAGTTAAACGCATCACGAATGATAAAGGCGTAAACGTCGTCTATGATTCGGTCGGCAAGACCACGTTCCACAAGAGCCTCGATTGTCTCCGCCCGCGCGGCTTAATGGTCACCTTCGGCCAATCGAGCGGGCCGATTGGCGAAATCGACCCGCTCTTGCTGAATCAAAAAGGCTCACTCTTCCTCACTCGCCCAACCCTGGCAAACTACATCAGCGACCCCGCGGAGTTGCGCTGGCGATCCTCAGATCTCTTCCAGTGGATCGCCGACGGCCGTCTCAAACTTCGCATTTATAAGGTCTACCCTTTGGCCGACGCCGCCGACGCCCACCGCGATCTGGAGAGCCGCAAAACTACCGGCAAGCTGCTACTGAAACCCTGAAAGTAATTCATTGAAAGAACCAACCGTTTTCGAGACCCGCTGCAGCAAGGTGCTGCCCTTGCTACGCGAGTACAAGGACGCAATGGCGGAGGCGTTCCTCACCACTGCTCTTCCGAACGTGCGCTATCTCACCGGCTTTACCGGCAGCAACGGCGCGCTCCTCATCACGCCCCTGCGCTCTATCTTGTTCACCGACCCGCGCTATGCAACGCAATCTGCCCAGCAGGCGGATTGCGACATCCGCGTCGGGAAGGGGCCGCTGGCCAAAGAGGTCTCGTCCAAAGTAAGACAGCTGCGCCTTAAGTCGCTTGCCATTGAGCTAAACCGGCTCAGCTTCGAAGATCAGCAACAGCTTGTGGAACTTCTACCAGGCGTCCCGCTCAAAGCGGTAAGTGGGTTGGTTGAAACATTGCGCATGGTGAAGTCACCCGACGAAATCGCCACCATCCGCGCCAGCGTCAGCCTGAATTCGGCGGCCTTCGAGCAAGCCCTGAGCCGCTTCAAACCGAACATGAGCGAAATCGATTTGGCGGCTGAAATCGATTACCGGATGCGTCTCCTTGGTGCGGACGGTAACGCATTCGAAACAATTGTGGCATCGGGCAAGCACTCCGCGTTGCCCCACGCTCACCCCACCGCTCATCCCATTAACCGCAATGAACTATTATTAATAGACATGGGTTCGACCGTCGCTGGCTACTCAAGCGACATGACTCGTACTTGCGTTGTTGGTAAGGCCGGAACGAAGATACGGCGAATGTACCAAGCCGTACTAGAGAGCCAGTTAACCGCCTTGGCACTATTGAAACCGGGTGTCTCGTGCGGTAAGGTAGATCGAACCGTGCGGAACGTACTGCGCGGCTACGGTTTCGATAAACTGTTCATGCATTCGACAGGACACGGCCTGGGACTGGAGATTCATGAGCGTCCGCGCCTTGGCCGAAAGGAAGCCGTAAAGCTGGAAGCTGGAATGACTATAACGATCGAACCGGGCGTCTATGAAGAAACGACCGGCGGGATACGAATTGAAGACACAGTCCTAATAACGGAACAAGGCTGCGAGGTTCTGACGCCAACCAAGAAGGACCTGGTTGTTCTCTAATGCGGCTGAGGCCCCATTCCACGAGTGAATGAATGACGATTGAAGAAATCAAAGAATTGATTGAAGTGGTGCGCGATACCGGAATTGCCGAGCTGGAAGTGCAGCGCGGCGAAAACCGCGTGCGCATAAAGGGAGCTCACACGCCAGTGGAGATCGCAGCCGTACCAGTAGCCCCCCTCGCCCAACTGGCGGCCAATGGCGTGCTCACGGCTCCAGCAGGGGCAGGCGGCGCGCCCGAAGCTACTACGCCCGCGCCCAAAAAGGAGAACGACTCAAATATTGTTGTGAAGTCTCCCATCGTCGGCACTTACTATGACTCACCCGCCCCTGGTGCCCCGGCGTTTGTTAAACCGGGCGACCGGGTCGAAGCGAAAACCGTCCTATGCATCATCGAATCCATGAAGCTGATGAACGAGATTGAGGCTGAAATCCAAGGAATCGTGATTGCCAAGCACCTGGAAAACGGCCGCCCCGTCGAATACGGCGAATCGCTATTTACGATTCAGCCGCTTTGAGTCCGGTCTAAAGAATGTTTCGAAAAATACTAATTGCTAATCGTGGAGAAATCGCCTTGCGCGTCATTTGCGCGGCGAAAGATCTAGGTATAAAGACTGTGGCGGTCTATTCCGAAGCCGATCGCCACAGTTTGCACGTGCGCTTCGCCGACGAAGCTGTCTGCATTGGCCCAGCCAAGAGTTCCGTCAGTTATCTCAACATTCCCGCGGTGATCAGCGCGGCTGAAATTACCAACGTCGAGGCCATTCACCCCGGCTATGGATTTTTGAGCGAAAACCCCAGCTTTGCGGAAGTCTGCGAAACATCGCACATCAAGTTCATCGGCCCAAAGCCGGAGATCATTCGCGAGATGGGCTTGAAGCAGCGTGCGCGCGCCATCATGCAGCAAGCGGGCGTCCCCATTTTGCCGGGGTCCGAAGGCATCCTGGGCAGCGTAGATGAAGCGCTGAGTCTGGCGAACGATATTGGCTATCCCGTCATGTTGAAAGCTTCCGCCGGCGGCGGCGGGCGCGGCATGCGCATTGTGCGCGAAGAAAGCGAAATGCCCAGCCTGCTGGCGCAAGCACAAAGCGAAGCGGCGGCGGCGTTTTCAAATGGCGATGTCTACATGGAAAAGCTCGTGGAAGCGCCACGCCACATCGAGTTTCAGGTTCTGGGCGACGAATATGGCAACGTTCAGATTTTGGGGGAACGCGAATGTTCCATACAGCGACGCCATCAGAAATTGCTGGAAGAAGCGCCCTCACCTTCCATGACGCCCGCCTTGCGCCAGGGCATTTCCGACAGCCTGCGCGTCGCAATGAAAAGCATCGGCTATAGCAACGCTGGAACTGTCGAATTCCTGATGGATCGAAACCGCAATCTATACTTCATCGAAGTCAACGCGCGCATCCAGGTAGAACATCCGGTCACGGAGATGGTCACCGGCATCGATTTGGTTAGGGCGCAGATCCGTATCGCTGCCGGCGAACGATTGGAAAGTATAATCACCCGCCCGGTCACCTTTAGCGGTCATGCCATTGAGTGCCGGATCAATGCCGAACACCCGAAAACCTTCGCGCCCTCGCCCGGCCGCATCAACGGCTTGAACCTGCCTGGCGGTATCGGGGTACGGGTGGATACAGCGGCATACACCGACAGCGTGATCCCGCCCTATTACGATTCACTAGTAGCCAAGCTGATCACCCACGGCCAGGATCGCGCGGAGGCCATTCAGCGTATGCGCCGCGCCCTCAGCATGTTTGTCATTGAGGGAATTCACACGACGATTCCGCTTCACGAGCAAATCTTCCAGGATGAGCGCTTCGTGGCCGGCGAGTTCGATACATCTTTCCTGGCGAATTTGCATGCGGAAGCCCCGGAAGCGGCCATCCCCGCCGAAGTCGGCGTGGGCGGCTAGTCGGTGCTGGCGCTTTGATGGTGGTGGAAATAACGATGCTTGATGTCTGGCCAGAACTCTTTTAACACTTGCGAGATCGCGTCTGTCGCGAGCTGCGTGCCCCAAGCTTGCAAAAAGTCTGGAGCATCTCGCGTATCAGTGTAATATGACCAGCCGATGAGCGTGGCGGTCCCGTTGCCTATGACTTCGGCATAGTTAAAGCTTCTCGCTCCGGTATTCGTTTTTGTTATGAAAATCCGGGTTAAAGCATAGCTGGTTCTGTGCCATTTTTTTCCTTCGCCCAGACGGAAGTAGCGTGGGTCTTCGTGAAAAGCGATCGGCAAGATCCCTTCCGTTAGCATATTGCCCACTACTTGATCACAATAAGAAGTTCCAAACCGCCGCAGGTATCCTTTAAATCCCTGTCCAAACTGCGGATGGCTGTCGTCCAATTGATACAAACCGGCGTACGCGGCACCCAAACCAATCAGAGGGTAATCAAACGAGTCTTTCAACGCGATTGTCATTTTTTGTTTCGCGGTAATGGGGTGATACTCGGCAGTCATATTGGCTGTGCGGTAATTGGGCAGCACACCGAATACGCGTTTGTCCGGAGGCGCTTGCACCACTGGCGGAGCCCCAGACGCGGCAGTGACCGGAGGAGGATCTGGGTTGGTTGCAGGCGCCGGCTGCTGCGCAAGCCCTAGTCGCGTTAGCACGCCACAACAAACCATCAGGAGGAGAGATGATCGCGAAAAAAATATCATTAAGTCCTTGATAAAGTAAACGTTTTCGAAGAACCGACCGTTTCTTTGATGAGCGGTAAATCAAACTCTTCAAGGCGTTTTGCCCACGATGGAATGCTGGAACCTATGTTGCCCGGTCGGAATCCAACCAATTTAAAATGGCTGTCTTGACCCAAAACGCTGAACTCAAAGAGGACCGCACGCAAGAAACGCCCGGCAAACGCCTGGCCAATAGCGTTTCCTCGTCGTCTTTTAAGTATTACATTCACGATAGCGTTGCCACCCTGAGATTCCAACTTCTAGGCGATTTAAGGGATGGAAATGTTACGGAGTTAAATGGGTCATGGGAGACCGCGCAAACCACGCTGAGGTTCCGGCGACTAGTACTCGACCTGTGCGGGCTAAACAGCACCGATGAGCACGGTAGACGATGGCTTCTCAAGATGAAAGATGTAGGCGCGGCATTTCTCCCCGATGAATATCTTGAGACGGGCAACACATCCTCGAGAGAAATACGGGCAGAGGGAATAAAGCCCAGCCGAATAGGCCGACTGCTCGCCATCTTCAAACCAAAACCGTAAAGGCCGATTCAGTCCTGGTAATCGGCCGGTAGGCTGTGTCGCGCTCAACAGGTTCCCGCCCCGCTTCACGAATCAGTCGCAGCAGGTCTTTTCTGCGCAGGTGTTGTTCAGTCGTCGCGCCGGCATCGTGATAGATTTTTTCTTCAACCACGGTCCCATCAATATCATTAGCCCCAAAGCGTTGCGCGATCTGCGCCATGCTGGGCGTGAGCATGATCCAGTAGGCCTTGATATGAGGAATGTTGTCGAGCATTAAGCGCGCAATGGAGATTTGTTTCAGATCGTTGAACCCGCTGGTCTTCGGTAAGTGGCTGAGAGCGGTGTTATCAGGATGGAAAGCCAGCGGGATGTACGTCACGAATCCGCCAGTCTCATCCTGTACGCCGCGCAGTTTCACCAGGTGGTCGGTCAAATCTTCCGGCGTTTCCAAATGACCGTAGAGCATGGTGCAATTGCTTTTCAGGCCGATCTGGTGGGCTTGCCGCGCGGTCTCAAGCCATTCATTGCCGTCAATCTTGTGGTCGCAAATGATGCGCCGGACGCGTTCTGAAAAAACCTCAGCGCCGCCGCCGGGCAGCGAGTCTACACCGGCAGCCTTCAACTTCTCGAGCGTTTGGCGGATGGAAAGTTTTGCGCGTTTGGCCAGGAATGCAATTTCGACCATGGTGAAGGCTTTCAAATGAACGCCGGCGTAACGCTCCTTCAAACCGGCAATCATCTGGCAAAACCAATCGAGTGACAATTCGGGATGCAAACCACCAACGATGTGGAACTCGGTGACCGCTTCGGCGTATCCCTTACCCGCGATCTCCCAAACCTGCTCGAGCGACATGGTGTAGGCATTCGGGTCTTTCGCTCGCTTGCCGAATGCGCAAAGGCGGCAACTGGCTACGCAAACATCGGTCGGGTTGATGTGGCGGTTCACGTTGAAATAAGTAGTATCGCCGTGCAGCCGCTCGCGCACCAGGTTCGCCAGATAGCCCAGCGCCAGAATATCGCCACTGCGAAACATTGCCACGCCATCTTCGAACGATAGCCGTTCACGTGCCTCGACCTTTTCGAAAATCTGCTGCAGGCGCCGGTCTTCAATGACCGGCTTCTTTAAGACTTGGTGAGCAAGAGATGTCATGAGGGTTAAAAGTATTTCCGATGCAGCAGAATGTCGGCGGCCCAAAAGGCAAAAAAAAGCATGCTGACGTAGCCGTTGACGGTGAAGAACGCCGCATTCACCCGCGACAAATCGTCCGGCTTCACCAGCCCGTGTTCATAGACCAGCAGAATCACCACCGCCAGTATGCCGGCGACGCTCAGCGCGCCGAGTTGAAACACGACCACCAAGGCGACGAGACAACCGATCATCGCCAAGTGCAAGAAGCGCGCGATCAGCAGGGCGCGCGCGATACCGAAGCGCCGCGGAATGCTGAACAATCCTTCGGCCGTATCGAATTCAAAGTCTTGGCAAGCATAGATCACATCGAAGCCGGCAGTCCAGAACATTACGGCCGCACTGAGCCAGCAGATGCGGGGATCAAGCGAGCCGCGCATGGCGATCCAAGCGGCTGCGGGCGCGATTCCCAGGCAGAACCCTAGCAATAAATGCGCGAACATGGTGAAGCGCTTGGCAAACGAATAGACGAAAAGAATTGCCAGCGCAAGCGGCGACAGCACAAAACACAGAAAGCCCAGTTGCCGCGCGGCCCAGATGAACAATAGCGAAGCCGCGAAGGTGAACCCCCAAGCAAAGCGCGCCGACAACAAGCCGGCGGGCAGGTGACGAGCGGCCGTGCGGCGGTTCCGCGAATCCACGTCGGCATCGAGAATACGATTGAAGGCCATCGCCGCTGAACGCGCTGCCACCATGGCGACTAGAATCCAGCCGAACCGCCATGCCAAACTGGCGATCTGGAAGCCGCTGTCGCGCCACGCGAGGAGCGCCCCGGTTAAAGCGAACGGTAGAGCGAACACGGAGTGCTCAAACTTGATCATGTCAAGTGTCAGCTCCAAACGTGTCCAGAAGCGATTCATAGAAAGGCTAACGTTACTATTCTATGGGATGCCGCTGAAGCTTAAAACGGCGCAAATTTGGATTAAACGATGGATATTCGGCAAATTGAACAACTTCTTGAACAAGTGCACAGCGGCGAAAAGAGCGTTCCGGCCGCGCTCGACATTCTGCGCTACCTGCCCTTTGAAGACCTCGGATTCGCAAAAGTAGATCACCATCGCGCCGTCCGCCACGGCATGCCGGAGGTGATTCTCGGTCAAGGTAAGAGCCCGGATCAAGTGGCGGGCATCGCGGCGGCGCTTTTGGCGAAATCCCCCAATCTGTTGCTGACACGCGCCACGCAGGAAATGGCGGAGCGCGTTTCGGCCCTCGCTACGCAAGCCGAGCACTTCCCTGCCTCCGGCGTGGTGCGCGTTTGGCGCGACCGCACCATCTATGGCAAGGGCAAAATTGCCGCTATCTGTGCGGGCA
Organism: Bryobacterales bacterium; assembly: GCA_963764105.1. Lineage (GTDB taxonomy): Bacteria > Acidobacteriota > Terriglobia > Bryobacterales > Bryobacteraceae > Bog-105. Next base: position 108,084 of record CAVXRP010000014.1, read on the forward strand.
CGAGCGACCTGCCGGTGCTCGAAGAGGCCCAGCTCACTGCTGAAGTGATGGGCAATACCGTCGACGTGATCTCCGACGTCGGCGTGGCCGGCATTCATCGTTTATTAAACCAACGCGACAAATTGGTGGACGCGCGCGTGGCCATCGTGTGCGCCGGCATGGAAGGCGCGCTGCCGAGTGTCGTAGGAGGGCTGGTTGGCTGTCCCGTCATCGCGGTGCCCACCAGCATTGGCTATGGCGCCAGCTTCCACGGACTGGCTGCGCTGCTCGGGATGCTGAATAGTTGCGCGAGTAATGTAACGGTGGTGAATATCGATAATGGCTTCGGCGCTGGGTATGTGGCAAGTTTGATTAATCGGCTGTAAGCGGCCCCGAACAGTAAGTCATCCTCGCCTCGAGAAAGTGTGCGGTTTCCCGCATAACGGTACGAATTACTGACAAACAGTATTTATTTCGGTTTGGTTGTTAAACGCAAACGCGGTTACCGACACATCAGGGGGGAAGTCCGAACTTTCAACCTGAGGAGAACGCATGCGAATTCTAAGTTTAACGGCCGCCCTGCTATTGGGACTGGCAATGGCCAGTCTCGCCCAGAACGGCGGCTATACATACACAACAATCAACTTTCCCGGCGCTGCGATCACTTCCCCCCAAGCGATCAACGCTTCAGGCCAAATTGCCGGGAATTTCTACGACAACGATTCGTTTAGTCCCTCCCATGCTTTTGTATACAGCAACGGGACCTATACTTCTATCGACGTGCCGGGAGCCTCCGCCGCTTTCGCTTCCGCCATCAGCGATTCAGGGCTGGCATTCGGCAGCTACTCGACGCCAACCATGAGCCCTCTCTCGATAGGGCTCTTCCAATACAATCTCAACACAAGTGCGTTGACGGCCAGCATCATCGCCCCGCAAATTCCCGGCAATAACGTGCAGTCCGTATCTGTTAGGGCTATTGGTCCCACTGGGATCGTTACTCTAGCGGCCGAGGATGCATCATCCCAATACACCTATTTCTTCTATTCAAATGGGACGGTGACCGCCTTGAGGAATACGGCCGCTCTTGCTAATTTCTCCCCCGGCGCCGTCAACGCCGCGGGTGTGGTGTTAGGAGACGCTGGAAATAATTCTTCCTACCTTTACATGAATGGAGCGTACACGCCGCTGCCCGCCGGTCTTAATGGCGGCGCCCTTGGACCGTCCAATCAGGTAGCGGGCGACTACCTTACGAATGACGGTTATCAGAATGCGATCTACTCGGATGGCTTCATGACCCTACTTGGTTATGGACCGCCCACGCTCATCCCGGTCAACGGCCAATTCATTTTTGGGATCAACGCTTCCGGCCAGTTCGTCGGTTATTTTAATAACTTCGTTCGCGGCACCTATGAGGGTTTCCTCGCCACACCACCAGTGGCTCCTGCAACAGAGAAAACGCGCATCAATATCGATTCGCCCAACTCTAACGTGCAAGCAAGCGGCACTTACACCACCGCCGGCTGGGCCACAGATAATACGGTCTCCGTCAACGCTGTCAGCATCCAGGTGGATGGTCAGTTTGTGGGTGTAACTACTTACGGCAATAGCCGTCCCGACGTTTGCGCCGCCTTTGCCAAGCAAGTAGATTGCCCCAACGTCGGATGGAATTACTCGCTAAACACCTCCGCCTTGCCGAATGGTCCGCATATTCTCACAGCGATCGCCGTTTCTAACAACGGGAAGCATGCTGTAGCCAGCACTTCGTTCACCGTCGCCAACGCCGCCAGTACTGCCAGCGCCATTCTCATGAGCATCGATTTGCCGAAAGTACCCACTCTAGGGCCCGGCACCATAGGGTTCCCGGTGAGTTCCTTTGTGTCAGGCGTCACGACCGCGGCCGGCTGGGCGTTCGATACCGCCGAGCCGATCACCAGCATTCAAGTGGAGGTTGATCCCGATCTGAACCTGATCAAGTCTCTCGGCGCGAACTACGCTGTCTTGGGCGGCCCTCGCCCGGATGTCTGCGCTGCCTTTAACAACGCGGCCAATTGCGCGAACTCCGGTTGGAGTTACAGTCTCGACACCACGCAACTCTCCAATGGAGCACACACCTTAGGCGTGGTCGCCCTGACGTCAAGTGGCAACACCAGAGCGCTGAGCACTCCATTTAACGTCTCCAACAACGCGCCGTTGCGCGTCAATATCGATATACCTTCCGCGAAGTCAGGCGCGCTCTCCGGGTCTATCGTGATAGCGGGTTGGGCGGAAGATGACAACAGCGCAGTCGGATCGGTCACCTATTCAGTGGATGGGGCAAACGCCAATCCTGCCTATTCCGGAGGATACCGGGTCGATGTCTGCGCTCTCTATCCGAAGAGTCCGGATTGTCCCAACGTAGGCTGGAACGCCCGGCTGGACACCACCCAGTTAGCCAATGGAACGCACACCCTGACGGTCACTGCTGTTTCGCAATCTCATATGCCAGCGGGATCGAACTTCTATACGAATGACACGCTGACGACAGCACCGGTCCCCTTCACCGTAAGCAACACCATTTCCTCACAATCGACGCACGTCAACATTGACCAGCCGAGTGCGTCGCAGGTGTTATGGCACACCGCTACCCTCTCGGGTTGGGCCGTCGACGACAATACTGCGATTAACAGCATCGAGATCGCAGTCGACGGGCAAACCGTTGGGTCCATTGCCCCTTCCATCAGGCGGCCCGACGTGTGTGCCGTTTACCCGAACCGTCCGGGCTGCCCCAACGCGGGTTGGTCGACCACTCTGAACACAGACTTGCTTACCAATGGAACGCACACGCTGACCGTGACCGCAATATCGGAAGTGCACGCCGAAGCCACCGCCTCTACAACGTTCAACGTGACGAACGGAAACGGTGCTGATACCACGAAGGTCAATATTGACGTACCGAACACGCAAAGCGGCAATCTTTCCGGCAAGCAAACCTTTGCCGGATGGGCTATTAACGACGATGCGAGCGCAACCGTTACGATCTTCATCGATGGAGTTACCCAGCCGGCTCCGAGCAGCATCGTTCGACCCGATGTTTGCAACTTGTATCCCGACGCTGTGAATTGTCCGAACGTCGGCTGGTCCATACCCATCGACACGACTTTGCTGGCGAATGGAGTACATACGCTCGAAGTGCTCGCTGCCAGCAGTAAGAACGCGGTCGAGACGGCGAGTAGTTCCACCATGTTCACGCTGGCCAATTCGGCCGCTGCAAGCCCGATCAAGATGTCGATTGACATTCCTGGCTCTGCCAGCGTCTCGGGCGTTGCGAACTTCGCCGGCTGGGCGGCGGCCAGTAGCGACACCATTGCCGGCGTGCAGATTTCCGTGGACAACATTGTCATAGGCGATGCGTATTACGGCAACAACCGGCCAGATGTTTGCAAAGCATTTCCCACTTTAGTTGGCTGTCCGGCGGCGAATGTGGGTTGGAGCTTTGCGATTGATACGACTCTGCTGGCGAACGGACCGCACACCATCGCAGCAACCGCCACGACGGTGGGTGGGAGGAATTTAACGACAAGCAATCCGTTTACGGTGGCGAACTAATTAAGTCACGCCTGCAGGACCGCTCGCGACGGTCCTGCGGGCTGAACCAACGCCCCATTGAAACTGTAAGCTAGATCACACAGCACCACGAATGGCTTACAAATCGGTATTTATTTTAGTTGGATGTTAAACGGATGAGCGGTCAACGGCACATCTTCAGGGAAGTCGAAAAGACGAACTGAGGAGAACCGATGCGCATTCTAAGTTTAACCACCACTCTGCTATTGGGCGTAGCAATCGTTAGTCTGGCCCAGAACAGCGTCTACAAATACACGCCAATAACCGCTCCAGGAGCGACCACCACTGTGCCGGCCGCTATCAATGCCTCAGGCCAGATTGCTGGATACTACGACATTCATGGTTTTGTATATACCAATGGAGTCTTTACGACCATCGACGTGCCCGGCGCTTCCACGACCGCAGCCTACGCCATTAGCGATTCAGGAATGGTTTATGGCGGTTACACTGCCTCGACGATAAGCGCCGCCTCTCTCGGCCTCTTTCAATATAATTCCAACACGGGCGGGTTGACGACCAGCACTTTTACTCCGCAGATTCCCGGCGTCACCGTCGAGTACGCTTTTGTTGAGTCCATCGGTCCCAGCGGAACCCTCATCGGTTCGGTGTTTGGATCTGTATCGGGTGCGGGATTTCAATATGTCGACTTCCTTTATTCAGGTGGGAAGATGACAGTGTTTGGATACAATGCAGGCGCTGAATTTCCCCCAGGACCACCCGATGCTGTAATTACGACCGCTGTTAGCTATTTTTATCCCGCCGCCGTTAACGCGCAGGGCGCGGTAGTCGGATCAGGCGGAAACGGCATTTCCTCGGGGACCTATCTTTACACAGATGGAGCATTTACCGCGTTACCAACGGGCTTCACCATCTACGGGATTGGTCCGTCTAATCAGCTGGCAGGTTTTTACTCGGTAGGCACCGCTTATTACCCAGACGTGCTTTACTCAGATGGCGTTGTGAGAGTAGTTAGTAGTGTTCCGGCATTACCGGCGGGCAGTTCTCTTTCGACGGTGGGTGCAGGGGGCCAAATCATCGGCACTTACGTCGACGCATCCGAACATTATCAAGGATTCCTCTTAACGCCGCCTGTGCCTGCCGCCACTGAGAAAACACGCATAAACATTGACTTACCTAACTCGAATGCGCAGGCAAGCGGCACTTATACCGCGGCCGGTTGGGCCGTTGACAATGCAGCAGGCGTCAACGCCGTCAGCATCCAGGTGGATGGCCAATTTGTGGGTGTCGCTAATTACGGCGCCAGCCGTCCCGACGTGTGCGCATCCTTCGCGAGTTCGGTAGGCTGCCCGAATGTCGGCTGGACTTACTCGTTGAACACGGCTGCCTTGGCGGACGGCGTCCACACATTGGAAGCGATCGTCGTTTCGAACAATGGTACGCATGCCGTCGCTAACACTTCCTTCACTATCTCTAACGCCAATGCCAATGCCGCGAGCGCCATCCTCATGAACATCGATGTCCCCAGTGGAAACAATTCCACTTTGTCGGGCGTGACCACGCTGGCGGGCTGGGCGTTCGATCCGGAGGAGAACATCGGGGTCATTCACGTGGCGATAGATCCCGATGCAAGCCCTTTTTACAATTATTACTATGGGAACTGGGCCGTTGTGGGTGGTGCACGACCAGATGTCTGCGCCGCTTTCGGCAATCTGCCAAATTGCGCATCCTCGGGTTGGAGTTATAGTCTCGACACAACGCAGCTCTCCAACGGAGCACATACCTTAGCGATCATCGCCCAAACGCCCAGCGGGAACACCAGAACTCTCAGCGCTACGTTCAGCGTTTCTAATAATGGACCGCTTCGCGTCAATATCGATGTACCGGCCGCGAAATCAGCCGCCCTCTCCGGCTCAATCACGATCATGGGTTGGGCGGAAGACGACAATGCCGCCATGGGCTCAGTCACTTATTCGGTGGATGGTGCCTATTACTATTCTGGAGGTGTATCCGGTCCCGCCTATTTCGGAGGGTATCGGCCGGATGTTTGCGCTACCTATGCAAAGAGCCCGGATTGTCCCAATGTGGGCTGGAGCGCGCGGCTTGACACAACCCAACTAACCATTGGAACGCACACTCTGACAGTCACGGCTACGTCACAGTTTTACACGCCAACGGGCGCCCCGTTCTCTATCCAGGACACACTGCCGTCAGCACCCGTCACCTTTACCGTGAACAACACAGTGTCGAGCCAATCGACACATGTCAATATCGATCAGCCAACTCCGTCGCAGGTGTTGTGGCATCAGGTGACTATCTCTGGTTGGGCCGTCGACGACAATACCGCCATCAACAGTATCGAGATCGCAGTCGACGGGCAGAATGTTGGGTCCATCAATCCATCCTTAAGTTCACCCATCAGCCGACCCGATGTCTGTGCCGTTTATCCGAACCGCCCGGGCTGCCCCAACGTGGGCTGGTCAACTACTTTGGACACCGATCTACTTACTAATGGAACGCACACGCTGACCGTGACCGCCATATCGGAAGTGGATGCCGAAGCCACCGCCTCTACGACGTTCAATGTTACAAATGGAAACGGCGCCGATACGACAAAGGTGAATATTGACGCTCCGAACACGCAAAGCGGCAATCTTTCCGGCCAGCAAACCTTTTATGGCTGGGCCATCAACGACGATGCGGCCGCCACGGCGACCATCTTCATTGACGGGGTTACGCAGCCGGCGCCTAGCAGCGTCGCGCGACCCGATGTTTGCAATGTTTATCCCGACGCTGTGAATTGTCCGAACGTTGGCTGGTCAATACCCGTTGACACAACTTTGCTGGCGAATGGAGTGCATACGCTCGAAGTGCTCGCTGCCAGCAGTGCGAACCCGGTCGCCACGGCGAGCAGTTTCACTATGTTCACGGTGGCCAATTCGGCAGCGGCCAGCCCGATCAAGATGTCGATTGACACTCCTGGCTCGGCCAGCGTCTCGGGTGTTGCGAACTTTGCCGGATGGGCGGCGGCCAGTACCGACGCCATTGCCGATGTGGAGATTTCCGTGGACGGCATTGTCCTAGGCAATGCGTATTATGGCAACAACCGGCCCGATGTTTGCAAGGCCTTCCCCACGTTGGTTGGCTGTCCGGCGGCGAATGTGGGTTGGAGCTTTGCGATTGATACGACGCTGCTGGCTAACGGACCTCACACCGTCGCGGCAACCGCCACGACTGTCGGCGGCATCAATTTAACCACGAGCAAGGCGTTTACGGTAGCGAACTAACTGGTTGGCGTCTGAAGGACCGCTTGCTTAGCGCGCGGTTCTGCGGAGTCAATTTATTTAACGCCCCATGATCACATAGCAGTACGGATAATTCGAAAATGGTGTTTATTTTCGAGAAGTTAAACGCAAACGCCATAATTGATAAATCATCAGGCAACGCGAGAACGACAAACTGAGGAGAGACAATGCGCATTCTAAGTTTATCGGCCGCCCTGCTATTGGGGTTGCCAATCGCCAGTTCCGCCCAGAACGGCGGCTATACAACTACAATTCTTGAGTTTCCAGCAGCTGCCGAAACTTATCCCAAGGCAATCAATGCCTCGGGCCAAATCGCCGGAAACTTCTACGATAACCTTAATGACCCTTTGTATTGCTTCGATATCTACGTCTGCCCTGACCTCAGTCACCCGCATGGCTTCATCTACAGCAGTGGAGTTTACACCTCAATCGACGTGCCGGGGGCGGCCTCGACTCAGGCTCTCGCCATCAGCGATGCGGGGTTGGTATTCGGTACTTATTCCGCATCGACAATTAGCCCGACCTCTATAGGCGTCTTTCAATATAACGTCAACACCAGTGCATTGACGACCAGCATTATTACCCCGCAAATTCCCGGCAAGACGATCCAGTCCATCTCCGTTCAGGCCATCGGCCCAAGTGGAGCGGTGATCGGGTCGGCGCAGGATGCATCGTCTCAGTCCACCTACTTTTTGTATTCGAATGGGAAGACAACTGTTTGGGAAACTTTTCAGCCTTACGCAATCAATGCAGAGGGTGTCGTGGTGGGGGCGGGCTACCTCTACGCAAATGGAACATACACGGCGTTGCCTGCAGGTTTCAACGCGACGGCAATTGGTCCGTCGAGCCAGCTGACAGGAACCTACACCTCGCAGAATGTGATCTACGCCCAGAACGTGATCTACGCCGATGGCGCCCTAACGCTACTTGGGACTTCCCCGTTTCAAGTTTACGACTCCGAGACTATTAGTGGAATCAACGCAGCAGGCCAGTTCGTCGGTTTTGAATCGTTCCCCGGCAGCGTCTCTGACCCTGAGACCCTGCCGGCATCTTATAACGGCTACCTAGCGACCCCGCAGGTCGCGCCGGCGACCGAGAAGACGCGCATCAATATCGATTCGCCGAACGCCAGCGTGCAGGCGAGCGGTACTTACACGGCGACCGGGTGGGCTATTGACAACACAGTCTCCATCAACGCTATCAGCATCCAGGTGGATGGCCAGTTTGTGGGTTTAGCTACTTACGGCAATAGCCGTCCCGACGTTTGCGCCGCTTTCGCCAATCAGGTAGATTGCCCCAATGTCGGCTGGACTTATTCGCCAAACACCTCCGGCTTGGCAAACGGCCCGCACACGTTCACGGCAATCGCTGTCTCTAACAATGGAAAGCACGCTGTGGCCAGCACCTCATTCACCGTTGCCAACGCCGCCAGTACGGCCAGCGCCATCCTCATGAACATTGATGTGCCAAGCGGAAGCAATTCCACTTTCTCGGGTGTAACGACCCTGGCCGGCTGGGCCTTCGATACTGCCGAGCCGATCGCCAGCATTCAAGTGGAGATTGATCCCGATCTGAGCCCGCTCAACTCTGTGGGCGGAAGCTACGCAAGCTTGGGTGGCTCGCGACCAGATGTATGCGCTGCCTTTAACAACCCGGCAAATTGCGAGGACTCTGGCTGGATCTACAGTTTTGATACGACGAAGCTATCCAACGGCGCGCACACTTTAGCGATCACCGCTATGACGCCGAGTGGGAACACCAGAGCGCTGACCACTGTATTGAGCATCTCCAATAACGGGCCGTTGCGCCTCAATATTGATGTACCTTCCACTAAGTCGAGCGCGGTCTCCGGCTCTATTGTGATAGCGGGTTGGGCGGAAGATGACAACGCCGCAGTTGGATCAGTCATCTATTCGGTGGATGGAGCAAACGCCGCTCCTGCCTATTTCGGAGGATATCGACCGGATGTTTGCAATACCTACTCGAAGAGTCCGGATTGCCCTAACGTGGGCTGGAGCGCACGGCTGGACACCACACAACTCGGAAACGGCACCCACACGCTGACAGTCACTGCCACCTCGCAGGCTTACGTGCCAGCGGGATCGACCTTCTATACAAATGACATGCTGACGGCAGCACCAGTCACTTTCACGGTGAACAACACCGTCTCCTCGCAATCGACGCATGTCAACATTGATCAGCCGACGGCGTCGCAGGTTTTGTGGCACACGGCTACTCTCTCGGGTTGGGCCGTCGACGACAATACCGCCATCAATAGCATCGAGATCGCAGTCGACGGGCAGACCGTTGGGTCCACTGCTCTATCCATCAGCCGGCCCGATGTCTGTGCCTTTTATCCGAACCGTCCGGGCTGCCCCAACGTGGGCTGGTCGGCCACTTTGAACACAGATTTGCTTAGCAATGGAACGCATACGCTGACCGTGACCGCCATATCGGAAGTGGCTGCCGAAGCCACCGCCTCTACGACGTTCAACGTGACGAACGGAAACGGCGCCGATACAACAAAGGTGAATATTGATTTACCGAGCGTACAGAGTGGCAACCTTTCTGGCCAGCAGACCTTTTTGGGCTGGGCCATCAATGACGATGCGGCTGCCACGGTCACGATCTTCATTGACGGGGTTACGCAGCCGGCTCCCAGCAGCGTCGCTCGACCCGATGTCTGCAACGTTTATCCCGACGCTGCGAATTGTCCAAACGTCGGCTGGTCAATACCCGTTGACACGACTTTGCTGACGAATGGCGTACATACGCTTGAAGTGCTCGCTGCCAGTAGTGCGAACGCGCTCGCCACGGCGAACAGTTCCACCATGTTCACGGTGGCCAATTCGGCTGCGGCCAGCGTGATCAAGATGTCGATTGACATCCCTAGCTCGAGCAGCGCTGCCCTCTCGGGCGTTGCGAACTTCGCCGGCTGGGCGGCGGCCAGTGCCGACATCATTGCCGATGTGGAGATTTCCGTGGACGGCATTGTCCGAGGCGACGCGTATTATGGCAGCAACCGGCCGGATGTTTGCAAAGCCTTCCCTACTTTAGTTGGCTGTCCGGCGGCGAATGTGGGCTGGAGCTTTGCGATTGATACGACTCTGCTGGCGAACGGATCTCACACAGTTGCAGCGACGGCCACGACGGCAGGCGGGATCAATTTAACCACAAGCAAAGCATTTACTGTGTCAAATTAGACGTTCGCAAAAGTGGGCTAAAGATGAGCATCTTTGGCCCTCTTTCATCAAGCGTAAATTCCCGGCGCTTCGTGCCCCAACGCTTGGACATATTCAAGATAAGATCCCAAATAAACGCGCGGATCGCGATCGACACCACTCTCTCCGCCCAATTCCAAAACGCGCGAACTCAGGCCCCGCAAAAACATGCGGTCATGGGAAACGAAGATCATCGTCCCTTCGAATTCTTTGAGCGCCTCCACCAACATTTCCTTGGTCGCCAGGTCGAGGTGATTCGTCGGCTCATCTAGCACCAGGAAATTCGGTGGATTGAAAAGCATGCGGGCAATCACCAACCTTGATTTTTCACCGCCGGACAGAGCGCGAATCTTTTTGTCCACTTCATCTCCCGAAAACTGAAAGGCACCCGCCAGCGTGCGCAGCGCACCCATTCCCTCCTGCGGAAAATCACTCTGTAGCTGTTCAATCACCGTTAACTCCGGATTGAGTACGTCCAGCGACTGCTGGGAAAAATAGCCGAGATTGAGGCTTGCACCCAGGCGTACGCTGCCGGCGTCCGGTTCGGTCGCGCCTGCAATCATCTTCAGCAGCGTGCTTTTGCCCGCTCCATTGCGCCCCATCACCGCCCAACGTTCGCCGCGCCGGATGTTCAAATTGAAACCGTCGTAAATCACCCGCGGGCCATAGCTTTTGTGGACGTTTTCCACCACCGCCACCTGATCGCCCGAGCGCGCCGGATCGCGAAACTCAAATTTAACCACATGCCGCTTTTTGGGCAGTTCGATCTTCTCAATTTTGTCGAGGGCTTTAATCCGGCTTTGCACTTGCGCCGCCCGCGCCGCATGCGTCTTGAAGCGCTCGATAAATCTTTGCTCTTTGGCCAACATAGATTGCTGGCGCGCAAACGCCGCCTGTTGGTTCGCCTCGCGAATCGCCCGCTCGCGCTCGTAGAAATCGTAATTACCGGAATACACAATGATCTCGCCGCCATCGATTTCCGCAATCTTGGTCACCAAGCGGTTCATGAACTCGCGGTCGTGGGAGGTCATCAGCAGAGTTCCTTCGAACGATTTCAGAAACTGCTCCAGCCAGATGATTGACTCGATATCTAAATGGTTTGTCGGCTCATCCATCAGCAGCACGTCGGGCCGGCCCAGCAACACGCGGGCCAATGCCACACGCATCTTCCAGCCGCCTGACAATGCGCCGACATCGCCGTCAATCTGGTCGTCTTTGAAGCCCAGGCCGTGCAGCACTTCGCGTGCTTGCGCTTCCAGCGTATAGCCGCCGAGATGTTCGTATTCTTCTTGCACCTCGCCGAATCGCTCCAACACCTTGTCCAGTTCGCCGGCACGCTCCGGATCTTCCATCTCTTGCTGCAAAGCTTCCAGTTCGTGGTGCAAATCGCCAATGCGTCCGCTTCCGGCTATGGCCTCATCCAGCACCGACCGGCCGTGCATCTCTTCCACATCCTGCCGGAAATAGCCGATGGTTAGCTTTTTCGGCACCGATACCTCGCCGTCGTCGGGCGATTCCTCGCCGATGGCCATGCGGAAGAGCGTGGTTTTCCCGGCGCCGTTCGGCCCCACCAAGCCGACCTTCTCACCAGGATTTAATTGAAAGGAGGCATCGATAAAAATCAACTGCTTCCCGTATTGCTTCTGAATATTTGAAAAAGAAATCATCCGAAAAACCAAAGCTAGCAGATGGAATCAAATTTGTAGGCCGCTGCCTTGATAGCCTGATACTTCGCGTGACCAACAAAACGATGCAGTCCTCTTCACCCACGCTCGTTGCCGGCATAGATCTCGGCGGCACCGCTATCAATTACACGTTCTTCGATGGCACTCGTTTCATTGTCGAAACTCTTTGCGAGCATCCATCCCTCGCGCCGCAAGGGCCTCAAGTCTGCTTGCGGCAAATGGCGGACGGCCTGCAAATTTCATCCGAACGCCATGGTGTATCGCTTCAACAAATTGCCGCCATTGGTCTTGGCACGCCAGGCCCTGCTTCAGCGCAGGGCGTTCTCAGCGCGAGCGGTTCCACCAACTTTGTGCATCCCGCCTGGTCGGGTTTCGACATTCGCGGCGCTCTCGAACAAAAGCTGGCAAGACCGGTTGTTTACATCAACGACGGCAATGCGGGCGCTTTGTGGGGCCACTATGTTTTATTCGGCGCGCAGAACCATGCCACTTCTATTTCAGCGATTATCGGCACCGGATTAGGCGGCGGTGTGATCGTCGATAACCGCGTTCTGAAGGGCTGCCATGGGTTTGGCGGGGAACTGGGCCACGTATTGCTTCCTTACCAACGCATTCCCGGCCTGGAAAACAGCCGCCCTTTGTGTAACTGCGGACGGGTGGGCGATCTTGAATCGGTTTGCTCGCTCACGGCGCTCGAAAAAACGCTGTTGCCGGCATATCTACCAAAATATCCAGAACACGAATTGGCCCAGTTAGCAGACTTGCGCAAAGCTGCCCGCCTGGTACGCGGCCTCGCGGAGAAGGGCGATCCTTTAGCGCGTGAACTTTTTGCCGCGCAAGCACACGCCCTCGCCTTGTTCTTCGATCAGATGATTACTACCTTCGATCCGGATGCCCTCATCGTAGGCGGCGGCGCGATCGAAACCAGCCACGAATTCCAGCAATGGTTCATTGGACAAATCCGTTCCGCTTTGCCTTCGCAATGGGCGGAACACGGCGGCATGCCGATTCACATCATGCCGAACGGCGATACGGCGGGAGCCCGGGGAGCGGCGTTAGAAGCGCGTGCGGCGTGGTTCGGGAGGGAAACGGCTGCACCTATATAGGATTCAGCGGCTTCCTCCCTGCAAGGCCCTAAGCTTGTCGGTTACGATTTTTTAGGGTAGCAGCTCAAATCATAAGTGCGAATGGCGGAAGGATCCATCAGAGTGCGGTAGTTGTATGCCGCACAATCTTTAAAAGTTGCCAATCCGATTTGAGTCTTGGATCTTTTCAAGATTCCCTTTGCGGGCCCGTTCGATGTGATCCCCGCACGATGAACAATCCACTCCACATCGCCGGCTTCTTCGACAAGATACTCTATAACTGCTTCATTATCTTCATGTTGGCTGATCAGACCACCAAATCGAGCGGCTGTGTTCCTAAGTAACCAGGGAATTAGAGGAAGACGTTCCGTGTATCGCCTGGTCAAGCCTCCTGCCTGATACAGGAAGCGTTTGACTCCTTGCCGCCGCATTGCCGGAACGAGTTCATTTACAAAGGCAGTATTGATCTTGTTTTGTCTCTTTGCAGCCTGGCATCGCCCAACATGGCGACAACGAAATCAACCCCTTGCACCAGTTCATCGATGTTGGCGAAATTGGTGATGGAGCCCTTGTGTAACTCTAGATTCGGATTTGTGATCGCGAGCTTTTCCGGATTTCTGGCCAAGGCTTCTCACCTTGTGACCCTCTTGAATGGCCAGAGAGACAAAATGTTGCCCTGTCTGACCGGTGGCTCCAAATACTAAGAAAATTGACTGGCCCAAAACAGCTCGCCGAAAAAAGTAAACGCAACTCTGACAGCAATTATAACTGCCAGCCATCGTCTCAAAACTCGTCAGTCGCACGTTAGGGGGTCACTCCAGTCCCGAACCGCGTGAAGCCCCAGCCAAACGAGGTCGCGACCGAGTCCAGCAACGGTAAACAAAATACCGACTGTTTAGATCCTATATCCCCAACGCTTCTGCCATAATAACTGAAGCGCGTGCGGTTTTTGGAACCCCTTTGGAATCTTACGCGTCCGACGGGATATGAACGGCTATGGCGCGGCCATCCCCTTTCCGGTAGTAGCGGGCGACGCGACTCGGACAAAGAGCAAATTGGATCACCGGTCTACTGAAGAGGCGGCCTTAGTGCGCCGCGTTCAGGCGCAGGACGAAATGGCGTTTCGCGAGGTGGTGGAGCGCTACCAGGCGAAGGTGTTTTCGATTATTTACGGCATTCTGCGGAACCGCAACGATGCCGAAGATATCGCCCAGCAGGTTTTCGCAAAGATCTACTTCTCCATCAAGAATTTCGATTTCCGCAGTTCTCTGCTCACATGGATCTACAAGATTACGGTGAACGAGTGCTATGACTACCTGCGTAAGAAGCGGGTGCGCAAGCTGGTGTACGAAAGCGATTTTTCGGCCGAAGATTCGCAGCGCATGGAGACGTCCGATCCGGCGACGGATCAGGCGGCACCGGTGGACAAGCGGCTTGCGCAGCACGATCTGATTATTAAGCTCTTATCGAAAATTTCCGAAGAGGATCGTTCTTTAATCCTGCTGAAGGAAGTAGAAGGGCATTCGGTGGAAGAACTGGCTGGGATGACCGGCATGAATGAGAATACGATTAAGGTGAAGTTGTTTCGCGCTCGCCAGAAGCTAGTGAAGGCGGCGCAGAGATTGGAAAGAGGGCCGTTGAATACAACGGCGCTTTGAAGCCTTTCAGCGGGCTTTTTTCGGGTTGGGTATAGATTGTAACAGCAGACAAAGATCTGCGGCTGGTTGGGTGTTTGGGGATATTTCAGAGGGAAATATGCACGGATCTATTCGCAATGAGTTAGAAAATCTGCTGGAAGGCAGAGCTAACGCAAGCGAGGTGAAGCAGCACCTGCAGGCTTGCGGTGCATGCGCCACGGAAGTGGACGCCATGCGCGATCAAGTTCATCTGTTTCGTTCTTTGCGCGCCGGCGAAGAAATGGAACCGGCGGGCGGCTTCTATGCGCGCGTGATGCAGCGCATTGAAGAGCGCGCCAAAGATTCCATTTGGGCGGTGTTCGTTTACTCGCCCTACGGCAAACGCCTGGCTCTGGCTTCGCTCTCGCTAGCAGTGCTGCTATGCTCCTACGTGGTCGCAGAGGAAAAATTGGACGGGCATTTGACGGCGGAATCGGCGGTTCGGCAGGTCCACTACGACGTGCCGGTGGAAGGCGATCAGGCGCAGCAAAGAGACGCCGTTTTGCAGAACTTCGCCGTCCACAAGTAAGCCTGCGCGTATCGCAACATGCAAACACGACGTGACGCAGGGTGGTCCAACCCTAAGGTCTTAACCATTTTTGCCTTGATCTTTTTCTGTGGCGCGGCGTTCGGCGGCGCCCTGATGCGGAGCTATTTGCACCGCCTACAACGCGACCCGCATTACCTGTCCATTGAGTCGGCCAGTCACATGAATCTCGAGCTGCTTAGGAGCGAATTGCAACTCACGCCCGAGCAGGAACATTTCGTTACCCAGGAACTGGACGATTACAGCAAGTATTATCAAAACATCGAAGACGAACGGCGCGACGTGGCTGAGCATGGCAGACAGCGAATCCTAAATCGCCTCACAGAGGAACAGAAAAGGAAATTTAACGATTTGTTCGGGGAGCCAGAAAGAGCCGGGCAGCCGTGACACGCGACTTGGATACCTCGCCGTATCCGAAATCGGCAATGTCTCTGGTTAGTGCTTTGTGCTCTCGCCCGGGCAACCGCAACCGCCCTTATCTTTGAGGCGCTTTTCGATAGCAGCCATCAGGCGGGCCTGAATTCCCTTGGGCACCGGCTGGCATTCCATCCCCTTAAAAACGCGTAAGGTTTTTTCGGTGGTATCGCACACCACAAAACAATTGGGACACTCGCTGACATGCCTGTGAAGTTCGGCCAATTCTTGCGGATCGAGAGTTTTCTCGATGTAGCTGTTTAGCTCCTGCAGAAATTGCTTACAGGTAAGCAAATGCGTCTTCTCCCTTTTTCTTAAATTGTCGCGTCAACTTCTCGCGAAGCTGCAGCCTGGCTCGAAGTAGACGACTCTTAACGGCTGAAATTGACAAGCCCAACATCTCGGCCGTCTCTTCGATGGACAGCTCTTCGATGTCTCTCAGTATAAAAACGGTTCGATAAGCTGTCTTTAAACTTTGCACGGCCTGATTCAGAATGGTGGCCAGCTCCTCCCGCGAGTAGACATCCTCGGGATTTTGGTCCCAAACGGCGATTTCCCGCACCACCTCGTCTTCGCCCGTATCGATTGGCTCGTCCAAGGGTACAGTCTTGTCCGAACGCCTTTTGCGAAGCTTCATGAGGGCTTCATTCACCGCGATGCGGACCAGCCAGGTGTAGAACTTGGAGTTTCCCTGGAAGTCGTTCAAGTGGGTGTAAGCCTTAAGGAACGTCTCCTGCAGGACGTCTTCTGCGTCATCGTCGTTCTCGGTGATCTGCTTGGCCATCCGGAAGACCCGGCGGTCATAATGCAAAACGAGTTCGTTGAAGGCTTCTTGATCGCCCGCCTTGGCCCGTGCTACAAGTGCGGATTCGTCGAAAGCTGGGGATACAGAGGTAGTACTCACACGAAAGGTACTTGTTAGTTTAGCAGGACACCGCCGGAGTGCTTGCCCCAGGCACGGCGCGTTGATAGGATAGGGAACCAAACGGGTACAAGCTGTCTAAACCTGATTTTAAGAAAAAGGAGAAACGATGTCTCTAGGGAAGAAGGCCGGCGCTGAATTGATCGGCACATTTTGGTTGGTTTTTGGGGGAT
Source organism: Bryobacterales bacterium (assembly GCA_963764105.1). Taxonomy (GTDB): domain Bacteria; phylum Acidobacteriota; class Terriglobia; order Bryobacterales; family Bryobacteraceae; genus Bog-105. The sequence goes on from CAVXRP010000014.1 coordinate 124,652, forward strand.
GCGGTGCCGCTGTGCTGGATGCGGCATTTCCAAATCTCGGCATCGGCTTTGTGGGAGTCGCCCTGGCGTTTGGGCTGACGGTGCTCACCATGGCGTTTGCCATTGGCCATATTTCGGGTTGTCACTTGAATCCCGCCATTTCGGTCGGTTTAGCGGTGGGCCGGCGGTTTCCCTACAGCGAATTGCCGGCCTATATTGGTGCACAATTGGTGGGCGCCATTCTGGCGGCCGGACTGCTCTATGTTATCGCCAGCGGTAAGCCGGGATTCGAACTGGGTGGCTTTGCCGCCAACGGCTATGACATCCACTCGCCAGGCGGCTACTCGTTGCTGGCCTGTCTGCTCACCGAAGTGGTGCTGACCTTTATGTTTCTGTTGATCATCTTCGGCTCGACCGATAAGCGCGCGGCTCCCGGCTTTGCTCCCATCGCCATTGGGCTTGGCCTGACTTTGATTCACTTGATCAGCATTCCGGTGACGAACACGTCGGTGAATCCGGCCCGTAGCACCGGGCAGGCGCTGTTTGTGGGCGGTTGGGCATTGCAGCAGTTGTGGCTGTTCTGGGTTGCGCCCATCGTCGGCGGAGCTTTAGCCGGCGTCGTGTACCCGGCCATTTGGGGAACGAGTGAAGCCGCCGAACTGACAAAGGCTGCGGCGGCGGGTGACTGATTCGCGCTGGAGCCAGGGGGACGCCGGCCGTCCGCGTCCCCTTTTTCAAATGCAAAAAGACAAACGGAAACTCTTGAACACGGCGCGCCGAGCTTGCTTCGCCGGCTTGGCAGCCGTGCTCCTTGCCGGGACATCTTCGTTGCTCCGGGCGAATGTAACGCTGCCGGCCATTCTCAGCAGCCACATGGTGGTGCAACGCGATCAACCAATCCATCTTTGGGGCTGGGCCAATCCGGAAGAGAAGGTTTCCGCGGAATTCAACGGCACGCAACGGAGTACCGCCGCCGGCAAGTTCGGCCGTTGGGATCTGTTTCTACCTCCGGAGTCTGCCGGCGGCCCTTATGCGCTCGCCATCAAAGGGGAAAACACCATTCAGCTGGAAGACGTGCTGGTGGGCGACGTTTGGTTTGCCTCCGGCCAGTCGAACATGGAGATGCCATTGGCGGGTTTTCCAGACTCGGCGGTGGTGACGAACGCGGCTGAAGAAATTCGCAATGCCAACCAGCCGGCTATCCGGTTGCTGCTGGTTCACAAAAAAGCCTCCGATTTTCCATTGGTCGATTACGAGCCCACCTCCTGGACCGCCTGCACTCCGGAAACAGCCGCGAAATTTTCCGCAGTGGCTTATTTCTTTGGCAAGCAAATAGCGGAACACGAGCATGTTCCTATTGGCTTGATCGATTCCACCTGGGGTGGCACGCCGGCCGAAGCCTGGACCAGCATGGCTGGGCTTGCGGCCGATTCTTCCCTGATGCCGGTCTTCGCCGAGTGGTCATCCTTTTCGAGCCAACAAGGCGAAATGGCCCGCTTGATCGAAAGCGAAAAGCGTGAGGACGAAGCCGCGCGCCAAGCCAATCAGCCATTACCCAAACACAACTGGCATCCCGACGCCGCCTCCTGGCAGCCCGCTGCTCTGTTCAATGCCATGGTTGCGCCCGCGCTGGATTTTCATATCAAGGGTGTGATTTGGTACCAGGGCGAATCGAACGCCAGTGTCGAACGCGGCAATTTATATGAAAAACTTTTTCCCGCTTTGATCGCCGATTGGCGCGCGCACTGGCAGCAGGGAGATTTCCCGTTTCTGTTCGTTCAGATTGCGAACTTCAAAGCAGGGTCAGTGAATACCTGGCCGATCGTGCGCGAGGCGCAACGCCGAACTTTGTCGCTGGCGAATACGGCCATGGCTGTGACCATTGATATTGGCGATCCGGATAATGTGCATCCCGCGAACAAACAAGAGGTGGGAGCGCGCTTGGCGTTAGGCGCGCGCAAGCTGGCCTACGGCGAGGATGTGGACGATTCGGGTCCGGCCTACCGTGTGTTAGCGGTCGAAGCGAACGAGTTGCGACTCTGGTTCGATCACACCTCAGGTGGACTCCTGGCTAAAGGCCAAGGGCTGAAGGGGTTTGAAGTCGCGGGCGATGACCACCATTTCATGCACGCCCAGGCACGCATCGACGGAAACAGTGTGTTGGTTTCCTGCGATGGGGTTCCTCATCCGAAGTTCGTCCGCTACGGCTGGGCGAATGCGCCAGTGGTGAATCTCTTTAACGGCCAGGGACTGCCGGCTTCGCCGTTCACGTCGGAAGAGCGGATTCCGAAGCCGTAGCCGGGGCGGCTTTTCATTCGTTGCGCAGCGCCGCCATCGGATCCAGCCGTGCCGCGCGGCGCGCCGGTATGTAACTCGCTATAAGCGCGATCAGCGCCAGCAGCGTGCTGGCTGCGATCAGCGAGACGGCGTCGTTCGGCTGCATTCCAAACAACAGCGTGGCGGCGGCTTTTCCTGCCCACAACGCGAGCACAATCCCAGCCGTGAGTCCCAGCCCCAACAACAGAAAGGCTTCCCGCAGCACCAAGCGAATCACATTCGGCCCGTCCGCGCCCAGCGCAATCCGCACTCCTATCTCGTTGCGCCGTTGCGCCACCATGTACGCGATGACACCATAGAGTCCCAACGTGGCCAGCAGTCCCGCCAAGAAGCCGAAACCTCCAGACAGAGTGGCCATTAAGCGTTCGCGTAATAGCGAGTCTTCGATCTGGCTCGATAACGGCCGGAACTCGATCCCTATCGCCGGGTTCACGCCTGTCATCGCCCTTTTCACGGCGCTCATGAACTGCCGCGGTGATCCGGCCAGCCGCGTTACAAAGTGCGCGTCCGGTTGCGGATTGTCGGTCTGCGCCATAGGAAAAAAGGCGATCGGCAGGAAGTCCTCCCGCAATTCTAGGTATTTTGTGTTCCTAACCAGTCCGACAATCTGGAATACCGGTTCGGGCTTACCGGCATCGGCAGCCATGTGGAAGGTGTGGCCGACCGGATTGGCGCCGCCGAAGAAAGTGCGCGCAAACTTTTCGTTGACAATAGCTACCTTGGGCGAGGAAAGGCTATCGTGCTCGTTGAAGTCGCGCCCTGCAATCACCGGTGTGCCCATTGTCCTGAAGTAGCCCGGGCCAAGCTGATTGAAATAGGTGGGCTTTCCGTTTGCCGAGGCGGCCGCAGCATCCGGCGCAACCAAATTGTTCCACGTGTTGCCGCTCACCGGCGTTATTACCGTCTGAGCCAGCGAAACCACGCCGGGCAGACTGGATAAAGTATCCAAGAATTGGCGATAGAGGGCTAAGCGGCGCTCTTTCGGATATGGCATCTTGCTGAAATCAACGTTTACCGTCATGAGACCCTGCGCCTGGAATCCAGGATCGATCGTCAACAAATTGTCGAGGCTTCGTATGAACAACAACGCGCCGAACAGCAGTACCAGCGAAAGCGCCACTTGGGTGGATACCAGCACGCGCCGGAAGCTGAATCGCTCTTTTCCCGCAGTCACGCTCCGCACTCCTGTGCGCATCGCCGAAACAGGCGATAGGTGGGTGGCGCGGATCGCAGGCAACAGCCCGAACAGCACACACGTCAATACCGCCAGTCCCACCGTGAAACCCAGTATCCGCCAGTCCAAAGCGAGATCGACAAATAAGGGATCGTCTGCAGTGCTGATAAACGCCACCAGCGCTTTGCTCAAAACCACTGCCAATCCAACTCCCAGCAAGGCGCCGGCGATAGCCAGCAGCAGACTTTCCGCTAAAAGTTGGCGCACCAGTCTCCCGCGCGATGCCCCAATGGCCAGCCGCATGGCAATCTCCGGCTCTCGCACAGCCGCCCGCGCGAGCAGCAGATTGGCCAAATTGGCGCAGGCGATCAACAACACCAGAGCGGTGATCGCCATGAGCAGCCACAGCGGACGCTCGAATCGTTGTCGCAGCGAAGATACGCCCGTGCCCGCTTCCATAGCCGCAAGCTTGTTGGCTAGATACCCCTTTGCCATATCCGGCCGGTAGCCTGCCGGTAGCGTGGCTCGCATAATTGCCGGTGAGAGAGCATGCAGATGCGCTGTGGCGCTCCTGGCCGTCCACTCCGGTTTCAAGCGCCCCATCATCGATAGCCACCAAGCGGCGGAATTCGTCATCCGGCCCTTCTTATCTTCGGCTAGGAGCCGGTCCGCGCAAAGCGGGATTGCCAAGTCATATCGATTCCCCACTTCCACTCCAAAAAACCCCGGTTGCGTTACTCCTAGCACCGGGAACGAATACCCGTTGAGACTCACGGCGTGACCCAATATGCCGGGGTCGCCTCCGAACTCCCGCTGCCAAAAAGCGTAACTGAGCACCGCGCCCGCATTGCACGCCGCACTATCGTCCTGCGGGGTGAATGTGCGTCCCAATATCGCGTTCACTCCGAGAACCCGGAAAAAATCCCCGCTGACGTAAAACCCTTCCGCATAGCGCGGCTCGCCGCCATTCGCCAAATTGAAGCGGTCCCCGCTCCAGGCAATCACTCCGCTGAACGCTTGCTGCGTTTTGCGGATCTCTTCCCATTGCCCATACGTCAGAGCCGCGCTGCGCCCAAACCATGCTCCCGCCCTCGTAGAATCTGGTTCGAAATCGATGGACACCAGTTCCTGTGGCTTTTCCACCGGTAGCATTTTGAGGCGGATCGCATCGACCAACTGGAATATGGTGGTGTTTGCGCCTATCCCTAAAGCGAGCGATAGGATCGCGATCCCCGCGAATCCGGGGCTCGACCGCAATTGCCGCAAACCGTAAACCAAATCGGCGCGAGTGCTATCCAACCAGGCGGCAACGTTCATATCTCGTGTCTTCTCCTTCTGTAGTGAATAGTTGCCCAGCCGCAGCCGAGCCTCACGCCATGCTTCGTTCTCCGGCATACCGTTCGCTACCAGCCGATCGACTGTCTCAGCCAAGTGATACTGGAATTCGTCTTCGAGTTCATGGTGGAGCCGGTCCGCTCGAAATACGTTACGCCATCGCTGATACCAGGACATAGCTCACCTCCAAGATCATGAATAACGGAGCACGCGCGTAACGCCGCGCGTCAGCCGCTCCCAAGTCGCTTGCTCCTCTGCGAGTTGCTTTCTGCCGAGCGGGGTCAGTGCATATACTTTCGCTTTTCGCCCTTTGTCGGTAATCTCCCATTTAGAGAGAATCCAGCCGTCCTGTTCCATGCGATGGAGGGCTGGATAGAGCGAGCCTTCTTCCACTTGCAAGAGCTCATCGGAAACTGCGTGAATGTGATCGCACAAAGCATAACCATGCAGCGGCCCGCGGCTCTCCAAGGTGCGTAAAACAAGCAGAGTCAAGGTGCCCTGCAACTTGTCGTTCCGGCTCTTTGGCATATGTAGCTAGGTATAGCTAGCTAGGCACAGAGTAGCCTTTCGGACGCCCGCTTGTCAACCCAAAAAAGATTTAAAATAAAGTGCGGCGAATGAAACGTCGTCGTCCTTTTCGTCACTACGACACCGGCGAGTGGACGACCCGAGTTCGCTCGCCGGAGGTTTGAACATGGCCAGCCCCGCGCCCGCGCCTCAACCGAGGACCGCCAATCTTTTCGAATTCACCGCCAATTCCGGTGACACAAAAATCACTTATTACCCCTTCGCTGCCGGCCCGCTCATTCAAGGGCGCACGCCGGGTCCTTCGTTGCAATACGATGGTCCTGAAGGCAGTCTGAATTTCCGCGCCGGGCAGATCACCCAGCAAGACACGCCCGCCGGCCAACTGTTGTCGGTTGTTTTGAAACCGCAAGATGACACTGGCTCGCTAACTTTTTCGCTCTTCCTTCCCCCAGTGACTCTGGGCACGGATGACACCCAAGGCTTCACCACTTACGGATTGAAGACCGATCTCGCCGGCTCCATTCAAGCGCCTGGAGCTCAGATGACTTATGAATGGGCGTGCTTGGCCGGCAACGCCAAAGTTGTCTCGTTACCCCGCTGATCGCGCCGTTCGCAGTATCGATCCTGCCCCACTCTGCCCATCTTATTCCTGATTACGGCACTTTCCTCGGAGGAGGCGTGTCGGCAGCGTGTTATGGTTGACTCTTTCACCTGCCGAGGTCTGAAATGGCCAACCGCCTCACTCGCCGCGATCTGCTCGCCTTTGCCGGAGCTAGTTTCGCCACGCCCGCCCTCTTGCCCAGCAACCGGAACCTTCCTCAAGCGCCGCTCCGGAACTTGTCGTCTTCAACGCCCGCCTTATCACCGTCGATTCCCGATCTCCCCGCGCGCAGGCGTTCGCCATAAAAAATGGCCGCTTTCTCGCCGTCGGGTCCAATGCCGATGTGCGCAACCTCATCCAACGCGGGACGCCCACCTGGGACGCTAAAGGCGCCACCATCGTTCCCGGCTTCATCGATACTCACAACCACGCCGATGGCGCCACGCTACTTTACGAAGTTCTGGTCGGCAATCCTTTCGAAGTCGAATTCGTGACCGTCGACAGCATAATCCAGAAGCTGCGCACCCGCGCCGCCCAAACGCCGCCGGGCTATTGGGTGGAAGGCTATTTCTTTGACGACACCAAGGTGAAAGACGGCCGCCAACTCAACATTCACGATCTTGACCGAGTCTCGAAAGACCATCCCGTGGCCGTTCATCACCGCGGCGGCCACACCTCTTTCTACAACTCGAAAGCTTTCGAGATGGCGGACGTCAACCGCTCCACTCCGAACCCGGCCGGCGGCACGTTCGACAAGGATTCGACAGGCGCACTCAATGGCCGGGTCACCGATCGTGCAAACGACGTCTTCTATAAGGTCGGCAGGCGGCAGGCCTCGGCCGGCTCTCTCCAGCGTGAGATCGCCGGCCTCGCCCACATCTCGAAAATGTTCGCTCGCTACGGTGTAACCAGCGTGCATCACGAGGGCGGCAGTCTCGCCGCCATCCAGCAAGTACGCGCTAAAGGCGACCTCAAACACCGCATCAGCTACGAAGCCGCCGGCAAAGAACTAGACGCCATGCTGGCAGCCGGCCTGCAGTCTGGCTTTGGTGACGAATGGCTGCGCCTGGGAGCTACCACTGAACACACTGTCGATGGCTCCTTCTCCGAACGCACTATGGCGCTCAGTGTCAATTACCCGGGCACGAGCTACAAGGGTAACGTCACCACCACCCAGGATGACCTCAATACCTGGGTGGAAAAAGTTCACAGCGCCGGTATCCAAGTCAACTGCCACGCCAATGGCGACGTAGCCATCGACATGTATCTCACTGCTTTCGAGCGCGCCCAGCAGCTATTTCCCCGCCCCGATGCCCGCCCCAAGATCACTCACTGCACTCTGATCAACGATGAACTTGTCCGTCGCATGAAGGCTCTCAACGCCGTCCCGGCGCTCTTCACCACCTACGCCTACTACAACTCGGACAAATTTCGCTTTTACGGCGAAGAGCTGATGAAGCGCTGCATGGCGTTTCGAACGCTTCTCGATGCCGGCATCCACGCCGCCGCCGGTTCCGACTTCAGCCCCGGCCCCTTCGATCCCCGTATGGCCATCCAGGGCATGGTCACTCGCACCGGATGGGATGGCAAAACCTGGGGCGCAAATCAGAAAATTTCACTCGATGAAGCCATTCGCGTCAACACTCTCAACGGCGCTTATAACTCTCATGAGGAGAGTATCAAAGGGTCAATCACGGCCGGCAAGCTGGCAGATTACGTAGTCCTGGCTGAAGATCTGTACGCAATTCCGGTCGATCGGATCAAGGACGTCAAAATCCTTCGCACCGTTGTGGGTGGCACCACGGTCTACCAAGGATAACGCGCAGCGATCTGCGTCAAACCACCCAGATCGATCACGCCTGGCGTTTGTGGGCGGGCCTCCTGGTCAGCCCCGCGCGGACTCCTTCGGCATCAAGAGATGGCCTTTGATGTGCTGAACATATAGCTAAGGGCGCACATCGGCGCGCCGTTTTCTAAGAGAGTGAGGTCGCAATGACATCGAAGCACCTTGATGGGCACACACACCCATCCAAAATGCATCATCCCGCGTCGGAACCAGAGCGTTCGTCGACCGTTTATGTCTTGATGGCGATTTGTTATCTACTGATCGCGATCACGCTGTACATGATCTGGCAGAAAGCAAGTTTGGGCTGATCGGCCCTCGAGGAGGCGCGGCACTGGCTACCCTGTAGCCTTGCCAAGCGCGCACTCCTCAGCTCGCGGGAAAAAACTCCCTCACACCGGGCACCCCATATCCTCCGAAACCCCTCACCTTTGACGCGCGTACTCGTTAGGCAGGGAGTACGTTTAATCATGCGAAATTTTCTCAGCGCGTCCCTCGCGCTCCTGCTCTGCTCCAATGCAGCCTTACCCTCTGCCGATCTCCCGGTCCAGCAAGTCACCCTTTACAAGCACGGCATTGGCTATTTCGAGCGCGCAGGCTCTGTTCCCGCTGGCGAGGAGGTGCGCCTCGATTTCAAGAACAACGACATGAACGACGTTCTCAAATCCCTCATCGTTTTCGATGCCAACGGTGGCAAGATCTCAGGCATCCGTTACGATTCCAACGCCACTCTCGACCAGCAGCTTGAGAAATATCCGTTCACCATCGGTAATCAGGAAAGGGTCAGCACATTCCTCGACCGGCTCAAGGGCGCACATTTGGAGCTCACTGTAGGCGACGCCAAGCAAATCGGCGTGATTCTAGGCGCGCGCGCCGTCACTGCGGCTGGGCAAAATCGCGAAGCCCTCAACGAACAACTCACTCTGCTGCTCGATACCGGCGCCATTTCCACTTTCGATTTGGCAGGCGTGCGCTCCTTGCAACTCCTTGACCCTCGTCTGCAAGATCAGTTAAAGCAGTACCTGCAAACGGTCGCCGAAGCAAAATCGAAGGATAAACGCAGCATCTACGTCGATTCCAATGGCTCCGCCAGCCGCAGCCTGCGTCTGTCTTACATCACGCCCGTCGCCATTTGGAAATCCTCTTATCGGCTGAGTCTCGATAGCGCCACTCCGCGCCTCGAAGGCTGGGCCATTGTCGATAACACCACCGACGAAGATTGGAGCAATGTGCGCCTCTCTGTCGTCTCAGGACGCCCAATTTCCTTTATCAGCCTTCTCGACACGCCGCGCTATGGAAACCGTCAAGTCGCCGAGTTGCCGGAAGATAGGGCCGCCGGTCCAGTCGTGTATGGCGGCGCGGTGGCGGTCCCCGGTGCTGGTTTGAACGTGCAGGAGCAGATGGGCTCCGGGCACGGTGGAGGTGCGGGCGGTGGTGCCTTTAGAATTACCTCCGCCGCGCCCACCCCCAAGGCTATGGTGCCAAGCATGACCCAGTCTGTCGAGGTCATGGCCAGCAGCTCCGTCGCCGGCGCCACCGGAGCCACTCTCGGCGAACTCTTCGAATACAATTTCCCTGGTCCCGTCACCATCAAGAAAAATCAATCTGCCATGCTGCCCTTCCTGCAAGACAAAATCTCCGCCCGCAAACTACTCATCTACCAGCAGAGCGATGGCGAACATCCCGTCAATGCCGCCGAAGTCACCAATACGACCGGGAAGACACTCGATGGCGGCCCAATCACGGTCTACGACGGCGGTTCGTATGCGGGCGAAGCTCTTGTGGAAACTTTCAAAGCGGGCGATAAGCGGCTCATCGGCTACGCTGTCGATTACGGCACTCTTGTCACTACCGATTCCGGCGGTGGGGAGAAACTCTTGCGCCAAGTTTCCTCTAATCAAGGTATCCTCACGTTGCGCTCGGCCGTGCGCGAGACCACCACCTACACCATCAAGAACGTCGATCCCAAACCCAAGTCACTCATCGTTCAACAAGAAGGCACAGACTACACCGTTCTATCTCCCAAACCCATCGAACGCACCGCCAGCGCTTACCGCTTCGAAGTCCGCCTCCCAGCCAATGGCAGCCAGGAATTGAAAGTCGAACAGGAGCAACTCATCACAGAGGAAACGGCCGTCACCAGCGCCACACCCGATTCGTTGGTTGAGATCATGCAAAACAAATCTCTTAGTGACGCCGGGCGCCGCGCCTTGCAATCGATTGTCGATTTGAAAACCAAGATCACCGACTCGCAATCCACTATCGATGCCCTCCGCGCCCGCAGCACTGAGTTGACCGATGAACAATCCCGCCTCCGGCAAAATATCGATAGTTTGAATCGCGTCAAGGGGCAGGAAGATAAAGTAAGTCGGTATTCCAGCCAGTTAGCATCCAATGAAGCAACCTTGGCCAAGTTGCGCGATCAGCGCGACGCCGAAGCGCAACGTAAGAAAGATCTCGACGCGGGACTTCGCACATCTATCGCAACTCTTCAGTTTTAGCGGCACTTAACTTGCACGTAAATATACAGACGCTCCGCTGCGCCCACGTTAAGTTGTACTTTCCCATTATTGACACTAGTGGGAAATGAATATTACAATCCAACTAATCTCGACTTTAAAGGGGCTTTAAATATGTGTAATTCGCGGTTTCCGCGATTTTTTGTTTGTATTTTTTCTGCTTTGCTACTTCTGCTCTTAGCACACCCTGCGCAGAGCCAGGAAGTCACCGCAGGCATCAATGGCCAGGTAACCGACCCGTCGGGTGCCGCTGTCTCTGGCGTAAAGGTCACGGCTAAAGATCTGGATCGCGGGACTACCTTCCCCACTACCACCGATGGTAGCGGACGCTACAACCTTCCACGATTGCCGATCGGCAATTACGAAGTCCGCGTAGAAGACCCAGGTTTTCAGGTCGCTGTCAAATCTCCAGTCGTGCTTGAGCTGAACCAAATCGCCAAGATAGACTTTCAATTAGCGGTTGGAAATGTAAATCAAACCATCGAAGTAACTAGCGCCGCGCCCATTCTGCAGACGCAGACAACGCAATTAGGCACTGTCCTCGATGCGCGCACTAACGTTTCATTGCCACTTGCAACGCGCAATTACAACCAGTTAACGCTGTTAGCGCCTGGTTCCGTCACCACCGATCCGAGTGAGTTCACCGGCGCGCAAACCACCTTTAGCAGTGGCCGCCCTTATATCAACGGCAATCGCGAGGAAGCCAACAACTATCTGCTCGATGGCATGGATAACAACCAGGTGTCGGAAAATGACGTCGGTTTCGCTCCCAGCGTCGATTCAATTCAGGAATTCAATCTCATTACTCAAAACGCCTCGGCCGAATTCGGCAACTTCATGGGCGGTATCGTCAGCGTCAGCACTAAGTCAGGCACCAATCAGTATCACGGCGTCGCCTTCGAATTCATCCGCAACGATCAATTGAACGCCAATCAGTGGTCGAACAATTTCCAGGACATCCCGCGAAATTTGCTCCGCTGGAACGAGTTTGGTGGTGGCGTCGGCGGCCGCATCATCAAGGACAAACTGTTCTTCTTCGTCGATTATCAGGGTTCCCGCTATGACCAGCCCGCCACCGGCAGCGGTTTCACTGTCTTCACCGCAGCCGAGCGCATGGGTGACTTTTCCGCGATCTCCAAACAGCTCTACAATCCGTTTTCAAGCACCACGAGCGGCAATAGGACGCCCTTCGCCAACAATCAAATTCCGCTCACTTTGTTCAGCCCCACGGCCCTGGCGATTCTGAACTCTCCGCTCTATCCGCAGCCAATCAACGGGAACCTGATCAACAACCAAGTGAATTACTCGCACAGCTACACGAATAGCGACCAAGGCGACATTAGAATCGATTATGCCGCGACGGATAAGGATCATTTGTTCGGTCGCTACTCGCAGCAGAATGTAGTGAACCCTGGCACCAATAGCCAGCCCCTCCTGTACAACACTTTCAATAACTATCCCCTGTATAACGGCGTGATGGGTTACACCAAAACAATCAGCGCGACTTTTGTAAACGATGTGCGCGCTGGCGTTAACTACTATCCGGTGGTCACCGGCAATGACCTGCCAACTTCTTCCAACACGTTTGGTATCGGTGGCGCTCCGACGAATTTCCTCCCCGGCTTGAACTTCAATGGCGGCAACGTATCGAATTTCGGTAACTCCGATATTTTGCAGGAATTTTCCTCCACTGTCGTTCAGGCGGAAGATACCGCCATCCTTACCAAGGGTTCACACACCATCAAGGCTGGTTTTCAATATTTCCGCGACCGTATTAACGTCTTCTACTCCGGCAACGAAGGCCTCGCCGGTCAGCTCACTTTCAATGGCCAGTATACTGGCAACGCCGGGTCCATCGGCACACCCGAAGCGGATTTCGCTCTCGGGCTCCCTGAGCAAGTCGGAGTCGGCGCCGGCGGTGGTACCTGGGGTCAACGCTCCACCATTTTGGGCGCGTTTGTCCAGGATGATTGGAAGGTTTCCAGCAAGCTGACCGTGAATATCGGTCTGCGCTGGGAATTGCATACCCCTTGGAACGAAGTGTTTAACCGGCAGACAAACTTCCAGGAATATACCGGCCAGGTTCTCATTTCCGGTCAAACCAGTTTGTTCAATGACAACAACGCGCTGTACAACCAATACAACGGCATCACAAACTTCCAACCGCGCGTCGGCCTCGCTTGGTCTCCCTCGAACAACACGGTGATTCGCGCCTCTTACTCGCTTTCAAATTTTCTCGAAGGCACCGGCACAAACCTCCGTCTGACTCGCAATCCACCCTGGCAGACGGGCCACTTAGTGACCTACGCCTCTGCGTCCGATCTTGTCCTGCCGCCCACCACGCTGTCGGAAGGATTTTCAGGATTCCCCAGCAGCGGCTGCACCGTAGCGGCGGCTCTTGCCTCCGCGCCCGCTTGTTTTGCCGGTGCGACGATTTTCACTTGGGACCCCAATAACCGGCCCGCTGTCTCCAATCAATGGAACATCAGCATCCAGCACCAATTCGGGAATTCCATGACGTTGCAGGCCGCCTACGTGGGCCAAAACAACGATCACCTCATGGTCCCGGTCAACGCCTCGCAAGGTGTTCTGAATCCAAACGGAACCGTCTCGCCCAGTCCGTATCTCGCTGGCAACCCAACCCTGGCAGCTGATGATCCTACGGATAAGCTGACCATCACAGACGGCATTCAGAACTACAATGCATTACAAGTGAGCTTCCAGAAGCGCCTCGGGAACGGTCTGGAATTCCAGGCTAACTACACTTGGTCGAAGTGTCTGACGGATTCCATCGGTTACTACGGTGGCTACGGCCAAGGTGGCGGCAACTACTACTACTGGCAGAACACTTACGACGCTCACACTTACTACGGCAATTGCTATTACGACGTCCCGCAAGCTTTCAACGGCTATGTGACCTATGACATCCCGTTCGGCCGCGGCCGTATGTATGGCAAAAACTTAAATCGTTTAGTGAATGCGGCTGTTGGTGACTGGCAAGTCAACTCCATCGTTACGTTTCACTCCGGCTTCCCCTTCACCATCGGCGCCAACGATGTTTCCGGCACCGGTTCCTTCGGGCCTTTGGCCAGCTGCGCCGGATCTCCGGTGGTATATGGCGAACGCAATAGCCCAAACGGCGGTTATCAGTATTGGGACCAGAGCACCTTCGTTCAGCCCTCATCCGGCTTTGGTAACTGCGGTGTAGGAATTATTCGTGGCCCCGGCATCCATACCGCCGATCTCGCCGTCTCGAAGCTATTCACAATTACCGAACACCAGAATCTGGAATTTAAAGCTCAGGCGATCAACTTCACCAACACACCCATCCTGAATGCGCCCAGCAGTGGTCTCGGACCTCAGCTTGGCTTGGTGAACAGTTCGCAAGGTGCCCGCCAGATTCAATTTGGTTTGAAATATAACTTCTAATTCAATTTATTTGGCCGGGGCGGATATTAGTCCGTCCCGGCCTAAGTTTACGTACACCCTTACTATTCAACTTATTTCGGAGCGATTGACGCTACTGCCACACCGCTGCTAGCTTTGAGGCAGTGCTGCGAATCGCATTAATCTCCAGTTTCCTCTTAGCCCACGTCTCCGCTCAGAGCAATGCAAATTTCACTTTATTGATCGCCAGCCCCTCCCTCAACGTCCTCGTGGGAAGCAGCCAAACCTTGGCAATGCAGCTCTCCGTTGTCGCTGGGTACGCGCAACCCGTATACTTGATTCCTAGCTCGCTGCCGGCCGGATTAAGCATCAGCCTTCCGTCCCCTGTGGTTGGCAGCCAGTCTGTCACTCTCACCGTAACTGCCTCGCCATCCATCAAAGCGCAAACGGTCGCAGTTACCATTTACTCGGCCAGCGCAGGCGAAACGCACTCGGCCACTTTCGCCATTGTTGTCGCCATGCCGCAGCCGGCAAAGCATTGGGTCGCTTCGTGGGGCGCGAGCGCCGTCACTCCTTCCAATGACAGTGGAGCCTACTACCTCACCAATGTCACCGTCCGTCAAATCGCTCATCTTAGTCTTGGAGCCGCCAGCAGTTTAAGGATCAGGCTTTCCAATGCCCTCGGCAAAGCAGCCGTCTCTTTTGCATCCATTCACGTCGCCCAGTGGGCGGGCCATCCTGCGAATCCGACCAGCGCCATCCTGCCGGCTACCGATCGCGTCGTAACCTTCTTAGGATCTGCTACCCTCACCATCGCAGCGGGTACCGATGTCTTCAGCGATCCGGTCTCTTTGCCCTTGCCGGCGGGTTCCGATTTGGCAGTAAGTTTCTATATCCCCAAAACGTCGAACATTCCTGCCAGCATGCATACCTTCGGCAACCAGAAAGTTTATTTTGCACTCGGCGACTCTACCGCCAGTCCCCTCATTCCAAATGCCGTAACAGATACCGTTCGCCCTTATCTGACGGGCGTGGACGTAGAGGCTTCTGACGCGAGTGCAGTCGTGGCGCTGGGCGATTCCCTCACCGATGGAATGTCTTGGCCCGACAGCTTGGCGCAGCGCCTCGACAACCGCTTGGGTATCGTGAACGCAGGCATCGCCGGAAACTGCCTGGTCGCCGATTGTATGGGCCCCAGCGCGATCGCCCGCTTTGAACGGGACGTTCTCACCATCTCGGGTGTGAAGTACCTCATCATTCTGGAAGGTGGCGGCGACATCGGCAATGCACCCGATCTCACCGCCGCGAAGTTGATCGACGCCTATCGCACCATGATCGGGCTCGCCCATACGAAAGGCATGCTGGTTTTTGGGGGCACCTTGCCGCCCTTCAGCAGATCGCACGCCGGCAGTCCCACTCATGAACAACTGCGCCTAAAAGTAAATGAGTTCATCCGTGGCGGCGGCGTTTTCGACGCCGTCATCGATTTCGATAAAGCCTTGGCCAACCCGGAAAATCCAGCCGCTCTTCTTCCCGCGTTCGATCAAGACCACATTCACCCGAACGACGCCGGCTATCAAGCCATGGCAAGCGCCATCGACCTTACACTGCTAAGCGCCCGCTGACGCCTTTTTCGGCAACAGCTCAAATTCCGCTTCGTTCTTCTCCACCCCAAATCCCAGCACCCGCCGCAAATCCGCTTCAATCCGTCCGCACAGCTCCGGTTGGTCGATGAGCGCCTGCCGCGCCGTATCGCGCCCTTGGCCGATGCGCTCGCCCTTGACGCTATACCAAGATCCGCTTTTCTCAATCACACCCTGCGCCACGCCCAGATCCAACACATCGCCCTCGCGCGAAATGCCCTTTCCGTACATGATGTCCACTTCCGTTTCGCGAAACGGCGCGGCCACTTTGTTCTTCACGATTTTGATCTTCGTGCGATTTCCAATAACCGTCTCGCCATCCTTAATAGGCGTGGCGCGCCGCACGTCCACCCGCACCGACGCGAAAAATTTCAACGCACGGCCGCCCGTCGTCGTTTCCGGATTGCCAAACATCACGCCAATTTTTTCGCGCAACTGATTAATGAAGATAAGGCAGGTATTCGCCCGCGATACCGACGCCGTCAGCTTACGTAGTGCCTGCGACATCATGCGCGCATGCAGGCCCATATGGTTATCGCCCATCTCGCCTTCAATTTCAGCCTTTGGTGTCAACGCCGCTACCGAATCCACTACGATTACATCTAGCGCCTGAGAATTTACCAATGCCTGCGCGATTTCCAGCGCCTGCTCCCCATAATCGGGCTGTGACACAACTAAATTTTCCACGTCTACGCCAAGATTCGCCGCGTATTTCGGATCAAGCGCATGTTCAGCGTCGATAAACGCCGCGTGGCCGCCCGCTCGCTGTGCTTCCGCAATGACATGCAGAGCGAGCGTTGTCTTGCCGGACGATTCCGGCCCGAAGACTTCAATCACCCGTCCGCGCGGCAAGCCTCCCGTCCCTAACGCGTTGTCTATTGAGATTGACCCCGTGGAGATCACTTCCACAGGCAGTGCGGCGCGCGATCCCAGCATCAGCACCGAACCTTTGCCAAACTGTTTGTCCATTTGCGCCAAGGTGGCGAGTATTTGTTTTCGACGGTCGTCCATGCATGGAAGGAGTCACCACATGAGTCATAGTCTCTCTACCGGCTCGGTCAAAGAAATGCTCTTACTCCGCCAAAAAGTACGCTTTAAGCAAAAAACCTATCCTCCTTACCGCTCAGCGGCGTAATAGTACTAGCCAAATCCCCCGGAATTCAATATGCTTCTCTGTAATGGCTTTGTTGTTTGGCTGGCGGAAGACGTTGTTGTGCGGCTTCGCCCTTTCATCGCTGGTGGCGGCTTGGGGCGGAGGCGATTTCGATCAGAGGCTCGATCGCTCGTGGAAGCGCTACCGGAATAGCGAATACGGTTATTGCGTAAGCTACCCGTCGCGTTGGGTGAGGGGTGAAGCTTTTGAAGGCGCCGGCCTATTCGTCGAAACCGGTTTGAAGAAATTTTCGCGTCCCATGGGGGCGATAGATTTCGAGGCATTATCCAGTGCGCCAAAGGACGCGCGTCTGCTGCCCGAAACGCTGGCGGAAAACTTACAAGATCATCTGGCTGGTCTGCAGCGGTTTGAGCGGGCGGAACGCATGCAGATTCTCGAAAAACGCGACATGCAAGTGCAAGGAAACGCGGCCCTGTTCACCAAACACCGCTATTACGACCCGCAGGAACGCGCTACCTGGATGGAAGAAGTGCTCTTCGTCAATCGCAACGAGACCGTTTACCGCTTTGAAATGGATTGCCGCGCCGATCAAATCGAGCGTTTCGCGCCCGTGTTCGAGTATCTCGTCCAAACCGTGCAGTTCGATTGCTCTAATTGAGGCACGGCCCGGCCAAGTTCATTTGATCCGTTCTTTCAGTATGCCGATTTCGGCTTCATTCCGGGCCGTATCGCGAAAAAACTGCTTGATGTCGCCCTCGATGACTTCCAGCCGGCGTTCGATGCTATTGAAGCCGCGATACACCAGCAGCAATGACGCGAGCGCTACCAGCAGAGTGCCGCTGCCGCCGATAATCGCAATCAATACGTTGTCGCTCATATACGCTGCTTATGTCAGCTCTTATTAGCAGCGTACTCCAGCGGCGATCTCACGCTTCTAATTGAGCGTAATGCGTCGAATGAACGCGGCCTCGTCGGGTTTATAAGGCTGGCCATCCGTTTTGAAAATGTCGTGGAACCAAACGGGCGGCTGCCGGTCCACATACGGGTGCTGCCAAGAATCCCATGGTAGATAGGTTTGCGATTTCCCCGCCACAAATCCCCAGTTAATCGCTGCCACCTTATCTTCTTTGGCAATAGGCAATATCGCCGCAAAGGTGCTGCCGCGCGGCCGTGCCATATATTCAGTGCAAAGAATCGGCCGCCCGTAGCTTTGCAGCCATTTCACTTCCGCCCTGAACTGCTCGGGTGGATCGTAGTTGTGAAACGAAATGACGTCCGAAAGCTCGAGCTGGATCTTTGCCATCGGCGAAAGCTTTTCACGCTTGCCCGGATCTTCATGCCAGATCCCGCTCGTCAACGGCTGCTTCGGCTGCACACCGCGCGCCCAGGCATACACCCGAGGCAGTAAAGCCTGAACTAGTTCCGCCTTGTTCTTCGGCTCACCATATGATGACGCGTTGGTATTGTCGGGTTCGTTCCAAACATCCCAGGCCAGAATGCGATCGTCGTGAGCAAACGCGCCAACCACGCCTTCCACATAGGCGCGCAGCCGCGGATATTGCGATTCATCCTGCAAAGCTGTGCCGCCCGGGCTTTGCATCCAGCCTGAATTATGCACTCCTGGACGCGGTTCGCGCTGCGGGCCCAGCTTCGGCAGCGGATCCCAGCAGGAATCAAACAATACAAACATCGGCCTAATGTGATGCTTGTTGGCGATGGTCAAGAACGTGTCGATGCGCTTTTTGAACCCGGCACTGTCCTGTTGCCACAACAAATCGTGCAGGAACACGCGCATGGTGTTCATGCCAATGCTTTCCGCCCAGCCCAATTCCGTATCGATCCGCTTAGGACTGAATGTCGCGGCTTGCCACATCTCAAGTTCGTTGATAGCGTTCGAAGGCAGATAGTTGCTGCCTATCAGCCACGGCTCTTTCGCATACCAGAGGGTCGCGGAATCGGCTGTCCAGCGCGGGGGAGCGGCTGGATCGATTTGAAATGCTGCCGCGCAGAATGGAATGACCAGCAGGGCGCAATAAGCGAATGGAGCGAATCTTCTCATCTGCGTTTGTTGTACCAAATACTACGGCCAGTTAGAGCCGAAACTGTAGGTCGCCATGCCATTGGATCGCGGTTTGCGCCTGGAACTCTCAATTCTTGGCAGGTTTCTTGATGCACAGCCTGTGCGAGGCTGCTGTTATGGGCCTGCAGATGCAACTTGCCAACCCCGACATTCAGGCGAAGCTTTGAGCAGTGGGCGAGCCAAACCGGACGCCCCGCCGAGGAACTGGTGGAAAACGTTATGGCAGGTTACTTCGACGAACTGGCGCAAGTGCGCGAAACGCTCGACCCGCGCTATGACGACATCAAAAGTGGCAAGATCAAGCTGATTCCAAGCCACGAGGTCATCGCCCGACTGCGTGACCGAAGCGCTGCTTATCGCCGCCGACAAGCATGAGCACGGCATACGACTTTCATCCGAAAGCCGAGGGCAATTTTACCGACATTTGGGATTTCATAGCGGCAGACAATCCGATTCTGCAGGGAGCACAAACCGTAGAGCAAAAATCCGCGCCGCGCGATTTTAGAAATCCCCGCTCAGACACGCAGTTGACCCAAGCGGCCAACTGGCGTGAGGCGACACATACGATTCGCGCGCGAATCGCGGTCGCGGCTCCGCAACGGTGCGATTTCATCATCATTGATGGGCCGCAGTTCACGCTATTTCGGAATGAGGCCGCTCTTTCCAAAATAGTGTACGCGCGAAACTCAGAGCACGCATCTAATAAACTAAACGTGCGTATTCTTCTTTATAGCGGCAAAGGCGGCGTCGGCAAAACTAGCGTGGCCGCCGCTACCGCCGTGCATCTCGCCGAGCACGGCAAGAAGACGCTAGTCATGAGCGTCGATCCGGCACATAGCCTCGCCGATTCCTTCGACCTGGAAGACACCCTATTCCATGGCAACACCTTCGATCCGGTCAAGGTAGCCGACGGGCTCTTTCTCCAGGAAGTCAACATCAATCACGAACTCAAGCGCCATTGGAAGGACATCTCCGTTTACATCACCTCCGTTCTGCGCACCACCGGTTTATCGGGCGTGGAAGCCGAGGAGATCGCGATCTTTCCCGGCATGGAAGAGATGAGCGCGATGATGTATGTGAATCAATACCGCAAATCGAACGAGTTCGACGTGATCGTTCTCGATTGCGCACCCACCGCCGAATCGCTGCGCTTCATCAGCCTGCCGGCCACTCTCGATTGGTACATGAAACACGTGTTCGGGTTTCAGCGCAGCCTTCTGAAAGCAGCACGCCCGCTGCTGAGCCGCGTGTCGCCGGTTGAACTGCCGCCCGACAGTTACTTCCGCAACGTCCAGGAACTCTTCCAAAAGGTGGAAGGCATTGATGCGGTGATGGAAGACCCGCAACTTACTAGCGTGCGGCTGGTCACCAACGCAGAAAAAATGGTGCTGCGCGAAACTCAGCGGGCATTCGTTTATTTCACGCTGCACGGCCTGACCGTCGATCACATCATCGTCAACCGGCTCCTTCCTGACGCGGTGCAAGATGCATTCTTCGCCGCTTGGCGCGATTCCCAGCGCGCGACTCTGGGCGAAATCATCCGCTACTTTGACCCTGTGCCTACCAAACAATTGCCGTTGTTCGCTCAGGAAGTGCTCGGTTACGATCGGCTGCGAACCATGGCGCAGCAACTCTATGGCGCGGACGAAGACCCTTGCGCTGTCACGCGCGATACGCCGCCTTATTCGTTCGTGCGCGCAGCCGACCATTACCAAGTGCGGCTGTATCTGCCGTTCGCGGTGAAGGGCGAAGTCGGTCTGTTCAAAAAGAACGACGAACTGGTGGTGGAAGTGGGCACCATCCGACGCCACATTGGGCTGCCGACCACGATGACCAGCCTGGTACCCGTGAAAGCTCGGCTAACGGAGCGTATGCTAGTCGTAGAGATGAAGGAGCCCGCATGAGCGAAGAAAACGCCCGCGCGTCCGCGGCATCTGTTTGTGGAGCCTTTCGCACGGCATTTCACGAGCTAGGCAAAGCCATGGCGCCCCCGGAAAAGATCGAATGCCATTTTCGTGAGGCGCGTAAGCAGATGCTCATGGGTTTGCGCGAGCTGATTGACCACCGCATTCAAAAGATGTCTCAGGCGGATAGCAAGGGTACCAGCGTACCAGTCGACTGAGGCTATATCTCCGCTTGAAAATCATCCAGAAATCGACGTAAGCGCGTATCCCGTTCGCGCGCCAAGCGCGAGCCGGTAGCGGTTTGAAAGCTGCCGGCCAACTTCAGCAGCTTAGTGTAGAAATGGTCAAGCGCATATCGCTTGTCGTCTCTGCCGCGCGTTTCCCCTAAGGCGTCGGCCGGATCGTAGAGCGCGCTTCCCATCCGCCCGGCTGTATAAAAGCAACGAGCCACGCCGACTAGGCCGATGGAATCAAGGCGGTCGGCATCTTGCAAAATTTTGGCTTCCAGGCTCTCGGGCAAGATGCCCCCTGAATAGCTGTGCGCTTCGATGGCATGCATGACAGCGGAAACCCGCTGTTCGGGCCAGCCCTGCTTGGATAAAATCCGCGAGGCCTTTTCGGCCGCCAACCAGGAAGCCAGCGCCCGCTGTGGCGAATCCTTTTCCACGGCCACACAATCGTGCAGCAAGACCGCCGCCGCTAAAATCTCCCCATCACCGCCCTCCGCCCGTTGAATTTCACAAGCAGTTTTCCAAACCCTCAGCAAATGCGCGGCATCGTGCGCCCCGTCATCATGCTGCACCGCGTGCGGCAACAACGCCGCCGCCAAATCCTGATAAGGATGAAATCGTTCAGTCACAATCGCTATTATCGAACTCCATGCACAAAAGCGGCGTCTTCAGCCGAACTGTTGACGCTGCCCTGTGTTCTATTGAATGGAATCAGGCCATGACAAGCCTCTTTTGTCATAACTGTGACATCCGGGCCGTTTGCGGTTCTCGGATTTTTTTTCTAAGTTGCTGAAAACAAGGGAAAAGGGAAATTTCGCTTGGCGGTGACCGGCGTTTCCTTCTTGCTCGACCGTCGCGAAACTCAGAGTTATCCGCATCTCACCGGCACCGTACGGATTGATATGTCCACGCATATTTCCATACAATGGTAATAGCGATCTCCAAATCTATATGAAGCAAGTTTTAGCATTCGTTTCCGTGTGCGCGCTTTTCATGCTCTCCAGTTGTTCGCAGAGCTCGGAGAAGCTTCTGGCCGCCGCCAATAAGTACCATCAAGCTAAGAAGTACCAGGACGCCTCGATTCTTTATCAAAAGGCCATCGCCAAGAACAAGTTGAACGCGGAAGCTTACTATCGCGAAGGACTCAATCTTCTTGACGATCAGAAGGTTGGTGAGGCCGTCAGTTTTCTGCGACGAGCGGTCGATCTGCAGCCGTCTAACTCCGACGCCGCCACGAAACTCGCGGAAATTTATCTAACCGCCTATCAAGCCGACCCTAAGAAGTACCAACCTTTGTTAACGGACGTAAAAGATCTAGACTCTAAGATTTTGGCGCACGATGCGAATTCGTACAGCGGTCTGCGCATTAAAGCGATAACCATGTTTTCCGAAGGGAGAACGGACGACTCGCTCCCGGTTTTCGAGCAAGCCAACAAAATCAAGCCCTATGCGCGCGATTTGGTGGGTTGGTATGCCCAGGCCCTGTCGCAGGCGCAAAAGTCCGATCAAGCCCTTGCCCTGGTAAACGACATGCTCGCGCATGACAAAACCTGGCCGCAGGGTTACCAATTTCTGTTTATGTATTACGGCCGTTTGGGGGACAAGGAAAAGGCCGAAGCGTCTCTGCGCGATCACGCGAAAAACGATCCCACGAATGAAACGGCTGTCACGAATTACGCCAACTTCCTGGCTGCCAGCAAGCGAATCCCTGAAGCTGAGGCCGCCATGCGGCAGATCCTGAACGACAAGAAGAGTTTTCCCAATGGCCATCAGGTTGTCGGCGATTTCTATGTCCGGACACAACAATTCGATAAGGCCATCGCCGAGTACAACGCCGGTGCCGCCGAAGACCCGAAGAATGCCGTCAAATACCAGGAGCGCTTAGTCGCGCTACAGGCGTATCGTAATCATCCGGGCGAAGCCGCCAAAATGGCAAAGGACTTGGCCGACCAACATCCGAAAGATTCGTCCGTCAATGAAATGTATGCCTCCATTCTTTTGCAGACGGGTCAGCGGTCAGATGCCACGAAATCGTTGCAGGAGTTGAAGACCCTGGTGGCAAAGAACCCAAGCGATCCGGTTCTTCATCTGGATCTGGCACGCGCTTATTTCAGCCTGAATGAACGCGACAAAGCGCTGCCCGAGGCCCTGGAAGCACTGCACACCGAGCAGAAGTCTGCTTCTCCGCGCATGGGCATCGTAATCCCCGCGCAAACAGTCTCGGCGCGCATTTATGAAGATCGCGGCCAGCATGCCAAGGCCATGGAAATAGCCGACGTGGTGCTTTCCAGTCAACCCGGTAATCCGGATGCCATTCTCATCCGTGATCGTGCTTTGATTGGCACAGGTCAGGCGGAAAAGGCACAACCGGAATTAGAAAACCTGACCAAACAATACCCCAAACTCAACGACGCGCATCTGCAGTTGGCAACACTCTATCTCGACCAGAAGGCCTACGACAAGGCCACCGCCGAATTTCAAATCCTCAGCAATGCGACGCCTCCGGATATTCGCGGCTTCATCGGATTGCAGACCGTAAAAATGGCCACAGGTAAGGGCGCGGAAGCCATTCAAGTGATGCAGGATTTAGTCAATAAGAATCCTACCGTGCTTCCCTATCGCTATGAGCTAGCTAACTTCCAGGCCGCCTTGGCGGGACAAATTTGGAGTACCAACGCCCCTAAGTCGAAAGAACTGCTGCAGAGCGCGGCCGACAATTACAAAGAGATTCTAAAGACAACCGCAAATTCCGCGGAAGTTTGGTTGCGCCTCGGCGTCATGCAACGGCAAATGGGCCAATTCGACACCGCGCTTGCGTCTTTTGAGCAGGCGGGTAATGCCGATCCCAAGAGTGTACCGGCTTTCTTGAATCAAGCGTTGATTTGCGACGCGCTCGGCAAGAAGAAAGAATCGATTGATAGCTATAACAAGGTTCTGGCGATTGATCCCGACAACGCCCTGGCGCTAAACAATCTCGCTTTTATGACAGCCGATTCCGGCTCCAACCTCGACCAAGCGATGACCTGGGCCGAACGAGCCAAGAAGCGCTCGCCTGATAATGCCGACGTGTCCGATACTTTGGGCTACGTTTATTACCGCAAAAATCTGAATGGCGAAGCTTTGCGTATATTCCGCCAGCTTTCGCAGGATCATCCACAAAACTCCACTTTCCACCTCCACCTTGCCATGGCTTTGCTCAAGCAAGGGGATAAACAAGCGGCGCGCGATGAGGCGACGAAAGCCCTGCAATCGGCCGCTACGCCCGATGAAAAGAATAAGATCAACTCTTTCGTGAGCCAAATTGGCTAGCGAGCCACTATAGCTCTATTGAAAGGGCTAAGCTTTCTGAGTGTTAGCCGGCGCATTCATCTCTTGGCAAGAGCAATACCCTTCCCTCGGGTATGTCGCTCCGTTTGTAACGCTGCTGTTGTTGATCGCTGTTCCCAAGTCTGTGGCCTACAGCTACTGGGAGTGGCCTATTCAGGTCTTGGTCGTATCCCTGGTCTGTTCCCTGACTTGGCCAGTCGGCGTCTCCTTGCGACCCAACCGCTGGCTCGCAAGCGCGGCTGTCGGAGCTTTCGTCTTTTGCCTTTGGATCGCGCCTGAGCTGATCGCTCCTGCCTACCGCCACTCCTTGCTGTTCTCGAATGGAATCCTGGGCCGTGTGGGGTCCTCCTTGCAGCCGGGAGCGGTCAAGAGCGGCAGCATTCTATTCTGGCGAACCGTAAGAGCAGCCACGGTCGTGCCGATTGCCGAAGAATTGTTTTGGCGCGCTTGGCTCATGCGCTGGTTCATCCACCACGATTTTCAAAAAGTATCGTTAGGAAGCTACGCGCCCTTCGCTTTTTGGGCGACCGCTCTACTCTTCGCAGCGGAACATGGCCCCTATTGGGATGTCGGTCTGGTCACCGGCATCATCTACAACTGGTGGATGATTCGCTCCAAGTCTTTGGGCGATTGTATCCTGATGCACGCCGTGACCAACCTCCTGCTCAGCCTTTATGTGATCGCTTACGCCCAATGGCAATATTGGCAGTGATATTTCGCCTTGCAAGCTGAATTTCCTCGTTACCTGAGATGTAAAGGTGCAGGGAGCTACTAGCACTGTGTGGCATTGTTTCGTACGTTTAGCGCCGCTATCCAGGGCATTGATGCGCATGTCGTGGATGTGGAGGTGGACATGTACCCCTCAGGCACGCAGCGCGATTTTGTCACCGTCGGAATGCCCGACGCGGCGGTAAAGGAAAGCCGCGAACGCATCAAATCGGCTCTGCTGAATTCCGGCTTTGGCTATCCCAGTAAGTCGGTCACCATCAATCTCGCCCCGGCGAACATTCGCAAAGAAGGAGCCGGCTTCGATCTCCCGATGGCGATGGCGATTCTCGGCGCCATGGGGTTATTCGGCTCCATGGAAGAGTACATGGTGGTGGGCGAATTGTCGCTCGATGGCAGCCTCCGCCCCATTCGCGGCGCGCTCTCGATTGCCGTCTGCGCCGCGCGCCGCGGCATCAAAAATCTGTTGCTGCCGGCTGACAATGCCGCCGAAGCCGCAGTCGCGGAAGGAGTCCGCGTTTTCGGCTTGAAGCATCTCGCCGAAGTCGTGCAGTTTCTCAATGAACCAGCCACCTTCACCCCGGTAGCGGCATGCATCCCCGAACCGGCGGAGGTAGATCCGAATTTCCCCGATTTCAGCGATGTGCGCGGCCAAACCATGGCCAAGCGCGCGCTCGAAGTGGCGGCGGCCGGCAGTCATAACGTTCTCATGATCGGGCCGCCCGGCTCCGGTAAGACCATGCTCGCCCGCCGTTTTGCGGGTATTTTGCCGCGCCTCACCTTTCGCGAAGCTCTGGAAGCCACGCAAGTCCACGGCGTCGCCGGAGTTCTTGCCCCCGGCATCGGCATCCTCCGCCAGCGCCCATTTCGCTCGCCGCATCACACGATTTCCGACGCCGGCTTGATCGGCGGCGGCAGCGGCAGCCCACGTCCCGGCGAAGTGAGTCTGGCGCACCAGGGTGTTCTGTTTCTGGACGAATTGCCGGAGTTCCCGCGTGGTGTCCTCGAACAATTGCGCCAGCCGCTCGAGGAGGGTTCGGTGAGTCTCGCGCGTAGTAATGGCACGCTCACGTTTCCGGCGCGCATTATGCTGGTCGCGGCTATGAATCCGTGCCCTTGTGGTTTTTACGGCGATTCCACCCGCGAATGCCGTTGCACGCCGGGCATCATTCAGCGTTATCTTGCCAAAGTGAGTGGACCTTTGCTCGACCGCATCGATTTGCATATTGAAGTGCCGGCTGTTCCCTACAAGGAACTGCGCAGCCATACGAACGGTACGTCCTCTGCCGAAATTCGCGCCCGCGTTGAATCCGCGCGGCAAGTGCAGCGCGATCGCGGTTTTTACAATTCGCAGCTCCCGCCCGCGCAACTCCGCACCATCTGCGCCCTCGACGATACCGGCGAGCGAACACTGGAAATGGCCATGCGCCGCATGAATCTCTCGGCAAGGGCGCATGACCGGCTGCTGCGCGTGGCCAGAACAATCGCTGATTTGGATCATTCGCCCAATGTCGCGGCCAAGCATTTGGCGGAAGCGGTGCAGTTTAGGAATTTGGATCGGAATTATTGGAGTTAGCGGATGTCTACTGCTGAGATCGCGCCAGTGACCTCGTGGAAAGCCGGATTTTGGTAATCCAAGGGCAAAAGGTTTTGCTGGATAAGGATTTAGCGGATTTGTACCAAGTGACCCTAGGCAACCTGAACAAGGCGGTGAGTCGCAATCGGGATCGTTTCCCAGAGGATTTCATGTTTCAGCTCACGCCGGAGGAACTGGAATCTTTGAGGTTCCAGTTTGGAACCTCAAACGAAGGTCGTGGCGGTCGCCGATATCGCCCTTATGCCTTCACCGAACAGGGGATAGCCATGCTTTCCGGCGTCTTAACCAGCAAACGTGCCATAGAAGTAAATGTCGCCATCATGCGCACCTTTGTTCGCCTGCGCCAGCTCCTCACCACCCACGAAGAACTCGCCCGCCGCCTTGATCAACTTGAATGGCGGCAGAGCGAGCAAAACGGACGAGTTCAATATGTTTTCGAGACGATCCAGCAATTGATCGAAGCGCCCGCGCCGCTACCCGTTGAGCCAAGGCGCAGCATCGGTTTTCCGACGTCTCGATTGGCCGGGTCTTAGATATAGTGCTCTGACCTCGTCTGCGGCACTCCCGCGAACGCCGGCAAACAATCATCCGGCGGCGCATTTCCCTCATCCTCGCGATCTTCCAACAGCGCGTCGAATAATGTTTTATACAATCCCTGCCGGCTGGCTAATCTCTCGTTTCTCGCCCGCAGGAACCCAAAACGGAAGGGCGACCGTCGTTCAGCCTCGCCAACAAAGCTGCTCGAGAAGAATTCGTGCGAATCCGCGACCGCTCTGATAATCAGCGATTGCCAACTCATCTTCAGCAGCTCCTTAAGACTGGCAGTCCCATTCGGCAAATCCTCCATACGCGTCCCAACCCGCTCGCTGAAGTTGAGAAGTTGAACGGTTAATCCATCCAACGGCACACCCTTCACCGCGGCGGCGGAGAATAAGGTAGCAGAGCCGCGCCGCATATCGTCGCGCAGATCCTGCAAATCGTCGCCCAACTGCAGCAGCACTCCCCATTCGAACGCGAAGCGGCTCTCCTCCTTGTTCAATGAACCGTTCGCCAGGCAAGCGTCAGCCAATACGGAAGTTCCTCCCTTCGCGACGCTCAGCCGCAACAAGTCGCCATAGCGCAGGCCATGCTCGCCCTGTAATTGACTGATACTCGACTCCTGCGCTCGATGAATCGCTAACAAGCACTCAAACACCTGCGGAAATTGCGCCCGAGGATATTCCATTTCGATCAACGCAATCAGTCCCCAAATGGCGCCTTCGCGATCGTCTGCCGTTGCCAATCCCTCGCCCGCTAACCTGCGGCGGAAACGCCGGCTAAATTGCAGCTTCGCCTCGTTCG
The DNA here is from genome assembly GCA_963764105.1 of Bryobacterales bacterium. GTDB lineage: Bacteria > Acidobacteriota > Terriglobia > Bryobacterales > Bryobacteraceae > Bog-105. The sequence goes on from CAVXRP010000014.1 coordinate 152,317, forward strand.
GGACTTCCACCTCGTCAAGATAATTGTCGCTATAGGGATATAGCAAACTGTATCCAAGAATGGAAGGCGTCAGTTTTACCGCTGCGCCTAAGAGCGGCTGCATTCCACAGGCAGTCCAGGCGTTGCGTGCCGCCTGAATAATGGCGCTCATCTCTAAGTCGGGGTCGTGCTGCCTGGCCCATCGAGCTAATTGAGTCCCAACCGGCAGGAACTCGCGCGTCAGCAACTCGATCGCTTCCGCGTCAAGGTTCAAAGCTTTGGCGGAGAACTTGCCGAAAGACTCGACGATCCGTTCCTGCAGTAGCAGTCGATCGGCCCTGGTGGAGGCCTGTTGTAAATCCTTCTCCACCGCGCATAACGCTTCATCATAAGCTTGCTCGCGCAGATCCTGCTCGCTTGGGCTGTACCGCCGCGCGTCTTTTACCGTCCCAGCCGCACAGTCGTGCCAAACGTCCACCGTCCGCGTGACTTGTGCTTCGACCCACTCACCATCGTATGTCTCCATCCGCATTACAATAACGAAACTTCCAGGCTTTTGTTCGCGCTTTCATTGGCTAAGGCACAAAACGGTCAAGCGCCCGGCTGATCTCTCAGCGCGGGCGCTCCCTTGGTTTTTGCCGCTCAGTACTTAAGTAATGGAATTTACTTCTCACCATTGATAGATAGGGATACACTCTCAGCGGACTCGGCCGTGGTAGCGCTGTTCCCCCACACAGTGGAATTGCCCCAGACGGATGTCGCACCCCAAACGCACTTGTTACCCCAAACAGTCGAATTCCCCCACACTGAACTGTTTCCCCAAACCGAGCTCACACCCCACACCGCTTTGGAGCCGGTAACGGGAGCAGAGGCACAGATGCTGCCAGTTCCACACACGATACCCGTGACGTTGCTGGTGGCATTGAAGGTCGCTACCGGAGAATTGGCGGTGCCGGTGAAGCTGGTTGTATCCGCCAGTGCCGCTGCTATATCTAGATAGCCGGCCCCCACCGTAAACGCGTCAGACTCCATGGTGTAGACCGTGCCGCTTACTGGGTCCGTTGCCGTGCTCGTTTTCGGAAGTCCTTTCCAGGCAGTCAGCATGAGCTTGGCTTTGACCTCATCCGGCGTCAGAGAAGGGTGAGCCTGCAGGAGCAGCGCCACCGCTCCACTCACAACTGGTGTCGCCATGCTCGTTCCGCTCAATATGTAATAAAGATCCGACGGACTAGTGTCTCCATTGTTCATAAAATAATTCATACGAACTCCGTTGTTCGGAAAGCTGCCCCAGAGGGAGCCGTCCGGATCGTAAACCGAAACCACTTGATTGCCGGGCGCCACCAGATCCGGTTTCACAATGTGGTCAATGGCCGTGGGCCCTTTGGAACTGTAGCTCGTCATTTTATCGTCGCTGCGCGTGTACGTTCCCACCGTATTCACCGCGCCAACAGTGATAACGTAAGGGTCGTTCCCCGGCGCCATGATGGTGCCATAGCCGGCATTTCCAACTGAGTTATCGCGGCCGTCATTTCCGGCGGCGACTACCACGACAATGCCCGCCTTCCACGCAGCTTCCACCGCTTGGCAAAGCGGATCTTTTGTATAGCTTTCATAAACCGGTCGGCCCAGCGAGAGGTTGATGACCCGTATGTTGTAAGTCAACTTCAGACTTATAGCTTGGTTGATGGCCGCGATGACGCTGCTGTCGCTGCCGGCTCCGTTCTGATCTAGCACCCTAAGATTGATCAGGCTCACTCCTGGGGCGAGCCCCTGTAGATTTCTGCTGCACTGATAGAGTGCGAGCGCGCCCCGCTGCCCGCCAAAATACCCGCCACGTGAGTTCCATGACCGTAGTAGTCATGCGTGTCGTTAGTGATAAAGGTCTGATTGTAAGTAAGGGTAGAGGACAAATCGCTGTCAGGCGTCACGCCGCTATCGATCAGCGCAACACCAATTCCCGTGCCAGTCAAACCGGCACTCCAGGCGGTCGCAGCGTTCACGGCAGCTGTTGTGTTGTCCAGCATCCCACGCAGCGGACGATCAGGCGAAATGTAGACTACGTCGGGATCGCCAGCGAGGTCGCTCAGTGCGCTCACTGGAACCGCGTACGAGCCCGCTTTCACAATGGATAAGGTAGCCCGATAGACCCCGCCTCGATCGGTGACCTTCTTGTGTTGGACCGCCGTCGGCACCTCGGCGAACTGCACAATCACGTTGGCCGTCGATGCAGGATCGAGGCTTTCAATATCATGAGAGATCTTCGGATTGGCCGCGAAAGCGAGAGTCGCGAGTAAGCTGAACCCGAGGATGCTGGAGACTAAATATTTCATTGCTTCCTTCAAAGCTCATATCGGTGACTCGTAAAAGCACGTGAGCCGCATATCACCCTAGGACGTCAGCGTTAAGGCCGCCGCCCGGAAGCATGTTCTCTCCATGACACCCGCTAGCCGAGATGGGACTGTCAAGGAGCGGCAACCATCTTCCGAAGTCCCGCAGCCACGCAACCTTACTTTCCTTCATCCTTCTTCAGCGGAAACTCAAAATACAAAATTTCCTTCCCGCTCCGCGCATCCTTCATGCCGCTGAGATAAATGCTATCTCCCACTTCCGACTGCGCCTCGAAGTAGAAAAATCCACTGGTTGAATCTCCAGGCGGAAGCATCTTTGAAGCGAAGGCGCGCGCCGAAATCTCCGGTGCCGCTAGCGGATTTTTTTTCTTGGGCAGCGGAATCGGCAACCCGGCGCCCGGCTGGCGCGGCGTCCTGTGTCCATCCGTTCCAATAAATTGGATCTCATCCGGGCTGGTTGCCGCCACATGCCGGCCATCCGCCGCCACCAGACTCACTTCCAAATCTTGTAAATTGATCGACTTGTCACGTTTGTTCTCGATCACCACCAGAACCGGCAGCACGCCATACTTCAACAGGTCCGCTTTTTTGCCGAAGGCCTCAGTCGTTAATTCGGTATTGTCGAACGCCTTAGCGCCCACTAGCACTTGCTCCGACAGTTGGTGCGCATAGTCACTGGCCTTCCCCGGCTGGAACGCTTTGTCGTCTCTCCACGGCGCGCCCAATCCCAGCGCCGCCACCAACGCTATACTCAAAAGCAAGAAGCGAGTCCCTCGAATCACGCGCGTCCTCTTCCTCTACCGCTTAATTCAGTACGTTTCATTTCCTTTTATCTTTTTCTATTTCCTTGGGCGTTGCGTCTTCTTCCCTGCCTACCGCACCCATTTCCGTGAGCGCCTCGGCTTTCTGCCCCAATCTTTCTCTCGGACGAAGCCCGGCGCCATCTGGTTGCACGCCGTCTCTGTCGGCGAAATCGCCTCTGCCCTGCCGCTCATCCGCCGGCTACGTGCTCAGCAGCCGGCTGTCCCCTTCTACTTATCCACGTCCACAACGGCCGGCCGCAGTGTCGCCGCCCGCCAAGCCGCCCCTCTCGTGGATGGGATTTTCTACGCCCCCATCGATTTCGCATCTTGCATTCGCCGCGTCCTGCGCGCCATCCGTCCGGCCTTAGTCATCGTCCTCGAAACCGAGATCTGGCCCAACCTCTATTCCGAAATCAGCCGCTGCGGTGCCCGCCTCGCCATTGTCAACGGCCGCATATCCAATCGTACTTGGCCGCAATATCAGGCATGGCGCTGGTTCTTCGCACCCATCCTGAAATTCCCCGATTGCATCATCGTGCAAAGCCCCACCGATTTTGAACGCTACGGCCAACTGAACGTTCCCGCCCAAAGGCTTTCCATTCTGGGCAATCTGAAATACGAAGCAGTGGCCACGCAAGCGCCCTCCACCCTGCTCACCTTTGGCGCGGAACAGATTTGGATCGCCGCTTCCACCGTGGGCCCCAACGAACGCGGCAGCCTCACCCGCCACTTCGTCGATGAAGACGCGATCGTCATCGAAACCTTCCAACGCCTCGCGCTGGATTTCCCGAAACTGCTGTTGATCGTCGCCCCTCGCCAGCCAGCGCGTTTTTCCGAAGTCGCGCGCAAATTGACAGCGGCTGGTCTGCCCTTTCTGCGCCGCAGCGAACTGCAAACCGATTCCACTCTGCCGCTGCCGGGCATTCTTATTTTGGACAGCATGGGCGAACTGGCCACTCTCTATTCCCTCGCGAATGTGGTTTTCGTCGGCGGCTCGCTGGCTCCGCGCGGTGGTCACAACATCATTGAGCCGGGTGCCGCAGGCGTTCCGGTAGTGGTCGGGCCGCACATGCACAACTTCGAGGTCATCACGCGCGATTTCCTCGAACATCAGGCCATTGTGCAGATTCAGGGCGAACAGGACTTGCTGCCGGCCATTCACGACCTCCTCACCAATCCCCGCCGCGCCGCAGACATGGGAAAGCGCGGCCAGCAGTTTGTCCGCAGCCAGCAAGGGGTTTCAGAAGCCCTGGCCGATCGCCTCTGGCCGTTGTATCACTCCGCCTGTTGGCGCAAGCCGCGCAGTGGTTTGACTCGTCTCTTGCTCAGTCCCCTGGCGTTGCTTTGGCGCTGGGGCGGCAACTTCAAACGCAGCGGCTCCGAACGCCGTGCCGCTGGACTGCTGCCGCTGCCGGTACCGGTCGTGAGCGTCGGCGGCATCACCACCGGCGGTTCCGGTAAAACGCCCTTTACCAACTATCTGGCCGCCGCGCTCAAGGTGCATCGCCGTGCGCCCGCCATTCTCACGCGCGGTTATGGGCGCCGCTTTCCGGCCGAAAGCATTGTGCTCCCACCCGGCGCTAAAGTCTCTGCGCTCATGACAGGCGACGAAGCCCAAATCTTCCTGCGCGCCGCCATCGCTCCGCTGGGCATAGGCGCCAAACGCTATGAAACCGCCCAAATCCTTCTTCGCCAATTCCCCTCCACCGATGTGCTTCTGCTCGACGATGGCTTTCAACACGCCCGCCTCGACCGCGATTTCGATATCGTCATCATCGATGGCCTCGATCCATTCGGGCAAGAAGATCTTGTCCCCCTCGGCCGCCTCCGCGAACCGCTCTCCGCGCTGGCGCGTGCCGGTGCCTTCGTCGTAACGCGCGCCGAAAACGACCTCCGTTTCGATTTCATTCGTAAACGCCTGCGCGATTTCAACCCGGTCGCCCCGGCCTTTCGCACCCGCCTCATTTCCCGCGCGTGGCGCGACTACTGTACCGGCGAATCCGTCCCCTCGCTCGCCGGTAAACGCGTCGGCGCCTTCTGCGGCCTCGGGAATCCCGATAACTTCTGGTCCACTCTGCAGTCTATGGGTCTCGATGTAGTGTTTCGCTGGTCATTCGGCGACCACCACAGCTACAAGCCCAAGGAAATCTACAACCTTGCCCACCAAGCCCGAGAAAACGGCGCCACCCTGCTGGTCACCACCGAGAAGGACCGCATCAACTGCCCCAACAATATGGAATCGGCTTTGGCCCCTCTCAATCTTTTCTGGCTCGAAATCGAGTTCGAACTGGAGAACCAAGCCGCCTTTCTCGAACTCCTCGAACGCAAACTATCCGCCCGCCGCGTCTAAACTCGGGACAGCCCACTCAAACACCATTTCCCAACCCCAACTGCTTACCTTTATCCTCCCCTGATTTCTTCGGGCGCCCCACCGGCCGCGCGCGCAGCCGCCGGCCGCAGCGCTCCTCCAGACCCTCCACAAACTGCTCATCGCCCAGTCGCCGACCGCGCCGGCTGGCCTCCTGCAACCGCTGCCCGAAAGCTTCTTCGTCGATGCTGCTCCGTAGCACCTCTTGCCGGCGCGGCCAATCGTATCTCGCTTGCCAAGGCGTCAAATCGACCAAGCCCGCCGTACCCGTTAACCGCGAACGTGCACTCGACCATTCGTACTCCTCAGCCCGCGCCGCCAAGTGAGCGCGGACGGGGTTTCGCTCAACGTATGCCATCGCCCGCCATAAATGAGCCCCGTCCAGCGGCGATGAGTGATAGCGCGCCTGCCACACATGCCCGCTCGACCGCCTCCTCAAATGGTAATAGCGCGCAAAATCGCCGTTGATCCGGCCCATCGATTGCGGCATGGCCGTCTCCCTCCCAGGCACCGCGATGAGATGAATGTGATTCGGCATCAGGCAGTAAGCCCAAATCGGCAGACGCTCCCTGTGGCAAACGTCCCTGAGCAGGTCCAGGTACAGGCGGTAGTCTCGATCCTCAAAGAAAACTTGTTGCCGTCCGTTGCCGCGCTGTGTAACATGATAGGCCACGCCTTCCAAAACAATGCGCGCGATTCGTGACATCGATATTTGAGTTTGGGACGGCGAATTTCTTCTCAAAGAATAGTTTCTTGTCCACTGTCCCGAATTCGTCCCCAAAAATTCTTCCCTACAATACGTCCAAACAATATGGAATCGGCATTGGCGCCGCTCCATCTTTTGTGGCTCGCCATAGAGTTCGAACTCGAGAAAACGACGCCGCGTCTCTTGCGCGGCACCGTTCGAAACTGCTGGCTATGGTTGCTGAGTAAGCCGACTGTGCGCAACACGCCGAAGCGGGTAGAGTTTCGCGCTTAAGCCGAGGCCGATCTTGACCTTTGTGGCGGGCGTTGCCCTGCGCCATGTCCAGTCACAGCTCTCGCAAGATTTTCAAAAATACTTGCTTCCCCATCATTCCAAATCACTTACCTCCGCATCGCCGCAGCGAAAAGCCCCCTTCGTCGTTCGCCCCACTTAAGCGGTCCTGCTAACTTTAAACCGGCTCGGGCGAGTTTTTCCTCGTCGCGGGCCATTTGTATTTTCCGAAGGGAATCTCGAAATTATGCCAAACCGTGCACAACGCCGCGCTGCTGAGCGCCAAGCCCAAAAACTGGCCGTCAACGCCACGAAAACAATGTCAGCTTCCGTCGGCGGCGATTCCGACCAACCACCCCCACCCGACACCTTCAATTTCCAAGACCTCATCGACGAAATCAACGCCAAAGCAACCTCCGAAGCGCGCCGCAACGCCAACCGCGCCAACTCACAACACAGCACCGGCCCCCGTACCGAAGAAGGCAAAGCCAAATCCTCCATGAACGCTGTCAAAACCGGCCTCACCGGCCGCACCGTCCTGCTCCCCACCGACGACATCCACGCCTATTACGACCACCTCGATCGCCACTTCGCCGAATTCTCTCCCGCCACTGACAAAGAAAAGGCCCTCACCCAAACCATCGCCGATACCGAATGGCGCCTTCTCCGCATCGCGCCTCTCGAATCCGGCATCATCGCCGTCGGCCGCCGCAAGCTCGCCGATCTTTTCCCCGAAGAAAAAGATCCCACCAATCGCCAAGCCTTCATCGACGCCGAAATCTTCATGACCTTCCGCAAAGATTTCAGCAACCTCGCCCTCCAAGAGCGCCGCCTGCGCAACCAGCGCAACGCCGACGTCGCCCAACTCGAACAAATCCAAAAGGACCGCCGCGACAAACACGCCGCCGACCTCAAGCGCGCCCTCGCCCTCTACAAATCCACCCGCAAACTCGGCGTCCCCTTCGAACCCGCCTTCTTTGGCTTCGTTTTTTCAGTTGAGGAATTGCAAGACCACATCAATCGCGAACAGGCCAACGCTTTCGTCCAAGGTCAGCCTTCCGACTTCAACAAAGAGCAATTCGTCGCCTACTTGGCCCAATGGAAGGAGCGCCCAGCCGCCTAAACGCCTCTCCAAAAAAAACCAGCCGAGAATCGTCGCACCCGCAGTGCGTCCGCAATTTTGGCATCAGCGCTCAATAACCGTAAGGTGGAGCGGTGCAACCCTGATAATAATGCCAATAGCCACCCTGGTCGTAGAAGCCAGGAGGATTGCAGACCGGCGCAACATATCCGTAGCCGGGCGTGGCGTAGAAGCCTAGACCGAAGCCTCCGCCGTAGTAGCGCGGGCCGTAGTAACCGCGTCCGCCGTAATATCTGCCGCCGCCGGAGAAGCCCCCGCTGTAGCCATGCCCTCCGTAGTAACCCCGTCCTTCCTGCGGAGCTCTGCCGCTGTAGGAATGGCCGCCGCTGAAACCACCGCCATGTCCCCCTCCAAATCCATGTCCGCCCTGATGCTCTGCGGCAAGAGCGGTCATAGAGCTGCAGGCGGCCATCGCAATGGCAAGGGCCGCTGGCGCGAACAGCATCTTAACTCGTTTTAAAAGTGTGTTTTTCATAATTACTCCCTATCCGCTGTTTATGAACGCATGCCGGTGGCCTTTTTCAACTCGCTGAAAAGGCTCAACCGTTTGGAGTGAGCGGGAACTGAAAAACACCAGAGCGGTGGGCTATGACCACCGTTCCTGCGCTAGCATTAAAATCCTGCCATGAATCTTCATGCCGCGATAGCTGTAAGAGCCCAAAACCACCGTAAATCGGCAGCTTCGACTAAGGCAACTTCAGCTCATGCAGACTGGTTGTCCACGCTGATAGAGGTTCACCGTCCTCCGTCATCGGTCGATAGTCAGGCACCGCGCTGTAGGGATCGGCAACGTCGAAATCCGCACCCACAACATCTCCAATTAAAAGTTGGTGCTGCACAATCACCTGGACGCCATCCAGGTACAACTTCCACCACGAGCCAAAAACATAATCGGCCGTGCGAATAGGTTCAATCAGCGAAGTAATCAAGCAAGACTTTGCTGCGCCCGCAAGGATACGTTGGATTCCTTGAGCCCATTGGCGCTCGTAGTCGGCGGTCTTCCAGAACCATAACGCCGACTCGAAATCCTCCACAAAGTCATCGATAGTGATCCGCCCACGGCCCCATCCCGGACCTGCGCCCGTCGGGCTCAGTTCTTCGCCATGAGCATCATTCGTAAAACAAATCGCAAGCACGTGAAAACAGTACTGTACCGCAGGCCCAGGAAAAATGCTCAATCTGTGGCCGGGCCATGAGAACCTCGAGACAGAGCTTTATCTGGCTGACGAAATAAACGAGGCTCCGTCTCCTGTTCATTAGGAACGCCGGCATATACTCAGCGAGTCTGGCCACAAATTCGCGATCATGAAACTCATATTGATCTCAGTCCTACTGTCCTTCTCAGCATTCGGAGGCGATTGGCTAGTGACACCTCCCAAAGAAAAGACGGCGATCAAGCGATCAGCAGATGGCCGGGAGGTCACCATGACAAACGGGCTCATTCGCCGGGTCTGGAGACTCAATCCCGACGCAGCGACGGTTGCCTTTGACGATCTGATGACCGGCGCATCGCTGATCCGGGGAGTCAAGTCCGAGGCCGAATTGGAACTCAATGGCCAGCATTACGAAGTAGGAGGACTGATCGGTCAGGACGAATGGGCCTATCTAAAGACCAAATGGATTGACAGAATGAAGCCGAGCCCCGGCTCCTTTCACTTTGTGCGAATGGAATCCGGCGTAACTCAGGAGCGCTTTCCCTGGAAGCGGGTCGCCTACTCAGGCAAACAGCCCTGGCCGCCGCCAGGAGCTTCGCTCACTTTGCACTTCGAAAACAGTCGGTTACCCGGTGTACGTGTGTCTGTTCACTACGAAATGTACGACGGTCTTCCGTTGATCTCCAAGTGGCTCACGATTCGAAACGGATCCGGAAGCGCAGTCAAGCTATCGAAGTTTGTAAGCGAAGTGCTCGCCGTAGTAGAGACCGAGTCTTTGGTGGAAGCCTCCGATCAATGGCGGCAGGGTAACTTGCAGGTTGACAGTGACTATTCGTTTGTTGCGACGCACAGTCGCCCCGATCAGAATGAAATTGCGCATTGGGAGCCCGACCCGAACTACCAGACCCAGGTGAATTATAGGTTGAAGACGCCGGTCCTTCTCCGTTGCTATCCACCGCTAGGGCCGGACGCGACGATCCCGCCAGACGCACAATTCGACACATTCAGGATCTTTGAACTGGTCCATGACAGCACCGACCGGGAACGCCGGGGATTGGCCCAACGCCGCATGTATCGAGCACTCGCTCCGTGGGTGCAAGAGAACCCAATACTGATGCACGTGCGGCGAGCTGAACCGGAAGCGGTCAAGCTGGCAATTGACCAATGTGCTGATGTGGGCTTCGAAATGGTGATCATGACGTTCGGGAGCAGGTTCGATATCGAGAGGGAAGACCCTGCTTATCTGGCGCAAATCAAGGAATTGGTTGACTATGGCCGAGGAAAGGGTGTGGCATTGGGCGGTTACTCGCTGCTGGCAAGCCGACAAATAAGCGCCGAAGATGACGTAGTGAATCCCCAGCCGATTTTTGACCATTCTCCCTGCTTAGGTAGCCGTTGGGGAATCGAGTACTTTCGGAAAGTGCGCCATTTCATAGAGGCTACCGGCCTTAGTGTTTTGGAGCACGACGGTTCGTACCCCGGAGACACTTGCGCTTCGACAACGCATCCGGGCCATCAAGGATTTAACGATTCGCAATGGATGCAGTGGAAGACGATTGCCGATTTTTATGCGTGGTGCCGATCCAGTGGTGTCTACTTGAACGTCCCCGACTGGTATTACCTGGAAGGCGCAAACAAGAGCGCCATGGGTTATCGCGAGTCGAATTGGTCTTTACCCCGTGAGAGACAAATCATTCTGGCGAGGCAGAACATTTTCGACGGCACTTGGGACAAGACTCCCAGTATGGGCTGGATGTTCGTGCCGCTAGTACAATACCAGGGCGGTGGAGCGGCGGCCACGCTGGAGCCGCTGAAGGAGCACTTGGATTCCTACGAGAAGCATCTCTCACTGAATCTCACATCGGGCGTGCAGGCGTGTTACCGTGGACCGCGCCTTTATGATTCCGAAGAGACTCGCGTGATGGTGAAGCGGTGGGTCGCCTTCTACAAAAAGCACCGCGCTATTTTGGAATCGGACATTATCCATGTTCGGCGGCCTGATGGCCGTGACTATGACGCAATCCTCCACGTGAATCCGGCGTTGCCAGAGAAAGGGATGGCTGTGATTCACAATCCGCTGGACGTGCCGATTACACGAACGATTCGGTTGCCACTTTACTACACGGGGTTAACCAACACAGCATTGGTACGGGTGGACGGCGGATCTCCTCATCGAGTGCCAATCGCTCGGGATTATACAGCGCAGTTTAGATTAACCATTCCGGCAGGCTGGGTGAGTTGGCTGACCTTGGAGTGAAAAGAAGCGTTCACTTCTTCAAAAACTTTTTCGTCGCTTCACCGCTGCTGTAGACTTCAGTGTCAGTATATGAAGGAGGGGTCGCGGCGCTTAAAACATTGCACAATAAAGCAAGAGCCACAAGCAAAGTGACTCGCGAGGTAAAGGTCATGCCGCCGTTATTTCGCAGCGCACCCACAACCCAAGTGACAATTCCGGCAAACTTCGTCGCTTTATTCGAAAAGGTCAAAGCCCGATTTGATCAGCAGCCCCAGCATGGCCTCGTCTGCAGAAGTGGCTATTACAAAAACAGTTCTGTCTTGAAGCTCCAAAAAGCTGCCTGGACCAACGACTCTATGAATGGCATGCAAAACACATCCGGAATCTTCTTCTCTGTCTGGATCAATGAAGCTTCAATCAAGCAAAACCGCGCCAACTACAACATTCACGCCCTGAAACTGAGGCACCTAAACGGCTACGCCATCACCAGTCGCAATTTCGCCAACGACTTCAGAACTGCCTTCGCCACCGTTTCCGAGACATGGCCCAACGTCGGCGTGGATTACGGACCACTTACTCTGATGGAAGGGTGGATTGCAATCAACCCAGATAGTCTGGGAAATGACATCCTCGCCCTGATGAATCAGTTCGATAAACTCAGTTCCTTGATCGATCGTCTGTTAGATTCGCGCCGGTCGAGTGCTGTACTGCCCTAACTGCCTCCTGGTCCGGGCCCTTCGCCAAGCGGCTCCAGAATTTGAATACTGTCGGGATGCCCGTCTTGGCTAATCTCTGCAAAATTATGATCGTCCCCCAGACTCTCAATTAATTGAGGCATCACATCGGGATAACCAACATTTTGAGGAGTCGCTGACAGACTTGCCCCAACCTTCCCCGCCTCATCCGTCCTGCCCTGCTGGTCAAGCGCAGAGGCGAGACCACATTCTGAAATCGCTCCTTCTCGGCCAACAACGCCTTTGCTTTCAGCAAGCCCTAAAACAAACTTGTCCTCTTTAGGACGGCAGTGGATTCAGCCAGATTTATCAGGCTGCACGGATCAAGGCGGTTCGCGGTACGCATGTCGGGGAATTTAATCCTTGGCTCCACGTTTTCGTGGTGGGACCATTCACCCGGAGAGCGGGCGGCCCGTCCAGCATGGTTGATGATTATTATTTTTCGAAGAAAAATATTACGAGTTGACTGGTAGCGCGCTCAAGTGACAGGTCGGCTCCCCGTGCTTTGGTTCGCCACCACCGATGTTTTAGCATCGGCCATCGGCCACGCAATGTGGTAACCATTACCAATACCCATATGACCCGAAGAGAAAGTCTTCTTGCCGTCGCCGCGCCGGTTGCAGCCGGAATAGTAAACGGCGCACCCGCCCCTTTCCGCAAGCTGAATGTGGTCTGCGTCGGCGGCCACCCAGACGATCCCGAATCAGGCTGCGGCGGCACACTTGCACGCTACTCTGCACGTGGCCAGAACGTTACGATCATCTATCTGACACGGGGCGAAGCAGGCATTCCTGGCAAGACGCACGACGAGGCGGCTGCCATCCGCACAGAAGAAGCCTTGAAAGCTTGCCGTGTTTTGGGCGCAACCCCGGTTTTCGCTGGCCAGATAGACGGGTCAAGCGAGATTACCAACGCCCGCTATGAAGCGTTTGAGAAACTCTTGATTGGGCAACAGCCGGATGTCGTCTTTACGCATTGGCCCGTGGATACACATCGTGACCATTGCGCGGCGTCCTTGCTGACGTTTCAGGCATGGTACAGAACCGGCAAGAAATATCCGCTTGTTTATTTTGAGGTCATGAGCGGTGAGCAGACCCAGCAGTTCACGCCCAACTTCTACGTTGATGTGGCGGAGACTTGGGAAAAGAAAAAAGAAGCTTGCTTTATCCACGCCAGCCAAGAACCGTCTGAATTCTATGCCTATCACGAACAGATGGAGCGGTTCCGGGGATTGGAATATCGCTGTAAACGGGCGGAGGCTTTCGTCGTGCATTCGCAGGGGCCGCTGCCGCCGGTGGTGTGGTGAAAGATTTAGGCCCTATGGCATTCACCATCGATCGCTTAGATCATCTGGTCCTAACCGTCGCAGTAATCGACGTGACCATTGACTTCTATTCGCGGTTCTCGATAGAGGCCGTCACGTTTCGGGGACGCAAGGCTCTCAAATTCGGCGAAAAGAAAATCAACTTGCACCGGCACGGAAGTGAAGAAGGACCAGTTGAACGTACTTGCGCTGTCGGGAAGCTACTGTCCGCCTATCTCCGCGATCCAGATAGCAACTTGATCGAACTGTCGAATTATGTCTGATTGATCGGCGCGCCCGGGATGTGATCGAACACATGGAACCCTGGAAACCGGGCGTGTTACGGGCTCAAAGTCCCCCCCCGCGCTTCATCGGGAACGTTAGAACTCATCTTGTGCTCGGTCGCGTGGTCGCTGGCTTTTGTGAACCTCGCAAACAGGCTGCCGGTCAAAACAAAGTGGCCAGAGCACCCGTCTCTAAATGGGGCATTCCGCTAGTTATGGTTGGTTTCGCCCTGACGTGGTCTTACGTTCGGCCTGTCGGTTCTGAAAATGCACCCCGTCTTTGATCGCTCTTAGTGAAGATCACGAACTGATCCAAACAGGTCCGTATCGCTGGATTCGGCATCCTATTTACACATCGATGTTCGGCAAGCTGTTGGCTATGGGTGCCTGCTGCACCTGCTGGCCGATGCTTATCGATTCAATAATGGCGTTCCTCGCGGGCACCGAGATTCGTATTCGCGCGAAGGACCGCCTCTCGGCGAACGTTTCAAGGCGTGGAGATTCGAAGGGCTTTGCAGCGGGGAAGGATTGCGGCGATCATTGACGGGATTAGCGACACTGGCAAAGCAGACTCCGGCGGCACGTCGGCGCTGCTACCGAAACAACTACACACCCGAAGCAACCCGCAAAGCCTGTTCGCGCGCGGTACGCAACTCAGTCACGCCGTCGCCCAGCGGAATGAATTCCATGGCGACCATCCGGTTGTATTTAAGCTGCACCAGCTTGCGGTAGATGTTTTCGTAGTTGATTTCGCCGGTGCCGGGAGCGTGGCGTCCAGGGACGTCGGCGATATGGACCAGACCGGTGTACTGGATATTCTTTTCCAGCTTCTCAATCAGATTGCCTTCGGAAATCTGCTCGTGAAAGAAGTCATAGAGAAACTGAACCTGCGGATGATCGACGGCGCGAATGATCTCAAAGCCTTCCGCCACTGACGTAAGGTAGTATTTCGGATTTTCTTCCGGGTCGATGTTTTCCAGCAGCAGGCGCACAGGCTGACCGTTGATCTGCTTGCCTTCGATGATCTTGGCGGCAGCCTTGAGACCATCGATGCAGCTTTGATGCTGTGTAGCACGCGGCATGCCAGGAACGACATTGCCGGACATGATGATGACGGCGGGAATTTCAAGGCGCTCCATTATAGGCAGTTCCTTGCGGACGTCCTCAACCAAGTTGTCGCGGTCAGCCGGGTTCCCGACGCCTTGATGCAGCCCTGCGGTTACGTCGAACGTGATGCCGAGTTCCTTGCGCTTGGCTATTGCACTGGCGAACTCAGCTTCAGACCACTTCTGGTACTCGCCTACCAACTCCACATTTCGATATCCGGCCTCTGCCACCCTCTGTAGCCGCTCTTCAAACGGCAGCTTGCGAAAGACGGTCCAAAGCATGACGGAAATATTGAGCGCGGGCTCTGGCGCGGCAGTGGCCGATTGTTTCATTGACGCGCTGACAGCCGCGCCCGCGATACTTTTTGAAAACGATCTTCTATTCATTTTTTCTTTCTGCTTGAAGGGCCAAGCGACCGGCTTTTCCCGTCACAAGCTATCACACTGTATGAGACCACCTGAGGCCTTGCAACGCCTTCCGACACAGGGACGCTTTCGCCATCCTCTCATCGTGATTGGCCTTTGTAAAAGACATAGAAAAACACCGTCACGCTAAAGCTGGCAAACAGATAGATTAGTGACCGCAGAACAGCCACGGGTGGAACGATGTCACGCAAAACGCCCGACGCCGTCTTAACAAAATCAAACGCTACGACAATCGCCAGGAGAAGAGTTCCAATGAACGCCAGAAATGCCACATTTTTCAAGGTCATGAATCGAAGTATAAATGTTGTTCCCGAGGAGCAACTCGCCGCACTGTGGGGTGCACCTTGCGCCCGATGCTGAAATCGCCGTTTCGGCGGCCTGAAGCTCTAGCAGGTGAATCTTGGATAGGCGGCCCCGTTCAACGCTAAATTCAAAATGCCTGATGCTTCGGTCTTAAGTTTGTCTTCAAGCCAACGATCTTAGCGGCCCTCAAATGGAACCGGCCAGTCGATCATAACGAGTCGTCTTCGCATGGCTGGGGCGCCTCCGATATGCAAGGAATATCGTTGGTGTCGATTGTGATGGTCGCCTTCATGTCGAAGTCGCCGAAGCCCTGGTTCATTTTGCGGGCGGTCACCTTGTCCCCGCCCGTGAGTTGCTTCAGAACTGAAGTGTCAAGTTCATCGGCGTTTGGCAATTCTGAAAGTGTGGGTAGTGCTTACCACGGCGGCCCGTAAGATTGGTGGAGTGTGAAGTGGCGTTATGCTGGCGGAGGACAAGTGTTTTTGAGGCCACAACGCCATAAGAACCCGAAGACGGGGCGCATGACCGATATAAATAAGCCCTTCCCGTTGGCACCTGTACCTTTAAAAATGTAGACTTGCTGCATGTTGATTCTGCCGGTGAAATAGCGCCGTACTTTGGGATCGGTCTGCACTTCCTTCAGGAACTCGAGCCACCAGGGGCATTCGGCCAATGGATCATGAATGATAGTCGAGCCCGTTGTTAAAAGGCGGTCCGGCGAGTGAGGGTGAACCCGGCCATCGCGCGGGTCGATGATCCCGTTCGCAACCGCGAACATGTCGTCGGCGGCATCCCGATACTTCATGGGAACGCTCACCATGTGCTTCGACTGGCTCAATATGTCCTTGATGTCCTTGGTTGTCTTCAGCATGTAGGCGCAGGCGGGCGTGTTTTTTGCGGCCCCTCTGGCGGCGGACAGCCAAGCGTGTACTTGGGGCGCTGACTTTGACAGGCGTTTATTCGGTACGAGCATCAGATCGCCTGCCGCCAGCAAAATATCGCGGTACAGTGCAATCGCGGCGGACTCGTACGTGGCCGAAAGAATCGGTGGTGCCGCTAGTTGCTCATCGGATGAGGACTCGACCAAATACCCTTGGCCGGGTCATAGTGCATCCAAGACTTCGGTCGTTATGCCAATTCATGACGTGTCTTGCTGGCGATCATTAGGCCCAAATCGTAGTTGGTAGCGCCAAGGCAGGCTATCCCCAGCGCCATCAGAAGTTCGCGCATCGCGTGAATCGCTTTCACCCGGTCGTGGGAATGGTTGTCGGCATTGACTTGGGGAAATGCGTGGGACTCTGCTCCGCTTTGGCGGCCAGCAGCCTTAGGAACAGATCGTCCGCGCCGGTTTTGACAGGATCGGCATGGCAATCACCATCCTTTCCTTCGGATTCTTCGATTTGAACGTTCTCCCATCGGCTGTTGCAGAGCGCGACGGAAAACGGGAATGTTTCGGGTGGACTTTAACGGTTCCAATCCGGTTCCGCAGATTTCCTTTTGTGATTGATCTGAATATGGTATTCAACGGACTGGCTGAGGGGCTTTAGCCAATGCAGCGTCTGCGGCGGTGCCGCCGTGATCGGCGCGGAACCCTGACGGAGCGCTGTCAGTCAGCTAATAGATGGAGAGCGACGATCGTCAAAATACCCCCCGCTACCAACGTCGCCAAGGCGATCAATACGGTTTCCAAATGGGCGATAAGAGTCGCGAAAGTCTGACCAGCGGCCTGCCGCAGTTCAGGCTCACTTCGCCATTTGCGAAAGACAATGCCACAGCCGGTAAGCAACACGACCAGTGGCATCCCTATGAGCAATCCCCAAAGACCGATGTGCAGTCTCGCCGCGTACCAATTAACGATTTGTTGGGCCGTGTGCGCCGGTTCATATTGAAGCGGTTGTACGTTGCGAACAAAAAGCGCGGCCATAAACAGGACGGCTGGGAAGATTAGCAGCAGTTCTGTACCGGCAGCGATGGCGTACCGTTTTGCTTTCATAAGTACTTTATATACCAAAGCGTCAGCCAAGGCAAGGATTGCCGCGATAAATAGGCAAGATCAAGTAAGGAGAGAGCACCCGGCCAAAAAAGCTTGCGACACCGGCTAACCGCACCGCTTTCGGCGGGCATCACGCCGCGTGGCCACGAATCCGCCGGAAGAGAATGACGCTCTCATCCATATTAGTTCCGAAAGCCTTCATACTGACGCTTGCCCCATCTCCACGCAGCCTGCCGAAACGGGCAGGATGAAACGCCCAAGGGGTTCAAAACGTTTGCCCGCAGAATCAAACAGCAGATTGTACGTCGATCCTCTTCCTGTTCTTCTCGATCCGCACACCAACACCTACAACTATGCCAAGTCAATCCCTTCGGGTTCCGCGATGTGTACGGCCTTGATCCGAATGGCTCAGGTGGGTACATCGTTCCTCGTCGGCCGTTTGTCTGCCCAACCTTCAGTTCTTCAGGGGAAGGACCATCCTTCAATGGCGCCCTCTACACACTCATGAGCGACATTCCCGGCATAGGCTACGTCGCCGTAACCCGCAAATCGGCTGGTATCTGATGGCCGGTAGCATCGGACTCCTCACCGGACCCGCTGCTGAATACGCTGCGGTCGAACTTGCAGGGGGAGGGACAGTTGGATCATATGTCTACGCCGGGACCAGCGGCATTTTTTCGGGCGTCGGTTCGGTACCCCTCGCTCACGCAAGTGGAAGCACTCCTAGTTGGGGAGTGTTGGCGTGGGGGCGCCATTGGAACGTTTGCTCCGGTAATATCACTAGAAGCAAATATAAGTGGAGGCGGCTACATTGCTGATTGGGAGAATTGGCGGCAAAACCAATCTGAGGCGCTCAGCATCGCCACTTTGTTTTCTGCCCTTGCAGATATCCGTCATTAACGTTTCATCGCGGGATTTTAATGCCAGGGATGGAGCAGTGGCTATATCCAACCGCGCTGGTGGTTTTCAGTTCCCGCTGGCCCCAAACGGTTGCGTCATTTCAGCGAGTCGAAAAGGCCACTGGCATGCCGGAATAAACGACGGATAGGGAGCAATTATAAAAAGCACATTTTTCAAACGAGTTAAGACGTTGTTCGCGCCGGTGGAGCTGGTTATTGCGATGGCTGCCTTCGGTTCTACGACGGCTTTCGCCGCCGAGCATTACAACGAACACGGTTTTGGAGGCGGACATGACGGTGGCTTCAGCGGCGGCCATCCCTATAGCGGCGCAGGGTCGCACGAAGGGCGGGGTTACTATGGGCTTCGGTCTAGGCTCCTATGCCGCTCCCGGCGACGGATACCTGCGCCGGTCTGTAATCGGGCAGGCTTCGACGACCAAGGCGGGTATTGGCATTATTATCGAGGTTGCGCCGCTCCACCATACGGGCTATTAAGCGCTGGCCAATAACGGCAGGGGCTCAAGAAGAGGCAATGAGGTCAAGGAGTCGGGATAGGCGGAATGGTGCGAGTATTCCCGGCGGCAACCGATTGTTGTGGGCGCAGAGCATCCTTTTCCAGACACCCGCCGGAGATGTCAAAGCTCTGCCACTTTGATATCCTCAGCCCGTGCGCGATCTACGATTCGTAACGGGTTTGGTTTGTTTAGCCCTAGGCCGAGCCCAAGGGGTTCACCAGACCGACTTTGAAGGTTATCCGGCAATTGTCCTTTCCAATTCAAAGCTGGAACTGACGGTAATGACGAAGGGCAGCACCCTGGCCAGCGTGAGACTGGCAGACGATACCGAAAAGCTCAGCCCGCTGTGGAATCCGATGCGGATGGCGCGGGAGCTGGGACTGCCGGTGAAGTTTGATGGCGGAGCCGGACACTTTGTGTGCGTGGACGGCTTCGGGCCGCCATCGACGGAAGAAAGCGCGGCTGGTTTGCCTGGGCACGGTGAAGCTCATACCGAAGAATTCGCGGTCCGTTCGGAACGGCAAGCCGCAGCCACGGCGATCACACTGACCGCGCGGCTTCCATTGGTGCAGGAAGTTTTCATGCGCACGTTTCGGCTGGTTGACGGCGAGAACGTTGTATCGGTTGAAAGCGAACTCGAAAGTTTGTTGGCCTTCGATAGGCCGGTCAATTGGGCCGAACATGCGACGATTGGTTCGCCCTTTCTGGAGTCCGGCGTAACCGTGGTGGACTTTTCCGGTTCGCGTTCGCAAACTCGTCCTTATGCATCTCCAAAGAACGGAGACGTAGACCGCCGACTCGCATCTGGAAAAGGCTTTACGTGGCCCCTCGCACCGGGACTCGATGGGACAATCGTTAACGTTCGCCAGACACCGGAGCATCCACATTTCCTCGATCACGCCACTACCCTGCTGGACCCTCAGCGCAAGTTTGAATGGGTCACTGCGATCAATCCGAAGAAGCGGTTGATCATCGGTTATGTATTCAAGCGGATCGATTATCCATGGCTCCAGTATTGGGGTTATTATCCCGCGAACGGAAAAATGGCGCGGGGCATGGAATTCGGGACGCAGCCGTATGACGTATCTCGCAAAGAGGCGATCAGTATGGCTGCAATGTTTGATACGCCGACCTACCGCTGGCTTACGGCGAAAGGGAAAATCAAGACGCACTTCTTGCTCTTCTATTCACGAACACCGGAAGGTTTCAACAAGGTTGACGATGTCGCCATCGAGAATGGGGAGATCGTGATTTCTGATCACTCAGCGGGTAAGCAAGTGAAGCTCGCAACCGTGGAAAGGCTGTAGATAGGCTGCATGGCGGGATGTCGATGAAATCGCGAAGTTAAAGTCCTGTCCTCTCACCAAATCTTGATCGCGGAAATCCTATGCTTTATCGTGCCGAATTCCTCTACAACACGTACATCCGCAAGAGCATATAAACCAGGCCAAGAGCAATCACTGCCACAACCAAATATCGAAACCATTGGAACGGCGTCTTCGGATCAGTCCGGTCTTGCATAGCCGATTATAAGCACGCGAATTCTAGAAGGCAGTCCGCAAAATGACAGGCCGTTTCGTGGGAGAATGGTGAGTCGTTCATTGTGAAACAAGGGAATGCGTGTCGAACCAGATCGTTTGTCAATCAGTTCTTCTGATATCTATTCTCGCTTATAGTGCCAACGCCGAGATCACCTATTCCCGCGATGTGGCTCCAATTCTATATCAGAAATGCACGACGTGCCATCACCCGAATGACATCGCTCCCATGTCGCTGATGGACTACAAAGCGGTTCGTCCATGGGCAAAAGCCATTCGCGAAGCGGTGGTTCTGAAGCGAATGCCGCCTTGGTTCGCGGACTCCACAGCCGGCCACTTCTCCAATGACCCGAGTCTCAGCGATTCTGAAAGGCAGATCATTACCGACTGGGTCGAACAAGGGGCCAAGGAAGGGAATCCTGGCGATAGGCCGCCAGCGCCTTCTTATGTTGCTGGCTGGCATATCGGCAAACCCGACGTGGTTTTTGACATCGGCCAAGATCATGTCATTAAGAGCACGTCTGCCGATGAATACGTCTACTTCACGGTGCCGACCAATTTTACGGAAGGTCATTGGGTGCAGGCGGTAGAGTTGCGACCGGGAAACCGGCAGGTCGTGCATCACGCTCACGTAAGCGTCATTGAGCCCGAAGCGCCGAAAACATCAACCGATACGGCCAAAGCGGGTCGTTCTTTTTCTGACTATCTGGTTCGCACGAGTGATGGCCTTCGCCACATGAGACCGGATTCTCCCGCTGTCAATGACGCCTGCGCGTACCATGGCCCGGAAATTGATCAACTCCACATCGCGGGCGAGGGTGCTCTCGCTTCCTACCTGCCGGGAATGCCGCCTGACAACTACCCAAAGGACACCGCGAAATGGATACCAGCGGGAGCACAATTGAAGTTCCAGATTCATTATCACAGTGGCGCGTCGAAATCCGAAGAGCCCGTTACGGACCGCACCAGCGTCGGCTTGCTCTTCGCCGCCACACCACCAAGCCATCCGCTTAGACGGCTTGATGTTGACAACGATTTCTTTGCCCTCCCACCGGGTGGCGACACTGAAGAAGTAAAGCAATGCGCCACGTTCGACTCCGATTCGCTTCTTCTGTCACTAACGCCGCACATGCATTACCGGGGCAAGGATGCGCGGTTTGAGATTCAACGACCGGGCCAGCGGCCCGAAACGCTCCTATTCGTGCCGAAGTACGACTTCAACTGGCAACTCAAATACCAACTGCAAGATCCGGTTTTTGTGCCGAAGGGTACTCGGCTTATCATCACGTTTCACTATGACAACAGTCCGAAGAATCGCTCCAATCCCGACCCTTCCCGGACGATTCGCTGGGGAGAGCCAAGCGAGGAAGAAATGATGAGCGGTTGGATCGACTATATAGAAGCGCTGCCGAATACAGGGCCAGTTCAGCCGGTCATATCGAACGGTGTGGCCGCCCGCTAACTGGAGCGCTCCTTGTACCGATATGCCTTTGGTTGTTATATTCCAAAGTGTTTCCGGCTCCCTCTGGCATTCTAATAATCGATGATTATCCGCGTGGCTGTCTGTGGATGGAAGCATCCGGCGAAATGAAGAAGCCGCACGTGTGCACTTCCGCCGCCTCCATCTCGGTGTCCCCGCAAGACATCGACATGGCTTGGCATATTTTGGCCAACCGTACAACTAACAAGCAATCCCGGCTGAATCGACCGTCTGTCGGCGCGATTGCGATCCAGTTCGGAAGTTGCAAATCGACTAGCCGTCGAACCTCATTGTCCCGCGAAGGATCAGTGTTCTCGCCGTCGTCAATTTGCCCGTGGAAGCGGTAGAAGATCGCACGAGATATTGGAGACTCAGATTGATACATATAACGCTTCCCTGTTAAATCCCGCAGAATCACAATCTCCGGCGGCAGGCTTAGGTCCTTACAAATCTTGCCTACCATAGTTTCGTCCGCCAGAATGCAGGCATCGGCATAAAGGTGAAACTTCTGAGTGACCTTACCATCATTAACGCGGCCACCTTGCGCAATTGTTGATTCGGGTACGAACTCTTTTCATTTATTCTGATTAGGTGTTGTTTACTGGACCAGCCTGAGAAGTTGACTGGATCCTTTCCCGATGGGCGACTGGAGGTATTTCGCCTGAGTTCAGAGCCGCTTGTTGTTGGTAGAACAATTATTGCTGCTTTTGCCGCTGTCTCTCCGGCTACGATCAAGCGATGGTGCCAAGCTCATGAATAACGCGTCATCGCAACACAAGCTGATTGACGTTCTACCGTTGACCGTCGAAAACTTTCACCCTTACGGCTGGTTACTGGGCAAATCAATTCGGCTGGACGGCAGCATTCCGGCCTTCAGCGATGTCGAGATCGATTTCTGGGAGGAACACGTATTCAACCCCGGCGCGGAGGGGAAGACTGAAGTGTTGTGGGTGACCTATCGAAACCGCCATCGTGCGGTGACCAGTCTGGAAGTTCACCGGCTGACCGAACAGGCAATTGTCCCGCTAAACGGAGAGATCATCCATGTCGTCGGAGGCAGCCATTACGACGGATCACTGGACGAAAGCAGCATGACCGCGTTCCGAGTGCCCGTGGGCCAGGGGATCTGTATGCGACTCGGCTGCTGGCACACGACGCGAGTGGACGCGGCGGAGGTTACGTGCCTGATGCTCACGCGAAGATCCACGACGGTCGATTTAATCGGCTACCTAAATAGTGGCTCTTCGCTGTTGGAGAGCGCCATCGCCGTGGTGGCAGGGGCATTGTCAGAATCGTAGAGCGGCGGGCTCATTCTTCGCAAAGCGCCGCCACCGATTGGTTTGACTCCGGATTCATTGCGGCAACGATCGACGTTCTCCAGCCGCACGGCTTCGAGCAAATTGTTGAGAATGATTTCGCTGGCGTTGTCGAAATGCTCCAGGGCAAGCGTTCCCATTACGCCGGTGCGTAGTGAAGGACGCTAATCGGCGGCCTTTCACTACGCTCTTCGACGGCCTCCTGCTGGAGAAGAAGCGCGGTAACACAGATCACTCGTGCCGCAAACGTTTGCGTTGTCGGCGCTGAACGCCCTACTGTAACGGTGCCGCCGGTTGATAGACCTCCATCCCTTTCAGAGCAGCGCGGATAGCGGATCTGGCTTGCCTTTCGAATCGCTTGCCGTGGCTTCGCTTTGAAGATTTGATTTCTTCCTCAGTCGGCGCTTCGCCAAGTACAGCCAGCCAAGCGGCGTCAATTCAATCCGGTTTCACGAGAATAGGCTTGCATGCTTTATGCGTCGGCCATTTCCGCGAATTAGAACAGACGAACGGATTGCAAAGAGGGCTTTTCTGGCCTACCGCCTACTTACTTCATAGACGCGCCGGAGCGTGCTGCTGGCTGTTTAGGTGGAGACTTATGAAGTCCCCTTTTCACGAAAAAGCAGAAGTAGTTTCTGGGCCCGTGAAGGATCAGTTTGGAAACGTGGCGCTGTCAGCGGCTCATCCATAAACGCGCTGTACCCCGGCGTTTGTGCGACATCAATCTTCTCTAGACTTTTGAAGCCCATCGACCAGTCAGGAAAGTGAGGTTTCTGAATGATTTCCCAACGTAGTTCGGTATAGCCTGAATGCCTGGGATCTTTTTCAATCTTTGAGGAAAGCTGCCGCACTTTGTTCTCCTCACCTTCGATGACCTGCATGAATTCAAGACCCTTGTAGAGCAGCATGCCAGTGATGCCGAGACGCTGGTTATTAACACGGCTTTGTTGCAGTAACTCCATCAGTTCTTCTTCAGAAAACCGTTTCACCGCCGAGCTGGAGTAGATGATCGAAGTTAGTCTCAACAGTCACCATCATATCGGTCCGAATATAGGAGGGACCATTTTCGTAAAGCTCAATCACTACACCCGAAGGCCGTCCAAACCGGCCGTGGCATCGCGCCCCGCACTTGCTTTTTCGAATCGCTTGCCGGGGCTTCGCTTTGAGAATTTGCTTCCTTTCTCAGTCGGCGTTTCTCCACATATCGCCACCCAAGCGGCGTCGGTTCCACCCGGCTTTCACGGGAATTGTCGGCCATGCCTAAGGCGTCGGCTATTTGCCCGAAGCAGACGAGACGAATGGATTGCAAAGAGGACTCTTCTGGTCCACAGCCCGCCATTTGTTTCACGCCAGAATCCGCTCATCATCTTCGCTCAACGCCGTCGCCGGGGGCCCTGGTTGATACTCCTGGAAACGTATGCTACGATGGCGAATACAAGGCGAACATGGCCCGCCGCCCTGAACCCGACATCCCAATGACTCGCGAGGAGCTTGCGGCGTTGCAGGCGCAATTCAGGATGATGAGCGAAAGCGCCATCCAGAGTTTTTACCATGCCGCATATCGCAGATGCCAGTTTGTCAATCGAGTGCCGACCGCCCGGTCGATACAGGAGTTGGTGGCAGTTTGGAAATACATGAGAAGTTGGAAGAGGAAATGAAGACGGCGGCTGCCGACAGGACTTCTGGCGTTTGTGTGTCACGGGCCCGCACTGCTGCTTTGGTAACGAGTTTCCGGAGTTTGGAGGGATCGAGGTGTTTATTTGCGATGAGTGCGGGGAACCGGTGCAGTAAGGCTCTTACTCCAGTAAGGCTATTCGTACTTGCTCCCAAGAGTTCAGGAAGTGCCCGTTATCACGCGCTCGCCGCCCATTGCCCATATGCCTATTTGGCTTGAATTTGAGAACCGGCATCCGCTTCTAATGATCGCCAGCAGATCTGCCGATGGGTATATTGAGCGCAAATGGACCGGAGACGCCCACCATGTTCGCCTCCCTAAAACGCTTCTTCACACGAGCGCCCAAACGGGAGACTGAGCAACTTAACGACTTATTGGAGGTAGCGTCGGACGGCATCGTAGTTTTCGACGATCAGGGGATTGTTGTTCGCGTAAATGCCCGCGCAGAGTGGATGTTCGGTCGCCGCCGCCAGGACGTAATCGGTCAATCCTTCAGTACACTCATTCCCGATGAAGTGGTACGTTCCCGCTTCGCTGAACACCTACCGGTGTTTCGCGCAACCGGTAAGCACCCGTTAGCGGGCAACAGCCGGGAGATGTCGATTGGCGAGAACCAGATTGTCGATATCGCCTTCGCCCAGTACTCCGACAAGGGTAAGCCATTGGTGGCCATGTTTCACCGTGACGTGACTGACCGGAGGCATACATCAGATCGGCTACACCAACGAGAGGAGCAACTGGAACTGCTGCTTTCTTCCACTGCCGAAGGAATTTACGGCATCGACATGCATGGCAACTGTACCTTTGCCAACCGCGCCTGTGCGCGACTGCTGGGTTACGACAATGAAAGTGAGCTTCTGGGATTGAATATGCACGACTGCTGCCACTATGCCCAGGAAGATCTGGTTCCAACTCCCAAAGAAGATTGCGCCATCTACCAAGCCTTCCGGCAGGGCGTACAGATCCATCGCGACGGCGAAGTTTTTTGGCGGAAAAACAGCACTTGTTTTCCTGTCGAATATTGGTCGCATCCTGTCTATTCTGAATCTGCGGTCATAGGCGCGGTGGTGACTTTCCTCGATATTTCCGACCGTCGAACGGCTCAGCAAGCTTTGACCCGCTACCACGCGGAATTGGAGACCCGCGTAGAGGAACGGACCGTCGAGTTGCTGGCCGCTAAGGAAGCAGCCGAGGCCGCGAATCTTGCCAAGAGCCAATTTCTGGCCAATATGAGCCACGAAATCCGTACACCCATGAACGGCGTTATGGGGATGATCGATCTGGCCGTGGAAAGCACAGACCGGAACGAGCGGCAGGAATTCCTCACGATGGCACGCGCTTCCGCCGAATCGTTGCTCACCACCATCAATGAAATTCTCGACTTCTCCAAAATAGAAGCCGACAAATTGGAGTTAGAGTGTATTGAGCTCGACTTGCGCGACAGCTTGGAAGAGACGATTCGGACTTTCGCTTTGGAGGCCGGTGAGAAAAGCGTCGAACTCATCTCGGACTTCAGCCCCGACATCCCAGGGCTGGTTCGTGGCGATCCCGGTCGCCTGCGACAAGTTATTACCAATTTACTCGGTAACGCGCTGAAGTTTACCGAACACGGCGAGATCGCACTCTGCTCCTCCTGCACATGTGAGGGTGATCGTGTGCATATCCATTTCACAGTGCGCGACACAGGGATTGGAATTCCAGAGGAAAAGAGGGACCTGATTTTCAAACCCTTCTCGCAAGCTGACTCATCCACCACTCGCAAACACGGAGGCACTGGGTTAGGGCTCACAATCTCTACCCGGCTGGTTCACCTGATGGGAGGAAGGATCTGGGTTGAGAGTGAAGTAGGGAAAGGAAGCGCCTTTCATTTCACCGCCGATTTGGGGCGCTCGAACGGCATGTCTGTACCCAGGGGAACGACTGATTTGTCGCTTGTGGGAGTTACGGCTCTCATCGTTGACAAACATGCAGTGAACCGCCGCGCGTTCACGGAGACGCTGCAGCGGTGGGGCATGATGGCTAGCGCGGCCAGTAACGGAGACGAAGCGCTGGTGTTGCTCAGAACAGCTGCTCGCGCCGGGGTGCCGTTCCGCTTACTCATTACCGATTCAAGCATGGCGGGAATGGATGGCTTCGCGCTGGCCGCTGAAGCGGTGGCCGACACCGCCCTCGCGCCTCTTGGCGTGCTGATGCTCACCTCAGGCGGACGAAGGGGGGATGCGGCACGCTGCCGCGAAGCGGGTATAACGGCTTATTTGACCAAACCACTACGGTCATCTGACTTGAAGGCTATGCTCTTAAGTGTTCTTTCAAACCGGACGCTGGAAGGCCGCACGGACCCACCCCCTTTGCTCACTCGTTACTCTCTCGCTAGCGAAACTGGACCTAGGGATCTCCGTATCTTGCTGGCCGAAGACAACGCCATCAACCAGAAAATCGCCCGCGCTTTGCTGGAAAAACGCGGCTATTCCGTAACGCTTGCGATGAACGGCAGGCAAGCGTTGGAGCAGTGGGAACAAAATTCTTTTGACGTCATTCTTATGGACGTGCAGATGCCGGAAATGGATGGATTCGAGGCGACCGGAGTGATCCGGCGACAGGAAAAGATTTCGGGTCAGCGTATGCCAATCATCGCCTTGACGGCGCACGCGCTGAAGGGAGATGAAGAGCGATGTCTGAGCGCTGGTATGGACTCGTATGTCACGAAGCCGATCCAAGCGAAGCAACTATATTTAGCCATCGAAAGTGTGCTTGCAAAACAGGTAAACGACACCCCGACGTTCGCTAGGACCACAGATGTACTGAAAGAGGATCAGAATGTGCCTTTCAGGACATAGCGGTGACTTCCAGGGATGCTTCATTACTCTGGACTTGTCCCCTAAATTGAGACAAGCAGTTAAGAGTCAAAATTCAGCGAATGGAGAATTGACTCATGGGATTGGCTCGACGAAAGTTCACAAAAGAGTTCAAACTGGCTGCGATACAGCAGCTGGAAGCGGGCTCATCGACGGCGGAGGTGGCGCGGGCGTTTGAAGTGACGCCGAAGGTGTTGTACCGCTGGCGAGACGAGTTCCGGCACGGGCCGGGCAATGCCTTTCCGGGAAGCGGGAAACCGCGCTGGGACGAGACGAGTGTGGCGCAACTGGAGCGCAAAGTGGGGCAGCAGACGCTGGAGATTGATTTTTTGAAGGGGTGCTTGCAGCGCATCGAGGAACAGCGGAAGCTGCAGGCATTGACTGGAAAGCCGCGATTTACCAGTACATTCAAACGCAAGTCGAGCAAGGGGGCCCGATGACTGCGTTGCGCATGTGCGAGTTAGGAACCGTTCGATATGCGGACGACTGTAATCTGTACGTGCGCAGCGAGCGGGCGGGGCAACGGGTGATGGAGAGCGTTACGCGATTCATCACGCACAAGCTCAAACTCAAGGTGAATGAGGCGAAGAGCGCGGTGGCGCGACCGCACGAGCGAACGTTTCTCGGTTTCAGCTTTACGGCTGGTCCTGAGGTCAGGCGCGTGATTGCGCCCAAGGCTCTGGATCGGTTCAAGCGACGAATCCGGGAGATCACGCGACGGGCAAAAGGCGTAAGCATGAAGACGACGCTGGAGGAACTGGCTCCGTATATGCGGGGCTGGCGTGGCTATTTCGGCTTCTGCGAAACGCCTGAAGTGCTGATCGGGTTGACCCGCTGGGTCCGGTTGCGGCTCAGAGCGGCTATGCGGCGGCAGTGGAAAACACCGCGCCGCCGCAAAGAAGCGCTGTTGGAACTGGGGGTACGAGAGCGGTTGGCCAGCAATACTGCCGGCAGCGGACTCGGACCCTGGTATCTCGCCAAGGCCAAAGCCCTTTCTGTCGGGCTTTCCAATGCTTACTTCAAATCGCTCGTTCTTCCGTCGTTATTCGAGGATTGTTAGCGTAACCTCTTGAACCGCCGTATACGGACCCGCATGTCCGGTGGTGTGGGAGGAGGGGAGCCGCGAAGCTTCCCCCTATCCCGATTCTAGTCGCCAAGGATAGACTAATCGACGCTCATCAACTACGGGCCGGATTGTTACCGCTCCTTCGGTACAAGTACACGCGACGGAGCCGCCTTCAACCGTGGCGGCTGGGTTGTCGATAAAGGCCGGGCAAATAGGTGACGCGTCAGCGACTCACAACGTAAGTGGAAGAGAGTCGAATTGGGGACGAAAGAATCTAATGCATCGCCGACATCTTAAGTTAAGAGGCGATCGCATTTCGAGCAACATGGATGCCATTTGTGAAGCGGCGATGAGTGTTTGGTGTGCCTGACCGGATACGGACTGATAACGAAACACTCTTTGCGCCGATGGGTCTCTTCGGATTGAGCAAACTTTCAATCCAGTGTGTTCGATATGCTAACGAGTTACGGACGTACCGTAAACGCGAATCGAAGCGGAGAAGAAAACGGGAAGATGAAGGCATCCGTTTTGTTCGGGGCTGGTTGGGAGAGTGACTCGTCAGAGGTGTTGTGGCGAGACGGGGGACGTGCGTTCTGCAGATTGTTCCGGTCCAACGCCGACGGCGAGCGGTACGCCTTCGTACCCATTCTGTCCGAAGCTGAGCATGCGACCCTTGAGAGCGTCAATCGCCTGGCGCATGAATTCGAACTTCGGGAGCACCTGGCAGGTACGTGGGCCTTGCGGCCATTGGAGTTCGTGCGCGACCGCGGTCAAGCGATACTGGTTGTCGATTACAGCGGCGGTGAGCCCCTCGACCGCCTGATCCACAAACCCATGGAGATCGGGCGATTTCTGCGATTCGCAGTCGCCCTGTCTGGCGCAGTCCGTCAGCTCCACGGACGCGGGCTGATTCACAAGGACATTAAATCAGCCAACGTTCTGGTAGACCCGAAAACCGGGCACGTTTGGCTCACCGGATTCGGCATTGCGTCGCGCCTCCCCCGCGAGCGCCAAGCGCCCGACCCTCCCGAGTTCATCGCTGGAACGCTCGCCTACATGGCGCCCGAACAGACGGGCCGAGTGAACCGTTCGATCGATTCGCGAAGCGACCTTTACTCACTGGGAGTCACTTTGTACGAAATGCTGACGGGGAGTCTTCCGTTCGCGGCCTCCGATGCCATGGAATGGGTGCACTGCCACATCGCAAGACAACCGGTTGCACCGTGCGAGCGGCTGAGGAGTGTTCCGACAGCGGTTTCGGCGATCACAATGAAGCTGCTCTCTAAGACGGCCGAGGAGCGGTATCAGACAGCGGCCGGAGTTGAGGGCGACCTGCGGCGCTGCCTCTCGGAATGGGAGTCCCAGGAGAGGATCAATGAGTTCACTCTCGGAGCGCACGACACTCCGGATCGCCTCATGATCCCTGAGAAGCTATATGGCCGGGACCCTGAGCTGAGGACGCTGCTCACCGCCTTCGACCGCATGGTTGCCGGAGGCCGGCCGCAACTGGTGCTGGTGTCCGGATACTCCGGCATCGGCAAATCTGCTGTGGTGAACGAGCTCCACAAGCCACTGGTGCCCCCAAGGGGCCTGTTTGCGTCAGGCAAGTTCGATCAGTATAAGCGCGACATTCCGTATGCCACGCTGGCCCAGGCGTTTCAGAGTCTCATCCGGCCACTTCTGAGCAAGAGCGAAGACGAATTAAGCAAATGGCGTGATGCCCTGCGCGAGGCGCTGGATCCTAACGGAATGCTCATCGTGGATCTGGTCCCCGAATTGAAGCACGTCCTTGGGGAACAACCGCCCGTTCCTCAGCTGCCACCGTCGGAAGCGCAGCGCCGCTTTCAGTTGGTTTTCCGCCGGTTTATCGGGGTATTCGCACGACCGGAACATCCGCTGGCTCTTTTTCTCGACGACCTGCAATGGCTGGATGCCGCGACGCTCGACTTAATCGAAGATCTGTTGACCCGTGACGATCTGCGGCACTTATTGCTGATTGGCGCGTACCGGGATAACGAGGTCAGTGCAACGCACGCGCTGGTGCGCAAGCTGAATGCGATCCGTCAGGCGGGAGCGGCGGTGGAGGACATTGTCTTGACACCTCTCGCGGAAGACGATTTGCGTCAACTGCTCGTAGACTGCCTGCACTGCGAAGCGGAACGCGCGGCTCCGCTCGCGAAGTTGATTCATGAGAAGACCTCTGGTAATCCCTTCTTCGCTATTCAGTTCATTGCCACACTGGCCGACGAAGGCTTGCTGAGCTTCGACTACAGTGAAGGCCGCTGGGTGTGGGAGCCAACGCGCATTCACGCCAAAGGCTATACCGATAACGTGGTGGAGCTGCTGGTTGGGAAGTTGAACCGCCTTTCACAAGACACCCGGGAAGCACTCAAGCACTTCGCCTGCCTGGGAAACAGCGCCGAGTTTGACATGCTGGGGATGGCTTACGAGAAGTCAATAGAGGAACTTCACCAACGCCTTTGGGAGGCAGTACGGACTGGACTTATCTTCCGCTCCGACGATTCCTACCGGTTTCTGCACGATCGCGTGCAGGAAGCAGCCTATTCCATGATTCCGCAACAGATGCGTTCCGCAACGCATTTGCGAATTGGAATGCTTTTGGCTGCGCATACTCCCGCGGCGAAACGGGAGGAAGCAATATTCGAGATTGTAAACCAGCTCAACCGTGGCTCTCACCTACTCACCTCAGTGGAAGACTGCGAGCTGGTTGCAGAGCTGAATCTTATTGCAGGCAGGCGCGCTAAGGTATCGACAGCATACGCTTCGGCGCTTAAGTATCTGGGCGCAGGCCGAGCGCTGTTGACTGAAGAGACATGGGAGCGAAACTATCCCCTGATCTTCTCGACCGAATATCTGATGGCCGAGTGCGAGCTGCTGACGGCAGAAAAAGTTGCTGCTGAGAAGCGGCTCTGGTTGTTGCCGCAGCGTGCGAACAACCGGCACGATTTCTGCGTAGCCACGCGCTTGCGCCTCACGCTGTATACCACTTTGGATCGGTGTGACCGCGCGGTGGAGGTATTTCTAGAGTGGCTTCGCCGCGAGGGTACGGTATGGGAGAACCGTCCAACACGCGACGACGTATTGCGGGAATACGAACGAATCTGGGATCTTCTGGGTGACCGGCAAATCGAGGACCTCATGGACCTGCCGCTGGTGGTGGATCCTGAGGTACTGGATACTCTTGATGTCTTCACAGAGATTGTCACACCATCGATCCTTTTTGACGAGCACCTATCTACCTTGGTCGTCTGCCGTTTGGTGACACTCAGCCTCGAGCACGGCAACAGCGACGCCGGCTGCTTCGCCTACGTTTGGCTGGCGATGTTTGCGGGGGCGCGTCTTGGCAACTATAAAGATGGATTCCGCTTCGGTCAACTGGGCTATGACTTGGTCGAGAAGCGCGGATTGACACGATATCAAGCGCGAACCTGGATGTCTTTGGGCGCGATGGTGATGCCATGGGCGCAGCATGTAGCCAGCGGACGTGAGCTGGTACGCCGCGCGTTCGACGCCGCCTATCGTATTGGCGATCTTACTTTCGCGTCCTACAGCTGGGATCAACTTATCACGATTTGTCTGGCAGTTGGAGATCCACTCGCAGAAGTGCAGAAGGAATGCGAAAACGGCCTGGCTTTCGCGAAGAGGGTTCGCTTTGGTTTGGTCATTCACCTCTGCGGAGCACAGTTGGGACTCATTCGGACGCTACGCGGAGTGACGCCGACGCTCGGTTGCCTGGATCACGACGATTACCGCGAGCCTGAGGTGGAGCGCGATCTCGCCAGTAATCCGAATTTGGTATTCGCCGAGTTCTACTATTGGACCCGCAAAGTACAGGCCCGTGTTTTTGCTGGAGACTATGGTTCAGCGGCTGAGGCTGCGTTCAAAGGGCAACGGTTGTATTGGACATCAGCGGCGATGTTTGAGACTGCGGACTTTCGCCTCTATGCTGCACTGGCGCACGCGGGCGCCTGGAATGGCGCATCTTTTGAGGACCGGTCGAAACACTTCGCTGCTTTGGCGGCACACTACAAGCAGCTCGAAGTGTGGGCCGAACACTCGCCTCAGACGTTTGAGAACCGCGCCGCCCTGGTTGCGGCGGAGATCGCACGGATTGAGGGACGCGTTCCGGATGCGCAGGACCTCTACGAGAAAGCGATCCGATCGGCGCATATGCACGGCTTTGTCCATAATGAGGCCCTCGCCAATGAACTGGCTGGGCTGTTCTATGCGGCTCGTGGTTTCGAGAAGATCGCGACGACCTATCTGCGGGATGCACGCTACTGCTACTTGCGCTGGGGAGCAGATGGCAAGGTTCATCAGCTTGAGAGTCTCTACCCGCAACTCAGAGTGGACAAACCTATCGTTGATCCTACAGTTACGATACTGACAACGGTCGAGCACCTCGATCTGGCGACGGTGATGAAAGTCTCCGAAGCGGTTTCGGGTGAGATCGTACTGGATAGGCTGATTGACACGATTATGCGCACAGCACTCGAGCACGCCGGCGCCGAGAGAGGCCTGCTGATTCTTTCTCGAGGAGAAGGCTGGCGCATTGAAGCGGAAGCCGCGACCAGCAGGGATCAGGTGACGGTAGTCCTTCGCCAGGCAAACGTCAGCGCCACGGATCTACCCGTTTCGATTCTTCACTATGTGCTGCGGACCAAAGAAGGAGTTCTTTTGCATGATGCATCCGGTGAGAATCCATTCGCCGCCGACGAGTATATTCGCGGCCGCCACCCACGGTCTGTGCTCGGTCTCCCGCTACTCAAACAGACCCAGCTGCTTGGGCTGCTATACCTCGAAAACGGGCTCACACCGCACGCGTTCACCCCCGCGCGAATGGCCGTCCTTAAGTTGATTGCTTCGGCAGCGGCGATCTCGATCGAGAACACGCGCCTCTATAGCGATCTCCAAGAGCGCGAAGCACGCGTTCGGCGACTGGTGGATTCCAACATTGTCGGAGTCATGATCTGGAACCTTGATGGACAAATTCTTGAGGCCAATGACGCGTTTCTCGACATGCTGCAGTATCGCCGGGAGGATATCGTCACCGGTGGTGTGCGCTGGACCGAGTTGACACCGTGCGAATGGCGTGAGCAAGACGAGCGGGCAGCGGCGGATCTGAAAGCGACTGGGACCGTGCAGCCGTATGAAAAGCAGTTTGTCCGGAAGGATGGTTGCCGGATTGCGGTACTCACGGGTGGTGCGCTATTTGACTCGCGAGGGAACGATGGCGTCGCCTTCGTGCTCGATTTGAGTAGACAGAAGCAGGCCGAAGGAGAGATCAGGGCGCTCAGAGATCAGCTCTATCGTGAAAACCTGGCGCTGCGAGACGAGGTTGACCGCGCTCTGATGTTCGAGGAAATTGTGGGTTCCTCCAAGCCATTGCAGGCGGTCCTTTCGAGAATTGCCAAGGTTGCGCCGACTGACTCCACGGTGTTCATCACAGGCGAGACCGGCACCGGCAAGGAACTCATCGCCCGCGCGGTCCACAAGCGATCCCAAAGGGCTGGACGTGCCTTCGTCAGTGTGAACTGTGCCGCACTGGCGCCTACGCTGATTTCCTCGGAGTTGTTTGGGCACGAGAAAGGCGCTTTCACGGGAGCTATGCAGCGCCGGCTGGGCCGGTTTGAACAGGCTAGTGGCGGTACGATCTTTCTGGATGAAGTGGGTGAACTTCCGCTCGACACCCAAGTCGCGCTCTTGAGAGTCTTGCAAGAGCGCGAGTTTGAGCGAGTGGGGGGAACACAGACGATCCGAGTTGACGTTCGAGTGATCACGGCGACCAACCGCGACCTGTCAGCCGCTGTGGCGAATGGAAGTTTTCGCCAAGATCTGTTTTACCGGCTCAACGTATTCCCCATTGCACTGCCACCGCTGCGAGAGCGGACTGAGGATATCTTGATGCTGGTGGAGTACTTTGTGCGACGCTATGGCCGACGCGCGGGCAAGAACTTCAGGTCTGTCGACAAGAAGACGTTGGATTTGCTGCAGAAGTACGATTGGCCGGGCAACATCCGTGAACTGCAGAACGTGATTGAGCGGTCGGTGATTTTGAACTCGGGTGAGGTGTTTGGAGTGGATGAGTCATGGCTGTCGATAGAACCGCTCCGACAGCGGACCCAAGTGGCAGCTTCACCCGCGCCGTTGGAAGGCGAGCCGCGCACCGAACGGCAGTTCATCGAGGCGGCTCTTGCGGCATCCCGGGGTCGTGTCGCCGGACGATCAGGGGCTGCGGCGAGGCTTGGCGTTCCCGCATCCACGCTTGATCATCGCATTAAAGCGTTGGGTATTGATAAGACGCAGTTCAAGTTTCGCTGACTGTCCCAGCAAATTCAGCACATCTGGTAGATGGCCAGGATACCGGAGGGGAGTTAGCGTTTCTGAGCTAATACGCGGCGGACGGAGATTCTTGCGATTTCCAGCCGCGATGAGATCTCAGATTTACTCAGCGCGCCTGCGGCACTCGAACCACCTCCTATGGACATTCCATAGGGATCATGCTAAGCTTCTATGCAATGTCCAAAGGAATAGCCGGCGAAGTCAAGAGATCCGAAGTGTTGCAGGGCACACTCGATCTAATGATCCTGAAAACACTTCACGCCCTGGGCCCGCTTCATGGATTCGGTATTGCGCGCCGCATCGAGCAAGTGAGCGAAGACGTACTGCAACTGAACGAAGGTACGGTTTATACCTCCTTGCTACGGCTCCAGCAACAGGGTTGGATTGATTCCGACTGGGGAACGTCAGAAAACAATCGGAGAGCAAGGTTTTACTCAATAACCAAAGGCGGTATGAAGCAGTTGGCGCGCGAGACCGAAAACTGGAATCGCATCTCAGGCGTGATTGGGCGTGTATTAAGCCTTGCAGTGGAGAAGTAAGGTGGCCCAGCGCTTCGGCGTCCTTGTGACGAAATTGAAAAGGTTGTTCCGTAGACGACGATCAGACCACGAATTCGATGACGAGATGCACGAGCATTTGCGCCTCCTGACGAAGCGATATATCGAAGCCGGTATGCAACCCGACGACGCTGAGTCGGCCGCGCGGCGCCAATTTGGTAACACGACTCTGCTACATGAGGACAGGTCAGAAATGCAAACCATTCCAGCAATGGAGACGCTCTGGCGCGATGTCAGGTATGGGGTGCGCCAATTTGGCATGAACCCATTGTTCGCAGCCGTTGCCATTTTGTCGCTCGCGCTTGGCATCGGAGCGAATACCGCAGTTTTCACGTTACTGGACCAGCTTGTGCTTCGTTTGCTTCCGGTGAGGGCTCCCGAACAACTAGTGATGGTCTGGTCAACGGGTCCGCACTTCGGCGGCAACAGCGGCGCGCGGGCAGCTTCTTATCCGATGTATCAGGACTTTCAGCGCGGGGCCAAAGCTTTCGAATTTGTATTTTGCCGGATGGAAACAGCGTCTTCTGTAAGCATTGACGGCGGTACGGAACGAGTTGACGCTGAACTGGTTTCGGGTAATTATTTTCAGGCTCTCGGCATTGGTCCCGCGATGGGGCGGGTGTTCTCACCGGCGGCAGATGACCGAATCTATATGGGACACCCATCCGTCGTGCTGAGCTACCAATATTGGATGCGGCGTTTCGCCGGCGATGCGAAAGTTGTGGGCAAAAAGATACTTGTAAACAACTATCCGATGGAAATCGTGGGCGTTTCCGCGGCTGGCTTCGTAGGGCTGGATCCGGCCACTTCGCCGGATATCCGTGTCCCGATTTTAATGACACCGACCATGACTCCGGGGCGAGATGATCTGGGAAACCGTCGCAGCCAGTGGGTGCAGATCTTCGGGCGCCTCAAGCCGGGGCGCACGGTTGAATCGGCGCGCGCTTCCTTGCAGCCGTTGTTTCATCAGATTCTACGAGATGAAGCGGAACAACCATCGCTGGCCAATCGTTCGCAGCATGATCGCGACGAGTTTCTGAAGCGCACGGCGCTGGTAGAAACTGCTGCCAATGGCTACTCGGGATTACGCCAGCAATATTCGACCGCACTCATGGTTCTGATGTCGATGGCGGGCTTGATCCTGGTGGTGGCGTGCTCGAACGTGGCGAGTCTGCTGATAGCGCGGGCCATGGCGCGGCAGAGAGAAACGGCCGTGCGTTTGGCAATTGGCGCAGGCCGCAAGGCACTTATTAGACAACTACTCGCAGAGAGCATCTTGTTATCGGTGGCAGGAGCGGCTGTGGGACTGGGGATATCGATAGCGGCAACGCGTGGCCTACTGAGCATGCTGCCGACAAATAGCGCAACGCTCATGCTGCATGCGAAGCCGGACGGGCGAATCTTACTGTTCAGCGTGGGCGCGGCTTTCGTGACTGCTTTACTGTTCGGAGTGCTGCCCGCGCTGCAGGCGACGAGACTGGACTTGCTGACCACGCTGAAAGACATGGCCAGCGCGGTGACGGGACCGAGCGCCTCAGCGAGATTCCGAAAAGCCTTGGTGATTGCACAGATTGCGCTTTCCTTTTTACTGCTCGTGGGGGCGGGACTATTTACCAGGACACTCATCAATCTTAGGGACATGCGCACGGGTTTCTCGAACCTGCAGAATCTCGTTTCGTTTCAGGTGGACCCCGCGAAAAATGGCTATTCGGTTGGCCGCACTCGGAACTTTTACAGCGATGCTCTGCGCGAGATTCGGGCAGTTCCAGGAGTGCTGTCGGCCGCCTATGTGATGTGGCCCCTTCTGAATGGACGTGAGTGGGACCTGACCGTTGTTGTGGAGGGCCACCAAGCGGAACAAGGGGAGGACATGCAGGTTTACTACAACCTAGCGTCGCCGGGATATTGGCGCACCATGGGGATACCGCTGCTGCAGGGCCGCGATTTCGATGAGCGAGATAGGGTGGAGGGCGGAGACGATCCCCAACCGTGGAATGTGGCAATTGTCAATCGCGAGTTTGCGGAACATTTTTTTGGCGCGCGCGACCCGATCGGCCAACGTATCGGCTGTTGCCACGGCCCCGGTACGAAGCCCACCATCCGAATTGTTGGCGTGGTGGAGAACTCGCTGTTCGCGGGTCCACGCTCGGGCGTGCGCCGGCAGGTGTTTCTGCCTTACCTGGAATCGGCCAGTCCCGCGGCGGTTACTTTCTATATACGCAGCGCCAAGCCCGTAGCGACCCTCTTTGCGACGCTCCGGAGGAGGCTCGCGAAGCTCGACAACTCGCTTCCAGTGTATGACCTAAAAACCCTGGAATGTCAGCTCGATGAAACGCTGAGTACGGAGCGGCTGATTGCCTTCCTATCAACGGTATTCGGAGTACTTGCGACAGTGCTAGCTGGGCTTGGGCTTTACGGAGTGATGGCATTCGTGGTTGCGCGGCGGACCGGCGAACTCGGGCTGCGGATGGCCTTAGGTGCGCCGAGATTGAGCGTGTTGTGGCTGGTCCTGCGCGAAATGCTGATCTTGTTGGGAGGGGGTCTCATCATAGGCGTGCCTAGCGCATACATATTGAGCCGGTACGTTTCTGCCGAGTTGTTCGGTGTGACGCCTACAGACGTGTGGACCGGGGTGGCTGCCTCGGCCTTGCTGGGGCTGATCGCGTTGGCGTCGGGCTTTGTCCCGGCACGGCGAGCGAGTAGCATTGACCCTATTGCGGCTCTGCGCTACGAATGATCCAACTGCGGGCTAACGCCGCTCATGGAGAAGCATGAATTCGCGCAGGTGTCTGGGTTCAGAGATCAGGAACCGCAAAATTCACACTTGACATTGGCGGACCATCCACTACCATATGGTTGTGGATCAATTGGGTACAACATTTGCTGCCTTGGCTGATCCAACCCGGCGGGGGATGATCGAACAACTCTCACATGGCCCTGCCTCGGTGCATGGACTGACGCAATCGTTTTCACTCTCGCAGCAGATGATTTCAAAACATATTGCCTACCTGGTGCGGGCGCGGGTTGTGATCAAGACGAAGCGTGGACGAGAGAGTGTGTGCATGCTTAGGCCAGAGGCGATAAAAACAGTCAGCGACTGGGCGTCTTATTATCGCCGATTCTGGGAAGAAGGTTTCGACAAGCTGGATGTGGTTGTGAATCAAATGAAAAAAACCGAGGTCAGAGATGACAAAAAACGCAGTTAACGAGACAGAGCGGATGGTTATCACAAGAGTGTTTGATGCCCCGCGCGAATTGGTTTGGAAGGCCTGGACAGACCCGAAATATGTGATGGAGTGGTGGGGCCCGAAGGGTTTTACTGCGCCTTTTTGCAAGATGGATTTTCGGGTGGGAGGAAAATTTCTCTGCTGCATGAGAACGCCGGATGGCCAGGAGTTCTGGAATGCTGGTGAATACCACGAGATTGTTCTGCACGAAAAGATCGTTTCCTCCCTGTACTTTTCCGACCCGCAGGGAAACAAGGTTGATGCGGCGCATTATGGAATAGAACATGAGGTCATGGACGATGTGCACGATGTGGTTACCTTTGAGGATTTTGGAAACGGCCAGACGAAACTCACCCTCATTGGCAATGAAACTATGGAGAGCGCAAAAAACAGCGGTCAAGTCGAGGGCTGGTACCAGATACTCGATAAACTTGCCGCAGTTGTGGCGGGGCTAGCGCAGGCGAAATGAGAAGTTGAAGTTTTGATGATCGACAGGATCGTCCGGCACTCGTATACTGGTGGCTAGAAAAGGCGGTGAAGTCGCCTTTTGGGAGGCGATTGGACTTGGCATGAGAACATCGCTAGTGTATGGCCATACTCGTCACTGGGAGTGCCGGACATCTTGGTGAGGCACTCATGCGCACACTCGACGCGGCGGGTTCTCAGGCAATTGGCCATGACGTTAAGCACTCCGCCTTCACTCATCGAGTCGGTTCGGTTGCCGGTCGCGACTTTGTGAAGAAATGCATGCTGGGGGGTACATGCGGTGTTGCACACAGCAACGCTGCACAAGCCCCACATTGACACGCACACGCGTCAGGACTTCGTAGACACCAATGTCACTGGCACTCTCAACCTACTGGAGGAAGCGACGGCAGCGGGAATCGGCGCTTTCATCTTCACGAGCACGACGAGCGTATTCGGCAGGGCACTTGTGCCACAGATTGGGGAGCCGGCCGCGTGGATCACCGAGGAGGTCGTGCCGTTACCGAGGAACATCTATGGTGTCACCAAGATCGCGGCCGAGAACCTGTGCGAGTTGTTCCACAATATCGGCGGTCTGCGCTGCCTGATCCTGAGAACGTCACGATTCTTTCCGGAAGCAGACGACTCTAGGGAGATTCGACAATCCTATGAAGACTGCAATGCCAAGGTGAATGAGTTTCTGCATCGTCGAGAGGACATTGAAGACGTCGTCAATGCGCATCTTCTACCTCTTGAGAGGGTCCACACTATCGGGTTCGGGCGATATATCGTGCGTGGACCACGCCCTTTACCCGCGATGACTTGCAAGAAGTCCGCATGGATGCAGACGCAGTTGTGAGGCGGCGAGTGCCGCGCTACCAAGAAGTGTACGCCTGCCGCGGATGGTCCATCTTTCCCGTCATCGAGCGAGTCTACATCAATCACCGGGCGAGGATGGACCTCGACTGGAGACCGAAATACGACTTTGCTCATCTAGTCGATCTTCTGCGCGCGGGCAAAGATCCGCGCAGCTCGCTCGCGCGAGCGGTCGGATCCAAAGGGTATCACGCCAATGCGTTTGCGGATGGACCATATCCGGTCGAATAGCCGTCGTTTTTCCTGGCTTGAGGCGCAAGCTGGGTTCGGTCATGGACGGTCGGCATCGGGTACCGCTCGTTAACACTCGCGGTTCGGTTCGCTGTTGCAGCATCTTTCGCCAAATTCACCAGATTCACCAGATCTGCCAAATTCGCCGGGCCGCAGGCGGCTGAATCTCTCGACCTTTCAATTACATGCGAATGGCGTGCCGGTTGCCGTTGAAGTCGAACGGACGACGGGCCAGCCAATGACGTATCGAATCGACAGACTTTCGACTGAACAGGGTCTGCTGCTTTGCATTAGCGGCCGGCTTGCAGAGGAAGATCTTGAGCTCGTTCGCATGGCGCTCGACGGACGCCGAATCGTCGCCATCGACCTCGCAGAGGTAGAGTTGGTCGGCCGTGACGCTGTGCAGGTTTTTGTTCGGGCGGAAGCCGAAGGAATCGAACTGAGGAGCTGCCCAGCCTATATCCGCGAATGGATTACGAACGAGCGGGAGAGCAGTTAGCGGAAGCGGCCTTTGGGCCGTTTCAAG
Organism: Bryobacterales bacterium; assembly: GCA_963764105.1. Classification (GTDB taxonomy): domain Bacteria; phylum Acidobacteriota; class Terriglobia; order Bryobacterales; family Bryobacteraceae; genus Bog-105. Next base: position 193,060 of record CAVXRP010000014.1, read on the forward strand.
TGAAAGTTCCGGAAAATTACTTCAAAGGAGAGAGACACTATGACTCAAACTACTGCTACACAACGAGCCTTTGGCCAGGCTTCTGATAAAACCGCCATTCGCCCTTTTCAGGTGAATGTTCCGGAAACCGAACTCACCGAATTGCGCAGGCGCATCAACGCGACGAAGTGGCCTGAACGAGAGACAGTCACAGACGCGACCCAAGGAGTGCAGCTTCCGACGATGCAGGCGCTGGCGCGTTATTGGGCCACAGAGTATGACTGGCGCAAGATCGAGGCGAAACTGAACGCCCTGCCTCAATTCATCACCGAGATCGACGGGCTGGACATTCATTTCATTCACGTCCGCTCGAAGCACGAAAATGCGTTGCCGCTGATCGTGACGCACGGATGGCCCGGCTCGATCACCGAGCAGCTGAAAATCATCGATCCGCTTACCAATCCCACCGGGCACGGCGGAATGGCATCCGATGCGTTCGACATCGTGATTCCGTCCATCCCCGGCTATGGCTTTTCCGGCAAGCCGACGACGACCGGATGGGACCCCGCTCACATTGCGCGCGCCTGGACTGTGCTGATGAAGCGGCTGGGGTACAAGAAGTTCGTGGCGCAGGGCGGCGATTGGGGTGCGGTCATCACCGAACTCATGGGCGCGCAGGCACCGCCGGAATTGCTGGCCATTCACAGCAACATGCCTAACGTGATTCCGCCCGACATTGATGGGCTGGCGTTTTCCGGCAAGCCGGCACCGGCAAATCTCTCTGCCGACGAGAAGCTGGCTTACCAGCGGGTGAGCCTCGTTTATGCGAAGGGCATCGCCTACGGCTTCCAGTTGGGGTTGAGGCCGCAGACGATGTACGGAATCGCGGACTCACCGGTAGGCCTGGCTGCCTATTTCCTCGACCATGACGCACGCAGCTACGAGATGATCGCGCGTGTTTTTGCGGGAGGGAACGAAGGACTTACACGAGACGACGTTCTGGACAATGTCACGCTGACGTGGTTGACGAATACAGCGATCTCAGGGGCCCGTCTCTATTGGGAGAACAAAGGGGCGTCATTCTTCGCCGTCAGAGGCGTTGTGGTGCCCACGGCCGTGAGCGTCTTTCCCGACGAACTTTATCCTGCGCCGCAGAGCTGGGCGGAGCAGGCTTATCCAAAGCTGATCCATTACAGCAAGCTGGCGAAGGGTGGACACTTCGCGGCCTGGGAGCAGCCGAGGCTCTTTTCAGAAGAGGTTCGCGCGGGCTTTCGATCTCTGCGGTAAGGGTTTTTACAGAAGAGAGCAAATGCACTATGCCTGACCATTCGCAGTTCAACATCGACCGCACCTCGAGCCGCTGGACGGTCGAATTCAAAAACCCGCCGATCAACATTTTTGTTCCCGCAACAATCGTCGAATTGGGAGTGATCATGACGGAGCTCGAGTCGGACGCGTCCGTGAAAGTCGTCGTGTTCCAGTCGGCTAATCGCGATTTTTTCGTTGCCCATCTCGATGTCGCCAAAGCAGCGGAACAGCCAGAGGCATTGGGCCTTTGGCGCGAGTTTGTGCTGCGTTTGGTGTCCTCGCGAGTCGTGAGCATCGCGAAGATTCGCGGCCGCACGCGCGGCATCGGGAACGAGTTCGTGCTGGCGTGCGACATGCGCTTCGCCAGCCGGCAAAGCGCTTTGTTCGGCCAACCCGAGGTTGGCGTCGGACTCGTCCCGGGCGGCGGGGCGCTGGAATGGCTCCCGCGCCTGGTCGGCCGCTCGCGCGCACTTGAGATTGTCCTCGGCGGCGACGATTTCGACGCTGATATCGCCGAGCGCTATGGCTGGGTGAACCGCACGCTGGACGATGACCACCTGGACTCGTTCGTCGATGCTCTCGTCCAGCGTCTGGCCTCGTTCGACCATGAAACGCTGGCTGCGGCGAAGGCCCAGGTCAACCGGTTCGGGACGCCGACAGCAACCGAGCTTCAGTCAAGCAACGAGCTGTTCTTCCCGCTGCTGGCGTTGCCAGGTGCGCAGGCGCGCCGTGCCAAGATCCGTGATATCGGTTACGGCGTTCCGAGCGACTTCGAATTGAACTTCGGCCGTTACCTCCCGTCCTTCGGCCGGACAGACAATGGTGGGACCCAATAGACACCGAATCGAGAAGATTCGTAATATGAGCGCCAGTGCTTCCACACGGATAGACGCAGAGACGAACAACGCATTAGGGCCGGTAGGCCCGTGTGCTTATAGAGACGGTCGAGCGGCGGAGAAGAAAGGCCAAACTAGCTTAGGGCTGGAAGACTAATCGCGCGCCCTTTTCGTTCTCGTTCCAGAGTTGTTCGACGTCGCGCAGGGGTGCGACTTTGATCTTCATTTGAAAAGGCGTCTGGGCGGCGGCCGCGAAGAACTTCCCGAGTGCGCGAAAAATCTGATCCATCGAAGCACTACCGAAGCCGCTTCCGATGAGTTCCAGGGCCGAACTGCGAAGCGCCGCGCCCGGCAGGGTGATGGTTCGGCCCGCGCTCTCGCCAATTTCCACATAGCGGATGCGCGGCGCGGCGCGGGTCAATCCCTTCTGCGAGATGGATTCGAGCAGCGCCTCCGCCGGCTTGCCCCATAGATAATCCAACACTACGTCGATACCTTGCTCCATTACTTCGCGGCGAAACGAAGCCACCAACGGCTCATGCTCCTGATCAAGCGAAACGATGGCGTCGGCCCCGAGGCTCTTGAGTTCTGCGAGCGCGGGTGGATTCCGCCCAGCCGCAACGACGCGCTTTGCGCCCAAACGTTTGGCGATTTGGACGGCGAGTTGACCTGCAACCCCGGTCGCGCCCAAAATGAGAACGCCTTCGCCAGCCACAAATTTCGCCCGTTCCACAAGCGCGACCCAAGAGGACATGCCTGGGTTGGCCAGTCCGGCTGCGGTGGCATCGTCGATCCCATCAGGGAGGGCCAAACACATTTTGTTCGCCGCCAAAGCACGCTCCGCGAAGGTGCCATAGGGGCTGCGCGAAACGCCGAAGTAGACACGCGTGCCGTCCTCCTTGCGGCCGACCCCGTCGACACCCGGAATAAACGGCAAAATCCCCGAACTGCCGTAGTGCGTTCCTTTGGCAAGGGCCTTTACGATTGGGTGAAGGCCAGCGGCGGTCACGTTGACAATCGTTTCTCCTTCCGCCGCGGTAGGATCGGCAAAGTTCGTATAGCGCGGAGGCGCTTCAAAAGAACAAACAAGAGCAGCGTTCACGGTATCCTCTCTCTAAAGACAGATGTGAGTCATTGTCGATTTGCGTCAGCCTGAATCAAAAGGCAGGGCGAATGAATCTACACTGCTGTCCGTTTGGGAAGCCCATGACTCAAAAGATTTGCTTAATCGTCATTTTAACTTTGCTGCGTTTTCATACGGCCGCCGGTGGCGCTACGCTGAAGCCGGAAACCAAGGAAGCCTGGGACGCTTATATGCGTGGCGCAATGAGCGGCATGCAGGCACGCCTCCAGCCGGGGGCGCATTTCCTTTGGATTGACGAGGAGCCGGAGCGCGCGGCGGAAATCCGCATGAAGGGCCCGCACATTGCGCCGGTTGGCCCACACATACCAAAGAAGGTGCCTTCCGGACTCATTCACGATTGGCTGGGTGTGGGGTTCGTCCCTAATGCGAAAATCGATGACATTTTGCGGATCTTGCGCGATTATGACCGATACAAGGAGATCTACCAGCCGGGCGTGATGGATTCGATCTCGCATGGCACAGACGGCGTAAACGACCTCTTCTCGATGCGGCTAGTCAACAAATCTGTGGTGTCGAAGACTGCGCTCGATACCGATTGCAAGGCCTCGTATTTTCGCGTTGACGAGCGCCGCTGGTACGCGGTTTCGAACACGACGCATATTCAAGAGGTCGATAAATTCGGAACGGCGGAGCAACACACTTTGCCTGAGGATCAAGGGACTGGCTTGATTTGGAGGCTATCGAGCATCACGCGGCTGGAAGAGAGGGACGGAGGGGTTTACGCGGAGTTGGAGGCGATTGCGTTAAGCCGCGACATTCCGGCGGCGTTTCGTGTGATCGTGACACCGATCGTGCGGCGGGTTTCGCGAGATTCGCTCGCGACCTCGCTGCATCAGACGAAGGTGGCGATTGATGCGAGGATGGCGGGGCATGGGCAGGAGACGCCTTCGCAGTGAGGTGCGAGCCAGCATTGGGTGATCGGGGTCCAATCAAGATTGGGGTGTATCGAAGCTTAAGGATGCTCACCTGGTACAGGTCGGCGGCGCTGCCGCCCTGGAGCGAGCGCCGCTCTTGAATCGCTCATCGGTAATCTTCTTGTCTTAACGGGCTTATATTGCGCACGCCGAAGAGAGCGCCCTTCAACTGTTAGCGGTATGGGATGTTCTCACCGAGGATCGGCCCACGACCAGCCCAGATACTAAACGGGAATGTTCTTTTTCGTTCACTAACGGGGTTGGCGAGCAGGAAGAGGTTCGGGTATCTCTGCACCCGGGCCGTGAGACCTGCAAGCGTCTTCGGCGTAGGGTAAGGGCAATAACGGCAAACCCGCCAAGAACCAAGGCGTAGGTTTTCGGTTCCGGTGCGCTGGGGCCAGTTCCTGCCCCATTGAGAAGGAAACTCTCATCGAGCGCGGGAGAGTAAGCATCCACGCCGACTAGCTGGAGATTGGAAAATGTTTCCAGGGTTGGTTTTCCCAGCGTTCCCGAAAAAAGCTGCTCATCGCCAGGGCCGTCATTGTTGATCTCAGTAGTGCTACCCTCAACAATCGTCAGCCCTCCGCCGTTGGATGGCGTATAGAAGCTGACGATGGCGCTGGCGTCGGTTACGCCGTCAATGGTGACGGCTACTGGCGAAACGCTGAAACAGTCATAGGACAATGCACACGCCAGCGGCGTAGGTGTTTGGGGAATTGAAAATTTGATCGTGTCGGTTCCCGAAGTCAAGATGTAGCTGACAAGGCTACCGGCGTGGACCAGCGATGCCGATGCCATGAAGGCGCCCGCAACGGTGGCGAATAATCGTTTTTTCATAAATGAGCTCCTTTGGATTCCACTCACTATGTACTGCGTAAGAAATATGAGCAGCTGACAAAAAAACCGGCAAGATGGCGAGATTTGCGGCCAAGGCACTTCTCCCGGGGTTTAGTTGTCCATAGAAACTCACCCTCACCGACAAAAGTCGTGTCCGGCAGATAAGCTATCGCTGGAAGAAGATGGAGAGTGGGCTCAAGATACAACTCGACGAGTAGCCATTCCTTTGGGGTCTTAACGGCCTCTTCTAACTCCCCAGCAATCCGAATCGCGAACTCCATAGCGTTTGCGGGCCTTTGCCTTAGATCAAATGCCAACGTCGTGTTTATCAGATCCCTTGATTCGAGCGAAAGCCCCAGCGGCAATGTGCGCAAGGAACTTCCACACGCGCTTTGGCAAATCCCGCGACGCCTCCGGGAGTAGTTCCGACAACCTCTTGCCGGTGATCATCTCCATCACTACTTTGGCGAGGCGGTAGATATCGCTGGCTGCGTCCGCCCAGCCCATGACCTGCTCGGGAGCCAATCCTGAATCATCCCCGAATTCCATAGGAATGGATTGCCCCCCAAGCCACCTAACCTCGCGACTCGAGCCAATATCCGGCACATGCCCTTCTTCAGCAATTCTGGAGCAACGCTGCTGAACGCCAACTGGCGCACAGGTAAACCGCGAGACGGAGCGGTAGGCGATTTCGTCGAATCGACTCATTCTGAAGCGTAGCGAGCGATTCTCCTCCTCTCTGTAGCTCGCTCACTGGCCGCAACCTCTGCCTTCCCACCGACGACGCAGCGCTTAACCAATCCCTCATCTTCTCCTGCGAAAAACTCGTCCAACCCGTCGGCCCCGAAGAATGCTAAGCGCCTAAATGCAAAGTGCTGCCAGCCCACTGACGTGCGCCGGGACATGCCTCGTCGCGCATCGCGTTCGTCTGCGTTCTGCCCCACCGCGCACGTTCGAGCCACCGCTGGAACGTGATATCGTTTCTGTGTACCGTTTTACGGTTGCGCTAAAACCGTGACAAAAAGGAGCATCGAATGGCAGCAGTATTATCCTCCCCGACTGAGCATCATGTAGCTGTCTCAGCGACCAAACTTCTCATCAATGGTCAGTGGGTCAATAGCGAATCCGGTAAGACCTTCGCGACCATCAATCCGGCCACTGGCGAAGAAATCTGCCAGGTGGCAGAGGCCGACGCGGCCGATGTCAATAAAGCGGTGAAAGCGGCGCGCGCCGCGTTTGATCACCCGTCATGGCGCAAAATGCCCGTTTCGGAGCGTGGCCGCCTGTTGAACAAGCTCGCCGACCTGATCGAAAAGCATGCGGACGAACTGGCTCGCCTCGAGTCTATGGATAACGGCAAGCCGTATCTGGTTGCCAAAGCCGCCGACCTGTCGCTTACCATAGCGTGTTACCGCTATTACGCCGGTTGGGCGGACAAGTTACAGGGTAAAACCATCCCCGTCAACGGCGATTACTTTACTTACACCCGCCACGAGCCAGTCGGCGTGGTTGGCCAAATCATCCCGTGGAACTTTCCATTGCTGATGCAGGCCTGGAAACTGGGCCCGGCGCTGGCAACCGGCAATACGGTGGTGATGAAGCCCGCCGAACAGACGCCGCTAACCGCGCTGCGTGTCGGCGAGTTAATCCTCGAGGCCGGCTTCCCGGCTGGTGTCGTCAATCTCCTCCCCGGTTATGGACCAACTGCCGGCGCCGCCATCGCCAAACATATGGATGTCGATAAAGTCGCGTTCACCGGTTCGACCGAAGTTGGGCATCTGATTATGGAAGCGGCGGCGAAGTCGAATCTGAAACGCGTCACGCTAGAACTGGGCGGCAAGAGCCCGAATATTGTCTTCGCCGACGCCAATTTAGATGAGGCCATCGAAGGCTCGCATTTCGCTCTCTTCTTCAACCAGGGCCAGTGCTGTTGCGCCGGTTCGCGGCTCTTCGTTGAGGAAAAGGCCTATGACGAGTTTGTCGAGCGCAGCGTAGCACGCGCCGCCAAGCGGACGGTGGGCGATCCTTTCCATCCGCACACTGAACAAGGTCCGCAGGTGGATCGGGATCAATTCGATAAAGTCATGGGCTACATTCAGTCCGGTAAAGAGCAAGGCGCGAAACTCGTTCATGGCGGCAATCGGGTGGGTGATAAAGGCTATTTCATCGAGCCCACCGTCTTTTCCGATGTCCATGACCATATGAAGATCGCCGAAGAAGAAATCTTTGGACCCGTCATGAGCATCATCAAGTTCAAAGATATCGACGAAGTCACTGAACGCGCCAACCGCACGATTTACGGTCTCGCAGCCGCCGTCTGGACCCGCGACATCGGCAAGGCTCTCGCCATCGCCAACAATGTCCGCGCCGGTACGGTTTGGGTGAATTGTTACGACGTCTTCGATGCCGCCGCGCCCTTTGGCGGTTTCAAGCAATCCGGTCTCGGACGCGAGCTCGGTGAATATGGCTTGCAGCAGTACACCGAAGTAAAGACCGTTACGGTCAAGCTTTAACCAATGCGCACTGAGCCGGCGAGGATTGTTTGAGAATCGCCGGCTCTCGCAACTTGCCATTTGATTGCGAGAAAATATATCGCTCTTTGCACGATCCGGCGATCCTTTCGCGTTGCATGCAGGGTTGCGATGCTCTGGAGCAGACCGCGCTCGACGAGTATGCCGTGAACATGAAAGTGGACCTCGCCGCTTTTTCCGGTAATTTTAAAGGCAGAATCAAAACCAGCGAGGCGCAGCCACCGCACAGCTTCAAAATTTGGGTCGAAGGCGATGTGGTCTTCGGCTCTCTGAAGGGCGAAGGTTCGATCCACTTGACTCCCTCGCCCGAGGGCACCCGTTTGGCCTACGACGGCGACGTACTGGTCGGCGGCACTATCGCCTCGTTGGGCCAGCGCGTGATCGATAGTACCGCCAAGACAATGATCGGTAAATTTTTCGATCGGTTCATCGAGGAAATTGACCCCGACGCCTTACACTCTTAAGTAGGGAGGCGTCATGGATAATCACCGGGCTGGACGAGTATCCGAGGCATTACGCGAGGAACTCGGTGAGATGATCGCTTACGAGCTTTCCGATCCAAGGATTGGCGATGCCGTTGTCACCGAAGTTCTGGTTTCACCCGATATGCGGCATGCGCAAGTGCGTCTGCATATGAGCACCGATTCAGGCGAACAGAAAAAGACCATTGAAGCGCTGGAAGGCGCGCGCGGTTTCCTTCGTCACCAACTGGCCGAGCGGCTGAACCTGTTCCGCATTCCCGAGCTCCATTTCGAAGCCGATGTGAAACTCGCCATCAATGCGCGCATGGATCATTTGATGAAGCGGGTGAGACGCGGCCGTCCGCGCGACCAGGAACAACCCAAGAGCTGATCCGCTCGCCGCCTACCTTCGATGCGAACCGCGCCCCTACGGCCCACCAATGCTATATGAAAAACTCCCTGGCGACCGGCTGTTTTTCAACAGAGTGCCCATGGACTTCGCGCCTGTGGGGCGGACCCCCTGGTCCGCGGCTGACCCCCCGGTCAGCCTTTTTCGGCCCACCCATGAATATCAACACCTGTTTTCCCGCCCTCGTGGAATCAGCCAATTGCCCGGTTTTTCAACAGAGTGCCTGTGGCCCTGCGATCCACCAATGTTATTAAAGATCCACAGCGTGCCGTTTCGGAGCCGGGAGCGGCAGCGACCTTGTTCTGCCTTTCTTCTCCTCCGCGAGCCTGGTTTTTCAAGGGAGGGCCCATGGGCCTCGCCCTTGTGCAGCGGACCTCCCGGTCTGCGGCTGACCTCCTGGTCAGCCCTCGCGGAGGCCTACTTTGGCCCTCCAATGAAGATAAAAAAGCGAGTTCCCCAACTTCGCGGAATCAATCCGTTACCCGGTTTTTCAAGGGAGCGGCACACCATTCGCTCCGATGTGGACGGCATCGCCGCAGTGGAAAAGATGAGAGCGACGCTTGGGCAAAACCATACTACATTTTGGGACGAGAGTGGACCGGTATCCATCAACCAAAAGACTTTCGTGTCCTGATGTGCGAAAACAGAGTGGGGGCTGAATGCGAGTGGGTCAAGTAAGCAGCGGCCGGTTTCTGGACGCTTGCCGCCGGAGAAGCACCGATGTGCGTCCGGTCTGGTTCATGCGGCAGGCAGGCCGTTACCTAAAGCCGTACCGCGATATCCGCGCCAAGCACGGCATACTTGATATCTGCAAGAATGCCGAATTGGCCGCGGAAGTAACCCTTCAGCCGGTGGAAATTCTGGACGTCGATGCGGCCATTATTTTTGCCGATCTGCTGCTGCCGGTGGAACCCATGGGTCTCAAGCTTTCCTTCGTCAGTGGCGAGGGCCCTTCTATCGCGAACCCGGTCACCGAGCCGGAAGATATCGACGGGCTTTCCACGAATCGCACGGACGAGTTGGGCTATGTTGCCGAGTCAATCCAACTGGTAACGCGCGCGCTCGCCGGACGTGTCCCGGTCATCGGTTTTGTGGGTGCACCGTTTACCCTGGCCAGCTATATGATCGAGGGCGGCCCGTCCAAGACTTTTCTAAAAACCAAGAAGTTGATGTATGCCGATGAGACTATGTGGCGGCGTCTCATGGGTAAGTTGGTCGACGTGCTGGGCGGCTTCGCCAATCTACAAGTGGGCGGCGGGGCCAAGGCAATTCAGGTTTTCGATAGCTGGGTGGGTGCGCTCAGCCCGGAAGATTATGTACGCTACGTGCAGCCGTATTCCCGCGCGCTGATTGAGCGGATTCGCACCGCCAGCGTGCCAGTGATTCACTTTGGCACCGGGGCCGCTGGATTTTTTCGCGAGTTGCACGCGGCCGGCGGAGACGTCATCGGCGTCGATTGGCGCATTAACATCGATCAAGCCTGGTTGGACATCGGCTATCGTTCCGCTATCCAAGGCAACCTCGATCCCGTCGCGCTGTTTGCCCCGCTCGCCGAATTGCGCACCAAGGTAAATGATTTGTTGCGCCGTACCGGTACGCGGCCCGGCCATATCTTCAATTTGGGTCACGGCATTCTTCCGGAAACGCCGGTGGAGAATGTAAAAGCGGTGGTGCAGATCGTGCGCGATTTTCAACGCTGAGGCGTTCTGGCCATGCAAAGGGTTTTGATTGTCGGTGGCGGCGTCTCCGGTTTGGCCACGGCTTATTTCCTATCCCGTTACGGCATCCCTTCCACCATTATTGAGAGGACCACGCGCACGGGCGGCTTGATCAAGACGGATTTGATCGAGGGTTGCCGTCTCGAAGCGGGCCCGGATAGTTTTATCGCCACCAAGCCTGCGGTGCGTGAACTGGCGGATGAACTGCCGGCCTTGCACGATCAGATTATCGGTTCCAACGACGCAGCTCGACGCATCTTTGTAGTGCGCAACGGAAAACTACTGCCTATGCCCAAAGGCATGGTGATGATGGTGCCCGGCGAGCGGCAGCCGCTTGCAGAATCCGCGTTGCTGGGTAAAGAAGCCAAACACCGAATTGACCTCGAGACCAAAATGAAACCGCGCGAACGGCAGGAAGATATTTCCGTGGGGCAGCTGGTGAACGAACATTTTGGCTCGGAAGTGTTGGAGTATCTCACCGAACCGCTGCTATGCGGAGTCTATGGCGGCGAGTCGGAAAACTTGAGTGCCGAAAGCGTCCTGCCCCGCTTCATGGGATACGAGCGCAAGTACGGAAGCCTGGTGAAGGGAGTCCAGCAGGAGCTGCGCGATAAGCCGAAGAACGGTGGCTCGCTGTTTCTTTCCTTTCGCGATGGCATGCAGACGCTCACCGATTCCCTGGCGGCTGCGATTCGCGGCCGCACCAGTATCGTGCACGGCGAAGCCAACGCTGTAACGGGCAGCGGAAAAGAGTGGCTGGTGCGAATTGGCGAAGAAACACTATCGGCGCGCAACGTAGTGCTGTGTTGTCCGGCGCATGTCAATGCCGGATTACTCCAAGCGAGCGCCGCGCCGCTCGCTGACGGGCTGGCGGCGATCCCCTATTCTTCCGCCATCCTCTTAATGTTGGTTTACGAGCGGAAAGCAATCGGCCACGCGCTCGATGGATTTGGATTTCTGGTGCCTCGCAGTGAACGCAAGACCATCGCCGCGGCAACCTGGGTCAACACCAAATTCCCGATTCGAGTAAGGCCCGGACTCGCAGCTTTGCGGGCGTTTGTCGTTGGGCAAGACGCGCTGGAACTGGCCAAAGCTCCAGAAGCGGACATTGTTGCGCTGGTGCGTGCCGATTATCAAAGATTAATGGACGTCACGGCAGAACCTTTGTTCCACACCTTGCACCGTTGGCCGCACTCCATGCCCCAATATGTTGTGGGACACGTTGATAGGATTAACAAAATCTTCGCAAACCTGCGAAATTACCCCGGATTATTTCTAGGAGGTAACGCATTTGACGGTGTCGGAATTCCCGATTGCGTGCGGCGCGCGCGAGAGATCGCGCAACAGATCCGTGAGAGTAGCGTCTAACGGATGTTATGAGACTACTGACAGGATTGCTGCTGGCGACGCTGATTAGCGTGCCGGCATTCGCTCAAAAAAGTGCCAGCGCGCGTATCATGGCCGCGACGGAAGATCTTAAAGAAATGATGAATGCCTCCGACAAAGGTATTCCGCAGGATTTGCTGAACCGGGCCACGTGCTTGATCATCATTCCAAATCTGAAGGCGGGCGGCTTCATTGTCGGCGGGCAATACGGCAAGGGTTTTTTCACTTGCCGCAAAGAGAGCGGGGTGGGTTGGCATGCGCCAGGTTCGGTTAAGCTAACAGGCGGAAAATTCGGTTTTCTCGTAGGCGGCAAGGAAACCGACGTCATCATGCTAGTGATGAATAAATCCGGAATGAATCACCTGTTGAGCGACAAATTCCAAATTGGCGGCGAAGCGTCGGCGGCAGCCGGTCCGGTCGGCCGGGATTCGTCGGCCATGACGGACGCCGAAATGCACGCTGAAATCCTTTCTTACTCGCGGTCTCGCGGCATCTTTGGCGGCATCGATATTAGCGGTTCAGCTCTCACTTCCGATGAGGAAGCGAATGAAGAGTTGTATGGCAAGAAACTAACCAATCGCGAGATCTTCGATGACAAGCTGCACACGCCCGACGAGGCGAAGCCACTAATCCACGAACTGGATATGTTGTCCTCCCGCAAGTAGCCAGCGGTTTGTCTGAAAGCGCTTCGTCCCGCGACGAGGCGCTTTTCACGACGAGGCGCTTTTCATGTCGTATCCTGTGGGCCTACGTGGCCAATCGGTGACGTTGCTCCGCTTGGGTGGCAGATCTCCGCAGCAATCCCGGCGTCGGCCCACACCTCTTCCGCAGTGAGGCCGAGTTCGGTGGCGATCACAGCCGCCTCCAGACCTTCACTTTCCAGCAAACTGACATGGGCAACGGCCGAAAGGACCACGTTATCGTCCAGCCTTTCGGTAATCTGTTGCCTTTTTCCCTTTCCTTGACCTAAATCGGCTTTCCGATTCTTATTTGCAAAATGGAAGTCCCCGGTTGCCGTGACGCGCTCAATCGTTGGTGTGAGTTCATCGGCTGAAACTGCGGCCAAAGGTTCCATTCCGTCCATCATAGATTCTCCACCCTTAAAAAGACATATCGGCCCATTGCTGACGAAGTTTCACCGCCTTATGCCGGCGGGCTTATGAAGGGGCCGTACATCCAGCCATGCCGAATCGATTTCCCGCAGTTGCTCATCGCCCAATCCGATGCTCTATACCCAGTAGTTAATTTATGCGGAAAAAGAACAAAAAGTCTGCTGGAGAATAGAATTGGAAATTGAGGCCCGCTATGACAAGCGTTTGGTTCTGTCTGGGAATTTTATTGCTGAACAGCTTCAGTGCAGCCAGCGCTCAGGATGTCAACAACCCCTGGCCGAAAGATTCGTATGACGCGAACAACCGCAAGCCCGACGAGCGCTACAAGGCCAACCTTCTCGTTGTTGTCGCTCATCCCGATGACGAGATCATGGCCGCCGCTTTCATTGCGCGTGAGGTGGATGAGGGGAAACGGGTGGCTATCGTCTGGACTACGCTTGGCGATGGCGGCACGAACGAGTTCGGACCGGAACAGGCGAGGGCCATGGGTGATATTCGCGAGGTAGAGGCGATGCGTGGCGCGGCCTCGCTTGGGATCACAAATATGTGGAACCTGGGTGGGCCGGATACGCCCAGCCAGAATCCGCTCGTCTCGCTAGAAACCTGTGACCACGCGCGCTGCCTGGACCGGTTGGTTCGTTTGGTCCGTTTGACAAGACCCGAGGTGATCCTAACGTGGCTGCCGCTCGGCGTCACGGGTGAGAATCATGGCGATCATCAAGCGTCAGGCGTGCTCGCGACAGAAGCATTCGACATGGCTGGAGACCCGACCGTTTTTCCGGAACAGGTCACTCCCGCCAGCGAGCCCCGCCAAAACCAGAACCATTTGGAAGCTCTGCGCCCATGGCAACCCCAGAAGATTTATTACTTCTCAAATCCAACCCATATGGATTTCTTCGCCCAGCAAGGCCCACAATACGCCGCGACTGATGTTTCGCCCAAGCGGCACATTTCTTATGGCGAGATTGCCGCTGAGGAGTTCATTTACCATCGAACGCAAGGGGGTGGGCGAGTGGAACGGGCCCTTCTGGAGCATGGTGCACAAGGATTGGAACATCCCATTCCACTGATGAAACCGAGCCAATTCATCTTGGGTAAGTCGCTAGTGACGGCTGGCAAGACGGACGACGTTTTTGCCGGAATTGTGACGCAGGGTATCGCTTTTCAGCGCTCGCCTGGGTTTGCTCTACCGGTTTACGAGGCGCCTGTCATGGAACTCGGCGGGCCTTGGAACTTCTACCGCCAGTTCTGGCAGGCGCATGGATTAAAACATCTCTCACAGTTGATTCCGGCGGAAGTGACGATCCAGGTAGGCGGCACTCTCAGTATTCCTTTGATCGTCGAGAATCCAACTCAAGCGCCGATTCACGTGAGCTTCGAAGTGCAGACGCCTGCTGGATGGAGAGTGATGAGCCCATTGTCTTCTGTCAAGGTTGATGCGCATACAACATACTTCCTAAGGGTCCAGGCAGCGGCTCCGGCCACCAAGTTGCCAGGCTGGCAACAGTTTGTGGTTTCCGCTGATTCGGGTGGTACGACTGTCGGTACCGTGCCACTGCGAGTGGAACTTGCGAGTTGGGCGCTCCCACAATAGTCCGGCAATCCGCCAACTACCGGAGGAAAGTGTCACAGAGTCAGCTCGGTCTATCCGCACACCGCGACAGCCCACAACCGCAGCCCGTCCTCGACCCGAGGCCGGTTGCTAGCGAAGCCACCTTGCAAGTCCACCTCGTGGACGGCACCTACGAGTTGTTTCGGCACTACTACGCGCTTCCGTCGGCAAAAGACCACGCTGGGTTTGAGGTTGCCGCGGTGCGCGGCGTACTCGCATCATTGCTGGGGATAGTTAAAGACGGCGGCACGCATCTTGCCATCGCGACCGATCATTTCATAGAGTCGTTCCGCAACGAACTATGGCCCGGCTACAAGACGGGCGAAGGGATTGATGAAGCACTGCTGGCGCAGTTCCCATTGCTAGAGGAGGTGCTTGCCGCCGCTGGCTTTGTAGTCTGGCCCATGGTAGAGTTCGAGGCCGACGATGCGCTGGCGGCCGGGGCGATTGCAGCCGCGCGTGATCCACGAGTCGCGCGCGTCAACATCTGCACACCGGACAAAGACCTGGCGCAAATCGTTAGCGGAACACGTATTGTGCAAATGATTCGGCGGACGGGTGAGGTGCGCGATGAAGCCGGCGTAATTCAGAAATTCGGGGTTTCCCCGCAATCGATTCCCGACTACCTGGCGTTGGTCGGCGATGCGGCGGACGGCTACCCAGGTCTGCCGGGTTGGGGAGCAAAGTCAACAGCCGCCGTTCTCGCCCGCTTCACCCACATCGAATCTATTCCTGCGGATTGGCGCGACTGGCGTGTAAACGTCAGTAGCGCCAGTGCGCTTGCACGAACCTTGTTAGAACAGCGCGATCACGCGCTATTGTTCCGTACGCTCGCCACACTCCGAACCGACATTACACTCTTCGCCGATGTGGACGAACTCAGATGGAATGGCCCCCTGCCTACCTTCGAACCGCTGGCGGCTCGCCTCGATGGGGCGATCACCAAGCCCAACTCGGCTCGCCGCGTTTCCATCAGTCGAGGCGAGTAGCGCCGCCTTTACCACCACGGAGTCGGAGGTCCTCGCCCTGCTCGTTCACACAAAGACGAAATTGCTAGGCAATCATCCCGCCGGCCGCCGTCGCCAGCCGCAAAATACCATGAGCGCCCACAGCGCGTCACCTGGATACTTGCCCAGGAAGGCGGGAAACAAGCCGGGATACCTGCGGGAAGCCAAGCCCATCGCCACCACGCCGGTGAACGCAGCTGCGTAATAACCTCTGTCATTCACTCGCACAATTCCCGCGGCGGCCAGGCGCTACTTTGGACGCACTGCGACTAGGTCGATTTCTATCAAAGCGCCACTAGCAGCACCGGGCAGAACCACCTGCACAGTGGTACGGGCGGGCTTGTTCGGTTGATCCCTGGTGCCAAACAATTGTGTATATCCAGCCATCATTCCAGCAACGTCCATCTTGCCGTCTTTCGCAGGATCGCCACCGAGGTACACATGCATCATCACCACATCGCTCAGCGTCAGTTTTTGCGATTCGAGGAATCTTTGGATGTCCTTGATCAGACTCGCCGTCTGTGACTGGGTATCGTTGTGCGTCTTTCGGTCCGGGTCGAGCCTTCCACTCACATGCAGCGTGTCTCCGGCCCATACTGCCGCCGAAATTGGAAGGTCAGCGTTCGAAGTGTCTTGACTTGCTGACAGCGGAATTCGTTTTTGGTCTTGCGCTGAAGTTGTCAGGGAACCTATCAGCGCGACTATCAAAAGGGAAAGATACCTGATCGTCATGCATCTAATCGTAGCCCAGCGCCGCCACCTTACAAGTTGATTTCCTCAAGGCACTGTTAAGTAAAATTTATGCTTTCCTGCCTATCGCACTCTTTCGACGTTTAGAAGCTGAAGAAGGTGGTTATTGCCATCAAAAATGCCGGCCAGTCTCCCGTCTCACCTAATTCTTTTCAATCTCGGACTAATCTCGAATCTGAGCCGGAAGCGCCAGCGACCTTGACTGCCGGCATGTCTGGCAACGTCCCGACTCGCGCCAGTTGTCAAGTCTTAACCGAGACAGCACACTAGCTTCATAGAGCCGCTGTCCCCCTCATATCGGCACTCTCCCGCCCGGCCTTTTCAGGTTCAGAGAAGTGAGGGCGCTATGATGTGTGAGGAATGTCACAGCTAACAAAGTCCCTGCAGACTCGCATTGAAGAACTCACCGCCTCCATTCAGGCGCAGACCACTGAACTGGCCGCATACAAGGAGGTTTTCCAGATAGAGCTTTCCAAAGGAATGACGCCAACCGAGGCGAGGCAAAGTGAAGGTCCTGCCAAACCCAGTCCTGTCGCCACCAACGGCGAACCAGCCAGCCATCAATCCGCCGTCGAGTTCACCGGCAACAAGACCGCCTTTGTCGTTGCCATCGTGAACGCCCATCATCCTGCTGGGGTCACTCCCAAAGAAATCAGAGAAGTGTTCACATCGCGGAAGATACCTCAAAGCGAAAACCTGATCTACACTACCCTGAGTGCTTTGGTTAAAGAGAAAAAGCTACGGCGGCGCGATGGCCGCTATTACGGCGTGGCAAGCGCACCGACTCCGAAAGCAGCAAGCGCGGCGCCCGCCAAGAGAAAGATGAGCCCAGCAGCCATCAAGAGACTCAGGGAGGGCGTCAAAAAGTATTGGGCGGCCAAGAAAGCGGCGGCTAAGTAGAACGGCGCTACCCGTTTCCGCGACTGGAGTACTGCTCAAAGCCGCTAAATTCACGAAGTAGCGGTTGCTGGGTGTATTGAGCGGGAACCGATTCTGGCGGGTCGCTTAGGTCCAAGTGTTCTCGGCGTCGTGCAACAGCTCGTACGTAACCGAGATTGTCCCCTCCATCCGCTTCTATCGCCTCAATCTCGGCCTGGTTGTTTGGGGCAATAATTTTATGCCACTCAATCCACAGGCGCCACCCCTCGGCCATCGTGTCCGCCAATTCTACATCCACCACGCCACTTCTCTTCCAGTGCCTGCTCCACCAGGCTGCTGAGTGGAGACAATTGAGTTCGGGAGTCCACCACTGCCGTAAATGACTTGGTGTTGGTCCTTCTATTTCCTTCGTTAATCCGGCTTGCGCGATTCCCAAGTAGCCGCCTGGGCGAAGAAAGCGTGCCAGGTAGTTCAAATACAAATCATCGGTTCCGTAGTAGACATAAGAGTCGATGGACAGAATGACATCGAAGAACTCAACGGCGAACGGTAGGGATCGTGCGTTGGCATGAATCGGGAAGACGTGACGATCCACACCGGCATCGCGGATGCGCTGCATATTTTCAGAGGCACTAAACCACAGATCCGTGGCCCAGACCTCAACTCCAAATTCCCGATGCAGAAAAATCGACGATGACGCTCTCCCGCAGCCTAGATCGAGCACCCGCATTTCAGGGCGCAGGTCAATCGCCGCCGCCACCCATTCCGTCAACCAGAGTGAATGGGCGCCGCCACTTGCGCTCGCAACAACCCAGTCGGGATTGTATCTGTTCGAACGTACAAATCCCTTGCCAATCAACTTCTCGCTCATGGACATGTCCTGGCCTTTTCTGAATATACATTGCAAAGCATTCCTACCAGTCTCGCAGGAAACAAGTTACTGTATTCTCAATCGGGGATACTTAGATTGAATGCCGGACGCCTTCAAGAAAGAGTTCAGGTATGCATACTGAGTTCCGCCAAGCTGTAGTGTCTGAAGAAATTCGCAGTCTCCTTCTCTTCGATCGCAAAGCATTTCACGAGTATCCCGGCGACTACTTCGATCAAGCCACTTGGCGAATGTATGAATCCTGGTGGATGATCGTAGGTAAGCGAAAGATTGGCTGCTGTGCTTTTGGGCTCCATACCGATTTCAAAGAGGATATCCAACCAGATAAAGAAAACCCTCATCGGCGCGGATCTCTCTACATCGCCACTACCGGCATCCTGCCGCAGTTCAGAGGCAAAGGCTTTGGCACTTTATTGAAAGCGTGGCAACTATCGTACGCGCGGCATCATGCCTTCAGCCGGATCGTGACGAACACCAGGAAGAGCAACAAGGCCATGATCTCACTGAATCGGCAATTCGGCTTTAAGATCGTTAGGACCACGCCGCGCTACTACGCAGGCCCACCAGAATCCACCGTGGTGATGGAGCGTCGGCTCTGAAGAACGGAGCGGTGCCAATCCAATCGCGATCCTTATTTGTTGAGGATTTCGACCCTCATTAATCCGTGTCAGGCCGCGGCGGATTAGCCCAGTGACCGGCGTCATCTTGTCCGCTAACGATCACACCTTTCGCATTCCAACCCAGTTCCGCTCTTACACTCGCCGGACAATAACGCAACGTGAGGCCGCAGCGCCGTTTATTGGATTGGTTTGCTTCCGACCCATGCAACAGCAGGTCACTGTGGATCGAAATCTCTCCCGCCTTTAGTTCGACGTCAATGGGTTGGCCCAGCGT
This sequence comes from Bryobacterales bacterium, assembly GCA_963764105.1. Classification (GTDB taxonomy): domain Bacteria; phylum Acidobacteriota; class Terriglobia; order Bryobacterales; family Bryobacteraceae; genus Bog-105. The sequence goes on from CAVXRP010000014.1 coordinate 211,726, forward strand.
CTCGGCTCCAACCACCGTCTGGTTCAAGACATTCGCCTCATCCGTTTCACTCAGCGTATAAGTCAAGTGCCCCAAATGGTGCGAACCGGGAATAAACCGCATGCAGGCGTTCTCAACGGAGGCATCGTCAATGGCCAGCCAAGCCGTTACCGCCTTGGAAGGGGTAAGCGGCCAATAGCTGGAGTCTTGATGCCAAGACACCCGTTTGCCGTCTCCTGGCATTTTGCAAAAGAAATGCGAACCCCACGCGATCACATCCTCGCCCAGCAAGTCCTTGACGCGGTCCACAATGCGTCGATCCGTCAAGATGTCGTAAACTCGGCCAAAACGCAAATGCGCCGTACTGATGGAATAACTGTCTCCACCGGCAGCCAGCGTCCTCTTGAGCAATTCATCAAAGTAGCCGCGAATTTCCGCAATTTCCTTGTCACTGAAAATCCGCAGCCCGGTGAGATAGCCATCGCGGTTAAAGGTCGCGATCTGTGCGCGGGTCAGTGTTTTCGGATCTTTCGTAGTCGTCGGATGAAAACGCAGATCGCGTTGCGTTTTACTTAGGTCTTCCGTGCTGGGTATGAATGCTGGTGATGAAGTTTCCACGTTTGCCGTTTCCTTCCTTTACCCTGTTCATGTTCTACTCTAGCCAAGAGGAACTGCGGCAGCTCGCACTCTTCAGCAATCCACCGAACAACTCAACTTCTTCACTTCTTCTTTGAACAACCCGTTGCCAGGGAACTCATTTTTTAGCTCTTCCATCAGGCGCCCGGCCAGCACTTTGTTTTTGTCACGCAACGCGGCAATCGCCAGCAGAATTTTAGCGTAGGGTTTGAAGTAGTGCCCCTGCTCAGCAACAATTCTGAGCTTCTGCAATCCCACTTCCTTATCTGTCTGCGCGCCGGTAAGCCGCAAAAACATCCGCACCGGCCCGATCTTCTGACTCAACAGATAGTTCTCCACTCCCATCGACAAGTAGGCGTCTTTGAAATCCGGATGCTTCGCCACCAACGCCTCAGCTTGGCTGGTTGCCTCTTTGATCTCGTTCAGCGCTTGCCAGTTCTCCTTCTCAATCAGCGCGAGGTAGTCGGCATGTAGCGCAGTGCAAACAACAGAGGCAAACACCGCGCGATCCGGTGTCTCGCCGCGCTTCAGCATTTCTTGCGACAAAATACGGCTGCGTTCGAGCGCTTTGTCAAACGCCGCTTGGGTGGCCGGATCTGGCTTCAACCGGTGTGAGCTCAGAAAGGAACTATCTTGCGTCAAAAATTCCGAACGCAAAATGTGCAGTCTCTCAAATTCAGTGAAGAGATAGGCGGCCGCATCGGAGGCCGGTCCAAATGGATCTTCCGGGTGGGCTCGCTCCCACTCGGCAAACGCCTTGTGTGCCCCGCCGAAATCCATGTTGTACATGTCGCGATAGCCGTCGTCCAGTTGGCTGCCGTCCACCGGAGCCGCCAACGGTGGGGTCAAGAAGGCGAAGAGAGGAAGAATGGCGAGGAGCACGCTACTTCCAGTGTATGAGACTAGAATGGGGAGCATGAAAAGCATGCCTTTTTGCTTCTTTTTAGCCCTGTCCGCTACCAGCGCCCTTGCTGCGCAACCCTTTAAAATCGGCGTGATTGGACTAACCCACGGCCATGTCGCCGGCTTCTTCAATATGGCGTTGAAGCGCGACGATATTGAGATTACCGGCATTGCCGAACCCGACCGCGCCTTATTCGATCGGTACGCCAAACAAAATCACCTAAAGCCCGAGCTTTATTATTCCTCCGCCGAAGAAATGCTCGCCCACACTTCGCCCCAGGGCGTGGTCGGTTATACCAATACCTTCGAGCACTTACACGCGGTGGAAGCCTGCGCCAGGGCGCATGTCGACATCATGATGGAAAAGCCCTTGGCAGTCAGCTATCGGGCGGCGCTCGCTATGGCGGAAGCCGCACGCGCCGGTAAAATCCACGTGCTGGTGAATTATGAAACCACTTGGTATGCAAGTAACGCCTTCGCTCGCGACCTGCTGGACAAAGGCGAGCTCGGCGAAATCCGCAAAGTAGTGGTTCGCGATGGCCATCAGGGTCCGCGTGAAATCCACGTGCAGCCGGAGTTCTTCGCGTGGCTAAGCGATCCGAAGCTGAACGGCGCCGGCGCGCTGTACGATTTTGGCTGCTATGGCGCCGATCTCATGACTTGGCTCATGCATGGGCAAGCACCCGCCACCGTGACCGCCGTCACGCAACAGATCAAGCCCGATATCTATCCCCATGTGGATGATGAAGCGAATGTCGTGCTGACCTATCCGCATGCGGTGGCCATCCTGGAGCCTTCCTGGAATTGGCCCTATGCCATTAAAGATATGCAAGTCTTCGGACGCACCGCGTCTGTGATAACCGTGGCTCGCGATCATGTGATCGTGCAACACGCCGTGCAAGATAATGCCGAACAACAAGCACCTAAGCTATCAGCCCCTTACGACGATCCACTCCGCTATTTCGCAAGCGTTGTCAGAGGCGAGACAGACGATCGAGCCAGCCTCTCCTCGCTCGACACAAACTTAATTGTCGCCGAAATTCTGGATGCGGCGCGCCAATCCGCGCACACCGGCAAAACAGTAACGTTGCCGCTCAATGGAAAATAGCGTCAGACGCGAAAATAATCGCCGCGCCAATTTTGGATGGCTTCCTTGATCTGCTTTGCCGTCAGATTGCCGGCAACAGCCTTTTCCGCCAAACCCGGGCATTCGGCGTCTGAGGCAAAGCGCAATGCAATCCATTGCCCTTCGGTCAGTGCGGGTAACGGCGAGTTGGAAGGCAGCAGATTCGCCAGCCGTAAGCGCTCTTCGAGCCGTATCACCCGATCTTGCACTTTCAGCGCGTACGTTCTGGTTTTGAAAATCGCCAGAAAGATGAGTACCGCCGCCACCACCCAAGCCAGCGCTTCGTGGTCGTAATGGCGAATCGCATGTGTAATCGCCCACACCAGCAGCAGCAGCGCCAAGGGCGCCATAAAGAAATGGAAAATAGGATCGTAACGCGCGTGATTCGCGAACGATTGTGGCTTGTTTTCAGGCATGTAAATCCTCCATGGTTTTCTTCGAATCAGCACAAGTATATATCCGTGTTAAGCTGAACTCAATTTTTATGGCCACAGTACGTGAGAAGAAACAGTTGATGGGTGCTTCCGAAATGGATCGCACCCTGGTCCGGCTGGCGCATGAAATTCTGGAAAAGAGCAGCGATTTGAAGACCCTGGCGTTCGTCGGTATTAAACGCCGGGGCGTCCCGCTGGCACAGCGACTTTCGGCCAAGATCTTGAGCCTCGAAGGTCTACACATTCCGGTTGGCATCCTCGACATCAACCTCTATCGCGACGATCTATCCACCGTCGGCGAACGGCCGGTAGTCAAGGCCAAGCAGATCGATTTTTCGGTTGAAGGCAAGGACATTGTGCTGATGGACGATGTTCTTTACACCGGCCGCACGATTCGCGCCGCGCTGGATGCGTTGTTCGATCACGGACGGGCGGCACGGGTCCAATTGTTGGCGTTCATCGATCGTGGCCATCGGGAGTTACCCATCGAAGCCAGCTACGTAGGGCGCATGGTGCAAACCAGCGCCAATGAAATCATCGAAGTAAAATTTCAGGAAATCGACAATCAGGAAAAAGTGCTGCTCGTAGAGCGTGTGGACGATCCGCCCGCCTAGGCAAAGCTTTATCCGTTAAACCATGACTCGAGGATTACTGGATATTGAGTCCATTTCCCGGCAGGACATCGAAGCGATCCTGGCGCGCTCAAAGACATTTCAGCCCGCACCCGGACAGCCCTTCAAACGCACTTCCATCTTGCAAGGCCGTTCCATTGTCAACCTGTTCTTTGAAGCGTCCACGCGCACCCGCACCAGTTTCGAAATTGCCGCCCGCCGCTTGGGCGCCGAGGTTTTGTCCATCACCAGTTCAGGCTCCAGCGTTTCCAAAGGCGAATCGCTGGTAGACACGCTGAATACTTTGGGCGCCATGCGGCCGGATGCCATCGTGATGCGCCATGCAGCGTCCGGCGCGCCGCACTTCTTATCGCGTTACCTGCCTGTGCCTATTGTGAATGCCGGCGACGGCACGCATGAACATCCTACCCAAGCGCTGTTGGACGCGCTTACCATTCTCGACCGGCGCGGTACATTGGAGGGCTTGCGCGTCGCCATCATCGGCGACATAGCGCACAGCCGCGTCGCGCGCTCGAACATTTTTCTACTCTCCAAATTCGGTGCTCAAATCGTCTTGTGCGGGCCGGCCACTTTACTTCCTCCGCAGATCGGGCAGATCGCTCCCGGCGTTGAACTAACCACCGACATGGAGCACGCCATTCGCGGGGCGGACGTCATCATGATGTTGCGGGTTCAGCTTGAGCGTCAGAATGAGGCCGCCTTTCCCGCCCGCGAGTATTTCAGTTTTTACGGTTTGCGGCTGGAACATATAGAAGCGGCCAAACCGAACGTAATTGTGATGCATCCGGGACCAATCAACCGCGGCCGCGAAATCGCCTCGGAAGTCGCCGATTCGCAGCGCTCCGCAATCTTAAATCAAGTCGAAAACGGCATCGCCGTCCGCATGGCGGTTTTGGAAGGGGTGCTGGCCCAGTGAGCAGACTTCTTATTAAAAATGGCCGCGTGGTTGACCCGGTTGTGAATCTCGACCAAGTAGCCGATGTCGCCATTGAGGATGGAATCATCCGCCAGGTGGGCGCAAATCTCGATGCCGCTGGTGCGCAGATTTTCGACGCCTCCGGCTGCATCGTGGCGCCCGGTTTCATCGATATTCACGTTCACCTGCGCGAACCCGGCTTTGAGCATTCCGAAACAATTGAATCCGGTTCACGCGCGGCTGCGGCGGGTGGCTTCACTTCCATCTGCTGCATGCCGAACACCGATCCGGTGAACGACAACGCCACCGTTACCAGCTATATTGTCGATCGCGCGCGCAGACACGCCGTTGTGAACGTATATCCTATCGGCGCCATCACCAAGGACAGCGCCGGCGAAGAACTCGCCTCTTTTGCTTCCATGAAGCAGGCCGGCATCGTCGCCATCTCCGACGATGGCAAACCTGTGATGAACGCTCGCGTCGTGCGCCACGCCATGGAATTCGCACGCGCGCTCGATATGCCGCTCATTGAACATTGCGAAGACTTGCACCTGAGTGCCGGCGGCAACATGCATGAAGGCCTGATTTCCACCCGTTTAGGATTGCGCGGCATTCCGCGCAGTTCCGAAGATGTGATGGTCGCCCGCGACATCCTGCTCGCTGAAGTTACAGGGGTGCGTTATCACGTGGCCCATATCTCGTCGCGCATCGCAGTAGAGATGGTGGCGTTCGCCAAAGCGCGCGGTCTCAAGGTCACATCCGAAGCGACACCGCATCATTTCGTCCTCGCCGATGCCGATATGCTGCCTTACGACAGCAACTACAAGATGAAGCCGCCGCTGCGCGAACGCCCCGACGTCGAAGCGGTCACGCGCGGCCTCATCAACGGCGCCATCGATGCCATTGCCACCGACCATGCGCCCCATCCCGGCGACGAAAAAATGCAGGAATTCGAGCGCTGCCCCTTCGGCATCATTGGCCTCGAAACAGCACTGGGCTTAGCGCTTGAGCAGCTTTATCATCCCGGCCATGTCGGCATTTCGCATATTGTAAAGCTGTTTACGCACAACCCGGCGCAGATACTCTCGTTGGATCGCGGCACACTCCGGCCTGGCGCTGCTGCTGATGTGACGATTTTCGACACCGATCGCCAGTGGACCTACGACGTCGCCAAATCGCCGTCCAAAAGCCGCAATTCACCCTTTCACGGCCGCGTGTTTCGGGGCGGCCCAGTGGCAACTATTGTTGCTGGACAGGTAGTCTGGGATCGTGGGGCGGACGTCCTCGTCTGCGGCTGACCTCCCGGTCAGCCTTTCAGTTCAGCCCGGCCTTCCATCGCTCAATCAAAACCAATTGCTTCTCCACCTGCTCCCGCTCAGGCGAATCTGGTTCCAATCGCAGATACGTTTCCAGATCGGCTTTCGCCGCTTTGTGGTTGAGTTGACGGAGATGCACAACCCCGCGATGGCGATATTCTTCCGCATACTCAGGCATGGCTTCAATTAGCAGATCCAAAACCTGCCGTGCCTTATCGAACGCCTCCCCGCGCATGTAGATCGCTTTTAGGTTACTCAACATCCTTACTAAAATCTGCCGCTTTGTCACCGGAGCAAGCACTGCGGGATTGACGCGCAGATCCATACCCACCGCATCTCTAGCCAGGGTGCACAAATCGGCAAACGAAAGAATCTGCCCGTTGTGGAAAGGATCAATCCAATAGCGCGACTCGCTATCTTCATACGCCACAATAAAATGCCCTGGAAGACCCACTCCGTAGACTGTTCGCGACAATCGCCGGGCGACCTCCATATACACCAGTGAGAGCGTTATGGGAATGCCCAGCCGCCGCATCAGCACGGAGTTCAGACAGCTATTGCGCGGGTCATAGTATTCTTCCGCGTTTCCCCGAAACTGCATCACGTCGAACAAAAGCTCGTTCGAAGCCTTAACGAAATCCAGCCCGTTGGCGCGCGGCGCAAGCTGCGCACTGATCTGCTCCGCTAAATGATCCAGCCGGAACGTGAAAGCTTCCTGATCCAGCCCGGGAAACTCTATGCTGGCCAGTTCCAACGCAGCGATATCCAGAGTCACTTTTGAGCGATCGTCCCGCAGGGCGTCGAGCAAGCTCTTCACGGGCAATAGCTTACCACTCCGGCCTTGATCGTCACCATTAGCGATATATTAATCAAACATGCATCGACGCCAATTCTTAGCAACCGCCACCACGCTTGCTGCTGCTCAACCTATGCTTTCGCGCCAAGCGCGTGCCGCTGATTCACGGATCGAAATTCTCATTGCGGAACCAGGCGCAACCATCGCCCCAGAGGTTTACGGACACTTCGTGGAGCACATAGGCGGAAACGTGTATGACGGCATCTGGGTCGGCCAGCAGTCAAGCATCCCAAACGTCGATGGCGTCCGCAAAGAGCTGATCGACGCTTTGCGCAAAGTCAAGCCGGGTATGATCCGCTGGCCCGGTGGCTGCTTTGCCGATCAATACGATTGGCGCGATGGTATCGGCCCGCGCGACAAACGTCCCCGCCGCACAAATTTTTGGGTGGATGCGCAAGAATGGCCAGCCAATGCGAACCGCCGCGGACCGCAATCTTACGATCCGAATACCTTCGGCACGGTGGAGTTCGTGCGTTTTTGCGAGCAGGTGGGCGCGCAGCCTTATCTCGCAGCGAACTTGCGCAGCCTTCCCGCTGAACAACTCTATCAATGGATTGAGTACTGCAATTCTCCCAGCGGTTCCACCACCCTGGCGGATCAGCGTGCCGCCGACGGCCATCCCGATCCCATGAACGTAAGACTGTGGGGCATTGGTAACGAATCTTGGGGCTGCGGCGGAAATTTCGAGCCTGAGCAATACGCCACCGAGTTTCGCCGCTATACCGCTTGGATGCCCTCCTATGGCGTCAAGCTCGCCGCCATCGGATCGGGTCCCAATGACGATAACTTCGCCTGGACGCGGCGCGAATTTGCCAAACTCGGGCGCGCCGGGATTGAGAGCATGTGGGGTTGGGCTATGCATCACTATTCCTGGAATGCAAGCGGCCATCCCTACGCCGAATGGTACAAAGCCAAGAGCGACGCCTTAAAGTATGATGCCCCACAATACTATGCGATCCTGCGCGGCGCCAATGACATGGATCGCCTGATTCGCACGCATTGGGATGTCATGGCGGAATTCGACACCGAACACAAAGTGAAACTTGTGGTGGATGAGTGGGGCGCCTGGTACTCACCCGGCACTGAACCATTCCCGGAAGCTCTCCTCGGCCAGCAGAACACACTCAGAGATGCCGTGGTGGCCGGTATCACACTCGACATTTTCAATCACCATGCCGACAAGGTGGCGATGGCGAGTATTGCGCAATTGGCCAATAATCTGCAGTCACTGTTTTTCGCGCATGAGAACCGCTTCTGTCTAACTCCCACCTATCATGTGTTCGATCTATACTCGGCGCACCAAAGCGGCCGTTCCGTCCGCGCTATCGTTTCCGCGCCCGATATTCACTACACTTGGGACGACAAAGCCGCCGCCCTGCCCGGTCTGAGCAGCTCTTCTTCGCTCAAAGGAAACACACTCACAATGACGGTGACGAATCCATCCATGGATACCAGCAGAACCGCGGAGATTCTGCTACGCGGCGGACGCGTTCGAAGTGTCTCAGGTATGGTTTTAGCGTCGAAAGACGTCCACGCGCACAATAGTTTTGACGACCCACACGCAGTCGAACCCCACCCTTTGGTTCTCAAGGACGCCGGCACATTGACGGAACACACTTTCCCTCCAGCGTCGGTGACGAAGTTTGAGGTGCTGCTTGGGTGACTTTGACGACGGCTGGCCGACTCGCAGAAAGTTTTTCTCGGAAATCCTGGCCGGAGGCAGCTTGCTGCTGACAGGTTGCGATACTGCTCGCAAATTGCTCGACCGGCCGGCGGAACGAACCCCCGACGCTGCTGAGCGCAGGGCGCCGGCCGACGTCACGCTCAAAATCGGCTCGGTCGTCGTGGACGTAGCGAAAGATTATGCCATCAGCACCATCGGTTATAACGGCTCCGCGCCGGGTTCTCTCATCCGCCTCCAGGAAGGTGTGCCGGTCGCCGTGGAAATTCACAATCAGACCAGTTCTCCAGAGCTAGTCCATTGGCATGGCCTGATTGTACCTGCCGATGTGGATGGGGCAGCGGAAGAGAACAGTTTGGAAGTGCCCGCGCATGGCTCCATTCGTTACCAAATGACGCCGCAGCCCTCGGGCGCGCGTTTCGTCCATTCACATACCATGGCGATGGATGATCTGAGCCGCGGAACCTATACCGGTCAATTCGGCTTTGTTTATGTAGAGCCGCGAGTGAATCCGGGACATTACGACCGGGAGGTTTTCCTCGCCACTCACGAATGGGAACCATTCTTTACCACTGAGGAGATGGAAGACGAAGACCCAGGTGCGCCGAAGCCTCCGCCGACGCTGAAAAAAGAGGACAAGCCGAACGGTTGGGAGATCGGTTATCAAAAATTCACGATCAACGGTAAGTGTCTCGGCTATGGCGAACCCGTTCGCGTGAAGCAAGCCGAGCGAGTCTTGTTTCACTTCCTGAATGCCAGCGCAACGGAGAATTTCAAGCTGGCGCTGACGGGGCATCGTTTTCTCGTGACGGGGCTGGACGGCAATCCAGTGCCCAAACCGCAATTGGTCGATGTGCTGGAATTAGGCACCGCCGAACGGGTGGATGCGATTGTGGAGATGACGAATCCAGGCATCTGGGTTTTGGGCACGCCCAGAGACGACGACCGTGCGAATGGCATGGGCATCGTAGTGGAATACGCCGACAAAACCGGCAAACCAGTTTGGATGGCGCCACCGAAGAAGCCCTGGGATTACACCATCTTCGGCGATAGTCGACCGGCGGAAACACCGGACGAAACCATTCCGCTGACATTTGGCAAGATCAATGGAGGCACAGGCGGGTTTAACTTGTGGACGGTGAACGGCAAAAGTTTTGAAGAGCGCGACGCTCCGCATACGCTACAGCGCGACCGCAGGCATCGCTTCGTGTTCGATAACCAGACTGACGATGCGCATCCCGTTCACCTGCATCGCGCCAGCTTCGAACTGGTGAGCATAAATGGCAAAGCCGCCGGAGGCATCCTGAAGGATGTAATTCTGGTCAAGGGGTTTGGCAAAGTAGAAGTAGACGTTGTGCCCTCAATCCCGGGCTTAAGCTTGTTCCACTGTCACCAGCAGCTGCACATGGATTTTGGATTCAAGCAATTATTCAATGTAATTTAAAACAAACACACATGGCTATCGTAGACGAAATTATGCAATTATTCGCAACAAAAGGCAGCTCGGAGTATGGTGGAGAGCGGGTTTCGCAGTTGCAGCACGCGCTCCAGAGCGCGCATCTGGCGCAGACGGAAAATGCTCCGCCGAACATGATCGTAGCCGCGCTGCTGCACGACATCGGGCACCTGCTGGCCGAGGCTCCCGACGCGGCGCATGAAGACATCGGCCACGCTTACGTTGCCCAGCATTTTCCGGAAACGGTGAGTGAGCCGGTGAAGTTGCACGTGGCCGCGAAACGGTATTTGTGCGCGACAGACGCACAGTATCTGGCGCAACTGAGCCCTGCTTCACTCGCGAGCTTGCATCTGCAAGGCGGCCCGATGACCGACACGGAACTGGACGCGTTTGAAGAAGAAGATTTTTTTAGTCAGGCGGTCACATTACGGCATTGGGACGATCGGGCGAAGACCGAAAACCTGGCGGTGCCGGGGCTTGCTAGCTACCGGTCAACCATGGAATCGCTCGTTAAAACATAGTCCCTGTGCGAGTGCTTTCCCAGGCAAAGGCTAGGCGGCCGAAATGCGCATCGCGCTCAGCGCGCATCCAATCCTCCGTGGGCGAACCTCCAAAGAACCCGCGCTCTTGCGCAAAGGAATAAGCGCGCTGCGCTACCTCATCATGACTGAGCGGTTGGAAGAGTGCGTTGAGAACGCTGCGCAACTGAGTCAGTTCTGCGTTCTTGCCCGACAGTAGAATTTGGCGTCGCACGTCGGGATCGGGCTGCTTTTCGATTTCGGCCAAGCGGGTTTGCAGTTTTTCGATCGTAGCATCTTTCGAAGCTTCGACTCGCTTTGCGGCTTCAACCGCGGGATCGGGCCGCCGCTCGTGGGGGGAATTGGCTATCACGACTGGAGTGACTTCATAGAAGCGCGAGGCGACCGCGGCCGCTCGTGCTTTCAGCGGTTCCGCATTCGACTGAGTGGCGCCGTTGACTTCCGCTTTAGAGACAACGGCGGATTGCAGGTCGTTGCTACCTAGCAAGCCTTCCAATTCCGCGATGCGCGCCTTGAATTTTGCGTCCTCTTCGTTCTTACTCGCAATAAAGGCGGCGTGGGTGCCTTCCAAATCTGCGAGCCTCGCCGGAAAGCCACTGAGCTTCGAAACACGCTGTTCCAACTCCATAACGCGTTCACGAGCGCGGCGGACCAACGTACCCCACAGTAGCCAGCCAATCAATAACCCCAACAAGCCCGCAAACAGCAGGCACATGAGCATTTGAGCAACAAGGTACTGCATGATTAGGGTGTCTCCTTTAACAAGAAGTTGATGCGCCGGTTCAATTGCCGCCCCGCCGCACTCGCGTTAGAAGCGATAGGCTGAGTATCGCCGAACCCCTTGGGCAAGAGGCGTTCCGGGGCGATTCCCTTCGCTACCAAGTATGCCTTGGTAGCAACAGCGCGGTTTAGGCTCAGGGTTTGGTTGGCGGAAGGATTGCCTTTAGAGTCAGTATGTCCTTGAATCTCACAAAACAATCCGGGCGAGACCGCCAGCAACGGCGCGACTTGATCTAAGACACGACGCCCTTGTGGCGTGAGTTGCGCACTCGCTGGATTGAACTCCACGACACCGAGGGCGAGTAAGGAATCGAGCTTTCTTTGTGACTCGGCAGCAACACCGATTGTTTTCGCGTCCCGCAGGGATTCGTCCATGCGCACATTCACTACGCGCACACCTTCGATGCCAGCGACGAGCTTTTGTGTGTCGGCGGAAATTTCGGGCGAGCCCGCTGGTCCACTGATAGTGACATCGCGCCCGGAGACGGATAGACCCTTGATGGAATTGTGGTTGGCGGTTAAAGCTGCCGCAACTTTCGTCGAGACGTCTTGCTGAATTTCACCGGAATGAACGCGCAGACAGAAGATACAAAACAAGCCGAACGCGAGAATGGCGGCAGATAACGCTATTTTTCGTGGCATATTGTTCAGCTAAGTGCCAATCCGTAAGATGCGCCACAAGCTGGTGAAATCGTCAGTCCAAGGCTGTAAATTCTTGGGAATCTCGACAGTTTCAAGGCGATCTTTAAACAGCGGCTCGTCGAAAAAGCCGGGGCGCTTGGAGGCGAGAACGTAGCTCGCGGAGTAGATATCAAGGTTATCTTCGGCGTCGTTTTCGACTCGCCACACCGGAATGGAGCGGGCGCGGGCATCCAAGGCCACGATGGGTGCGAGATTTAGATATTGGTTCGAGACATGGACGGCCAGAACGCCGTTGGGTTTGAGGTGACGCCAATAAATATCGAATGCCTGGCGAGTGAGCAAGTGAACCGGTATGGCATCGCCCGCGAAGGCGTCGATCACCAGGATGTCGAATTGTTGTGACGGTTCGTTGGCCAAGGACAACCGAGCATCGCCGAGCACAACATCGGTGTGGGCGGGACAATCGGCGAGAAAGGTGAAGTTTTTGTGAGCGATGTTGATAACAAGCGGGTTGAGATCGTAGAAACGAATAGTATCGCCGCCGCGACCGTAAGCGGCTAACGTGCCAGCGCCCAAACCGACCACGCCCATTTTCACTGGTCCGTGAGTTTCGAGTATCCGGTAGGTCAGTCCTACGCCGGACTCGCGGCCATAATAGGTGGTTGCCACTTGCCGAAAGCCGGGGTCGACAATCTGAATACCGTGAGTGATGGTGCCGTGGCTGAGTTGGCGTACTTTATGTTCGTCATCTTTTAGATCTTCGACGAGCAAGGTGCCATAGAAATTGCGGGCCGTGGCTGTGGCGAAACGAAGTTCGAGCCAGCTTTCATGCGCGCCGTAACCGGCGAGAAGCAGCAAGCCGGCGGCTCCGGCAAACCATATGGACCGCTGGACAGGCCGGTTCCACCAAGGTTGACGCTCGCGGAAGAAGACCACGAGGATGAGAACGCCGCAAGCCAGGTATGAAAGCGGGTATTCGAAGTTGGCGGAAAAGAGATGAGGCGCGACGAGCGCCACGAAAATGCCGCCGAGTGCGCCGCCCGCCGATAGGGAAAGATAGAAGGAGGTGAGATGCTCTATGCCGGGCTTCAGGCGAGCCAGTTCGCCGTGGCATGTCATACAACAGACAAATAAGGAGGCACAGATGAGGGGTACAACGCGCTTTACGTCGGGCGTTTCGATGGTTTCGGTGTGGGAGGCGAGCCACCATAGAGCAAATGGCAGCAGTGGCAGAAATACCCACCGCTGATACCAGAGACCTCTTTCGAAGCAGAGGATAAACGTGAGCAGGTAGATGCTGAGTGGGATGACCCATAACAGCGGCATAGGCGCGATGTTCTGCGTGAGGAGGTTGGTGACGGTGAGCAAGAGAGTGGAAGCGCAGGCGGCGAGCGAGATCCAGAGGGCGATGAGCGGTCTGGAAAGATGTGGCGCGGGCGCTGCGTGAAGATCGCGATTCAGGAGGTGCGTGTTTTGGGAGGCGAGGCGCGCGGTAGTGATGCAAAGGAGTGCGAATAAGAAGTAGGCGATAGACCATAAGAACGCTTGGGCGCGGCCGCGCAAGAACGGTTCGATGCCGATGGGGTAGAAGAGCAGCGCCACCATGGAGCCGGCGTTGGAGAGCGCGAAATAGCGATAGGGAAGGCCGGTGGTGTTGCGGGCGGCGTACCAAGATTGGAGCAGCGGGCTGGTGGAGGAAAGAAGCGCGTAGGGCAGGCCCACCGACGTCGCAAGTACGCCCAGCACGCGCCAAGTGGGATCTGCCCCGGGTTGCGGCTGCCATGCGGCGTTCGGCAAAATGGGCAGCACGGCGATGCTCGCCAGGATGAGCAACGCGTGTACGACGGCTTGGCGGTCGGGGCTGAGATAGCGCGTGAGCAGATGCGCATACAGGTAGCCCGCGAGTAAGCCGGATTGGAAGAAGACCATGCAGGTGATCCAGACGGCAGCCGATCCGCCGAACCAGGGCAGGATCAGTTTCGAAATGAGGGGCTGGACCAGGAACAGCAGGCAAGAACTGGCCAGAATGGTTGCGCCAAACAGGAGCTGCGGCAGGCGCGAGGTTTGCCCGGCGGCAACCGGCGAGTCGGTTTGGGTGGCAGTAGCGGTGGTTGACAAGCCTTTGTTTGCCTTCCTTCCGTGACGGCTCAGCAAGAGAGTTAGCCACGGATGAATACGGATCCGATACGGATGAGAAACACTTTATTTGACCACACGGGGGAGATGATAATCGCAGTTTTCGGGTTGTGCCGGGTTGGGTTTGCATAGAGGCTTCCACGAGGTCAGGTTAGAACGGGGCAAATTGGGGTGATCGAAAAATTGAGGGTAAGCGGATGAAAAGAAGGCAGATGATTTTCTTCGATTGTTTGTTGCGGGATGGGGCGAATAACATGCGTAAATGTTAACGCGGGTGGGATCAAACGGGGAGTTTTCGGGGGGTTTTGAGGGGTTTTTGAGGAGTTATCGGGAGTTCTTGGAAGGTTTCTGGGAGGTTTTTCAATCGAAGAAAATACACGCCTTCCATGGAGGCGCGGAGGCGGTGTGTGAGGGAGTTCTCCTTGCTCATGCGGCTCTCCTTCCTTCTTCCCTTCCAGCGTGATCGCGATGGCGGTGCACTTGGTGCGTGCCAGCTTGAACTACGTGAACTGGAAGGAGCGCAAGAAAGTAGCGACGGATTTACGCGAGGTGTACCGTGCTACCACCGCGCTGGAAGCAGAACATCGGCTGACAGCCTTTGCGGCGCAATGGGACGCGAAGTATCCGACCATTGCGGCTTTGTGGCGGCGACATTGGGACCGGGTCATTCCCTTCTTTGCTTTTCCCGCTGAAATCCGTCGAGTGATATATACAACGAATACGATCGAGTCGTTGCACATGACACTACGCAAGGTGATCAAGACACGCGGCTCGTTTCCCAACGAAGAGGCGGCGCGCAAACTGCTCTATCTGGCGCTGCGCAATGTCTCCAAGAAGTGGCAGACGATTCAGAACTGGAAGGACGCGCTGAACCGCTTTGCGATCCTCTGGCCCGGGCGGATTCCGCTGCCAGGCGCAGAGTCCGCTTCGCCCTCCTGATCGTAGATACGGCAGGGTCAGGAGCCCTGTCAAGGCAGCCCTGGCGGGCTCGCTCCGCGCGACCTTGACAGAACTCCCAACCCTGCCCCAAGGCGCCTTATAGGAGGGCGAAGCGGAAAACCAAGTGGAATTTATTTGGAGGCGTTTACACAAAAGACTTGACACTACCCTCCTGTAGGGGTCTTTGAGAGAGCGAATTGCCCCCCCGATCGTGTTATTGACTGGTACTCCATCTGGGGCTTTCGTACGGGGATGATTGTCTCCGATACTGTAAGCGAGTTCGGCATTGACACGGCGGAACTAGCAAGCGAAGGAGAACCGAATGAATACGATCACGACCAAAGATGGCACCTCGATTTACTACAAAGACTGGGGTGAGGGACCAGCGATTGTCTTTTCCCACGGTTGGCCGCTGAATGCGGACGCCTGGGACCCGCAAATGATGTTTCTTGGACAGCGTGGCTATCGCGTCATCGCGCACGATCGGCGCAGCCATGGGCGGTCGGCCCAGACCTGGGACGGCAATGAGATGAACACCTACGCGGATGACCTGGCGGAACTATTTGAAAAGCTCGATCTGAGGGACGCGATCATGATTGGTCACTCGACGGGAGGGGGAGAGGTCGTCAGATATCTCGGGCGGCACGGATCGAAGCGCGTCGCGAAGGCGATCTTAATTAGCGCGGTGCCACCGATTATGGTGAAGAGCGCCGCTAGACCCAATGGCATTCCCCTAGAGGTGCTTGACGGCATCCGGCAAGGAACCGTCAACGACCGGCCGCAGTATTTTAAGGACTTTAGCATGGCGTTTTACGGTTACAACCGGCCGGGCGCCAAAATCTCCGAGGGTGTGCGCGAGAACTTCGTTTTGCAAGCGCTGCAGGCCGGCATTAAAGGTCTATACGATTGTGTGAGCGCTTTTTCAGAAACGGACTTC
Source organism: Bryobacterales bacterium (assembly GCA_963764105.1). Lineage (GTDB taxonomy): Bacteria > Acidobacteriota > Terriglobia > Bryobacterales > Bryobacteraceae > Bog-105. The sequence goes on from CAVXRP010000014.1 coordinate 227,634, forward strand.
ACGGAAGATTTAAAGAAGATTGACGTGCCTACGCTGGTATTGCATGGCGATGCCGACCAGATTGTTCCGTTTCCCATTTCCGGCGAGCTCACCGCAAAATTGGTGAAGAATGCCAAGCTCAAGGTCTATGCGGGTTTTCCGCACGGCATGTGCACCACTGAGGCAGACACGATCAACCAGGATCTTTTGGCTTTCATCAAGGCCGAAGTGAAGGCTATCGCGAATGTAGCGTGAGGGGGGCGCAGGAGGCCACCGCTGGTCTGCCTTGGGGGAAGCGCGGCTACCACATTCGAGGTACTCCAGGCAGACCAAGTAGGGCAGCAGAGAACCACCTCTTTACGTGATTGATTGCTCCTTTGGAGTGGCGCACACTCTATTTGACAAGGAGTTCAATTATGACGGTTACAACGCGGGCCATCAGAGTGCTGGCCGTTGACGATCACCCTCTCTTCCGTGAAGGGCTTTCGGCGGTGATCTCTACCGAGCCGGACATGGCAGTGGTTGCGCAAGCGGAAAATGGGCGAGGCGCGATTGAGCAATTTCGAGTGCACCGGCCGGATATTACCTTGATGGATCTGCGCTTGCCAGACATGAACGGTGTGGAGGCAATCGAAGCCATCCGCGCGGAATGCTCGAATGCAAGAATCATTGTGCTCACAACCTATAAGCAAGACGTTCAAATTCTGCGCGCGGTGAGAGCCGGTGCTATGGGTTTCCTGCTGAAGACCATGGTCCGACTGGATCTTCTGGAGACGATACGGGCAGTGCACGCGGGGCAGCGAAAGATTCCGGCAGAAGTGGCGGTTGAATTGGCTAACGGTAGTGCACAAGATTCGCTGACACCCAGGGAGCTTGAGGTTCTGGGAGCTGTGGCCAGAGGCAATTCCAACAAGATTGTGGCCGCCAGTCTTTCCGTCACAGAAGACACAGTGAAGGGCCATATGCGGAACATTCTGAGCAAACTGGGCGCGAACGACCGCACGCATGCAGCGATGATTGCGGTGACCAGAGGTTTCATCTGCTCCTAACGGAGAGCAAATGGTGGTGGGTGGTGGCGCTCCTGCTGGCTGGGTCGGTTGGCTGCCTGGGCCTCGATCCGAGTCAGCCAGCGGGAAGCTACCTGCAAACGAATTTCACGACGGAAGACGGTCTTCCTTCGAACAGCGTGGATGCGATTGTACAAACCCGAAACGGATTCCTGTGGATCGGCACAGCTGCGGGACTCGCTCGTTTCAATGGAAGACGTTTCACTCTCATTCACTTCGGTGGGCCGGGCGCCACTCCGCAGGGCGTGATTCGTGCGCTGGCAGAGGCAGACAACGGCGATTTGTGGGTGGGGACGGATCGCGGGCTTTTTCGCATAGCGAGCGCGACGCTCGATGATACGGAGGACTTACCGGCGACTTATTATCATCTGGCGAACGGCATTGGGGATGAAATCAAGTGCCTGCGCTTTGGTCGTGGCGGGGTGTTTTGGGTGGGCACGAGCCGTGGTTTATACCGGTATCGGGATAACGGCTTTTCGCTGGTAGTGCCAAACATCTCGATCATCCGGTTGGAAGAAACGCTGGGCGGGCATCCTTTGATCATCAGCGACCAGGGATTCATTGAGTGGGATGGGGTGCGAGTGGTGGAGCATCGCGGATTAGCGGCAAGCTTGCGCATCCATGCCGACGAATTGTTCCACGTCTTAGAAGATCACAAAGGAGTTGATTGGTTTTGCACGGGGCGGGGATTAGAGCGGAGAATTGGCGCCACTCTGAAGCGATTTCAGCCTTACGGCAGGGGCGCAGCTGCCGCGTACCGAGTGATAGAAGACACGCAAGGAAATGTTTGGGCATTCACACAAGCGGGCATCTTCCGCGCCGGGTCGACTGGTTTAGAGCCATTGGCTCCCGGCATGAATGCGGCATGCGCTTACTCGGACAGGGACGGCCAACTCTGGGTTGGGAGGAAAGGCGACGGACTGGTGCGCTTCAAAGACAGACTGTTCACCATTCTGAAAACATTGGGGACGCAGAAGAACACTAAGCCGACGGCCGTGTTGGCGGGACGAGATGGAAAGCTATGGGTGGGCCATTCCTGCGGCGGGCTCTCGTTGTTCGATGGGCGAGGGTTCAAAACCTATGACGAGAAGGATGGTTTGTCGAACTCATGCGTCTGGGCGCTGGCTGAAGACCGCAACGACGACTTGTGGCTGGGAACGTGGGGCGGCGGGTTGTTTCGGTTTAGCCAGGGGAAGTTTACTAAGTATGGCAAGGCGCAAGGCTTAGCGAGCAACGTAGTGCGAGCGATTGCCGCCGCGCCCGACGGCTCACTCTGGATTGCAACTGAAAATGGGCTGAGCCACATGCTCCACGGGAGATTTCACAATTACGGTACGGAGGATGGTCTCTCAAGCGCGCATGTTGTAAACGTATACCGGGATCGGCGGGGCGGGATCTGGGCGGCGACCAGCAGCGGGATCGACCACATGACTGGCGAGCGGTTCGTGCCCCTCTCCGCAAGCCCGAAGATCGTGGACAGCCAGTACATAGGTTTGAACGAAGACTCCGCGGGCAACCTCTATGCTCTTTCCGCAGCGTTCGGAGTGGGGGTTATTCGCGATACGCGATTGGTTAGCGTGGCCGCCAACCTTGACACGCTCAGCATGCTAGAGTTTCAACAACATGAATTCTGGCTGGCAGGGAATAACGGACTTTTCCGCCTGTCCGCGGACGGACTCAGGCGGGCGGGGTGCGACCGGCTGGCTCCTGTCGACTACGCGAGGTTTGGCCGGGCCGACGGCCTAAGTGCGCCGACGCAAAGCAGCCTGGGCGTTCCCAATATGGCAGTTACCCCAGACGGCAAACTGTGGGTGGCGACGGTTCAGGGGTTAGCGGTAGCGAATTTGCGGAGCTTGCCGCACACAGATGCAAGAGCAGCGATCTTTGTGGACCAAGTCACCATTGGACGAGTGAGTCAAGCGGCGGGCCGGCAACTCATGCTGGCGCCGGGTACGAACCACATTGAGATCCAGTTCGACTCGATAGAACTCGGATCGCCGGAAAAGATCCGCTTTCAGTACAAGCTTGAGGGGGTTGACCCAGACTGGCTCAACGCGGACAAGGCACGCAAAGCCGTGTATACGAATATCCCACCCGGTAACCACTGGTTGCATATACGGGCCTGCAACCGCGATGGCGTCTGGGATGAGGCCGGTATGACGTATAGAATCATCCAGCGGCCTTACTACTACGAAACCAACATGTTCAGAATCGCTTGCGTGGCTCTCTTGGCAGCGCTGTTAAGCGGGATCTTTCTGCTGCGGGTGCGGCAGGTAACGGGGCAAGTGAAGAGCCGTTTGGAGGAACGCCTGGATGAACGGGAGAGAATCGCGAGAGATTTGCACGATACCCTTTTACAAAGCATGCAGGGCCTGATCCTGCGTTTTCAGGCGATTGCTACCCAAATCCCCGCTGCCGAACGTTCCCGGCGGATGATGGAGGAATGTCTCGACTGCGCGGATCGCGTCTTGGTGGAAGGCCGGGATCGCGTGACCGCTCTGCGCACGCCACCCGCAAAAAGCGATCTGATTCAGGCGCTGGCAAGGACGGGTGAGGAAATTGAGCGAACGGCGAGTTTGCACTTTAGGATGGTGGTGATAGGCAGTCCGCGGGACTTGCATCCGGTGGTCCGCGAAGAAGCGTATTGGATTGGACGGGAAGCTCTGCTGAATGCGTTCCACCATTCCATGGGCAAGACTGTTGAAATGGAGATCGGCTATGCGAGTCGTATGTTGACATTGCACGTGCGCGATGACGGGCAAGGGATGGATCTCAAGACTTTGGAGGGCGCTCCTAAAACGAAGCACTGGGGCGTGGTGGGCATGCGAGAGCGTGCGGGTAAGATTGGGGTGCATCTTGCGATTCATAGCCGAGTGGGAGTTGGGACTGAAGTGGAGTTAGTGATTCCCGCCTCGATTGCCTATCGCCGGTTTCGGCAGTGTCGGTTCGGCGGCAGAGGCTGACCGGGAGGTCTGCCCCACTTGGTCTGGCGGGTGAGCGTACGGGTAAGATCGGGGCGCATCTTTTTAATCGGCCAAGTGGAGTTACGGTTCGGTGGTTGGGGCGGGTTCGATGGCGAGGCCCGAAAGTGTAGGGGAACATTACCGCTAAGGTGGGTGGCCGACGCGTTGAATAACAGGTAAGGTCTTAGGTGAGAGGGCTCGACGCGCGAGATGACAGCTGTCCAGGAGCCAAGAGAGCGACTGAGATTGTTCTTTATGAACACGACACTGATCGGAGCGCTGGCTGCTTTGGGAGGTTCATCGATTGGCGCAATTGCCCCGGTATTGAGCAGCTATGTGTTGCAGCGAAGCGTGGCTGAGCGTGAAACGTCCAACCGCGACATTGCGCTGCGGGAGGCGCTTTATTCCGACTTTATCAAGGAAGCTTCCCGCTTGTATCTGGTTTCTCTTAGCAATCTGCTTGAAAATCTCGACGATCTGGTGCCTCTCTACGCGTTGGTGAGTCGGATTAGATTGTTCGCGTCCGAGCCGGTGGTGGTTGCCGCCGAAAACCTGGTGAAGCAAATCGTGGAGCACTACGGCGATCCGAACTTAACGGTGGAACAGATTCGAACCGCCGCGCTGGCTCAAAAAGCAGATCCGCTCGGCGTGTTCAGTTTCGCTTGCCGGAAAGAGCTTCGGGATTTACTTCGTAGAGGGCGCGGGCCCGGAACGGAAGGGGATGAACGTTGACTAGCACTTTGGAATTTGTCGGGACTGTCAGCCGGTTTGGATGGCGCGGGCTGGCGGACTTATTTCGGCGGCCTTTTGAAGGTGGGCAGACCAGCCGGCAACTGGCGCAGGTAGGAGTGAATTCGCTGCCGCTGGTGATTGCCTCCGGCTTTGCACTGGGCGCGGTGATGACGCTGCACACGCGTAGCACGCTGGTGACCTTTGGGGCGGCTTCGCTCATTCCCACGGTACAGGCATTAGCGTTTTTTGTTGAAATTGGACCGCTGGTGGCGGCTTTATTGGTGGCGGGGCGTGTCGGATCGGGCATTGGGGCGGTGCTTGCCAACATGAGAGCCAGCGAACAAATTGATGGGATAGAATCGCTCTCCATCGACTCATTCAAGTTTCTGGTTGTTCCCCGCATTCTGGCGTGCGTGATTGCCATGCCGCTTCTCACCATTTTTATGGATTTCTCCGGTTTGCTTGGCGGTTTTTTGGCGGAACATGCCGCCTCTGGCCTTTCGCTTCAGCTTTACCTGACGCGCGCCTTTTCGGGCTTTGAGTGGTCGAACTTTATTCCTCCGACCGTCAAGACAGCCGTCTTCGGGCTCATCATAGGAACGATCTCATCGTATTTCGGATACACGACGAATCGAGGCGCCCAAGGTGTGGGTCAGGCCGCGACGAACAGCGTGGTTGTTTCATCGCTACTGATCATTTTGACTGACGTGATTTTGATCAAAGTTATCTTCTTCCTCTTTCCGGAGAGCGCGCTATGACGGAAAGCGGCAAGGCAGCGGTGGTCTTCGACGGGGTTTCAAAAGCGTTCGGCGCTAAGCAGGTTCTGCGGGACGTCTCATTCGAAGTGCCAGCAGGCGAAGCACTGTGCATTCTGGGGCGAAGCGGAACCGGCAAGAGTGTGACTTTAAAGCTGATCATCTCACTTTTGAAGCCCGACGGAGGAAAGATCTGGATTGGGAGCGAGGAGATTACGCGGATGAAGCCACACGAGCTTTCCGGCGTTCGCCGCAAGATGGGCTTCTTATTCCAGGACGCGGCTCTGTTCGATTCCTTAACTCTCTACGAGAATTTAGCGTTACCTCTGCTGCGACTGACTCAGAAGTCACAAGAGGAGGTGGATCTCGCAGTCCACAAAGTTCTGCGCCAAGTCGGTCTTGAAAACGATGAAGCGAAAATGCCTTCCGAGCTCTCTGGAGGAATGCGCAAACGCGCCGGTTTAGCGCGCGCATTGGTGCTTGAACCAGAGATTCTGTTGGCCGACGAACCGAGCAGCGGGTTGGATCGGATCACTGCCTCCGAGATTGACGAACTGATGTTAGAACAGAAAGCCCAACACCGAACAACTTTGATCATCGTAACCCATGACGTTCATGGCGCGAGACGTGTGGGAGATCGGATCGCAGTTTTCGATAGGGGCGACTTGGTTGCCCATGGCACCGCGCAGGAAGTCGCGGCTAGTGAGCACGAGACGGCTCGGAATTTAATTTCGGAGTATTAGAAATGAAAAATAAGAATGGCATTATCGGAGCTTTCGTTATCGCTGGGCTTTTGCTTTTCACAGCCGGCTTGTTTTTGATTGGCGACCGGCATCAGGCGTTTGCCCGCCATGTCGAGTACTATGCGGAATTTGTGAACCTCGCCGGTGTATCCAAAGGCTCAAAGGTACGCGTCTCTGGAGTCGATGCCGGTCAAGTAACGGAGATTACGATTCCCGGATCGCCGTCATCACGATTTCGTGTCGGGTTGAGGATCGACGAACGTTTACGGGGCTTGATACGAACGGATTCGGTTGTCACGATTGGGACAGAAGGGGTGGTGGGTGAAGTATTTTTGTCGGTCCGATCGGGAAGTTCGCGTGCTGCCGCGGCGGCTCCGCGGTCGACATTGCCGACGAAAGAACCGCTTGAAATCTCGGAGGTCCTGGCAAAGGGAACCGGTCTGCTCGACGATGCAGATGGAGCGATCAAACAAGTGGGTGGCAAGGTGGATGGGGCGCTGGACGAAATGAAGACTACGCTGTTGAACGTGAATAACGTAGTTGTCGGCTTGAAGGAGGGTCGAGGCACAGCGGGGATGCTGCTTCGCGATCAGACTCTGGCCGCCAGCCTCCGCGAGACGCTCAAGAGCACAACGTCGAATGTCAATGAGATCGTCGCCGATCTGCGGAACGGGCGTGGCGCAGCTGGATTATTGCTTCGGGACCAGGTGCTGGCCGGCAAAATACAAGGGGCCGTTTCCGACCTTAACCACGCTTCAGGCGAAGCCGATGCCTTATTATCGAGCCTTCGATCCGGTAACGTTTCGGGAAAAGTTGACCAGCTCATCACTAATGCAAACAACGCCGCAATGCACGCCGACGAAAGCATCGTGCAAATCCACCAAATCCTGTCCGAGGTGGCCATGCCCGACGAAAAAGGAACGAGTGCCGGAACGAACATAAGAGAATCACTGGCGAACATAAACGCAAGCACTGAAAACCTAGCCGACGAAACAGAAGCGCTAAAGCACAACTTCTTGCTGCGAGGCTTTTTCCGGCGGCGTGGTTACTACAACGTAAATCACTTGTCGGCAGAGAAGTACCGCAAGGATGCATTTTTCACCAGCCCGCATAATCTCCGAACCTGGCTATCCGGCCCGGAGCTATTCCAAAACTCCTCTATCGGCCTGGAGGATCTCTCTACTCACGGTAAGGCTCTGCTCGATTCCGCCTTGGCTCCCTATAGCGACGCGTCCGACGCCGGTCCAATTGTGGTGGAAGGATATTGGGGCGGTGACGATCCCAACGATCAAATTGCGTTTTCGCGCGTTCGGGCCATTCTCGTGAAGCAGTATTTGCAGAATCATCTCCATATCGAATCGGGCAACATCGGAATCGTGTCGATGAGAAACTTGCCGCCGGCCGGCCTTGGCCATCAAAGCTGGGATGGCATTTGCATCGTGCTCCCGCACAAAGCGGCGCCTTCGCGATCGTAGGAGAGGGATAAGCGCGTTATATTATGTCCTTCGGAACGATTATCATTCTCAGCATAACGGCTGGTGTTCATGTCATCGGGCTTGCTCTGTTCTTTTTTTGGATGGCGATCGGCTCGCCTATGTCGGTAGCAAAGTTCAAGGACCAGCTAACACAGCAGTTCGTGCCCAGGAGGGGACGACCTGGCGGAGAAGCGGCCGCGCCGCTCAGAGAATGAAGTCACCTCAAGCGGTCATGGCTACCAGTGCGGCCGGAATCACGGTTCCTGCTAACAACAGGCTCCAAACGATAATGCGGCTTCGATTATATTTGAACGCCATGTAGATGCCCAGCAAAGTGGTGGCGACCAACCCAAGGGAAGTTGCCAGAAAGAACCACTTCAAAGCCGACGTGTAACCACTCTCCCGTGGGCGCCGGTCTTCCGATCGTGGCGGCCTACCCACGTCATTCAGTTCCGGTGGTCTTCTTTGTCCATCGGCACGGCCAGGCGGAGGCCCGCGCCTTTCGGCCAAGGTTTGATTCTTGTGAATAGATCCGAGTTTCGCAATCTACGCCGGCGGCTGATATGCCTCGCCGGGATGGCCCTCATGCAGACCGAACAATTGAATAGCTCCGGTCAGAGCGAAGAAGATGATGGAAGGGGCAAAGAATGTTCCGAGGTAGAGATGTAACTGGCGAATTTGCTTTAGCCAGGCAGCTCTGCTTGGTGTAGGTAGTTTTGTTTCTTTATCTGAACTGACGATGGGCATCATGTTCGTTGAACCAGTGAAGGCTGCCAATTTGCGGCGGGTTCGTTTGGCAGTTCGTAAACTTTTGTAAGTGTGCGGCAGGCGCGCGCGCAGGATTAGTGACTAGACCCCTAATCGTTAGCCGGCGGTTTCTTCTGCTCTTGTTGTGGATCGGCGGGGCGGAAGCGTTTTGGAGGCACCGGCTTGGCGCTGGCTAACTCCACGTAAGCTTTGAGAATGCGATCCTTCTGCTCGTGATCGAGAATCAGGTATTGATGCTTGCCCTTTGGTGACTCACGGAAAGATGTGCGGCCCTCGTCCTCTACCACGATCGTGCCCGTGCTCGAAAGCTTGAAGTAACCTTCCCTCGGCCGGCCCGCGTATAGCGCCGCAGCCATGTCCCAGGAAGGCGCATCGTAAGGCATGGCATGAGAGACACGATAGGCATCCGCAACCGGATTATCATGCACTTGCTCCGCAAACTCCTTGTCGATACTCGCTCCCGGAAAGAGAAGTTCGGCGCCTACCTCCCGCCCGCAAGCGACGATAGGCGTGGGCCACTCCGCGAACACTTTTCTGGCAGCTGCTATATCGGCTTTGATTCGACCATCGGGGGCGCCATTGGGAAAGGCGCCGGCTGAAACCACCAGATACTTGATTTTCGTGGCAATCAACTCCGGCATTCCGGGGAAAGCTAACGCGGCCGCTAGATTGGTGGCCGGTCCACCCAAAACCCAAAAGGCGTTCTGATCGTATTGCGCCTCCAAATAATTTCGGAAGAGCGTGTTGGGGTCGCCGGTATCGATCTCACTCTTCACCTGATTCTTATATACGGCCGCGCCGTCGGCGTTCTTCTTCTCGAACGGCACAGTGAAGGCAGGGGAAGTGTCTCCCGCCGGACCCTCCGTGCGCATCCCAATGGGAGGAACCTGGGAGAAATTTCCCGCCGGACCTTTATAGAAGCGCTCGACCGCATCGGCGAATCCAGCCACCGCGAGATTTGGCCGACTCATACTCACAATGGCGACTCGACAATCATTTTTCCCTTGCAGGCCATAAAGCACACTCATGGCGAGCACAGAGTCGATGGTCAAAAAATCGGTGTCGAAGAAAACGCCGGCCGGCGGCTTGCCCTTACTGAATTCCTGCATGGCTTTAACCCAGATCCAGGCCTTGGAGGCGGCCGGTGGAATCGCCGAATTTATCCATATGAACTCCCATGCGGTCCATCATGGTGAGAAAGAGATTGCACATGGGAGTCTCTCGGCGCACTACCATTCTGCGCCCTGTTTTGATGGTGTTGCCAGCGCGTCCGGCAATGAGAGTGGGCAGATCCTCGTGCAAATGCGCATTGCCATCGGAGAGGCCGGCGCCATAGACAATCATGCAGTTATCGAGTAGACTGCGGTCGCCTTCCTGGGTGCTCTTCATCTTTTCTACGAAGCCGGCAAATTGCCGCACGTGATACTCATTGATCTTCCGCACTTTCTCCATGAGATCGGGTAGGTTGCGGTGGTGTGTCAGTGGATGATGGCCGTCCGGTATCTCCAGTTCGCGATAGGGGCGAGAACTCCCTTCCCGTGTCATCAGGAAGGTCACTACCCGTGTCTGATCGGCCTGGAAAGCAATGGCGACCATGTTCGACATCAACTTGAAGTGTTCGCTGAAATCGGCCGGAATGCCATAGGGCTTATCCATTCCAGGCTCGATGGGCTTGGCATCCTTTTCGGCGCGCTCAATTTGCACCTCCACTTGGCGGATGGCGGATAAGTACTCATCCAGTTTGCGGCGGTCAGTGGGTCCGAGAGATGACTCGAGCTTGTGCGTGTGCTCCGTCACGAAATCGAGAATGCTGCGCCGGTAGACCGACTGGCGGGCACGCTCCTGCGGCGTCATAGGCTGGCCGGTGCCAAACATGCGCTCAAACAGCGCGCGCGGATCGAGCATGGGAGGCAGCGGCTGCGACTCGCCGCGCCAGGCGAGGTTATTGGTATAGGCGCAGGAATAACCGCTGTCACAATCTCCCGCCTGACGGGCGTCTTCCATGCCGAGTTCGAGAGAGGGAAAGCGCGTCTGCTTGCCAATCTCATTCGCCACAATCTGGTCGAAGGAGATGCTGCTCTTAATCTCTGTAAGAGACTTCTTTACCTGCACGCCTGTGAGGTATGAGCCGCAGCAACGACCATGATCACCCGCGCCATCGAGCAAAGCGCGGCCGGTATTGTGAGTGAGGTTGCCAATTTGCAGAATGTCGTCTTTGAACGGCTCGAGCGGCTTGAGAGAGCGGGGCATCTCCTGAAACTTGCCCTCATAACTAGGGTTCCAGGCATCCATGATCATGCCGTTAGGGACATAGAAGAAGGCCATGCGCACGGGCGCGCCTCCCGGCATAGAACTGGCCGCGAACGCCGGCGTCATGGCATCCAGGAAGGGGAGAGCGATGGCCGCCGAACCCATGCCTCGCAGAAAGGTGCGCCGCGGCAACGCTTTTTTGGTGATCATTTACTGGCTATCTCCCTCGGTTTTGGGTTGGTGTTGTCTTGATGGGTGGTAGTTACAAGTTCGCCGCGCCTGGATTGGAAGGGCAGGCTGCGTACAACTTCATAAATCAAAGTTTGGAAACGCAGACCATCTGCCGCCACGGCATTGCTGATTTGCGTGATCGTGCGGTTGTCATAGGGCTGCAAACCGCGGCCGAGCGCGTAGGTCATCACTTTCTCAGTCAGGCAGCGCGTCACTTGCGGCATGCTTCCCTGCAAAACTGCGCGCATCTGAGCGGCGGTTTGGAACGATTTGCCGTTCGGCATGGTCCCGCCGACGTCAACGGGGAATTTTCCATCCATGGTCCGCCACTTTCCGATGGCGTTGTAGTTCTCGAGGCCGAAGCCGAGCACGTCCATTTTGCTGTGGCAGGAAGCACATACTGGATTGGCGCGGTGCGCCTCCAATTGCTTCCTTAGAGAGATATCGCTGCCGACTTTCGAGACATCGAGCGCCGGAACATCGGGCGGCGGAGGCGGCGGAGGCGTGCCCAGCACATTACTCAACACATACTTTCCGCGAATGGTGGGAGAGGTGCGATTGGGATAGCTGGAAACCGCCAAAACCGCGCCTTGCGTGAGGATTCCGCCGCGCTGGTCGGTGGTCAATTCCACCTTACGAAAGTCAGGACCCTTCACGCCCGGGATGCCATAAAACTTGGCTAGCGACTCATTGAGGAAGGTGTACTTAGCATCAATCATTTCGGAGATGGGGCGATTGTCACTGAGTACGTACTGAAAGAACATGCGCGTCTCAGTGCGGAAATCTTCCTTGAGTTCCGGCGTCCACTCAGGAAATTTGTCAGGGTCGGGGGTAATCGAATCCAGGTTGCGAACCTCCAGCCACTGACCCTCAAAATTGTCGGCGAAGGCCGCCGCCTTCTTGTCGGTCATCATGCGCTTGACTTGTGAATCCAAGACCGAGGGCTCATGGAGCTTGTGCGCTTCGGCCAGATTCAGCAGCTCATCGTCGGGCATGGAACTCCACAGAAAGTAACTCAGCCGGGAGGCGAGTTCAATGTCGGAGACACGATGGACGCGCGCCGGGTCGGTTGGGTCAGGGTCGCGCTCCATGCGAAACAGAAATTCGGGTGACACTAACATGGCCTCGAGCGCCAACTGGATCCCTTGCTCGGTGGATTGCCCGTGTGCTTTCGCCATGCCGACAAACTTCAGGTAAGCGGCCACTTCCGTCTTTGTCACCGGGCGGCGAAACGCATGGTGCGCCAAATTGGTTACGATGCGCTCCACACAGCGTTGGCCGGTAGCGGGATCGCAAATCAAAATTTTCTTGCGGCTGGCCTTTTCCACTTTCGCGGGGAACGGCCCGACGAAGGTGATGGAACCTATGTATTTGTTCTTTTTGTCGTTATAGGCTTCTTTGTCGGTGGTAAAGCTTTTGACGAAATCATCGTTCAAAAAGGCGGCGCGAAACACGTGATCACCCTCGGGCAGATACACGCGCATCTCACCCTCTGAAAAGGGGTTGAAGTAGACCAGCTTCGATGGCTTGGTTTCCACATCGATGGTATTGAGAAGCTGGCCATCCATATAAAACGCCATCTTTACGGGCTTAGCATCGGCGGCGCGCTCGCCGGGAAAGCCGAAACGCACATTGTACTCGCCATCGAAATCGACTCGATAACTGGCCTCTACGGTGCTGTAATCCAAGCGGCGGAGGGTCCGGCTCTTGCGATCGCAAGTGGCTTCAATGGGCTTCTTGGGTAGCGGATCGGCGCCCATGGCGCGCGAAGCGATGGTTTCGGCAGCGCTGAGATACTTCTCCATGAGAATCGGCGAGACGCTCAAAATGTCGCCGATGTTATCGAAGCCATAACCGGAATCGTCGGTGGGCAAATCCTTTTCGGCGCGAAACTCTACCGCCAGCAAATCGCGAATGGTATTGCGATATTCGTTGCGGTTGAGGCGCTTAGCCGTTACCCGGCCTGGATCGGGCTTGATGGCTGCGTCGGCCCGATCGAACTCGTTATGAAGGTATTCCACCAAGGCGGCCATCTTCGCTGGGGGCGGCCTGGGTATCCCTTTCGGCGGCATCTCTCCAGATTCGATTTTCTGCAAGATTCGTTCCCACGAGGGGCGGTCGTCCGAAAGCGTGGTGGCGTCGAGATACGGAACGAGATTGACACCGCCCGAGGCGAGGGTTGCATTATGGCAAGCGGAACAAGTGTTCTTGAGGATGGGCTTGACGTTCGCGTCAAATCCGGCGGTATCGACGATGGGGGCCGATTTCGGCATGGTGCCGGTAGCTCCGAAGATGCTGCCGGCAGACACGACGAGTGCAGTCGAGATCAACCAGAATCTTTGTTCTGCCCAATGGCGCAATGGTCGCTCCTTAGGAATCGTTGGCGTGGTTGTATTATATAGCGTTTCAGGAGGCAGCGGGCGGGGCGGGTCGCTCTAGGGAAAGATGCGGCGAAGGCCCGGGCATAGAGCTAACGCGCCGAGATATTACGTTGGGTTTCGCCCCAATGCCACACGCTTGCTGAGTGAAATTGGATAATGTTTGAGCGGGTCAATGCTCGAAAACATCAACTTGGAGAAGAAGCTTTCGCGCGAAGAGTATAAGCGCATGCTGCCCTCGCTACAGATGCGCCTTTACGAACTGGAAAAAGCTTGCTGGGATCAGGGCGTTTCGAGTGTAATTTTGTTTGAAGGCTGGGATGGCTCGGGCAAAGGGAGCGCCATTTCCGCCTTGAGTCAGCGTCTTGATCCGCGTGGTTTCCGCCTTCACTCCACGCAACCGCCGCGCACATTTGAACAACAGTATCCCTGGCTGTGGCGGTTCTGGTTGAAGGTGCCGAGCCGGGGCGAAATGCTCATCTTCGATCACAGTTGGTACGGCCGGATGCTGGATGAGCGGCTTGACCTGCTGCTGAGCGAAGAGGAATGGCGGCGGGCGGGACGCGACATTCTGGATTTCGAGCGGATGCTGGCGGACGACGGCACCAGCATTCTTAAATTCTTTTTTCACATCAGCAGAAAAGAACAGAAGAAGCGTTTCAAGGCCATGGAGGCCGACCCGCTGGAATCCTGGCGTCTGCGCAAAGCGGATTGGCAACATCACAAAAAATACGACGAATACGTTGGCGTTATAGAGGAGATGTTCGAGCTAACTGACACCGATTTCGCGCCCTGGGTGATTGTGGAAGCCACCTCCACGCCCTTCGCCTGCCTTAAAGTTTTTGATACCGTCATTGCGGCCTTGGAACATCGTTTAGGGCCGAGCGCGCCTCCGAAGAACGAGCCGGATGCGAATGACGCGGATCTGCGCGAAGTGATGGAGTCTTTGGAAGGAAAAGATGCTCGAGACGCTCGATCTAACTCACAAGCTTGAACGCCCCGAGTATATCCGGCAACTGGCGCGCCGTCAGATTCAACTTCGCGAGTTGGGTTTCCAGGTGTACCAGCAGAAACGGCCGGTGGTGATTGTGTTTGAAGGCTGGGACGCGGCGGGCAAAGGCGGCGTGATTAAACGCATTACCGAGAAACTCGACCCTCGCGGATTCGTCGTTTATCCTATCAGCGCGCCACACGGCGAAGACAAAACCAAGCATTATCTCTATCGTTTCTGGCGCAGGTTGCCGGAGCGTGGGGCGATCGCGATTTTCGATCGGTCGTGGTATGGCCGCGTTTTAGTAGAGCGGGTGGAAGGTTTCGCTAAGGAGAACGAGTGGAAGCGCGCGTTCAAAGAGATCAACGCTTTCGAGCGCCAATTGCACGATTTCACCACGGTGGTGGTTAAATTTTGGCTGCACATTTCGCGCGAGGAGCAACTCAGGCGCTTTGAGGAACGGCAGCGGATCGGTTACAAAGCCTGGAAGCTGACGGATGAAGACTGGCGCAACCGGGAGAAGTGGGGCGCTTACGAGGATGCCGCCGAAGAGATGCTGGTGAAGACCAGCACAACGCTCGCGCCATGGACGCTGGTGGAAGCGAACGACAAATACTGGGCGCGCGTAAAGGTGCTTTCACAGCTAGTGGAAGTGTTGTCGAAAGAGCTCAATTACCGGCCGCAAGATCCGTTAAAGAAGGCTAAGAATAAAAGCTGAGCGAGTTATCGCCCTGTTTCAAGACACGCGTCTTCTGTAACCTGCCATATTGCTCCGCGAGTGTAAGACGCGCAGCATGTTGCGCGATGGCTAGCTCGCACGGCGTCGAGGCGAGCGCATGCAATGAAGCGGTATATTCTGCCTCCAACTCATAGGGCGGATCGAGGAAGGCGATATCGGCTGGATAGTTCGCCAGCAGCACGCTTGCCTGCCCGCGCACGACGCTGATCTCCCGCCCGATACCGAGAGAGGCCAGATTCTCGCGAATCACTTCAATAGCGGCATGTTTACGCTCAATCAAAATCACCCGGCCCGCGCCCCGGCTGAGCGCTTCAATACCAACGGCGCCGCTGCCGGCATATGCATCCAGAAAGACGCTGCCGGCAATGCGCGGCGCCAGCACATTGAACAAAGTCTCACGCAAGCGGTCGGGGGTGGGGCGCACATCCAGACCGGGCACGCTCTTTAGTTTTCTGCTGCGATACTCGCCGGCAATCACCCGCATGCGCTAGGCCACCAACACCAAGCCGTAACGGCGCTGCCAGTTTTCCTGGATATACGCGACGGCGGCGCGCAATTCATCGGCGGGCTTCTCTGCTATGAGACGCTGCACCTCAGCTTGCGCCTGTTCCAGAATCTCCGTGTCACGCAGCAAATTGGCAAGCCGCAGACCGGGAACACCAGATTGCCGAGTGCCGAAAAACTCTCCTGGACCGCGCAGACGCATGTCCATCTCCGCAATATAGAAGCCATCGTTCGATTCCTTAAGGGTGCGAATCCTTTCTCTGGCCACGTCTCCCAATTTGCCGGTTACCAGCACGCAATAGCTTTGTTGCGCACCACGGCCCACTCGGCCGCGCAATTGATGAATCTGCGCAAGGCCAAAACGCTCCGCTTGCTCAATCACCATAACCGAGGCATTCGGCACATCCACGCCGACCTCAATGACAGTGGTGGCCACCAGAATTTTCAACTCCCCCGCTTGAAACTCCCGCATCGCCGCCTCCTTCATGCCGGCGCTCATCCTGCCGTGCAGCAAGCCGACGCGCAGCTTGGGAAACACTTTCTCGGAGAGGTGCAGATACATGTTTTCGGCTGCTTTGATATCGGCGGTTGTTTCGGTCTCTTCGACAATCGGATACACGACGTAGGCTTGGCGGCCCGCGGCGATCTGTTGCGCCGCAAAACTATAAACGCCCTCCACCGCTGAATCCGGCACATGCTTAGTGATAATCGGCTTGCGGCCCGGCGGCATCTCATCAATCACCGAAATGTCCAAATCGCCGTAGAGTGTTAACGCCAGGGTGCGCGGAATCGGCGTTGCCGACATCACCAGCACGTCGGGTTGATGGCCTTTCTTCATCAGATCCAAGCGTTGCGATACGCCAAAGCGGTGCTGCTCATCGATGATGGCCAGCCCGAGCTTGGAAAACGCCACATCCTCCTGAATGATGGCGTGTGTTCCCACCATCACGTGCACCAAGCCTTCCTCTACCAACTTCTTCATCTGCTGCTTCTCGCGCAACCCGGACGAACCAGCCAGAAAACCAACCACGTAGCCTAGCTTTTCGAGCAGACGTTTGAAATAAGCGAAGTGCTGGGCGGCCAGGATTTCTGTTGGCGCCAACACGGCCACCTGATAGCCGTTTTCAATGGCAATCACCGCCGCTTGCGCCGCAACAATGGTCTTGCCACTACCCACGTCGCCCTGCAAGAGCCGATTCATGGGATGGGGGCGCTTCATATCATCGACAATTTCCTGAATGACGCGGCGTTGCGCGCCGGTAGGCTTGAACGGCAGCATCTGCTTGATTTGTTCGCGCGCGTGATCGGTCACCACGAAGGAAATGCCGGCGGCCAAGCGGGCTTTGTTCTTTTTCAAAGCCAAGCCGCATTCGAGCCAAAAGAATTCGTCAAAGATGAGACGCTGCTGAGCGGGCGCGCGAAATTCATTGAGCAGCCGCAAATCGGTACCCGGCGAAGGGCAGTGCGTTTCCATAATCGCGTCACGTAAAGACGGCAGTTGAATGCGCTCTCTGACGCTTGCGGGAAGCGGATCTTCAGGCAAGACGATTTCTTTTAGGATGCGATCCAGCAAAGAGCGAAACAGGCGCGTTGAGATCTTTCCGGCGGCTTCATACACAGCCACTATGCGGCCGGAGTGCAGTGTTTCGTCGGCTTCATCGCCACCGGAGAGAATCTCCACCTCTGGCTGCACCATGAGCCGGTGGCCGCTGCTCTTATCTAGTTCAACTTTGCCGAACAGCGCGACGCGCGTATCGGGAACGAGTGAATCGGCATAGCGCTCGCCATGAAACCAACGCGCCAGCAGAGTGCCCGCGCCCTCGTCTTTGAATGTAGCCTCAAAAAGACCGACAGCGCGGCGCCGGAAACCAGCAAGTTTCGCTGACGATACGCGGGCCATGACCGCTGCCTTTTCACCCGGAGCAAGTTGGGCGATTTGCTTGACGTTCGTACGATCTTCATAGCGGAACGGAGCGTAGTAGAGAAGATCGGCCACCGTTTGAAGCCCCTTAGCCGCCAACATCTCCGCACGGGCCGGGCCGATGCCTTTCACAAACTGGAGTGGCGTCGCAAGGTCCAACTCTTTAGAGTAGCGTCAGCCAACCTTCACGTGAAATCGTGAGACTCCCTGAACGATACTTAACTGCTTTTCCGTCAACTTCGCTTTTCCGGTTTCGTTCTGTTGAAGTGAAAGGCTCGCAACAACGAGCGGAAAGAGGAGACAAGAAAATGAAACAATCTTTGATGAGCGTCGTGTTTGCAGGTCTTATGGCGGGTAGCGTGTTCGCCGGACCCAACGGCGCATACCGCAACCAACAACAACGCATTGCACAGGGTGTGAAATCGGGCCAGTTGACACCACGCGAAACGGCCAACCTGGAGAATAAAGAGCGCGCCATCAACGGCCAGGTGAGGGCAGACCGGCAGGCGAACGGCGGGCGTTTGACCGCCGGCGAAAGAGCGCAGATCGGCGCGGAACACCGCGGTTTGAGCGGGCAGATCTACACGGACAAACACAATAATGTCCGCGACCACTTTGGCAACAGTGAAGTGGGGCGTCGCGAAGAAAATCAGCAGCAGCGCATCGCGCAAGGCATCAAGAGCGGCCGGCTGAACGCGAACGAAACCACAAATCTGGAACATCGCGAAGTGGGCGTTCAGCAGGAAATCCGCGCAGACCGGTCAGTGAACGGCGGCAGATTGACGCCCGGCGAACGTCAACAGGTGAATCAACAGCAGAATCAAATCAGCGGAAATATTTATCGCGACAAACACAATTAGTTCTCGATCAGGGAAGAGTGGCGGCACTGCGCGATCGCTACATTACTGATCGCGCAGCGCCGCTGCAGGATCGGTTCGGATAGCGCGCCAACTGGGAATCGAGGCCGCCAGGCAGGCGCAAATCAGCACCGCTAGCGAAGAACCGATGAAGGAAAATCTGTCTAGAGGTTCAACCTCGAAAAGAAATCCTCGCGTAAGACGAAGCGCCAACGCCGCGACAGCGAGGCCGCTAAACAGACCAATTCCAACAGCCCAAGTCATGCGGCCGCATACGGTTTCGACGATATGGCTGAGGCGCGCGCCCACTGCAACACGGATGCCCAACTCTCGTTTGCGGCGCGAAACGGAATAGGCCAAGGTGCCATATAAGCCGCTGCCAGCCAGCAGCAAAGCGATCACGCTGAAGAAGCTAGCCAGCCTGGCGACAAGCCGTTCCTGCCATAGCGTGTTTTGCACTTCCTGCTCCAGTGCCGAAACCTCAATCAGCGGCACACCGCCACCCAGTTTGCGAATTTCTTCTTCGGCAGGGCGCATGACACTCGCCGGATTCTCCTTCGTTCGCACATACATGACCAGCTGATAGTCGGCATTGGTCAGAAGACTGTAATAGGTTGGCGGCGCTGGTTCCTGCATCCGGCGGAACTTAGCGGTTTCGACCAGACCCACCACCAAGGCGTCTGGCGGTTTCGTGCCATCCCTGCCGAAGACGATCCATTTCCCAACTGGATTGGCATGCGGGAAGAGCAGATCGGCCAGTGCGTGGTTGATGACGGCGCGCGCGGGTTTGGCATCCACATCGAGAGGATCGAGAGTCCGGCCTGCTAACAAGGCGGTTCCAAGAGTTTCAAAATAGCGGGGAGTGACGGCTACCAAGCTGGTATTGAGAAAAGCGCTCGCCGGTTGGTTGACGCCGGCTGTCGTGACGCTTGTTTTGAAGCCCGCCCCGCGCATGAGACCACGATCTGCAAACGCCACCGAGCGTACAGCGGGAAGTTTGCGGACGCGCTGTTCCAACTCAGCCATATACGACTGCGTTTGTGCCGGAGTGAAGCCGGCATCCTTCAGGCCGAGCGTGAAGCTCAAGACGTGCATGCGGTCAAAACCCGGGTTCAGGTTTTGCAGGTTCCAATAGCTATGCAGCATCAAGCCGCCGGCGGCGAGCAGCAGAACGCTCAGCGCCACTTGAATGGCGACGGGGAATAACGCTGCCAGCGAATGAGCGGCCAACACGGACGTGCCCTTCAATTCACTATGCAAATCGAGACCAGAGGCGCGCCACGCGGGCCAGAGGCCGAAGAAACAGATGCTCACCAGCAAAGCCAGCCAGGCGAAGAGCAGGACGCGGAGATCCGGCGTCACGGTGAGGATTTGCGGGCTGGCGTATTGATCGAGACTGCGCACGGGCGGCAGTATGCGCAAGAGCGACGGCACGAAGGCATACGCCAAAACCACGCCGAGGATGCCGCCGGGAATCGCCAGGCACAAATTTTCGATCATGAGTTGGCGCAGCAGACGCCAACGGCTGGCGCCGATAGAGAGCTTCACCGCGAGTTCCCTTCTGCGTTCTTCGCAACGCGCCAGGAACAGGCCCGCTACGTTCGAGCAGACGCTGAACAAAAGAACAAGCACGCCGGACATGAGCAGCTTTAAGGCTTGTGAGAACTTAGTCCGCAAACCTGAAATCCCGCGGCCGGCGGGCTCCAGTGCGTAGCGTTCTTCATAAGTCCAACCCAGGCTGGACCGCACGACATCGGCCGGAATGGGCGACGGCAAGGAAGCGCTTAGGAGCAGATATTCTTGCTCCTTCACCTGGCGAAGGGATTTGCCGACCGCCTGCTCAACAACGCTCGGGGTTACGCCTGCTCGCAACCTGAGCAACACGCGAAACCGGTCGCCGCGATAGTCCCTACGCGGATCGTCCGCTGCCCTGCCCTCCAGCCAAAGTGCCGCGGAGATAGGAAGGCGCACATCGGGTGCGCGTTCAATATCAAGGCTGTGAAAATCACGCGGTAGGACGCCCACAATCGTGAACGGAAAATTCTTCAGGCGGATGGTTTGACCGAGAATATCGGCGCGGCCGCCATAGCGGGACTGCCAAAACTGATAGCTAATCACCGCTGGAATGTTGGTGACAGCTTTGCCATCGATTTCCGTCAAGACACGTCCCAGCAGTGCGCGCACCCCCAATTCCTGGAAGTAATTCGGCGCCAGCATCTGCGTCATAACCAAGCGCAAGCCAACAGCTTCTCCCGAAGGATAAGCCGAAGATCCGCCCCAATCCTGCTCCGCGGTGATGGCGCTGAACAGATCGCCATGTTTTGTGAGTTCCTCGAACTGGCCATAGCTAAAACCTAGATCGGGCCCATTCACCTGTTGTTTGTGATTCGTCTCGAGCAGCCAAAGATTTTGCGGATTGCGCACCGGCAGCGGCTTCAACAGCAGCGTGTCAAGCAAGCCGAAGATCAGAACATTCGCGCCAATGCCGATGGATAACAGCAGCACAGCTAACGCGGAGAACAGCGGCTTGTGCGCAAACTGCCGGAGTCCGGATTTGAAATCACCCATCATTTTGCCGACAGTTCAGGGGAGGCAGTCACCGTCACCCATTCGGCTTCAAACCCAGCCGGGATTTTATATTTGGCGGGCACACTCGGAAACACAAAAAATCCGACGCCCGGCGATTCCGGCCGGAAGGTGGCGTCGATATCGGGCCATAGAGCGCGCGGCGAAATCATGGGTAGCTTGGCCGAGCCCGGAATAGCCGATTTCACCAGCAAGTCCAATGGATGGTGGGCTCCCTTCCAAGCAAAGCTCTCCCACTTCAGCCCAAATTCCAACACAGATGCTGAGGCAACGTAAGACGAACGGAGTTCAAGAATCCGTCCTTTCACTTCGGTTCCTTTAGGAATAACCAAATTGGAAGAAGAGTCTTTGAGCGTGCGCGTGAGCTTGCCGGCAACAGGATCGCCCGCCGCAGCCAGCGCGGGATCGACATTCTGCGCCAGCGCCACAGCCACTTTAAGACCCGGCGGAAGATGGATTGTTTGAGCAGGCGCGGCGGCGACAGGCGCTTCGCTGGTGGTCGGGTCGTCGAAGATGAGCTTGGATTCGCCCAGAAATTCGTGGCAGCCGTTGAATTTAGACCGGTTGCGGCTGATGCCGCCATCGGGTTCGACAATCTGCATATTTGCTTCGGATGGGAGCAGAAAATCGACACTGTTCATGCGGACTTGCGTGTAATCCAACACCGTTGCCACCTGGCACATACCGAGTTCCTGCGGTAAAGGATCGGTTTGAATCTCCAGCTTCAACAAGTCGAGCGTTTCGGCGTCGGCCGAAAACGAGCCGCTGTAGCCGGTGAGCCGCTCCAGAGTTTTGTTGCTGACCGTATAGCCGCTTCGCGAGAGGGGCACTCGAAACGTATACTGCCATACTTTGCGGCCCTGCAATTCCGATTCGCCTTTGAAAGAAAAGCTGGCGGCGCTGGTGGCAAAAATCGCCTCCACATAGGAAGAAAATTCGCCGGTTGAAGTAGCACCCTGGCGAACAAGGTCACTCAAATCGCGATCGCCGAATTGATCTTCATGCACCCACGAATACATTTCGGAATCGTCGGCGATGGCCACATCCAAACGCAAGCGGTCGGCGGAAAATAGGTGCAGCTTTAGCGGCGATTTGTCGCCCGCATCCAAAACGTCAGGACAGGAACGCCGCTCGCGTTTTGCCGCGACTTCATCGGGGCGGAAACTGCTGCGATCTACCGTTTCGGTGCACATATAGCGCGGCAGACGGCTAATGCCGGCGATGACTCGGTGGCGGATCTGCGTGAGAAGATCGACGGGATCTTGTTGCGCCAGGCTCGCGCCGGCGAACGCGGCCCAAAGCAAAATCGCTCTCATCTAAAGAAAGCATAACTCCGGCGATGGCATTGGCGAATCATTTCGCAAGCGGCGCGGCGGGTAAAGTTACCCAAAGCGACTCAAAACCGGCAGGAATACGATAGCTCTTCTTCACGCCCGAAAAGAGGAAATAACCGACGTGTGTTTCCGCCGACGGAAATCCCCTGGCGTGAGGACTGGCCGACACGCTATCCGCCTTCGACGTGCCAGGCACTGCGGACTCGACTGCCAAATTCAGCAACTGCTTGGCCCCTGGCAATTCCATGCTTTCCCACTTAATACCGAACTCCATCTCTGTGTTGTCTTCGCCGTACAGAGTCAGCAGTTCGCAAATGCGCCCCATCAATGCCGTACCTTTGGGAATGGTCACGCCGGATGCCGTTATACTGAGTGGCTTCTTGAGGACGCCTTTCACGAGATCACCGGCGGCATCCTTCGCCGGGTCGATAACTTGCGCCAAGGCAATGGAAAGCGTCAAACCGGCGGGAATTGCTAAGGATTGCGTCTGCGGTTGCGAGGCTGAGGGGGCAGCGCCGGCCGAATCGTCGAAAATGAGTTTCGATTCGCCCATGAACTGATGGCAACCACTGAATACGGTTCGGTTCAAGCTTTCGTGACCGTCTGTATTGATTACCAGCGAATCTGCTTCGGAGGGAAGCAGAAAATCCAGGTTGTTCATGCGGACCTTGGTGTAATCGAGCGTCGACGTTAGCTCACACATCTGCAGTTCCGGCGCTAATGCATCGGCATGAATCTCCAAACGCAAGAGATCTAAAGTTTCAGCGTCGACTGCAAAAGTCCCACTGTACGCTGTGCGGCGGCTCACGGCTTGGTTGGCGACTACATACGATGTTCGCCATAAGGGGACGGCGAAAGCATATTCGAGAACACGCCGGCCCTGCCTTTGGGATTCGCCTTTGTACTCATAGCTGGCGCCCTCCGACATGAAAATGGCGTTGAGGAAAGAGCCAAATGCGCCGGTAGACGTAGACCCTATCTGCACCAGTTCGCTCAGCGATTGATCTTGAAACCGATCTTCCCCAACCCACGAATAACTCTCATTGTTGTCAATGATGGCCACGTCGAGCCGCAAGCGGTCGGCGGTCAGCAACTTCATCTTGGATTTGTGATTTTGCTGAGCGGCCACCAGCGAAGCGCACGATTCTGCTTTGTCGTGCCGGTAGAAAGGATCGGGCCCACGCGTTGTGCGGTCCACTGTCTCAGTACACAAGTAGCGCGGAATGTGGCTGAGGCGGTCGGCCACGCGATGGCGAATTTGAATCAGCAGTTGCATAGGATCCTGCTGTGCGTAGCCGGCTGTAGCCATGGCGGCGCACAGCCAGAATCCTTTTACTCCCATTTAGGAAGAATATCGCGACACCCTCAGAGCGAAGGGCGCGGATGCGCTCCGCCCAGGGCGAGGAACTCCGGGGCGGCAAAGGCGGAAAGGATCGCACCGACTTGGCGATTCAGATACCTCCGTTTCTAAACACGGCAGCGAGGAGCAGCGCGTAGCGTTTGTCCGGGCACTCGATCTGTGATGAAAGAGTGGCATTATTCGGCGGAGCTTCGCATGAGATTGCTGTTTGCCGCGCTCACCCTTTCCGGCGCTCTCAGCTTGGCCCAAACGGCCCCAGCTTTGGGATCAGTCCATAAAGTGTTTATTGACAAGATGCCAACTGATTTGGATCAGTATCTACGGGCGGAGTTTTCAAAGCAGATGAAAGGTAGAGTTACAGTTGTCCTATCTGAAAAGGATGCCGACGGATATCACAACACGGTTTATGGTCGAAGGAGAGGGTATCGAGCCGCACACGGTGTGAGGGTCGGTCTGGTGTGCCGTCACTCACACTTACGCTCATCTACCGGCACAACCACTCCTTGAGGGGAGAAGGCCAAACTAGGTCGCTTACGCCCCCGGCTCCGAAGGTCCATGGGCACTCCGTCGAGAAACCGCTTGACTGGCCGGGAGGGCGCCTGGAGGCTGACCAGGAGGTCTGCCGCAGACCGGGAGGTCTGCCCCACAGAAGCCAGGAACCTATTCGTCGCCGCGCTCGAATCGCCTGGCGAGATCGCCCGGCAGAAGCTCTAGAAACATATCCAAGTTACTGCGTAGGATCAGATGCGGCGCCAAGCGGTGACGCACGGGCGGGCATCTGCCGGCCACTAAGAACTGGTATAGCGATTCAAAGGCGAGTTTCCCTTGCGCTTTTGGGCGTTGGTAGAGCGTGCCAACCACTTTGCCGGAGCGGATAAAGGGAATCAGCGCGGGAAAGAGATCCGTGGCGACGATCACTACCTCATTGATCCGTCCACTGTCTTCGAGAGCGCGAATGACGGGAATGGAATTGGCAGTGCTAATGTAAGCTGCTTTAATGCCGGGATGCTGTCGCAGCGTATCCAAGGTGAGACGGTAGGCCAGTTCAGAGTCATCGTGGGCTTCGAGCACCGCCGCCACCCTCAATGGACTATGAAGATCGGCCAGACATTCGCGAAATGCATTGATTTTCTCGAGGTGATCGCTAGTTTTCAAATCCCCCGTCACCAGCAGCACTTCCGCAGCCTGTTTTAGAAAACGACTGAGCAGTTCGCCGGCCAGCGCGCCGCTGCCCGTAGGATGGCACGACACTGTACAAAGCCGCTCGGTGCCCGGCGCGTCCGTTGATACGCAGACCACAGGGATGTGGTTTCTGGCCGCTTTTCTGATCCATGGTTTCAGCTCCGCCGGCGAACCAGGCGCAAGGATCAGTCCGTTGGTATTCTGCTTCAGCGCCTCAGCGAATAGTTGCACGTCCTGCTCACCTAACCGCGGGTAGCTTTGGAAATCGAGATCGATAGAGGAACGGAACGGTTCGGCCGCTTCCTGAATGCCCTCACGCAGCGCATCAAAAAACGACGCAATCTCCTTCGGCAGGTGGACCGAAACACGCAGCTTGCGATTCAGTTTTAGGTGGCGCGCCGCAAAATTCGGCTGGTAACCGAGGGTTTGCGCCATCTTCAAGACCCGGGCGCGCGTCATTGGATTGATTCCCTGCCTTGCATGCAAAGCGCGGTCGACGGTTCCGATGGAAACTCCGAGTTCCCTGGCGATATCCTTGATGCCGGGGCTCGCCTGCCGTTCGGTCCTTTTAGCGGATCGCTCATCGACGTCTTATAGTCTTATATCAGTCTAAGAGACTCTGCCGTTCTGCCGACACATCTGCAAAACGCGAAAATGAGGAATGCCCGATTCTCCGCACGTCACGCGCCGTGCGCTGGTTCGGCAATCGTCCGCCGCGCTGATCTTGCCTGGCGTGCTGTTTTCCGCGCCCAATCAACCAACCCGTTTCACGAAAGTTGCCGGTGCGCCGGACTCCGCAATGGCCTTTGCCGAAACGGGCGCCATCCCTTTACAGCGACTCCTCTTCCAATGGCAGGGCCGAGATATCGAATTGCGCGTTCGTTGCCACGGGATCGCAATCGGCCATCACTATTCAAGCGCCGAAGAATGTTCTGCGGCGCGTCAGATTGCGCTGGCAAATCGCGCTGCCTGCCGATCTGCAATATCTCGGCGATCAGTGGGAACGTTCTTACGGAGATTTGTCTTGGCGGAGCATGGAGCCCGAACGGATTTTACCCTGGTATTTTATTGCGACCAACGGCAAAGCCACCCATGCGTGCGGTGTCAAGACCGGCCCGGCAGCGTTTTGTTTTTGGCAGGTGGACCCGAGCGGCGTTTCGCTATGGCTGGATCTGCGTAATGGCGGGCGCGGCGTGCAGCTCGGTGACCGGGAACTTGCCGTCGCCACAATCGTTACGCGAGTCGTATCAAGGCGTCACGCCGTTTGCGGCCACAGCCCGCTTCTGCCGCCGGATGTGCGAAGCGCCGCGTTTACCCGCCGCGCCAGTCTATGGCGGCAACAACTGGTACTACGCTTATGGCAAAAGCTCGGCAGATGACATCCGGCAAGATTCGGAGCGCATCGCTTCATTCGCCAGTTCCACCGAGAATAAACCATTCATGGTGATTGACGATGGTTGGTGGCCCAATCGCACCGCCGGACCGTGGTCGCGCGGCAATGCTCAGTTTCCTGATATGGCAGGGCTGGCGAGCGACATGCGGCGGATTGGCGTCCAGCCCGGGACTTTGGATGCGTCCTTTATTTACCAAAGAACAGATCGATCCTGGCTGGCAGCTCCAGTCTCCCAATGCGCAGCGTGAATACTCCCGGGAGCAGGCGTACACGCTGGATCCAACCGTTCCCGAGGCCCTTGAAGCGATTGCGGCGCGACATTCGAACTCTCGCCGGATGGGGCTATCAACTCATCAAGCACGATTTTTCGACCTACGATCTGCTCGGCCGCTGGGGTTTTGCGATGGGCGCGCAACTCACCGATGACAACTGGAACTTTGCCGATCGGAGCCGGACGAACGCCGAGGTGATCCTGGATCTTTACCGGGCGATTCGCGAGGCGGCCGGCGATGTCATGCTGTTGGGCTGCAACACAGTCGGACATTTGACGGCCGGCTTTTTTGAGCTGCAGCGAATCGGCGATGATACCAGCGGCCGCGATTGGAATCGCACCCGCAAGATGGGCGTCAACACGCTCGCGTTCCGGGCGCCGCAACACAACACTTTCTTTGCGGTGGACGCCGATTGCGTTGGGCTGACGCGCCAGATTCCCTGGGAGTTGAACCGCCAATGGCTCGATCTGCTCGCAGAAGCGGTACACCGCTTTTTGTGTCGGCCGCGCCCGATGCCGTGGGGCCGGAGCAGCGGGACGCTTTGCGGCGGGCTTTCAGGATCGCCTCCACTCCACAATCTCTGGGCGAGCCGCTTGATTGGCTGACGAACAGTGAACCGGAGCGCTGGTCCTTGCAAGGAGGCAAAAAGAAGTATGACTGGTTTGGAGCCGAGGGCGTGTCTCCCTTCACCGAATGATGTCGTTTTTAAGCGTGATCCTGGAAGCACACTTCCTGCTTTGTCGCTCTTATCTGTTTGATCGCTTCCAAACTATTTCTGCGGGTCATCCCGAAATAGGCGATCATGGGATACACAACGCCGATCGCCAGAGAGAGCCACAAACTCCCAGTAGATACCCAAAACGCATACCCCAGAGTTAGAAAGCCAATCATCTGGCATGCAGAGTCAAAAAACGCTAACCGCTTGACGAATATTTCCTCGCGTTCGAACCATAGAGTGGAAGCCGCTTCGTTCATCGCCAAGGCCGTCTTCCGATCCAGATCTTT
>CAVXRP010000015.1:0-311067 GCA_963764105.1 Bryobacterales bacterium
ACCAGTGCGGTGACGTCATTAAAGTCTTCATCCGTTCCACTACGGATCGTGGAACGCTTCATCGAATTTCCGTGGGCGTCCAATTTTCTTCTTCTGTTGATTCTGTTGAGACTCGGGGGGCACCGTTCTCCTCTATTGTGTCCCTTTTCTCCCTGTCTCAACTTTGGGGTTCACTACAGTTGGCTTTCTTTTTGTCCCGAAACTTACCCTATGCGAGATGGTCTCATGTGTCCAGCATGTCCCATTCGTCACCCAATACCCAACGAAGGGCTGACAACTTGCCGTTCAACATGCCCCATTCAAAAGTATTGTGGTAATAGTTGCGAAGCTTCGTTTTTCCGTACTTCTTTTCAAGAGCTCGTACATGGTCGAGCATCATCTTTTTTATTTGTGGGGTGACTGTCTCTGCGCCTTCCTTAACCTTTCGCAGCAACACAAGTTTGCGGTCATACCAGATCACATCCAAGAATTCCTGCTCCGCGGCAAGGATTGCATTATCGCTGCGACGAAGGATCATTGGCCATTCTTCGCCAGGCGTTTCCTCGTCGGGTAGCCATTCCACCTTGTCGCCTTCTTTGGTATAGCCAATCCTGTAACCATTTGGGCCGACTTCACCGGCTGGAACGGGGTCGGTGGTTAGGGCCTTAGCTCGCCTCCTGCGGTTTAAAAATCCTTCGTATTTATCGATCTCCTCAAGGGTGATGTTGTGTTTCTGGTGCATGATGATTAATTCGGTAAGCTTCCGCGCCCTATCCAATTTCGTCGAGCGCCCCTTAACGGGTTTCATCTTCCGAACTTGGCTGAAAAGATCGCGCATCAAATTTTCCCGCAAATCATCGAGGCCATTGAACCCACCTGTAAGCGCGTTTTTGTAGGTCGCCGCTTTGAATGCTTGAAGTTTTTGCTGCTGCTTCAGGTTGATCGTATTTGGGTCTATAGGTCGCCGGGAAAAATAGAGGAGCGCAGGTTTTGATGCAGCAACAAATTGGTCAATCTCTTCAACTGTGCCGGATGATGCAACGCCGGTATTGGTGCCGAATTTTGTCCAGAACATTCCCACTAAAATGTCGGATGTGATGACAAGTTCTTCGTTAATGGCCTCTTGCGGACGGACACCGGCGCGGGGTGTTGCATGTGTCTCCCATTTCACCGGCAACAGCACGACACCTCGGCCATAGAGTGTTGCGCGTTCCATTCGTTGATAGCTTCTGTCGCAACCTTGCGTTCTTCGGCAAGGTCAGAAGGGGACGCTATCAATACCCTGAGTACTTCCGCTTGGAATGACATTGATCTGAAGCGGCTCCTTAAAAGTTATACCGATTTCCAGTTATTCAGCTTATCGATGAAGCGTGTCTGCTGTTGCTTAACAGGAGTGAAAACGATAGCGGGAAAGTGCAAAGTAGGGAAGAGTGGCTGACTATTTCAAGGATTTTGCGGTTGTCGCTGTCACTCTGTTTATCAGGGAGTGTGTTCCACAACTGGTGCGGGCCTATCACAAACGGTATACCGACCCACAGAAAGCGCACCGGCAGGTGTTTTTAGATCAAGCAAGCTGGTTTTCAGAGCGCGCGGACAAACTGGCCGCTTTTCATTTTCAGCTTGGCCGCGAACCGATATCAGACAAATTTAAACTGGCGGGATTAGTCTCGAAGCTGGACCCAAAAGATAGAGAGTGGGCCATGAAACACGCGGACATTGAACTTTTGCGGGAATGCGCTGTAGAGAAGGCCGCAGAGTGTCGTGGAAATGCAGGCGAATGTGGGCGCTCGGCGGATGAAGTGGCTTACAGAATGTTTTGGTAGCTTTAATGGCAGTCCCGAAACTTAACGCTGATGGGACGTTTTTCGTTCACTTGGCACTAGAGGGGGCCTGCCGACGGGCACGCTCTAGCCGTTCCGTTCTGCCTGATCGGTCAGGCAGACCTGCAACATCGGCTGCCCGGCGTTTTTTCCTTCTTGGGGCCCTAATCCCAAATGACCACAATCGCATGAGTTTGTTGTTACGCAAATAACGTATATAATTACGCAATATGCGAAAGCTGCAAAAGCTGCGGACTCTCGATGCACTGCTGCCGAAGACCCGCCAGGGGATACTGGCGGCCACACTCGTGCAGCCCGAGAAAGCATGGTATGCCTCGGAGCTGGCGCATCGGCTTGGCGTCCCTCTTCCAGCCTGCAGCGAGAGCTGCACGATTTGAGCGAGGCGGGCATCCTTAAGACCTACCAGCAGGGGCGCATGGTCTACTATCAGGCGAATCGCGACTCGCCTGTCTTTTTCGATCTGCGCGGCCTGCTGCTCAAGACCGCTGGTCCAGTCGATGTCCTGGCGCAGGCGCTCAAGCCCGTTGCAGCGAAGGTGGCGATGGCGTTCGTCTACGGCTCCATCGCCGCAGGTCGCGAGGAGAGCGACAGCGACATTGACCTGATGGTTGTGGGTCAGGTGTCGCCGGAGGATCTCGCATTGCCGCTCAGGCGCGCGCGGGAGTCGCTGGGCCGCGAGATTAATCCCAGGTGTACACTCTTGCGGAATTCGAGCGGAAGCATGCGGTGAACGACCCGTTTCTGAAACAGGTAATGGACAAGCCCAGGCTTGTGTTAGGAAACAAGGATGAGTTGGGCAAAGTTGCTGGCGGATAACCGGGTGACCGCGCTCCCGGCTAGCAAGGCCGAGCTTGACAATCTGCGCTCCATCTTAGCCCGCAGCCTCAAGGACGTAACCTCCGTGGGCCTTTCCGCAGATTACCGCTTCGTCATGGCCTACGATGCCGCCCGGACGCTATCGCGAGCATTCGCTTTTGAGGGTTCCCGGTAAATCTAAGCTTCTGGAACCGATGGCGACCAAAACGCCATCGGTTTCTCTTATTGAGCTCAATTACCATACTTATCCTTACGAGACCGACTATTTGAGACAGCGTAAGTCCTGATTTAATTGGCTTTTCCGTCTCAAAACTTTTGGGGGTAGTAGCCACATCCAACCGAAAACCTCCGTTAAGGAATCTGCTCAGGGGTTATCGAGAGCCCTGGTCGTTCGTTTTCCGGTTGATAATGGCCCCGTGCGTCGGGTAGATGAGCAAACACTTGCCGACGAGGGCGGATTTATGCTGACAACCGGCGAGAGCTAGGCTATCCGTCCGGATGGGCCCCGAAATCGCATCGTTCAAGCACGCCGATGTGGAACTTCTTAAGATCATCATCTCGACAAGAATAGATCCGAACGAGCCACCGAAGTGGGGTGGCTTGTCCGTACTCTACGCGAATAAGAAAGCACTGGCTTGGGAGCTGCGTAACTTCACGCTTCCGGCACCAGCACGGCAACTTGTTTTCCGCCGAGCGTCCCGGTGACCTCGAAATTGCCGACAGGTCCGGGGGCCTGCCAGGTGCCCACTACCTGTAAGACACCTCCCGCGGTTCCAGGTCCACTCACACTAAGGTTCGCTGCGAACGAACTAAAGACGTCCCACGTGACCGTACCATTCACCGTCACGTCCTTTGCGAAAGCGCAATTCGTGAAGTGGTGGTCCATGCGGTATTGCCATAGTTTGTCTCAAATGTTCCGGCGCGCAGACCAACTCCGACGCCATTGCCGATCACGCTGCGCTGCACGGCATCGACAGCTGTGGCGACGGCGACGCTCACGACTTTACGCTCGGCAATGTCGATCTGGTTGACACCTTGAGGATCGACTCCGGCCGGGCGGGCATCCCTCGCGAAGAGCGGGAAGCGGCCCACCGCGGGCCACACTGTTTCAGGAGTGCGGGTGCAATCAATATTCCCGGTTTGTAGATTCTCTATGAACGAAGAGGCGAGGTCCGCCGCACAGTGCGTCCAAAAAACGGTTTCGTGGCCAGCCTCCGCGACTGGCACGAATGTGCTGTTGGGGAAGAGCGCGGCGACTTTGGTTGTTTCCGCGAAGGGGACGCGGCTGTCGAGGTCGCCGTTCAATACCAATGTTGGAGTGTGCGGGTACTTGGCGTCGGGCTCGGCGATGGGGGAAGAGGGAGTGGCTTCTGCCACTCGATGCAACCTGCTCCGTAGTAATTGAATGGTTGCCCCGTCGCGACTGATTTAGAGAAGGGCGCGAAATAATCCCAACGAAGGTCTGAGACCGCTTGCGCGAACTGCGCTTGCCGCTGGGGAACAGCGTCGCTCCAATTCCAAGACTCTTGAGCATCGGCGCATTGGGTGGCAAAACTAGCGCCAACGGAGAAAAGAGTCGGGTCGCCGCTGTCGCTGATCAGCGGGAAGTAACCCTCGGCGCCAAGCCGAAGAATGGGCGTGGAATCTCCGTTCCACAATGACTGGGCGGCCGCGAGGACTTCGCCCGTGTTGGCGAAGTTGCCAGTCGGGTTGTCGATTAGGTAATTGAGCAGGGCATTTTCGTCCATCCGCACGCTCTGGAGGTTGCCATTGGCATCATAAGCAGTTCCTTCGACTGGATGAGCGCGAAGTGTCAAGATGAGCGCGCCGAGTTCAGGCAAGGGGTACGGATGATCTGCCGAGCAAAGCGGCGAGCGAGCGCAATCCAAGTTCACGCGGCGTGGCTCAGCCCCAGTCCGGTCGCTGTCCCACACAAACTGATCCACGGCCGGTGGTCCGTAAGGTGCATCAAGAACGATCGAGCGCAAATATTTACCAAAGCGAGTGGCATAGGCGATTGCATCCGCTCCGCCGTATGAGCCACCGTAATAATCGACCGTCTGATATCCGAGCGCCGCGCGCACAGCGTCGGTATCTTGGGCGATGTCGCCAGTACCGTAACGGCTGGCGTCGATGCCGAGCTGGGTCGCGCAATCGGCGACCTCGGTGTCGAGAGGGCCGATTCCGTGCTGAAGTTCATTGCAATTGATTGTGCCCGAAAGCCCGCGACCGCGGTCGTCAATGAGTAGCAGGTCGTGAGTATCGAGATTTGTCCCGAATACATAAAAGGCGGAAGAGCGTTCGGGAGTGGTTCCCGGGCCAGGGCCGCCGAAGTTCACCAGAATGGCGCTCGTCGCGGGCCCGGAGCTGGAATGCAGGTAGAGTTCGAAGTTGATATTGATTGTGCCTTTGTTCGGATGTTCACGGTCAAGCGGCACTGGAACATTGCCGCACATGGCTCCCAGGGTTTCCGCGTCCTGCGGACACTGGACCCAGGTGACATTCGGCGTGATCGATGCCGGAAGACGGGCGGCCTCAGCGCGACGCGCGGGTTGCGGAATCGGCGGGACACCTGGCTTACGCGGAAAGTGGACGATAGGGGGTCTTACGCTAGGTGGCGGAGTAGGGGTGGGACCTTGCGCCCATGCGGTCGAAAGCGCACCTCCTATCAGAATGTAAGCTCCAATACTGACGTGTTTCATTGCAGTCCTCCAAAGGAGTGTTACGGGCATTCTGTTGTGACGGGACCCGACAGGCAGTTAGACAGCGTCGCTCAAGCCCGGATTGAGAAGATAACCGAGGACCATCAACCGGTTCACTCTATGCGTTCTCGACTCGGCCTGTTCGTCCAACTGGTTTTAGAGTTCCATGATTGAAGAGAGAGTAGCGACCGGGATCGTCGGTCTGGAAGGAGCTTGCGATAGGAGATGTTCGTACCCACCTCCGAGTGAAGGCTCTTCGTGGTGTAGATCAACGGCATGCCCTACGTATGCCGTGAATTCGCACCAACCAGCGCGTCGGGTCGCTATCGACATAGGATAACGAGCCTCCCTGATGTGCTTCTACCACAGATAGTACGGCCTTTACAGTGCTCGCGGTCACATTTGCCGTGCCGAATCCGAAATCGCCGCGAGCTCGGTAGGCATAAAATCAAAACTGCGCAGAATAAGGATACTGCGCAATTGTCCGGCTCGTCGCAGCCTTGCGACGAACCGAAAGCGGCCAAAAAACCCGCTAAAGTGCGTGGTAATCCGATGAAAGCGCAGTTTGGGCCGGGTTCGCCCCCCAAAGGAAATCCTTAACGGAGGTTTTCGGTTGGATGTGGCTACTACCCCTTTTGGTGAACCCGACGGCGGAACAACCCTCTAATTCACTTCAGCTTTCGCACTTCCAACAGCTCAGCCACCCTGGGCGTTCCTCCCTAACCTTCGCGATTCGCTGCCAGTCGGGATCATTTTGGTGTGGGGGAGCAGCATCCGGCAATTCCACGGTGGGCTTTTGGGGCTGGGCGGCGGGCGCGAGATTTCACAATTCAACGAAGCGTATCATTTGGTGCAATCGTCCATCCAGCCAAAAGTGTGAATGGAACTCCAAAACATTTTCCTGGCCTTTAGTTTATAACGTGTGGGTACGCCACTGGCCGGTCATGATCCGGCACACTTGGCCGCTTAGTCGGCATCCCGAAGTGGCCCCAAAAGGCGTCTGATGAAGTTTGCCGCCACATGTCCTTAGAACGGCAACTTTGAGATTTGAAGACTTCGCCGGGCGACAACTTGATATTTTCCTGTCCCAAAAGCTAAGCTTTTCGGGAAACAAAAACGAGCGAGGGCAAGTACGAAAATTGTCGGGAGCGTGGGGGAAGGGGTCAAAGCGGAAAGAAACCATCTGGTTTCGTTTCCCTTTGGTGCGGCTTAACGCGGTCGCGAGTGTTCGCCGTTGGGTACAGTGGCGGGGGCTATAGCTTGAAATTGTGTAACGGTAGGGCCGAAGGCTTTGACGGCTTCGCGCTCTACATGGTCATGGACGGCGGTAAGGCGCATCATGTCATTACCGAGGTCGGCGGCGGTGTCCTCGTCGCTACGGGCTGCGGTATCGCGCCATTGCTGCTCAAGGGCCCGCACGGCTTCAAGCAAATAGCGAGCTTGCCGTCCCTGTAGTTCGATGTTCATAGCTTTCGTACCCTTTCCGATTTTAGGGCCAGCTTGGAGAGCAAAGCCACATACTCACTTAAAGGCATATCAGAGTGTGGGCATAAAAAATCGTGGTCAGGGGCATCGCCGGGGTGACGGATGGAAATCGGATCGGCATTTAAGGCAAGGCGGGGGCATCGGAAAATTAGCGGGGATTTTCCAAAGCCAAGCATTGTGCCAGTTCATGCGCCCGATCCGCTGCTCGGTGCCGAGGGATATTCCGAAACCATCGGCGCGAACCGTTACAACGCCGTTGCGAATGGTAAGTTTTCACATCGTCGGGCCGGACGTTGTGAAGCTTCGGAAAGGTCGCGTTGCCGAGGCGGTACAAGTCCTCATCGAGCATGTAGAGAAATTGAGGGGTTGAGGTCGCGACAATAATCCTTTCGAGCGTAACAAAGGAAAACACGCTAGCTGACTGAGCCACGCTGGGCCGGTGGTCAGGCCATTCGGTACAATCAACCGAGTGCGACGGGGCTAAACTTTTGTGTGCCTGTCGCCTGTTGGTTGCCTGTGCTTTCGGTCAAGACAAGCCTGCGCCTTGGACTGCGAGCGAGAACCGGCGAAACTTCCCACGCTCGACGGGGCTGATTTCCTTTTCTTCCCGCCGCAAAAACGGTTACGCGCCCGCCGGCCTCCGGAGCAAGCGCAAGCCACACGGCCTAACGAATCGTAAAATCAACTTGACATATTCTTATATGGGAATATACTGTTTTTAGATGCCGCGCGCAGCCACCACTACCGACGTTTTCAATGCCATCGCCGAACCCCGGAGGCGAGAGATTATCGACGTGCTGGTGGATGGCCGGCGGCGCGCTGTAGGCGAGATCACCGAGGTTCTTCGGATACCGCAACCGGCGGTATCGAAACATCTCGGGGTGCTTCGCAAAGTTGGCATCGTTTCGGTTACCAAGCAAGGGCAGCTTCGTTTGTATCGCTTGGAGCCGCAAGAGTTGAAGCCGCTGCACGATTGGGTGAAGAAATATGAGCGCTTCTGGACTCACCACTTCGAAAGCATCAAAGAGCGGGCTGAACGCAAAATGGCGGAACGGCTGGCTCAAACGAATTCACCGACCAAAAACAAGGAGAAATGAGTATGACCACTACCCTTTCCGAACAAACCACGCAGACGTTTGAAGTGTTAAAGGATGAACTGATTGCCGCGCCCATAGACATTGTGTTTGAAACGATTCTGGAGCAGATGGGACCGTATAACCAGACGGCCGAGGGCGCGTCGCTCCAGATGAAGCTGGAGGCGTGGCCGGGCGGCCGGTGGTTCCGCGATTTAGGGAACAATGCGGGCCATTTGTGGGGACACGTGCAATCCATCAAAGCGCCCACGCTTTTGGAGATCCACGGACCGCTTTTCATGTCGAATCCGGTGATCTCGCATTTGCTCTACCGGTTGACGGAGGAAGGCGGAAAAACGCGCCTCAAGTTTTCGCACAGGGCGGTGGGTTTGATAGCGCCGGAGCTTTTGGATGGATCGCGCGTGGGCGTGGGATGGGGACACCTCATGT
This sequence comes from Bryobacterales bacterium, assembly GCA_963764105.1. Lineage (GTDB taxonomy): Bacteria > Acidobacteriota > Terriglobia > Bryobacterales > Bryobacteraceae > Bog-105. The sequence goes on from CAVXRP010000015.1 coordinate 8,347, forward strand.
CGCGAGTTCGTGAGAGGGCAGAACGCACCGCAAAGGAGAAAAAAGCATGACGGCCACAGAGACAAGACACGACGTGGTTTCGAGAGATCAGTGGATCGAGGCGCGGAAAGCGCTGCTGGCACGTGAGAAAGAACTCACCAGGCAGCGCGATGAATTGGCGAAGCAAAGGCGTGAGTTGCCTTGGGAAAAGGTTGAGAAACGGTACGTGTTTGAAGGCCCGCAAGGCAGTCAAACGCTGGCCGATCTCTTCGACGGGCGCAGTCAATTGATGGTTTATCACTTTATGCTGGGCTCTGGGTGGGCGGAAGGCTGTAAAGGTTGTTCATTTTTAGCGGACCATTTTGACGGCAGCACCGTTCATTTGGCGCAGCGCGATGTGACATTGGTGGCTGCCTCGCGCGCGCCATCCCCTGAGATCGAAGTGTTCAAAAAACGCATGGGTTGGCGGTTCCCGTGGGTTTCGTCACAAGGCAGCGAATTTAATTTCGATTACCACGTGTCTTTCACGGGCGACCAGAGGGTAAACGGCAAAGTTTACTATAACTACGATATGCGCGAGTTTCCGAGCGACGAAGCACCCGGCCTGAGCGTGTTTTATAAGGACAGGACCGGTGAAGTGTTTCACACGTATTCCACGTATGGCCGCGGCTTGGACATTCTGCTCGGTGTATATAACTTCCTGGACCTCGCGCCTAAAGGCCGTGATGAGGAAGGCTTGCCGGTTCCCATGGCGTGGCTTCGCCACCATGATCGCTACGAGGCGAAAGTGTGAAGTCGGGCTGCTGCACCGCAAGGCGCATTAGCCGCACTGCAGGATGGTTGCTTCCGGCCGCCATCCTGGCAGCGTTGCCGAAGTGTCCAATATGCCTGGTGGTTTATTTTGCGATGTTGACGGGGGTGGGAGTATCGGTCACGACGGCGGCGCATGTTCGAACATTACTGGTTTTAATATGTGCTGCGTCTTTCATTTTGTTGGCGGCCAAACACCTTCTGGCTATGGCCCGACGTTTTTACCGCTTAGCGTAGCGGCAGATTCACGCCTAGGCGCGAGCCGATGCATCCCTCTCCGGCAGCCGCGCTAATATAATCTGTTGCTGGCTTCGCACATCGGCAAGCGCCTTTTCCAGTGTGTCAAATCTTGCATCGAACCTGCTGCCCAGCGCAACGGTATCTTTCGACAGCAACGCCGCGCTGGAAGCGATCTTTTCTTCTACGAACTTAATGCTGGCATCGACCTTCTGTTCCAGTAGCTTGGTATTTCCATCGATCTTTTGTTCCAGCAGCTTGGATGTCGCTTCAATCTTTTGTTCCATTTGTTCCTTCACCTGTGTTGCTTTATTCGTTTGCATGACCCATACAAAAATCGCTCCTGCGAGCGTAATGACAGGCGCAGCAAATATGGCTATCGATTGAGCAGTTTCCATGAGAATTTATCCGGAACTCCGGTAAGTCTACCAAACTTTGTACCTCCCTCAACACCGATACCAATCCTAAAGCTAAACGGCGCGGCCACCGTAGACCCAAACGCGACGCTCTATGTTGTTGGTTCTAAGACCAAAATTCAAACGACGTTTATGTCACCGCTTTTTATTCGCCACATACGTATCGGCTCTCATTTCTATTCTCTTGAGCAATAACTCAGTGTCTGGCGAGGAGACTCATCTCTCAGATACTGAAGATGGCTCGGGCTCTGACCGGTGTTTGCCATTAATTCCCAATCAGCTTCTTGAGTCTGGTCCACGCATCCGCGCGGGCTTTGGCGTTTCCTTCCGTCGCATCTGGCTGCTCGCCGGCGCGCATAAAGCCGTGACCGGCGCCGGGGTAGGTCACAGGTTCATAGGTTTTGCCGGCTTCTTTCATTTCCTTCTCGGCTGCCGGGATGGTCGCGTCAATGCGCGCGTCGTTTTCGCCATAGAAGCCGTAGACGGGGGCTGTAATATGCGCCATCGCTTCGGCCGCAGGCGGAGGCCCATAGAACACAAAAGCCGCAGCCAAGCCAGGCCGGTTAGTCGCGAAGCGGAAGCTCTGGCCGCCTCCCCAGCAGAATCCCGCGACGTAAAGGCGGTCGCCGGCGGACGGCAGTTTCTGCGCATAATCGGCGGCCGCTTGTAAGTCGGCCGTCACCTGATCCGGGTTAAGGCTGCTCACCGCCTTCACCGCATCACCCTGCGCAAAAGTGCTGCTCCCCTTGCCGTCTGGACCCATACCGGACAGCAGATCGGGCGCTACGGCGATGTATCCGGCTGCCGCAAATTCGTCGGCGACTTCCTGGACCCAGTCCGTCATGCCGAAAATCTCGTGAATCACCAGGATCACCGGCGCTTTGCTCTTCACTTCCGGATAGACGACGAACGTTTGCACCGCCCGGTCGCCATGTTTGACAATGACCCATTCTGTATGACGCGGAGATTTGTCGAGCCGCTGCCGGGCCCAGTCTTGCGCCGGAGCTGAAAAAGCGGCGAGGGCGAACAATACGATTAATTTCGTCATGTAACTGTTTTACTACTCCCTACCCCAGAAAAATCGTTAGATCTTTGAGACTTGGTCGTCGATACATTCACTAGTTGAGTGACAATGACGTACCGGTCTCTATTCCGAATGTTCTCCTCCGATATCGCCATTGACCTGGGCACGGCGAATACCCTGGTGTACGTGGCAGGCAAAGGGATTGTGGTGAATGAGCCATCAATTGTGGCAGTGAACCGTAAAACGCGCAAAGTTCTGGGCTATGGCGCCGAAGCGCAGGAGATGCTGGGACGAACGCCCGCCAACATTCTCGCCGTGAAGCCCTTACGCGATGGGGTGATTGCGGATTTCGAACTCGCCGAGCAAATGCTCACCTACTTTATCCACAAAGCTCACAAACGCCGCAAACTGATTCACCCGCGCATTGCCATAGGGATACCGAGCGACACCACGGAAGTGGAAAAGCGCGCGGTTTTGGATTCCACCTATCGTGCGAAGGCGAGCGAAGTGCATCTGGTGGAGCAAGCCATGGTGGCTGCTATCGGCGCCGGCCTGCCGGTAACAGAACCGGGCGGAAACATGGTTGTCGATATCGGCGGTGGGACCACGGATATAGCCGTCATCTCGCTATCGGGCATCGTCTATGCGCGTTCCCTGCGCATGGCCGGCAATCAAATGGATGAGGCGATTTCTGAACACATCAAGCGTAAACACGGTTTGATGATTGGCGAGCGCTCGGCCGAAAAAATCAAGATGGAGATTGGCTCGGCTTACCAATCAGGTGAACCGCGCAGCATGTCGGTTAAGGGACGCGACATGGTTTATGGACTTCCCAAAACCGTCACGCTGCAAGACGATGAAATTCGTGAAGCTCTGGCGGATTGCGTGAACATCATTGTGAACGCGGTACGCGCGGCGCTGGAACGAACGCCGCCGGAACTTTCCGGCGATATCAGCGAGCGCGGCATCATTCTCACCGGCGGCGGATCGCTCTTGCGGAGCTTAGACGAGCGGCTGCGCTTTGAGACGGGTATGCCGGTGCTGGTGGCCAATGAGCCGCTGGCTTCGGTGGTGCTCGGCACTGGGAAAATGCTCGAAGACTTCAAGCTGCTGCGCAAAATGTCAATCAATTGATGCGGCGCGTGAAGTAAGCGATCTGCGATAATTCCAGCACCTGGTGTCGGTAACGCGCTATCGCCTGCTTCTGTTTGCGGCCGCTTTCCTTTTTTCCACGGGCGGCGCAGCCATCAAGGCTTGTTCGCTCAGCAGTTGGCAGATAGCCTGTTTCCGGTCGGGAATCGCCGCGTTGACGGTGGCATTTTTGCTGCCCGAAGCGCGCCGCATCCTGCGGCCACGCATTTTTCTGGTGGGCTGCGCTTACGCCGCGACGGTGGTTTTCTTTGTACTGGCCACCAAGTTAACCACTGCGGCGCAAGCCATATTTCTGCAATCGACAGCTCCGCTCTACTTGCTCTTTCTTGCGCCTTTGATCTTGCGCGAGCGAATCCAGCGCAGCCAGTTGATTACCGTCGCCTTTGTCGCTGCGGGAGCCGTTCTGCTGCTCTTTGGCGAACAACGCGCCGGCACAACCGCGCCCGATCCACTACGCGGCAATTGGCTCGGCGCGCTATGCGGATGCACGTGGGCGCTCACCATGACGGGCTTTCGCTGGCTTGGCAAACATGGTGGCGAAGCCGAATCGCCGGCGGCTGTGGTGGTGGCGGGCAATATCATCGGTTTCGCCGTTTGCCTTCCCATGGCTGTGCCCGTTTCGCATGCTGCTCCCATCAATCTTGCTGTCCTGCTCTATCTGGGCGTCTTCCAGATTGGCGTTCCCTACATGGCCGTCACGCGATCCATCCGCCACGTACCGGCGGTAGAAGCAACCACGCTCCTGCTGCTCGAGCCGGTTTTCAATCCAATGTGGACTTGGCTCCTGTATGGCGAAAAGCTGACGGCTTCCACGCTGGCGGGCGGCGCCTGCATTGTATGCGCCACGTTCGGTTCTACTCTGTATCAGGCTCGCCAAACGGCTGTAGAGTGAGAGAAGGTTCGATATGCGCTCCTGCCGCTATATTCCCGCTGCGCCGCTCGACGCATTCGTTCACTGTTTGTGGTATTGGGAGGGCGCGCCGCAAACACATTCCAAGGAAAGGCTGCTGCCGAACGGCGAGTCCGCGCTGATTTTCAATTTGCGCGACCAACCGATCAAGATTTACGACGCGCAAGATCTGACCAAATATTCGAGTCACGGGAACGCGGTTTTATCGGGTGCCCGCGCCGATTGCTTCGTGATCGATACCGAGCAACAAGAGCGCGTGGCCGGCATACAGTTCAAACCTGGCGGAGCGTTCCCGTTTTTTCGTATGCCTGCGTCAGAGATGGAAGGCGCTTCCGTGGATCTGGAGGACTTGTGGCCGGGTCGAGCTCAAGAGATTCGTGAGCGGCTGCTCGCCGCGCGCAGCGTGGGGCCGTTATTCGCGCAATTAGAACGCGGTCTTCTGGAGCAGCTGGCACATCCTTTGGAATTGCATCCGGCCGTTCGCTATGCGCTGGGGCGATTTCAGCAAGAGTCGCAAGCCTCCAGGATTGCCACAGTAACGGACGAGATTGGGCTAAGTCCGCGGCGCTTCATTGAATTATTCCGGCGTCAAGTCGGCTTGGCGCCGAAGGTGTTCTGCCGGGTGCGGCGCTTTCAGAGGGTGCTGCGGATGCTTCACAAAACGACCAACGTTGATTGGGCCGACGTCGCACTTGAGTGCGGTTACTATGACCAGGCGCATTTCATTCACGATTTCCAATCGTTCTCGGGTTTGACGCCCAGCGCGTATCTAGCCGCCGCTACACCCCACTTGAACCACGTTCCGCTGGTGTGAGCTGCGGCATGGGTCAATTTCTTACAATCCGAAAAATGCCTTTCCGCGCGAGAATGAAATCCAAAGAGAGGAATAGCAATGTCCGATGCGAAACCCATTCCAGGCGGTTACCACAGTGTGCAGCCTTATTTAATTTTCAAGAACTGCGCGCACGCGATCACGTTTTACCAGACAGCCCTCGGGGCAAAAGAAAAGATGCGCATGCCGAATCCCGACGGCCGCATCGGTCACGCCGAAATTCAGATCGGCGACTCTGTCGTGATGATGGCGGACGAATCGCCGCAAATGGATGCCTTTAGCGTGGAGCATTTCGGCGGCTCTCCCATAAGCTTGCTTATCTACACCGGAGATTGCGATGCGCTTTACCAGCAGGCTCTCGCTGCCGGCGCGAAGAGTCTGCGTGAGCCGGCCAATCAACCCTATGGAGATCGCATGGCCGGCGTGAGTGATCCATTTGGTTATAAGTGGTACATCGCGACTCACATCGGCTAGCGTCGGTGGCAGCGGTGCTCATCCACAAACTTCATTAGCGCCTCGGGCTTAATCCGCATTTCGACGAAAGTGGCATCATCGCCATCGACTGTTGCCAGCAGCAATCGCAAATGGTTGCCGTCTCGCCGCGTGTAAATATTCGTCGAGTCGCCTTTCCTGGATTGCACTCGCACAATGCGGTTCCAGCCGCCGCGCGTTATTTCATCCGTGACTTTGGCGAAGTCGCGCGGCAGCACATTTGGATGTTCGAACACCGCCAGCCGCAGATCGCTGGTTCCCGCCGGGTGCGAGATGGCCACCGCAAAGCGCGCGATCCCGAAGAACGGAATGCGCGTCTGCTCCGAACCCGTCTGTCGCGAAAACTCACGTACCAACTCATCGAATTCGCTAGCCGGCAAGAGCGCCGGAAGGAACATCGCCAGCAATGCAACTCCCCATAAGCGTTTCATGGCTATCTCTCCGACTGCTCGTCTTCCTGCTCATCTTCTTTGGCGTCACTACTGCCGTCTTTTTTCGCCTTCTTCTTTTGCTTGCTAAATTCGGGAATCCCCATATGCCCACCCAGCCGGCTCAGTTCCTCCGGGCTGATCGAGCCATCCACATGCACAATGGTCAACTCTTTGGGTTCCGCATCCAGCACCACGATGCCGCCAATCTGGTCGCCGTTTTTCAGCACATACACTTCGGTATTCTCGCCTTTGATCGACTTCACGCCCACAATGCGCGACCAGTTCGGCGCCTTCAACTGCGCCCGCAGAGCCTGTACGTCGGCCATGGAATATTGGCCTTCTTTATCGAACTCGAAGCTGCGGACGTAGATTCCCTTGAGCTTGCCGATCATCTTCTTGACCTGCACTTCGTCGGGATCGTCCTTCGACAGGAAGCCGCTGGCCAATTGCAGCGTGGATTGATCGAGCGTTACGTCTACCGATTCGGTAGCCCGCTCAGCCAGCTTGTCCAAATTGATGGGCAGCTTCAAATCGTCCGCCGCCCAAACCGGCGACAAGGATATGGCGATAATCGCCAGTTTTAAGAATGGCCGTTTCATTGTTCTATTTGTTCGCTTTCTTTCACTCGTTGCCGCACTTCCTGCAATTTCGTTCCCGCAATCCGCACAGCCCAAAGCAGTTGACGCTTGGCTTCCATGCCTCTGGCCTCGCGCTTCACTTCGCGCTCGTGCTGCTCATACGCCGTTCCACCCGCCACTAACACCAAAGCTGCCGCCACTGCTCCTAACCGCCACGCGGGCACTGTCCAAAAGCTGTGCCACAGACTACTCTGTTTCTTGGCATCTGCCGCCGCACAACGCGCCAGCACCCGCGCCGTAAAATCGCCCGCCGGCTCCTGCCGCTGTAGCGCTTGTTTCAATTCTTCTTCAAAGGGCGTCATCGTACGTTCTCTTTTCCCAACCGCCGGCTCACTTTGCCGCGCAGCAGCTCCAATGCCCGCGAAATCTGCGTTTTCACCGTGCTCACGTTCATACGCAAAATCTTGGCGATTTCCTCTAACTCCATGTCTTCCTGATAGCGCAACACAATCACACTGCGCTGTTTTTCGGGCAGCGAGGCCACCATGCGTTTCAAGTACGATGCCAGAAACGAATCATGCACCCGCTCCAGCACCGTCGGCTCATCCGTCTCTTCCAAGCTTGTTTCAGCCTTGGCTTTCCGTTTGCGAGCCGCATCGATGGCCCGGTGCGTCGCCACCTTTCTAAGCCAGAACAATAAATGCGCCGGCGATTGAATGCTCGCCCAGTTCTTATGCAGCTGGAAGAACACATCCTGCGCCAATTCGTCCGCCGCCACGCGGTCGTGCAGAAACTGCCAGGCGATGCTGTAGACCATAGCCTTATGAGTCTCCACTACCGCCGAAAACGGTGGCAGTTCCGCTGTCGCCTCCCGCGTGGTTGTGATGGATGTGGTCGCCGCTAGCAACGCCGCTTTCAGACCTTTCACCTCCTTATTACGTAGGAAGCCGAGCTGGCGACTCAAAAATCTTGGCATGCCGTCGACGCTGCAAGCCGGCCACACACAGGCCCAAGCCAGTCGCAAACAGCAATAGTCCAGCATAGGCGGGCGCCAAATGGGTGAAATCCAGGTAGCCGATGGCCACATGCACTCCCAATGCGGCCCCGAACCCGCAAAACCCCATGATTCCGATTACTTCGACAAAACTGCGGGTCAGCGGCGCATTTCTCGCAATGATGGCAATCAGCAAACCGGCCGAGAGAAGTCCCCCGCCGAAGCCGCTTCGATCATGCGCGATCACCGGAATCAGCATAGGCGAGATCGCCTGGAGCTGCGCCCGGCTAAGATGCATGAAAGCCAAGTCTTGGGGGACGAAAACGACAGTCATTCCCACGGCCACGATGGTCATACCGGCCAAAGTTAGGCCGGCTGCGCAGGACTGAATCAGCAAGCGGCCGAATTTAGCACTGGAGTCTTCCGCCCAGGACTTTGACCAGGCTTGCCGGATGTGAAGCGGACCTGGAATGCACGAGCGCGCACGGACCACGCCGGCAATAAAAGTCGGCAGTAAGAGCAGGGTGGCCCAAGCATGCCAAACGTCGAGATATCCGAATTTGAGGTATGCCAGAAAACTTAGGAAGCCTGTCGAACCGGAAATGACGTACGCCCACCAGGCCCAGGCTCGGCCGTCTTTCAGCGGAAATTCGGCGAGCCACCAGTAGGCGGCGCCAATGGCGAGGAGAGTCCCGCAAAAGGCCACTCGATCGTGAAACATGAAATGCAGGAGATGGCTGTTGCCGGCATGAGACAAGGCAGCCGCGTCCATCCCAATGGCTTGCGAGTCATGTGGCAGCAGGTAACCGCTGATAGATTGCAAAATGCCGAAAACTCCGCTCAAGAAGAGAGCTGTTCCACTGAGCGCAAGCAAGGAGCGGCCGTCGCCCATCAGAGCCGTGAAAAAACTGCGCCGATCTTCCGCAGGCATAAGCATTAAGGTAACTGACCAGGCGCCAACGTGGCACTGAAGTTGAGAACGCAAACCACATAAAATAATGCCATGATTGACCCACCATGGATCGAAGAGATGCCGGAACAAGCTGTAGCGTTTGTTCCCATCACCGTGGCACGAAGCCAGATTCAGAGGGTGATGATGCCGGGCCTGAGCGAAATTCAGAGTGCCTTCAGCGAACAGGGCATTGCGCCCGCAGGACCATGGCTGACGCATCACCACTATCTGAAGCCGGACGCATTCCACTTTGACATCTGTGTGCCGGTAACAAAGTCGATAAGACCGCAAGGACGCGTGAGGCCGGGCATTCTCGATGCGCGCAAGGTCGCCAGAACCATTCACCGAGGGCCCTTTGAACAGCTGGGCCAGTCCTGGGGCGCTTTTATGGGATGGATTTCGGCGCAGGGGCTGCCGGCCTGCATTGATTTTTTCGAATGCTATGCGAAAGGCCCGGAGGCGAGTCCTGACCCGGCAAGCTGGGAAACCGTGCTGAGCGTGCCCCTCATGGAATAGCCCGGCAACATCGCAAAACGCACGGCTTATACTCCAATATGCGCAAGATTATCCGCTTAGCTTTGCTCGTAACACTCGGAACCGCCATTGCTTCTGCTCAAGCCATTACGCTGACGTTCCCAGCCGCGCGCTCCGCCGAGCCACTGGATGGCCGCCTCCTCTTACTCCTCTCAAACGATCCGAGCGCCGAGCCGCGTATGCTGATCGACGACACGCCCGGCTCGCAGATGATTTTCGGCAAGACGGTCGATGGATGGAAAGCCGGCGAACCCCAAACCATGGGAGACGATGCACAAGGCTATCCGCGAGCCAGCCTCAAAGATGTGCCGCCCGGCGACTACACCATTCAAGCCGTGTTGAATATTTATGAGACGTTCCACCGCGCAGACGGCAAGACGGTAAAACTGGCGCCGGACCGTGGCGAAGGACAACACTGGAATCTGGCGCCAGGCAATTTGCTATCGAAACCGCGACTGGTCCACATCGGCGCCGGCGCACCGGCAATTGCGCTATCGCTTTCCGACGTGATCCCGCCCATTCAGCCGGAACCGGACACTAAATACCTTCGCCACATGCGCATTCAATCGAAGCGCTTGACGGCATTCTGGGGTCGTCCCGTTTTTCTCGCAGCCATTGCTCTTGTGCCGGAGGGTTTCGATAGCCATCCGCAGGCGCACTACCCGCTGATTATTTTTCACGACCACTTTGTGACGGGCTTCAACGATTTTCGCGAGACGCCGCCGGACCCGGATCTGAAGCCCGATTACTCGGAGCGCTTTCACCTTGCCGGCTACAACCGGATTCAGCAAGAGGAAGCATACAAGAACTATAAAGCGTGGATCGCGCCCGGCACGCCGCGCATGCTTATCGTGAAACTGCAGCATGCGAATCCTTTTTACGATGACTCGTACGCGGTGAACTCGGCCAATCTCGGCCCCTATGGCGATGCCATCGAGACAGAATTGGTCCCGGCGATAGAGCGTGAATTTCGCGGCCTCGGACAGGGATGGGCGCGCTTCGTCTACGGAGGGTCGACCGGTGGCTGGGAGTCGCTGGCCGTCCAGATGTTCTATCCCGATCATTACAACGGCGCATTTGTGGCTTGTCCCGACCCAGTGGACTTTCATGCCTATATGACAGTGGATCTGTACAAGCAGGACAACATGTTCTACATTGAGGGCGCGAACAAAAACGTGGAGCAGCCCGCCATGCGCGATTATCTAGGGCACACCTTGATCTCGATGCGGGACAACATAGCCTATGAAGCCGCTTTAGGCGACCACGGCCGTTCGGGCGAGCAATTCGATATTTGGCAGGCGGTTTACTCTCCTACCGCCGCGGACGGTTATCCACGACCGATCTTCGATAAGCGCACAGGCGTGATCGACCATGAGACCGCCGAATACTGGCGGCAGCACTATGATTTGGACGCGATATTGCAACGCGACTGGGCGACCCTCGGACCCAAGCTGCAAGGCAAGCTCCATTTGTATGTCGGATCGGATGACACCTATTTTCTCAACGACGCGGTTTACCTGATGGAAGATTTTTTGAAGCAGACAGGTGAACCAGGACGGGGCGTCCCCTATGACGGCGAAGTTCGCTATGGGCCGCGCGCCGAGCACTGCTGGAATGGCGATCCGACGAAACCGAACTGGTACTCGCGGCTACATTACAACCAAATGTACGTGCCGCAGATCATGGAACGGATTCAAAAAACCGCCCCGCCCGGCGCTGACTTGACAAGCTGGCGATATTGACTCTGTGGTGCATGCCAGCTAGCCGCCTTTCCAGGCGGCACCCGCACTCGACCACCGGAACTCCTCGGCATTCCCCACCAAACCCGCCCGCACCACATGATCGTAGTTTTCGTTCTGCCAAACGCTTTGCCCTTCAGTCCCAGCTCCCGATTCGCCCTATACGCCGCAAATCCCTTCAGCGACCCCAGCCACTTCGCAAAGGGAGCCAACTGAGTCGCGAGCAAATGAACATGATTCGGCAGATCCCTGCCCCGCCTTTATTGCGTTTTACCGCCGCTAAGGCCGCCGCACAATTCTCGTCCGTCACTGCTGCTTCCATCAGGTTCTCGTACATGGTTTCCGGTCTACCGGTTGGAGCCTGCTGCGCAGGCATGGTTTCCGGTCTACCGGTTGGAGCCTGCTGCGCAGGCATGGTTTCCGGTCTACCGGTTGGAGCCTGCTCCGCAGGCATGGTTTCCGGTCTACCGGTTGGAGCCTGCTCCGCAAGCATGGTTTCCGGTCTACCGGTTGGAGCCTGCTCCGCAGGCATGGTTTCCGGTCTACCGGTTGGAGCCTGCTCCGCAAGCATGGTTTCCGGTCTACCGGTTGGAGCCTGCTCCGCAGGCATGGTTTCCGGTCTACCGGTTGGAGCCTGCTGCGCAGGCATGGTTTCCGGTCAACCGGTTGGAGCCTGCTCCGCAGGCATGGTTTCCGGTCTACCGGTTGGAGCCTGCTCCGCAGGCATGGTTTCCGGTCTACCGGTTGGAGCCTGCTGCGCAGGCATGGTTTCTGTCGGAAAGTTCGCGTAACGGTGTCGCAAGTCCATCGCCCTCGGCTCGCTGCGGCTGCACCGCTTCTGCCTAAAACATCCCTGGGGCGGCCACCGTAGTTGATGCTCCAAACGACCATGTCAATCACGACATCTTGCTGGGCCGAATGGCGGTAGTGATTCGGGACAAACGGGTGTTGTATTTGATTGGGGAATTTCTGCGGCGGGGAGGGCTGGCGGACGGGCTAGTGGCAGCTAAGGAACTGGATGAGCGGGGGCATTCGTACCGCCGCTATGCCGATGATGGCAACATTTACGTGAGCGGTCGGGCGGCGGCGGAACGGACGCTTGCGCTTGAAGGTGAACGCCGCCAAAAGCGGAGTGGGGAGGGTTTGGGAACGTAAGTTCCTGGGCTTTCGACTGAACCGCAAATTGCGGATCGGGATAGCGCGGGAAAGTATCGAACGATTCAAAGCGAAAGTGCGGGAGATGTGGCGCGGGCACCAGAGTGGCACCAGTGAAGAACTGCGCGACACCTGGCAAAGCTATATCCGCGGCTGGTGGCATTCCTTCCAATTGGCCGAGGATCGCGTCCCGCTCTTCCGGCTGGAGGGCTGGATCAGACGGCACATCCGGAAGTGTTTCTGGTTAGGCTGGCATGACTCCAAGGGGCGCGAAAACGCCATGCGGAGTTTGGGATTGTGGGAAAACAATTGAAAGCGGCCTTTACCGGCCGTGGCGCTTGGCACATAAGCCGAAACGGCTCGTTGCAAAGCGCCCTCTCGAACCAAGTCCCACGGCGCTTCGGTTTCTTTATGCCATCAGACCTTGTGGCGATGTCAAGCCGCTGAGTTCAACGGCCGGATGCGGAAAACCGCATGTCCGGTGGTGTGGGAGGGTGACCGGGCCGTTAGTCCCGGTCACTCGACCTGATCAAAGGCGAAGGCGAGGGACCCCTTAGCTATCTAGCGTTGATTGAGGGATTTCCTCTTCCGCGGCGTAGAGGCGCTCTTCATTGGCATCGTATTCGAATAGCTGGGCGTAGCGGCCCCAGTCGACGAGAGTTTCGAATTGGCGTTCGGCTTCGGAGGCTGAGAAATGCTCGTCGAGAATGTCGAGCAGAAAATCTTTGCTGATGCGGCCATTCTTTTTCTGACTGAGTGCCTCGGTGACAGTAGTGACAAAAGGAACGTTCGCTACCAACTGCTCTTTGAAAATCTCGTGACTGCGATGCACGTCCGCCGTGGCGAATTCTTTGCCGGCGGCGGTGATGGTTACATCGCCCTGGACGACGTCGGCAAAGCGCAAGAGGGAAGAGGCATCGACGGCGGGGAGCAGGTCGTCGACTTCCAGGCGGAGGCTTTCGGCCAACTTGGGCAGGTCTTCGCGACCGCCGCGGTCATTCACAATTTCAAGCAGACCGCTGATTCCGCCGACGCGGGCGTGGGGCAGCATGGGAAAGCGAGCCGACTGCTTTTGCTGAGGGAGCGCAGCGACGGGAGCCTGGGGATTGGTCATGACGGTGTAGATGTAATCGACCAAGGAAACAAAACGTGGCGCCTTTTTGTCCCGCGGCCGGGGAATCTCGACTTGCACTTCGCCGCGAACGCAGCCGGGATTGGCGCCGAGGACGACGATGCGATCCGCCAGCAGCACGGCCTCTTCGATATTGTGAGTGACGATGAGGATGCTTTTGGCGGGAAAGGCGCTGCGCTCCCACATATCGCTAATTTCACCGCGCAGATTCTCGGCGGTGAGAACGTCGAGCGCGCTGAAGGGCTCGTCCATCATTAAGACATCCGGTTTCATGACGAAGGCACGCGCGAAACCAACACGTTGACGCATGCCGCCTGAGAGTTCCTTTGGATAAGCGCCCTCAAAGCCCTCGAGGCCGACCATGCTTAAGGCCACGGTTGCTTCTTTCTCACAAATCTCTTTGGAGACTCCGCGCGCGAATAGGCCCAGTTCGGCATTCTCTTGCACGGTGAGCCAGGGCAGCAAGGCGAAGCTTTGAAACACCATGGCGACCTGCGCGTTGGGACCTACCAGTGGTGCGCCGTTGACCAGAACGCGCCCGCGGCTGGGTTGAATCAGGCCAGCGAGAATACGGAGAAGGGTGCTCTTACCGGAGCCGCTGCGTCCGAGCAGCGCCACCACTTCACCGGGAGCGATGTTGAGAGTCACTTCTTCGAGCACGGTCTGTTCACCTCCCGCCGGCAGGGGAAAGCTCTTGGCAATGTGTTCGGCTGTTAAGAGGCTTGATGTTTGTTGCATAGAAATCACCCGAGCCGGTACTTGGTTTCGGCTAAGTCGTAGAGAGGTCGCCAGACCAGGCGATTTAACCCAACGACGAATACGCTCATGAGTCCGACTCCCAGAACGATTCTGGGCCAATCTCCTTTGCCGGTAGCTTCGGCAATGTAGGCGCCGAGCCCGTTGGCCTTCAACGTTGTATTGCCCCAAGAAACCAGCTCGGAAACAATGCTGGCGTTCCACGCGCCGCCGGACGCGGTAATGGCGCCGGTGACCCACGATCCGAAAACGCCTGGACCGATGAGGGCCTGCCAAGCGCGAGTGCGGCGGAGGCCGATGCTGGCCGCCATTTCACGGAGATCGTTGGGAATGCTTTGGGCGCCGCCGATCACATTGAACAAAAGGTACCACTGCGCGCCCAAGGCCATGAGTAACATGCTGCCCCAATTAAGACTTAGGCCGAGCTTGATGAAGCCAAGGGTGGCAAATGGGAACAGAAAATTGGCAGGAAAGGAGGCTAGAATCTGCACAATGGGTTGGGAGATGCGAGCGAGTTTCGGACTAAATCCGATGGCCACTCCGACCGGGGTCCAGACAACAGTGCTGAAAATCAAGAGGGCGATGACCCGGCCGGCCGTTAAGAGACCCAGGAAGGCCGCATGCCCCACTTCGGCGATGCCTACTTCCGCAAAGACGAAACGAATGGCGGCTACCAAGAGGGCCGCGGTAGCCAGCAAAAGAACGGAGTTATAAACGATATCACCGTATTTGGAAGCGCTGGCGCGATGAATCTTGGATGGGACAGCGGTCGCTTTGGCTAACGATCGATCGAGCCAACGGATAAGCGGCTGGACGAGATGGCCGGCGTAGCGGGGCAGCTCAGCTGAGCGCCAAAGATCAACTAGCCATGAGGTGCGCTCTTCGCCGGCACTCAGTTCCAGCTTGTAGCGGTCGGCAACAGTCACCAGCGGTTTCCAGAAGAACTGATCAATGAGCAAGATCAGAATCACCATAGTGGCGATGGCCCAAGCGAGTGCGCGGAGGTCTCGAGCAGCGACGGCGGCGGCTACATAGGAGCCAATTCCCGGCAAAGTGTATTGACGATTGAGAACACTAATGGCTTCACTGGCGGCGAGAAAGAACCAGCCTCCGCCAAAGCTCATCATGCCGTTCCAAACCAGACCAATAGCGGAAGCCGGCAACTCCAAGCGCGTGAAGCGCTCCCACTTAGATAGGCGGTAGAGGGTGGCCATCTCATCCAGCTCACTCGGAAGGGAGCGGAGCGATTGATAGAGCGAGAAGGTCATATTCCAGGCCTGCCCGGTGAAGATGGCAAAGACAGAGGCGGCTTCGAGGCCGAGAAGACTACCGCGAAATAAGGCGATGAAGGCGGTGACGGTGACAGAGAGAAAGCCCAACACCGGAATGGATTGCAGGATATCGAGCAAGGGCACGAGTAAGCGCTCGGCACGGCGGCTGCGGGCGGCCGCATAGCCATAGATGAAAGTGAAGAAGGTGGAAAGAGCTAAGGCAATGAACATGCGGAGGGTGGAGCGGGCCGCATAATCCGGGAGATTGCGAGGGTCGAGACTGACAGCCGGGATGATGTCGGGTGGACTGAACTTGACGAGCGATTGAGCTCCGACGCGCGATGCCACATAAAGAAGCGTCAAAACTCCGAGGCCAATCGCTACGTCGGCCAATCCTAGGGAGGGACGCTTAGCATCGGCCTGGGGCGAAAAAGCGAGGAACGTGCGTGGTATGTGGAATGGCATGAGGGCGCGGTCAATGAATCCTGCGGAGCGCCGCTTCTTCTCGCTGGATCACATCTTTCGGCAGCGGTAAGTAACCGAGAGCCGCGGCTTGGCGTTGGCCTGGGCCCAGCGTCCATTCCAGAAAGTTGGTGATGGCTTTTCGTTTCGCGTCTTCGGCAATGCGCGCAGGAATAATGAACCAGGTGAAAGTGGAAATCGGATAGGCGTCTCCACCCGGCGGGTCTACGATGGAAATTTTGAAATTGTCATCGGTGCCGAGCGACTGATGGGCAGCAAGGGCTATGCTCTCCAAACTGGCGGCGACGAAATCACCATTTCGGTTCTGTACTTTTGCAAAGCTCAGATGGTTCTGCAGCGCGTAGATAAACTCAACGTAGCCAATTGATCCACCTAACTCCTTTACGAGTTGGCTACTCCATCGTTCCCCGTTGCGCCGCGGCCAACCGGCCATTTGGGGGTCAAACTTGCGCCTACACGATTTTGCCACTCGGGACTGGTCTTGGAAAGGTAGTCTGCCCACGCATAGCTGGTGCCACTGCCATCGCTGCGATGAACGACGACGATAGCCAAATCGGGCAGGCGGACTCCCCGGTTGGCTTGCTGCAACAGTGGGTCGTTCCATTTGGTGATTGTTCCGAGATAAATACCAGCGAGCGCTTGCGGCGTTAATGCAATGCTGTTTGGGAGGCCGGGTAGATTCACGACCGGTACGACCGCGCCCACCACGGAGGGAAAAAGCAAATAATTGGCTTGTTGGCTTGGATCGAGCTCGCGAATCGCATCCGGGCTTTCGGAGGCTCCGAAATCCACTTCGCGGGCAAGCAATTTCTGGACTCCTGCTTCCGAGCCTACTGATTGGTAGGTTATATCCACCAGTGGATTGGCACGCCGATAGTTAGTGAGCCATTTCGAATAGACTGGATAGGGAAAAGTGGCTCCCGCGCCTTTCAACACGATGGCCGGTTGAGGAAGCGGCGTGGTCTCGAAAGGCAGATCTCCCTTGTCCCATGCCTCCGCTAGATGTTTGGCAATGCGCTTAGCGAGGTCTTTAGGAACGTCTTCGGCGCCAGCGCCAGGCGTGACCAGGTAAGACCAAAGCGTCTCGCCTTTTTTGTCTCTTAGCTCGACGGAGAGATAGCCATCATAGACGGGCGTTCCGTCGGAGGGGAGCCGGCCGGAGCGCGGGTTGAGACTGCGGTAGCCTTTGATCCAGACGCCGCCACCCCCGCCCAGTATGAGATCGGCGTCCGATTCGGCGGGACCAATGAAATGAATGGATTTTGCGCAGCTCAGCCATTACGTCTTCGCGGAGCTTGGGCGAGCCAGAGTCGGTGGTGAATGGTTCGACGTAGAGACGTTTGGTGGGGGACGCTGTTGCGACGGTGCAGACAAGGATGAAAGTGTTAATAAACCGCAGGCGAAATCGCCTGCGCGACCAAAAACTGATTGGCTGAGTCATGTCTGCGTAATCTTCCATAGTTGCATCGGGCGCCTTGAGCTCGTAACGCTTTAATGTGACAAAGCGATGAATATCGAGCGTGCGGAGACAAGGATTGTTGACAGCAGCTTGAGCGGTGCCTAACTATAGTAGGACATTGCGATTTATTCTTCTTTTTCTGTTAGTTATAGGCGGGTCTGCGTTGGCTCAAACGGGCGATGCGGCGGCGCCCTCACAAGACGATTCGGAACCGTTTTGGAACCGGTTTTGGGTTTCCATGCAGGCCAATTTCATCCGGCAGCAACAGCCTAGTTTCAATGCGGCTTATTCGGGCCGCAACAGTTTTCTGCCGGCTGCGGAGCATGCGACGTCACGAATAGAAACTCTTTACACCGGGTTTCAGATCACCGGCGGGCTCGAGATTCTGACCGATGTGGAGAGTGCAGGCGGAGCCGGCTTGAGTAATGCGCTAGGCATTGCAGGGTTTACCAACGTTGACGTGGTGCGTAATCCGACGCTTGGCGAAGCGCCCTACATTTCGCGAGTGATGCTGCATTACACTATTCCGCTGAGCAAAGAAACGACTGAAGCCACGCGCAATCCTTTGTCGCTTGCCTCGACGGTTCCGGTGAGACGGCTGGAGTTCCGGCTAGGAAAGATGAGTACGGTGGATTTTTTCGATCTCAACGCAATTGGCAGCGATAGCCATTTGCAGTTTATGAACTGGGCGATTGTCAACAATGGGGCGTACGACTATGCCGCTGATACGCGCGGCTACACGTACGGGTTGGTGGCGGAATATTACGACAAGGCTTGGGCGGCGCGGTTTGGCGAGATGCTGATGCCGACGGTGGCCAATGGCATCACGCTCGATTGGGATATTGCGCGGGCGCGCGGTGAAAATTTTGAATATGAGTACCACACGACTTTACTGCCTAAGCGGGCGAGTGTAGTGCGAGCGCTGGCCTTTGTCAATCATGCGAATATGGGGAGCTATCAGCAGGCCATCGACAGCTATCTTTCGCGCAAAGATGCGGTTCCGGATATTACAATCTCGCGTAAACAGGGGACGGTGAAGTACGGCTTCGGGTTAAACGTGGAGCAGGAACTCAGTTCGTTATGGCGCGCTTTTGGGCGCCTGGGCTGGAATAACGGCACGACGGAATCGTTTGCGTATACGGAGGTTGATCAGACCGCTTCTATTGGGAGCGATTTTCGCGGAAAACCGTGGCATCGTTCGCAAGACAAAGTGGGAGCGGCTTTTGTGATGAATGGGATCTCGGCGGATCACCGGCGGTATTTGGCTCTGGGAGGTTTGGGTTTTATTTTGGGAGATGGCGGCCTGACCTACGGTTTAGAAAAGATTTTTGAGACCTACTATACGGCGCACGTTTGGCGAGGGATCTACTTTGCGGCCGATTACCAGCACGTGACGAATCCCGGGTACAACGAGGTGCGGGGGCCGGTGGATGTGGTGAGTTTCCGGATCCATGTGGAAGACGCGATTCCGTTCGATAAATTTGGGAGGAGAAATTGATAAATGCGGAGTTGCCGAGGGCCCCGAGAAACGCCTCAAAAGCGATAGGGTTATTTTTTCTGCCAGACGCGAACCCAGTCTACATGCAAGCTGATGGCTGGCGCTGAGACTCCGTTGAGGTCTCCGGCTTTCCAATCTACCCCTTCCTGGCTGCCGAGCACAATATAGTAATCCTGCTTGTCGAAAATGGGCGCGGCGGGTTCGGCATGGATCTCCTCGCCATCCAGATACCATGTCAGCTTGCCAGATGTCCAGAGGAGTCCATAGTTATGGAAGTGAGATAGATCGATATCGGGAGATAGCTGAACGGTATTGTTGCGATTGGCTGAGTCTTGAGTGGAGTTCGTCAAATCGTGGACTGTTGTGTACAAGGTGTGGGGATGGTCACCTTGTCCTTCGAAGATATCGATTTCGCCAGACTCTCTCACGCCATTGTATAGATTGACGCGTTGCGCGTCTTGAACCGGGATCAACCAAA
Organism: Bryobacterales bacterium; assembly: GCA_963764105.1. Taxonomy (GTDB): domain Bacteria; phylum Acidobacteriota; class Terriglobia; order Bryobacterales; family Bryobacteraceae; genus Bog-105. The sequence goes on from CAVXRP010000015.1 coordinate 27,659, forward strand.
ATGCCGGCCAAGCTCCGTTGACGACATCCCACTTCGCTCTCGCCTCGAAGTAGCCATAGCGCCAGGCGCGGAAGTGTCGAGTGTCGTGCGACAAGGTGGTGATGCTGGTGTCGGGAGATTCTTGATTGCGGCGCCAAGTTAGGGCCAGGATCGAGGAGGACGCTGAAATGTTGGAGAGCGGAGCATGTTTTTTACTGAACCAGACGCCTTCGTACCAGGTATGGTCGCCGTTGCCGTCGGGACTTAGGTCGAGTGAATCGAAATCATCGTGGAAAACGAGATGGTAGCCGCCTAAGTCGCGCAGTGGTTTGGGAGGTTCCTGGGCGGAGGCAGGGAGGGCGGGATGAGCTAGATAACAGAGGGCAAAGATTGGGAAGATCCAGGTATTACGCCGCATTCGTTCTTTCTTCTTCGCGCAAAAGATCCAACAGGCCGCTGGCCACTTCACTGAACACTTTGCGCCGACGGTGTATGATGCGCACCGGGCGGTACAACTCCGCAGGCTCCAGATGAAGGGCCTGCAAGTGCCCCTGCCGGATATCGTCATGCATCACTCGCTCGGGCATGATGCTCAGGCCGGCGCCGTGTGCCACCGCCTGTTTGATCATCGCGACGTTGTCGAAACGCAGGCCCACCTCGACGGTCACCTTATGATCGCGCAGGTAACGGTCTATGCGATCCTGAATCGGTAAGTCGTCATCGAAGCCGACGAAGGCTTGCCCCTCAATCGCGGTAATGGGAATGGAGCGCCGGCGCGCGAGCGGATGTTGGGTTGATACGGCGACCACCATTTCTTCCTCGCGCCAGGGAAGCGCGACTACTTCGCGCGATGATTCGGCGTAGCTCATCAATCCGAGCTCGGCCTGATCGGCCAAAATTGCTTCCCAAACGCGCTCTGGCCTCAGATATTGCACCTCGAGTTCGGCTTCGGGGAAACGCTCTTCAAAGCGCGCTTCAATTTGCGCCATTTCCGACAACCCAACCGAATAAATGGCGGCCAAGCGCACACGGCCGCCGGTTTGCTTTTTCAGCTGCGCCAGCGACGCCTTTAGTTCATCATCCCTTCGCAGAACTTCGCGGCAATATTCGAGATACAGCTTGCCGGCGGCGGTAACATCGAGAGGCCGACGGTGCCGGTCGAACAACTCCGTGCCTAAATGGCGCTCCAACTCCGACAAAGCCTGACTGGCAGCCGATTGACTCAAGCCGTGGGTGCGCGCAGCCTTGCTAATGCTGCGAAAATGCGCTATATCTCTAACCAGCCGCAAGTTTTGAATGGTCACGGAAAGACCAGCTTAACATAAGAAAAATCGATATTGCAACAGCATAAATTCGATTTGACGAATACTCTTGCAGCAGGTATACTAAGAGTCTATCTCCATCAAAGTTGAGGAGAATCCAAGTGTATTCAGTGGAAAACGGACCAGCATTTCCCCCTTCCCAGGGCCTCTATAACCCCGCCAACGAGCACGATGCTTGCGGAATTGGCTTTGTTGTTAACATCCAGGGCGAAGCGTCGCACGACATCGTTCTGAAAGGTTTGCAAATTCTGGTGAATCTGGCGCATCGCGGCGCGTGCGGATGCGATGCGGAAACCGGCGATGGGGCTGGCGTGCTCATTCAAATTCCGCATCAGTTCTTGGCGAGGGAAGTTACAGCTTGCGGCTTTACGCTGCCTGCCGCGGGTGAATACGGCGTGGCCATGTGCTTTTTGCCGGTGGAACGGCAGCAGCGGCTGGTTTGTGAAGGCCTGGTGGAGCGGATTACACGCGAAGAAGGCTTAGTGGTTTTGGGCTGGCGGGACACGCCGGTAGAAGGCGATGCGATTGGCCGGGAGGCACGGGCGTCGCAGCCCTACATTCAACAACTCTTCGTGGCGCGCCCGGCCGGCATGGATAGCGATGAATTTGAGCGCAGGCTGTATGTGGTGCGCAAGCGGGCGGAATCGCAAGTGGCGAAGTCGGATGTGCGTGATAAGAGCTTCTTTTACATTCCTTCTTTTTCTTCGCGGACCATCGTCTACAAAGGTTTGCTGCTGGCGCATCAGATTGGGCAATTCTATGCGGAATTGCTCGATCCGGATACGGTCAGCGCGATGTGCCTGGTGCATCAGCGCTTTTCCACGAATACGTTTCCCACATGGCAATTAGCGCATCCCTTCCGCTACATCTGCCATAACGGCGAGATCAACACGGTGAGAGGCAATACCAATTGGATGAATGCGCGGCAAAACGTGATGACATCGCCGCTGTTCGACGATTTCAAAAAGCTGTTGCCGATCATTCAGCCGGGGGTGAGCGATTCAGCGACATTGGATAACGCGGTGGAGCTGCTCACGATGACGGGGCGATCGCTGCCGCACGCGATGGCGATGCTCATGCCAGAAGCCTGGGACGGACACACGACGATGTCCGAGGAAAAGAAAGCTTTTTACGAGTATCATGCTTCGCTGATGGAGCCTTGGGATGGTCCAGCGGCCGTTGCCTTCACAGATGGCAAGGTGATTGGCGCGACACTCGACCGCAATGGTTTGCGTCCGGCGCGCTATCTGATTACGCACGATGGTTTGCTGGTGATGGCTTCGGAGGCGGGCGTGTTGCCGTTTAAGCCGGAAGAGATAAAGACGAAGGGGCGTTTGCAGCCAGGCAAGATGCTGTTGGTGGATTTGCAGCAGGGGCGACTGGTACCAGATAAAGAGATCAAAGCGCAACTTTCCGCTCGCCAGCCCTATGGAAAATGGCTCGAGGAAAATCAGATTACGCTTGAATCTTTGCCGGAGCCTTCGCGCATGCAAGCGGCGGACCACGGCACGGTTGTGACGCGGCAGCGCTGCTTTGGTTATACCGACGAAGATTTGCGGCTGCTGATTTCACCGATGGCCAGCGAGGGCTTAGAAGCGATGGGATCGATGGGCGTGGATGCGCCGCTGGCGTGCCTTTCCGATAGGCCGCAATCGCTGTTCCACTATTTCAAGCAGCTCTTCGCGCAAGTGACGAATCCGCCGGTGGATCCGATTCGTGAGGAACTGGTGATGTCGCTGACCAGCTATATCGGAGTGGAAGGCAACATCCTGAGTGAAATTCCGGAGAATTGCCACACGCTGAAGTTGCCGCATCCGATCTTGACGAACCGGGAGTTGGAGAAGCTGCGGCGGGTGTCGCGCGGTGATTTGCTGGCGCACACGCTGCCCACAACCTTCAATGTGCAAGAGGGCGAGAAGGGACTGAAGCGCCACTTGGACGGCCTATGCCGGCGCGCCTCTTTGGCGATTAAATCTGGCTATACGCTGTTGATCCTGTCCGACCGCGGAGTGGATGAAGAGTATGCGCCGATCCCATCGCTGCTGGCTTTGACGGCGGTGCACAACCACTTGGTTCGCGAAGGAACGCGCACTGGAGTAGCTTTGGTTATTGAATCGGGCGAGCCGCGCGAAGTGATGCATTATTGCCTGCTGATCGGCTATGGAGCGAGCGCGGTTAACCCCTATCTGGCGATCGAAACCATTGAGGATATGGCCGCGAGCAAAGAGCTTCCCGGCGGCATCTCGCCTGAAGCGGCGGTGAAGAATTACATCAAAGCCGTGGGAAAAGGGCTGCTGAAAGTTTCGTCGAAGATGGGTATTTCGACGCTGCAGAGCTATCGGGGCGCGCAAGTTTTCGAAGCTATTGGTTTGAACAAAGAGCTGGTGGATCAATATTTCACTGGTACGGCTTCGCGCATTGAGGGAGTTGGTTTGGGGGTGCTGGCGCGGGAAGCCGTTGAGAAACACTCCTTCGCCTTTCGTGAGATTACCGATGCGGAAGCGGAACTGGCGGTGGGCGGTTATTACCAATACCGCATTAACGGCGAACGGCACTTGCTGAACCCTGAAACGGTGAGCAAGCTGCAGCATGCAGTGAGGCGCGGCAGCTACGCCACGTTCCAGGAATATAGCAAGCTGATTGATGAGCAAAGCGAAAGCTATTACACGCTGCGCGGATTAATGAAGTTGAAGACGACTCCGCGGCCGATAGCGCTGGAAGAGGTTGAGCCGGCGAGTGAGATTGTCAAGCGCTTCGCCACCGGCGCGATGTCGTTCGGCTCGATTAGCGCGGAGGCGCACGAAACGCTGGCGATTGCGATGAATCGGATGGGCGGCAAATCGAATACCGGCGAGGGCGGGGAAGACGAGGCGCGTTTTGTTCCACTGCCCAATGGCGATTCGCGGCGCAGCGCGATCAAACAAGTGGCGTCGGCGCGTTTTGGCGTGACGGCGAATTATCTGGTGAATGCGGACGAGCTGCAAATCAAGATCGCGCAAGGCGCCAAGCCGGGTGAAGGTGGGCAGTTGCCGGGGCATAAAGTGGATGCGGAGATTGCGCGGGTCAGGCATTCGATACCGGGCGTTGGCTTAATTTCGCCGCCGCCGCATCATGACATTTACTCGATTGAAGACCTGGCGCAATTGATTTACGACCTGAAAAACGTGAATCCGCAGGCGCGTATTTCGGTGAAATTGGTGGCTGAGGTGGGCGTGGGTACGGTGGCGGCGGGTGTATCAAAGGCGCATGCGGATTTGGTGTTGATCAGCGGTTATGACGGCGGTACGGGCGCTTCGCCGCTCACTTCTCTGAAGCATGCTGGCATTCCGTGGGAGCTGGGCTTGGCGGAAGCACAGCAGGTACTGGTGATGAATGATTTGCGCAGCCGCATTCGCGTGCAGGTGGACGGCAAATTGCAGACTGGGCGGGACGTGGTGATTGCCGCTTTGCTTGGCGCCGAAGAGTTCGGTTTTTCGACGGCACCGCTGGTGGCTATGGGCTGTATCATGATGCGCAAATGCCACCTGAATACTTGTCCGGTGGGGATAGCCACGCAAAATCCGGAGCTGCGTAAGAAGTTTGCCGGAACGCCGGAGAACGTCATCAATTTCTTCTTTTACATTGCAGAAGAAGTGCGCGAATGGATGTCGAAGATGGGCTTCCGCAAGATAGATGAAATGGTGGGCCGGGTGGACATGATTGAGATGGACTCGGCGGTTTCGCACTGGAAAGCGCGCGGGCTGGATTTTTCTTCCATTCTCTATAACCCGCAGGTGCCAGGGCGCGTAGGAAGGCGCTGCACGATAGCGCAGGATCATGGCTTAGAAGAAGCGCTGGATAACCAGCTGATTGAGCAGACCAAGAGCGCGGTGGAACAGGGGACGCGGGTGGATTTAGCGATGCCGATCCGTAATGTTCATCGCACGGTGGGCGCCATGTTGAGCGGTGAGATTGCCAGGCGTCGCGGGGCGCAGGGTTTGCCGAGCGACACCATCAATATCCGTTTTGAAGGCTCGGCCGGCCAAAGCTTCGGGGCTTTTCTGGCGTCCGGTGTTTCGCTGACGTTAGAAGGCGACGCCAACGATTATGTAGGCAAGGGCCTTTCGGGCGGACGCATTGTGGTTTACCCTCCGAAAAATTCCACATTCGCACCGGAAGAAAATATTCTGGTGGGCAACACAGTTCTGTATGGCGCGACCAGCGGGTATGCATACTTCAGCGGCGTGGCCGGAGAACGGTTTGCGGTGCGCAATTCGGGCGCGACAGCAGTGGTGGAAGGCGTGGGCGATCATGCCTGCGAATACATGACAAACGGAACGGTGGTGGTGCTGGGCAAAACCGGGCGGAACTTCGCGGCAGGCATGAGCGGTGGCCTGGCCTTTGTTTACGATCCGCAAGGGGAGTTTGTGCGCGTCCGTTGCAATAAAGCGGCGGTTGATTTGGAACCGATTTTCGAACCGGAAGACGTGATGCTTCTGGAAGCGTTGATGCGGAAGCACGCCGCCTACACGAACAGTCCACGGGCGAAAAGCATTCTGCAAAACTGGCCCGAGAATTTGAAAGATTTTGTGAAGGTGTTCCCGCACGAGTACAAGCGCATTCTGGCAAAGAAACCGGTCGTGGCGGAGAAGCTGGAGCCGGTGATGGCTGCCATGACTACAAATTTGCGGGCGATCGGCGAAAGGGCGTAGCGGGTGGGCAAAGTTACTGGCTTTCTGGAGTACACGCGCGAGGCGCCGGACCGGCGGCCGGTTCTGGAACGGGTGAACGACTGGTTTGAGGTTTATCAGGAGTTTCCCAAGGAGAAACTACGTCATCAGGCCGGCCGCTGCATGGATTGCGGCGTGCCGTTTTGCCATACCGGGTGTCCGGTCAATAACGTGATCCCGGACTGGAATGATTTTGTCTATAAGGATAGGTGGCGGGAAGCGATTCGCTCACTGCATTCCACTAACAATTTTCCGGAGTTCACCGGCCGCATTTGTCCAGCGCCTTGCGAGGCGGCTTGCGTTTTGGGAATCAACGATAGACCGGTGACGATCAAGGTGGTGGAACAGAATATCGTAGATCACGCTTTCGGGCAGGGCTGGATTGAGCCAGAGCCGCCGCGTACTCGCACCGGCAAGAAAGTAGCAGTTGTGGGATCGGGTCCGGCAGGTTTGGCCGCGGCGCAGCAACTGAATCGCGCCGGGCATCAAGTCGTGGTGTTTGAAAAGCACGACCGGATTGGGGGACTGCTGCGTTATGGTATTCCGGATTTCAAGCTGGAAAAGAGAGTGGTGGACCGCAGACTAGAGCAACTCTATGGCGAAGGCATCGAGTTCCGAACCAATGTTCATGTGGGCGTGAATCCTACAGCGGAACAGTTAGTGAAGGATTTCGACGCCGTTTTGCTGGCCGTGGGAGCGGAGAAAGCGCGTGAGTTGGAAATCCCGGGACACGAATTGAAGGGTATCCATTTCGCGATGGATTATCTGACGCAACAAAACAAACGTGGGGCCGGCGACCGTTTCGGACACGCGGAAGAAATTGACGCGATGGGTAAGCGCGTGGTGATCATTGGCGGCGGCGATACCGGCGCCGACTGTCTTGGTACCGCGCACCGGCAAAAAGCGTCGTCGGTCCATCAGTTGCAAATTCACCCGATGCCGCCGGAAGATCGTCATGAGGCAACACCCTGGCCGCTCTGGCCTTTGCAATTACGGGTTGAAGCGGCGCATGAAGAAGGGGGCTTTCGAGAGTGGAGCGTGCTCACCACTCATTTCAGCGGCGATGAACAAGGCAATGTCAAGAAGCTGCATTGCGTGCGGGTGGGGCCGAAGCCAGCGCTGGAACGGATGCCGAATAGCGAGTTCTATTTGGATGCCGATCTGGTTCTGATTGCCATCGGTTTTTCGGGTCCGGTGCGGCAAGGTTTGCTGGAGCAACTGCCGTTTGAGTTGGACCGGCGCGGCAACTTAAAAACGGATGCGGATTACGCCACTTCAGTACCGGGTGTTTTTTCCGCCGGCGATGCCAGGCGCGGCCAGTCGCTGGTGGTTTGGGCTATCGCGGAAGGCCGGAAAGCGGCGCATCACGTTGATCGCTTTCTGATTGGTTCGAGCCAACTGCCCGTTTAACCTGTAAGTATGCGTTTGGTCCTACTCGCTCTATTGTTGGCATCCAGCGTGTTTTGCGGCGACTGGAGCAGCATCTACGACGCAAAGAGCCTGGAAAGTCAGCGTGAACGTTTGACCAAGGACGTGGATCTTGTGATTGCGCAGGAGATCCAGCCGTTTTTGACAAGCGCTCAAGCGCACGCGTTTTCCGATATTCAAATCGATTTGCCTCTCACGGCCGAACCTTCGCCGAATCCTCTCGATTTCTATTCGGCGCACGCGGGGAACATCACGTTGCCGCTTCTCACCGTGGCTTTTGTGGAGGATATGTCGGAAGCATACTCGTGGTTGTGGGCCAATCGCTATAGCTCGCAAACCGTGGACGAATATCTGGGCATGTTGCGAAATCGGGGGCCGGGCGATTTCCCCGGAAACCGTTATCCCACCCCGCTTGAAGCGCTGCACATCCCGGCGAACGCCCTGGAGAACCCGGCGGTGGCGCACATGACAGACCGTGTACGCGCCACCACGCTTTCCTTCATGCTGCTCCATCAGTTTGGTCATCTGAGTCACCGCACAGCGGCGGAAGAGGCGGCTTTGAAGCACGACCACGCGGAGGGTGGAGAGGAATTCGCGGACAGTTTTGCGCTCGAGGTGATGAAGAAAAACTCGGAGACACCGGCCGGTTTGCTGATGCTGATCCACGGGATGCTGTACCTGCCGCCGGCTCCGCAAAAACAACATCCAGTGACGCGGCATAGGCTGAACGCCATGGCCGACTATTTAGACATGCGGGTGAGAGAGTTTGCGGAAGGAAGGCCAGACCGTAAACTGGCGACGTTTGCTATTCAATCGTTGGCTAGTCACATTCGCAAGGCCGCGCTGTTTTTATCGGACAGTACGGGCCAGCGGTTATGGGCAGAACAATCGAGTCAGACAACGGTCGCCAGTCTTATGCCAAGGAGGGTGGGCGAGTAAAGCTACGCTGCTGTCTGGGCTCTGCGGCGCCGGGTGAGAAGGAAAGCGGCGAATGCAGCCAAACCGGCGACCGTGCCAGTAGCCGGTTCGGGGGCAAAAGTTGCATTAACGGTCGCGGTTCCAATTTCGGCTCCCGTCAAGTTTGGAATTCCATAGATGGAAGCTAATGCGCCGCCCAACGTAGCATCCAGCGTTAACACGTCTCCTGCGCCAATATCGAAAAATGTAGTTGTACTGCCGGTAGCAGTATTTACATTTCCGGTTATTTTGTCCGTCAATAGATTGATTGTGAAATCGCTAATATCTGTTGTCTTACCGCCTTTGGTGAAAGCCAAGCCGCCCGAATGGTAGATGGCGGTTGTGGTGTTGCCGCCGGTGATGGGGAAGACGGCGTCGAGACCGGTAAGGGTTGAGGGCGAGATCGGCGAGATGCCAAAACCAAGCCCGGTTAATGCGCCGACGGTGGCCGCATCTAAAGCCACCGTAGTGTTGCCGCCGGTAACGACCGTCGCGCCTGCCGTTGCAGATAACGTCAATAGGCCGCCGATAACCACAAAGGCGGCTGAGAAAGACTTACAGGGATTCATAACTTTCCTCTCTTTTTAGGCACGTATGAAGACGCACGTAGTGCCCTGAGCTTGGATGACTATGGAACCTGAAGGCGTCAGAAACTCTCGACCTCTAGGAAAAGTCGATTTACTATAGCTGCAATGAGAACGTTGAATTTTTATTTTTGCCAAACGGGATCGCGACGACGCGCCAAGATCTCAACGGATGCTAGAGTGATTTTAAAGATGTGAAGATTTTCGAGGCACGCCGTAATTTTCTTCTTCGATTCGTCAAAGGCGTCGGTGCGTTATTGATCCCCTATAGATCTGCCGTTGCCGAGGGGGATTTTAGCGCTTCGGAACTTCATCTCAGTCCGCATTATCGCGAACAAACACCACTTGATGCCGCACTGCTCCAAGTCACTCCGGGACGGGACGGCTTCGGCAACGAGCTATTGCACGATGAGATCGCCGCGATCCTTGATTCTTGGAGGTTAGGCCTGGTGGATTCTCCGAATAACATAGAAGCCATTGAAAGGACGCTGACTGGTAGATTCTTGGGGACTGGCTGGCAACCAGTGGAGTCGCATTTAGCGCGTCCCGCTACTGACTCGCTTGAGGTGCGCCGTCTTAGCTTTGCGCCGCGACCTACGCTAAGCGCGCAGAGTTTTATTGCCGAATTACGATCATCTTTTGGCAGCTTTTCCGCAGTGTCGACAGCGGAGTTTCAGATTACAGCCCTTGACAGGACAGCGACCGGAGTGACAACCCGGATCAGGTATGAATTTGTTGGAACGGGGCGCGGTTTCTACCGCGAGCAAAGAACGGGTCAATGGTCACTCGATTGGGAAGCCGCTTTAGACACTTATCGCTTGGTTCGCTGGCAAGCTATGGACGAAGTGCGCAGCCGCTCGAAAGAACCGTTTTACGCGGAAGTGACGAACGCAGCATTTCGCAATTGCGCGTCCTATCATTCCCAAATGTTGCGTGGAGCGGATTACTGGCGCACCGTTCTCGACGGCGCGAGCGGCATCGACATTTACGGGCACAATGGTGTGTCTGTGGGAGACATTGATGGCAGCGGGCGCGACAGTGTGTATGTTTGCCAACCGGCCGGCCTGCCGAACCGGCTATATCGGAACCGCGGGGATGGAACGTTCGAAGACATCACAGAATCTTCAGGTGTGGGAATTCTTGATAATACGGCGTGTGCGCTCTTCGGCGATTTCAGCAATAGCGCGCGACAGGATCTGGTGGTCGTACGAGCAAGCGGGCCGTTGCTTTTTCTGAATCAGGGGAATGGGAAATTCCGCTTAAAACCTGGCGCGTTTAAGTTCGCGAGTCCCCCGCAAGGCACATTCACCGGCGCGGCTGCGGCGGATTACAACCGCGACGGATTACTCGATATTTACTTCTGCCTTTATTCTTACTATCAAGGTTCCGGCGAATACAAATTCCCCACCCCCTACTTTGCAGCGGAAGACGGGCCTCCCAACTTCCTGATGCATAACAACGGAGATGAAACGTTTCGCGACGTGACCGAGCAATGCGGCCTCAATCAAAACAACACACGCTATAGCTTTTGTTGCGGTTGGGGCGATTCCAAGGGCGATGGCTGGCCGGATTTATATGTTGTGAACGATTTCGGCCGGAAGAATCTTTACCGCAACAAAGGAGACGGCACGTTCAGCGATGTAGCGCGGGAGGCGGGCGTAGAGGATGTAGGCGCGGGCATGAGTGTCTGCTGGCTTGATTACAACAATGATGGACAAGAGGATCTGTATGTTGGCAATATGTGCACTGCCGCCGGTGAACGAATCACGGCGGACAGTGGATTTCAGAAAGATGCGCCGGCTCAGATCAAAGCCCTGTACCGCAAGCACGCCATGGGAAATTCGCTCTTCCGCAACAATCATGCCACTTTCAGCGACGCTACCGAAGAGTCACACGTGGGGATGGGTCGCTGGTCGTGGTCCAGTGATTCGTTGGATTTCGATCATGATGGCTTGGCGGATCTCTATATCGCGACTGGGATGATTTCAGGCGCCGATCGGCAAGACCTGAATAGTTTTTTCTGGCGCCAGGTGGTTGCCCAGTCTCCCGACAGCGCGAAATCAGACCCAGACTATGAGCAAGGCTGGAACGCTATTAACGAACTGATCCGCTCCGATTATTCATGGAGCGGGTTTGAAAGAAATGTTTTTTACGCCAATAACGGTGACGGAACATTCTCCGATATTTCGGGGGCTTTAGGCCTCGACTTTGGGGAGGATGGCCGAGCTTTTGCTTTAGCCGATTTTGACGGCGATGGGAGACAGGAAATTCTATTGAAGAGCCGCAATGCTCCGCAACTCCGCTTGCTGAAGAATACGATCTTAGATTTGCCGCCGGCGCTGGGTTTCCGACTACGCGGAACGAAGAGTAATCGCGACGCGATTGGGGCTGCTGTCACGATTGAGACGAGCGCGGGCCGGCAAACAAAGTGGCTGCAAGCGGGATCGGGATTTCTGTCTCAGCACAGTAAAGAGTTGTTCTTCGGTTTGGGTAATGCCAAGGGCAGCGTGTCAGCGACCATCCGCTGGCCGAACGGGCTGGTGCAACAACTCAAAGATCTTCCGCCGAATCACCGCATTTCCGTGACTGAGGGCCTAGAACCGTTAAAGATAGAAACGTTCAAGTCAAGTGGAGAGATGAACGGACTAACTGCTGCCGTGGTGATGGAATCGCTCCCGGCCAAAGTGGAAACATGGCTGTTGGCGCCGATTTCGGCTTTAGGTTTTTCCGAGGCCGATCGGAGTGGGAAGGCAAGGCTGATATCTTTCTCGGAGTCGAGTGTGCCGCCCTCCGATGACATCGTCGCGACCTACAATCTTTTGTTTCGATATCTCTTTGACCGGCATCGCGATATGCCCTTACCGACTTCTTTTCTGACTGACGAGCAAGGACAAATTGTGAAGGTGTACCAGGGAGCAGTATCTCCCGAGCAAGTTGAGAAGGACATCAGAGACATTCCCCGCAGCGCTGCCGAACGGCTAGCGCGAGCATTGCCATTTCCAGGCATCTCCACAACATACAAGTTTGGACGAAATTATCTTTCTCTTGGTTCGATTTTCTTTCAACGCGGTTACATGGAAGCTGCGGAGGAGTTCTTTCGATCGGCGTTAAAGGACAATCCGGCGAGTGCGGAAGCGAGTTATGGACTAGGAAGCGTTTATTTGAAGCAGGGAAAAGCGACTCAGGCTCGGGACAATTTTGAGCGAGCGGCACAGTTGACGGCGAGTTATCCAGAAACGACGTCCAATGCCTGGAATAACCTCGGTCTTTTGGCCGCGCGGGAAGGCGACGGCGAAAAAGCAATCGGCTCCTTCGAAAAGGCGCTCCAACTCGATCCCGACCGCTTGATCGTACTGCAGAATCTGGGAAACGCTTACCGGCAGGAAAAACGCTGGGATGACGCACGCGGAACTTTGGAACGCGCCCTGGCCATTAAACCGCAAGACCCAGAAGTCAATTACAGCTTGGGTATGGTCTTCGCACAGAAGGACGATAACGAAAGCGCCTATCGATATCTGCAAAAGGCCTTGCAAGGCCGTCCGAAGTACCCCGAGGCATTAAATAATCTAGGAGTCCTCTATCTGAGGACGCACCGCAGGAACGAAGCCGTCGCTGAATTTGAAGAATGTATTCGCGTTGCGCCGGCGTTCGATCAGTCTTATTTGAACTTGGCGAGAGTTTACGCGATGGAACGTGATGCGGAAAAAGCGCGTAGCGTGTTGCGCGCTCTTCTGGCACAACATCCAGACCACGCTCAGGCGAAACAAGCTCTGGCGCAGTTACATTGAAAATGCCGCGTTCCATCATTATCGATAGCGATCCTTCACCCGATGATGCAGTGGCCATACTTGTGGCGTTGGCATCACCGGATGAGTTAGACGTGCTGGCCGTCACTACTGTGGCCGGAAATATTGCCGTATCGTTAACCTCGAAGAACGCGCGGAAAGCTCTCGAACTGGCAAAGCGCACAGAGACACCCGTATATGCGGGAGCGTCAGCCCCGCTGGTACGCAAACTGGTTACGGCTGAGCACGTACATGGCAGAACCGGTTTCGATGGTTACGAGTTGCCAGAACCAAGCATGCCGCTCGCCAGTGGATTCGCTCCTGAGGCGATTGTGGACCTGGTGATGAGGCGCAAGGCTGCCGAAGTCACGTTGTGCTGTCTCGCGCCGCTGACCAATATTGCTCTTGCCTTAGCCAAAGAGCCACGGCTAGCAAGCCACGTCAGGGAGATCGTGCTGATGGGAGGCGCATTTTCGGAAGGCGGGAATATTACGCCAGCAGCGGAATTTAATATCTTTGTCGATCCAGAGGCGGCGAAGCGAGTGCTCGACTGCGGCGCGCCTATCACGATGATTCCGCTTGACTGTACTCATCAGGCGCTCACCACATCGACTCGGCTGGAGAGACTGCGAGCCATTGGTACTCCGGTTGCAGAAGCGTTCTATCATTTACTTAAGTTCAACAAGATTTTCGATGAACAGAAGTATGGCTGGGAGGGCGGACCGTTGCATGACGCGACGGTGATTGCTTATTTGCTGGCGCCGGACATCTTCTCGGGGCGCAAAGTGAGTGTGGCCGTGGAGTGCGCTAGTCCGCTTACGCTTGGAATGACTGTAGTGGATTGGTGGGCAGTGACGGAAAAAGCGGCAAACGTGCTCTTCCTGCGCGAGATAGACGCAGACCGCTACTTCGATCTGGTGATTGAGAGGCTGGGTCGTATATGAATGGTTGGCAGGCCACCGTAACGACACTCTGTCTTGTCACCGGCACGGTGTTCGATGAGCAGCATCACGCGGTTTCCAAAGGTAAAGTTTACTTAGAGTGTGCCGGGAAGAAAGAATTGGCGACAGAGACAAACTCAAGCGGCGTTTATCAGTTCAACGTTCCCAGCGGATCATATACGCTTCGCGTGGCCAGTCAAGATCACGGACCATTCACAGTGGCGTCTGCAAAGGTGACGATTGATCTCACGATCCAGCCGCAGTTTTATGACGAGCCAACGTTTACAGTTGCCGGGGTGACTGACAACACTTACCGCGGAGGGCATGGGTCGGATAGTGTGTTGCGGTCCGCAGAAACGTTGACGAAATCCACTGCTTCCCTGGCTGAACCGCATCACACAGTGGCGGAGAGTTATGAGCGCTCGGGGCACCCGTTGGAAGCGGTTCGCGAGTTTCAGCGTGCGGCTGAATTAGACCCCAGTGAGATGAATCTATTCGATTGGGGGACAGAATTACTAAGCCACCGGGCGCCGGAGGCTGCAGCGGAGGTGTTTGGCAAAGGTGTGCGGCTATTTCCTCAGTCAGTGCGAATGATGCTCGGATTGGCAAGCGCTTGGTATTCGGCCGGGAGCTATGAGAAAGCCGCACAGTGGTTTTTCAAGGCGACGGACGCAGATCCGAACGACCCGAATCCTTACTTGTTTCTAGGCAAGGTCCAATCGCGCGAGATCACTGAATCGGTAGGTTATCGGGAACGGCTGGCGCGCTTTGCCAGGTTGCAACCAGACAATGCTCTGGCGAACTACTATTACGCAGTTAGCCTATCGAGTCAACACGATTACGTTAAAGCACGAAGGTTGTTGGCAAAGGCAGTGAGCTTAGATCCGCACCTCGGCATTGCTTATCTTCAGCTCGGCATAATCAATCAGAGCATTAGGGACTACCAGAGGGCGATCGAGGCCGATCCTGAATTGGCAGAAGCGCACTACCGACTGTCGGAGGCGTACCGTCTAAGCGGAGACACGGCAAAAGCCAAGCAAGAGATGACTGCTTACGCTAAGCTCTCGGAGGAATCGAACGAATCTCTAGAACGGGAGCGTCGTGAGGTGCAGCGGTTTGTGATAGCGCTACGGAGCACTACGGCGGGTCATTAGCGTGTCAAACAGATCAAAGAACTTGCCCGTGTCCAGATCGAGTTGAATCTCGACCGGCTGAAGAGTCACTTCCGGTTTGTCGCTCTTGTCCCAGGTGAGAGTGTTGCCGTAACCCGCTCCGTGGTCAATATCGACATCAAAAAATAGAGTCTGCTTCTTGGTAATGATGGACGGGTTAAGCCAGGCAGCGGCGGCGAGCTCGTCCCACATGAAGTCGTTGCCATCGCCCGGCTTGTAATACTTGGCGATGTAGAGCGCAATGGTGGTTCCGGACGCCTCCAAGTGTTTGACCATCTCCGGCGTAAAGCGTGCTTTGATAGAAATATCGACGGGCGTGCAGACAATCTTTTTCCAGGGAGCGCGCAGCACAATATGGGCGGCTTCTGGATCGAACCACAAATTGAATTCGTGGCGAGGAGTATTGGCGAACTCTGGATTGTCACTCACGGGGTTGAGGCTGCCTCCCATAAAAACTAGTTCCTCTGCCAATTGTGGAAACTGTGGATCAATCGAGATGGCGAGAGCCAAGTTCGTCATCGGTCCGCCCTCGTAGATGGTGACTTGGTTTGGGAATTGGCGCACCGTGCGAATCAGAAAATGGATTGCATCTTCAGTGGAAGGTTTGAGTGCGGGCTGACCCTCGGGCAATGGAGGAACGACCGACTTCTCGTGGAACCAGCGCGCGTCCCAAGCGCCGCTATAGGCGATCTTGCCGAAGCGCTGCTCCCATAAAAGTGTCCCCTCACGGGTGCGCACGAGCGGAGCGGAAGCTCCCAGCATGACGGGAATGTCAGTCCTGCCGATGATCTCAAGCAGGCGCAGCGTATGAGCTGCTTCCTCATGGAGCCACTGATCTCCAGTCACAATGGTGATACCCAACACTTCCGTATCGGGAGACTGAATCAGCAGCAGCAACGTTTGCATGTTGCTGCCGCCGGGGCCGGAACAGTCTTCGTTGATAATGATCTTCCGGCGCGTGGGCGCGGCCGGGAGGGAGGCAGTCAAGATCAGGAGTAGGGTAAGCGTCCAGAAATGAGGGCGCTTACGCTTCCGGCTCGGATTCAAAACGCCGCTTTCAGAGCGAACTGAATCACGCGGGGATTGCCCACAGTGGAACTAATGGCGCCAAATGTCGCGGGAGAATTGAAGTCGGCGCCAGGCAAGCCGAATTGCGCGTGATTGAAGAGGTTGAAGAATTCGCTGCGAAAATCGATGCGGAAATTTTCGCGAACGGGGAAGTGCTTGACGACCGAGAAATCGGTATTGATGAAGTTAGGGCCAGAAACCGGAGTGCGTGTGGCGTTGCCGAGTTCTCCCGCAGCGGGAGCCGAGAAACAAGAAGTATTGAACCATGCGCCTAGACTTTGCTTGCCGGATTGTGGACTACAGGTTTGATTGGGACGATTGAGACTGTTGCCGTTGTTCTCGAAGTTTACGCCCGAGGCGTTAGCACTGTCCACGATGAAAATCGGAAAGCCGGATTCCGCTTTCTCGATCACAGTCACTTCCCAATTTCCCAAGATTGAATCTAGAGGCTTATTCCAAGAATTACCGAACTTTCTGCCCTTGCCAATGGGCAGCTGATAAATGATGCTAGCGGTGAAGTTTTGATTGACATTGATTTGGGAAAGGGCCCAATCCAGTGTCTGCCAGTTGGGCAAAGGGAAGTAGGTAGCTCCGATAGTGCTGCCGAGGCCATCCGACAAGCCGTTATCGTAGGCCCTTGAGTATGTGTAGCCAACGAGACCGTATATGCCGTAATGCGAACTCTTCGTCTCAGCCTTGATCTGAAGGGAATTGTAGTGCGCGCGGCCGATATCTTCGATGTCGGAAATCGTGGAAAAGGGGAATGCAGTATAGGGGACATTGTTGCCCAATCCGCAGCCGAGGGTGTAGCCGGAGGTGCCGCACGCCGAAGGCGAGGTGACGTTGAGGTTGTTACCATCACTCAGAATGTGGGAACTGCGAGAGCCCGCATAACCGGCTGTCAGGACGATGTCTCCGGGCAGTTGGCGCTCGATGTTGATATTGAACTGTTGCACGCGTCCTTGTTTGAAGTTGAGATCTTGCGCTTGAATGGTGCCGGTGAAGTTGGCCGGAACGGGGGGCGCGGTAAAAATCTGGAAGCCGTCGGAAGCACTGATGGCGGAAGGTGTATTGCCGTAGACGGTAGCGCAGGCAGCGGTGGCGAAGGTACAAGCGCCGCCGAAAGCAAAGCGGTCAGACTCAGCAAAGTAAGGAGGGTTTTGCCACAAACCCTGCGCACCCTGATTCCAGGACGAATCGTGGAAAATGGCATAGCCGCCGCGAACCGCCGTCTTCGTGCTGCCGAACGGTTTCCATGCAACTCCGATCCGAGGCTCTAAGGCGGTTTTGTCCATCTTAATTCCCGCGGCGGCGTCAGCACCTTGGCCTGCAATTAAGAACTGACCGTTGGCGGGATTGAAATCGGCTTGACGGTCATGGGCCTCGGTAATAGGAGTGACCAGAGCATACGCGAGGCCTAAGTTCAAGGTGAGGTCCTTGCTTACGCGCCAACTGTCTTCCGCGTAGGGCCGATAAAGCTTCCAGCGACGGCCCGTGGTGGTGCCATCAAAGGTCTGATCGTGAATGGCCAAACTCGGCAGACCCAGCAGCAAGTCGGCTGCCGGCTCGAAGCTCCAGGCGCCGCTATAGATCCAATAGCCGTTGCCGAAGGCTTCCGTAAGGACGTTCATCTGGTTGGCACGGAATCCCATTCCCACTTTGATGTCGTGATTGCCACGAACCATGTCGAGAGAATCGGAGGCGGAGAATACATTGGTGCCCCCCTGGAAGGGAGCGTAGCCACGATCGCCCAAAGACCAATAGCCGCCGTCCATTTGTACACTGGTGAGGCCGCAGCTCACACCGCCCAGATCGGCGCCGGGGATACCAATAGCTTGGGCGTAACAGCTGCCGGTGCCTTGCGAGGTAATGTAATCGAAAATGCGATTGTAGCCGCCGCTGATCTGGTTCACCGTATTGGGAGAGAAAACATGTGTTTCGGAAAGAGCGGCGTTGCGGCCATGATTGAGAATGCCCTGATTGCTGCCAAAGGCGTTTTCCTCAGCAAAGCCGGGAGAGCCGCCGGGTACGTAGGAAACGGCCTGGTCGTAACTAAAGCGCGCAAAAGCGTAATCGTTGTTAGAAAAGTTGTGATCGAGCCGGCCATCGAACTCGCCTTCGTTCAGTTTGCGCACAGGCTCGTTGACGTAGTTATACCCGAGCCCTGGATTGTTGGCGTTAGGCAGTGGGTAGAGGTTAATCAGCTTTTGGCCGATAGAGTTGATCAGGTTCGAGGGAATCTTGTTGCAATCGACGCCCTTGGGTTGGCTGCCGTTGGCGGCGGCGGGAAGCGGATCGCCAGCCGAATCGCACTGAAAAGCGGTATCGGCAGCCCCGAGCACGTTCGGATTCACGAGTAAGCCTGAGCGGAGGTTGCCAAACGCATCGTCGGTAAAATCGCCGTTGCGCATGGCGACACTCGGCACCAAACCAGTGAATGGAATGCCGTGGCGCTGAAATTTATTTTGAATATCGGCAAAGATGAACGTCTTGTCTTTCTTGATGGGTGCGCCAACTGAACCGCCGAATTGATTCAGGTTGAACTGTTCGGTATTGGAGGCAAAGAAGCTGCGCGCGTCGAGCTTGGTGTTTCTGAAGAATTCGAACAGCGTTCCGTGGAGGTTATTAGTCCCGGATTTCGTGGTGACCAGAACTGTGGGTCCGGCACGCGTGCCCCACTCTGCAGAGTAGTTGTAGGTCAGAACCTTGAATTCCTGGATCGCGTCGATAGACGGCAAAATGGCAATGCCGCCGCCGGTGAGTTCATTATTGTCGTTGCCGTCGAGCAGCCAGTCGGTGGAATTGGCTCGCGAGCCGCCCACCGAAAGGGAGAAAGATCCACGCGCGGCGACCTCGCTGCTGGCGCCGCTGGTGAAAAAGCTGTTCGGATTCGTTTCCTGAGTCGTACCGGGGGTGAGAGTGGCCAATTGGACGAAATCGCGGCCGTTGAGCGGCAGTTCGGCCACTTGCTGCGAGGTGATGACTTGGCCGAGAGTGGGATTAGTAGTTTGGACCGCGACCGCGGTGGCGGTGACCTCTACGCTTTGCTGTACGTTAGCTGGCGAGAGAGTGAAATCCACTTCGCGCTGCTCATCCACCTGCAAGCGCACGTTTTTGACTTCGTTCGCTTGGAAGCCGGTGTATTCGGCGCGCACTGTATAGCTGGTGACGCCCAAAAGCGGGACAACATAATGGCCGGCGCTGTCTGAAATAGCTTCTCGGACAGAGCCGTTGCTCTCGCCGGTGACGGTAATTTTGGCGCCCGATACTGATGCGCCCGTCGCATCCGTTACTGTGCCGGAAATCGTGCCGGTCGCCTGACCGAACAGCGCAGTACTAGACAGAATCAGGAATGAAGATAAACCTATGGCACGCAAGCTTTTATTGAAAATCATGAGGCTCCCCTGGTGGCCACGCACGAAGTGACGAGATATTCTAGTATCGCTCGGTGCTCTATGGCTGTCAACGGCTTAGCGATTGAGCCGCGCCCGCAAGGAGCGCCATTTTTATTCGCCGCGCAATACTTCAAGCGGGCGTTGGTTTAAAATGCGGGCGCTGGCCAGCCATCCGGCGATGTTTGCCAGCATTGCGGTTCCGGCCATGACAACCAGCAGCGAAACCCAATCAAACTCGAACTTCGTTTCAAGGAACTTGTCGCATAAGACGCGGGTGAATAGGTTGGCGAGCACTCCGCCCACCAATCCGCCTATGGCACCCAGAATCGAAAATTCGATGGAAAAGATACTGGCGATGCGGTTCCTGGTTGCGCCTAATGTCTTCAGAATGGCCACTTCACGCACTCGCCGGTAACGCGTACCCGCAATGCTGGAAGCGAGAATAATCAGGCCTGCCAGAATGGCGAATAACGCCAGGAAGCGGATGACCAAGGCGACTTGATCCACCGCTTCCTGAATACGCGCCATCACGTCCGCCAGGTTCATGACCGTAATAGTTGGGAACTTGTCGAAAATGGCCCGTTCTACAGCGGGAATTTTGCCGGGCTCAACGTGAACGGCGCCATAATAAACGACGGGGAAACCCGTCAGCGCCAGCTGCGGGACCACTAAATCGTAACGGACGGGCGCCCTTCCTTCGCGCTGAAAAACCGCGACAATCTGCGCGGCAAGCGGACGGCCGGCTACCTGAAACTTCAGCTTGTCGCCCAGCCGCAACTGAAAATCGCGCACGGCCTCTTCGGAAACGGCCAGTTGCGGATTACCTTCACTGGGCGTCCACCAGTGCCCTTCCACGACTTTCAGCCCATCAGGCAGACCTTGTGCTGTTGTAAGCCTTGCCGTTTGTAACTGATCCTTTCGTGTATTAGTAAGTGGTAAGTGATCGGTGGAAACACCGTTCTTATCAATCACCCGCGATACCACATAACCTACTAGCTCAAGCTTGCCGTTCACGCCGGGCTGATTCTTAAGGAGGCTGGCCACCGGTAAGGTGTTGCGAATGTCCAATAGGAAGAGATTACCCTGCCTTCCCGGTCCTTCGCTCTTTACCTCACGCAGCACCGTGCGTTGCAGCAAATACGTGGAGAGAGTAAACATCACGCCAATGCCCAGTGCAATTAGAACCGACCGGGCCTGATTGCCGGGGCGATAGAGGTTCGCAAAACCATGGCGGAACGCCGCTGGCAAAACCTGATGAAAAACTTTAACCAGCTTTCGCAATGCATACAGCAGTAATGCGGCTACGGCGGACAGCAGCAGGATACTGACACTCAAACCGGCAACGAAGTAAAGTCCCATGCGCCATGAACCGCTTAGCCAGATACTAATTCCGCAAAAACCGGCTACGATGCAGAAGGCTCCCAGCCAGCCGGGTATTCTCTCTTTCCAATGCCGGCGACTCTCCAAAGCCGCATCGCTCATGTCGCGCCGTAAGACCAGGCTCGGCCGCACATTGCGAATTGCTAACAGGGGCGGCAGAGTAAAGAGCAAGGTCGCCAATACGCCCACGCTCAAGCCCTGCAAACTGAACGACCAATCCCACGGCACCTCGGGCAATAACGCAAAGACCCTCTGAATTAACCACGGGAAAGATTTCTGCACAACCGCGCCTATGGCGACGCCGATCAATCCGCCCGCCAGACCCAGCCAAAGCGTTTGCACTACGTAGATCTGAATGACCTGATTCGAGCGTGCTCCCATCGCCTTCATCACCGCAATGGTGTCCATGCGTTGTTGTAAGTGCGAATACATGGCCATGGCTACGCCCAGCGACCCGACAATCAACGCGATTAAACTAATTAAACTTAAGAACGTTGTTGTGGAATCAATCGCCTTACCCACAACCGGACTTCCATCCCTGTAGTCGGTTATGAAAACACGATGGAGAACGCTTTTGATTTCACTCTTCGCGGCGTCCAAATCCGTATTTGGCTTCAACTTGAACAGGAAGCGCTCAGCCGCGCGGCTGCCGAATTGAATTAAGCCACTGCGAAGCAGCCCCTCTCGGCTCATCAGTACGCGCATCCCCGGACGAAACCCCGAAGCCAGCCGGTCCGGTTCCGTCAAAAGCGTACCGGTAATCCGATACTCTTTTCCACCCAAACGAATGCTATCGCCCGGAGCGACGCGCAAGCGCATCAGCAGTTCGGGCGTGACCACAACGGAAGAGTCGTCCTTCAACAAATCAGCCAATGGCTCAGCCGGTTGCAGGTTCAACGTGCCGTAAAAAGGAAAGCAATCGGGATCGACCGCTTTGATCGAAATCATCTGGGGGATGCCGTCTTTCGCCGACGCCGCCATTGACTCTAATTCCGTTACCTGGGTCATCACGCCATAACGTTTGCTTAGCGCCACCATGCGCGCGGCTTCTTCCGGCGCAGGCTGCTGCCAAACCTGCGCCTGCAAATCGGCGGCAATCAGTTGCTTGGCGTTTCGCACCAGCATGCCTTTGAAGGCGTAGCCGAAACCCTTCACGCCACTCAGTGCCGCCACACCGATGGCAACCGCGAAAATAACAAACAAAAACTTTCCGGTGGAGGCGCGCAGTTCTCGCCAGGCGATTCTCGATGCAGTGCCCAGGAACATCGTTAGGAATTCACCTGCGGCAACACCAGCTCATCGCTTAGAATCTGCCCATCGCGCAGGGTGAGAATGCGGTTCGCGTGCTCTGCCAGCGTACGGTCGTGAGTCACTAGAACGAGCGTCGCTTTTTCCTCGCGGTTTAAGCGAACCAGTAAATCCAGAACATGCTGACCGTTGGTGGAATCGAGATTGCCCGTCGGCTCGTCGGCCATGAGAATTGGCGGCTGCGTGATGAAGGCGCGCGCTAACGCCACTCTCTGCTGTTCGCCTCCTGATAGTTGCACCGGATAGTGGTGTGCGCGATTCGTCAATCCCACGCGCTCCAGCAGTTCTTTCGCGCGCTGTCTGGAACTTCCATTCAGGCCGCTCAGTTCAGCCGGCAGCAGTATGTTTTCTTCCGCGGTAAGCGTGGCCACCAGTTGATAGTTTTGAAAAACGAAACCGATCTTTCGGCCCCGTACGCGCGCCATGGCATCTTCAGCAAGGTGAGTGATATCGGTGCCGTCCAGCACGATGCGCCCGGAGGTCGCGGTGTCGAGTCCTGCCATCAAACCAAGTAGCGTGCTCTTGCCGCTGCCCGATGCGCCCATGACCGCGAGGAACTGTCCCGCCGGAACTTCAAACGAAATGCCGCGCAGAATCTCAACTTTGCTCGGCGGGTTCTCAATCGTCTTCGAAAGGTTTTCAACTATTATCATGGGTGCTTAAGAGGACCAACTAGGTGCTGACGCTCTGTTGAAAAATCGCTTGAAATGGGCCAGATCGTTACCGCTCCTTCGCAGTCGCGGCTCGGCTGGCGGTTGTGCATTGTGATGGAGGGTTGTCATTAGTGGCTCTGAAAGGGCCGTGTCAATTTAGAGAAGTGAGAACCTTCCCAACTAGTTCTATTGTGGCAGCCTGTCTTCTGTGCGGTTTGTCGGCTTCCTGCCGCCGCAACGAGACTGCGCCTAAACAAGAAGAACGCAGCTATTCGGTTCCTAGTTCCAGCACGGTTAAGAACGTCGATGACCGGCCGGTGATAGTGACTTTTGGCGATAGTCTGACGGCCGGAGTGGCGGGTAGGAGCTATCCCGATGACCTGCAAGATCTGCTCGATCAGAACGGGCTTCGCTACCGCGTGGACAATCAAGGAGTGAGCGGAGACACCAGCACCGATGGGCTCGCCAGAATCGATAATGTCATTGCAGATCATCCAAGTTTAGTGCTGCTTGAATTTGGCGGGAATGACGGCCTACGGGGTGTGCCTGTTCCTGCCACAGAAAAGAATTTAGCTGAAATGATTCACCGTTTAAAGCAGGAATCCATCCCAACTGTCTTACTCGGAATCACCTTGCCGCCTAATTATGGGCCCGATTACGTAAAGCCATTCACTGAGATGTTCCCGAAGCTAGCGCAGGAAAACCACCTTAAGCTCATGCCTTTCCTGCTACTGCATGTCTATAAAAATTCTGCATTGATGCAGCCAGATGGAATTCATCCGAACGGCGAGGGAAACAAAATTGTCGCGCGCGATGTGTTCGAGCTCATACAGCCAATTGTCGCGCGCGAGCCGCGGAAGTGATCTAGTTTAGTTCGGCATCAAGACCGTATCGATCACGTAAATGACGCCGTTTTTCACTAGCACATCAGCCTTAGTGACCGTTGCCGTGCCACCTTTTTCGTCTGTCAAGATAACGTTTCCTCCCTGCAAAGAGGCAGTGAGCGTAGCCCCTTCCACAGTTTTTAGCGCAGCCTTGCCATGGCCCTTCTTGATCAGACCCTTCAACTGTTTGGCCGTGACCTTACCCGCCACCACGTGATAGGTGAGAATCTTGCTCAGCGTGTCCTTGTTCTCTGGCTTAAGTAAATTCCCCACCGTGCCTGCCGGTAATTTTCCGAAGGCGTCGTTCGTCGGTGCAAAAACGGTATATGGGCCGGCACCTTTCAGCGTGTCGACTAAGCCGGCTGCCTTCACTGCTGTTACGAGCGTGCTGAAATCCGGCGTCTCGGCGGCAAAGTCTACGATATCCTTCGATGAGGCTGCGGTTTTGTCTTTCGCCAGCAAGCTAATGGCGCACAAAGCGAGCGCACCCATGCTGAGTGCAAATTTGAGGTTCATTTTTTCTATCTCCTGATTTGGTACGTCTTCGCGTAAACCTTGCGAAGATCTGTACACAGGGGTAGATGATCGCAAAGCGGTCAGTGACTTATTAATCCCCAATGCCTGACCGATAGGGCCTAAGCTTCGGCTTACGTTGAAGCTCGCAGCAATTCCAACCGTGAACTCATTCCTATTATGCCAGCCGGAATTCCGCAAATCGCAACGACTTTAGCGCGCTACTTTGTCTTATGTACACTACCGCATGAAGGCCGCTTGAGTTATCCAGATTCGGTTCAATATCTTTACGCACTTGGCAATGAGATCAAGTCAGGGGCAAAACTTGGTTTGGAGAGGATGCGAGATTTGTTGGCCGGGCTTGATCATCCGGAACGGTCTCAACGCTTTATCCATGTAGCGGGCACTAATGGCAAAGGATCTACCAGCGCCATGATCGCCGCCACATTACGGCAGAGCGGTTTGCGCACTGGATTATACACGTCGCCCCACCTTGTTGAACCCACGGAACGTATCAATATTAACGGCGCAGCAGTCACGCGAGAAAGCTTCGCAGAGGCGTTCACGGTGGTTCATCAGATGGCTGAACAATTGCTTCTCGAAGAGCGACTCGACGCGCATCCTTCTTACTTTGAAACTGTAACGGCCATGGCGCTGCTGCTTTTCAAAGAACAATGCGATATCAGCGTCATAGAAGTCGGCCTTGGAGGCAGACTGGATGCGACAAACGTCATTGATCCGGAATTCTGCGTCATCACGCCAGTCGCCTACGATCATGAGGCCTATCTCGGGAACACGCTCGCCTCTATCGCCGGCGAAAAAGCGGGCATTCTGAAGCGTGGGGTTCCGGCCGTGATGGCGACGCAAGATCCCGCTGCTGGTGAAGTTATAGAAGAGCGGGCCCGCGAAATGAATTGCCGGTTGATTCGTGCCGAGGATCACCCGCTCAGCCACGTTGATGTCAATGCCCAAGGCTGCCGCTTTGTCCTGGACGGCGAGTCCTATGCCTGCTCTCTGCCCGGCCGTCATCAAATGGAAAATGCGCGAGCCGCGATTTTAGCGTCGAAAGCGCTCGGCCTTTCGCCAGAGCACATTGCCGCCGGATTTGAGACAGTCCGCTGGCCTGGGCGTCTTGAAGTGGTCTCACGCCAGCCGGATTTCATTCTCGATGGGGCGCACAATCCCGCTGGCGCCGCTGCGCTGGCCGCCTATATTCGTGAGTTCTTCGCCGGACGTCCGGTTTGGCTCGTGTTCGGCGCCATGCGCGATAAAGCTGTTGACGAAGTGGCCGAGCAGTTGTTCCCCTTAGCGGATCGCATCATCGCCACCTCGCCCAACTTCACGAGAGCGCTTCGTCCGGAGGCCATTCTCGAATTGAGCAGCCACGGCGAAGCTATCATCGCCGCAACTATGGCTGACGCGATTCAGTTGGCCCGCCTTGCCCCTCCCACAGCTGCCGTCTTCTTTACGGGATCGCTATTCCTTGTTGGCGAAGCACGTGCGCTGCTTTGTAGCGGCGTCTCATAGAATGGAGCATTGAATGGAACCTTGGGCATGCGATGGCTACGCGGCGTTCTCATCGCCGATCCGGCGATTATTCTTGCGACATTGTTCTTTGGCGCCGTCAGCTTTATTGTTTCCTTCTTCGATGATTCCGGCAAAACACAGGCCGCGGTGGCAAACGTGTGGGGTCAAGTTCTTTTGTTGGTTTGCGGCGTGCGAGTAGAAGTTGAAGGGCTTCAGCACATTGACCCGCAGGGCAGTTACATTTTCATGGCGAACCACACAAGCTATATGGATACGCCGGTGGTTCTGGCGAATATTTCGGTTCAGTTTCGCTTCTTAGCCAAACGAGGCCTATTCCAAATTCCTTTCCTGGGAAGTCATTTACATCGCGCCGGCCACATTCCCGTGCCCCGTGACGATCCGCGGGCTGCCGTTAAAACACTGCAATTAGCCGCCGAGACCATTCAGAAAAAGAAAATTTCGTTGCTGGTTTTCCCCGAGGGCGGCCGCTCGCACGATGGCATCCTCAGATCGTTTAAGGAGGGCGGAGCGTATATGGCCATCCGCGCCGGCGTGCCCATAGTTCCATTGGTGCTTTTAGGCGGTCGCAACGTGTTGCCTTATGGCGCAGGTGTGGTGAAATCCGGCAAAATCGTCATGCGTGTCTTACCGCCAATCGAAACCGCCGGCCTCGCTTTGAAGGATCGCGGCGAACTTACCGGCAGAGTGCGCACTCTCTTGCTGGAACAAATCATCTCCGCTAGTTAACGCTCATCGCGCAGTGCATTAGAATGAAAGGCAACCGATGCGGAGCGCTGTGGCTCTACCTAACCTCGGAACGGAAATCGAGGATATTCAGCAAGAAAAGCACGGCAAGCTTTACCACGTGGTCCTGCTTGACGACGACGAGCATACCTATGACTACGTCATTGACATGCTTCAAAAGCTTTTCTTTCTCTCGATTGAGACCGCCCTGCAGCATGCCATCGAAGTCGATAATACCGGCCGCACGGTGGTCATCACTTGCGAACGCCTGGAAGCTGAATTTGCGCGCGATCAAATTCAAGCTTTTGGCGCGGATCCGCGCATGCCTAAGTCGAAAGGCTCTATGTCTGCTGTCGTCGTCCCCGCCTCAAATATCAAAACCAAGTAAACCGATAGACATTTACACAATTTTACAAATAGACGCGCGCTCCAGTGCTAAATTTCTTAATATGACTTCTAAGTTCGGATCTTTTTTGTTGTCGATCGCTCTCGCGGCGACTTGCGCAGCGGCTGAGTGGAATGTCGATCCCATGCATTCACAAGCTGGATTCGCCGTCAAACACATGATGGTGTCTACCGTCCATGGTTCTTTCAACGGCTTGAAGGGCAAGGTTATCTACGACCCCGCTCATCCTGGCACTTCCAAAGCCGAACTCACCATTGACGCCACTACGCTCGATACGCGCAACGACATGCGCGACAAAGATCTCAAAAGCGAAAACTTCTTCGACGTCGCCAAGTTTCCGACCATCACTTTTGTTTCGACAAAGGCCGAAACCGCAGGAGAAGGCAAGCTGAAACTAACCGGTGATATGACCATTCATGGCGTGACGAAAGAAGTAACTTGGCTGGTGGATGGCCCTGGCAGCACGGTCAAAGATCCCAAAGGCAATCTGCACACCGGCGCAACCGCCGCAACCACCATAAACCGCAAGGATTTCGGCCTGACCTGGAACAAAACTCTGGATGGCGGCGGCGTGATGGTCAGCGACGCGGTCGATCTGACCGTCGAAGTGGAGCTGGTGGAAAAGAAATAAGCGGCCGGCTTAAGACGCAGATATGGTCGGGAAAGTGCTGGACATGTGATCATGCCACGTGAGAGCATCTGCGTCGACGAGCGCCCAAACCAAGCCGATGCCGGCTGCCAAAAAGCTGATGAATCCGGCCAGCGCTCGTTGGTAGCGCAACGCCCTTGATGGCGGATTACCGTAAAAGTCTACCAGTCTCAGTCCCATCGCCGACATACCCACTGAATCCCGTCCAGCCCAACTCCACAGCAGCTTGTATAAGACAGGTATGGTGAACAGCACCGCCAGCCAAAAAGGCGCAGTGCTTTTGTTGAATACAAAGTTCCCACCCTCATACAGGAAAACGGCCATCCCCAAGATGACGGGCCCCAGCATAATCGCGCCATCAATTAACGCCGCCTCAGCTCGCATCGTTGGTGGCGCCACCGGGGCATCGCACGGAATATGCGATTGTGGTGGGCTCGCTACTTCCTCAATTCCCGGGAAATCCAACCGCTGCTGGTTTTCGGAAGCTTTTCTGCGGGTTGTCTTGGGCCGCTTGAGTTCCACTTTCACGTGGGGCAGCGGCTCAGGCCGCGAAATCTCGGCTGCGCGTGCCCGTATGGACTGGCGCTCGCTCGGGCTGCGCAGTGATTCGAACGAAATCACTCGCGCCGGATTCGGCCTCGTGAACAAGTTATCGAACAGCGGCGGCCGGTCGTCAACACTGGCTGCCTCAGGTTCGAAGTCGTAAGCCGGCGCCGCGGCCGACGCCTGTACCGGAAAAGTTTCCGCAACGCTGCGGCCTTCTCGCACCCTTCTTCCGCAACGAGCGCAACGGTGGTCTGCGTCTAGAATCTTAGTTTGGCAATGCTGACAAGTCATTCGGCAAATTTTCTCGCTCTACTGCACTCATCAGCCCCGTCTCGTGACTTGCGGCACACGGGTCCAACGTGCTACGGTGCTCGGTTGCGTCTCTCACTCGCGAAGCAACCCGTCTCAACTACAACATCTAGCATTAAATGTGATTCTTGTCTAGAACATTTCTCATCTAAGTTGTTCTTTTTAATTGGAGCTCTGACGCTTTCGCTTTCTCTTCCCTGTTTTTGTCAAAACGCCGCCCGCACAACTCCCAAGACTGATCTACCTCCCAACGACCAAATCTGGGAAGGAGGAGTCGACCAAAAATCGGAGGGTGAGTGGAAATATCTCAAAGGCGGCGCCCAGGTGCGTACCTCCGAAATGACCATCACTGCCGATGAAATCGATTTCAACGAGGACACAGCCTGGGCCTATGCGCGCGGCCACGTCCACCTCGAACATTACGCCACGGGCGATATTCTAAACGCCGACCACGCCGAATACAATCTCAAAACCGAAGAAGGCAAGTTTTACGTGGTGAGCGGCACCGCGCCAGCCAAGATCATGACTGGGCCGGGACTGCTCACCACCAGCAATCCCTTCTATTACGAAGGCCAATGGGCCGATCGCATCAAGACCCGCCTGATACTCCACAAAGGCTTCATCACCGATTGCAAAGTCCCAAAACCGTGGTGGACCTTCGACGCTCCCATTTTCGATATCGTTCCCGGCCAGCGCGCCATTGCGCGCCACAGTATCTTCCGGCTCAGACACATACCCATTTTGTATCTGCCGTACTTCTATCGGGCACTTGGAAAAAACACCCGGCAAAGCGGTTTCCTCACTCCTAACTTTGCTCACAGCACGACTCGCGGCTGGATCTATGGGGGCGGTTATTACTGGGCCATCAATCGCAGTTACGACATGGATTATATTTTTCAGTATTTCTCGCTGCGCGGGCCTTCTCACACTTTTGATTTCCATGCCAAACCGAATTCCGTCAGCCAGCTAACCTTTAATTTCTACACAGTGCAGGATCAAGGTGTTCCTGTCGGTCAGCCGGGTGCTGGCACGAAGGAAGGCGGTACTGAATTCAACATTTCCGGCCGCACCCAAATATGGGGTTTCACGGGCTTGATCGATTACAACTATCTCAGCTCATTTATCTTCGCGGCCGCGTTCACCAACAACTTCTATCCGCAACAGAATTCCATCGGCTTCCTGCGGCGGCATTTTGACAACGACATCTACTCCCTCGATTTCGTTTTCAGCCGTAACCAGGTCTACGAAAGCTTTGCGCTAAACAGCCAGCCCATCGTGTTGCAGAAATTGCCCAGCGTCGAAGCGTCCAGCCGGCTGCAACAAGTCCTCGCAGGCAATCTTCCGCTCTGGTTTTCCTTTAACGCGTCGAGCGGCCTGCTGAGCCGCAACGATTCCGTGATTAATACAGGCGTTATGCAGCGCACCGATCTGCGGCCAACGCTCTCCTCCGCATTCAGTTTTGAAGGATTCTCTCTCTATCCCAGTGTTTCGTTCGAAGCCACTGATTACGGCAGCCGGTACTCAACTAACACGCCGACGGCCGCTACGATTGCCTCCGCCAATCTTTTCCGCGCCGACACCGATTTCGTTCTCGATTTCCGCCTTCCTTCGCTCGAGCGTACTTACAGCCCAGTCAAATGGCTTCACCTGGGCAATAAGATCAAGCACGTTATAGAAGCGGAAGCCCAGTACGAATACCTCACCGGCGTCAACCAATTTCAAAAAACCATTCAATTCGACGGAACCGACATCCTGGCCGACACCAACCAAGTCACGTTTGGCTTGACCAATCGTCTTTACAAGAAAGACAAGGCGGGGGATGTTCGCGAGGTGTTAACTTGGAGCGTCCGCCAAGCCCGCTACTTCAATTCAACTTTCGGCGGTTCTATTATTCCCGGCCAGCTCAACGTCAACCTCGCTCAGGAAGAACTCACGCCGTATACGTTCCTTGATGGTCCACGTTCCTATTCCCCCATCGTTTCGTCGTTGTCCATCAACCCCTATTCGTTTTTCGGCATCGACTACCGCGCCGATTGGGATCCTCTCCACAAGAAGTTTCTCGATCACAGCGTCAACGCCAACTTCCGTTATTCGAAATACTTCTTCATGGTGGGCGACACGGACATTAACACCAATCCACCCCTGCTGCCGGCGACCGATCAGATTGTGATTGGCGGTGGCTACGGGAACAGCCTCCGCCGGGGCTTTAACGCCGCCGCGGACGTCTTCTACGATATCCGGCTCAATCGCGTGACGTTTAGCCTTTATCAGGTCAGCTACAACTCAGATTGTTGCGGCTTTAGCCTGGAGGTCCGGCGGATCAACAACATCATCCGCGACGACAATCAGTATCTTTTCTCCTTCGTGGTAGCCAACATCGGCTCTGTTGGCAGTCTCCCTAAACAGCAGCGGATTTTTTGATCCTTCGCGGCATGTTACACTCTGGAAAGTAGTTCCGCTGCGGCGATTCATCGCCATTCGAACGAACTCCCAGGACAGATTATGCCCAAGATGAAGACCCATAAGGGTGCGTCCAAACGCTTCAAGAAAACTGGAACCGGCAAAGTGGTTCGCCATCACGCCTCGGCCCGCCACATCTTGACGTCTAAGACGCGTGCCCGCAAGCGCAAACTTCGCCACGCGGTTGTCGCCGACGAAACCGATCAACCGAAGCTGCGCACCATGTTGCCGTATTAGATTGTTGAACTGATTTTTCAGGAGTGGGAGCAGCGCGCAGCACGTGCCTGCCAACCCTCCGCTATTTAAATTTAAGGAGCAAACGTGCCAAGAGTCAAAAGAGGTACCGGACGGCGGGATTACCGCCACAAAACCCTGCGCCGCGCCAAGGGTTTTTTTCTTACAAAATCCAAGCTGAACCGTTCCGCGCAGGAAGCCGTCGAAAAGGCGCTTCGTTATGGTTATGTCGGGCGTCGTCTGAAAAAGCGCAATTTCCGCTCGTTGTGGATCGTGCGCATCAATGCCGCGTGTCGCGTTTCTGAAATCTCCTACAGCAAATTTGTCAGCGGATTAAAGAGAGCGGGCATCGAGCTGAACCGCAAAGTTCTAGCCGACATTGCCATCAACGACACCTCGGGATTTCAGGTTCTTGTCGCCCGCGCTAAAGCCGCTCATTCTGCTCAAGTCCAATAGCTGCTATAGTTTTTAGAGTTATGGAAGCAGCAGCCCAGGAGCAAAGCGTCGATTCGCTCGCGCACTTAGAAGAACGGATCACAAGGGCGGTGCAGGCAATCACCACCCTGCGCACTGAAAATCAGCAGTTACAACAGCGCCTGAAGACAGCATTGGACGAACTTAAGTCGGCCACCGGCGCGCGCGATCAAGCCGAAGCCCGGGCCGTCGCCATGCAACGCGAGCGAGACGAGCTCAATTTGCGGGTCAAGCGCCTATCCGATGAACTGGACGATCTGCGCGGCGAACGCAAGCAGGTCCGCACGCGCATTGAAAAGCTGCTCAGCCAGCTCGATCTCCTGAGCGCCAGTTGATGGATTTCGCATGGATACGCCGGATGCCGCCAAACAAGTCGTCCGTGTGACGATCTTCAATCAGACGTACTCGTTGAGCACGTCTGGCGATCCGCAAGAAACAGTGGCTCTTGCGCACGAAATTGACGAGTTGATGTCAAACATTGCGCGCCGCGCGGGCAATTTGGATTCTGCCCGAACTGCCGTGCTGGCTTGTCTTCACCTTGCCGACCGGCTGCGTACCGCCGAACGTCAACTCGGCGCGTTGCGCCATTCCGTGAGCGACAAGACCCGCGATTTCGCTCTTCTTCTCGACAAAGCTTTTGCCGGCGGCGAAGGCGATTAAGGCTCTGAACACCGAGTTGTTCGCCAATCGCTCGCCGGTAGAGAGCGCTGCATTCCTCCAGCGATTCGCCGGTCGCCCGTAAGCAGCGAAACTCGGTCGCCCTCCTCATCGCGTGGGGCGGATCTCAGGTGATACCATTCGTCTTTCGAAAATGCCACAACCCAGAATTCTTCTTACCCTTCTGCTGCCGCTTTTCCTTGGCGCCCAAGATCGTTCCTGGCCGGTGTATGGAGGCAGTCCCGCGAACACTCATTACTCTGCTCTCACGCAAATCAACCGCGAAAACGTTTCCAAGCTGAAGGTCGCGTGGAGCTACGATACCGGAGACGCCTTCCCTGGGTCCGAGATGGAGTGCAATCCCATCGTCGTGAACGGCATCCTCTACGCCACCACGCCTAAGTTGCGTGTCATCGCGCTTGACGCTGCCACCGGTGCCCTAAAATGGAGCTTCGATCCGAATCAAGGCCATCGCGTTGTGAACAAAATGCGCAACCGTGGAGTGACCTTTTGGGCCGATCCCGCCAACGCCGCCACCCAGCGCATCTTTTTCGTCTCTCGCCAATATCTTTACGCGCTTGATGCCTCGACCGGTCAACTGATTCCCGGTTTTGCCGATGAGGGCCGCATTGATCTGCGCCGCGATCTCGGGCGCGCTCCCGCCCAGCAGTTCATTACCAATACCAGTCCGCCCATGGTTTACAAGGACTTGCTCATTACCGGCAGTCTGGTGAGTGAATCGCTGCCCGCTTCGCCCGGCGACCTGCGCGCCTATGACGCGCGCACTGGCAAACTCCGTTGGTCGTTTCACACCATGCCGCATCCCGGCGAAGTCGGCTACGAAACCTGGCCGCCCGATGCCTGGCAGTATATCGGCGGTGTCAACAATTGGGCGGGCATGAGCCTCGACAAAGACCGGGGCATCCTCTTCGTGCCGACCGGTTCGGCCTCGTTCGACTTCTACGGTGCCAATCGACTCGGTGACGATCTCTTCGCCAACTGCCTCATTGCACTCAATGCAGAAACCGGTCAGCGCATCTGGCACTTCCAGACCGTTCATCACGATCTTTGGGACCGCGACTTACCCACTCCTCCCGCTCTGGTCACCGTCAAGCGCGGCGGTCACTCAGTCGATGCGGCCGCTCAGCTCACTAAATCGGGCTTTGTGTACCTATTCGAGCGTGAGACTGGCAAACCTCTTTTCCCCATAGAAAGCCGCAAGTATCCTCCGAGTGACGCTCCCGGCGAAGTGGCTGCGGAAACTCAACCTCTGCCCACCAAGCCGGCTCCGTTCGCGCGTCAGATTCTCACTGCCGATATGCTCACCGCCCGCACACCCGAAGCGCACCAGGCCGTTCTCGAGCGCTTTCAGAATCTGCGGAGCGCCGGCCAATTTATTCCGCCCAGCACGGAGGGCACAATCATTTTTCCAGGCTTCGACGGCGGCGGCGAATGGGGTGGTCCGGCATTCGATCCGGAAACCGGACTCCTCTACGTGAATTCCAACGAGATGGCGTGGGTGCTGCGCCTCGTCCCGCGTGAAACGGGACCGGCCAAGAGCGGCAAAGAGCTCTATCTGAACGAGTGTTCCAGTTGTCACCGACCCGACATGGCGGGAACGCCTCCTGAGTTTCCCTCCCTGCAGCACATCTCCGACAAACTGGATGAAAACGATGTGCGCAATATGATCCGTCAAGGCGCTGGCCGCATGCCCTCGTTCGCGCGCTTGGATGGCGCCGCGCTGAACGCCATTGTCCAATACGTCGTTTATGGGCAAGACTCCGCACTCAGCGCTGCCGATGGCAAGCCATCTCCCATCGAGCAACGTTTTCGTATTGATGGCTATAACAAGTTTCTTGATCCCGACGGCTATCCGGCGGTAAAGCCGCCATGGGGCATGTTGAGCGCCATCAATCTAAATACCGGCGAGTATGTTTGGAAGCACCCATTTGGTGAATACCCAGCCCTCGCCGCGCAAGGTCTGCGCAACACAGGGAGCGAAAACTACGGAGGCGGCGTCGTCACCGCGGGTGGGCTTCTCTTTATTGCAGCCACGAACTATGACAAGAAAATGCATGCCTTCGATAAATCAACTGGCAAGCTTTTATGGGAGGCCGACCTCCCAGCCGCGGGCAACGCTACTCCGGCGGTGTTTGAGCTAAAAGGTAAGCAATACATCGTGATTGGTTGCGGTGGAGGGAAATCGAAAGACCCCTCCGGGGGCAGCTATGTCGCCTTCGCTTTGCCCTAACTAACAGCGCAAAAGGGAGTCGCGCATCCCCTCGCACTTCCGTCCACAGGCTCGAACTTCGATTGCTAAATCAAACTTCCCGGCGCCATTCTCTCGGTAGTTCAACGCGCCTCCGCGCATTCATATTGAGCAGCCGCACCGGGAGACTATATGTTCGACGTGGAAGGCAATGAGAGGCGTTGCTTCCTGCGGCATGCGGCAGTACTCACAAACGTTCCCTGCGCGCCGCCGAACGACCTCGCGCTGAGTCTGGTCCATTCTAGGCGCATTGCTTGGAGAGGAAGCGGCGAGCTTTTGCCTGCATGATTGAGATCAGATCGAGAGCCTCAACAAAATCCTTGTAGCCGCATCTTCAGCCGGCGTTAGTTAGGGTTCCGTCATTCGCTTTCCGGCGTAGCTCGTCAACGTGGCTGCCCAGTTCGGAGTCGGCGCGGAGTTCCAAGAGCGCCGCAGCCACTTTCGGCGTGAACGCTTCGGTCAGCGGGTCCAGCATCCGGTCCAAATAGCTTATTGAAGCCATGCAAGAATTATATCGATTCACTTGATGACGTCCGAACGGAGAAAACCCTACTCGCGGTGCAGCACCACAGCCGTACTGTCAAAATCTCCGCGCAGAGTCACTTGCAAACCGCTCTGCATCAGGTAGGCCCCACTCACCTTCTCTAGCATGGTGCCGTCCCATTTCTCGAGCTGATAAACACCTCTCGGTTCCAGTCCCTGCAAGTAGATCGTGGGAGGTTTCGTATCATATTGCTGCGAGTGCCTGAAGGCAAACACCACCGCCTCCTTGCCATCCTTTGACACATACTCATTCGCCGTCGTGTCACTCGTGCGCGGCGATAAGATCCGGTACAAACTCCCAAACTGCACTGTCTCCCGAATCCCTTTGTAGAACGTCACCATTTGAGTCGCCAGCATTGTATCCGCATCGCTGAACTTGTTCAAATTCGAACCAATCCCTAACGCCCCCTGCATCGCAACCAGGAACCGGTAGCGCAGCGGCGTGCTCCTTCCATTCATATTAGGTACGTCCGTCACCCAGGCCGACATAAACTTCGCCGCATACGCTTCCGAAAAGCCCTCCTGAATCTTGAGTCGGTCAAACGCCTCAGTATTATCAGAGGGCCAGACTTCATCCACATACCGCAGCACTCCCAAATCTACCCGACCACCTCCGCCCGAACACGATTCAATCTCCAACTCCGGATGCTTCTTGCGCAGCCTTTCCATGATTTCGTAATAATTCCAAACGTACTTGACCCACATTTCGCGCTGCTCACCCACACTCACTTCCGGCCAGCCCGGCTCCGCAAAAATCCGGTTCATGTCCCATTTGAAATAGCGGAATTTGTAGGTGGTCACCAGTTTGTCCAGCACGTCAAAGATATATTCCTTCACATCTTCCCGCGCCATGTTTAAGACCAGCTGATTGCGCAGTTCACTGCGCGGCCGCCCTGGAAAGTTCATCACCCAATCGGGATGCGCCCGGTAAAGCTCACTGTCGGGGTTCACCATCTCCGGCTCGACCCACAAACCAAAATCCATGCCCAGCGCGTGTACCGTCTTGATTAATCCTGTTAGCCCGTTGGGGAATTTAGCCGGGTTCACCACCCAGTCACCCAGCCCGGCATGGTCCGTGTTGCGCTTGCCGAACCAGCCGTCGTCCATCACGAATAGCTCGACACCGAGTTTTGCCGCTTTTTGGGCCAACGCCGTCTGTCCCGCTTCGTCCACTTTGAACTCCGTCGCCTCCCATGAGTTGTAGAGCACCGGACGTGGCCGCGCCGCCGAACCGTGCGGCTCGATATCGTTCAACTCCAAGCCGTGCAACAACCGCGACGCTTCTCCAAAGCCGTGCGCCGCATAACCGCCATAAAACGCCGGCGTCTCCAGTTGCTCGCCCGGCTTCAACGGATAAGCGAAGTCAAACGTGTTGAACCCTCCGGTGACGCGCACTTGCTTATACGGCGTCTGCTCTACGGAGATTCGCCAGTTCCCGCTCCACGCCAACGCTCCAAACCATACACCACCGTGTTCCTCATTCGCCTCGCCCTGATCGATGGCGAACCAGGGATTGAAGTTGTGTCCGGTATGCCCCAAGCGGCTCTCCAGCACTTTTATCCCCTCATGTTTGGGTTCGCGATTGACCTGTGTCTCCGCCGCCCAGCGCCCACTCAGGTAAGTCAGCCGGTAACCATCTCCTGGCGGCAGATACCAGGTTGCCGATTGCGCGCTCTCAAGCGTGATCGCCTGTTTACTCTGGTTACGGATCAGCGCCCTCCGACTTACGATTCCCGCCTCCGCGAACACCCGATATTCCAGCACCGCCTCTATATCGTCCTTGATGTCTTTCAGCGTGATTGAGAGTCTGTCCCCATCGATCTTGTATGACTGGTATCGCAGCACCAAGTCGCGATCGCCATCGGCTCGCGTAATCTTCAGCGCCGTCTCATAGAAGCGTTTGCCACCCCAACCGGCATACTCTTCGTTCTCGAGCATCTCGTGCGGATCGAAGGAAGAAATGTCCTCTTTCGTACTGGCAGCCGGCACATCGGCCAGGCGCCACAGCGGTCCGCCCCAATATAGATGCTGTAACTCCCCGTCAGGCGAAACACCCATCGCGTACGAACTCACCCGCGTGCTCAACAGCCAGATCTTCCGACTTTCGTCATATTGAATGCTTTGGGCGGAGACAGCGGCCACCGCTAGCAGAAACAAGGCAACTCGGCGCATGCTCCCGATTGTACTCAGCGCGTTTCTTTTATCATGAGAACGCGGTCCGCTAACTGATTTTCTAAGACCTGCCGTTTTCCGCCAGGCCATGCAATCTCTATGCGGTCGACCTTTGTTGCCGAGCCTAATCCAAAGTGCAAACGCAGATCGTTCTGCGAAAGATAGCTTCCGCCGCTCCGCACTTCGTCCCATTGCGCATGCCCGTCGGCCATCACTTTCACCCGTGCTCCAATCGCACTGCGGTTTGCTTTCCTTCCTTCCAATTTCACCATCAGCCAGTGCCCAGGCGCCATGTGCGCTTGCTTGAAGAGGGATGGCGCTTCGTTCTGATTGTTAATGGCTACTTCCAGCGTGCCATCGTTGTCGATATCCCCGAATGCCGCCCCGCGCGCCGAATGCTGTTCGAGCAGCGCGGGTCCCGCTTCTCGCGAAACATCCTTGAACCTGCCGTCTCCCAGGTTCTGATAGAGAATCGCCCGGTCTCTATAGTGGACGTCGAGTTTCAGCTTCTCCACCTCCGGGAACACATGCCCGTTCACCAGCAGCAAATCTTTCCAGCCATCGTTATTGAAATCGAAGAAGCCCGTTCCCCAGCCAACATAGCGCGTGTTCTGCCCTAAACCCGCGTCCAGAGTCACATCGTCAAAGTTGCCATCGCCCCGGTTGTGATACAGCGTTTCAAACTCGTCTGAGAAGTTACTTCGGAAGATGCTCGCGTGTCCTTCGTTCAAGTAATCTCCTTCCGCCACGCCCATGCCCGACATCGCTTTGCCATTCTGATCGAATGCCACGCCGCGCAATACCGCCTCTTCTTCAAACTTGCCATGCCCCTTATTGATATAAAGAAGCGAAGGTGTCTGGTCGCACGCTACATAAATATCCGGCAAACCGTCTTCGTTGAAATCACCTGTCAACACGCTTAGTGAATAGTGCCCGAACGGCGCAGCAATCCCCGATTCTTCCGAAATGTCGCTGAACGTTCCGTCTCCGTTGTTCTTGTAGAGGATGTTTCGATCGAACGGCAATCCACGCGGTCCGCAACTCACCGCAATCCCACGATAGAAGCAATATGGATTCGCGCCCGGCTGCGGCGTGGTCGCCGGATCGAACTTCAGATAGTTGGAGACGAACAGATCCAACCGCCCGTCGTTATCGATATCCACGAAGGCGCAACCCGTGTTGTATCTCACGCGATCCTGTGTGAGGTGCGCCTTCTGCGTGACATCTTCAAAACGTTGCCCCGCTACGTTACGGTAGAGATGATTGCCGCCCCAATAGGTAACGAACAAATCTGTGTAGCCATCGTTATCGTAATCGCCCGCGCACACGCCCTGCGCCCAACCGCTCGATTCTAAACCGAGTTGGGCGGTGACATCGCGAAAACGCCCGCGACCTTCGTTGTGATACATGCGGTTCGTTCCGCCTTTGCCCGAGAGCACGAAGAGATCCAGTAGCCCATCATTGTCGTAATCGATGAACGCGATGCCGCTACCGGTGGTTTCAATAATGTACTGTTTCGTGACGCTTCCGCCATTTGGGAACACCGCTGTTAAACCCGCCTGCTTAGCGACGTTCTCGAAATCGGCCACAAGCAACGCCGTGGCCAGCAACAGCTTTGACGTCACTGCTGTGCCGGCGGCTTCTCGCCGAGCTTTTTCAGAAAGTCGCTGAACTCGCCTTCGGGTGGCTTCTGCAATTTATCGAGAATCGCCTTCTCACTCTTCGCCTTGTCCATCTGCCCCGCATCACGGTACGCCGTGAGCAGCGCATAGTGGGCCGTCTCGTTGGCCGGCTGCAGTTCCACGGCGTGGCTGAGCAAACTGATTGCTTTGTCGTAGCGTTTGTCCAGCGTTTCCACTTTGCCTAAAGCGATCAGCGCCGCCACGAACTGCGGCGCGCGTTTCAAGGCTTCTTCAAAATGCGTCTTGGCATCGGCTTTATTGCCCTCTACCTGGGAAATCTGCCCTAACTGGAATTCACACGCCGCGTCTTCCGGATTCAGGTTCAATTCGTCGCGGAAAGCCGTCTCTGCTTTCGCCAGCGAGTCCGGATTGTGTCCGGCCAGCAAAATCGCCCGGCCCAGCCGAAAATGCAGATCGGGCGCTTGTGGATTCATCTCAATCGCTTTCCGGTATTCCGCCACCGCTTCGTCATAACGTCCATCGACTTCAAAGATCTCCGCCGATAGCTCGTGGACACGGAACGACGCCGGCGTCCGCTGAAACATCGCGAGCGTTGCATCGTTGAACGCCTTCATGTGCATTTTGGCTTTTAAGTAAAGGACGTCTGCGTCGTTGGGCCATTTCGCCGCCATTTCGTCTAACAGGGCAAACGCCTTCATCTCCGCACCCGCCGCGCTGTAGCACTTTACTGCTGCGATGCCCGCCAGCCGTTCATCCGCTGCCATAGTGCTCAGCGCCGGTAAGGCGGTCGCGCATTCTCCCGTGGCCGCCTGCGCCAGCGCCAGAAACAGCCGCGTTTGTTTGTCGTTCGCATCTTTCGCCGCTTCGGTCAGCTTGGCAAGCGCAACCGAATAGCGTCCTTGGTTAAACGCGCTGATGCCCGCTTCCGTTAAGCCGCTCTGCGCCAGCATGAATGCGATGGCAAGATGACTAATGGCCAGCATCGTCCAACATCAAATCCGCGTTGCCGAAACGATGGTGCGCCTTGCCCTCGTAATAGCGAAAACTCAACAGCGGCGGCGGCCCTGGCGCGATGGCCGGCTGGGGGCTCACGCGAGAGTCCGGCGTCTCGGCCAATGTGACGCAGCGTCCAAAATCAGCCACTTGTTGCGCTGTCACCAGCCCATTCCATAGAAAAGCGATTGTAAGTATGGCTGTCATCGTCCGTTCAAATCCTGCAGGGCCTTCTTAGCCGTGACGCTGTTCGGTTTGCGCTCTAACAGTTGCTGCATCAATTGGCGCGCCCGGTCGAATTGGCCTTGCTGCGCGTAAATTCGCCCCAGATTCAGATAAAGCGTTTCGTCTTGCGGCGCCACACCGATTCCGTATTCGAACGCGGCAATCGCGTCGTTTGTCTTGCCTTGCTGAATATATA
This sequence comes from Bryobacterales bacterium, assembly GCA_963764105.1. Taxonomy (GTDB): domain Bacteria; phylum Acidobacteriota; class Terriglobia; order Bryobacterales; family Bryobacteraceae; genus Bog-105. The sequence goes on from CAVXRP010000015.1 coordinate 67,784, forward strand.
GTACGCCCAGATTGTTGATGGCGCCCGCGTAGTCCCGCTTCAAAGCGATAGCTTGTTCAAAATATTTTTTGGCATCGCCGGCTTGCCCCTGTTTCGCCAGCGCCAAACCCAAGCCGTTGGCGGCTTCTGCCTGCTGCGGGTTCAACTCGAACGCTCGCCGGTAGAAATCCTCCGCGCGTTTCTGCTCGTCCAGTTTGTCGGCCACCTGTCCGGCATTGAGTAGCGTATAGATCAGGTCCGGCTTCAGCGCCAGCGCTTTATCGTAACTATCTCTTGCAGCTTTCAGGTCTTTGCGGCTGTCGTAAACGTCGCCCAGACCGGACCACGCTTCCGGGTTCTCCTCATTCACTTGCAACGCTTCACGAAAGCTTTTCTCCGCATCGCCCATGCGATTCGCTTGCAAATGGATCTGTCCCACTAGCACCAAAACGCGTGCATTGTTTGGGGTGCGTTTAAAACCTGTTGCAAGTAAGGGAGCGCCTGCTCGTAATAGCCCGACCACAAATACGCCGCGCCAAATTTGAAGAAATCGCGATGCGGATTACCTGCGTAAAATCCGGGAAACGGCAGTGGATTGCCAGGCTGCGCCATATCGGACTGCACTTGTTTCGCGTCCGGCGCCTTCCCGTAAACTTTGATAGCATGGCCGTCTTGGTTGAGCAGCAAATGGAACGGCGTCACCAATGAAGTCCGCCAATCGAACAAATACCGCCGAAAAATTTCGTATTCTTCGCGCTTTTCGCGCACCACGAATAGGCCGGGTCCGCGCGCTGGTTCCGGCAGCGGAACGGCCTCCATGAGCCAAGTGTCTTCCAGCCGCAAACTATTATCCCCGTGCACCGGCTGCTCCGCCAGCGCCCTTGCTGCGCGAAACGGTTTCTTCGTACACTTCGCGTCGCCTTCCGTGATCGTGTACGTGTGCCCAGCCTGTAGATCTGTCAGTTCTTGCATCAATCCCGACGGCCAGGTAATCCGCAGCCGCTCGACTGATTCCTTAGGTCCCAACCCGAAAGTGAGCCGTTTGCTGTGCTGAGAAAGGAACGCCGCGCCCGCGCTCAGCCATTTTGCCTGACCGTCCGCTTCCACTTTTGCGCCAATGCCGTCGCGATTCGATTTCGTCCCGCGCAATTCAAACGCGATGGCGTGTTTGCCGGTCGCGCAATCGTTCTGCAAAACACGCACTTGCGGGCCTAGGCGGCTCTTCAGAATCAGATCGAGCCGGCCGTCGCCATCGAAATCCGTGACGGCAAACGCCCGCGAATCCTCCGCGAAATCTAGCCCACTGACGCCGGAAAAATCGAAATACCGGTCGCCGCGTTTCACATGCAGCACGTTCTGCTCTCGGCCATTCCAACTGAACTCTTCGCGGATGAACTGGTTGATCGCGTTCCAGCCATTTTCATAAGCCGCCGAGGGCTGCGCCGTTACCGGCGACCGGGCCACCACTTGCCGCCAAAAAAAACTATTGAGGTCCGTCTCCGATTCGTTCGTCAACATGCCGCACGTCACAAAGATTTCCGGCTGGCCGTCGTTATCCAGGTCGTGCCCATCCGCCGCCCAAGCCCAGCGGCCAAAACCAACTTGCTGTCGCATGCTCACGTCTTCGAACTGACCATCGCCGCGATTGCGAAAAAGCGAGTTGCCCATGGTGTGGCGTTTATACGCTTCTGGTGCTTGTTGCGCTGGACCAAAATGCGGGTCTTGAATGAGGCGCTGGCCTGCATCGGTCCACATGTTCGCTACATAGAGGTCCGCGCGCCCGTCGCCATCGTAATCGAACCAGGCGGCGCTCATACCAGGACCAAGATCTTCCACTCCCGCTTGCGCCGCCTTATCGCGAAAGAGTCCTTCATGATTCACGTAAAGATTCTTGCGGCCGAAATCGTTGGCCACATAGAGATCAGGCCAGCCGTCTTCATTGAAATCGCACCAGGCGGGCGCGAAGCTGAAGCGGTCGTTATTTTCGTTCATGCCGGTTTCCGCCGTGCAATCTTCAAACCAGCCGCTACCGCCGGCGTTCAGTTTGTTGCGAAACAGAAAGTTGGGCGGCCCATTCCGGGCGTCCTGATACGGTGAGGCGTAGGTGTATTGCGCCTCGCTTTGAAAGTAAACGTAACAACAGAGGTACAGATCCAGCTTGCCGTCTCGATCAAAATCGGCCGCCGCCATGCCGGTAAAGCCGCCTTGCGGCAGCGTGGCGAAGTGGAACGCGTCATCGCGCACCCGGAAACGCGCGCCTTCATTCAACAACAACAGCGGCCCGCCATTGCGCAACACCACAAGATCTTGCCGCCCACTGTTGCGCAAATCGAGAAACAGCGCGGCCGACGTGTCGTCCAAAACGTCTGCCCCCCATTCCGCCGTGATGTCTGCCAAAGTTCCGTCTTCTCGAAATTTGAAGAGCCGGTTGGGCAAGCCGCCAGGTTGGCATACGTAGATTTCGTCTGTCCCGTCGTTATCGATGTCGCCCACCGCAATGCCGTTGCTGCCATAGAGATCAATGCCGCTCGCCGGATCAAGCCGCGACCGCCAATAGGGCACACCCCGCAGAAGTTGTTCTCGAAAGGCGGGACACTCTCCGAAACCGCCTCTGTGACGTCGCGAAAAAATGGCTTTGGACGCGGACGCGACATGCTCTTCCATGGGCGAAAGCTTGCCTTCTTCGTAGCGCCACAAACCGACCCGGTAAAACAGTCTGCCCTCTTTTTCGCTAGCCACTTCGAAGCGCACGGTGTTGTCCGGTAAAGGAAAGAAATCGGCACGCCGCACGCGGCCGAGCGATTCTACCCAGTCCTCCCAATTCACCGGCTCACCCTCGAAAACTCCTTCTTTCAGGTCCTCCGCCACTCGCTTATAAGAGGTTGGACCGATGGCGGCATGAGCAAGCGTTTTCGAAAGGACCGCCGCGCGCAGCCGGTCCTTCAAATCAAGCGCCGCTTTTTCGCCTGCGAACTCATCATGTCCCGGTTCGATGAAACTCTTCAGTTTTAGATAAGGCGGTTCCTGATGGCGTGGTTCTTCGGCAAAGGCGGGCGGCGATTTTAGACACGTCAGGGCCGCACTGGAGATCAGAAACTCGCGCCGGTTCACTCTTCTACTGCTCCGTAACGTTCAAAGTCTGATCGACCGCGGTATTACCGATTTTCTGAACCGTCCCGCTCGGCCAACGAATTTCAATGCTCTCAACGGCAGTTGCTGTTCCCAGCCCGAAATGCAGAGTGAACGAGTTGCTTGAATAATAGCTGCCGCCGCTCATCACTTCATCAATCGTTTTGCGTCCATTCGCCGTGACAATGGCGCGCGCGCCAACCGCGCTGCGATTCGACTTTGTGCCGGTCAGAGACAAGTTAAGGAAGTGGCCATGCGGGCCGTCGTTCTTGAGCAGGCTAGGAGTCGAGTTCATGTTAACGATTACGATCTCCGGTCGCCCGTCACCGTCCAGATCGCCCACGGCTAAGCCGCGCGCCGGCCGCGAAACCTGAAAAGCCGGACCTGCCTCATCTGTGACATCTTTAAACTTCCCGTTGCCCAGATTGTGATACAAAACCGTCGGCTGTAGATAGGTGTCGCCCAGTTGTTTGCCCTCCACCTCAGGATAGACATGCCCGTTGGCCACAATCAGATCTCGCCAGCCATCGTCATCCACATCGACAAAGGCAACGCCCCAGCCCAGATATTGGCGCGCCTTGAGGCCAGCCTCGCGCGATAGATCGGTGAAGAATTTACCGTCGTCGTTGTGAAACAGCGAAGTGAGGTCGCCGGAAAAGTTGGTCTTCGCGATATCGAGCTTGCCGTCGTTATCGTAATCGGCCACCGCCACGCCCATGCCCGCCTGTAACGCGCCATCGAAATTGAAAGCCACCCCCGCTTCCGCGCCGCGCTCTTCAAATGTGCCGTTACGCAGGTTGTGGAAGTACAAGCTGGGGGTCATATCACAAGCGATATAGATGTCAGGCCAGCCGTCATTCGAGAAATCCGCCGCGACCACACCCAAACTGTACCGTCCGCCCGGTTTCAAAAAACCGGCCGCTTCGCTGACATCGGTAAACGTGCCATCGCGATTATTGTGATACAGCACGTTGTGCGCTTTGGGCAAACCGCGCGGTCCGCACATCACCGGAATCGACTTCCATTCGCAGAAATCGCCGTCGCCGGGTTTTGGCGTTTTGTCCAAATCCAGGTCGACGTAGTTCGCCACTACCAGATCGAGGTAGCCATCCCGATCGTAATCGACAAACGAACAACCGGAGCCGTAGCGAATGCCGGTAGTAGGCAGCTTGGCCTTGGCCGTGACGTCCTCAAAAGTCCCATCGCCGCGGTTCCGGTAAAGAATGTTATGCCCGTAATAAGTCACAAGCATGTCGGGATGGCCGTCATTGTCGTAATCTCCCACGCAAACCCCTTGGCCCCAGCCAGTTACCGTCAGCCCGGCCGCTTGGGCAACGTCATGGAAGTGGCCGTTGCGGTCGTTGTGATAAAGCTGCGGCGGGGATGCGGCCGTCGCGTTCAGACGCGTTCCGTTGGCCATAAAAATGTCATTGCGGCCGTCCCCGTCATAATCGAAGATCGCCACGCCATTCCCTGTCGTTTCAAGGATATAGTGCTTGCGGTCTAGGCCGCCAAACACGTTCTTGGCGGTAAGTCCGGCGCTCTCGGCAATATCGCGAAAGTAGAATGGGGCGGTGGCACCGGCACCCGTCAAAGTCAACACGGTCAGCGAAATAGCCGTACTACGCCTTAGCATTCGACCAACAGGATAACCTTAGCGAGCCGATCGAATCTATCCTAGGTAAAACCCACTAAAAAAGTCTTGAAGTAAACGTTTACGTGTGATAGAGTCTAGTGCAGTTCGAGGTCTTTCCGTAACTCAACGTAAGAGGGGTTCTATCAAAAATGCCACGTTGGCGTAACTTTCTGTTTGTTTTTCTTGCACTGTTTGCAATGAGCACAATCGCCCTTGCACAGCGCGACTTGGGTACCATCACCGGAACCATAACCGACCAGCAAGGTGCGGCGGTTCCAAACGCAAAAATCACCATCTCACAAAACGGGACCGGCGTCACTTATGACACAGTCAGCAACGATACCGGCAACTACACGCGTCCTGCGCTGACGCCAGGAACCTATACCGTGACTGCTGTGGCTCCGGGATTTCAGAAGACGGAACAAGGCAATATCATGGTAACGCCTGGCGAGCCTGTTGCCGTGAACTTGGCGTTGAGGCTTGGTAATGCCTCACAAACCGTGGAGGTGACGGCCGCAGCGCCGTTGCTGCAAACCGAATCGCCGGCGATTTCTCAAAATTTGAACTCTGCGCAGGTTTCTGAATTGCCGCTCGGCGGGCAGAGAGTATTTACTTATCTGGCACGTTTGGCCCCGGCTGTCGTTCCGGCTGAAAACGGCGCGCGCGATTCCAACGGCGGTGGTTTCTCCGCCAACGGTGTGCGCTCGACCGGTGAGAATAACTTCCTTTTGAATGGTGTTGACAATAACGTCAACGTCATCGACTTCATTAATCAAACATCGTTTGTCATTGGTCCTTCGGTCGAAGCGATTGGCGACATGCAGGTGATAACGAACGGCGCTAGCGCCGAGTATGGCCGCGCGGCCGGCGGAATTCTGGATATCACTCTGAAATCCGGTTCGAATCAGATTCACGGTGTAGCCTTCGAGGTTTTGCAGAATACCGACCTGAATGCCAATAGCTGGACAAACAATCTTGCCGGCGTGGCTCGCGATCCTATCAAGCAGAACCAATTCGGCGGCGCTGTCGGCGCACCCATAATCAAGAATAAGCTATTCATCTTCGGCGACTATCAAGGAACTCGCATTAGGACGTCGGGCGGTTCAGTTGACGGCCTCGGTTACGGTGGTTTTTACACCATTCCCACCGCGCAAGAGCGGGTTGGAAATTTTTCAGGCGTCGGCGTCCCGGTTTACGATCCAACGACCACTGTATGCACCAGCGGCTGTACGCCTGGCACTTTGACGGCACTTCCCAATGCGACCCCGGTTTATACCCGCGGTACATATGCTGGGGGTCAGATACCAGCCTCGCAAATGGATCCTGTTGCGGCGAAATTGGCTGCACTTTACCCTGGAACCAATCGGCCCATCACCCCGGGCGCCTTCCCGACCAATGATTTTTATACCGTAACGGCCGGCAGCCTCAATACAGATCAAGGCGACGGCCGTGTGGATTACCACCTGAGTGACTCTAACAGTATCTTCGGATCTATCAGTTGGACCAACACGCAAAAGCTCAGCGTAACGCCCTTCAATGGACCGAGCCAACCGTTGGACGGTGGCAACTTCGCCGGTAATAGCGAGCAGGATTTGGGCCGTAACGGCAATCTGAGTTGGACCCATATTTTCTCGCCGACCATGGTCAACGAAGCCCGTGTCGGTTTCAGCCGGCTGGTTACCGCACGTACCCAAGCGAATGCAAATATCGACGAGTTCAAAGCGTTTGGCATCGGCGGTTACGATCCAACGACTACCTTGAACGGCGGCCTGCCGCAGTTCGATTTGCAACGCTATAGCCAAATCGGCGCGAACAATTGGCTGCCCACTAAGGAATACAACAACGAGTGGGATTTAATCAACAACTTGACCATTAATAAGGGAACGCACTCGATCAAAGTGGGCGCGGAGTTCAGAGAACTGCACTTCCCGTTCTTCCAGGTTCCAGAGCCCCACGGCGAACTGGGATTTGAACGTACCGAGACCGCCTATCCAAGCCTCACCGGTCCTCTGACTCCATCGACGTCAGGAGATGAATTCGCTTCCTTCATGTTGGGCGCGATCGATTATGACAACATTTCGACCACGAACTTCATCTCTTCCACCAAACAAGCTTATGCCGGTTACATCCAGGACAACTGGAAGTTCAGTTCTAAACTTACGTTGAACCTGGGTTTCCGTTATGAATTGTTCTCGCCGATTGGCGAGCAGTTCGGACGGCAATCGAACTTCGACTTGCAGAACTTGACGCTATATATCCCGAATGGTCCAAACGTGAACGCGCCATTGCCGTCGAATTTCAATGCTCCTGCAACCGTCAACGGTGTAACCTTCCCGGCGCTGTTCACAACACCGATCACGGTCAGCCGCGGCCAAGTCAATTCGTACCTCATTCCGTGGGACAAGGCGGATGTCGGGCCGCGCCTCGGTTTTGCTTATAACGTCAAGGAGAAGACCGTCATTCGCGGTTTCTATGGTATTTTCTACGGTGGCGAGGAAAACCAGGGCGGAAACCCGAATCGCGGCGAATCCGCACCGTTCAACGAATCGCCTTCTTTGGATCGTCCCAACGGGGTGAATCAGTTCCAGCCAGACCCGTTGATGGCGAACGGAAGTCCCATTGGCGGCATCGCAGTTGGATTTCCTGTCAACGTCTTCACCGGATATCCTGTGTCTTCGCTGAACTTCCGCGAAGTTGCTCAGGATTTCGATAACCCTATGGTTGCGGAATGGAACCTTTCGGTTCAGCATGAATTGCCAGGACAGATGGCTTTGGAGATCGGCTACCTGGGTAATCACCAATCGCACCAACTGCTGCAGCCCGATCCGAACACCGGCGGGCTGGTTTTCACAGCCAACCCTGCGATCACCGGAACCAGCACGCGTCCTTATCCGGATATCGGGAGTGTCTCTGGAACGGCCACGTTTGGCTTCGGAAACTACAACGCTATGACCGCGAAGTTGACCAAGCGGCTGACGAGCGGATTGCAGTTTCAGGCAGCTTACACATACGGCCATTCGCTAGCGAATACCGGCACCACGCTGTCCGGTTCGCCCGGCTTCTATACCGTGGACAACGCAAATATCAACTCGTCTTACTCAACTTCTGCTTGGGATATACGGCACAATTTCGTGACTTCCTTCAACTACGCCCTTCCCTTCGGTAGAGGCAAACAGTATGGTTCCAGCATGAACCGGGCCGTCGATTTTGCCCTGGGCAACTGGCAGGTGAATGGTATCCTTTCCCTTCGTACTGGTCAGCCTTATACGCTGGATTCCGGCGGCTGCCTAGTCGTCAACGGCGGATGCGGACCGGAAATTATCGCGGGCAGGAATCCGAATGCGGCTCCTCCGGGCGGACGCACCCCCAACGAATGGTTCAACACCGCCAACTTCCTGCCCGTCGGCAGCCAAGGTTTGTCGGAAGGCAACGTGGGCTTGCAGACTAACACTGGGCCGCCCACGCGGACTCTTGATTTCTCCATCTTCAAGGACTTCGCGTTCACCGAGCGGTTCAAGCTTGAGTTTCGCGCAGAAGGTACGAACGTGGCGAATACGCCGCAATTTGGTTTCCCCAGCCTGAGCCAAACCAGCGGCAATTTCGGCCAGATTACCAGCACCAATGCCGGCACAGAACGGCACCTTCAGTTCCAGCTGAGACTTAGGTTCTAACAAAGAGCAATTCCCGAAGTCAGGCCGCCGGCGTCAATCGATGCCGGCGGCCTTTCGACGTTTAGTACGTTTAGTATTTGCTCATTCTGCTTCTTCTTTTTCTGGCGGGCGATGCAACGCAACTCCTGCAGCGTGGCCTGCTAGCCCTGCAACATGGCGATCTCACGCAGGCGCGCGCGGCCTTCGAGGAAGTGACAAAAGAAGAGCCCGGCAATGCATACGCATGGGTCTCGCTCGCGGAGACGTATACCCGTTTGAAGCAGCCGACGGCAGCAGCTGCGGCAGCGGCGCAGGCCGAGAAGTTCGGTGGCGATAATCCAGCGATCAACCACGGCTTGGCTATGTATTTCGCCAAGGCGGGTCAATTCCAACATGCGGCGGAGCTGGAGCAAAAATTTGCCGATAGCCGGCGCGCCGATCCGGCCGCCGAAGAGCGAACCGCCGGTCTATTTCTAGACGCCGGGAAAACGGCGGAAGCTGTGGCTGCGGCGCAAAAGGCGGTTGAACAGTACCCTTCGCCGGGAGCCGAAAACATCTTGGGCCGCGCTTTGCTAGCGGTCGGCCAGACCGACGAAGGGGAAAAACATCTTGGCCTCGCCTGGAGCGGCTCTCAGAGCGATGCACGTTTCGCTTTCGATTATTGCCAAGCGCTGCTCAGGAAGCAGGACTTCACAAGGGCGGCGGATGTGCTATCTACGACGTTAGAATCGCACCCAGACGATGCGCAGTTGGTTCTGGCATTGGGTGTGGCCCGCTACGGGCAGAGACGATTTGACGACGCAATAGCGGCTTTTCTCAAGGTGATCCGGATCGACCCGCAAGTGGAGCAGCCCTATGTTTTTCTTGGCAAGATGTTGGACCAGGCGGGCGCGCGTTTGGGCGAGATTACGGCGGCGGTTGAAAAATGGTCTGTGCGCAATCCGACCAATGCGCTGGCGCCTTTGCTGTTAGCCAAGGCTCGCCTGGCGGCCGATTCGAGAGATCCGACGGCGGAGGAGTTGCTGCGGAAATCGATCAAATTGGATGAGGGCAATTGGGAAGCGCATTACGAGTTAGGAGTGCTGCTCGAGGGCAAGCGAAACTGGTCCGAAGCCGTGGTGGAGTTGAAGCGCGCCGCCGATTTGGACGAGAAGCAGGCCATGCCGCACTACCATTTAGCGCGAGTGTACGATCGGCTAGGAGACCAACAAAAAGCGAAGACCGAGCGGGCCTTGCACGCCCGGCTGACCGGCGAAAAATAGTCTATTGCGGAGGGATGATAGCAATGCTATCATTGATGCATGGCGCCAACAGCAGCCGCAATCACCATTCGAAAATTGGAGACGTCGGTTAAAGAGCAACTTCGCATGCGAGCGGCGAAACACGGAAGATCCATGGAAGAAGAGGCCAGAGAAATTCTAAGGAAAGCATTGAATCAAGCGGACGCCCAACCGGTTGATCTGGCAACGTCCATCCGGCGGCGCTTTGCGGCCATTGGCGGCGTAGAACTTCCCATTCCCGCGCGCGAAGTGATCCGCCAGCCTCCCAACTTTGGGAAATGATTATTCTCGATACGAACGTGATATCGGAACTGATCAGGCCCGTTCCGTCGGGAGCGGTGATTCAGTGGGTTGCGGCACAACCGCCGCTGCTGCTCTATACGACCTCCATCACGCAAGCAGAGATGTTTTATGGCATGGAGATCTTGACAAAAGGAAAAAAGAAAAGGGCGTTAGAAGCGGCGTTAGGTGCAATTTTCGAAGAAGACTTTCGCGATCGAGTCTTGGGTTTCGACCTCGGTTGCGCAAAATTCTTTGCGGAAATTGCCGGCGCGCGCAAGATGCTCGGGCGGCCGATTTCGCAATTCGATGCGCAGATTGCAGCGATCGCGCGCAACCGCAAAGCCCTATTGGCGACCCGCAACATTTCCGATTTTGCCGATTGCGGGCTGAAGCTGGCGAATCCCTGGGCATCAGAGTCCTAACTTTTCGCGCCCATATTTCAGGCAGTCAATGACGTTTTGATCTTCCACTTTCAGTTGCTCAGCGTGGCTGAGCTGCGAGATATGCGGCAGCGGTTGGGCGGGTTTGTGAGTGCCAACGAAGCGCAGCGTGCGCGCGAGATAAAGGCCGCTGCGATCGGGGAACGTGGCCCAATACTTGTCTGTCAGGCAAGGCACGGGCAGCGGGTCGCGGGTGATCATCTCGAGCAATAATCGGACTTTCGGACGCGCCTGCTGTACCAGGCCGATGGCCCGCGGCAAATCGAGATAACCATCGCCCAGCAAGACTTCGGAAAGCAGGAACCCATCGGTCCCGTGATCTACCGCCATATCCTTCAAGTGTGTCGTGACGGTGTAGGGCGCGAGCTTTTCGATTGTGTCCATCGGATCGTCGAGCAGCGAGATGTTATTGCCGAAATCGAGGCAGACGCCGAAGTATTCGCTCGAATACTGCTTCATGAGCGTGGCCATTTCATCGGCGGTCCAATCCTTGTGGTTTTCGATACCGAGCGGGATCTTGTACTTCTCAAGAAGCGGCAACGCGGCCTCAATCGACTGATGGCTCTCTGTAACATGCTGCTGCCACGCTTCACAGGTTGAGAAAGTTTCGTAACGCCGCGTGCCCAGGCAGGCGGACCGTAAAGCGACAGCGCCCACTTCACGCGCGTCCTTCAGTGCAAGCTCAAAAGCGCCGGTGTCCGTTCCGCGCGGCATGGGGACCATGGCTTCGATGAACATGCCGAGCTGTTCGGCGCGGTTACGAATGCGCGTGATCTCCGTGCGTGCGGTGGCTTCGCCGGCAATATCGCCATGAATGCCAGCCTGGATTCCGGCGGCGCCGAGCGCGTGGCAGTGCTCGAGGAATTCGTAGGTATATTTGGGACGCCAGACGCCAAGATAGGAAGTGGTGGCGATGCCTAGCTTTGATTTTGGATGATTGTCGGCCATAAGGGGAAGCAAAAGAGACGAAGCGGCGGTGACGTTGCGCAGAAACGTTCGTCGCTTCATGGTTTCACCGGGTTGTGGCGGAAGAATTTGATGGCGATGAAGGCGGACAGCCAGCAAAGACTCGCGAGCGTAAACAGGGCGATGGTCATGCTGTGAAATTTGTTGCTGATGAAGCCAATGATGTAAGGCCCGACTTGTCCTCCCAAATTGCCGATGGAATTGATCATGGCAATCCCCGCCGTGGCGGCGGTACCGGACAAGTAAAGTGTGGGCAGAGACCAGAACGTTGATGAAGAAGAGACAAGGCCCGCGCAAGCGATGGTGAGAGCGAACAAACCGAACGCACCGGAAATTCCGGGTATGGCGGACAGCGCCAGGCCGAGGCCACCGGCGGCCACACAGATGGCGATGTGATACGTGCGTTCCCCGGTTTTATCGGAATGCCTGCCAATCAAAACCATGGCAATGGCAGTAACACCCCACGGGATCATGGTGAGAAGGCCGATGGTGAACTGATCTGTACTGAGCGTGTTCTTGATGATCTGCGGCAGCCAAAATTGCAGCGCGTAGTTACCGCTGACCGATCCGAAGTAAATCAAACAGAAAAGCCAAACGGCTGGCTTGCGAATTGCGTTAGCGAAAAGATGATGGCCGCCGACGGTGGTTTTCTTGTGCGCGTCATCTTCCGCTAAACGCCGGCAAAGCATATCGCGCTCGGCGTTGTTCAGCCAGCGCGCGGAGTGGGGGCCATTTTCAAGAAACACCATGGACGCGAGACCGGCCAGCATGGAAGGAACGGCCTCCACCACGAAGAGCCACTGCCAGCCGTGCAGGCCGCCCACATTATTCAGCCGTTTCATCAGCCAGCCGGAAATGGGTCCGAAGATGAAACCGGAGAGTGGAATCGCCGTCATGAAAATGGCCACCATTTGCGCACGGTAGCGGCCAGTAAACCAGAAGGTGAGGTAAAGAATCACGCCCGGAAAGAAGCCCGACTCTACGATGCCCAGCACAAACCGGATGGCGTAGAAATCGAACGTGCCATGGACGAACATGGTGCAGGCCGAGACAAGGCCCCACACAATCATGATGGGCCCGAGCCAGCGTTTGGCGCCGATTTTCTGCAGGGCGATGTTGCAAGGAATTTGAAAAAACAAATAGCCGATGAAGAAGATGCCGGAACCGATGCCGAACACGGCGTCGTTCATGCCGAGATCCCGCTTCATATCAAGCCCCGCAAAGCCCACGTTCACGCGGTCGACATAGGCGAAGATGTAACACATGAAAAGGAACGGCATGAGCCGCCAGATGACTTTTTTGTAAGTGCGTTTTTCAAACTCGGGCGGGTCATCGTGCGGCTGATTGACGGGCAGAGCTTGCGAGGGTTGAGCCATTAGAGTTCCTTTTTGCGGGCGAGGTCAATGAGACGGTCGCAGCCGCGCGCTGTCAGGGCCATCATCGTCAAGGTTGGGTGCTTGTCGCCAGTGGTGACGAAACAGCCACCGCCGAAAACAAATAAGTTGCCGATATCGTGCGTTTGGCAGAAGGAGTTGAGCACGCTGGTTTTCGAATCGTCCCCCATGCGGCAGGTGCCTACCTCGTGAATGAGAGACCCGGGGATAGCGAGAAAGGGCTTCGCTTCGGTGAGTTCGCCTTTAGCGGCGCGAAAGAGTTCATGCGCACGGTCGAAGAAATCCTGGTAAAGCGCGAGGTCATTCGCGGAGTGCGTGCAGTGGATTTTAAGAACCGGGATGCCCCATTTGTCCTTGACAATGGGATCTATTTCGACGAAGTTCTCTTTTTGCGCGAGCATTTCACCGCCGGCCATCCAGACGCGGGCGTGCGCTGGGTAAAGAGATTTCACTTGTTTCTTGAAAGTGGAACCGAAGCCGGGAAGCGCGGGCGCAAATTGCGGAAACATGGCTGCGCCGCCGGAAGCACTCATGGCATAACCGCGGATGAACTTAGGATTTTTGACCGCGCTGAGATTGTTGAAGTTCGGTATGTATAAGCCGCCGGCTTTGCCATCGTCGTTGCGGATGGCGGCGTTCTTCAACTGCGGCAGGAATCCGCTGGCGCCCACCCCGGAGAGTTGATCCATGAGATAGTGGCCCAACACACCGCTGCTATTCGCGAGGCCTCCCTTTTCGGAGTTGAGCAGGAGGCGAGTATTTTCCAGAGACGAGCCGGCGAGAATCACGACCGGGGCGTTGAGTTCAACCGGGCGGTTCGTGAAGCGCTCGATGTAGCGCACGCCGCAAGCGCGATGTTCGGAGTCTAGCAGCACCTGACTGACCACAGAATCACAGAGCAGCGTCACCTTGCCGGTTTTCAAGGCCGGCGGCAGAGTTGAGGAGACGGTACTGAACATGGCGCCGACATCGCAACCGTTGACGCAGTTGCCACAATAATGGCAGGGGGGCCGGTTGTTGAGCATGCGCGTGAGCTGAGCGACGCGCCGCGTGGTGGCGGGGAACCCGATTTTGCCGCAGGCCGCGTTAAAGATGGTTTCAGCACAATTGAGAGGCATGGGCGGCTGGAAAACGCCGTCGGGAAATTGCGGTAGATGAGCGGCGGCGGCGCTTACGCCGATAAAGCTTTCGATGCGGTCGTAGTAGGGCGCAATCTCCTGATAGGAGATGGGCCAGTTTTCACCATAGCCATCGCGCGAGGCGGCTTTGAACTCGAAGTCGGACATGCGATCGGAGGCGCGCGACCAATGAAGGGTGCGGCCGCCCAGCACACGCGAGCGTATCCAGCGGAAGGGCTTATCGGGATCGACGGTGTATGGGTTATCGCGATCGTCAATCATGATCCGGTAATTGTATTCGGTGGACAGCCCGAAATATTTGCGCAAAAGACCGGGTTGGCCAGCGCCGCGGAAATCGAGTTCGTAAGGCCAGCGGTGATGAAACTCGCGGAATGGCTCGATGGGCGAACCGGCTTCGAGTAGAGCGATTTTCCAGCCTTGTTGGGCTAGGGTCATGCAGGCCCAGCCGCCGCATGCGCCCGATCCCACGATGATGGCGTCAAACTTCTGCATATTAGTTATGCGCCGTGATGCTCCGGATGCGTGCAGGCAGGGAACTCGCTGAGATAGGCGATGCCTTTATATTCAAGAACGTCGATCAGGCCGATGCGCGAAGTGTAGAAAGCGCGGACTGTCATTTCTTTGATGAGTTGGTATGACGGAAAGCCAGGGTGAGTGAGGGAATGATCGTATTCGGGAGCGGCTGCGGCGGTGATAAGGGCAAGTTGATCTTGGGATGAAAGATGGCCGAAGTTGCTTGTGCCCAGCCACCGCATGGCAGCGCGCCAATGTGCTTGGGTTTCGGGCGCGAATTCAGCGGCGGCGTTCACCACGAAATCGATGAAGGGGACAACGCGAGCTTCCCGCGCGCCAGGAGTTTCGTCGGAGGGAATCAGAATGGCGGTGAACGAATCGAGCAATTGGAACTCTTCAACGGAGAAGAATTTGGGGCGGTAGGAAGACCAATCGTGCGGATCGGGCGGGGCGGTGCTGTGTGCGTGCGACTGATGGGCGGATAGCCAGGGAGCAAGAAACGCGGCGGCGCCGGCGGTGGTGGTGGCGCGTAGGATCAGCCAATGGGCGTCGCGGCGGGTCATCATCGTGCGGTCCAGCCTCCATCGATGAGAATGTCCGTGCCGGTGATGAACGAAGCGGCGTCGGAGCAAAGAAAGCCGGCGAGGCTGCCGATGTCTTCGACCTTGCCCCAGCAGCCGGCGGGAATGTTGGCTAGAAACTGCGTGTTGAGTTCGGGATTGTTGACGATGGCCTGGTTCATTTCGGTGGCGAAGGGGCCGGGGCTGATGCCGTTGACCGTAATGCCTTCGGTGGCCAGCTCGAGCGCGAGCGCGCGAATCAAGCCAAGCACGGCGGCTTTGCTGGCCGAATAGGCGCTGCGCTGCGGAAGAGAGACGTGGCTCATGATGGAGGTCATGCAAATGACGCGCCCATAGCCGGTGCCGCGCATGTGCGGGACGAAGCGGCGCGACATGAGGAAGACGCTGGTGAGATTCGTATTCAGAACGCTTTGCCATTCGTCGAGCGAGAAGTCGGTGAGATTCTTGCGAATGTTGATGCCGGCGTTATTGATGAGAATCTGCACTTTGCCGAGGCGGGCGGAGACTTCGCTTTCGAGATTGTCGACTTGCGCTTCGTTGGCGACGTCGGCGACGAAGACGTCAGCGTGGCCGCCATTGCCGGCGATCTCGGCTTGGACACATGAGAGTTTGGAGGCGTCGCGCGAAACTAGGGCGATGCTGGCACCGGCAGCGGAGAGCGCCAGAGCCATGGCTTTGCCGAGGCCTTTGGAAGCGCCGGTAATGAGTGCGGTTTTGCCGGAGAGGTTGGGGAGCGGGGTGGAAGTGGACATTGGCGATTCGGTTCGGCCCTCCACATACTATCGCGGACGGTTGACGTGGGTTGATTTTGGGACGGGGAAAAGCGCGCTACGAGCGAGAGTTTGGTCCCGCGTACAAAAAATAGCGGCGAGCGGCGGGAAATCAGCACTTTTTTCGGGGTGGGGGGGCATTTTCCCGTTTGACCATGGAGGGGCGCAGCCGGTTTGCCACAGCGCTGGCCATGGTCCTGGGGTTCATGATCTTTGTGCGGCCGCGCCCGGGCGCAGCTATCTAATTCTTTTCAATCTTGGACTAATCTCGAATCGGAGCCGGAAGCGTCAGCGACCTTGTTTGCCAGCATGTCTGGCAAACGTCTCGACTCGCGCCAGTTGTCAAGTCTTAACCGGGTCTTAACCGGGAACAGCTCACTAGAAGAGCAGTTGAACGCCGCGAAAGCCAGCTTCGAAGAACGCTGCAAACGTGCGCAGGAAAAGAACGAGTTCGAACTCTTGAACATGGTATTCATCGTGCGTGGTCACGATGAAGGTGCGCGCGAAAAAGTAGCGCCCTTTTTGAAGGATAGACTTGGAACCCATTATTCTGAATGAACAGACGAGCGGCGTGCAAACGATTATCGAAAAATTTGAGGCGAAAAGCGAAGTCGAATTTGCCGTCGTGCTGATAAGGCCAGACGATGAAGGTGGTAAGCGCGGCGGCGAGGATCATAAACCTAGGGCCCGCCAAAATGCAGTGTTCGAATTAGGCTACTTTGTCGGTCGCCTTGGTCGAGCTCGGGTGTGCGCTTTTAAGCGAGGTGACGTGGAAATTCCTTCCGATCTACACGGCATCGCCTATATTCCCTTCGATGACCAGAATGGTTGGAAACTCACCTTGGCCCGGGAACTCGAAGACGCAGGTCTTGAAGTGGACTCCAAAAAAGTAAGGAAATTTTGATGATGAACGCTGTTGTTTCCTTTGGCCAACGAATCGCATCTTTGGCCCAACAGTACTGATAACCAGGTTGTGGTCGTCCGCGCGGCCAGCAAAACATAAACTCGTTGGAAAGGGCATCTACGCTAACGCCCTTTATCATTCACTAACTAGCCAAGGGCTGCGCCCTTGATATCCCTTGAGTTCGCTGATTGAGGTGATCCCGTAGAAGCGTTCACAGCGATATGCTCCTGGTATTCGACCACACAGGAGAGTGAACGATGAACGACTTCTACGAGCACCACAAAGATAGCATCAAATTCGGCTATCGGTGTTTTGACAGGCTACTGTTGAACGGCTTGATTCAGCCCTTCCAGCAGCCAGAGCGAGTGATCGGCTTTTTCAATGCCTACCGCGAGGGCGAGCGAGTGACGCGCAACAAGCTGCGGGAGGTGGCAGAGCAATACCAGAACTGGGTCAAGAATCGGAGCGAGAAGTGGGGCGCGCCGATTATTGAAGCACCGGCCAGCCGCCGCGATGAGTTCGTCGATGCCTACTTCAAGCGCGCGAAACCGGATCAGGTGGTGGCCATTCTCAGAGGGCGGGAGCCAGCGCGCATCTTGACGGCCATCGGCAAGGAAGACCGCTGGCACTTGCAATACGGCCAGCGCTGGATCATCCAATATAACTTCTACATCAACGATGCGCGCTGGGGCAGGATGTTCGTGCGCATGTGCCCCTATCTGCCTTTCTCCGCGCGTATCTGTCTAAACCAGCATCACTGGCTGGCCAAGCGTATGGAAGAAGAAAGCATTGATTTTCAGCAATGTTCAAATGCGTTCCTGAAATGCAGCGACCCACAGAAACTTCAGCAGTTGGCCGATTCTCTCAGCGCGTCTGATTTATCGACGTGCGGACAAAAATGGCTGGCCTGTCTCACGCCCTTCTTCAAAGATAGTGAACGGAAACAAGCGGGCTGTCAGCACCGGATCTTCTTCTCGCAGGTGGAGTACTGTGACAACCTGATCTTTCATCGCCGCGCTGCTCTCGACCAGATGGGCGAACGCTTGCTCGATGCCAACCGGACCATCGGACAACCGAACAAGATCACGGTGATTTTCGGCCGCAAAGTAACCAAACACTATAGGGGCAAGCTGCAGACTGTCATCGAAGATATCGATCTCCCCAATCCAGTAATTCGCAGTCACTACGGTCACGGATTCATCAAAGAGTATGTGCGTGACCACCTCCTGCTGCGCACCGAAGCGGCCACCAACGATGTCACCGATTATGGAGTCAAAAAAGCCGTCGAAAATCTGCCGAAGTTGCGGGAACGGATGGGTACGATCTGCGATAACTACCTCAACGTTCAACAAGATATTCTGGAAACCTTTCTGGACGGAGGTCAACTGCGCAAACTGGCTGAACCCACCGTGCAAGCCAATGGCAAACGGGTTCCCGGCTTGAAGCTGGATCAGCCACGGCAACTTGCTTTGATGCATGCCCTGGTTCGGTTTGCTCACATTGCCGCCGGCAACACCTTTCAAACCGCAGACTTGTATCCGCATGTGCTGGAGACGCTGCACTTCACCCCTGACAAATACAGCCTCGCCTCGCTCCGCTATGACCTATCCAAGCTCAGAGCCAAGAATCTCATGCAGAAAGTTGCCAAATCCCGTCGCTACCGCCTGCTGCCGCAAGGATATTCCATCTGCTTGCTTTTCCTCAAACTCTTTGATCGCATTTACGCACCGCTGACAGCAGGACTGCTGCGACCCGTCGCCGGCGACTCCAAACTTCAGCAACAGAAACGCACTCAGCTCGACCGCCTCTACCAGAAGATTGTTGACGATCTCGAGCAGCTGATGACCGCTGTTGGCCTCAAAGCGGCCTGATCCCAAAAATGTAACGAGAACACAATTCTCGTCACCCTACGCATAACGGTCTAACGGGTTGGCGAGCAGAAAGAGGTCGGGCACTTGCCCGAAGTAGCCGCGATGCGGCGCAAGGATCGAATAAATTCGAGCTTTGTACGAATGGCGCGTTTATCCGGCCAATCATGATGCCCGCTGATATCTGAGGTCAACAGAATCTAGCGCGTGCACAGATTGGACCGGATAAACGCAAATAAACCGGCCCAAAGTGTTTGATTCTAAGTCGCTTACGCTAAGAATTTAGATCGAAAACTTTGGCCGGTTTATCTATGTTATTCACCCGGTGCGCGGGCCGAAGCTTCCCACAATCAGACGTATGGCACGCTTAGCGCAGCAACTGAGTGCAGCTTACCTCTTTTTAATGGTTGAAGTAGGCTCAAACCTCACCTTACATTAGCCGATGTGAAACTGCGAGTGTGGCTGGGTTTCAAGGACACGCACTCCTTAGCCGAGCTCGCGGTCCCGCCGCAGAATGTAAGTTTGATGATGCAACAAAACAGTGATGCAACGCAGATGCCTGCCCAAGATTGGTGCAGTGATGCTGTACGGGAAAATGCGGTCAAACACGACACCGCGGGAAGGGTCATAACTGAAGAAAGAGAGACATTCCTCGCCTCTCTCCTGGCTTCCTCTTGCGACGCACTTATTGGAAGAACAGTTGATGGGACGATCGAGATCTGGAACGCAGCCGCCGAAGCACTTTTTGAATATCGCGCGGACGAGGTGATTGGAAAACCCCTTTCGATTTTGCTGCCCCCTGAAGTGCGCGAGGGGAAAACGTCAACTCCAGACATCATCGAGATAGGGACGAGTCGCCGCTTTGAGACCGTTTTGGCCACAAAAAGCGGTCAGCTCATCGATGTTTCGTTCGGCAGCTTTCCGGTGAAGAATGACCGTGGAGAAGTTCTTGGTTCGGCGGCAATCGTTCACGACATTAGCGCGCGCCGAAGAGCAGAAGAGACCTTGCGTCTAAGCGAGGCCAAATATCGATCCACTTTTGAGGTTTCCCGAAACGCCGCGGTGATTGCCGACGCCCGGACGGGCATGCTGGTGGATGCCAACCCGGCGGCACTAGCGCTGCTCGGTCGGTCCATCGACGAAATACCCGGCCTACACCAGGCCGACGTTCACGCCTCAGAAGATATCCCGGCGGGAAGGAGTTCGTTCGGGAAATATCGCTACGAATCCGGAGCGACTGAGCATGTGGTGCTCCGAGGAGACGGCGCGCGGGTCCCTGTCGAGATCGCCGCCAGCCCGATGCAAGGACTGTGCGGCCGTGAACTCATTTTGGGCATCTTTTACGACATTACGGAGCGCAGGCGGATTGACCAGGAGTTGCGCGATAGCGAAGAGCGTTTTCGCATAATGGCAGACGGTTGTCCATCGAGCGTTTGGGTTACCGACGCTGAGTGCGGACTTCGCTATATCAATCAGAGATTCGGCACATTCTCCGGCGCCACCTTCGAAGAGCTCGAAGGTCTTAAGTGGCTATCCTTGATTCATCCAGAAGACGCCCAGCGTTATCTGGCTACTCTTCTCCGCGCAGTGAAAGAGCGCACATCCTTCAATATCGAAGCACGGGCCAAGCGTAGCGATGGCCAGTGGCGCTGGATCACTTCGAACGCGGCACCGCGATTGTCCCTCAGCGGCGAGTTCCTCGGGCACGTCGGTATCTCGACGGATATTACCGAACATAGGGAAGCAGCGGAGCTTGTTCGAAGCAGCGAGGAGAAATTCCGCCAGCTCGCGGAAAACATAGATGAAATCTTTTGGATTCTTGATGCGGCTGGGTCCGAGTTTCTTTACGTAAGCCCGCAGTTCGAAAGAATCTTCGGTCGAACGTGCGAAAGCGTTTATCAAAACGCTCTTGAGTGGCCGGAGGCAATCGAACCAGACGACCGAGTTCAGGCACAAGCGATATTCGAAAAACAGCAAACGGGAGAACAGGCAGAAGCCGAATACCGGATTAAGACACCCAGCGGAGAGGTTAAATGGATAAGGAATCTGGCATTTCCGATTCGCGACCAGACCGGGCGTTTGGTTCGCATGGTTGGTTTGGCCGAGGATATCAGCGAGCGTAAGCGAGCGAATTTAGATCTTTGGAAGGCCAAGGAAGCAGCCGAAGCCGCCAGCCGGGCAAAGAGTGCATTTCTGGCCAACATGAGCCACGAGCTCCGGACACCTCTGAACGGCGTGCTCGGCATGACCGAATTTGCGCTCGATACTGAGCTAACCGGCGAGCAACGGGAACTGCTGGAGAACGTCAAATCCTCCGCCGGTGAGTTGCTTGCGATCATCATTGACATTCTTGATTTTTCCAACCTTCAGGCGGGGACGTTGGAACTCGACGCTACACCATTTCGGTTGCATGATCATCTCGCGAGAATCATAAAACCATTTTCCTTGCAGGCCGCGGAAAAGGGTCTGAAGTTGCGCTGGACTGTTCGTCCCGATGTGCCGGACCAGATCGCCACCGATCCCGCTCGCCTTTTTCGTATCATCGCCCACTTGCTGGGGAATGCCCTGAAGTTCACGAGCGAAGGAGAAGTGGAATTATGTGTCGCCTTGGACGGCACGAGAAATGAGCACGCCCAGTTGCACTTTTTCGTGCGCGATAGCGGAACTGGCATCCCATTAGAAAACCAGAAATCCATCTTCGAAGCATTTTCACAGGTCAATTCCACCTTCAACCGCAAATTTGGGGGAACTGGCTTAGGCCTCGCCATCTCCGCCAAGCTCGCGGAAATGATAGGCGGAAGAATCTGGGTGGAGAGCCAGCCTGGCGCTGGTAGCTGTTTCCATTTCACGATCGAGACGCCTTTTGCCCAGCCGGAGGGAACCGCTAAACGCGATCGCACCCCCAAATCGGACCGGCTGCCGGCCATTGTTGTGGACCAAAGCGCCGCCACTCAGGGAAATCCCGCGCGAGTCGTGAATCAAGAAGGGTCGACGCCCGTTGCGGCGGTGCTGGATTTCAGCAAGGATCATTCGACGCCTGCGAATTTTCCGAAATTGCGCATCCTCTTGGCTGAGGACAATCCGGTGAACGAGAAGGTTGCCCGCCGTATGCTCGAAAAGCAGCACCATGCCGTAACCGTGGCGCGTACCGGGTGCGAGGTTCTGCGCGTTCTTGATCAACATACTTTCGACCTAATTTTAATGGACATTCAGATGCCCGAAATGGACGGTTTGGAAGCCACCGCTGCCATTCGCGAGAGGGAGCAGGGTGGAGAGGGCGACGCGCACATCCCGATCATCGCCCTTACCGCGCATGCCCTGCCTGGCGATCGAGAATGCTGTTTGGCCGGGGGCATGGATGGATACGCCACCAAGCCCATCAATCTTGCAGATCTTACCAGGGAAATAGATCGCGTGCGAACGGCCGGAGTTCTCCAGTCCTGCCGCCAGCGGCCTGTTCCCATCGTTTCGGAATAATATTATTGGTCTCAATTGCTCTGTTTACGCCTTCATTCCAACCCTAAACTTTGCGGCATTCAAAGGCATCGTGGCTGCCTTTTCGGCCATGCAGATTATGTGCGGAATTGCCGATTGTTTTCGGAACACCCGGACACGGCGTTGTGGGAATCGCCATGTGCGTTTCGGGCGGTTTGTCCGGCACTCGGATAAGGCCTAGAACTTCTCGCCGCCTGCCAACCCCAATAGTGAACGATTAAGGACATTTGCACGCTCCAAATATTTAGGATCGGAACGGATCGGAACTAGACCGGAACGGTTTTGAGGACGGGAAGGGCGATGGTAAAACCCAGCACCCTCCCGGTCTCGTGGAATGGTTTTATGTTCCTTTGGCCTCCAAGACGACCCAATCTCCCGAAGAAAAAGCGCCCTGACCAGGTTAACGAAGATTGACAATCTTCGTTATTGACGTTAGGGTTAGAGAACAGGAGCAATGCGCCATGAATGTCTCTCTCACTCCCGAACTTGAAAAGTTCGTCAGTGCCAAGGTTGAAGCAGGCCGCTACAATTCGGCCAGTGAAGTTGTCCGGGAAGCGCTGCGGCTGCTCGAAGAACATGATCAGAACCGGGCTGCGCGGCTGGGAGAGTTCAATCAGGAACTGGGACGGCGGCTGGGGTCGCTGGACAGCGGCAGACACGTTAACCCCGCCGAGGCCCACGACCGGCTCAAGCGTAAATCCGAACAGCGCCGAAAATCCAAGGCGTGAGCGCGCATATACTCAGCGAAGATGCCGCCTTGATCTGGACGAGATCTGGGAATACATCGCCTAAGACAACATCGAGGCTGCAGACCGCTGGATCGGTAAGCTGTTTGATGCGTTTGAGGCTTTCGGACGGATACCTGGCATCGCCATAAGCGCGAAGACCTACCGCCCATCCGGTGTTGTTCTTTCCGGTGGGTGCTTACCTTATCGTCTATCGCGCCATTCGCCCGACGCTGGAGATTGTCGCCGTAACACAAGGTGCGCGTGACATTCCATTTTTCCTGCACCGCAGGCAGGCCCCATTAGAAAGCCGGCAGCATCGCTTACCTTGGACCGCGACCGTGCGCTCGGCTTGCGCGCCTGGCTTCACCAGGACCATAATGAACCCGGCGCTCAGCGGCTTTCAAAATTCGCTCCATCGCCCTCCTTGTGTCCATCGTCGAGCCGAGTGTAACTCATGAACCCCCACCGGCGGTTTATTCATCGAAATTTGCCCCTGTAACGAACATCGCGGGAACGTGAATTTCTCAGTCACTCACCCGCGGAAAAACATTTTCTGAATCGTCCCAATCACTTACAACCGTTTTCCGCAATTCGCCGCTTGACACCATCCTACGCTAGCTTCGAAAGGACTCTCTATGCGCAAGATCCAAACCAGCCACTCTTCGTATTCTCTTCAGTTCGCCCAATCTAGCTGCCTTCACCCAGTCAGGCGGGAATTTTTTTCGTTCCTGCCCCTGTATTTAATAGGCGAAACAATTATCCGCCTGCGCGGTTCGCTCCTTGATATGCTTCTTAGCGACAATTTTGAAGAAGATAGAATCACCGCGAGACAGGAGAAATGTCAGTGTTTAATCAAAAAACAGCCAAAATGGGCCGCCGAAGCCTGCTCAAAACGTCCGCTGCGCTGCTGGGTGGAGCAGCGCTGGGCAGCCAAGCCGAAGCCAACCCCGAACCCAGAATTCAAAATGTGAACACCAATTCCAGCCCGTCAAAGTTACGCATTACCGACCTTCGGGTAGCCACTGTGCATAAGCCGGGACCAAGCCCTTGCACCATTATTCGCATTGATACGAACCAGGGCGTTTACGGTCTCGGCGAAGTGAGAGACGGCGCAAGCCCCACGTACGCCCTTTTCCTGAAGAGCCGCCTGCTCGGCGAAAACCCTCTGAAGGTGACGTTCCTTTTTGAAAAGATCAAACAGTTTGGCGGTGACGCGCGCCAGGCCGGTGGCGTGGTGTCTATTGAGGAAGCTCTTTGGGACATCGCCGGCAAAGTTTACGGTGTGCCCATCTATCAAATGCTGGGTGGCAAATTTCGTGATCGCATCCGTCTCTACGCCGACACAGTTGAGTCGAAAGACATCAAGGTCTACGCGCAGCGCATGAAAGCTCGCAAAGAGGACATGGGTCTGACTTGGTTGAAGATGGATCTGGGCATTGACATGGTCTCAGATACTCCGGGCACAGTGACTGCTCCTTCCGGCCAGAGCAAATGGGAAACCACCAACCTTCGTCACCCATTTCTCGCCAACGAAGTGACAAACAAGGGAATTGAGATGCTGGTCGCTTATGTGGCCGCCATTCGTGAAGCAGTAGGTATGGAAATTCCACTCTCCATGGATCATCTCGGCCATCTGGGAGTCAATTCCATCATCCGTCTCGGGAAAGCCTATGAACCGTACAATCTCTCGTGGATGGAAGATGTGATTCCCTGGCAGTACACTGAACTGTTACAACACATCACCAACGAAAGCCCAACGCCAATCTTAACTGGCGAAGATATCTACCTGAAAGAGAACTTCGTCAATCTGTGCCGGAATCATGCCGTTAGCAAAATCCACCCCGATATTTCCACCTCTGGCGGCATCCTCGAGACCCACAAAATCGGCGACATGGCCATGGAATACGGCGTCCCGATGGCGATGCACTACGCGGGCCTGCCCATTGGCGCCTACGCCAGCGTTCATTGCGCGGCCGCGACTGAGAATTTTCTCGCTTGCGAAAATCACTCACTCGATGTTCCCTGGTGGCAGGATTTGGTTGAAGGTGTCGACAAGCCCATCATCGAAAAGGGCTTCATTGCTGTCCCCGACAAACCAGGCCTCGGCATAACGCTGAACGAGGATGCGGTCCGCGCGCACCTGGCGCCGGGTGCGGGCTTCTTCGAACCAACTCCGCAGTGGGACAAAGAGCATTCGTGGGATCGCCTTTGGAGTATGGCGCCCGCGCGCACAAAGGAGAAAACCGCATGAAGAAAGTGATTTTGTCATTCTTAATCGCCAGCCTCGCGCCCGCCTTCGCTCAAGTAAAAATGACGAAGGAGCAGATGATGTTCTATACCTCGGAGTGGAAGGGCGACCGCTTTCCGGACGGCCGCCCCAAGTTGCCCGACGACCTGTTGAAGCGCGCTCTCGATGTCTCCATCGAGGATGTTTGGGATTATCTCCGCGACGAAGGTTATCACTGTCAGTTTGATGGCGGATGGCAAGCCCTCCACATTGAAAAGCCTTTCGCCGGACGAGCACTCACTGCGCAATACATGCCTCTGCGTCCCGACATGGTAAGAGCAATCTCTGCTGAGGGTAAAGCCGAAGGACGGGTGAGTGGGAACAATAGTTGGCCCATCAACGAACTCCAAATCGGCGATGTCTATGTTGCCGATGGCTTTGGAAAAATCGTCGAAGGAACTTTGATCGGCTCCAACCTCGGAAACGGCATCGCCGCCCACACTCATACTGGCTTCGTATTCGATGCTGGCATTAGAGACCAGGAGGAAAATCGTGAGATCCCCAATTTTAATGGTTTTTATCGTGGTTACGATCCCTCAGCCTGGGCTGATATGACTTTGACCGCCATTAACTCTCCCGTTCGCATCGGTCGCGCGACTGTCTTACCGGGAGATCTGGTACTTGCCAAGACGGACGGCGTTATCTTCATCC
Source organism: Bryobacterales bacterium (assembly GCA_963764105.1). Taxonomy (GTDB): domain Bacteria; phylum Acidobacteriota; class Terriglobia; order Bryobacterales; family Bryobacteraceae; genus Bog-105. The sequence continues at coordinate 93,476 of CAVXRP010000015.1, forward strand.
CCGCTATTCTCGCGGAAGCCTCCATCAGTTCGGCGGAATTTACCAACCTCAAGGACGCGTTCAACTTTGAATTGAACCGGCAAGGCAAGAATGGGGCCGAATTTGAAGGAGGCTGGACGGCCGCCAAGTATGCCGCTCTGGCCAAATGGATCGACTCTCATCCTGAGATGCTCAAGATGCCACGTGCCGAGTTTGATGACCTACTCGCAAAGGCTACTCAGCCGCACCGGAGGAGGTAGCCGCCTGTAACATAGCTCTCGCATAACCCACGTTATAGGCAAAGCCACTGTAACCGCCTCCGCCCGGATAGAAGCTCTTGAATCCGGGTCGCTCCCGATCGGCGTCCAAAGCGCGCGGATGTTCCGGATACAAGGTCCGGCTATACTTTTGCCGCACCAACTCCTTCATGACGGCAAACATGTTGATCTGCCCTTCGTCAATGAACACCTCGGTGTATTCCTCGTACGGCACCCGCACTCGCACATTTCGAAAGTGAACATGGTTGATACAATCTCGCTCGCCAAAATATCTGCCAACTTCAACCGGGTTCTCTCCCATCTCGCGCGTCACTCCGCAATCGAACGTGATGCCGTTCGCCGGACTCCTAATGATATCTACTAAACGCTTCCATCCCTCAACTGTCCCCATGATCTGTCCCGAACCGCGACTCACCGGCGCGGGAGGATCGTTCGGATGAAGCGCCAGCCGTACACCCGATTGCTCGGCCACCGGTATCACCGCCTTGAGAAAGTAGGTCACATTCCGCCACATCTCATCGAGCGAGTGAGCGCCCTCGGATGCGAGCGGCGGCAAGTCCTTGACTTGCGCATAGTCAAACGCTGTCAAACCCGCTCCGCCACGCCCCTTCTCTTCGTAGTAGCCTTCCACAATCCGGTGAGCGTAAAAGTTGTACTCAATCACTGGCAATCCCACTCGTCCCGCCGCGCGAATGGAGGCCTGCAATTTCTCTATCTCCTCATCTCGCCCCGGCTGTCCGTAGAGTGTTTTAGGAAACCCGCTAATCATCATGTTGAACAGCGTCAAGCCGCCGCTCTTCAGCATCTCGATGCGCGACTTAATCTCCGCTTCCTCCCATGGAATTGTCGGGCCGCCCATTACCACATAATCCACACCGAGCTGCTTGACGCGCCGCATGCCGGCATCGTCCAAACTTCCCGCCGCCAAGCTGCCGCCGCCAATCTCCAGGCAGATCTTCGGCCTACTCTCATTCGAAGTTGTCTCAAAACGCGGAAAGGCCAATGCGGAAGCACCCACCGAGTGAAGCAAAGTCCTGCGAGAAATCATAGCCGCTCCTTGCAGACTTTATCACGCTTTGCCGACCACGCTGGCGCGCGTGCTCGATCAAGCGCTGCGCCTCAATAAGGCGGTGCGTCCTCGGACACTGGCTTCAAGGCCAGATGCTGGAAGTCGAGACTGAAGTCGGTGAGCGGCGAGATCGGTTTCATCTTTGCGCTATTGATGCTGCCGTCAGCGTTGAGTGAGAACGTGATGTAGGCGTCGGCGAGCAAGGAGCGATCGTTCCAGCGTGCGACGAAGGTGTCTTGCTGCCAGTGTTCCACCCGGCCGGTCAATTTCGGTGAGTGGGTGAAGCGAATTTGCAGGCCGTCAGCGGTCTTCTCAACCAGCACATCTCCATACCAGGGATCGCGGTAGCGCCCTACGTAGGCATTTAGCGGGAGCGATGGCTTCGATGAGGCGTCGCGCTTGGAGGCAGCCGCATTCACTGTCTTCTCCGCTTCCTCCAGGTGGCGTTTGACCACCTTAGCCATTGCACTGACCCAGTCTTTCGGCGGTGCTTCCAGGTAATGGCCGAGCACGGTGTAGGCGATGGATTGGAACGTGGCGTCGGACTCCTGATTGGTGAGAACACCACGCCGAGATGTAGCTCAGGCAGCATGGCAACAATGCTGACCATGCCTTGCAGGCCGCCCGTGTGAGTAACCAGCAGGTGTCCCCGATAATCGCGCAGGACTTCGCCCATGGCATAGTCGGCGAAATGCGCTTGCGACTCGATAGTCTCGGCAGGCGAGTCCCCGATGGGGAGGATCGTTAATGGAGTCCATAGAGTACGCGCCTGCGCCTCGCTGAAGAGCCGCTTGCCGTTGCCCAGATCGCCTTTGTTGAGCAGCGCGAGGACCCAGCGGCTCATGTCGTCTGCCGACGAGAGATCGCGCCGGCCGGGGCATTGTTGTCGAGAAGACTGTGCGCGACGGGCTGCAACTTGCCTTCAACCATCGCGTGCGGCGCGGCGACGTCAGTTGAGTCATCGATATCGCCGATACTCGTCTTGCTGTCGCGCATGTCGAGCGGCACAAAGAAGCAAGTCTTGATAAAGGAAGCCCAAGGCTGGCCGGAGACTTCTTCGATCACCGCGCCCGCCACGTTGTAAAGAATATTGTCGTAGGCATAAGCGCTGCGGAAGCTGGTTTCGCGCGGCACGAAGCGCAACCGGTAGTTGACCTGATCGGAGGTTAAATCGGTTTGCGGCCAGAACATGAGATCGCCGCCGCCCAAGGGCAGGCCACTGCGATGGCAAAGCAGATCGTGGATGCGCATCTCCCGCGTCACATAGGCATCGGACATCTGAAAGCCGGGAAGGCGGTCCACCACGCGGTCGTCCCAAGCGAGTTTGCCTTCGTCCACCAGCATGGCCAGCGCGGCGGAGGTAAAGATTTTAGTGTTTGAGGCGATGCCGAACAGACGTGTGCGGCGTGACGGGCGCCGCGTCGCCCAAACGGCGCACGCCGTAACCTTTTTCGGATACCACCTTGCCATCCTTCACGACGACAGCTATGCCCGGCACGTTGAACTCCTTGCGCGCATGTTCGACGACATCGTCAAGGTAATTTTGAGTAAACGCCGGCGCGGCCAGAGCCCACAGGAGGCACGTGGCACCGGTACGAGTGAATAGACGCATTCTCAACCCTCCAAGCTATTTTAGGAGTCATCAGTATAGCCTGGCGCAACCCGACAACTGGCTCATTTCCACCACCCGGTGGTAAAGTACTGCTTCGCATTCTCCAGCCAGTTTCTTAAATCCAACAAGATAGCTTTGGCTTGCCACGTGCAGCAGTTACTCCGTGTATCGCTTCCGTGCGTCGCTCTTTGGCCTCATTCTGGTCGCGCTCGCCGCACCTGCGGTAGGGCGCGCCAGCGTGGCACTGTTACTAGAAGAGCCGTTCGGAACATTTGGCGGCATGAATCCCACAGGCCACGCCTCCATTTATCTTTCGCGCGTCTGCGCGGCGTCGCCGGTTTCCTTGCGCCGCTGCAACCCCGGCGAACTCGGAGTCGTGATCAGCCGTTACCATCGCATTGGTGGATACGATTGGCTCGCCGTCCCGCTGATCCCGTATCTATACGCGGTCGATCGAGCCGATCAGGTTCCGGACCGGGTGAACGAAGAACAGGTCGCGTCTCTGCGCGACGAGTACCGCCGCCAACATTTCGAGAAGATCGCGCCCGACGGCCCCGGCGGAACGGTGCCCAAAGGCGATTGGATTCAGCTCATCGGCGCCGCATACGACCGCACAATCTACAGCTTCGAAGTTGCCACCACCCCCCAGCAGGACGATCACCTGATTCAGTTCCTAAACGACCGTCGCAATAAAACTCATTTCAATCTTCTCTTTCACAACTGCGCCGATTTCTCACGCCAAGTCATCGATTCCGATTATCCGCACGCTGTTCATCGCGCACTGCTTGCCGATGTTGGCATCACTACTCCGAAGCAAGCGGCGAAATGTATGCTGCGCTACGCCAAGAAGCATCCCGATCTGCAGTTCTCGTGTTTCGCCCTCGGGCAAGTTGCGGGAACGGTGCCGCGCAGTGCTATGGTCCGCGGCGTTCTGGAGTCACTGGTCAAATCAAAGAGATATCTTCTGCCGCTCACCCCTTTGGCCGTGGTCCAACCGTATCTGGGCGGTGGACTGGCGTTCGCGTGGTTGGATAGCGGCCATTTCAATCCACGCAAACTCACGCACGATTCAGATCCGGATGCGCCGCCGGCCACATTGGCGGAAGAACTCGAATCGAACCACCTGGTCCGCCCCTCGGGTTCGATCGAGAATCACCTCGGCTCCCGCTAAAACGATGCTACAATCCGGCTAGTCATCGGGTTTGTGATAACCACGTCCTCCTTCTCGCGGCCCTCCTCAGCGCTCATCGTTCTTGCGTTGCTCGTTCTCAGCCCTGCCGGGTTCGCCTCTACGCCCATCGTGATTGGCTTTGTAGGCGGCTTCGTGAAACAAAATAATTCCATCCACTCCGAAGTCCAACTGGCCACGCGCTTGCGCAGCGATTACGCCTCTGGAGTTGCCGTGCGTATGTTCAGAAATCGTCAGGGCGAGCAGGCCCGCCGGGAAATTCTGCGCTTACTCGACTCCGACCATGACGGAACGCTCTCACCCGCAGAAAAAGCCGCCGCACGCATCTCCATTTACGGGCATAGTTGGGGCGCTTCGGAAACCGTCACCCTGGCGCGCGCACTGGGCGAAATGGGAATACCGGTGTTGCTCGCCGTTTTGGTGGACAGCGTCAGAAAGCCCGGCCAGAACAACCAAATAATTCCGCCCAATGTCGCTCAGGCCATCAATTTTTATCAGCTCAACGGAATGCTGCACGGCCTTACGCAAATCCGCGCCGCCGACGCCGCGCGCACGCAGATCCTCGGCAACGTTCAAATCGACTACAAAACCAGCCCGGTCGATTGCGCGGCATACCCCTGGTACGCCCGTTTGTTCATGCGGCCCCACATCGAAATCGAATCCGACCCAAGTGTCTGGCGTCGCGTGGAAGCGCTCATTCGCTCTAAACTCCCTAGCAATTAAAACTTCAGGGTGTCTCACACTCGCGCTGAGCCTCAACGGACTGCTTCAGTTGGGTCGTGTCAAAGCTTACAACGTGCGCATTGCCTCCCGCCCTCTGCAATTCCACCGAGAACGCCTTGGTCGCTAGCAGTTCTTTCACGAATCGCTTCAAGCTCACCGCCTCGCTTGCCATTCCATTTTCACCCTCCCCTTCGTACGCGTACGTGCCGTTTTGGCTTATCGGCACCCAACTCCGCCAAACCGGCTTGCCGTCATCCAGCCGCATGCGCAGCAGCCACTCACTCACCGGATTGAGCAAGCCAACTCTGGGATGCGGTTCCAACGGCCCCGCGACCAGATAGATCCCAATAGACGCATCCCGCTTCATTTGTCTGTTGCATTCAATCAGCAAAACGGCCGGTGGCGTAACACCCCTACTGGAGCGGATGGTAATCTGTGTCCGCAAATCGCCATCTCCCGGATTCTGCCAGGATTTCACCTCCGGCGTCTGCGCCAAACCGACAACCGCAAGCATGATTGTGCCCAAAAGCGACAGCCGCACCCAGCGCAAAGGTTTCGGCTTCGCGCCGCCAAACAGTGAAAAACTCCGGCGGAAATTTGGACGGGGCGCTTGATACCGGGCCCCTCTTGCGCGCGCTTCTTGAACAATAACCTTGGATCTTTCCATCGTGAATAGAGTGTCTGCCGGGCGAAAACTTTCGCACCCCCGGCAAAAAGCCTGAGCCGCTATAATCCACATAGGCAAGCCGAAACATGTATCTGCGCTTTACCCCCTTCCTCATCTGCTTGTCGCTCAGCCCCGCGCAGGTTCGGCCGCCCGCCGACGCTAAACAACAGCCCCCGACGCCCCCCGCCGATTCCACCTTTCGCCTCAAAGTCAACTAAGTCATTGTGCCCGTCACCGTCACCGATGAGAAAGGCCACTTCGTTTCGAATCTCGAGAAAAAAGACTTTCAGATCTACGAAGAAAATAAGCTGCAGGAGATTCGCACCTTCACGCGCGATCACAATCAGCCCATCGTCATCGGCTTCCTGCTCGACCTATCCACCGCCAGCGCCAGTCACTGGGAAAACTTCCAAAACGCCGCTACCGAGCTCATCCAACATCTCCTTACCGGCGACACCAAATATTCCGGTTATCTCATCGACTACGCGCAGGACGCCGAAGTCTCCGTCAATACCACCTCCGATCCTGATGCGCTGGTCCAAATGGTAGGCAAGCTCAAGCCTGGTGGCGGCGCCGCGCTCTATGACTCTATTTATCTCGCCTGCACCAGCCGCAAGCTCATGCACGGCGAACCTGTCGAACCCCGCCGCATCCTGATCATTATCGGCGACGGTCACGATGACGCCAGCCAGCATTCACTAAAACAGGCCCTCCAACTCGCGCAGCGCAATCTGGTCACCGTCTACGGCATCAGCACGCAAGCGTTCGGCGCTACCAGTCAGGGTGATGACAATCTGCAAAAGCTCGCCATCGAAACCGGTGGCCGCGTCGTCTACCCACTTGCCGATGTCTACCGCGATACCGACGGCTTTTTATCTCATCCCTCCGATGACGGTAACTACGCTCTCACCGTCGGCGGAGGTGCTTACGCCGATGTGGTGGATGCCAAGCTGCACAAAGGCGTCGCCGATATCGTTGGCGAAGTGACCAGCCAGTATCTCCTCTTTTATACCTCCGACAACCCAAAGGATAAAAGCTATCGCAATTTGAAAGTCACTGTGGATTTGCCGAACGTCAAGGTTCGCGCCCGCAAGGGCTATTACGCTTCTAGCTCCGGATCTTAGCGGGTAGTGGAAGGAAATCATGTCCGTGACTTCTACGCTGAGATCTATGCGGCCGACCTGGATGACCAAGCTAAGTGGCTTGAGTATGCAGCAAAAGAAAAAGCCGGTAGCATCGATTTACTAACCAGGCACGCTGGAATCAAGTCAATTACTTTGCTGGAGCTGGGCTGCGGTACCGGCGCTGTTATAAAAGAGTGTGCTCGCCGGAACTTGGCTTCACGATATGTAGCGGTCGATTATGTACAAGAAGCGCTCGAACGGCTGCACCGCGAAGCTCCGGGAATTGAGTGTATGACTGCCGATATCACGGAGGCTTGCTTTCATCTCGACGAACCATTCGATGTCGTGATCCTTTCTCACGTGCTGAGCTTTAAGCTCTTACTGGACAAAGCCGGTTTCGCGGTTACCGGCGAACGCTGGTTTGTGCCTGAGATGTCCGCTGAATCCATTCGGTTCGTATGCAAAAAGGACGGCTTTGGGAAGGTTCTAACGCTGTATACGTTGTTCACTCTGTGTTATCTTGCAAGATTGTTGCGCCCCGCCTGAAGCGCTGTTGGTATTCCCACCTGGCTGTTCGCTGCTCACTCAAAGGCACCGCTCCCATCATGATTGAGGCGCAAAGACAAAAAAGGCGGCGTTCGCAGGCAGATGAACTTGCTAACTAGCCAAGGGCTGCGCCCTTGATATCCCTTGAGTTCGCTGATTGAGGTGATCCCGTAGAAGCGTTCACAGCGATATGCTCCTGGTATTCGACCACACAGGAGAGTGAACGATGAACGACTTCTACGAGCACCACAAAGATAGCATCAAATTCGGCTATCGGTGTTTTGACAGGCTACTGTTGAACGGCTTGATTCAGCCCTTCCAGCAGCCAGAGCGAGTGATCGGCTTTTTCAATGCCTACCGCGAGGGCGAGCGAGTGACGCGCAACAAGCTGCGGGAGGTGGCAGAGCAATACTAGAACTGGGTCAAGAATCGGAGCGAGAAGTGGGGCGCGCCGATTATTGAAGCACCGGCCAGCCGCCGCGATGAGTTCGTCGATGCCTACTTCAAGCGCGCGAAACCGGATCAGGTGGTGGCCATTCTCAGAGGGCGGGAGCCAGCGCGCATCTTGACGGCCATCGGCAAGGAAGACCGCTGGCACTTGCAATACGGCCAGCGCTGGATCATCCAATATAACTTCTACATCAACGATGCGCGCTGGGGCAGGATGTTCGTGCGCATGTGCCCCTATCTGCCTTTCTCCGCGCGTATCTGTCTAAACCAGCATCACTGGCTGGCCAAGCGTATGGAAGAAGAAAGCATTGATTTTCAGCAATGTTCAAATGCGTTCCTGAAATGCAGCGACCCACAGAAACTTCAGCAGTTGGCCGATTCTCTCAGCGCGTCTGATTTATCGACGTGCGGACAAAAATGGCTGGCCTGTCTCACGCCCTTCTTCAAAGATAGTGAACGGAAACAAGCGGGCTGTCAGCACCGGATCTTCTTCTCGCAGGTGGAGTACTGTGACAACCTGATCTTTCATCGCCGCGCTGCTCTCGACCAGATGGGCGAACGCTTGCTCGATGCCAACCGGACCATCGGACAACCGAACAAGATCACGGTGATTTTCGGCCGCAAAGTAACCAAACACTATAGGGGCAAGCTGCAGACTGTCATCGAAGATATCGATCTCCCCAATCCAGTAATTCGCAGTCACTACGGTCACGGATTCATCAAAGAGTATGTGCGTGACCACCTCCTGCTGCGCACCGAAGCGGCCACCAACGATGTCACCGATTATGGAGTCAAAAAAGCCGTCGAAAATCTGCCGAAGTTGCGGGAACGGATGGGTACGATCTGCGATAACTACCTCAACGTTCAACAAGATATTCTGGAAACCTTTCTGGACGGAGGTCAACTGCGCAAACTGGCTGAACCCACCGTGCAAGCCAATGGCAAACGGGTTCCCGGCTTGAAGCTGGATCAGCCACGGCAACTTGCTTTGATGCATGCCCTGGTTCGGTTTGCTCACATTGCCGCCGGCAACACCTTTCAAACCGCAGACTTGTATCCGCATGTGCTGGAGACGCTGCACTTCACCCCTGACAAATACAGCCTCGCCTCGCTCCGCTATGACCTATCCAAGCTCAGAGCCAAGAATCTCATGCAGAAAGTTGCCAAATCCCGTCGCTACCGCCTGCTGCCGCAAGGATATTCCATCTGCTTGCTTTTCCTCAAACTCTTTGATCGCATTTACGCACCGCTGACAGCAGGACTGCTGCGACCCGTCGCCGGCGACTCCAAACTTCAGCAACAGAAACGCACTCAGCTCGACCGCCTCTACCAGAAGATTGTTGACGATCTCGAGCAGCTGATGACCGCTGTTGGCCTCAAAGCGGCCTGATCCCAAAAATGTAACGAGAACACAATTCTCGTCACCCTACGCATAACGGTCTAACTTCCAAACACATTCGTATTCAAAAAGTCATTCCTGAACTTCCCCTGCGGATCGTACTTCTTCGCAAGCTCCACAAAATCGCCCAACCGCTCATACTTCTTCCGTAACTCAGCCGGATGAGTTGTAAACAACTTGCCCCAATGTGGCCGGTATGCGAACGGCGTCAGCTCCCGCTCAATCAATGGCAGCACTTGTTTCACGGCCGGCCAATCGGGCTTCCAGGTGAAATGAATCGTCACGCTCGGGCGCTGGTAGCAAGTGCTCATCCAAAGGTCGTCTGGCGCAATGGTGCGGATCTCCGTGATCAACAAGTGCGGAGTCACCTGATCGCGCAGCCGCTCCACCGCCAGAATCGCCTCAATCGCGTTTTGCCGCGGCACAAAATATTCGCTCTGCAGTTCTTTCCCTGCGCTCGGCGTAAAACCCATTTTGAAGTGTGGCAATCGTTCATACCAGGGCCCTGGCACGCCCATCTGTTCGGTGCAATTCTCCGCTGAAATCTCGGCAATGGGGTGCAGGTTCTTAGTCGCCAGCTTCGCGCCAAAATACTCCGCTGGCGCCGCAAACTCCGTACCTCCCACGCGACTCTTAATCCACAGCTCATTCACATTGTGCTTCTGCCAGTCAGTAAACAGACTCACACTGTAACCGCTGGCCTGGATTTCGTCAAAGTGCTCTTTCATCTGGTCGAACGGCAAATTCTCATACACATACTGCTTCACCTGATAGGTAGGTTGCAGCTTGAGCGTCACCTTCGTGATCGCTCCCAGCGCGCCCAGTCCGACCACCGCCCCGTGAAACACATCGCCGTCCGCGGCAAGCGAGAGCTTCACCACCTCACCGCCAGCCGTCACCATCTCCAGCCCAGCCACAGCAGTTGCCAGGTTGCCGTTTTTTTCGCCCGAGCCATGCGTCGCCGTACTGCACGCCCCCGATACTGAAATGTGCGGTAGGGAAGCCAGATTGCCCAGCGCCCAACCCTTTCCGTCCAGATACGGGCACAACTGCCCATACGTAATCCCCGCTTCCACCGTCACCGTCCGCGCATCCGGATCGAGCACTCCAACCTCATGCATCGGCTTCAGCGACAGCAGATTGTAACGACTGTCGGCGATAGTGTTGAAGCAATGGCGCGTTCCCAATACCTTGAGCTTCTTCTCCGCCCGCACCAACGTACGCACCTGCGCCACTGAATCAGCCTCATGCAGCCGGTCCGTCGCATACGTGACGTTGCCCGCCCAATTCGTCAACTTCTGTTTCTCCATCCACGCGGCCAGAGGTGCAAGAGCCGGACTCGCCATCGCCGTCGATAACATTTTGATAAAAGTTCGTTTGTTCACAGCTCAGCGCGCATGATATCAAAAGGCGCAATGATAATGAAAATCGCCGTGCCGACTCGGAGCCGGGAGCGTAAGCGGACTAATCCGGCGTTTCTTCTCCTCCGCCCGCTGGCCATGTTTTTTGAAAGAAGCCGTAACACCGGAAGCCGCCATGTCCGCCCGATTGTTTTTCATGCACCTATCTCTCGCTAAGCGCCTCTACCGGCGAAATCCGCGCAGCCCGCCACGATGGCAGCAAACAAGCCACCAAAGACACCACCCCTATCACAGCCAAAGCCGCTGCCAGCACTACCAAATTAAAAGCTGGCACATGAAACAGTATTGTCTGCATCGCCCGCCCTTCCACCCAAGAGCCGATCACCCCCAGGATCGTACCTCCCGCCAGCAACCGCAAAGCTAGCCAGCAAAACTGTCCTCCAATCTGCTGCGGCTGGGCCCCTAACGCCATGCGCACCCCAATCTCCGGCCGCCGCTGCGCCACTGCGTAACTCAGCACGCCATAAGTGCCGAGAGCCGTCAGTAACACTGCAATCGCCGAAAAGAGGCCCGCCAACAATGCCGCCGCGCGCTGAGCGACGAGGCTATCGGAGATGCGAGTCTCCATTGATTGAATGTCATTCACCGGCAAATCCCGGTCCACTTGCCTCACGATCCTCCGTAGCGTCAGTGCCAGCAACTCCGGCGACCCGCTGGTACGCAGCGCCACGAACAAATCGTTCGCCGGCCGAAACACATAGGAAAAATAAACCGCTCCCTGCGCTTCTTCGTCAGTCAGTCCCGCTTGTTTCACTGTTCCAACCACCCCAACCACGGTGAATGCCTCCGCATCTGCTTTCTCCTCGGCATCCTGGAACAAAAGCCGTCCGAGCGCATCTCCGTTGGGCCAGTAGTAGCGCGCAAAGTCTTCGTCCACCACGCACACTCGCGCACCACGGCGCGAATCCTCCGCGTTCAGAAATCGTCTTTGATGACCACCAATCCCAAATCAACGCCAATCGCGCGAGCGGGCAAAATTCTAGCAGCCCGTTAGGGCGAACTGGTGTGCGAAAGTTTTGCGGTAAGTGATGGATACAAGGAGAAGATTTCGGTTGTGTTGCGGCGACTTTTAAAAATCGGCACACCGACCCTCAAAACTCGCTCTGCCGGCGAACCGTGTCGGATCTCTATATTCCGACCTTTGTCAGTGCCTTCTTTTTTACTTCGGCTATTACGGCGGGGACAGTTGGCAGATTTTTGCCAATATTGCCGTCCGCTGCGGCCGACGCCCAACGAAAAAGCGCTATCCGAGAGACTACCTTCCGGATAGCGCAACTCTGTATGCCTAAACTCCAGCTGTCTGGCGGCTGCCTGTCTTGGTTTCATGGTCCTGAGAGGCGCCGGTTTGTAAAATCGGCTTAGCTATCTCGGAGAGCAGGAAATCCGCCGATTCCTCCTCTCCCAAAGTTTGCGTCAGTAGTTTTGAAACCTCCAACTCGCCAATCTGGCGTGCCAGCGTCCGCAATGTGCCGTAGCCGGAGATCTCATAATGTTCCACCTTCTGAGCCGCTGCAATCAGCGCCAGATCGGCAGCAACATCTTCCATCTCCAGGCCATCCTCCATCCGCTCCGCCCCCTCCGCAACCAGACCCTCCATAGCTTTGCAAGGGGTCGCGTGCGCCTTCTCGCCTAGCAACTCGAACGCCTTCTTCAAGCGCTCGACGTGTTGCTGGGTTTGGACCAAGTGTTTATCGAACGCTTCGCGCAGCTTCGGATTGCGTGCCGCCTCCGCCATTTTGGGCAGAGCATCCGTCAATTGAGTCTCGGCGTGAAGAATATCCTGCATCTCTTCGATCAATAGCTCTTTTAATTCCGACATAGTCCGATCCTTTCTACCGGTGTTTGGCCGTCTTGGCCTGCTTTTTTTCCGTCCAGAGTTCACGATGTTCGACTTTCGCGGCTTCGCCGTTGAGATGGGTGCCGTTGGTCGCATCGCGCTCGCCTGTTTCGGCGGATTTGAATTGCTTAAACGCTGGCGCCTCGATATACTCCCACGTTCCACCTTCGTTCCAAGGACCGCGCGCATCAAACTCGCCTCGTTCACCCACACCTGTCGAATCATTGAAGTATTGATCGACCAGACCAGGCGTGGGAGGAAGCTTACCAATTGAGAATTGCGGCTTATCCAAACTCTCCAAGGCTGCGGTGAACGCCTTCATATGGGTGATTTCACGGGTCATCAGGAACTGCAGCGCATCCAGCGTGCCACGATCCTCCGTAAAATCCATCAGCCGCTCATAAACGATCTTGGCGCGCGCTTCCGCCGCGATATTGCTGCGCAGGTCAACGTCCAGCTCCCCGGTGATTTTTAGATAGTGGGCCGTCCAAGCCGAACCCATCGAGTTGCAAAGCGCGACCCCTCCACCGCCGGCGATGGCAATCAGCGGGTCGGCTTCCGCCGCGTTCCTCTTGCTCTCCATTGGCTTCAGGTGCATCCTCGTGAGCACGCCAATGACTTCCAAATGGCTCAATTCTTCCGTTCCGATATCCATTAGCAGATCTTTGCGTTCTGGATCGTCGCAATTAATGCCTTGAACGGAGTACTGCATCGCGGCCGCGAGCTCTCCGTTCGCTCCGCCAAATTGTTCCAACAACATCGTGCCGAAACGTGGGTCCGGTGCGTCAACGCGGACCGTGTACATGAGTTCTTTTACGTGGTGATACATAGGTTGCTCCTCATTGGGAACAAAGGGTTAGACTATCCGCGCCATCTTTGCACTGCTGGCACTGTTACCAGACTGTGCAAATGGCTTTCTTCACAATCACGAAATACTCCGAACGGCGACTTTTCAAACTTGCAACGTCTCACGCACGAGGTAACAAATGGCAAGAGAGAATTCGCAACAATTTGCCGTCATCACGGGGGCGTCTAGTGGTATTGGATATGAACTGGCGAAGCAATTCGCGCATCACGGATTTGATCTTCTGATCGGGTCTGGCGGCGATCGCATCAGCCACGCTGCGACACAGATCGCGGAATTCGGCGTCGAAGTGGATGTAGTGGAGACAGACTTGGCGACGCACGAAGGGGTACACGAATTGATTGCGGCCATTGATGCGACAGGGCGGCCGCTGGATGCGATTGCCATCAACGCCGGAGTCGGAGTGAGTGGACCTTTTATCGAGACAGATCTCGCTGAAGAGCTCAACATGGTCGCGTTAAATGTCGTGTCTACCTTGCATCTGGCAAAGTACGCAGTCAAAAAGATGGTTAATCGGGGGAGTGGCCGCATCCTATTTACCGCATCGATCGCAGGCACCATGCCCACTCCGTATGAGACGGTGTACGGCGCGACCAAAGCGTTCGTGCGCTCTCTCTCGCAAGGTTTGCGCGAAGAGTTGCAAGACAGCGGCGTTTCCGTTACGGCTTTGATGCCGGGTGCGACAGAGACAGATTTCTTCCATCGCGCAGGCGCGGACGACACCAAACTGGGGACGAGCGAGAAAGACGATCCGGCCGAGGTCGCAAAGGATGGTTTCGAAGCGCTGATGGCCGGTAAAGACCATGTCGTGGCGGGTTCATTCAAGAACAAGCTGATGGCGGCCGCCGGTCACGCCTTGCCTGATCCACTGGTGGCACGGGCACACGCCGCACAGTCGGCACCCGGCAGCGCTAAGGACAACTAGCTCCGACACTAGTTCCGTATGTGCGGTAATCACCGTGGGCTTGAAGCGCAAATGATTGGCAACTTTTAATTGGGATAAGATCGTGGGTGATTTCCATGGCTGCACTCACGTTTCCCCTTTCTGCCCTCGCCGTGGCGGTGAGCCTGACCGCTAGTTTTGCTCAGTCCGCGACGCAAACTACAGTTCCGACTCCTCGCCCGGCGCGGCCCGTTCCGCCCACGCGCGATCCACACACGCCCGGGTATGTCACGTCGAAAGACTTGCCGGACGGTGTAAACGCGCCGCCAGATGTTGACGGAAACTTCGTGCTTGGCCCAACGCACAACCCGGCGCCGGAGATGACACCGCGGCCAGGCATACCGCAGGGAACGGTTTTCGAATTCACGATGGCCTCGACCGACAGCAAGATTTATCCAGGCATCGCCCGTGAGCCCAACACATTTGGCACGACAGACCCGAACGATCCGGCCAAACTGATCGTCACCGCCAGCCACCCCGCGCCCTACATTCGCCACATTGCGGTGTATGTCCCCAAACAATATGTTGCTGGTACGGCCGCCCCATTCATTGTCGGGGCCGATGGACCGGACCGGGCTTTGTTTACGGCCCTGGACAACTTAATCGCTGAACACCGGGTGCCGGTCATGATCGGCATCTCCATAGGCAACGGGAGCGGCGATGCCCAGGGAAGCGAGCGCGGTCTGGAGTATGACACTATGTCGGGGTTGTATGCGGAGTTTGTCGAGAAAGAAGTGCTGCCCGTGGTGGAAAAGCAAGCGAACGTTAAGTTAACTAAGGATCCGGAGGGGCGTGCCACCATGGGAGGCAGTTCGGGCGGGTCGTGCGCGCTCATCATGGCTTGGTACCACCCGGAGCTGTACCATCGCGTTCTCACCTACTCGGGTACTTATGTGAATCAACAATGGCCATGGAATTCCCAGACGCCGCATGGCGCGTGGGAGTTCCACGAGCATTTAATCCCTGACGCTCCCGCCAAGCCATTACGCATTTGGATGGAAGTAGGAGACAGAGATCTTTTGAGTCCAAACATCATGCACGACAATATGCACGATTGGGTTGTGGCTAATGAGGAGATGGCCAAAGTGCTGGCTGCCAAGGGCTATCATTATCAATTCGTCTTTGCGCGGAATTCGGGACACACCGACCGGGCGGTGAAGCTACAGACGCTGCCTGAAGCTCTCGAATACCTATGGCAGGGATATCCCACCCGAGCCGCAGGGAAATAATTCGCCTTTACTTTTCGAATTTGGTGCGCTCCGTCGACGTCTTGCCAGAGTTAGCGTCGGCTAGAGTTGTGGTTCCGGTGGTCCGCCCACCCGAGACGATTTGCGGCGCTGGCGAACCTTCGTCGGTCGGGGTCAGGAAGGTGGAGCCTGCCCCGGCACCCGCTCCTGCTTCTACGCCTGAGGTGTCAACACCGCGACCTCCGACGGAAAGGTTCGCCTCGCGCGCGATCGTGTCATTAATGCTCAAACCTTGCCGAGGCGTAAGTCGGGTGGTTGCCTTGCGTTCGTGTTCGGTCAGGCCTTCGGGGTCCTCGGGGATTTCGTTGAATTTCGGATCGATCATAAGTACCTCTGCCTGTTGGACACGGCGTGTGGCAGAAGCAGCATCTGTTAAAAGTTCTAACTCCGCGCAGAAGAGGATCAGTTATTGGTGCAGGTCGGCGCCGTCGGTGGGAAGGAAGACGGGAGATCGGCAATAAGACCCCTTAAATATGTTTCAATTTAGTGTAGTCCCGTTGTTTTTGTTGCTTGTTTAGTATGGGCAATTTTATAACAGCACGTCGATTTCGTGTGGCGCTGTCCTTTCCGGGAGAGTATAAGAATCGCGTTAGTAATATCGCTGAGGAATTAGCGCGTGAGCTGGGCAAGGACCGCGTGCTCTATTACCCTTGGTACGCGGCCGAATTCAATCGAGTGAATCTCGACACGTATCTCGGCCAGTTGTATCAACGGGAATCAGATCTGATCGCGTGCTTTCATTGCAAGGAGTACAACGAAAAAGAATGGTGCGGCTTGGAATGGCGCGCGTGTCGCGCACTGCTCAAGAAAAGACAAGACGATGCGCTGATGTTTTTCAAGCTGGACGACGACGAGATTCCGGGTATTTATGAGATCGATGGCTATCAAGATATTCGCGACATTGCGGATTTTGACGTCGCCGCAGCGATCTTGAGCCGCCTGGAGGCGATGCCTGTAAGGTCTCAACTCTCGGTCACGTTGGGTGCGCTCTTTGCGGCCATTGAGATTAGTCGGGCGGCGACCCAGATAGCGGTTCCCAATGTGAGTGCTGAAATCGCCGACGAGGCGATGCGGAATGCCATCAGCCAGAAGCTCAATTCTCAATGGGCGCTTTCGATTAGTCACGGTGAAGAGCCGATAGGAAAGGATTTGCAGCGAGCGGTTCGGATCGCCTGGCTAAAGTCTCTCGACGCGGTCGCCACTGCTTACGAATTCTGGAGCCAACCAGCGGGCGCACTATCGGCATGGATCGATGGGATTGGTCAGGCGGTTCGCGCGGAGCTCGAAATTCTTAAGAGGCCGGCCAGTCCCGAATATCCAAACTTCGTGTTCACTCAACCGCCGCGTGACTATAAGTCCGGCAGCAGCGCACTCAAGGAGTGTTTGCTCGAAGAAATCCAGGAGGAGTTGAGCGTAGTCAGGGAACGCAAGTTCGGGGGCGGCACCATCTTTATGCAACAGCTGCACAGGAGCATGGCGGGATGGGGTCTGATTGGCACCAACTGCCCGGCGCAGTTGTGGGCCATGTTCGCAGAGGGTTGGCGTGCGCAGCCGATGCCGGTGGATGACAGTTTGCAGGAAAGCGCTGGGCATGACGGCCTGCTGAATTGGACGGATTTGCTGGCAGGATACTTCGCCGATATGCTCCGGCAGGACAGCCAAATGCGAATCGCCTTTGAAAACCAAGTGCTACGGCACTCGGGACTCCGCGAGGGTGTACTGGAGCCGGACGGTCTCGCGAAAGCGCTGCTGCAGGTTGCGGCCCCGGTAGGCCATCAATTAAAGGATCTGCTGCGGAGTCACGAGGCGGAGGAGCGATCGCTGCGCGATCGAATGCGGCAGCCGCGCCAAACACCCGCGAAAGAGCCCGGTGGGCTGGCGGCCCTTTTCGAAAAGTCGGAAGCACTTGGAAGAATCAAAGAAGATCTGGGCGGGTTCGACGTCAAACTGACCAGCGGTAAGGCAGCACTCGAAGACTTTCAGAAACGGCAACGTAGAATTCGAGACCTTTTGCCGGTCGCCGAATCGAAGGATAAGCGGCAAGAAGTCCGTCTTTCGTCGCAGGAAGAAATCGTTCTGCAGGCGTATTTGGAATGGGTGGTTCGAGAGTTTCGCTACCTGCCGAATGGGCTGCAACTGAACCGGGAACTGATTCCGTTTCCGTTGGACCGAGTGTACGTTACCGTGCGTGGTTATCCAGGCACCGTTACCGAATTGCAAAACCGATCCGCGTCGGGCGCGAAAACACCGGCGACGCTGCGGGAAAGGGATCGACGAAAATATTTTGCGACGCCTCCGCCGGTTTCGATAGATCTCGCGCGGGCTTTCCGAGATTCACCCACGATGGTCATTTTAGGCGACCCAGGCAGTGGAAAAACGACGTTGAGCCGTTGGCTGGCATTGAATTTTGGGCGGGCGATGCTGGCGCCGCAAACTGAAGAGGTGATGGTCTCGCTGGCGGCGGTGGACAGCAGCGTGGATAACACGGCAAACCGGGTGTCTTTAGGATTGGCTCGCTTGCCCATCTTCGTGCGGATTGCCGATTTAACAGGCGCGCAAAAAAGCGAAGATCAGCCCTTGGCGGACTTACTCGCTTACGGCAAGTTCAAATCGCGGCCCGTCTATCCGGAAGGACATCAGCAGGAAGGCAAAGAGATTGAACGGAGTGTGCTGGGCGACCTGTTTATGCGCTACATCGTTGCGCAGCGAGCGGTGGTGCTGCTGGACGGTTTGGACGAAGTAGGTAGCGTTAAAGAGCGTCTGAAGGTGGTGGAAAGAGTTCACGCTTTTACGGATCAGTATTACGGTAGCGGCGAAGGAAATCACTTGGTGGTGACCAGTCGCGTGGTGGGATATGAAGGAAATTCGCTACGAAATTCAGTGGCGCGCTACACCATTGAGCCGATGGATCCGGCAGCGATCAGGGTGTTCAGCCACTCGTGGCATACGGGATGGTCGGACTCATTACAGAATCTGCCAGTCGAGCGGCGGCGTGAGGAGGCCGAACGGGTTAGCCAAAGTCTCTTGGCGCAAATATTCGCGGAAGGGGCGGTTTCGCTGCAGCAAATTGCCGCCAACCCTTTAATGCTCAGCCTGCTGTGCGCCTTAAACCTGGAGGGAGGCGAAAAGCTGCCGGAATCGCGAGCGGAACTGTACGCCGCTCTGGTCGATCGCGAATTGCAGGAATCGTGGCTGAGGCGACACCCCGGAAGAGGAGAACTGCGTGATGTTGTGATACGGCTGCTAGCCTTCGTGGCGGAGTCGATGCATCGGACAATCGCCAGCGGAGTGATCGACCGAACCGCACTCGAAGAAACCACGCAGAAGATTGTGGAACGCGACAGAGCGTTCAACATCATAGCCGCTTCGGCTCATGAATTGACGGCTGGAGTGCAGGATGGAGCGGGCTTCCTGGTGGAACGCGGATTTCGCCAGTATTCGTTCCGCCATCAAACGATTCAGGAATATCTAGCCGCGGTGGCGCTGGTAGCCGACCCAGCGAGCGCGGCGGAAAGAATTTGGGATCATGGCGGCGATTCCCGCTGGAACGAAGTGCTGCTTTTTGCTTTGGGAATACTGGCTTCACGCAAGCAGGATGACTATTTGGCCCGAGTTTGCAACCAGTTGCTGGCGAAAGAAGACGAAGCGGAAGAACGCTCGCCTGGTGTGACTCTACTGCTCGCAAGCGCGATGGGTCAGATTCCTGATTTTCCGTTGGATGTCTTTAGGAAAATTTTGGAGCGACTGTTTGTCCGTTATTCGCAATTGTCGATTCACGCGCGGCAGGCGGCCTTTTGCGACACGGTGGAAGAGATCTTTTTTCGTGAAATCGGCCAGCAGCATTCGGACGAGCGACGCGAAGCGACCTTGTCGTTGTTACGCGAATACGCGGGGTCGGAGATTCTGGAACAGCAGCAAGCAGCGGCGGCCATTGTGGCTAGCCGCAGTATAGTGGACGCGCGATTGACAGAGAAGCTGGTGAGAGCGGTGCGTCGCGACCGGAGCCACGGCCAGTGGCGAATTCGCCGCTCTCTCATCATTTCGCTATCTCGCGCACTATCGTCATTTCCTCCGGTCAATGATGTGGACGCCCAGTTGTTGTCGATGATTGACGGGTCTGCGCTGGCGGTTCTGCAGGATCAAGCAAAGATTCAAGGATCGAGACACTTCGACGCGCAACGCCGGGACGCCAGTGAACGATTCACCGTGCCGGAGAATCTTTTCCCCTTACGGCGGCGGCTTCTGAATGACGGCGAGATGCTCGAGTTTCTGCGCTCCTCACAAGGGTGGATGAAGGTCGCGATCGCGCTTCAAGGAGGGTTGTGCCAAGTTGGCTTAGAAGAGCTTGAACAGAGCGTTCTGATGGAGCGGGCAAAGCCGCATTCGATGCGAGCCGATGGTGCAGAAAGCAGATCGGCCACACAGTTGGATTGCGAGATACAACCCATGGTGGATTTGCTGCGCTCGATCCCTCTCGCTTTCGATCCAGCTTTGATTTGGCGGGGATCGCCTTTATCCGGGTGGCTCGCCGACCTATTGGAGGAGCGCGCTAGCGAACAGGAACTGACGGAACGGCTGGTGGAATTGTGGAATCATCCAAAATCGGATGAAGTGGCTGACTTAATTGCCGATTTCGAATGGCAGTGGCAGCCAAAAGACTCGCGCCAGCCGCTGCTGCCCGCGCGTGCGTTCTTAATGACAGATGTGCTGGTGGCCTTGGCAGCGCTGGGCACGGGGCCGAACCAGGGATTGGACAGTCCACTGGAGGCCGAAGCCTATGAATCCTGCCGCTTGGAGTACGAGTGGCTGGAAGCATACTTGAAGGAGCCGGCGTATCGAGCGACGTTCGTTTTAGAGAAAAGCTTTGATGCGCCCGGCGCGGCGAACTCGGTGCCCGCGGCATCCGAAACAGCGTCCACTGCCACGATGAAGGCCGTGGAAACAGCTTTTCCGGATTTACTGTGGCCAGAGTCGCCCCAGTTTCAAGATCCGCGAGTGGGCATCTTGTGGCGGGCGTTTAGCGGGATACCCATGACGAGCGAGGATCAAGCGGGGCTGGACAATCTGACCACGCATGAATTTCTGAATTGTTTGGCCGTTTTGGCGACGGCACAATGCGTACCGTGGTTGAGCGAAAACGAAGACGCGTGGATTTATCCGTGTCTTTCGCGCAGCCAGCCATCGAGCTTCGTGTTGATGATCTTGCTGGGGATCAAGCGAATACCGGCGACGCAGGGCGGTCTCCGGTCGGTGGCTCTGCGCACCGTGGGTCAACTCGATATCAGCCGCAAGGTGCTGCTTGGCGTGGCGCTCCACTTAGCCCGCGATTGGGATAGCGGCGGCGAACAATTCCGATCTGCCCTGCGGCCGTGGGTGGCGGACGATGTGCCCGAAAGTGACGAGGCGTGGAAAGCGCTGCATGATCGGAAGACCATATTTGCCGACCCCGCAGATGCTGTTACTTCATTTTGGGCGATCCGATTGAGCGAACCGAAAGATCGGGTTGCGCGACGCCACTGGCTTAGTTCTTTATATGTGTTTGCGAGGCTGATAGCAGACCCGATTGCGCGGCTAGGCGCGGAACTTCAGGTCTTCACCCTGTGCGACACGGATGAGGCGATGCCCCAGTGGCGCAGGATCATGCGGTTGGCTGAAACGCTCACAGATGCAACGCCGCGCGAAGCCTGGATTGCTAGATTACAAAATCTCCGGGCGCTGGCAGTGGAGAAACAGTGGTCGATCGAAACTGACCAAGGGAGCCAGTCGATGGCGCTGGCGGGTTTTGTCTCCGTTACCAGTAATCGGCCCATTAAGGTTTTCTCTCCTTTGGGAGTTTTCAATGACGATCGGCCGTATGCGCTAGCGATGTACTGGGCATACCTGCTCTTGAACGATTCTGACGATCCGGTTTATTCGTGCGCGGTCGTGCTGGATACGATGGGAAAGAATTTAGGATCGAGCATGGACGATTTGCTGCGGTCGTTAGTTTTGTTAGAGACGCAGATTGGTCTTCCTCACTTTCAGGAATGGCCGGTGATGCCAATTTCGCAATCGCACGAGCGACGACGCGATTTGCTATCGACGGCGTTACTGGTGCTGTTCAGAATTCCACAAAATTATCACATGCTGGTGGAGTGGTTCCTGCGCCGTATGATTCCTTATCTGAGGCGCTTAGACCAGGAGTTTTTGCCGCTGGCGATCACCGTGGCATCACGACTGAAGGAAGCAAACCGCACGCCACTTTTGCAGATACTCTGCCCCGGCGCCGAAGGCGACGCGGAAGCGGCTTTAGATGAGGCGTGGCGCGGGCTTGCTGCGATACCAGACCCTTATCTGCGATGGCGCTCGGAATGGGTTCTCTACAGTGTGAGTCGGAGAAAGCGGAGTGTGGCCGCCATGGTGGCGGACATCGTTGAACTGGCGAATCCAAACGAACGGTTTGTGTGCATGACCCTGGTGATGATGAACGGCGAGGCGGAGGTAGCGAACGATGCTAATTGGCAAAGGCTGCTAACGAGCTTGCCCGAACGCCATATGAGCGCACTGCGAGAGTTACAAACGCCCACCGCGGATTTGCAGCGGGCCCTGGATCCGGCCGGCGTGCCTATCGGAAAGGAGAAACGGAAGGCGGCCATTGAATCGGCCATTGCCTGGGTGCGGGAATGGGCAAAGGAGAAACAGTCTTTGCCGGAAATCGCGGCGGCAGCGGTGATCGATTTGCAATTGCGAAGTCTAGAGCAGAATCAATCGAATCAGGGGTCGGCGGCGGCCGAATTCTGGAAGCGAGTATCGCTGGGGCAGTCGATGGATGAGTCGTTAGTGGGGGCAGATGCGGCCACCGGGCTGAAGTTCATGACTTTAACCGGCGAGGCCGTGGATTTGTTGCGAAAACTCATCCCGGCTGAAATCAAGGAGGGGGCATCGTGCCCGGTAGCTTTGCAAATGATCCGGGGCGCGAGCCCGGAAGCGATACCGTTCCTACACAACTTAGTCAGTGGAAGGCGCGACATATGGGGAAACTGGGCGGCGCTCATGCTGGCAGAAGGGGCCAACTGGAGCAAGGAGGTAGTGCTTCGGGTGCGGGCTCTGTTGGAGAGTCCGGAACCGGTATTGCGCAACCGCGCTCTTTTTTCGCTGGTGCGTGGTGGTGATTTAGGCAATACGGGGAACGGCACTGGTTTGCTGTCCGCTGCGCAAATTGGCCGTGAGGTGATTGATGAGATGGCAGCAACGCTAGCGCCTGCCGAACGCTTCCACCCAGTGGTGGACATGACGATGGTGTTCGCGCTGGATCGAGTGGTTTTCGATAATACAGAACAAGTTCGCGAGTGGTTGAGCGAAGCCGCGCGGCATGGAGCGACGCAGAAGAAAGCAAGGGCGGTCCTGGAAAACATTTGCCGGGCGAGCCCATCGGTATGCCGGCTGATCGCCAGCAGCTTGCCTTCGCCTATCGCTGCCGTCAACGAAGCTCTGATTCGAGCCAGCATCTGCCTATGGGAGCGGGGGAATTTTCGAAATGACGCCCCACTTTGGAGCGGAATTCGCAAGGGACTCCTGGCTATCGGCGGATCCAATCACACCGCGAATGCGAATAAAGCAATTGAGGCTCTCGGCCATATCGGCATAGGAGAGCATGGCGGCGATTTGGTGGCGCTGGCTAGCCGGAATTCAGCACGCATGGCGCCGGTATTGCGTGCTTTGGGGATCGCCAGCGAAGGGGGACGTGCCCTAAGTGAGGCGGAGAAACATTTCGTCTTTGGCGCGCTGGCGGCGCAAGATCCGCTGATTCGGGTAGCCGCTGCGGAAGCCGAGTTGAGAAGGGGAACTCCGTTGATGATTCTTGAGCAGCTCGTACCTCACGATTTGGTTTTGAGCGCACTGGTGGCGCGTTTAGATTCGTATTTCGTCGGCGAGGTTTTGGTGCGCAAAGCACGCGAGGCGGGTGCGTGGCTGGAATTGATTACGCACGTGGAGCGCCTGACCGATTGCCCAGTCAAAGAAACCACGTTCGCAAAACTATTGCAACGCATTTCGTTGGCTGCGTCCACGCAATCGTTTGCCTCAGAAAGGAAATATCCGGCCCACGAGCACCTGTCGGGGATGTTGGCCATCGCCGCGTCCGCCGCTGAGCTAATGCCCGACACCTGCGAAGCCCTGCTGGAAATGCCGGCCTCGTCGCTCAATGAGGATCTGCAAAAGGTGGTGCTGCGGCACTCTTCGTACGTCGCCCGGCAGGCGGCACTGATTCTTTTGAGCTTTCGCAGAAAATTCTCCGCTGAGTTCGCGGGGGCGTTGGAATCCGCATTGGGCGACCTTTCGATTTTGCAGACGACCGCCATTGAGTGTGTGGCGAGAATCGAGGCGTTGGACGACGAGGGTCTGGCAGAGTTGGCGCGTTTAGTAACGTCGCCCAACACGCTCATCGCGTTTGCCGCGGCGCGAGTGATTCAGGGTATCACTGCGAGCACCGATTTGCTTCCTGAGATGCGCACCAAGTTTGAAAGAACGATGGCCGACTTGCTGCATCGTGAACTGAGTTCGTCTGCTTCTGAAGAACCCAGGGTGGCGTTTGCCGTTGACTCAAGCCTGTCGGATTGGACCTACCGGCCGCTGTTTCTGGGATTAGTGAGAGAGGCGAAGGAGGATGCGCTCTTTGCGCTTCGTTATCCTGCTTCGACCGATAAGCCGAAGACCAGGGCGGCCGGCGAAGAGCGAGTGGAACTGGAACTCACCGTGATGAAGAGGAATGAATCTGTGAGGGAAACGTTGACATTTGGTCCGCACACAGCGAAATCGAAGCATCCGGCGATGCATCAATCGGTATGGTGTAGCGCAGAGGGAGAGACAATTCCCGCGGACGTGATGGAGGCTTTGGAAAAGGTTCAGAAGGTACATCAGCAGCTTGGAGTCTCGTTCGCCAAGCTGTTGCATTTGACAGTGCAATCGCGCTTTACTCAGCAGCCGCAGGCGCCGCCGAAGCTGCTAGCACAGGAAGCGAGTCAGGGATGAAACGCTTTACCATTCCGTGTGATTTTGGCGGCATTAAGGCGCCGTTTCATATTTATGTGGGCGAGCCTTGCGCGGATGAGGAACCGCTTCGCTATCAAGCCCAGTGGCTGCAGACGGAGCGGGGTGGAGCGATTCCGGAGGAAGTGCTTGAATCTTTTAAGAAGTTGCTGGCGATTGCCGTCGAGAATGGCGTTTCGTTTGAGGAGTTGTGCGTTTACGCGTTAGGGACGACGAGTTCAACAACTAAATGATGGCCCAGGTCGGAAAGGATTGAAATATGGCAACAAATGTGATCGTGCCACCCTTTACTCTGGAGAGCGCCATCAGAAAAGTGCAACTTGCCGAGGATGCCTGGAACTCACGCGATCCGGAACGCGTGGCGCTTTCCTATTCGCCGGACTCAGAGTGGCGCAACCGCATCGAGTTCATTCGCGGACGCGACGAGATTGTGGCGTTCTTGAAGCGCAAGTGGGCCAAAGAGCTTGATTATCGCTTGAAAAAACAACTCTGGGCCTTTCGTGAAAACCGCCTTGCCGTGAGCTTTGAATACGAATGGCACGATGCGGATGGCCAATGGTACCGATCCTACGGCACTGAGCTGTGGGAATTTGACGATGCTGGTTTGATGAGACGGCGCTTGGCTAGCATCAACGACGCCGAGATCTCCGAAGCGGAGCGCCGCATTTTCTGAATTGAAATGAACCAGCTGAAGTTGCTCTAACAGTGTTGGACTTATGCCAGCGCGAGCGCCTTCGACGAAGCTATCGCCCCGAGCGCGTGCGTTTGTTGTTCATCGGTGAATCCCCCCCAGCTTCGGGGAGGTTCTTCTATCGCGGCGACTCCGGACTCTATCGCGCGATGCGTGAGGCGTTCCAGACCGTGGACCCGTCCATCACTGATGCAACTTTCCTGAGGAAGTTCCAATCTTCGGGTCATTATCTGGTTGACCTGTGTCCAGAGCCAGTGGATCGCTTGGATGCGAAATCGCGCGCTGCCGAATGCAGTAAAGGGGAAGAGTCCCTCTCAAAGGCGATCGAACAACTGTGTCCAGCATTCATCGCTACGGTCGTTCGTTCGATCGAGTGCAACGTTCTGAGCGCCATTTCCGCCGTAGGTTGGAGCGGCACGATGATTCGGCTTCCCTATCCAGGCCGCTGGCTTCATAACAAACATACTTTCTTGAGTGAGGTCACGCCTATCATTCGACTAAGTGCCTCTTAACCGAGGGGCGTTAGTTAAGATAAGCATCTCGATATGCGAGTTTTTGATCTCCTATTTGGGATCGAGCCTATCAGCTTTCGTCTGCTTGGGAGCCGGGTGCGCAGTTGCGGCGTTTGCGCTTTAGACCGTTATGCGTAGGGTGACGAGAATTGTGTTCTCGTTACATTTTTGGGATCAGGCCGCTTTGAGGCCAACAGCGGTCATCAGCTGCTCGAGATCGTCAACAATCTTCTGGTAGAGGCGGTCGAGCTGAGTGCGTTTCTGTTGCTGAAGTTTGGAGTCGCCGGCGACGGGTCGCAGCAGTCCTGCTGTCAGCGGTGCGTAAATGCGATCAAAGAGTTTGAGGAAAAGCAAGCAGATGGAATATCCTTGCGGCAGCAGGCGGTAGCGACGGGATTTGGCAACTTTCTGCATGAGATTCTTGGCTCTGAGCTTGGATAGGTCATAGCGGAGCGAGGCGAGGCTGTATTTGTCAGGGGTGAAGTGCAGCGTCTCCAGCACATGCGGATACAAGTCTGCGGTTTGAAAGGTGTTGCCGGCGGCAATGTGAGCAAACCGAACCAGGGCATGCATCAAAGCAAGTTGCCGTGGCTGATCCAGCTTCAAGCCGGGAACCCGTTTGCCATTGGCTTGCACGGTGGGTTCAGCCAGTTTGCGCAGTTGACCTCCGTCCAGAAAGGTTTCCAGAATATCTTGTTGAACGTTGAGGTAGTTATCGCAGATCGTACCCATCCGTTCCCGCAACTTCGGCAGATTTTCGACGGCTTTTTTGACTCCATAATCGGTGACATCGTTGGTGGCCGCTTCGGTGCGCAGCAGGAGGTGGTCACGCACATACTCTTTGATGAATCCGTGACCGTAGTGACTGCGAATTACTGGATTGGGGAGATCGATATCTTCGATGACAGTCTGCAGCTTGCCCCTATAGTGTTTGGTTACTTTGCGGCCGAAAATCACCGTGATCTTGTTCGGTTGTCCGATGGTCCGGTTGGCATCGAGCAAGCGTTCGCCCATCTGGTCGAGAGCAGCGCGGCGATGAAAGATCAGGTTGTCACAGTACTCCACCTGCGAGAAGAAGATCCGGTGCTGACAGCCCGCTTGTTTCCGTTCACTATCTTTGAAGAAGGGCGTGAGACAGGCCAGCCATTTTTGTCCGCACGTCGATAAATCAGACGCGCTGAGAGAATCGGCCAACTGCTGAAGTTTCTGTGGGTCGCTGCATTTCAGGAACGCATTTGAACATTGCTGAAAATCAATGCTTTCTTCTTCCATACGCTTGGCCAGCCAGTGATGCTGGTTTAGACAGATACGCGCGGAGAAAGGCAGATAGGGGCACATGCGCACGAACATCCTGCCCCAGCGCGCATCGTTGATGTAGAAGTTATATTGGATGATCCAGCGCTGGCCGTATTGCAAGTGCCAGCGGTCTTCCTTGCCGATGGCCGTCAAGATGCGCGCTGGCTCCCGCCCTCTGAGAATGGCCACCACCTGATCCGGTTTCGCACGCTTGAAGTAGGCATCGACGAACTCATCGCGGCGGCTGGCCGGTGCTTCAATAATCGGCGCGCCCCACTTCTCGCTCCGATTCTTGACCCAGTTCTGGTATTGCTCTGCCACCTCCCGCAGCTTGTTGCGCGTCACTCGCTCGCCCTCGCGGTAGGCATTGAAAAAGCCGATCACTCGCTCTGGCTGCTGGAAGGGCTGAATCAAGCCGTTCAACAGTAGCCTGTCAAAACACCGATAGCCGAATTTGATGCTATCTTTGTGGTGCTCGTAGAAGTCGTTCATCGTTCACTCTCCTGTGTGGTCGAATACCAGGAGCATATCGCTGTGAACGCTTCTACGGGATCACCTCAATCAGCGAACTCAAGGGATATCAAGGGCGCAGCCCTTGGCTAGTTAGCGTCTCAATGCGGCGCGGGCACGTAGGCGAAATCCCAAACCAGAAGATCGATTTCCGAGGGGTCTTCGCTATCGCCAAATTGCACCATGGCGTATTCGCCCGGCTCGAGCGGTTTCTCGGGCCATACTTTGAAAAGACCGTTGCCCATGTCCTGCTGGAAGATGGGTATTTCTTTGCGGGTTTCCGAAGTCTGATTTACCACGGGTGCGATGGAAAGGCTTTCGACAATGCGCGTATTCTTTTTCGTGGGTGTCACTTTGACAATAGTGAAGCGCTCTTGCTTGTCGCGGCGGAAATAGAATTCGGGCCGTTCGTCGCCGACGGTGAACTTGGAACGATCGCCCTTGATGACGACGACCGCTTTGCCGGGGACGAGTGGAATCGGCGAGAGTATTTTCAACGCTTGGCGCTTTTTACTGGTGATCACTTGATAATCGGCTAACGCCAGCGTGTCCACCGTTTTGCCGCGCATGAAATAAGCCCCTGGTTCCATGGGAATGGCGGAGAGTTCTTTATGCAGGGCGCGGACGGCTTTTTCTTCCTCATCCATGGCGCGCGATTCTTCGGCCTCACTTTGGGCTTTGGCTTTGCGCTCGGCTTCGGTTTTGTCGAGATCCACTAATTCGAGCGGAATTTCTTCCCATTCGCCGCGCTCGGTGCTGAAGTAGCGGACGCGGTCGTTCTGGCGCTGATATTCGCGCACCATATGATAGCCGCCGTCCTTGAGGTAGAGCTTGAAAGTTTCAGCGAACAGCAACAGGGCCGACAAAAGAAGGAGAGTGAAAACTCGCACTGTCCGCCATTTTAGCGGTTTTGCGGCGGCGTGCGCGACAAACACGGTCGCATTGCTCGCCACCAAACCGAACTGTGCGCATAAGGATGCGATATCGCGTGATTTGACATTCGACCTGCCTAGCAATGCGCTACTTTGACCGATGCCGTTCAGGTCGGCATCGTAAAGCTGTTTAACGGGTTAGATCTATGAAAAATCGCGGAAATCGGCCGGCACCATACGGTGTGTCGTGGAGCCTGCGTTGTAGAGCGGATTTGCCGTTGGCTCTACGGGCCGCAAGCCCCGCGAAAAGCGAGCGTGAAAATCGTGGAGCTTGACTACGCCTCGCACGATGCCCGCTAGGCCTGCAGGTATCCGCGGATCGCTCGCGTTGACATGATGCATTTTGCCATTTACGTTATATTCTTTTTCTCCGTTCGAAAGGTACTCTCGACTGCATGGGCGTCACCGCTAAAAACGCTAGATGGATGATTGGCTGTTACCTCCTCTAGGCTAAAACCGTGCCGGCTGAGAGCCAGTCGGTATTTTGCCTATATCGTTTTGCGACGCGCCGAAGCGCGCCGCAAATTGGTCGGGAGTCAAGAATTGTGGAATTGCGAAGACTGCCGATTCTGCCGCTGCGCTACCAGCTCATCGAGCGCCGCTGTCCGAGCCCGACCTGGCTGCAACAGCAGAATCATGTGTTCCATCAGAAAGCTCGCATCTACCAACCCTGCACTTATTGCATGGGCTAACGCCGGACGAATGTTGCCATCCAGCATAAGCATGCTGCTGTCGGTGATAGCTTCCCGTAACCTATCCTGCGGCCGTTTCGTGTCTTGAGCCCAACCTAGATTAGCAGTCAAGAGCACCACAAAAGCCGATCTCTTCAGGATTTCTATTTCTGTGCCTCGCCTCAAATCCCACCCACATCCATGTCCCGCATAAAAGACTCATCGGCGCGAGTTTGGGGAGCGCAGGAGAAACTGCGGCGTACCCCAT
The DNA here is from genome assembly GCA_963764105.1 of Bryobacterales bacterium. Lineage (GTDB taxonomy): Bacteria > Acidobacteriota > Terriglobia > Bryobacterales > Bryobacteraceae > Bog-105. The sequence continues at coordinate 122,732 of CAVXRP010000015.1, forward strand.
ACGGGATACTGCGTACCCATTAAGCCACCTCTGCCGGCACCCGGGGCAACACTTCGAGCGGCCATGAGGCAGTGGCGAGCGACTGCGCTAACCTGAAGGAAAACATGGCCAACATTGGAGAAGTATTCGGCAATGCGGCGGCAATCGCCAAAGGCATGGGCATTACTTTCAAAGAGATGCTGCAGCCGGCGATCACGGAAGCATATCCAGACGGCCCGGCTCAGTTGCAGGAGCGTTTTCGCGGGGCGCACGTTCTGCAGCGCGATGAGGCAGGTTTAGAGAAGTGCGTGGCCTGTTTTCTGTGTGCCGCCGCTTGTCCGGCGGATTGTATCTATATAGAAGCCGCGGAGAATACGGCCGAAGTGCGTATCAGCGGCGGCGACCGTTACGCCAAAGTCTATAACATCGATTACAACCGCTGCATATTCTGCGGCTTCTGTGTGGAGGCTTGTCCGACGGATGCCATTACCCACGGCCACGGTTTTGAACTGGCGAGTTATAACACTTCGACCCTCATTTACCGGAAAGAGCAGATGCTGGTGAAGCTGGAAGCGGGGGGCGGTCTGGCTCAGGTGTAATGTGGGCGCGGAGAGATTTGCTGGAGGAGCCTTTGCGATCCAGGGCTCAGGGCGCGCGATGAGGGCCGCGCGTGGCGCCGCCCCCACAAATGCCAGGCCGTTAGTTTTCGCCTTTCGCTGCGATGGAGAGCGATGTGGATTCCGAGGCGACGGAAGCGCTCGGCTGCACGGTCACACCGATCGACATAGACTGAGCGGCGGCCGAGTTTAAGTTGACACCCCAAACGGTGCTATTGCCCCAGACAGTGCTGTTGCCCCAAACGGTGCTGTTGCCCCAGACAGTGCTGTTGCCCCAGACGGTGCTGTTGCCCCAAACATTGCTATTGCCCCAAACAGTGCTTACACCCCAGACGGTGCTGTTGCCCCATACAGACGAAGAAGCCGTCACAATACCAATCGACCCGCTGGAGCTGTTGTAGACGGCGGTGGGAGAAAGCGCGCTGCCTTGGGCGAGCGACGGATTGGATAGGGCAGCGGCGATATCGAGGTAACCCGCGCCCACCGTGAATATATCGTAATAGCTAACGTACGTTTGGCCCGTTGTCGGATCGGTGGCGACGCTTGACGTTGGAAATGTTTTATAGGCCGTAAGCATCAGGCGAGCCTTGACCTGGTCGGGAGTCATGGCGGGATTGGCTTGGATGAGGTCGGCAGCGGCGCCGCTCACTACCGCAGTGGCCATGCTAGTGCCACTGAGTTGGAAGAAGGTATTGCCGGGTTTCGAGTCACCTGTATGTGTGTAATAGGAGCGCGGCATATTATTGGCGGGATACTGAACCACGAGTGTTGCCGTGGTACTGGCAAGAAGGGACACAACAAGATTTCCTGGCGCCACGAGATCGGGTTTCACGATGCCATCCACGAGTGTTGGTCCTTTGGAACTGTAGCTGGCGATTAAATCGTCTGTCCGGGTATCGGTGCCTTCGGTTTTCATGGCGCCGACGGTAATCACATAGGGATCGTTCCCGGGCACGGTAATCGTTCCATAGCCATTGGTCCCAAAGGTATTGTCTCGGCCATCATTCCCGGCAGCCACTACAACGACGATGCCCGCTTTCCAGGCGGTTTCTACGGCTTGGCATAGCGGGTCCAGCGTATAGCTTTCGAAGATTGGTCGACCCACGGACAGGTTCACCACGCGAATATTGTAAGTGGAGGCCAGCGATACGGCGCGATCAAGGGCCGCGATGATGCTACTGTCAGTGCCGGCGCCGTTTTCGTCCAAGGCGCGCAGGTTGATAATGCTCGCGCCCGGTGCCACGCCAATGAGCGGGCGGTTACACGGACCGCAAGAAGAGTTTGTCCCATTGCCGCCCAATATTCCCGCGACATGCTCGCCGTGGCCGTAAAGATCGGGTGCATTCGCCGGGTCCTGAACATTGGCGTTCTGGATAATGTCGCCGGTGAAATCCTGGTTGTAGACGATGCGAGCGTGTTTATTGAAGTCGGCATTAGCATTCAAACCGCTGTCAATGACTGCCACGCCAATACCAGAGCCGGTAAAGCTTTGATTCCAGGCGGCAGAAGCGTTCACGGCTGCCGCCGTGTAATCGAGTTTGGCATGAACCGGGCGGTCAGGTGTAATGTAGACGACTTGCGGGTCATTCACCAAACCGCTTAGCGCCGAAGACGGCAGGGAATAGGCGGCAGATGTCATGTTCGAAAAACTACGGCGAAGCGTTCCCCCTCTACTCAGCACCTTCTGATGTTCAGATCCCCGGGCTTTTGTTTCCATTGCACGATGATGTTGCACTGTCCTTGCGGATCGGTCATCGCCAAATCTGCCGATAGTTTGGAAGCGTTTGAGCTTTGCGCCGTTGCGGAAAAGATGCCCAGGAAAAAAAGAAAAGCGAGTTGCTTCGACAATACGATAGCTCCTTCAAGTATTGAGGGTATTGAGGCTAATTTAGAAGTACGCTGCCCGTCAATTACCTTCAATTCGCTTATCGGTGGTGCGACGTCACCCTTGACGGCTCTAAAGTTTGGCAAGTACTAGCCCGATATCTCTATTGCCGGTTTAAGCGTTAGCAATGAAGCAGGCCGTCTTTCTCATAGCTATTGGATGTGCTTTCGCGCCGGGGCGCTGTGAGGCAAGTCTCGATCCCACGAAGGACATGGCGCAGTACGTGCGCCAGACTTGGGGTACTGAATCGGCACTCCCGCCTTCTGTTCAGGCGATCGCGCAAACAGCGGATGGCTACCTTTGGATTGGTACAGAGGCGGGGCTGGCGCGCTTTGACGGCGTTCGTTTTGCAGTTTTCAACAAGAAAAATACTAAAGTATTGCATAGCGATCAGGTGACAGCGCTGCTAGTGGATCGACAGCAAAATCTATGGGTGGGGACGCATGGCGGCGGTATCAGCCGTTTTCCTAAAAATCGCATGGATGACGGGGTGCGTTTGCGTGAGGCAACAGACCTGACGGTGAATGTGCTGTTTGAAGACCGCCAAGGGGTGGTTTGGGCCGGCACCGAAGGAGCGGGACTGTTAAGACTCGCCGGAGATAGCGCCAGTTCAGTCACCACGGCAAGCGGTTTGGCTGATAATTCGGTGTTCTCCATCGCGGAAGATCGAAACGGGGTGCTCTGGGTGGGTACTTATCGGGGCTTAAGCCGTTTGGTGGAAGGCAAACCGCAAGCGCTTGCCAAAGAGGAGATGTTCGCCGGCCTTTTCGTGAGGGCAATTTGCCTGGATCGAAACGGCGATCTGTGGGTCGGAACAATCGGCGATGGGCTGTGGCGCCTCAGCCATTCTCAGCGTACAAATTTCAGGCAGAAGGATGGCCTCACTGATAGCGGTGTTACCGCCCTATTGGCAGATCACGCAGGCACGCTTTGGATTGGGACACAAAGCCGCGGTTTAAACCGTTTGACGAATGGTAAGTTTAGCTCGTTAGAAGAAAGCGGCAACTCCTCCAGTAACGGCGTGTGGACGATATTTGAAGATCGCGCCGGCAGCCTGTGGACGGGTAGCACCGCCAACGGCTTGACGCATTTTCGGGATGGCGTATTCACCACCTTAGGTAAGCAAGAGGGGCTGGCGAGCGACATGGTTTTGCCGACATTTCAGGATCATACTGGCGCCATCTGGCTGGGCACGGATCAGGGCCTAACGCGCTGGCAGAATGGCAGTTTTGCGAACTACACAAGCAAAGATGGGCTGCCGGAAGGGCTAGTTTTTTCGATTACGGAGGATAGGGATGGGAGTCTTTGGGTGGCCAGCAGGCATGGTTTGGCGCGCAGGACCAACGGCCGCTTTCGAATTTATACGGAAAAGGAGGGCTTGCCCAAAAGCACCATTGTTTGTTCGCTGGCCGACCGGCAAGGGGGAGTTTGGTTCGGCTCCAGGAGCGGGTTGAGCCACTTTAACGGTGAACGATTCGAAACTCTAACCACGGCCAATGGTTTATCGAATGACTTCGTGCTGTCTTTGTACCAAGACGCGGAGGGCACGCTCTGGATCGGAACCGATGCCGGGCTAAACCGGCTCAGAGACGGCGCGATCACCATTTATACAATTCGCGAAGGACTCTCGAACGACGTCGTTTGGTCGATTACGGGCGATTCGGCGGGCACCCTCTGGCTGGGGACAAACGGCGGCGGATTGAACCGCCTGAAAAACGGTAAATTTAGTAGCATCACTGCTGACGCGGGCCTCATTGACGACGCACTGCCTGAAGTCCTCGATGACCGGCGGGGGCATTTATGGATGACCTCCAACAAAGGCGTCTCCTGGGTCAGCAAAAAGGAATTGAACGAAGTGGCGGACGGGGTAAGAAAACGGATTAACGCCACTATTTACGACACCAGGGATGGTTTACGTAGCCGGGAATGCAATGGCGGGTTTCAACCGGCTGGTCTGGTAACCAGTGACGGCCGGGTGATGTTTCCGACCACCAAAGGTCTCGCCGTTGCGAATCTGACACGGCTTGAAAACACGGGCGAGCCGTTGGACGTCTTATTGGAGTATCTGGAAGCCGACGATCGGGAGTATTCGCTGGAGCGTCCGGTTGAGATTCCGCCCGGATTAGGGAAGCTGAACTTTTCTTTTACCGCCCCAAACTTCAGCGCTCCGGAAAGGCTAAAATTCCGCTACCGGCTAGACGGATTCGATCGCGATTGGAGCGCTTACACCACGCGGCGAGAAGCTTACTACACCAATATCCCGCCGAGCGAATATCGCTTCCGCGTGATGGCCTGTCTAAACAGCGATTGCAAAGAGGGAGACTCGCCCAAGGTCGTTTTGCGCCCTTATTTCTATCAGACCGGTCTCTTCAGTCTATTGTTGTGTATTGCGCTAGGCGTGTCGGCTTTTGGGCTATACCGGGTCAGGGTGGGCCATTTGCGGGGAAGCGCCCAAAAGCTCACGGCGCTGGTGGAAGAACGAACCGCCGATTTGCGAAAAAGTGAGCAGGAGCTGCGGCATTCGCGGGACGAACTCGAGGCGCGCGTCCGGGAACGAACACAAGACTTATTGAAACTGAATCGATCTCTGGAAAACGAGATTGGGGTTCGCTCCGAAGCAGAGCGGAGAGCCGATGCCGCCAACCGGGCCAAGAGCGATTTTTTGGCGAATATCAGCCACGAAATTCGCACGCCAATTAATGGCATTATGGGCATGACGAAGTTGTCCCTGACAACGCGACTGGATCGCGAGCAGCAGGAGTATCTTGAGGCTGTGGAAGCTTCCGCCGAAGCGCTGCTAAGAATTGTTGAGGATATTTTCGATTTTTCGCGCCTCAACGACAACCAAATCGAACTGGAATTGAAACCATTTCAGCTGGCCCGTTGTTTAGGCATGCTGGAACACGACTTTGCATGGCCGGCGAAAGAGAAGAAGCTCAGCTTCACGGTGCGGCGCGAAGCCGGCACTCCGGAGATACTGATGGGAGACGAAAAGCGCCTGCGGCAGATTTTGTCGCATTTGGTTGATAACGCGGTCAAGTTTACGGCTGAAGGGGGGGTATCGGTGACGGCAATTGCTGCTAACGCCAGCGAACTTCAATTTTCCGTCATAGATACCGGCGTCGGCATTCCGGAAGATAAGCAACGGGAAATTTTCGAATCGTTTTCGCAAGCCGACACTTCTTCCACCAGGCGTTACGGTGGACTCGGACTTGGTTTAACCATCTGTTCACGGCTGGCGGCCCTTATGGGCGGGAGGATTTGGTTCGAAAGTGGGCCAGAGGGCAGCACGTTCCACCTAAGTGTGCCGTTCTCTGTCGCGAGTGAACAGCACGGCGGTACACCTGCTTTGCGCAGTACGCTTTGATCGTGCACTGTTCCGCGATTGAACGAAGAGCGATATGAGATCCTGAGGGAAACTCATGCGTTTTCCCTCGATTTTTCTTACTGCGGGCATGCTAGCGTCAATGTTATTGTCCGCTAACGCTCAAGCTCCCAAACAGCCGACCAGTTCCTCGGCGGCCAAAAAATCCGCAACCACCACCCCCAGGCGAACTGCGCCGGCACTCGCGACGGACGATGAAAAGACGATCTATGCTTTAGGTCTTAGTATTTATCGCTCGCTTTCGCCCTTCGACTTGTCACCGGCTGAGGTGGAAATTGTAAAGCGCGCCTTGTCAGACGCGGCTGCGGGAAAGCCCGCCGTTGAGTTAACCACCTGGGGACCGAAGATCGATCCGCTGGCTAAGGCCCGCGCAGCCAAAGTAGCCGCAAAACAAAAAGGCGCCGCGTCCCCTTTTCTGGTGAAGGCCGCGGCTGAACCGGGAGCCGTGAAAACCGATTCAGGCTTGATTTACAAAGAACTGAAAGCCGGCAGCGGCCCGTCGCCGGCAGCGTCGGATACGGTCAAGGTCAATTACCGCGGAACCTTCACCGATGGCAAGGAGTTCGATAGCTCGTATTCCCGAAACCAGCCCGCCGAGTTCCCCCTCAGTAACGTGATTCGTTGCTGGACCGAAGGCGTTCAGAAAATGAAAGTCGGAGGGAAAGCTCGCCTGGTCTGTCCGTCTGATATTGCATACGGCGATCAAGGCCGGGGCGGGATTCCGGGCGGAGCGACTCTCGTTTTTGAGATTGAGTTGCTTTCCATTGCCGGAAAGTAATCGCGCTTTATCGTTCGAACCGGTCTTGCCACAAAGCGGGTTCCTGCGACCCCACGCCAACTCGCTCGCGGTCGGCTTCGTTCCGAGCCGTGCGCCGGCAGGCGCTTTCCAATACGTCAGCGTACTTCTGAAGTCTTGCACTTAGCCCACTGCCAACCTTGCGCCTATTAGAGCTATTCGCTCTGAAGAAAGGTGGAAGAGGTCTAATGTCAGGCGCATCGAAGCCCGATGTAGCAAATATGAGTACCACCCATGCCGTCGAAGACGATTTGGTAGTGTCCCCGGGCGAAAACGCCCACAGACACGATGAACCAAGCAGTGTGCGTGTTTCCGATTTTTTGCGCACAACCGGGACGGTACGTGACGTGGGCAAGGAAGGTTCGCGGCCGCTCCAACAATTCGGAATTAATGCCGACAATTTGGCCGCTCGGCGCGCGTTTATCCGGCTCACCGCGCGCGAGGCGAAGATTATGAGCGGCCTCGTTCCCTGGGCCAAATCAGTCGCTAAGCAAGTGGCAAAGGAGTTTTACGATTGGCAATTCAGTTTTCCACCCACTCGCAAGTTTTTCGAGCAGTTTGCCAAGCGCAGTAACATGAGTCTCGACGTTTTGCGCAAAGCGCTGGAATCTGCGCAGGCAGGCTATTTTGTTGGTCTTTTTGAAGGGGCAGCCAGCAACTGGGGACCGGAATATTTCGAGTCGAGGCTCAAGATTGGCCAGGCCCATAACCGCATCAATCTGCCCATGAAGTGGTACGTAGGCTCTTATTCGGAAATGCAACGACTGGCTACGGTTCACCTCCGCAAAGCGATTCCGAACAGCGCCAAGCTGATCGAAGCGGTGGAGGTGCTGAGCCGGGTTTTAAATTTTGATATCCAGGCCATTATGGATTCCTTCGTGATGCGCTTGTTGGAATCGATGAGCATAGAGATCGAGGCCGTTCAGACCGATCCCGACACGGACCGGACTGAGCATCTGGATCAGGCGAAACAGGCTTTATCGGCGCTTATCGCACAAGCGGACGCCTTGGCTGGTGATCGGCTGCACGATCCAGTTCTGCAACTGTCTATACCGTTGGCGGGGCGGATGGGGCAGTCTCTGGCGCGCTTGCACGATTTCCTCGCCACGACGTCTGAGGAGGCCGATGTGCTGGCGTCCGGCAACTTGAAGAGCGCCAAACTGGAACCGCTGCAGGAAGTCAGCAGCAAGCGGGTGCTGGCTAGCAGTATGAGCCGTCTCTTGAAGGCGCAGAATCGGGTGGCCGCGGTAGCCGAAGCGGTTGCTCGTGGCGACATGGGGGTCACGATCGAAATTCAATCCGAGACGGATATCCTTTCAGTGGCGATACAGGGGATGGTCGATAACATCCGGCGCCTGGTGGCGGAAATGGGCCAGATGGCAGAAGCACACTCCGTAGGCCAGATTGATGCGACGTTGCCGGCAGGCAGTTTTGAAGGCGCCTATAGAACGGTAGCAAAGGGCGTTAACGACATGGTGGCTGAACACATTGCCGTCAATAAGAAAGCCCTCGATTGCGTGGCTGAATTTGGCCGGGGTAATTTCGAAGCGCCGTTCGATCGCCAACTCGGTCAACGCACCTTCATGAATGAGACGATTGAGGGAATTCGCAGCAACCTCAAGAACTTAATCGCGGATACGGATCTGCTGGCAAAAGCGGTGGCGCAGAAGAATTTGAAGGCCCGCGTCGACGCCAGCCGTCATCCTGGCGACTATCGAAAAATTATCGCCGGCATTAACAGCACTTTGGACGCGGTGGTGGAGCCGCTACGTGCCACCGGAGAGAATGCCAACACGATTGCCAGTTCGGCCGAGGAATTAATGGTAACCAGTCGAGTGATGGCAGACGGTGCGGAATCGACGGCCAGTCAGGCAAACTCCGTGTCCGCCTCCTCCATGGAGGTATCCAACAGCGTGAACAATATGGCGAGCAGCTCAGAAGAGATGCTTTCCTCCATACGCGAGATTTCCCGCAACGCTCACGAGGCCGCTCGAATTGCCAAGAGCGCCGTCTCCGTCGCCACCGCCACCAACAAAACGATCGGGCAATTGGGTGATTCGTCTTCAGAAATCGGCAAGGTCATTAAAGTGATCACTTCGATTGCGCAGCAGACGAATCTGCTGGCGTTGAATGCCACTATCGAAGCCGCGCGAGCGGGCGAAGCGGGCAAAGGATTCGCGGTGGTCGCTAACGAGGTGAAGGAACTAGCCAAAGCGACAGCCAATGCGACGGAAGAAATTAGCCACAAGATTGAGGCGATCCAAGGGGATACGAAAAGCGCCGTGAGCGCGATTGCCGAAGTGAGCTCGATTATCGGGCAAATCAACGACATTTCAAATTCGATCGCGTCGGCAGTGGAGCAACAAACCGCGACGACGAATGAGATCGGGCGTCACGTTCACGAAGCAGCGCGCGGCTCGGCCGAAATTACGAGAAGCATCACGACGGTGGCGGATTCCGCCAAACAGACGGCGCGCGGCGCTTTGGAGACACAAAATGCGGCGCAGGCCCTTACTGAATTGGCCGCAAGAATGCAAAAGTTTGTGGGCGCCTTTGATTTCTAGGCGGGAGCTTGCCTAATTTCCCGATAAATACACTCTCCGACGATCCTTCGAGTGTACAATCCGAGGCGTGAGTGATATCTCTGCCGAAAAGCCGCGCCTCGAAGCTTTGGAGTTTGAAGAGGCTCGCCGGATAGTCATTGAAACGGTCCGTTCGTCCGCCAGCAATGTCAATACCGAACTACTTCCCCTCGAAGCAGTTCACAGCCGGATATTGGCGGAGGCTGTGCGTGCAGAGCGCGACTATCCCGCTCTGGAACGTTCGCTGCGCGACGGCTATGCGGTAAAAGCGCACGATCTGCCCGCTACACTGGCAGTCCGGGGCGAAGTACGCGCCGGCGATGAAGAGCAAGCGCCGCTGCTTGCAGGAGAAGCTCGCGAGATTATGACCGGAGCCCCGGTCCCGCAAGGCGCTGACGCGATCGTGATGGTTGAACACGTCACTCGATTAGGCGGCCAGGTGAAAATCGATCAGACTGCCGAAGCCGGCCAATTTATCAACAAGCGCGGCGCCGAAGCGCTGGCGGGTGATGAGCTAGTGGCTGCGCGAACCAAGCTGGACGCCAGCCATATCGCGGTGCTGGCCGCAGCCGGACGAACCATGGTGCCGGTGCTGGCAAAGCCGCGAGTGGCGATTCTGGCGACCGGCGATGAGATCGTGCCGCTTAATGAAAAGCCTGCTCCTTACCAAATTCGCAATTCCAATTCCTATATGCTGGCGGCGCTCGTGAGGGCGACCGGGGGCGAACCGCTGATTCTGCCGGTGGCTCGGGATACCAAGGCAGCGCTTGCGCCGTTATTAAAAGCGGGACTGGCGGCCGATTTGCTCATCGTGACGGGCGGCGTTTCCGCAGGCAAGTACGATTTGGTCAAACCGGCCTTACGGGATTTCGGCGTAGAGTTCCGGTTTGAGCGTGTGCGTATCCAACCGGGACAACCGACGGCTTTCGCCGTCGCCAACGGCAAACCCATCTTCGGACTTCCGGGGAATCCAGGTTCGTCGCTCGTCACTTATCTCTTATTCGCCCAGCCCGCGCTGGAATTGCTGGCGGGAGCCGTGAATCCGTTGCTGCCATTGCTCAGCGCGCGTTTTCAAGCCCCCTTTCGGCACAAGGGCGGTTTGACGCGTTTTCTACCGGCGCGGCTCAGTGACGACGGCCAGCATATCCGACATATCTCTTGGCAGGGCTCGAGCGACATTCCCGCGTTGGCGAGGGCAAACTGCTTCCTAGTCGCGGATCACGACCGCGAGAGCTGGGCGGTCGGCGACAGCATACGCGTGATGTTGAAGATATGAAGAAGTCGAAACTGTCGCATTATGACCAGTCGGGCGCAGCTTCGATGGTTGATGTCTCCGGAAAACCAACCAGCAGCCGGAGCGCTACCGCGCGGGCGTATGTGTCTATGCCACCGGATGTGATGGCGGCCATCCCGCTGAATAAGAAGGGCGATCCGCTAGAAGTGGCGCGGATTGCCGGGATCTCAGCCGCCAAGAAAACGTCCGAATTGATCCCACTGTGCCACCAGATCCCCCTGAGCCACGTCGCCGTGGAGTTTCGCTTGGAGAAAGCCGGCATTGAAATCATCGCGAATGCACGAACGGTGGCTCAAACGGGGGTGGAAATGGAGGCCATGACGGCGGCCGCTGTTGCCGCTTTAACCATTTACGATATGACCAAAGCGCTGAATAAGGCTATTGTGATTCGCGAGATTTATCTACTGGAAAAGACCGGTGGCAAGTCGGGAACGTTCCGCCGCAAACCTGCCAAATGACAATCAAGGCCGCCATACTGACCATTAGCGATTCCGCAGTGGCGGGCAGCCGAGCCGATGCATCAGGACCCGCGCTTGTGGCGCGCGCTACTGAGCTCGGTTGGACCGTGGCCGCCACCGCTTTGGTGCCCGATGAAGTCGAAGCGATTGCTTCTAAACTGCGCGAATGGTCGGATGCCGGTTACGGCGTGATTCTGACCACCGGCGGCACTGGTCTCGCGCGGCGCGATGTTACGCCAGAAGCGACCCGTAGTGTGTTAGCGCGCGAAATTCCCGGCATTGCCGAACTGATGCGGGCGCGCGGCTTGGAACAGACCAAGCTCGCCGTGCTGTCTCGTGGACTCGCTGGCCAGCGCAAGCAATCGCTGATCGTGAATCTGCCCGGCTCGCCGCGCGGCGCGCTCTTTTCGCTCGAAGCGATTGAGCATCTGATCCCGCACGCCGTCGATCTAATGCAAGGCCGTACCGAGCATGCTTAAGTGGCCAGTCCGCTCCATGTTACTTTGTTAATTGTGCTGGCGCACACGGGCCCTTAGCTCAGTTGGTTAGAGCGCTTCCTTGACACGGAAGAGGTCGGATGTTCGAGTCATCTAGGGCCCACCATTCATCGTTTCAAGCTGCCTTCAGGCAGCGCAGACGCGAAGCTTTTCGTCACCCCCTGCATGAGACCTGCGTGGCCTAGCAAGCCGACGGTCACGATGGAAGCCATCAAATCATTCGGCTCTGGGAACAAATTGCGCCCCGCTTGCGTTTCGCAAAGGGAGCTCACAAAGCTTGATAGAGGAACCTATGAAAAAACTTATCTGCTGTCTGTTTCTTTCGTCACTGGCCCTCACCGCGGCGAAACTCAACGGGCCATGGTCGGGCAGTTTCGACGTGACGAATGCAAACGGGGAGACTAAGGCCGATACCGCTTACATGGATTTGAAGGAAGCCAATGGCGAGGTTACCGGAACAGCGGGTCCGAACCCCGATAAGCAGTGGCCGCTTAAGAAAGGAAAACTCGACGGCCGGAAGCTAACCTTCGAAGTTTCCACGGATGAAGGCGGACTCCTGGTCTGCGACCTGCTGTTCAATGAGGAATCGATTGGGGGCACATGCTCCGGCAGCGGAGAAGGCGGAGAAAAGATGTCCGCGCGACTTAATTTGAAACGGGCGCCTTAGGGCGGAAGCGCTCAACGGGGGCGAGCCTCTATTCCCAAAACGACGCGCGTACCCATGCCGTCGGGCAACTCGTAGCGCCAAAGCTCTTCCACTTTGATGCGGTGTCGGCGCGCTTCCGTCAACTCCGCTTCCACTTCGGGGCCCTTGTAGAGAATGAGGGTGGCCCCTTGTTTTAAAGGCTTCGCGAACAGATCCAGCAGCCGGTGGATGGGCGCCACCGCGCGTGCCGTTATGATGTCGGGCCGTCGCGCCAGGGCGATCTGTTCGGCCCGCTCGGCGAGCACCTCAACGTTAGGCAAATGCAACGATTCAACGGCGCTATCGACGAAGCGCGCCTTTTTCTGCGTGGATTCCGCGAGCGTGAAGCGCACGCCCGGCAACACGACAGAGAGGGGCACACCCGGAAAGCCGGCGCCGGTGCCCGCGTCTAACACCCGTCGCGCGGTCGCAAAGAATCGCCAGGGCGCCACGGAATCGAAAACATGCTTAATCGCGGCTTCCGGCGGATTCATAATGCGCGTTAGATTGAAGTGCTCGTTCGCTTTCAAAATCAAGCTCAGGTGCGCCGCGCTCTTCTCAATCAAAAGATCACGGTGCGGGATGTCTTCGGGCAGAACGCGAGCCAGTTCCCCAGCAAACTCCACGCTTTCATCATGACATTCCCAATTTGAAATGTTTTAAAAACTCTCTGCGCGAAAATGGAGGACGAATGCTAAGAGCTGGAATTGTGGGGCTTCCTAACGTGGGGAAGAGCACGCTTTTTAACGCGGTCACGCAAACCCGCAAGGCGATGGCCGCGAATTACCGGTTTTGCACCATTGAGCCGAACACCGGCGTTGTCACCGTGCCCGATGAGCGCTTGGCGGTGCTGGCGGAATTAAGCGGCTCAGCCAAAGTGATACCGGCGGTTTTTGAATTCGTAGACATCGCCGGTCTGGTGAAGGGCGCTAGCCAAGGCGAAGGTCTGGGTAACCAGTTTCTCGGCCATATCCGCGAAGTGGATGCCATCATCCAAGTGGTCCGCTGTTTTGAAGACAGCAATATCGAACACGTGATGGATTCCATCGATCCCGTTCGCGATATCGAAATCATCAACACGGAACTGGTTCTCGCCGATCTGGAAGCGGTGGAGAAACGCAAGGCCAAACAGCAAAAAGCGGCGAAAAGCGGCGACAAGAGAGCGCTTGCCGAGGTGGAGTTGTGCGAGAAGCTGGAAGCGCATCTCAACACGGGCAAGACGGTGGTGACGCTCGATCTTGCGCCTGAAGAGAAGTCGTTAGCCAAGATGTTTTTTCTGCTGACAAGCAAGCCTACTCTGTTCGCGTGCAACGTGGCCGAGAGCGATTTGGCCACTGCCGACGATAATAAATACGTAAAGCAAGTCCGCGCTTATGTAAGGGAGCATCATGATACCAGCGCGATTGTCGTTTCGGCGGAAATCGAATCGGAGTTAGTTACTTTGTCCGAAGAGGAGCGGCAAGAATATTTGGCAGGGCTGGGCGTCAAAGATACCGGCGCCAGCAACTTAATCCGCGAAGCCTATCATCTGCTTGGTTTGCGCACCTATCTGACGACGGGCGAGAAGGAAACGCGCGCCTGGACGATTCATGCCGGAGACAAGGCGCCGGTGGCGGCCGGAGTGATTCACTCCGATTTTGAGAAGAGCTTCATTTCCGCAGAGTGCGTTTCCTATGACGATCTTGTAGCCGCAGGATCATTCGCGCGCGCCAGGGAACAGGCGAAGCTGCGCACGGAAGGAAAGGATTACGTGGTTCAAGACGGCGACGTGATCGAATTTAAGACCTTTCTTTAGCGTGCGTCATTTTGCGGAGCTTGATCACTTCGTTTGGCTCCAATTCGCGCCATTTGCCGATTTGCAGACCCGCGAGGGTCAGCGGCCCTATGCGCACGCGCACCAGCTTCAAGACGACCGCGCCTACTGCTTCCAGCATGCGCCTGACCTGGCGGTTACGGCCCTCGCGAATGGTGATCTCTAGAAATGTGTATTTTTCGGAATCGCGCTGGCGCTTAACGATCGCGGGCGCGGTGATGCCGTCGTCCAGTTCAACGCCGTGGCCAAGCTGCGCGAGTTGTTCGTTCGTTAACAGGGTGGAAGCTTTTACCAAGTAGGTTTTATCGACTTTATACGCCGGATTCGTCATACCTTCTGTGAGCGCACTATCGTTTGTGAGCAGAAGCAAGCCGGAGGTGTCTAAATCGAGCCGGCCGACGGTGGCGACAAACTGGCCGATTCCTGGAATCAGATCGTACACGGTGGGCCGACCTTGCGGATCTTTGTAAGTTGTCAGATAACCTTTGGGCTTATAGAGAAGGATGTAGCGCAGTTCCTTCTTTTCGATGGGCTTGCCATCGAGTGTTACGGCATCGCGCTCTACATCCACCCAGTGATCGGGTGTTTGAACCAGCTGGCCGTTCACGTGTACCCGGCCGCGGCCAATCCAACTGCGCGCTTCGGTGCGTGAGCCTAGGCCGGCTTTCGACAGTACGCGGTCGAGCGTTTTCAGTTTAGGTTCGGACTTCACGGTTTGAACTGGTCGAATAAGTCGCCTCGATCGACATGCTCGCCACGTAGATACACGGCGTTAATGTGCTCGGTGGCGGAGATGTCTTCGAGCGGATTACCATCCAAAACGATGAAGGTTGCCTCCATTCCCTCGCGAATCAGGCCAAAACGGTTCTCGGCATGCAAAACCTTCGCCGCATTGTACGTGGCAGCTTGGAGAGCCACCGAAGCCGGTATATTCGCCTTGACCCAAAGCTCGAGTTCGCGTTGCACAGTTGGTCCGTGAATCACCAGCATGTTACCCGCGTCCGATCCGGTAATCAGCAAGACGCCAGTTTGATAGGCGGCGAATAGATTCTTGTTGAGCCTGTCAAGCAACGCCTGCAATCGCGCGGGGTCCGCATCGGGTTGCGCTTTCGCAAACGTAGTGCGTGTCTCATTCAATAAATCTGCGGGCGCCGCTTGCTGCAACAACGGACGATTCAAGAGCTGGGTGTGCCCTAACTGCATCTCCGTAACCCCTTCGAACACGCTCAGTGTTGGGTCATAAGCGATGTTGCGCGCCTTCATGGCCGAGAACGTTTGGGCCGGAATCAAATCCACAGCCGAGCCATGCTCAATGCTGTTGGTGGCCGCTTCAACGGCCAGCGTCACATCCGCCGCACTGCCCGTGTGAGTGGCGGTAGGAAGGCCATCCTTTTGCGCTTCCGAAATGACGGCGCGGTAGATATCGGCATCGAGACGCTTGAATGCGCCCCAGGTTGGATTCCCGGCTTCGAGCACCGCTTTCACGCAATCCACCCCGGCATTCTTCAATGCGTCTACCTGCCCGCGTGCCTCAAAGGCCGTCTTCGGTTGGCGCAGGAATTGCTCTTTGGCCATTTTCCGCATGAATTCCGGAAAGCTCTTAATCAGCTCTTCCGGATGCCCACCCTCCGCCGTGAACAGTGGTCCGCAAGTAAAGAACTCAGCGCCCTCATACTTGCCGGAAGCGATGTTCTGGCGCAATTCCAAGGCTCCATCCAGCAGATCGCCGGTACTTCGTACCGCCGTTACGCCGCTATACAGGTAAGCCGCCAAGCGGCGTGCCTGCGCCGCCGGATCGGCGTATTTTCGAGCGTCTTGATAAACACCGCCTGGCGCGCCGATATGTACATGCATATCCACCAACCCCGGCATCAATGTTTTGCCGGCTTCTTCAACCACGTCGGCATTTAGCGATTTGGTATCGCTAGGCGGCTTGCGGAAAACCTGGGCGATTTTGCCGTTCTTGACCAGCACCGCGCCTCCCTGAATGGTTTCGCCGTTGCCCACGAAGACATTCACGTTATTGAACAAAATGGTCCGCATGCGCGATGTTTCGCGATCCAGCACCTTTTCGCGTGCGATGCTTTGTTTGGTGCGGGCCTGGTAGATGCCGATGAGGAAGAACGGCGCCAGCACAACCAAAATCCACAGCTTTGCCTTACCCGCAATCTTCTCTTCCTTTTCCCAGCGAAACAGCTTGATGCCCACAAAGAGCGAGATGGCCATGGCCAAAACCAGACACAGCGCCGACACAAGATTTTGCGATTCAAGAGCACTGCCGCCTTCCAGTAGAATGGCGCGCAAGCCGCGGAATAGATACGTCGCCGGCAGAAAATTGGCGATGCTCTGCACCCACTCGGGCATGATGCTGGTGGGAAAGGTTGCGCCGCTGAGAAACAACATCGGCAAATAAAGGAACTGGACCAGTATGGTGGCTTCCTGCTGCGAATTGACAACTGCCGCGATGATCATTCCCATGGCACGGAACGACAGCAAGCCAATCGAAAGGAAGAACACCAAGGAAATAAAGTTATGCGGAAACGGCGTTTGATAGATAACCCGGCCGAAGAATAAAAACAGGAACAATGTTGGCAGGTACGCGACCAGGCCTGAAATCATCGACGCAACAATGATGGGACCTGCGTTGATGGGCGCCACCTTGAAGCGCCGCAGAACATTGGTTTCGCGGTCCAACACGGTTCTGATACCCGCGCCGAAGAAGCCATTACCCAATACGCCGATAATCAGCACCATGGCAATGACCTGAGCCATCGCTCCGGGGCTCGCACCCGCGTGAAAGACCTGCGCGAACACGAAGAAGAAAACCATCGGGAACATGTAGCTGTAAAACAGCACTCCCCGGTCGCGCCCCATCAACCGCAGGTTGCTAGCCGTTTGTGCGATGTAAGGTCTCATGCTTCGCGGAGCCTCTTGCCGGTCAATTCGATGAACACGTCTTCCAAGGTGGGTCGTTTCATGTGGATATCCTGCAATTCGAAACCGAGTTGATCAATCCAGCGCACCAATTCAACAATGAGCGCCGCTGGAGTCGGGCTTTGGATCGACAGCGTGCGGCCTTCATCGCGCGAGATATGTTTTTGATCCCGTAGCTTTTCCGGCAAGCTGTCGAGCGGCAGCGGCCTTTCCGTGGTCACTTCCACTTGCGTGTGCCCCAGAACGCGCTCTTGAATTTCGCGCGGCGTGCCGAGTTCGATGATCTTGCCGGCGTCAATAATGGCTACGCGGTCGCACAGGCGTTCAGCCTCTTCGATGTAGTGGGTGGTGATCAGAATCGACCTTCTATCCTGTTTCAATTCCTGAATGACACCATGAATTTCATGCCGCACTTGCGGATCAAGTCCGGTTGTCGGCTCGTCTAAGAAAAGCAGGCTCGGATCGTTGATCAGTGATAGAGCCAGCGCGACTCGCTGCTTCTGGCCGCCCGACAATGATTTGTACTGCGCGTCTTTCTTGTCCCAAAGTTGCAGGCGCTTGAGCAACTGATCGCGATCGGCATGCTTCGAATAAAAAGCCCCGAACAGATCCAGCGCTTCATGCACCTTCATCTTGTCGGGTAGGTTGGTTGCCTGCAGGCAGACCCCTATCCGGTCTTTGATTGTTTTGCTTTGCGACGCCGGGTCGAGGCCCAAAACCGAAACGCTGCCGCTGGTTCGCGGACGCAGGCCTTCTAAAATCTCCAAGGTAGTAGTCTTCCCCGCGCCGTTCGGCCCCAAGAGACCATAGACTTCGCCATTCTTCACCTCGAGATCTATACCGCGAACGGCCTCAAAATCGCCGTAAGATTTGTGAAGATTTTCGACCGAGATGCAAGCGGAATCAGCCATCCTGCCTATGGTAGCGATTCGCCGCGAATTAAGTCGTCGAAGGTTTCGCGTTTGCGGGCCAATACGACACGCGACCCGTCAATCAAAAGCTCGCAAGGCCGCGGCCGCGAATTGTAATTCGACGAAAGCACAAAGCCGTATGCGCCTGCCGTGCGCAGAGCAATCAAATCGCCCGCCTGCAGCGCAGGCAGCTGGCGGTCGCGTGCAAAGAAATCGCCCGTTTCACACACCGGACCCACCACGTCCGCCGTCATCGTGAGTCCACCAGGCGCTTCTGTCAACGGCGAGATTTCGTGATAAGCCTGATAAAGCGCCGGGCGCAAAAGATCGTTCATCGCACCATCAACCACCACAAAGGTCTTCCCGCCGTTTTGCTTTACCAACAGAACTCTGGTTAACAAAACACCCGCTTCCGCAACAATCGAGCGCCCCGGCTCGAGCATGAGCGTCAGTTGCAACGCGGCAAGCTTCGGCCGCAAGCGCGTGACAAACTCAGCAATATCGGCAGTGCGTTCTTCCGGGCGGTATTGCACGCCCAGGCCGCCACCCAGATCCAAAAAGCGCATCGGCATGCCGGCTGCGCGTAAACGAGCGAGCAGCGCTAACGTCTTGTCGGCCGCTTCCAGCAGAGGCTCAAGTTCGAGAAGTTGCGAGCCAATATGGCAACTCACTCCCTCCACCGCAATGCCAGGCAAACCAGCAGCACGCCGGTAGATGTCTTCCGCGGCGGCGATAGCCACTCCGAACTTGTGCTCGCGAAGGCCAGTGGAAATGTAGGGGTGAGTCTTTGCATCGACGTCCGGGTTCACACGCAGCGCAATGGAAGCCGTAACGCCTTGTGCCCTGGCTCTCTCCGAAAGCAGTTCGATCTCCCCTTCCGATTCGCAATTAAAGCTATGAATGCCGTTTTCGAGCGCCAGGCTGATTTCAGGCGCCGTCTTTCCCACACCGGAAAAAACCACAGTTGCCGGATCTCCGCCGGCTTTCAGCACGCGCTGCAGTTCGCCGCCCGACACAATGTCGAATCCCGCGCCCGCCCGCACCAATGCGTTCAACACGGCGAGATTGGAATTCGCTTTCACGGCGAAGCAAACACGGTGAGGAATGCCCGCCAGCGCTCGCTCATACTCGTTCCACCGGTCGAGTATGGCGGCTTTTGAATAAACGTAAGCCGGCGTGCCGTAATGCTCCGCCAAAGTCTTGAGTTCAATTTCTCCGCAATGCAGCTGCCCCTGGCGATAGAAAAATGTATCGGCGTCGGCCATTTAAAGGACTCGCAGCGCGACGATACTTTGGTCGTCGGTGAGAACCGTTGCGCCGCGAAAATGATCGATATCGTCAAACACCTTTTCCGCTACCTGCTGCGGCGAAAGCCGGTAATTGGCTTTCAGCACTTTTTCTAAGCGATGCCGTCCGTACGTTTCCATTTCTTTTTCAGCAGCGGTCGCCTCGTCTACCACGGCGGCGTCTTTGCCCAGTTGATCCTCCACGCCGTCGGAATAGAGCAGCAGGAAATCTTTGGGTTCGGCGGCGATGGTGACTTGATCGTATTCCTGGCCTTCCAGCAGCCCGATCGGTACGCCCTCTACCTCGAATTCGATAATGCGTCCTTTGCGGCACAGCATAGGCGGAAGCGTGCCAGCGCTTACCACGGTGAACATGCGTGTCTTGGCGGCCCAGGTAATCAGCGATAGGGTGGCATATTGCGCATCCACCTTACGCTCAAGCAAGGCTTCATTCAAATCCTTCATTAACTCGGATGGACTGCGCCGCTGGGGAGCCAATATGCGCAACAATCCCGAGAGCAACGCCGCATACAGCGCCGCTGCGGCGCCTTTGCCGCTAACGTCGCCAAAGGCAATCAAGGTGTACTCGTCGCTATGCTCAAAAAAGTCGTAGAAGTCGCCGCTGATCTGGCGCGCCGGCCGCGTTTTTATGCCCACTTCAACGCCGACCACATCGGAAACGGTGCGCGGAACTAACACCGATTGCAGCTTGAAAGCGGCGAGTAGATCCTGATCCATGCGCCTTTCGCGCTGCGCCAGTTCGCCGTAGAGGCGGGCATTCTCAACAGAGGTGGCAATTTGCGGCGCCAGCAGCGAAAGAGCCCGCACGTGATCGTCGGTAAAGAATGACGGCCGCTCGCTTTCTAAATCCATCACGCCAATCACGCGATCGTGCAAAATCAGCGGTACCGCCACTTCTGAGCGAATGTCTGTATCGGTTGGGATATAGCGTGGGTCTTGGGTTACGTCGCCCACTCGCACTACTTGCTTCGATTCGGCGGCCGCGCCAGTCAGGCCCCTGCCCAGTGCCAGGTTTTGAATCGTTGCTTTTTGGTCATAGCGCTGGCTGAAGCGGCAGCGCAGCAGCCCGTGCTCTTCGTCAACCAGGAAAATGCTAAATGAATCAAAATTGATAAGGGCGCGCACGGTCACGGCGATTTTCGTCAGCAGCTCATCAATTTCCAGGATGGAGCTGAACTCCTGCGAGAGATGGGCCAACACGCGCAACGTGCGATTCTGCCGTTCGACTCGCCGGTACAGCCGCGCATTATCAATGGCTGTTGCCACGCGGCTGGCAATCAGTACCAACAGCGAGCGGTCTTGTACCGAAAAAGCATGTTCGCGGGTCGACTGCAAGTCAATGACGCCCACCAGTTTGCTGCGGACGAGCATCGGAACCGCCAATTCCGCTCGCACCGCATCCAGCGCGTTCAGATAACGCGGATCTTGCCGGACATCGTGAACCAGTATCGGCTGACGGCTACCTGCGGCGGTTCCGACCAGCCCCTCGCCCATGCCAATAGTCAGATTCTTAGCAACTTCGTCCCGGTGGCCGATCGAATAGCGCATTCGCAGAGTGCGCGTTTTCTCGTTGTAGAGCAGGATGGCGAAAAGTTCGTGCGGCACGACGTCTTTCACAATCTCCGCGACATTGCCGAGCAGACGGTCAAGGTCGAGCGTTTCCGCTGTCACGGCACTGACTTCTAACAGGAAGTCGAGAAGCTCGGCGCGTTCGCGGAACCGAACTTGCGCTTTAGGTGTCGACTTCATTTAATATAAGTCCGGTCTGCTGCTCGCGGCTGGTTTAGCCAAGGAATCGGCGCCGTCGCGAAATTCATGCAAAATCTGAATACCGGAACTCGTGCCAATTCGGTTTGCACCGGCCTCCACCATGCGGCGCAGCGCCTCGAATGAGCGAATGCCGCCCGATGCCTTTACGCCCATGGCAGCGCCCACCGCCTGGCGCATGAGACGAACGTCGCTTTCCGTCGCGCCGGAAGTGGAGAATCCGGTCGACGTTTTCACGAAATCGGCGTGCGCTTCCACCGCAAAGCGACAGGCGGTGAGCTTTTGTTCATCGCTCAGCAGGCAAGTTTCGAGAATTACTTTGAGCAACGCGTTGCCAGCGTGGGCGATGCCCGCCAGCTCCGCTATTTCATTGCGTACCGGCGCGAAATCCGCGGAACGCAACGCACCTATATTCAGCACCATGTCGATTTCGGTTGCGCCCTCCGCCAGAGCCAGGCGAGCTTCCGCCGTCTTGACCTTCATGCGGTTTGCGCCTAATGGGAATCCGATGACGGTGCACACGCGCACGGCCGAACCTTGCAGCGTGGCTGCGGCCAAACGCACCCAGTAAGGGTTGATGCACACCGCTCGGAAGTTATGCTCCGCTGCCTCGCGGCAAAGCCGGGCAATGTCTTCCGAGGTTGCTTCTGGTTTCAGCAGCGTTTGGTCAATTAGCTGGGCGATGGATTGCGCGCTCGCCAGATGCTCTTCTACAGTCACTGTCGGAGATCGAAAAACGGCGAATATTCGCGGATTTTACTTTAATCCACGTGCGATCAGCATAACACGCATGTGGCTTTCGGCGTAGAATCGTGGGCGAGGTGAATGGATTGACCCGACGAACTTTTCTGCCCGCGTTGGCGAGCAGCGCCTTGACGCTCCACGCGCAGGAGCCGGTGAAACGAAAAGGCCGTCTGAAGCAGGGCGTCACAGCCGGCGTCTTTCGCGGCAAGCAAATGTCGATGCGGACTTCCATGGACGACATGTGCCGCGAGGCCGCCAACCTGGGCATCTATGGTTTCGACCTTGTCAAACCGGAAGATTGGCCGATCTTAAAAAAATATGGCTTGGTTCCGACCATGCTGCCTCCGCCTTTCGGTGGCACGATTCCCGACGGCATTAATCAGACGCTAAATCACGACCGCATCGAAAAACGTTGCGCGAAGGAATTGATATAGCGGCGGCGGCCGGCTGCCCGAATGTCATAACGCTAGCGGGCAATCGGCGCGGCATGCCTGACGAAGTGGGAGCCGATAACTCGGTAGCGTTTCTGAATAAAGTCAAAGCGCAAGCCGAGGACAAAGGGGTGACGATTTGCCTGGAATTGCTCAACAGCAAAGTGAATCACAAGGATTATATGTGCGATCACACGGCGTGGGGAGTGGGGGTGATGAAGCGCGTCGATTCTCCGCGGGTCAAGCTGCTGTACGACATCTACCATATGCAAATTATGGAAGGCGATATCGTGCGCACTATCCGAGACAATTTCCAATATCTGGCGCATTTTCATACCGGCGGTAATCCTGGGCGGCATGAGATCGATCAGACGCAAGAGCTGAATTATCACGTGGTGGCGCAGGCGATTGCCGACTTGGGATTTGCCGGAGTGATCTCACATGAATATACGCCGGTGGGAGATCCACTGACGTCGCTGAAGGAAGCGATTGATATTTGCACCGTCTGAGCGAATCGGCAATGGTGGCGGGGTCGGCGGGATTTTGCGATACAAACTGATACGAACTCGGATTCGTTATCAGCACGGGCCGACTTGAAAAAACGAAGCCAAAGGGCCGGATGAATTTTGTGCTTACCGGCCGGGTCATCGCCGGGGTTTCCGGACCGACATGTGATTTTGCGATACGAAGCCAATTCTAGCTAGGGCCAGCGAGGAAGGCTTGAAAAAACGAACCCAAACGGCAGGATGGACTTTGTGATGCGGACGAGGATCATCGCCCGGGTTTCCAGTCCGACATGTGATTTTGCCATACGAACCCAATTCGTTGCCAGCCGACCTGAAAAAACGAACTCAAACGGTGGGCTGGACTTTTGTGCTTAAGGAGGTAATCATCGCCGGGGTTTCCAGTCGACGGTGATTTGCCTTACGAACCTCGCGAACCTTATTCCGGTTTGGCATCCGATTTGAAAAAACAAACCCAACGGCGGAATGGCTGCGCGCCGTTGGGACAAACCTCAACCCGGGCTTGTTCATGATAGCGTTTTTCTCATGGCTCATTATTCGGTTTAGAAAGATCGAAGCCGGAAGATTTCCGGCTTGGCGGATGGGACGCGATCCAGATTTCACATGGAAGGCGCCAGACGCCAACCGCCTCCAGCCGGTTTGAATTTAGCGCGAGGCGAGGCTCGTCCAGATAATGATGGCAGGTGTCAAGAGCAGACAAACTGTCTGCTTTCAGAGGGTTCGTGGGCTAAAAATAAATCGTCAATTGTTGTGACCGCCCCCGGAGGCTGGAAAAGGGTAGTTGGCGTCGGATTCGAAATGGCCGACCCGACTCTCGTTTTGGCGGCGATCTAGAGGAATTCAGATTGCGGGTCTTGCGGAACTGAGGCGTCTGACACCGGGAATTGGGGAATTGAGGTGTCTGACACCGAATTGCCCCGAATTGCCCCGGAGGTCCGCTGACGTCGCGCGAAGAGGCAATTGAGACTTGCTCGCCTCAGGCGAATTGCGGCTGAGTGGGGCGCCGCACGAGGAGTTTCGGGAATCGAAGTGCCTCACGCCAAATCGAGTGCACGGCATAATAGATGAGGAGCACTATGGCAACCGCAGCACTCGTGTCGGTCAGCGAGTATTTGAATACCACCTATCGCCCCGATCAGGAACTACTGGACGGGCAACTCATCGAACGCAACGTGGGCGAATACGATCACAGCAATCTGCAGGGCGCGCTGGTAGCCTGGATGCGCGGCCGCCAACACGAATGGGATATTCGCGTTCTGCCTGAGCAACGCATTCAAGTGACCGAGGGCCGCTTTCGTGTTCCCGACCTGTGTGTTGTTTCCCGCAAGCAAAAGCTTGAACCGGTTTTTACCGAACCGCCGCTGATCTGCATCGAAATACTGTCTAAACAAGACACGCTGCAGAGCTTACAAGAACGCATTGACGATTACAGAGTCTTTGGTGTTCCGAACATTTGGGTGCTGAACCCGGACCCGGCCAAACCCCGAGCCTATGTTTGCATGCCTGGCGGTTTTCGCGAACCCGAAGGCGGAGTCTTAGAAGTTCCCGACTCTGCGATCCGCGTTCCTCTCAGGGAGCTGTTCTCTGAGCTGGGCTGACGCCACATGCAAAATAGTTTTGCCAGTAGGCGACGCGATCCCGAGTTAGCTCAATTCGCGGCGGCGCTGATGGGCAAGCAAATCTCCATCCAACTCGTTTAACCATGCTATTCTGGCGCCAGCCACTTGAATTCTATGCCCTTGCGTGGCGTTTCCCTTATCATCTTTTCGTGTCTGGCTATCTTTAGCGCAATTTGCGCTACCGTTCCGCTGCCCGATCAAGAAGCGTTGCCCAATGACCCGAGCGAAGTGGGAAAGCGCACCTCCCGCAAGCAGCAACAGCCCGGAACATTTCGCGAATATCCTGCGTGGGAATATAGCAATTTTCCGATTCCGCCCGATTCCGAAGTTCCTGGCGAGTGGGTGTTTGCCCGCTTCATGTACCGCGCGATTCCCACCTTTCGCGGCGCGATTAAACAACTGGACCATCGATTATCCGCGCTCGGACCGTCACCTTTCAGCTGCCGTGCGCCGTCTTACCCGTATACAGGTTCGCTCAGCGGAAGAACCGGTAGCTGCCGAAGATGGCGACGATATTTACAACTGGCCTTGGCTCTACGCCGTGGAAGTGGGGCACTGGGACCTCACCGATCTGCAGGCCGCCAAGCTCCGCGACTTCCTGTTGCGCGGCGGATTTTTTATGTGCGACGATTTTCACGGCAGCCAGGAATGGGAGACGTTTACCGAAAGCATGAAGAAAGTGTTTCCCGATCGCGCGATTGTCGATCTGCCCAACAGCGACCCCATTTTTCATACCGTCTACGATCTGGACGACCGCTACCAGGTCCGGGCTACCAGGTGACCGTCACCCACAGAATTGCCGAGAAAGACGGTTTTGTCCCGCGCTGGCGCGGCATTTACGACGATAAACACCGCGTCATGGTGGCCATTTGCCACAACATGGACTTGGGCGACTCATGGGAGAACGCCGACGATCCGATCTATCCCGAGCAATATTCCGCGCTGGGATTTCGCATCGGCGTCGATTATCTCGTGTATGCCATGACACATTAGGAATTGATCCTCGCACATGTTTGAGTTTCTCTTCAAATATCCGCCCAATGTTTTTGCGAAGGGGCATTTCGTGCTGTTAGGCTCGTGGCCGCGCTGGATTTTGCTGCTCTTGGTGCTGGCCGCCGCCGCTGGATTGGCCGCTTTTCCTGGTTGCCAAACGACAACACTTCACCAAAGCACTGCGCGGCTATCGCTCGCATTGTGCTGTGGGCGCTCGATTGGGCGCTGTTGGCCCTGTTGCTATTGCTGTTATGGCAACCCGCCATTTCTGTCACAGCGCTCAAGCAACAACAAAATATTATCGCCGTGGTGGTGGACGATAGCCGCAGCATGGCGTTGAAAGATACCGGCGATTCCCGCCAACACGCTGCCATTCACCTGTTTGAGAGTGGCTTGTTGAAAGATTTGCAGAGCCGTTATCAGGTCAGACTGTATCGCTTGGGCGCCACCGTCGAGCGGATCGATACGCTGTCGCAACTCTGTGCCATGCAGCCTTCGACGCAAATTGGCAAAGGTTTGCAACAACTGGCCGATGAAGCTGCGACTCTGCCGATTGGCGCGGTCGTTTTAGCCAGCGATGGCGCCGACAATTCCGGCGGCATCGATCTGAAAACCTCGACTGAGCTGCAGCGCCGCCGGCTGCCGGTGAACACGATAGGTTTTGGCAAGACCGAATTATCTTCCGACGTGGAACTGGATGGCTTCGATGTTTCAAATAAAGCGCTGGAGGGTTCTCGTCTGGAAGCGCAAGTCACCATTCACCAGAACGGCTTCGGCGGCAAGCAGGCACGTTTGAATTTGTCGGGCGGCGGCAAAGTGCTGGCTTCCCGCGACATCGTGCTGAGCGCATCGGGCAAGCAAGTGGAAAATCTCGAATTCAACGCCGGGCCGGGCGGGGTGAAGAGTCTGGAGGTCCGCGATTGACCCACTCGAAGGAGAGACGAATCTGGACAACAACCGCCTGACGCGCGTGCTTTGGGTCCAGAGCGGCAAGCACCGGATTCTCTATGTGGAAGGCGAGCCGCGCTGGGAGTATAAGTTTATCCGCCGCGCAATAGATGACGATCCCGCTATCAGCATCGTCTCCATGCTGCGTACCACCCAGAATAAAATTTACCGGCAAGGGATTGCGACTCCGAACGAGTTAGAGGAAGGTTTCCCCACCAAACCGGAAGACTTGTTCGAATATGACGGCCTTATCTTGGGCAGCGTAGAAGAGGCGTTCTTCACACCTGGCCAGACGTGAGGCGATCAAGAACTTTGTGGACCGGCGCGGCGGCGGGTTGCTCTTTCTGGCAGGCCGCTGGGCGCTGGCCGACGGCGGCTACAACGTAGCGCCGTTTACAGATTTGTTGCCGGTGCAATTGCCGCAAAAGAAGAACACGTTCCAAAGAAGCTTTGTGGCGGCGGAATTGACCGATGCCGGACGCAGGAGCCTGCTCTGCCGTATTGAAGATGATGCGGTAAAGAGTAATAACCATTGGGAAATCCTCCCATATTTGGCGAATTATCAAGATCCGGGCACTCCGAAACCGGGCGCAGTGGTGCTGGCGCGGGTCGATGCAGGGGGCAACCGGCTCCCTCTGTTGGTGACTGAGAATTATGGGCGGGGCCGGAGCGCCGTGTTTGCTACTGCCGGAAGTTGGCGCTGGCGGATGCAGCAGCCACTGGGCGATATGAGTCAGGAAACGTTTTGGCGCCAGTTGCTCCGTTGGGTGGTGGGCGCAACGCCGTCTCGAGTGGTCGCCTCCACGCCGAATGCGAATCTGGAAGACGAAGGGCATGTGGAACTGCGCGCTGAGGTGCGAGACAAGCAATATCTGCCAGCCAGCGACGCGCAAGTAGAGGCCAAAGTGATTGGTGCCCGATGGCTCTTCGGAGACAGTCGGTTTACATCCCGAGCCGCTCTCGCCAGGCGTGTACGCGGCGGAATGGCAAGCGCAAAAACCTGGCTCTTATATTGCTGAAGTGACAGCTCGTCAAGCAGGCACGCCCTTAGGGCGCGATGCGCTCACCTTCCGCCGGGAGGATGGTCAAGCGGAGAACTTCCATCGCGAGCAGAATCGCGAGCTTCTTGAAAAACTGGCGGAGCAGACCGGCGGCCACTATTACACTGCCGCGCAATGCGAAGTCACCTAAGTCGGGAGATCGCCTTTTCGGAGGCGGGTATCACGGGTCGTGAGATCAAGGAGCTTTGGGATATGCCGGTGGTGTTTCTGCTGGTGCTGGCTCTCAAATCGACAGAGTGGCTCTTGCGGCGGCGCTGGGGGGTGGTATGAGAGCGCTGCTCCTTTTGTTTTGCGCGGGTGTCAGCCTCCCGGCGGCGAACTACTTTGTGATCGTCGCCGGCTTGGGAGGTGCTCCTGAGTACGAGACGTCAGTTTGTCAAGTGGGCGCAAGAGCTGGACCACGAATTGAAGGTCGACCCTGAGGCGCGTGTCGTTACTTTGAGCGGTCCCTCGGCCACCAGGCAGTCAGTCGAACAGACATTGGCCAAAGTGGCCGCCGAAGCCAGTGAATCGGACAGCTTTGCCGTGTTCCTGATTGGACACGGCACATTTGATGGCGTCGATTACAAAATCAATTTGCCGGGTCCGGATATGACCGGAGCGGAATTGGCGAAAGCCCTCAATCGCGTTCCGGCGCGCCGCCAATTGGTCGTCAATATGACAAGTTGCAGCGGCGCGTCTCTCGCAGTACTCGCTCGAAAAGACCGGATCGTTATGACCGCCACCAAATCGGGCACCGAGAAGAATGCTCCCGTGTTTGCCCGCTATTGGGTAGATGCGCTGCACGACCCCAGCGCCGACACCGATAAGAACGGTTCCGTCTCCGCTTTGGAAGCGTTCCGCTATGCCGACCGCAAGACCGCCGCTTATTTTGAAGAAGAGAAACTGCTGGCGACTGAGCATCCACTGATGACCGACACCGCGAATGCGACGGGCGTGCGCGATCCAAAGCCGGAGAACGGTCAAGGCTTGCTAGCCGCTTCGTTCATCTTGATCCGGCAGCGTTCCGACATCGCCAAAACGCTATCGCCGGAAAAGCAACGACTGGTCAGCAAGAAAGAAGAACTGGAAGCCAAGATCGACCGTCTGAAATATGAGAAGGCGGCCATGGAAGAAAGCGACTACAAGCATCAATTAACGGCACTGCTGCTTGAGCTGGCGCGCACTCAGGCGGAGATTGACCGATGAGATTTCTGGCCGCACTCTTGTGTCTTCCTCTCGTGGGAGCCGTGCCCGGAGACAACTGCAAAGCTTTGCGCCATCGCGGGCAAATGAACGAGGCCCGTGCCTGTTTCAGCGCCCTCGTGCGCAGCAACGATGCCTTCTCGCGTGCGGAAGGTCTGTGGGGGTTGAACAAAACGCAAGATGCCAATGCCGAATTTCGCTCGGCGGAAAAGACGACTGCCAATCCGGCTCCACTTAAGACTGAGTGGGGTTTGTTCTTCTTAGAGCACTCGAAGCCGGGCGATGCTGCCACGTTGTTCACGGAAGCCATCGCCGCCGACCCGAATTTCGCACCTGCCTATCTGGCCTTGGCTCGAGTCGCTGCGCTAGGTTTCGACAAACGATCGTTCGATTTGTGCGGGCAAGCCTTGGAGCACGATTCGAAGCTCTATCAGGCTCATGAACTACTGGCGTATTTGCAGCTGGAAGATAATGAGCCCAAGAAGGCTGCGGACGAAGCGCAAAAAGCCATCGCGATCTCCAATGAAGCGCTGGATGGCATGGCGGTGCTCGCCTCCATCGATTGGCTCAATGGCAACGCGCAATCCGAATGGATGCCGCGCATTCTGAAAATTAATCCCGTTTATGGCGAAGCCTACGCCACGGGCGCGCATTTTTTTGAAATCAACCGCCGGTACGACGAAGCCATTCAGTATTACCGCAAAGCGCTCGAACTGAATCCCACCCTCTGGCCAGCGCGCTCGCAACTGGGCGTGAACCTGTTGCGCCAGGGTTTGGAGACGGAAGCACGCCAGCAATTAGAACGCTGTTACGAAGCGGAGTTTCGCGATGCCGAAACAGTGAATACCCTCCGCCTGCTGGATAGATCTGGCGACTTTGAGACCTTTAAGACGGTGAACACCGAATTGCGGCTGAATAAAAAAGAAGCGGCTTTGCTGCGGCCTTACGTTGAACCGGAAATGCAACGGGCCATCGCCACCTATGAGCGCAAATACCAAATGAAATTGCCGGGCCCGGTGCATTTGGAGCTTTATCCAAACCATGAGGACTTCATTGTGCGCACCTTGGGTTTGCCAGGACAGGGAGGTTTGTTGGGCGTGACGTTCGGCTTGGCCGTCGCCATGGATAGCCCTTCAGCCCGCGCGCCGGGACAGTTTGATTGGGCCAGCACCATGTGGCACGAGTTCAGCCACGTCTTTGTGTTGAATGCCACGCATCATCTGGTGCCGCGCTGGTTCACCGAGGGGCTAGCGGTTCACGAAGAAGGAGTGGCCTCGCCAAACTGGGGTGACCGCATGACGCCCGATATCGTTTCGGCCCTCGAAAAGAAGCAACTGCTGCCGGTGTTGGAACTGGACAAAGGCTTCATGCGTCCAAAGTTTCCTACGCAGGTGATGATCTCCTATTATGAAGCCGGTAGGATTTGCGACTTTATCAGCCAGAAATGGGGCGATGGCGCGTTGCTGGGCATGATTCACTCTTATGCTGAGCGCAAAACCACCGAGGAAGCGATGCAAGCCAATTTGCACTTGGCGCCCGCGGAGTTTGACAAAGCATTTATGGCGTGGCTTGAGCCGCAAACAGCCAACACCGTCAAGCATTTTGCTGATTGGAAAAAAGGCATGAAGGCGCTGCACGAAAGTTTTCAAGCAGGAAAGATGGATGAGGTGATTCACGACGGCGCAACTGTGCGCGATTATTATCCCGAATACACTGGCGAAGGCAGCGCGTATGAATTACTGGCGGACGCTTATCAGAAAAAGGGAAATAAAAGCGCCGCTGTTGCGGAGTTGGAGAAGTATCGCGCGTCGGGCGGTACTGGGGTGGACACGCTAAAAAAACTGGCCGCCTGGGAGCAGGAATCCGGCAATAGCAAACAAGCTCGAACCACACTTGCGACACTGAACTACATCTATCCCGAAGACGAGGAGACGCATCGAAGATTGGGCACTTTGCTGTTGGAAGCGGGCGACGCCGATGGTGCGATCAGGGAAGGGAAGGCGCTGCTGGCGCTCAAGCCCGCCGATACCGCGGAATCGCATTACGAACTGGCCAAAGCGCTGAAAGCGGCGCATCGCGTGGATGAAGCGAAAGACCAGGTTGTGATGGCGCTCGAAGCCGCGCCTGGATTTAAGCCCGCCCAACAGCTTCTTCTTCAACTAAGTCAATAAAATGTCAACCACTTCAACCGCAACACCCGTGGATTCGTCCGAAGTGCGCGAACGCGTCAAGCGTTTCCAGGATGTTCAAAATCAGATCCGCCGTGAGGTGCATAAGGTCATCGTAGGCCAGGAAGACGTCATCGAGAGCGTTCTCATCTCGCTGTTCGTGGGAGGGCATTGTTTGCTCACTGGTCTTCCCGGCACCGCCAAGACGCTGCTGGTGCGCACGCTGTCGCGCACGCTGGGCCTTCGTTTTAACCGCATTCAATTTACGCCCGATTTGATGCCTTCTGACATCACCGGTACCGACATTATCGAAGAAAATACCAGCACCGGCCATCGCTCCTGGACGTTCGTCCCCGGTCCCATTTTTTCCAATGTCTTGCTGGCCGATGAAATCAACCGCACTCCGCCGAAAACGCAATCCGCTTTGCTTGAGGCGATGCAGGAGCTGTCCTGCACGGTGCGTGGTAACCAGTACAAGATCGAAGCGCCGTTTTTCGTGCTCGCCACGCAGAACCCTATCGAGTTGGAAGGCACTTATCCGCTACCCGAGGCGCAGTTGGATCGCTTCCTCTTTAACGCAGTTTTGGATTATCTGACGGCGGAAGATGAGGTCAAGGTTGTCGATTTAACCACCACCACAACCCGTGCTGAGGCTGATACCGTGACCACCGGCGAAGAGATTCTCGGTTTTCAACAATTGGTGCGCATGACTCCGGTGGCTGAATCGGTGGCGCGTTATGCGGTAGATCTGGTGCGCGCCACTCGGCCGAATAGCGGCGAATGCCCCGATTTTGTTTCGCAGTATGTCAACTTCGGCGGTAGCGTGCGAGCCGCGCAATTCCTGGTGCTGGCTGGTAAAGCGCGCGCCTTGATGCATGGCCGTTTTCACGTTGCGTATGAAGACATTCGCGCGCTCGCCGCGCCAGTGCTGCGGCATCGCGTCTTGCTGAATTTCCATGCCGAATCGGCGCGCATCAACACAGACGAAATTTTGCGCCGGCTGCTGGATTGGAAACAGGCGCCCCGCGGATAATTGTGCCCGCTCAAATCTCAAACCGCTATCTCGATCCCGCGGTATTGGCTGGAATTTCCGGTCTCGATCTCATCGCGAAAACGGTAGTGGATGGCTTCCTCGCCGGTCTGCATCGTTCGCCGGATTTCGGTTTCAGCCAGGAGTTTGAGGAGTATCGCGCGTACACACCCGGCGACGATTTGCGGCACGTGGATTGGAATGTCTACGCCCGCACGGAACGCGCTTATCTGAAGCGTTATCGCGGGGAGACCAATACCTCGAGCGTGGTGCTGCTCGATGCCAGCGCCAGCATGGGTTTCGGCAGCATAGTGAGAAAGTTCGATTACGCCAAGTATCTCGCCTCTTCGCTGGTCTATCTAGCCCATCTGCAGCGTGACAGCGCGGGCCTCATCGTGTTTAACGACGATGTTTCAAACTTTGTGCGGCCTTCCTCGCGGCAAGGGCAGCTGATGCGCCTGTTACATGCCATCGACGAAGCTGAACTCGGCAAACGCACTAACTTCGAACGCCCGTTTTTCGAACTGCAGCAATTCATGAAACGGCGCGGTGTGACGGCGCTGATTTCCGACTTTTTCGAAAAGCCGGAGACCATTGTGAAAACCGTCGAACCGCTGCGCTTTCGCGGCAACGAGCTGATCCTGTTTCACGTTCTCGATCCGCGCGAACTGGAACCCAAACTGGACGACGGCGTTCTATTGGTGGATATGGAAACCGGCGAAGCGCTGGAAGCCACGCCCGAATATGCCAAGAACGAATACCGCGAGAAGATTCAAGCGCATATAGAGAATCTGCGCACCAAGGCGCAGGCCGCCGGCTTGGATTATTTTCTGCTGCGCACAGACCGGCCGCTGGATGAAGCGCTGCGCGAGTATTTAACTATCCGGCAAGGAAGAATGTGAATGGGATTCCTTTCGCCTTGGTTCCTGGCCGGCTTGGCGGCAATCGGACTCCCTCTTTGGCTGCATTTGTTGCGGCAGTTTAAACGCACTCCTCAACCGTTCAGCTCATTGATGTTTTTTGAACGGCGCGTACAAAGCTCCGTGCGTCACCGCCGTTTGCGCTATCTGATGTTGCTGGCGCTCCGGCTGGCTTTGTTGATTTTGCTGGCGCTGGCCTTTGCCAATCCGTTTATCATGCGCGGCACCGCCTCGCAAGCCCGCCGCAAACTCACGCTGATTGCGATTGATCGCTCGTTCAGCATGCGCGCTAATGGCCACATGGAGCGGGCTAAAGAGGAAGCGCATCGCTTGATCCGTGACTTGCCCGGCGGATTTCTCGCACAAGCCGCCGCGCTCGATTCGCACCTGGAAACCTTGACTTCTTTTGAAACCGACCGCAGCGGGCTGGACGCAGCCATTGACTCAGTGGCGGCTGGCGATGAGGTGAGTTCCTATGGCGAACTGGCGCGTGCGCTTCGTCTCTTGACTAAGACCGCCAACATGCGCATTGAGGCGCACTTCATCAGCGATATGCAACAGACCTCGTTACCCTCCAAAGGCTTCGTCGATCTGCAACTGGAACCGGGCACTACGCTCGACCTGCATTCTGTAGCCGAGCCAAAGAAAGAGAATTGGGCGGTAGAGAACGTCACGGTAGCGGCGCAAATTTTCGATCCCAAAACCAGCCGCTTGACAGCCACTATCGCAGGTTGGCAAACTCCCGCTGCGGCGCGCCAAGTCTCATTGGTGCTGAACAACAAGATCCTGGCGACAAAGCCGGTCACCGTCCCGGCCGATGGCCGCGCCCAAGTGGAGTTTCTTGGCTTCGATGTTCCGTACGGCGAAAATCGCGGTGAAATTCGCATTGAGCCGCATGACGCTTTGCCCGAAGACGACGCCTATCCTTTCTCGATAGAACGCGCCGATCCGCGGCGCGTCTTGTTTCTATACGGCGGTGGCCGCAATCGTGAGGGCTTTTATTATAAGGCCGCCATGGAATCTTCCGCGAATGCAGGTCTTTTGGTTGATTTAGCGCCACTGGAGGAAGCATCTAACCTGGATCTAACCAAGTTTGTGTTTGTCGTGCTGAGCGACCCCGGTGAATTACCAACCGCCGCCGCTAGCAAGCTGCGCTCCTATGTTGAGAAAGGCGGTGGATTGTTCATCGCGGCGGGTATCGATACGGTGCGCTCCGGTGCGGTTCCCTTAACCGGCACAAAAGTGAGCGCCAACAATCTGGCGCAAGGGGTGGGCGAGGTCGATACCCAAAATCCCGCAGTGTCGGAAGCGGGCCGCTTTGAAAACGTGCAGTTCTTTTCCAGCATGCGCATGCAGCCCAATGCCGAGGCGAAAGTCATAGCAAAATTTGCCGATGGCGGCCCTCTCTTTCTCGAGCAGCGCATAGGCGAAGGGCGGGTGCTCACGTTTGCCGGCATGTTGGACAATTCCACCAGCGATTTTCCGCTGCACGCGTCGTACTTGCCCTTCGTGGCGCAATCCGGTCTCTACCTGGCTGGCGCAAGCGATAATCCTTCCAGTGTTCTCGTAGGCACGCCGGCCACATTGCGCCATTCGAAAACGGAAACGACCGCGGCAGACGTGATTGGTCCAACCGGCAAACATGAGCTAGCGCTGAACGATGCCGCTACCGCCATGACCTTCAATCTGCCCCAGGCTGGTTTCTATGAAGTGCAAAGCGCCAGTGGCCGAAGATCGTTGCTGGCCGTTCACCCGGACCGCCGCGAATCGGATTTAACCGTCATTCCCGATGAAACGCTCGTTTTGTGGCGCAATACTGGAGGTATGACTCCAGCGGACCAAACGGCGGCTACCCAAACGTTAACCGCGCCCTGGAGCCTATGGCGCTATGCTTTGCTGCTGGTTTTGTTAGCGGCGTGCGTGGAAAGTGTGTTTGCCAGCAGGTATTTAAAAGAGGAGAGAGAGACAGCATGAATTCGATCGGACAACTCGACGATTATCTGCGGCGCGTGGAAGCGCGTCTGCGACTCTTTGCTGCTTCGCGCGGCGCTGCTGTCACAGCTGGGGCAGCTCTTCTGCTCACGCTGCTGCTGGTTTGGATTGGCAATCAATATCGCTTCGCCGAAAATGTGGTGTTGCCATTACGCCTTCTGTTGTTCGCCGCCATTGCCGCCGCCATCGCCTTCGCTCTCGCCATTCCGCTCGCCAAATTAAATCGCAAGTACGTCACCAAACTAGCCGAGCAACAAGCGCCCGATTTCGGCGAACGTTTGTTGACGGTGACGGAGCGCCCCGATCAAGCCAATCCATTTATCGAATTGATTGCCGAAGACGCCATGCGCGTAGCGAACCAGCATGCGCCCGAGCAGTTTGCTGAATCCAATTTGCTCTACGGCGCCTTGGGCGTGGCAGTGTTAGCGGTCGGCTTTCTGGTTTGGCTCATCGCCGCTGGACCCGGTTATTGGGGTTATGGCGCTTCTTTGTTCTGGACCGGCAGCGGCAATCCCGGCAAGCGTCCTTTGTACGATCTCGCCGTGCAACCAGGAAATAAAACCATCCGCCGGAAATCCGATCAGCTCATCAGCGCGCAACTCTTAGGCTTTACCGCTCACCAAGTCGTTCTGCACGCCCGTTACGGCGAAGCCACCAAGTGGGATTCGGCTTCCATGCAGCCAGGCCAGGAAGGCAGCGCTTATCAGTTTAAGTTCGTTGGCTTGGCCGATCCGGTTGAGTATTACGTTCAAGCCGACGGCACAGAATCAAAGCACTTCAAAATTTCCGTGCGCGATCTCCCCGGCGTCAAGCGCGTCAAGGTCTTGCTTCATTTCCCCTCGGAGCTGCGTTTGAAAGATGTCATGCAAGATCCAGGCGGCGATATTCGCGCCGTCGAGGGAACGCAGGCCGATATCTCGGTGCTCACCGATAAGCCGCTCGATCGCGGCTTGCTGATCTTCGAAGACGGTTCGCGTGTCGCGCTAACGAAAGGCGACGGTAACTGGCTTTCCGTGAAGATGCCGATTCATAAAGACGGTTCATATCACGTGGCCGCCCTCGACAACGGCGAAGCCATCCGCATTAGCGACGATTATTTTATTGAATCCGGAAAAGATGAGCCGCCCTCCATTCGCATCGCCAGTCCGGGCAAGGATCCCAAGGTATCGCCCATTGAAGAAGTTCCCGTTACGGTGGAAGCCTCCGACGATTTTGCCGTCGAGGGCATGGATCTTCATTATTCAGTGAATGGCGGCGCTGAGCAGGTTGTGCCGCTGCTGAAGACGAAAGGCGTGAAGGAAGCTTCAGGCACTTCCTTGCTATCGCTCGAAAATTTCAAACTCGTGCCGGGAGATCTTGTTTCAATTTACGCAACGGCGCGCGACGCAACCCATACCTCCCGCAGCGACATCATTTTTGCCGAAGCGGAACCCTTCGATTTCAAATTCAGCCAATCCCAGCAGAGTGGCGGAGGTGGCGGTGGCATGGGACAGCAGAACGATATCTCCGAACGTCAGAAACAGATCATCGCGGCCACCTGGAACCAGGAGCGCGATCCCGCCAAAGCGCGCGCCGCTTTGCAGGAGAACGCCAAATTCTTATCGGACACCGAATCCAAACTCTCCGAGCAAGCCAAAACACTCGCCGAACGCATGTCGAGCCGCGAAATGGAAGGCGCTGGTTCCTCCTTCGCCAACTTCTCCAAGTTGATGACGCAAGCGGCGGGGCAAATGGATGAAGCCGCGAACCAGCTCAAGCCGGGCAAGTGGCATGACGCTCTGCCCATCGAGCAAAGGGCTTTGCAATCGCTGTTGCGCGCCGAATCCATGTTCCGCGATATTCAAATCGCCTTCGGTCAGCGTGGTGGCGGAGCGGGCGGTGGCGGAGCGCAGCGCGATCTCGCTCGCATGTTTGATCTGGAACTCGATACCAGCAAGAACCAATACGAAACCGGCCAACAAGACCAACAGCAGCAGCAAAGCGACCAACAAAAAGCGGTGGATGCCGCTCTCGAAAAGTTAAAAGAATTAGCCCGCCGCCAGCAGGAACTCGCTGCGCAGCGTGCGCAACAGCAAGCCTTTGAACAGCGCTGGCAGGAAGAACAGCTACGTCGTGAGGCCGAAGAACTGCGCCGCCAGATGCAGGAAATGGCGCAGAATCAGCAGGCGCAGTCCGCTCAGCAAGAATCTCAGCAGCAGCAAAGCGGCCAGCAATCGTCGTCCGGGCAATCTTCCTCCGGTCGGCAAAGCGCACAAAACGGTCAAAGCGGACAGAACAGCCAACAGCAGCGGCGCCAGATGTCGGAAGCGTTGCGCCAATCAACGGAAGCCCTGCGCCGGTCGGAAGAAGAAATGCGCAAAGCCGTGAGCGACCGCGATCCGGGGGCCCAGCGCCGCGCCGCTGAGAATCTGGCGCAAGCGCAAAGTCTGCTCGGCGGAGCCATGCAAAAACAATCCGACAATGCAGTGGCGGGCCTATCGCAAAAGGCGCAAGAGATGGCGAACGCGCAGCGCGACATCGCCAATTCGCTGAAGCACATGTACGGCGAACAGCAATCTTCTCCTTATAGAAGAATGCGCCCGGGCCAAACCGAGCCCGGTTCGGAAGACATGCCGGAAATGAAAGATCCGGCAACTCGCCGTTATTACACCTACGATCGCAGAAACTGGGAGCCCGAACCCCCTCCGCCGCATCTGCCCGACGCGGAAGAGCGCGCCATTGCGGACGAAAAAGCGCGCCTCGCCAAAGAAATGCAGCAGTTGCAGAGCGACATGCAGAAGCAGGAACGCAGCATGGCGTCCACGGAACCGGGCGCTTCCTCAAAAATGCGCAAGGCGCTTTCCGACGCCGAGCAGAAAGAATTAGCCATGCGCATGCAAAAAACCGCCGAATGGATGCGGCAAGGTTACGGCGAACGCAATCTGGGCGTGGAAGAAAGTATGGCGGCCGGCATGGAGCAATTAAGCCGCGATTTGCAGGATGTGCAAAAAGCTTTGAAAAACGGCGATCCGAACGGCAAGAATCAGCAAGGTGATAGAAATGCTGAGGCTCTATCGGAGGTTCGCAATTTACGGCAAATGCTAGAGGTTGCCCAAAATGCCGGTGCCCAAAATGCCCGCGCCCAACAACAGGCGCAACGGCAAGGTTACCAGCAGCAGGCTCTTTCTCGCGATAGCCAAGGCCAGCAGCAAGGCGGTCAGCCACAAAACGGTCAGCAGCAAGGCCAACAAGGTGGCCAGAATCAGGCCAATCAATATAGTCCCAATGGCGGACCCGGCGTTGCAGCGATGGACGATCTGAGTGTGCGTAACGCCATTGGCGATTTGAATTCCCTGCGTGGCCGCATTGACCCACACGATCGCGCCTTGCGCGGGTATGTTGACGACACCATCGGTTCGCTGCGCCTGCTGAATGCCGATCCGAACGTTTTGCAATCCACCATTGGCCAGGATGCCGTGACCCGGCTGGAACGTTTGGAAGTCGAACTGGCGCGGCGCGCGGGCGACTTGCAGCAACTCGAAGGCGCCCGTCTGCGCGCACCCGAAGATTCACCCGAAAAATACAAAGATGCCGTGGCCGAGTATTTCAAGAAGTTGAGTCAGGCCAAACGCTAACTCAGCGCTTCATGAATTCGGCTAAGTCTTCATACTGATCGGTCGCAATCAGGTTCACGCCTGCATCCAGTGCGGCCCGCCAGCGTTTCTCGACAGCCGCGCGTGAGCCAAAGTTATAGCCGGAATCCCAACCCTGCCCGCTGCCGCGCTCAAAGCCATCGAGCGTATAGAAGCGAATCCAAAAACCTAAACGATGCGCGTGATCCACCAACGCGCGCAGTCGAGCATCGTCTTGCGTGGTCCAATCGCCGGCTTTCGTTTGGCCGCCTTCTTTCACTTCATACCAGGAGTTATTCCACCAGCGGCGGTAATTCGTGGGCCGCTCCGCCAACAAACGATCAGGCGGCAGCGTGGCCAACAAATGATTTCTGACCGCCGCGTCTTTTTCGCTAACCGCTACCGTATGCGCCGACCCGAAAACCCGCAGTTGCTCACCCGGCGCCACTTCGTCAAAGAAGACTTTCTCCTGATCGTCGGAATCCTCGGTCAGAACAAGGAGTGGGCGAAGTTTGAGCGACGTCAACTGGTGCGGATCGCCGGTTTTTGGGGCGGTCGAAATCCAATCTTTATACTCGCCCAGCACCTCCCAAACCGCGTGCAAGAGCGCCGGCTGATGGTCTTTGAAATCGAAGTGCAGAACGATCAGCGGCCAAGTCTCCGGCTTGTTTTCCTTTAGCGCTTTTTCAATGATCGGTCGCACGTGTTCAAAGAAATAATCTTTGAGCAGCGGCTCCGATCCTTTTGTCTTCGCAGTGTGCGAGACGACAACGCGACCTTCATACCAGGCGATATCTTGTTCAATGGCCACCGGGGTTCCGGTGCCGAGCGCACGATCGATCCGGTCCGCCCATTTTCCGTTGTACGGGTAGCAATTATGCGCATCCAGGATCGGCTTATTGTGATGGATGTTATCGAATTGCCCGGCCAGCAGACTCGCAAACAGAAAAGCGGCCACTCGTTTTGCAAACATAGTTGTTATTGAAGCATGGCCGTCTCCATCAAAGATATCGCCCGCTTAGCCGGAGTTTCGCATTCTACTGTCTCGCGTGCGCTCAACCACAGCCCATTGATACCTCCCGCAACCGCCGAGCGCATTCAACGGATCGCTCTCGAAAAAGGCTACACGGCCAGCGCTGTCGCGCGCAGCTTGGTGACGCGCAAAACGAAAGCGATTGGTGTGGTGGTCACATCCATTGCCGATCCGTTCAACGGTGAGGTGGTCGCGGGCATCGAAGAAGTGGCAAACCAGGAAGGATATTCAGTGGTACTCGCCACCTCACAAGCCGATCCGCGGCGCGAAATGACGGTGGTACGCTCATTCCGCGAACGGCGTGTCGACGGCATCCTGGTCGCCTCCTCACGTCTGGGCGCGCAATACCAGCCGCTCTCCGCTGAAATGGAAGCCCCCATCGTTTTGTTGAACAATCAGCATCCCAGCGAGTTGGCTCATTCCGTGAGCATCGATAATGCCGATGGCGGTTACCAAGCCACCGCGCACTTGATTGCGTTAGGCCACCGCGACATTGCCTACATCGGCGATGAATCCGGCCTGCAGTCTGACGGAGAACGCTTTCACGGATTTCAGTCGGCCATGAAGAAGGCTCGGCTCAAAGTTCGCCCAGAGCTAATAGTTCGCGGCGATGGCAAGCTGGAAGGAGGCAAAAAGCGCGCCGCTGAATTGCTGAAATTGCCGGTGCCTCCCACCGCCATCTTCTGCTATAACGACATGACCGCATTGGGTGCGATTGAAGCAGTCCAAGCCGCTGCCTTGCGCGTGGGCCGCGAAGTTTCAATCGTCGGATTCGATGATTTGTTTTTCGCGGCGTCCCTGCAACCGCCGCTCACCAGCTTCCGCCAACCAAAGAAAGAGCTGGGCAAGCAGGCAATGCAACTTCTGCTGGCCATTCTGAAAGGCCAACCGGCGCAACGGAAAGTGGTTTTGCGGGGCGAACTCGTTGTCCGAGGATCTTCCAGCAAGCCTTACCAGACGATCGTAGCGGGGAAAAACTTGGCTGCTAAATCCTGATAGTAGGGCATGATCTGCTCCACATTCGGCTTCTCCAAACCCTTCGAATAGAGATCGTAGGGGTTGAATTTGTGCACCCATTGGAACATCTCTTCGTCGTGCTTGTTCATCAGATGCTTATAGGCGCCGTGGCGGTGGGCCGGATAGAACGAGTGGTAGCGCAGCATGTAGTGCGCCTCCTCCGGCAAATACTTGCGGGTCACCATATAAATGTATTCGTCGTGGCCCCAAGACAGATGAACCTTATCCAACCCGCAGTTGCGTTCGTAGATGCCGCATTCCGTTTGGTACTCGGGCACTTTGCTATCCGGATTCGCGGCAAAGAATTCCGGAAACACAATCTGGTCTGAATATGCACAGCCGACGGGGAATGTATCGCCCACCACCGCCCACTGCGGCTCGCCATAAAGGCACAGCACCTTACCCAAATCGTGCATAAAGCCGGTGAGGACCATCCAATCCGGATTGCCATCTTTGCGAATCGCTTCCGATGTTTGAAACAGATGTTGAATCTGCGTCAGATCGGTATCCGGGTCGCTGTCGTCCACCAGCGTGTTCAAATATTCGGCTTGGTCCCAAATGCTTTTCTGGCCCTTTTGCAGCGCGCCATATTGCGCTTTTTTCTGCAAAACAAAATCAAGCGTCTGATGCAGATGGTTCAAACGGTAGAACTCCGTCACGCCCGGATTCGCGTCGGGCTTGTAGTTACGGAAGTCTTCTTCGGTCTTTCCTTGTTTGTACCGGGTCGCGACGAAATCATCCCATTCGTCGAGTTCCTTCATCGGGGCGTTTTCGAGAATTTGCGTGGACATGGGGTGGTCTCTTTATATTATGCACACGTTTGCATGCTAGTTGGCAAGCCGGCTATTTTTCTCCTTTCGACTCGTGATATTCCATCTCAGTATTCAGCGCCCATATATTGCTCTTATCCACCCGGCCTTCAATGATATTGTCCACGGCCGTCATCGCAGTCAGCATTGAGTGGTCCTGATTGTTGTACCTGTGCATACCGTTCCGTCCTATCAGGAAAAGGTTGTCAAACTGGTCGATGTACGTCTTGATCTCCTCGAAGCGCTCGTAGGTTCCGAAGTAGGCTGGATAAGTTTTGGGTACGCGAATTACGCACGCGTCCAGCACATCGGCCGCTTCGATGATCCCGATCTTCGCCATTTCCGCCTTGGCAAACTCGATCATGCTCGCGTCAGACAGCTTCCAGATGTCGTCCGACTCATAGCAGAAATACTCAAGTCCAATCCAAACGTTCGCTGGATCTGCCACCAAGTAGGGGCTCCAATTATTAAAGATCTGCATGCGGCCTACCCGCACATCCGGCTCCTGTATATAAATCCAGTTATCCGAAAGCAGTTGGGCGCCCTCAGGCGTGTGCTCGTGGATTTTCAGTTTTTTCAGCAGCACGCCCACCATAATGAAGTCCCGATACACCAGTCCATCGCCCACTTCGATCACATTGGCAGGCACCGGCCCATCGAGACTATGCATAAGTTCCTTGATCGGCATGGTGGAAAAGAAATATTCGGCATCTATTATTTCCCGCTCGCCTGTGGCGGCGTTAAATGCCTCGGCGCCCGCAATATGGAAGCCTTTCGTGTGCAACTTCTCCACCCGCCACCCGGTCTTAACCAAGGCACCCCTGGATCGGACATCCTCGGCGACCAATTCCCAAA
The DNA here is from genome assembly GCA_963764105.1 of Bryobacterales bacterium. Taxonomy (GTDB): domain Bacteria; phylum Acidobacteriota; class Terriglobia; order Bryobacterales; family Bryobacteraceae; genus Bog-105. The sequence goes on from CAVXRP010000015.1 coordinate 164,582, forward strand.
GCTGCCCGGGCCCTAGCTTCGGATACATGAACTTCTCGATCAGTGAAGTCTCAGTTTCCTTCTGCGCAATATCGCCCACCGGCTTGCCGGCGAATCGCTTCTTTAGAGAATGCCCGATTGCTTTCGTAACGGAAAGGCCTTTGATTCGCTGTGCTCCCCATTCAGCGCTGATCTCATCGCACGGAACGCCCCAGACCTTCTCGGTATATGGCTTAAAAAAAATCAGATACAATTCCTTACCAAACCGGTTGATGAGGAATTGCTCGAGCGTCTTCTCCGGCCTGATCTCATGCGCCAAAGCTTTTAAGTAGCTCAGGCCCACTCTTAACGTTCGCGCCAAGCCTAACTGCCGCAGCGTTTGCGGGCTCAGCTGAAGTGGGTAATCGAAAAATTGGCGCAGAAAGTAAATCCGCGATTTGCGATTGCGAATGAGCATCACCTGATCAGTGCTGCTTGGATCTGCTCCTGCCGCAGGCAGTCCGACTTGGCGCCTCTGTCCGTGATAAGCGATCTCTTGTGGCCCGTCACCGTTTGTGGTTGCTAGCGGCATGACGCGCATCCACCAATCCATTACGCGGTCTGACTTCGAAAAGAACCGATGTCCCCCAATGTCGATGCGATTGTTCTTATACCGAACGGTGCGCGCGATACCTCCCATATATTCGCTCATCTCAAGAACGATCGGCTGGATCTCAGTGCGGTGCACCAGTTCAAACGCCGCCGTCAATCCGGCCGGCCCCGCCCCGATGATTAAAGCTTTTCGCAAATCATACCTTGGGTCCGGCCACAGCCGTGGTGGGGGGCGCCGTGCTCTTTGCTACTTGGTCGGCTATCCAAGAGTAGGTCTTCTCAAGACCTTCGGCCAGCGGGCGAGACGGGCGCCACTTTAACTTTTCGGCGATAAGCGCATTGTTTGAGTTGCGGCCGCGGACGCCTAACGGCCCTTCGATGTGTCGCACTGAAAGTTTCTTGCCTGCAATTTTCATTACCAGTTCGGCCAAATAGTTGATGGTTACCATCTCTTCGGAGCCGATATTGACGGGACCTGTAAAGTCCGAGTCCATTAGGCGACGGACGCCCTCGAGACATTCGTCAATGTAAAGAAATGAACGGGTTTGCCAGCCATCGCCCCAAATCTCTATCTCACCTCCAACCGAGGCCTCGGCGACCTTCCGGCACATAGCCGCAGGTGCCTTTTCCTTTCCCCCGGTCCACGTGCCCTCTGGTCCGAATATGTTGTGAAGACGTGCAATACGGACCTGAACGCCATAGTTGCGCATGTAGGAAAGGTAAAGACGTTCGCTGAATAGTTTTTCCCAGCCGTATTCGCTATCCGGTGCGGCCGGATAAGCGGAGCCTTCGGAACACTGGGGATTACTGGGGTCAAGCTGATTATACCCAGGATAAATGCAAGCGGAGGATGAGTAGAAGAATCGTTTCACAGCCGCTTGACGGCCATACTCAAGAACGTTTAGATTTATCGTCGCAGAATTATGCATAACGGCGGCATCGTGCTCGCCGGTAAAGATGTAACCAGCCCCTCCCATGTCGGCGGCGAGTTGGTAAACCTCTTCGACGTCTCGGACCGCTTCTTGTGCGACAGCTGGGTCACATAGGTTACCGACGATGAACTCGTCTGCCGGCGAGTCGCTGTACTCATGTTTCTTAATGTCGATTCCCTTGACCCAAACCCCTTCGGCTTTAAGTCTCTTAACGAGGTGACCTCCTATGAAGCCGCCAGCGCCGGCAACTAACACCCTTTTTTGATTCATGATTGGGGAATCCGGGTTCCGGCAGGCGGAAAATCATGGTTATTCTTCAGGTTTGATCCGAGCCTGTCCTTCAGCGTCGCGTGTTCGCGAGGATAGCTATGCGAAGATGCCGTCATGCACGTTGCCGGCGGTGTCGGTGAGACGGAAATCGCGGCCGGAGTAACGGTAGGTCAGTTTTAGGTGATCCAAGCCAAGCAGCGCCAGAACAGTGGCGTGGAAATCGTGTATGTGCATGCGATTTTCGGCGGCATGATAACCAAACTCATCCGTCGCGCCGTAAGCGAAGCCGGGTTTTACGCCGCCGCCGGCCATGAAGAGCGAATAGCCATAGGGATTGTGGTCGCGACCGTTGCCACCTTGCGAAACCGGCGTGCGGCCAAACTCGCCTGACCAAATCACCAACGTGTCTTTGAGTAATCCGCGGGCTTTGAGATCTTTCAATAGGCCAGCGATGGGCCTATCCACCTCGGCGGCATTCTCATTGTGCTTCTTGAACAGATCGGAATGCTGATCCCACTTGTAACTGTGGGTGCACTGGATGAAACGAACATCGGCTTCAGCCAGGCGGCGCGCGAGCAGACACTGCCAGCCGAAATCGGCGGTGACGGGATCGTCCATCCCATAGAGTTTCTTGGTGGCGTCCGATTCACTCGAAACGTCGAACACTTTAGAGGCTTCCGCCTGCATACGGAATCCCATTTCGAACGACTGAATGCGGGTTTCCAGTTCGTCGTCCAGCTTCCAGAGTTCCTGATGCTTGCGATTGATCGCTTGGATCATGTCCAGTTCATAGCGCTGCTGTTCGCGATTCAGACCTTGATTGACCAGATATTCGATGGGTTCCTTCTGAATCTCGGCGACTTGCATGCCGGCATTGCCGATGGCTGTACCTTGCACCGAACCAGGAAGGAAGCCGGAGGCCCAATTTTTCGCGCCGCCATGAGACAGCGCGGGTTTGATGGTGATGTAACCGGGAAGATTTCGATTCTGCGAGCCCAAACCATAGAGCACCCAGGAACCCACGCTCGGACGAGTGAAGGTGAAGGTGCCGGTAAAGGTTTGCAGGAGTGCGGCGCCGTGATCGACACCTTCGCCCACCATAGAGCGGACGACGCAAAGGTCGTCGGCGCATTCACGGATATTGGGGAACAGGCTGCTGATGGGCAAGCCGCTTTGGCCGCAATTCTTGAACTGCCAGGGCGATTTCATCAAGCCCCCGGTTTCGCCGGCTGCGAAAGTGAGCGGTTGCTTAATAGGCAGCGGCTTGCCGTCGTTCGCATCCAGGTAAGGCTTCGGATCGAAGGTATCGATAGAGGAGGGTCCGCCGTGCATAAACAGAAAGATTACGCGCTTAGCGCGGGCAGGGAACATGGGCGATCTGGGAACCAGCGGATCGACGGCATTGCTGGCTATCGCCACTTCAGCCATGAGCGACTGAAGTCCCATATAGCCGAAGCCGCATCCAGCGGCGCGCAACATCCCGCGGCGCGAGAGTTGGGAGTTCTTCGGAGGTTTGGTCAGGAACGAATTGATGTCCATTTTAGTCGCTCTCCTCAATACACAAATATAAATTCGTTGGAAGCCATAAGCGCGTGGGTGAGACTCGTCCAAGCCTTCTCTTGGTCGATCTGATGCCACTTTTGGCGGAGGCTCGCCAGGTAGGTGAGGCCGCTATCGATTTCATTAGCGTCGGGACGGCGGTCCAGCACACGCAGATAGATTTCTTCTACCCGGCGCTTGTCCTGCCTTTGCTGCTTTAGAACGCTATCGGCGATGTGGGTAGCTTCCCGAATCACCAACGGGCTGTTCATCACGAACAGTGCTTGCGTGGCCACCGTGGTGGTGCTGCGATGCCCCTCGGGTGAGGTAGCGTCGCCGAAGTCGAACAGGGTATAGAGAGTGGGCAGATTGGAACGACGCAGCGGGAGATAGATGCTGCGGCGGTTAGTCTTTTCCGGATTCATGCTGATGCGGTTAGCACTCGTTTCGCCGTCAGTTCCTACGCCCGGATCGAGGGTTCCGCCCATGGTGAGATCCAGGTCCCCTCCCATAGCTAGATAGGCATCGCGAATTTCCTCAATGCTGAGGCGCTGGCGGGGGAAGTGTGAGAGCAGGCGATTTTCCGGATCTTTGGCTTTCTTCTCTTCGTCGAAGGCGGCGCTCATCTGATAGGTTTTCGACAGCATGATCAGCCGGTGCATCTTTTTGATCGACCAGCCGTTGTCCATAAACGTCTTGGCCAGGTAATCGAGGAGTTCAGGATTGCTGGGGCGCTCGCCAAGGCGGCCATAGTTATCCGGTGTGCGCACGATGCCGTCGCCAAAGTGTCCCTGCCAAATGCGGTTCGCCATCACACGGGGCGGCAACGGATTGCGCGGATCGACGAGCCAGTTGGCCAGTTCCAAACGGCCGCTTTTGGTTTTCACTTCGGGGGCGGGAGCGTTCAGGCGAAGGATAGATGGGACGGTGCGTTCGACAGGGTCGCCGAGGCTATGATAATCGCCGCGCAGGAAGACTTTCTGATTCATGGTTTCGCCTTCTTTGACGGCGCAAGCCATGGGAACCTCCTTTCGAGGGAGGGTCCTTTCCATGTCGGAGGCTTCGGCAAGCAGCGCCGTTACCTCTTTGCCTTTGTCGGACGGCAGTGCGGCGATTTGCTCATCTCGGGAGCGATGCAACGGACCGCTGTTCTGCCAGACGGCCACGAAGAACGGATCTTTTTCGGCGCTCATCTGCGGATGCGGGCCGGCGATTTTGCCCGCCTTTGGAAAACTGCTACGCGCTTCCTCCCACCAGTTCACGTCCTGATCATATTGGTATGCGCTGCGGCGGAAATCTTCCTGATATTCGGCGGCAACATCTTGGCGATTCGCATCGGTGGCGGTATGCCATTTTGCCAGTTCGGGATGCTTGGTGTCCTTGAGATATTCAACCCAGCGCGTCAGTTGTTGTGCGTCGAGCTTCGTCGCGCTCGCCACGGCGGCGACGGCTTCATTTTTAGCGTAGACGCGATAAGCTGCGAGCATGGAACTGGCGATCTGCTGGCCGGCGCCGTCCCGAGTTTTCTTGGCATCTTCGTCGAAGTCGATGATCTTCGCTATCTTCTTTTGCAGATCGTTGTAGGCAGACCATTGCGTCTTAAATGATTCGAACTCACCAGGAGCGGCTAAGGGAGTTTGGATGGGATCGCCGGTTTCGCCTTTCTCATAACTGAGAGTGGAGGCAAAAATGGCAGCCATTTGATAGTAGTCTTTCGTCGCGATGGGATCGAATTTGTGATCATGGCAGCGCGCGCAAGTGACAGTAAGACCCATGAATGCCTTGGCGGTGACATCGATCTGATCGTCCACTACGTCATAGCGCTTGAGCGGGAGATCCTTCTGAGCGAGGGCCTTCTTGCCTAAAGCGAGGAAGCCGGTGGCGACGATGCCGCGATAGCCTACGCCCGAGTTCGGGTCGGCGGCGAAGATGTCGCCCGCCAGTTGTTCGCGCACGAACTGGTTGTAGGGCATGTCGTCATTGAAAGCCTCGACGACGTAATCCCGATAGCGCCAGGCATGAGGATAACGGTGGTCTTCATCGCTGCCGGTGGAATCGGCATAACGCATCACATCGAGCCAGTGGCGGCCCCAACGTTCTCCGTAGCGAGGTGAAGCGAGGAGACGGTCAACCACCTTCTCAAAAGCCTTGGGAGACTTGTCGGCGAGGAAATCGCGCAATTCCTTTTCAGTAGGAGGAAGGCCGGTGAGATCGAAGGTAGCACGGCGGAGAAGAGTGGTTTTGTCGGCGGGCGGGGCGGGCGTGAGGCCGTTCTTTTCGAGGTTGGCGAGAACGAATTGGTCGATGGGGTTGATGGCCCAGTCTTGCTGTTTGGGAGTGGGCGGCGCGGCTTGGGAAAGAGGCTTGAAAGACCAGAAATTCTTATCGGCGTCGGTAATGACACCACGCAAGGCCACGGGACGGACGCCAGTTCCGGCTAGCGAATTGCCCGCGGAGGGGGTGGCGGCGGGCGAAGGGGCTCCGGCGACGACCCATTCACGAACAGCGGAGATGGTCTCGGCGGGGAGCTTGCCTTGCGGCGGCATCTTGATGCGATTTTCATAGCTGAGAGCCTTAAGAATGGGACTGTTTTCAGGATCGGCGGCTTTGCCAAAGATGCCGATGGAAGCGGCTTCCTTGATGCCTTCCGGAGAGCTGAGATCGAAGCCGCCGCTGCGCAGCTTGGCGTTGTGGCAAGGCTGGCATTTTTCAGCGAAGAGCGGACGGGCGTTCTTTTCAAAGAGCTCAAGTTGCGCGGGCGTTTGCGCAGCGGCGATGCCGACACTTAAGACGAATAGCAATGCAGTTATGGCAAAGGACATTGATCTCCCGGCTGCGTGAATGGATGCTGTGCACACGATTGTATCGCCGTTCGGTTCAGAGCGTCTACGCTGGGGGTTTTGGGTCGGATTGCGGTGAGACGCGGGTTGGCGGCACTTTTGGGGCGGGTTCGAGAGCAAGGTTTTCACGACCTCAGAGTAAAACGGGGCAAACGGGGCTTGCGAAAAAAATGAGGGAAGTAGATGAAAAGAAGGGAGATGATTTTTTTGGATGGTCTGTGATGGGCGGAATTTTGGGGGTGGGGGTGGGGGGGAAGGAAGCGCTTAGAGAGGTGTGAGGAGGCGGAGTTTCCGAGGGGTTTTCGGAGGGTTTTTGAGGGGTTTTTGGAGGTTTTCGGGGAGTTTTTGAGGGGTTTTTGGAAGACGGGCTGTCAGACGAGTTCGGGGCGCGTATTGCGGCCGCCGACCAAGGCGGTATTTCCTGCAAGTTTGTGTTTGGGAGCCAGCCTGACTTCCTGACTCGACGTATTGTGGGTCTTCTTGATAAAAGCGTGCGGTAGGACCATAATGTTTCATACGACATGGCGCGAGCGGCTATGTGTGCGGATGAGTATGGGACCCGCTCGCTCACCGTATCTGCTTGGCCAGGGGGAGCTTGTACGATTGGACCAGGTGTTACGCAGATCAGATTGGATCTGTTCGGGGGGTGCTCGCAAGCGGACGCAGAGGTCTTTGAAAATCGAATACTTAGCGAGTCAGCTATTTCCGTGATCAATTGATCACGGCCTCATTGAAGCTACGTGTCGAATGACCCGCTCTACCTGCCAACCGTGGTATTTCCGTGATCAATTGATCACGGCCTCATTGAAGCGATGATCTGCGCTACGCGCGATCTGGGTGGTCGACTGATTTCCGTGATCAATTGATCACGGCCTCATTGAAGCCTTGATCTTGTACGACGTCCAACAGCGGACTAATGGCGAGATTTCCGTGATCAATTGATCACGGCCTCATTGAAGCCACTAACACTCAAGAGTATAACGCCGCTTGCACCGCTGATTTCCGTGATCAATTGATCACGGCCTCATTGAAGCCCGCACTTTTCCCCAACAACACCGCGATCGCCGCCGGCATTTCCGTAATCAAGTTCAACGGCCTCATTGAACAGCCATATCGATTCGATAGACTATGCTCCCAGCCCCGCAATTTGTTATTTCCGTGATCAATTGATCACGGCCTCATTGAAGCGCGCATATCTACCGCGATTGACGCGCTAATTGACTACCCGTCGATTTCCGTGATCAATTGATCACGGCCTCATTGAAGCCCGATACGCCGCATTAACCTCGCGCACGGCTGCCGCGTTCAATTTCCGTGATCAATTGATCACGGCCTCATTGAAGCATATCGATCCTATAGCCTATGCTTCCAATCTCGCCGAAAATTTCCGTGATCAATTGATCACGGCCTCATTGAAGCGCGCATATCTATCGCGATGAGCGCGAATGTCCCGTCCATTTCCGTGATCAATTGATCACGGCCTCATTGAAGCAGGTCGGCGCGGCGGGGACCGGGGGTGAGGGATTTAATTTCCGTGATCAATTGATCACGGCCTCATTGAAGCTTGCTGCGAGCATCCGAAAGCGCTCGGCCACGTGACATTTCCGTGATCAATTGATCACGGCCTCATTGAAGCCGCCGATGCGGTAAACTCGCTCGCTCACGATGTCCTATTTCCGTGATCAATTGATCACGGCCTCATTGAAGCTTTTCCACCACTCGAACGTTCGCCGGACTGATGTAGGATTTCCGTGATCAATTGATCACGGCCTCATTGAAGCTCGTTGATCTGCGCGTCTTTCGCCGCGCTCTCGGTCATTTCCGTGATCAATTGATCACGGCCTCATTGAAGCTCGCCAAGGCGTGCCGGAAATGCGCGATCTGTCAGCGCATTTCCGTGATCAATTGATCACGGCCTCATTGAAGCCACCTAGGCTAATACCCGCCCGTGGAAGTGGCTTGGTATTTCCGTGATCAATTGATCACGGCCTCATTGAAGCTTCCCGAACGTCTTCATCGAGTCGAAGATCCCGGCCAGATTTCCGTGATCAATTGATCACGGCCTCATTGAAGCGAAAAACATCTACCCTATGCCAAGGTCGGGGACTTCATTTCCGTGATCAATTGATCACGGCCTCATTGAAGCATCGAATCACCCGCCCGCCCGAAGAGTTAGCGGTCAATTTCCGTGATCAATTGATCACGGCCTCATTGAAGCGCGGAAAACGCGGCCGAGCTTTTGCTCGATGCGGTAGATTTCCGTGATCAATTGATCACGGCCTCATTGAAGCACGTAACTGCTGTGCTCTGTGGTTCCACTCAACCCATATTTCCGTGATCAATTGATCACGGCCTCATTGAAGCTTACAATTTCATGCCATCTTTTTTGTACTTGTTGAATTTCCGTGATCAATTGATCACGGCCTCATTGAAGCTCGTGATCGTGACGGTGTAAACCGGCCCGCTGCCATTTCCGTGATCAATTGATCACGGCCTCATTGAAGCGACGTGTCGGTAGTGTACGATCTCTCGCCATCCGGCGCATTTCCGTGATCAATTGATCACGGCCTCATTGAAGCCATGAGGTTGTCCATGACCAGGAGCAGTTCGTGCGTGATTTCCGTGATCAATTGATCACGGCCTCATTGAAGCTCCGTGACTTTTCGGCAAGGGTGCGTGACTTGAGGCGGTGAAAGTTGCTAGCGTCGGCAGAAGGCGTGGAGGCCGGAAGCAGTGGCGCGAGAAACCTACAGCAGCGGCTATGACGATCTGGAAGAACTGCGAAAACGCTTTGCGGAGTTTCGTAGCAAGAATCCACCGCGGACCCACTTCCCGGAAGAGTTGTGGCATGCGGCTGCGGAGATGGCCAGGCGGCGCGGTGTCAATCCTGTTTGCCGGTGCTTGCGGCTGGATGCGAACAGCCTGAGAAAGTGGCTGGGAGAACGCCCCGGTGAGCCGAAGCCAGCGAGGAAGAAGCATGCAGCGATCGCGCCGGCGGCCTTCGTTGAACTGCTGACGCCCGCGTCTGGCGGCGCCGCCAGTTGCATCGTGGAAGTGGAATCTCCGTGCGGCGGCAAGCTGCGCTTGGAGCTGAAAGGCATTACCACCAGCGAGATTGCTCAGCTGATTCACACCTTCGCAGGCCAGTAGGCGATGCTACAGATCACGCCGCAGATGCGCATCCTGGTCGCCATTGAGGCGGTCGACGGGCGCAAGGGGATTGACTCTCTGGTGCAACTGTGCCGCGAAACGCTCGCCGCCGATCCGTTTTCAGGATGTGTGTTTGTGTTCCGCAGCCGCAGCGCCACGTCGATCCGGCTGTTGGCGTACGACGGGCAAGGGTTCTGGCTCGCGCAGAAGCGTCTCTCCAAGGGACGGTTTCGCTGGTGGCCCAACGGCGACGGACCGGCGCATAAGTTGGAAGCTTATCAAGCGCAGTTGTTGTTGGCGGCGGGCAATCCCGACACGCCCGCCGCTCCCATGTGGCGGCGGGTGAGCTAACACTAGCAGCGAAAGAAAATACTTGCGTTCGCACAGATTTTCTGTCACACTGCTGCTGTGCCGGCAGAATGGCGCTATCGAGGACGTGAGATTCGTGAGGCGGAGATTGCTTTCCTTCGGGAGTTGATCCACGAACACCCCGAACTCAGCCGCTATGCGTTGTCCAGAAAAGTTTGTGAGGCGTGGCAATGGAAGCAGGCGAACGGCGAGTTGCGCGACATGGTGTGCCGCGGGCTGCTGCTCATGCTGGAGCGTGCGGGTGCGATTCAGTTGCCGGCGGCACGCCGCGCTTCACCCAACAGGCCAGAGGGGCGTGAACGCCCGGAACCTTTGGTGCCGGACAACCGGCCCGTGCGCGGTCCTTTAGTTGAGTTAGGCGTGTTGGAGTTTCAGCAAGTGCGGCGCACACCGCCAGAGGCGCATTTCAACAGCCTGCTGGAGCAGTATCACTATCTTCGCTATCAGCAGCCGGTCGGGGAACATCTGAAGTATCTGGTTTCGGCCAAAGGCCAAGTGATCGCGTGCCTGGCATGGTGCTCCGCGCCGCGGCACCTGGCGAGCCGTGATCGTTTCATCGGTTGGAGCGCGGAAGCACGCAAACGCAATCTGCGGATGCTGGCGTACAACACGCGATTCTTGATTCTGCCCTGGGTGCAGGTGCCGCATCTGGCCTCACACATTCTAGGCCGCATGGCGAAAATCGTGCCGCACGATTGGCAGCAGCTGTACGCGCATCCGGTGTATTGGTTGGAGACCTTCATCGACCCAGCACGTTTCAAGGGGACGTGCTATCGCGCGGCCAACTGGCAGCACCTCGGCAGCACTACAGGCCGCGGGCACAATGCGCGCACGAACAAACGTACCCAGCCGGTGAAAGAGTTGTTCGGTCTACCATTGACGCCGCGCTTCCGCCAGTTGTTGAGCGAGTAAAAGCATGAAGCCGGCGAGCGAGCACATCGATGTTTCGACCAAGGAACTGGAAGCGTTGCTGGAGCAAGCCACCCAGCAGCCACTGCCGCCGGACGGTTATCAAAAGCTGAAAGCGGCGATTCGCACGCTTGGGTATGTGACCGAGTTGCTGGAGAACCGCGAAGCCACGCTGGCAAGCCTGCGCCGCCTGTTGTGTCAGTCGAGTACGGAGAAGACTGAACAAGTATTGAAGCAGGCGGGACTGGAAGCCAGTGAGAAGAAGCGTAAACCAGCAGGCAAAGTAAAACCTCCAGGGCATGGCCGCAACGGCGCCCGCGCCTATCCAGGAGCTCACAGGATTCAGGTTCAGCATGCGTCGCTGGCCGCCGGCGACCGGTGCCCGGATTGTGAACGCGGCAAGGTGTATCCGCAGAGCGATCCGGGTGTGCTGGTGCGCATCAAAGGGCAGGCGCCCATTGCTGCGACGGTATATGAACTTGAGAAGCTACGCTGCAATCTCTGCGGAGAAGTGTTCACGGCGGAAGCTCCGGCAGGAGCGGGCCAAGAGAAGTACGATCCCACAGCCGCGAGCATGATCGCGCTCATGCGTTATGGGAGCGGCTTTCCCTGGAATCGGCTGGAAGGCCTTCAGGAGAACATGGGCATTCCTCTGCCGGCCGCCACGCAATGTGAGATTGTGTCGGAAACGGCGGCGGCGATTCGGCCCGCACTCGACGAGTTGATTCGCCAAGCGGCGCAGGGCGAGGTGCTGCACAACGACGACACTTCCATGCGTGTGGCTGCACTCAACCGGGCACAGGCGCGGATGGAGTTCGCGACAGAGCGGACTGGCGTATTCACCAGCGGGGTTGTATCGACGGCGCCGGGACGAAACATTGCTTTGTTCTTCACCGGCGAAAAGCACGCGGGGGAGAATCTCGCGGATGTGCTGCAACGGCGCGCCACGGAGTTGGGTGCTCCGATCCAGATGTGTGATGCCTTATCACGGAATCTGCCCAAGCTGCCGCTGAAGCTGGAGATCATCATTGGGCACTGCCTCGCTCATGCCAGACGGCGATTCGTGGAAGTGACACCCAACTTCCCCGAGGAGTGCCGGTTTGTTTTGGAAACCTTGGGCGTGATCTATAGCAATGACGCATGGGCGCGTGAGCAAGGCATGACGCCCGAAGAGCGGCTTCGCTGGCACCAGAGTCGCAGCGGCCCGGTGATGGAACAACTGCGCGCGTGGCTTCAAGCTCAGCTAAATGAAAAGAAAGTGGAACCGAATTCGGGTTTAGGCGTTGCGATGAACTATCTGCTCAAACATTGGCATCGGCTTACTCTTTTTCTGCGGCAACCCGGGACCCCACTGGACAATAACATTTGCGAAAGAGGGCTGAAGAAAGCCATCCTTCATCGCAAGAACTCGCTGTTCTACAAAACTCGCAACGGCGCGCGTGTGGGCGACTTGTACATGAGCTTGATTCACACTTGCGAGTTAGCAGGTGCGAATGCGTTCGACTATCTGACGGAGTTGCAAAGGCATGCGGCGGAGTTAAAAAAGAGACCGGCGGATTGGATGCCGTGGAATTACCGGAAGACACTTTTGCAGGCTGCCGCCGTGAACTCCGGTTAGCGTTATGATGATTTCCAGAGTGGCCGGAAACGATAGGTTCCGGCCATCCAAAAACACCACGCGAAAATGCCCGTAAAACGCACTTCCAACGAAGCAAAATCCAACAGGGTTTTTGGCCAGTCACGCAAACCAGCGAAAATGTTCCGGGCGGCACTTTATGCACGTGTCTCCACGCTCGATCAGCAGACTCTTCCCATGCAGATGCGCGCCATGCGTGACTATGCTGCGAACCGCGGCTGGACTGTCGCCATGCAAGTGAAAGAAGTTGGCTCTGGTGCCAAGGAGCGCGAGCAGCGCCAGCAGTTAATCGATGCTGCGCGGCGGCGCGAGATCGATGTCGTGCTGGTCTGGCGGCTGGATCGGTGGGGCCGTTCACTGCTAGACCTGGTCACCACACTCCAGGAACTCACTGATCTCAACATCGGCTTCGTATCACTCAGCGAGGCACTCGATCTGACCACATCCACGGGCCGAGCGATGGCCGGCATGCTATCAGTGTTTGCCGCCTTCGAACACGACATCCTGCGCGATCGAGTTCGCGCAGGACTGGAGCATGCCCGGCAAAGTGGCACACGTCTCGGCAGACCCGCCACTGCGGCGATGAAAGCCGCCGAAGTCCGAAAGCTATTCCGCCAGGGAATTAGCAAATCGGAAATCTCGCGGCGTTTGAATATTGGTCGTACGTCTGTCAGGCGAATACTGAAACCCAAAGGCCGATCGCTCAATGAATCCAAGTGAAAAAGCGCACGAAGTGAAGCTGTCTTTTCAAGAAGGCGACAGTGAGACGCTACTGGTGACACCGCTGGGCCGCGACCTGTACCGACTGGAAGAAAGCTCCGTTTTCGGTGAAGTCAGCTATCACGACGTGATTGAAGCCCAACCCAACACAGATGGGACCCTGCGGTTTCGGCGGCTAGTCACACCGTCTGGATTAATCACTATCTCCTGGATTCTGGCTAAGACTCTTATTGAGTCTCCAGCTTTGTCCCCACTACTGGGCGAAGTAATCGCGGTCGGTGGCAACTGGGAGAGGCTATTGGGTGGCTGCCTCATTCTGCACCTGCCCCACGCCGAACATGATCGTCTCAGCCAAGAGTTCAACGATCTTTTTAGCCATTTGCCGACCGACGATTCCGATAAAAATACCACCTAGACGGCTTACGCAAGCTCACCGAAAACTCACGAAGCTCCAGGATGTAATCGAGAAATGGCCAATCAATCGTCGGATTTCCGTGATCAATTGATCACGGCCTCATTGAGGAATGATTCTCCCGGCTGCGTCGCGGGTTTGCGACCGGCCGGTTAGCGAGTTACGAAGACCGGGTATTGGGGGATGCTGCCCTCGACGTATTTAGCGAGCAGGCGGGTTTGGACGTCGAGCATACGGCGGTAGGAGAGCCGGTAGTTGAAGAGCGGATGGGAGACGAGTGAATCCATGCGGGATTCGTAGGCGTTGTAGAAAGCCTTGCGGCCTTCAGGGGTGAGGGCGACGGCCTTGCCGGCCTGGATGAAATTTCGCGGGGTGAGCATGCGCGTGTTGATGGCCTGGAGGACGGCGGATTCGGCGATGAGGGGTCGGAAGGGTTCCATGAGATCGAGGGCGAGCGCGGGGCGGCCGAAGCGGGGCTGGTGGTAAAAGCCGATCATGGGGTCGAAGCCGACCGCGTAGCAGGCGATGGTGAAATCTTTGGCCAGCATGCTGTAGGCGAGAGACAGAAGCGCGTTGACGGGATCGCGCGGCGGGCGCCGATTGCGGGATTGAAAATCGAAGGAGAAATCCGTCGAACTGGCGGTGGGGTCGTCGGCTTTGAGCATGGCATTGAATTCGCCGAAATAGAGGCGGGCGCCGTTGCCTTCGATGCCGAGGAGTTCTTCTAACGAGACGGCGTCTTCGGCGCGGGCGATCATGGTTTTCATCTGATCGAGAACAAGGGCGGGCGGCTCGTCGTGGTTGCGCATGAGCATAGTGCGATGATTGCGGATTTTGCCGGCGACGAGCTTGCGAGCCAAGCGAAGACAGAACCAATCTTCCTCGGCGAATTTGAATTGCGCTTTGCGGAGGAAGACGTTCCTGGTTGAAAGGCCTTGAGTCATGCCGTAAAACCAGCCGCCTTGCGAGAAATAACAGACGGGGATTTCCCCTTGGGTTAGAGACTGAATGGCCTGGGTTGAGATCTGTATGTTGCCCATGATGTTGAGCTGATTGATTTCATTGAGGCGGATCTCCTGGCGCAGCGTCTCCTTTTCCTTCACCTGGAGAACGTCGCCGGACTTGCCGATGCGGAGGCCTGGGGTGTTGATGTAGGCCGCACGAAGTTCGTCGCGTGGGGTGACGAGGCGGCGAACATCGGGGCGGGGCGGTTTCTTTGGTATGCCGGATGGATCAAAGAGAGTGAGTTGGCGGTCGGGTTCGGAGATTTCGGAGTGGAGCAGGGTATTGGTTTCCTCGGGGAGACAGATGGGTGCGAGGGAACAGCCGGGACACTTAGGTGAATCCTCGAGAGGGGGCGGGATGACGCCGTTCTGGGCAATTAGCCAGGCGGAGTTGACGGCGGCGATGGTTTCGGAGATGAGAGAGTCGTCAATGACGAGGCGGACGCGCTGCTTGGTGGCGGCATAGTACACGATGGCTTCGTTGCAGGTATAGCCGTTTTCGCGGAGGAGCATGGCTTGGAGGGCGAGTTGGACACGGTCGGAGGGCCACATTTCAAGCCCGGCTTCGATCTCGCGCGGGCGACCGTGTTTATAGTCGACGGGGATGGCGGCACCAGCAGTGATTTGGAGTAGGTCGATTTTAGCGATGACGTGGAGGGATTCGGAGGAGAGGGTGATGGCGTGGGTTTTGAGATCGTCAGGGAGTTCGGCGGGCGGGGGCAGAGCCGCGCCTTCCTTGTCGACGCGTTTGTGCTGGTGGCCGCCTTCGATGGTGTCGGCGCTTTCGCGGAAGATGCCTTCGACGAATTCGTAGAAGAAGAGGCGTGGGCAGTAGACGAATTCGTTGACCATGCGAGCAGGGAGGTAATCGGGAAGAGTGGATGGGAGGATTTTAAGGAGGGGTGACGTCATAGAGATTCCGCCTATGTTGGGGTTAGACCACGATGCAGGGAGAATCGACGCGGGTGTAGGGGCGGCCGAGGGCGGTAATGACGCGGTCGCCGCGACCTTCGGCGGGGCCGAGGTTGACGAAGATCACCTGGTCTTGCTCGTGGTGGATGACGCCACCGAGTTCGATGCGGAGTTTGATGAGATCTGTGGGGGTGAGCTGGCACTCGAAGACGGAGTATTGAAGGTGGTCGCCGAAGCCGCGCATGATTTTGAAGACTTGCCGGAGGCGTTTGTCGTTGGAGATGTCGTAGGCGACGAGGTAGGAGGTGCGCATGTTGGGGGCTGAGACTATTCAAGCAGAATTCAAAAGACGGCGGAAATAGTGACGGACAAATAGGATGAACACGGAGAAGAAGATTACGAGATGAGCTTGAGGCGTTTGAGATCGGCTTCGCTCCATTGCGCTTGCTCTTCGATCATGCTGCGGAGAGTTTTTGGCACGAATGTTGTGTTGGCTCCATGAAAGGCAACGGTCACCCGGCGGCCGTCGGGATGTTGGTAGCGGCGATGGCTGCCGGCTTTGCTCTTGCGCAGTCTGAATCCATCGGTTAGGAGGGCGCGTATTATTTCGGCGGCCGTCAGCGCGCGGATCTTTGAGAAATCGACCGGCATTGCGCGGTTGCTATAGGGTTATAGCGACCCGGGTATCGTTAAAGACTGCGACGTCATTATCGGACGCGACGGGCAGGGGGATGCCATCTTCCCGAAGTTCATCGGCGATCATGTGGACAACTTCGTCGATGTTCTTGAGCGCTTCCTCGGGTGTCGCGCCCTGGGTGACAGCGCCGTAGCGGCGCAACGCGGGGCAGTAGGCGTGATATCCGCCTTCGTCGGGTTCGACGACGACTTTGAAGGTATAGGTCTTCATGGGGCTACATTCAGTCTAGTCCTCCGCGTGGACCGTAGGTTCGGGCCAATGAGGCCGTGATCAACTTGATCACGGAAATAGCTTGCCAGCGCCGAAGCAACGATTAATGAACCCGCTTCAATGAGGTTGGAGGGACTGTATGCTCCAAAACAAGGTTCGTTCGGGTTAATTAAAGACTTGCTCTCGCTCCCTCAGTGCCATTATACTCAGTTTGGGTAGCGAATGGAAAGGGCAAGGCGCTATGGGACAAACTTCTATCGCGTTTCCTGCTGCGCTAGTAGTTCGCGGGATTCGAAGCCGGCGGGCGGCCCAATCAGGAAGCGCGGCTAGTTCGCGGCCGTGAATCATGGCGGCTGCCATGCCGCATTTCGAGCGCGCGGCGCGCGCTTTTTCATTGCTTTCTTGGCATGGAATTTCTGACAGGAGGATTTGCATTTTGTCTGAAACTTTGGGCTTGAAAGATTTGCGGGCGGCTGTGGTTGGATCGGCGGCGGCGTTTCGTTCGATTACGCGGCTGCAGCCCGTAGAAGGCGTGGGAGGGAAGGTTTTTCCCGCCACGTATGCAGGAGGCGTATACGCCACCGAGAAAAGACGGATGGAGGATGGTTCCCTAGTTGAGTGCGTCCTGCTTGATTCGGTACAGTCGCAGAGCAACCGGGCGGAAGAGGCGCTGAAGCATGCCATCGAGGGCGGGAAAATCGCCTTGCCTCTCATTGAGGTCGACTTTAGCAAGGCTAACGAGCAACTGCTGAAACCGATTGAGAGCCTGAGCACGCTCGATGTGCCGCACCGTTTGGCGGATGCCATTTTGAGAGACAGCTTGGTGGAGGACGGCGTGCGGTTCTCGCAGTCGAGCTATGCGAAGAGGTGGGGCCGATCAAACCTGTGGAACGCGACGGCGATTTATGAGTTGTGCCCGACGGCGCTGGTTTTTGGGATGTGGGGCTCACCTTTGAAGCCTGGCGGTTTGGGGGCGAAGTTCGAGCGAGCCTATGTATCGGAGATTGTAGCCGTCGATGTTGTCTCAAACAAGGAGGAGGGAGAGGGACGAACGCGAGAGGGGCGGAAAGACTTGGTTGATAAGCGAGCGGGATTCCGGATCGATCCCCTTGAGATTCGGTCGGGTGTGCTCCTTAAGCAGAAGGATGATGGCAGCTT
Organism: Bryobacterales bacterium; assembly: GCA_963764105.1. Lineage (GTDB taxonomy): Bacteria > Acidobacteriota > Terriglobia > Bryobacterales > Bryobacteraceae > Bog-105. The sequence continues at coordinate 181,910 of CAVXRP010000015.1, forward strand.
CGAGGTGGGCGGCGGTAAGGTCAAGCCATCGGAACTGAATCACGGGAACATTGTTTTTGAGAGCGGAAATGTGGGGGTGCGGTGTGGGTATGCGGAGCAGGCGACGGTTGTATCGTTAGGGGCTCTGAGGAAGCTGCGGTTCCCGGTGGAGGGGAAGGACGAAAGGGCGGTGAGCGAGGCGGGACGCACGGTTTTGGCGGCTATTGGACTGTGCGCGGGTGTTTTGGCGGCGGAAGCGGGGACGAGTTTGCGGTCACGTTGTTCGCTGTGGCCGGAGGCAGATCGGGATTGGGCATTGCTCGACAAGCCGGGTGTGGATCCTCGTACATTCCGAGTGAGCGGAGAGCAGGCGACGGCCCTGCTGAATGAGGCGGTGAAGGCCGCTAAGGGTGCAGGGTTGGATTGGATGGAGAAAAAACTGACTTTGACGCCCTCGGATGAGTTAGTGAAGTTGGTGAAACAGAGTCAGGAACTGGCGGCGAAGGAAAAGGGTGACGGGGAGGGAGCATGACGGCGCTGGGCATTCGTTACCTGACGGGCCATGCGGTGGCGACGAGCGTGACGAGGGAGCGGGCGGAATGGCCGCCGCATCCGGGCCGGGTTTTTATGGCTATGGCGGCGGCCTATTTCGAGACGGGAGGCGACCCAGAGGAACGTAGGGCTTTGGAGTGGCTGGAAGCGCAGGAGCCGCCTAAGATCTGTGCGAGCGCCTGTCATAGGAGGTCGCTCGTGGGCGCGTATGTGCCTGTGAACGATAAGGTGACGTTGCCGCGGCGACGGCAGGAGCGGATTTTTCCAACGGTAAGACCGGAGCGGGACACGGTTTTTCTGATCTGGGATACGGAGGCACCAAGTGACGTACGGGGTGCTTTGGAAAAGCTGTGTGGAAAGGTGACGCGGATTGGGCATTCGTCGTCGTTGGCGCAGATGTGGGTAGCGGAAGGCGCTGCAACGCGGGAGGCGGAGTGGCTTCCGGACGATTTGGCGGTTGAGGGCGAGCGTTTTCGAACAGCCGAACGGGGGAGTTTGCAGTACCTGGAGCGGGAATTCAACGGCAGCGCGCGGGCGAAGTACGCGGAGATGGCGGAGGCGCTTGACGGTGCGAAGGGCAAGGAGAAAACGCAACTGAAGAAGGCAATGGCCACGGCGTTTCCAGAAGGTGAGCCGGGTAGCCCAGACCCCAAGCTGACGAGGTGGGCCGGCTATGTGCCGCCAAGGGATGAGCGGGAGCCGGAGGAGAAGCCGCTCAGGGGGTTTTTTGATAAAGAGCATGTGGTGGTTCTGGGGATGGTTGAAGGTGAGCGTTTGGGGTTGGAATCGACGCTGCAGTTGACGGGTGCTCTGCGGAATGCGGCGATGAACGCGGCGGGAGGGAGTTTGCCTGAGTTATTGAGCGGCCATAGCGCAGACGGAAATCCCAGCAGGAGGCCCCACGCGGCTTTTTTTCCGCTGCCTTTCGTAGAAGCGGCGCACGCGGATGGACATGTGCTGGGACTGGCGATTGCGATACCGCGAGAGGCGGATGGGGATGTGGAGGTGCGGAGGGCGATTGGCGCGTTGCTGTTCCGCGAAAGTGGCGAGGACCGGATCATCCATTTGTGGAAGACCCAGGGCAAGGAAAGCGGAGGAAAAAAGATCTGGGACTGGCGGCTGCAGCGATCCGGCCGGGATGAGCCGCGGGCGGCGCTGCGACTTCAGCCGTGGACCAGGGCGAGTAGATTTTGGGCGAGCGTGACGCCGGTGGTGTTGCATCACTATCCCAAGAAGAACCGCGAGAACGATGTTGCGGACATCGTGAGTGAGGCGTTTGAGTCGGCTGGATTGCCGAGGCCGTTGGGAGTGGCCGTGCAGCCTGTTTCTTATTTTCGCGGGGTGGGCCACGCGCTCGAGATGCCGGAGTTCAACGAGGGCGGACAGAATTTGTGCCGTTACCAAACGCACGTAGTTGTGGAGTTTGAGCGTTTGGTAGAAGGGCCGCTGTTGGTGGGGCGCGGGCGGTTCAGAGGTTACGGATTATGCCGGCCGGTGAGGGGTGAAGATGGGCGAGTTGACGGCGACTGATTTCGGTCAATTCTTTTACCAGCTGCATGGCAAGGAGCCGTTTCCCTGGCAGCGGAGGCTTGCTGAGGAAGTTTGTGCGGAAGATTGGCCAGAGGTAATCGATCTACCGACCGCGAGTGGCAAGACGGCCTGCATCGACATTGCGTTGTTTGCTTTGGCAGTTAAGGGGAAGCAATCGCCGCGGAGGATTTTCTTTGTGGTGGACCGGCGAGTGATTGTCGATGAGGCGTCGATTAGGGCGGAGGGGATTACAAGGAAGCTGAGTCTTGCCGAATCTGGCAGCGTGCTTGGTGCGGTCAAGGATAAGCTGCGGGCTTTGGCGGGGTCGGGTGGGTGCGCGCTGAAGACCACAGTATTGCGAGGTGGGACTTACCGCGATGAGAGTTGGATCGAGTCGCCGATGCAGCCTGCGGTGATCGCGAGTACGGTGGACCAAGTGGGGTCGCGGCTGCTGTTTCGGGGATATGGGATGAGGTCGGGGGCGTGGCCGCTGCATGCGGGAATGATCGGCAACGATGCGCTGATTTTCTTGGATGAGGCGCATTGTTCGAATGCTTTTGCCGAGACGTTGAAGAGAGTGGAGCGATTTCGTGGGCCATGCTGGGCGGAGACACCTATTGACAGGCCATTTCATTTCGTGCAGATGACGGCCACGCCGGCGGGGGCACCGGCAAGCAGGTTTCAGATTGGGATTAAGGATCGAGAAAACGAAGTACTTAGCAGACGGCTCGTGGCGAAGAAACCAACGCGCTTGGTGCATGTAGGCAGCAAAACTGAGAACTTCGAAGAGTTGGCGAGAAGTCTAGTTAAGGAGGCGGAGGCGCTCGCCCGTGAGGTCAACGCGAAGCGAGTCGCCATCATGGTCAATCGAGTGGGGACCGCGAAGCTCGTATTTGGCCGACTGAAGGATGCGGCGACGTTGGTAATTGGCAGGATGAGGCCGCTTGACCGGGATCGCCTCAATGAGAAGAAATTGAAGCCGCTCAAATCAGGAGAACCACGCGATTCCGAGTTACGTTATGTGGTGGCTACTCAGTGTTTGGAGGTAGGAGCGGATCTCGATTTCGACGTGGTGGTAAGTGAGTGTGCCAGCATAGACGCGCTATTGCAAAGATTCGGGCGACTTAACCGGTTAGGCGATTGGGAGAAAGCGCGCGGAGCGATTGTGGCCGGAGAGTGGCAGCTGAAGGACTCCGATGCAGTTTATGGAGGAGCGCTGCGGGCAACTTGGGAGTGGCTGAGGAAGCAGGCTGTAGGCGACGTGGTGGAAATGGGGATTGAGGCGCGGGAGGGCGAGGGGCCGACGGTCGGGCAGCTGCTGAAAGACGAAGACGCTGAGACTGCGCGACCGTTGAGAAGGGACGAGGAGATATTCCCGGCGCTGCTGCCCGGCCACTTAGACGCGCTGATCCAGACGAGTCCCGCGCCAGCTATCGATCCAGAAGTTGAAGTCTTCTTGCACGGAAAGCAGCAAGGAGCGGCTGACGTGCAAGTGGTCTGGCGTGGCGATTTGGACGAGGAGGGAAAGTATTGGGGGAAGATTCTCGAGATGTGTCCGCCGTGTTCGGTGGAGGCTATGCCGGTGCAGTTTCTCAAGCTGCGGAGATGGCTTGGGGAGACAAGCAAATCGCCCATTGAGACGACTGAGGCGGATGTAGAAGGAAGCAGTGCGGATTCGGCGGAACGGGAGGCTGGGGACAAGAGACGCGAGCAAAAGGCTGTGGCCGCGGCGGCGTTTGTTTGGAGAGACGGGGAGGGCTGGACGCGGCTTAAACGGACACGGGAGTTACGACCCGGGGATACGGTAGTCTTGCGCGTCGAGGATGGCGGATGGGAGGAGTTGGGCCATGTGCCAAACGGCTGGCGGAAGGATATCGGAGACGCGGCGCGTTATCAGCTCAGGCGCCGCGTTTATGTGCGGCTTCATCCGCGATTGATTGCGCAGGATTGGCCGGACAACGAGAATACGAGCGAGTTATTAAGGCTCGTGGCTAGAGAGGACCTTGGGCCGAAGGAGATCACCGACTGGCTGACGGATTGCCCCAAGGAGGGGCTGAGCGAGGACCTTCGTGAGATCGTGAACGCTGTTCCCAATTTGCGGAAGCGCCAGCTTTGGCCCTATCCGAGTGGCGAGGGATACGTATTGGAAGGTTGGCTGGGTGTGACGGACCGGCTTGAATCGAAGCCGACCGAGCTTGGGAGGCATATGCGGGAGGTGGGCGCGTATGCCGATTGGCATACGGAAGAGTTTTTGTCTGAGGACCTCCGCAACGCGATAAAGGATGCCGGCGAGATGCACGACTACGGTAAAGCCGATATGCGCTTTCAGGTTTGGCTGAGGGGAGGGGACGTTTTGGCGGCGCGATACGCGCGTGAGTTGATTGCAAAGAGTGGGCGGTGGGGATTGCCCAGGCAGAAGAGTGTCGGTTTGCCCGATGGCTTTCGCCATGAACTATTATCGCTGCTTTTTGCCGAGAAGAAGCTGGATTTGGAAGCTAGCGAACGCGATTTGGTACTACATCTGGTTGCCAGTCATCATGGCGTCTGCAGACCTTTTGCGCCGGTTGTCGATGATGGAGGGGCGGAGTGTGTGGAGTGGCAGAGTGTAAAGGTGTGCCGTGACGAACGGGTTAACCATGCCGCGCATGTGTTGGATAGTGGCGTTGCGGAACGCTTTTGGTCGCTCACTCGAAGGTTCGGATGGTGGGGATTGGCGTACCTAGAGGGACTGGTTCGGCTGGCGGATTGGAAGGCGAGCAGCGACCGAGGCGAAGAGGTGACGGAGTGAGTGAGCCTATATTGTTACGGGCCTTAGATGGGTCGAACCCGTTGGCATTTCTCGCAGCGGTCGGGACGTTGCGGGTCTTGACGCTGAGTGTGGGTCGCACGGTGAAGATGCGTTGGGTGAGAGATGGCGCTTGGCGGCCGGAGGTGAGTGGAATCGGCGGAACAGAGGAAGGCATAAGTGAGTTGGTGCGTAGGGCGGTGAACCTACCGGTGAGTCATTTCGCGATGCTCGGGAAAGATATTACGGTTGCGCCGGGTAAGTTCGGAGCATTTGTGCGTGGCTGCGAGGATGGGATGGGGCGAGGGGACCGGCGGGCGGCGGATTATGCAGTTGCGTTCGGAAGCGAGGTGTGTGAACAGCCGTGGGATGAGGAGCGGATTCAGTATACGGAGTTGTGTTTTATGACGGGGTCGGGGCATCAGCATTTTTTAGGGACGATGGAGGAGTTGGCGAAAGTTGTCGAGGCGGACCACGTGCAGGATGCACTGTTTGGGGAGTGGCGGAAGGATAAGGGCCGGTCGATGAGGTGGGATCCGCAGGATGCGGCGGAATATGCGATGCGGTGGGGTGATCCGAGTTTAGAGGGTGCGTCGGCGGTGTGGGGTGCGAATTTGTTGGCGGCGGAGGCGTTGCCGGTGTTTGGGGCATATCCGGTCAGAGGGGGATGGTTGAGGACGACCGGGTTCCGGAAGGAGGGCGAGTGGCCGGAGTTCAGTTGGCCGATTTGGAATCAGTGGGCGAGCGTGGATGTAGTGAGATCGCTGGTGGGGTTGGAGGAGCTAGCAGCGGATGGGCCGAACCGAGCGGCGTTGGCGGCGATGGGGGTTGCGGAGATTTATCGGGCACAGCGGGTGAGGATTGGGAAAGGGGCGAATTTTAAAGTTAGTTTCCGGGCGGCGGTGGCGGTGTGATGGGGAGTTGATGGGAGGGCGCTGGTTGGCGAGCGGGTTGGCGGAGATCCGCATCGATTATTAGACACGGGATTTGGGCACGCGGAAGTCCCTGGTTTCAGGGATGCGGACGGTATAGCGTTGCGATGTACAATTTGGCTGATGGCTGCGGTGGCATGCCAATCCGTTTTTGTCGCATGTGATCGGATCGGGCGATTTCTGGGTGTTCTTTGGTTATGCTGTACGAACCTGGCGGCGATCGACCCTCATCAGCCCATCACGCAAATGCATCATACCGCCTGGAGCGCGAAAGAAGGGGTGATTGGCGAGGCTCTGGCGATCGCGCAGACTACCGATGGGTTCATCTGGGTGGGTACGACGGGCGGGCTGCTGCGCTTTGACGGTTCCGAATTTGAACGATACAAACCAGAGGTGGGTTCGTTCCCGGACCCGGGTTGGGTGAGCGCGCTGCTCGCGACACCCGACGGCGGTCTATGGATCGGGAGCTTGAGCGGCGGTGCGAGCTTTTTGCAGCACGGAAGGATCACGAACTTTGGCGAAGCGCAGGGCATGCCGGTAGGCCGTGTTCGAAATTTCGCCATGGATCACGATGGAACCATTTGGGCCGCAACGGCCGGTGGCCTGGTCTATTTCGATGGACACAGATGGCGGCTGATGGGTAAGGACGGGAGCCCGGCGGGTTTTCCTTCCTATTCACCGTCTAGCGTGGCCATCAACGGTGAAGGTCTTTGGGTGACTGACTCGAAGCAAGGGATCTTTTGCCTGCCCCGAGGAGCACGTGATTTTCAAGAAGTCACGCCTAAGCCGGTGGCGGGCTATCTCCCGACTTTCACAGATGCCGGCGAAGAAGGAATGTCCATCTGGGTACCGGAGTCACTGGCGCTCCTGCGCTTCCCGGCTCTGCCTCCCTCGGCCCATCGGCTGGGGCAAGGTCTCTCGAACTCCGGAAAAATGTTTCTGGTGGATCGTGACGGAAGCGGATGGATGATGACGCGGGGGGAAGGCGTTTGGCGTATTCCCGTAGCGAAACGCCTCAGCGGCCGAATCTCTTCCAAGGATCCGACTGTCGAGAAATTCAGTGAGAAAGAAGGGTTGACCAGCAGCACTGTCTACTGCGCGATGGAAGACAGGGACGGAGACATCTGGGTTGGAACGCTGGGGGGGTTGGATCGATTCCGGCCACGAAATGCGCTCTGGACTGAATTGCAGTCGGTTGCGACGGAGCGGATGCAGTTGGTGGCTGCCGACAAGGGAGAGATCTGGGCAAGCTCCCCACAGGGATTGTGGGACGCGCGGAGTGGGAGAAAGATCCCGGGTAGTCCAGCTAATATTCATTTCTCATTCCGAGATCCGGAGGGACCGATCTGGCTCTGGTCTGAGCAGGGCAACAGCGGTGATCTGTGGCGGTGGCAGGGTGGGCGATTCCAAAAAGCGAGGTCACCATCCCGGTGGAATTCGAATTCCGCGGCGGATGTGTGGGTGCCAGCGAAGGGTCCGGTGCGGGCACTGACGAGAGATGGCTCCGGAGACCTTTGGGTATCGATCAGAGGTGGGGGCGTTTTCCGGCAGCATGAGGGTGCGTGGCACCGCATCGAAATTCTGAAAGACGCATTGGAGATGACTGCCTATGGGGCCATGTGCGACGGTCAAGGGCGGGTATGGCTGGCGTATCCGGAGCGGAATGAAATCGGGCTTTGGGATCACGGTGCGGTCCATGTGCTTTCGGCCGAAAGCGGATTGAACGTGGGTGCGGTTACCCAGATCGCGTATGCCGACGGGAACATCTGGGCAGGGGGAGAATTGGGGCTGGCCTTCTATTCAGAAGGAAGATTTCACGGTGTTGAACCGGCGGGCGGAGCGGCATTCGGCTTGGTCGCCGGAATCGCGGGCGCAGCCGAGTCTGGGCTTTGGCTTAGTACGAAGTCGGAGATTATCCACATTTCCCAGAATGAAGTATCGCAGGTATTAAAGGATTGGCGACACAAGGTTCAATATGAGAGGTTCGATCCCGTCAGCGATTTGGCGGAAGCGCCGTCAGCCACATCGGATACGCCAGCGGTCATGGGAAGCGACGGGATCCTCTGGGTTGCGACGCCGAGGGGTGTCATCCGCATCGACCCGGCGCATCTCCACCGGAATTCTACGCCTCCGCTGGTGGCGATGCGAAATCTGACGGCAAATGGAAAATCCTATTCTCTTGACTCTGCGCTGAGTTTGCCGCAACACGCCACGCTGCTGCGCATCGGCTATTCGGTTCTCAGCTTTTCGATTCCAGAACGGGTTACATCGCGCTATCGTTTGTTGGGATTTGACACTGAATGGCAGGATGGAGGAAGCCGCGTGGAGGCGCGGTTTAACAATCTGGGGCCGGGCCAATACACGTTTCAGGCGATGGCGCGCAATAACGACGGCATTTGGAATGAGGCTGGCGCCTCTTTGCACTTCAGCATAGAGCCGGCGTTCTATCAAACCGTCTGGTTCCAGCTCCTCTACCCCGCGGTTGGGTCGATTCTCATTTGGATGCTTTACCGACTGCGCCTTCGCCAAATGACCTTTCGAGTGCAGCTCCGCTACGGCGAGCGTCTGGCAGAACGAACCAGAATCGCGAGGGAATTGCATGACACGCTGTTGCAAAGCCTGGTTGGCGTCTCACTGCAACTGGATGGCATCGTAAAGCAAGCGGCGAGCCATCCAGAGAGATTTGTAGGTTTGGTTAAAGAGGTTCGGGAAAGGGTGGATGAGTGCTTTCTAGAGGCGCGCGCTAAGGTGTGGACTCTGCGCTCTACCTCTTTAGAAGGGCCTGGCCTTGCGCCGACGCTGCGCGAGTTTTGCGAACGTATCCGTCCTTTGACGAGTGCAAGTTGCGAGTTCCGCCTGATGGGAGAGCCACACGCGCTGGCGCCGGAACTTGAGGAAGAGTTGTTGCGAATCGCACAAGAAGCTGTGCACAACGCAACCCGACACGCCCGGGCGAACAGAATTCTGGTGACGCTTGAGTACGCGAGGAAATTGCTCGTGCTGACGGTTTCCGACGATGGTCTGGGATTCAATCCAGAAGAAGGCTTGAGCAAAACCGATCACTGGGGTCTCAAAAACATGCAGGAGCGTGCGGCGCAAATTCGGGCCAAATATGCGCTGACCAGCGCGATTGGAAAAGGGACGCAAGTGGAAGTACGCGCAGCGCTGCCGGCATGAAGCGACGCGGGATGGTGAGGTAATGTGGTTCGAGTTTTAGTAATCGATGACCACCCGATGGTGCGGGCCGGCTTGGCAGCGACTTTAAATCCGGAGCCGGACATGGAGATCGTGGCTTCCGCCGAGAACGGCAGGGAGGGCGTGGCACTCTATCGGTGTCACCAACCGGACGTCGCCTTGATGGATCTGAAGATGCCGGAGATGGGGGGCGTTGAGGCGATTCGCGCGATCCGTATGGATTTTCCTCTCGCGAAGATTGTGGTTCTTTCTACTTATGAGGGGGACGAAGACATTTTTAGGGCGATACAGGCGGGTGCGTTGACGTACCTTCTGAAGAACACGCCTTCGGAGAAGATGATTGATGTGATTCGGAAGGTGGCCGCCGGAGGGCGCCCGATGCCCCCGGAAGTGGCGCAAAAGCTCACCGACCGCCTGCTCCAACCTACTCTGACGAACCGTGAAACGGATGTGCTGCGGCTTCTCACCCGAGGTATGCGCAATAAGGAAATTGCGGCGGCCTTAGAAATTACGGAGGAGACGGTGCAAAGCCACGTGAAAAGTATTTTGGCAAAGCTTGCGGTACACGACCGGACGGAAGCGGTAGCGGTCGCCATTCGGCGAGGTATTGTTCACCTGGATTAGGGTAACAGTGAAGGGCGTCCTCGAGGGATTAGGGTTTCGCGGAGCCGTGCTAGAGGAGGCGGCCGGAGGATTGGAAGCCGGCGGGGCCGCGGAGAGGGAATTCCTGGGAGATGAAGTAGCCGAGAGCGTCGGCGGCGTGGGTGCGGGTGCGGTCGGATTTATCGATTTCGGAGGTGGGTTGGCCGGAGGGGTCGAGGGACCAGACGACTTGTTCGAGGTCGCAGAGGAGTTCGTGGCATTTGGGGTCGATGAAGAGGCGGGCTTCGCCGGAGTGGCTGCGGAGGCGGCTGTTGACGCAGTTGACGCGGTCGCGGACGGCGGGGTTTATGGAGGTCGTGCGGATGGAGAAATTGTAGCGGGATTGGTAGTGGGTGAAGAATTCGCGGATGAGTCCCCAGTCGGTGGCGGCTCCGGAGGTGCGGCGCTGGTTGCCACTGGCATCGCCATAGATGTGCAAGGCGAGTGGGAGGTGGTGGGCGGGGACGAGACGGTAGAGGGGGTTCAAGCGCTCGATGACGGCTTCGCAGGCGCGGAGGGTATTGGCATCGGGTTGGAGAACGATTTCGTCGAAGACATACACCGCCTCGCGAATGCGCTGCAGTAAGAGCATGCACATGGGATTGACATTGAAATCGATGGACCAGACGACGGGATGGTAGGGATCAAATGAGACGGGTTGCACGTTTTCCGCTGGGTCGAAGGCATAGTAGGCGCGATGGCGGCTGGTGGCGGTGAATTCGGCTTGGAGTTCCTGGCGATAGGTATCGGGATCGAATTCATGGGAGGCAGCGGAGAGTTCGGAGGGATGGACGTTTCCGCCTTGGGCGGTGGTGAATTGGAAGGCGGCCCAATCGGGCGCGGTTTGGGCATATAGGAAACGCTCGTGAAAGTGATTGCGACCTTTGGGAGTGCCGATGAGGAGGGCGCGGCCTTGGCGGTCGGTGAGAGCGGGGCGGACGATTTCGAGCCAGACTTCGGGACGGAGGGAGGCGCACTCATCGAGGACTACGAAATCGAGACCGTCGCCCCGGAGGGATTCAGGATTGTCGGCGCCACAGACCGTGATGGTAGAGCCGGAGACTGTCTCGATACGGAGCTCGGTTTCGGAGGGAGGCTTGGCCCAGAAGGGACGCGTGACGGTTTTGAGGCGCTTCCAGACAATGCGCTTGGCCTGACGATAACTGGGGCCGACATACCAGATATTGCGGCGGCCGGTTTGGGAGGCGTGCAGCATTTCCGCGAGGGCGAGGTGAGTTTTGCCAAAGCGGCGGCCGGCTGCGAGGATGCGGAAACGGGCGGGCGAGCGGAAGACCTCGAGTTGATGAGTGCGGAGGCCGATGGTGTGTTTGTGTTGCTTACTCGTCTTCACACGGCGCTCCATCGTTGTTCACTATCTCGAGGAGTGGGGGCTGGACTTTGACTTCGGGGTGAGAGGAGCCGGGGGTGGGAAATTTGCAGTGGGTGCGAGTCCAGAGGGCGGCCGCGGCGGCATTGCCTTCGATGGCCAGGTTGAGCAGTTTGGTGAGAACCTGCCGGTTGGCTTCGATGGCGGGATCGTAGAGCTCGGCGCGAAAATGTTTCCGGAGGGAGCGGACACTCATGCGCTGAGAGAAGGCGATGAGCTCGTGCGGGAAGCCGAGTTTGGCGAGGTCGGCGACTTGCGCTTTGGCCTCGGCGTTGATTTTCAGACGAGGACGACCGCCGCGTTGGGCCGTTTTGAGTGGTTGATCGGGGGTAGGAGTCATAACGCTCTTTTCTGCTCCAGTTTGGCGGGGGGCGGTTCACAGGAATGAGAAAAATGAGGGGAAGTGGCTGATTTTAAACCAAATATAGTTTTGGCGAAACTTGTGATCGGCGACCGCATCCAACGGCAGGTATGGATTACAGGCAGTTGGGCCACTCGGGTCTGAAGGTTTCTTCGCTTAGTTTTGGGGCAGGTACCTTTGGCGGGGGCGGTGAGTTTTTTAAGGCGTGGGGCGACACGGATGTGGCCGGCGCGAAACGAATTGTAGATGTCTGCGTGGACGGCGGGGTGAATCTGTTCGACACGGCGGATATCTATTCCTATGGTGCTTCGGAAGAGATTCTGGGAGCGGCGCTGGAGGGAAAACGAGAGCAGGTGCTGATCTCGAGCAAAGCCACGTTCCGTTTGGGCAAGGGGCCGAACGATGTGGGGTCGTCGCGCTATCACTTGATTCGTTCCTGCGAGCAGAGTTTGAGGCGACTGAGAACCGACCGCATCGACATTTACCACATGCATGGTTTTGATGCGACGACACCGGTGGATGAAACGGTGGAGGCGCTGGATGGGCTGGTGAAGGCGGGGAAGGTTCGTTATGTGGCGTGCTCGAATTTTTCGGGTTGGCATTTGATGAAGTCACTGGCGGTGGCGGAGCGTTATGGGTGGGCGCGGTATGTGGCGCACCAGGTTTATTATTCGCTGATTGGGCGGGATTATGAGTGGGAGTTGATGCCGTTGGGGTTGGATCAGAAAGTGGGAGCGCTGATTTGGAGTCCGCTGGGTTGGGGGCGACTGACTGGGAAGGTGCGGCGAGGGCAGCCATTGCCCGAGGTGAGCCGGTTGCATAAGACGGCGGGGATGGGTCCGCAGGTGGAGGACGAGTATCTTTATAAGGTTGTGGATGTGCTGGATGCGGTGGGGAAAGAGACGGGGAAATCGGTGACGCAGGTGGCGTTGAATTGGCTGTTGCAGAGGCCGACGGTGGCGAGTGTGATTGTGGGGGCGCGTACGGAGGAGCAACTGAAGGAGAATTTGGGGGCGGCGGGTTGGAATTTGACGAGTGAGCAGGTGAAGAAGTTAGATGAGGTGAGTGGAAGACCGAGGCCTTATCCTTATTGGCACCAGGCACAGTTTACGGAAAGGAATCCGTTGGCGGTGTGAGGGAGGAGGGCCAACTGAAAGGTGGCCTGCTCGCAAGAATGCGCGTCCTACGTCTCCGCGGCGATAGCGGCTAAGATTCCAGGGATTTCGAAGACGGCTTGGTTGTCGAGCGAGGCGGCGTTGGCTTTCATGCGCAGAAGTTCGCCGCAGGCGAGGGCTTGACGGACGGCCTGTTCGATAGAACGGAAATTATCGAGGACGACGCCGACACCGTTCTCGATGAGCCAATCGGCGTTGTAGCGTTCCTGGGGGAGGGTCCAGGCATTGCGTTCCACAAACACGGGGAGTTTCATTTTAATGGCTTCGGAGATGCTGCCGGGGCCGGGCTTGCCGATGAAGAAGTCACACACATTCATGAAGTAAGGGATCTCTTTGGTGAACCCTTCGAGGTGAATTTTGTTGCGGGTTTGCATGGCGGCGATGCGCTGACGGATCTTTTGGTTCTTGCCGCAAATCATGATGAGTTGCAAAGGGGTGGTGCTGTTGCCGAGGCGTTCGGCGATGGGGGCCATGACGTTGGACCCTTCGCTGCCGAACATGACCATGCCGGTGGGTAAAGCAGGATCTAAGCCGAGCTTATGCCGTTCGGCGGCGCGGTCTTGGGGTTGCGGTTGGTAGAACTGAGGGCGGAGAATCATGCCACTGGTACGGAAGACGCGGGTGGGTTGATGGCCGGCGGCGAGCGCTTGTTCGACGGCTTTGCCGGTGCCGCAGATTAGATATTGCGGCTGCTTCTCAATCCAGAAGTGCGGCGGGTAATCGGCCATATCGGTGAGGATGGTGACGAGCGGGACGTGCGGTAGAGAGCGCTGCAGGCTATCAAAGAGGGCGCGGTTGAAATTTGGCACAACGGAGACGACCATGTTGGGCTGGCGTTCGAGCCAGAATTGGGTGAGCAATTTGACCTGCTTCGCGTGATAGGTGCGAATGACGGCATGCATGATGGGGAGAAGAAGTTCGGAGCCGAGGGTCCAGCCTTTGGCGAGAGCTAAGTTGTAGACATCTTCGAGGCGGATGCCCGAGATTTTGCGGAAGACGTCTAAGCTATCGAGAATTTCCTGCAGGTTAACGAGGCGCACTTGCCAGGCGGGACGTTGGGTGGCGATGACGGATTCGAGGGCAAGGGCGGCGCTGCGGTGACCGCCGCCGGCGTTGAAGTAGATGAGATCCAGGGTTAGATTTTCGGGCAATCTTTATAGTAGTGGCTGGCGTATCGGCATGATCTACTTTCAAGTAGGCTTAATAGGAGGAGTTCTATGCCTGAAATCAACGGACCGGTGGCGGATTTCGCGCAGGCCAAAGGCGCCACCACTATTTCTCCACTGACATCCGTTGGGCCCAATCAACGGGGCCCGACGTGTGGCTTCTATGCGCTGGGATACGTTCTGCAATATTGGTTCGAACGGCAGGAGTTGAAAGGCGACACGCAGAACCTGACAAAGCCGCTGCCGGTGCGCACTAACACGGCTCCAAAGGCTGAACCTGGGGGCATCTTTAGCAAGGCGGGCAGGACAATCTACGCGGCCACCGGGACGTATTCGTCGCTTCGACACTACGGGAAATACAACAAGCTGACGGCTTACGGATCGGTGTTTAATGCCGAGAGCATGGTGAAGATTGCCAAGGGACAAGGGGCACAGTACGGCGGGCAATACGATGGACACGTGCTGGGGACGGCTAGTTCGGGGGATTTGATTGCCAGGACGAAGCTGCTGCTCAGCAAAGAATGTCCGGTGATCATTCCGTTTGATGTGGGCAACGACGGGGACCCCGAGAGTTCGTGGGATGGCGAGCGGGCGCACTGGGCGGTGCTGGTGGGTTTCTATGGCGAGTCGGGCGAGGATTACTTCCTGCACTACCATTGGGGCAAATACAGGTATGCGAAGGCACAGGCGTTCGCGGATTCGAACTATAACCTGACGTCCAATAAATGGTTGACTTTTCAGAAGATCGAGTTGAAAGCGCCAGATGGGAAGGTGGTTGCGCGCGATTACAAAGGCCCGAGTTTTAGCAGCCAGGCGCCGATCTACCAGCGGAGCGGTTACACCGTTTCTAAATTGGGCACTTCGGTAAAAAACTTGGAAGTCAACAATCCGGGTGTGATTAAAGACATTAAGCCGCTGCATGAGGAGCTGGAGAAGCACGGTTTCGATCCGGCTCAGTTGGTGAATGCGGGATTGCTGAAGAAAGTGGTGGCGGTGTATCCGCAGGCATTGCAGGCGCAGCTGGGTACGCTGTGAGGTAACGGATGCGTAGGACTAGGGCATGGCCCAGGGGCGATTGAACAAGAAACGTCACGAATGTTTTTTCAACTTGTCATGGCACTGTAATGGCTGACGCACTACAAATGAGATAGTGAGGTAAAGCAGCGGCATGACGACTCATCAAACGATGCTCCAATACATAACTACGCGCGATCATCGCATCATGCGTAGGGTGAACAAGTGGCCTGCGCCTAAGTGGGTGAGGTTGTGGGCTATTGCCGCGACGCGCGCAGGTGATGGTTGGTTGTGGTATTTGACGGGGTTGGCGATTTTGTTGTTTGGCGGGCACGAGCGGCTGACGGCGATTGCGTCGGCGGGTTCGGCGGCGCTGGTGGGCGTGGGGGTTTTCACCTCTATTAAGAAGCTTTCGGGAAGGAAGCGGCCTTGTGAGATTGAGCCGCATTGTTGGGCGACGCTGCTGCCGCCGGATCAGTTCTCGTTTCCGTCGGGCCATACGATTACGGCATTTGCGGTGGCGCTGGGCGTGAGTGCGTTTTACCCGATTTTGGCGCCCTTCCTGATTTTTGCGGCGTTGAGTATTGCGGTGTCGCGGATTTTGCTGGGGATGCATTTTCTGAGCGATGTGGTGGTGGGGGCGATTATCGGGAGTGGGTTGGCGCTAACGAGTTATAGCGTGTTTATGTAGTGCAGTGACGCCGATTGACAATGGGCGCGCAGGATGCCATCCTGCCCCACACTTGAAGGGCTGGAAGGCTACCATTGGAGCAGCGTGCTGCGTAGCTCTCTTCTTTACCTTTCGGAACAATCTTGGCTTCGGCACTGGATGGAAACGTCGGCGGTGTCGCAGAAGCTGACGTCGCGCTTTGTGGCGGGGCGAACGTTGAGCGAAGGGATTGGGGTTCTGCGAAAGCTGGCGGCGGAAAAGATTCTGGCGACGCTGGATCATTTGGGGGAGAAGGTGTCTTCGCTTGAGGCAGCGGCGGCATCACGGGATTCGTATCTAGCAGCGCTGAGCGAGATAGAGGGGACGCAGCTGCCAGCGACGGTTTCGATCAAACTGACGCAATTCGGACTGGATGTTTCGCCGGAGGCTTGTGAGGCTAACGTTTTGGCGTTGGTGGCGAAGGCGAGCGCGATGCAGAGCCGGGTGGAAATCGATATGGAAGCGAGCTGTTATACCGACCGCACGCTGATGATCGTGAACCGAGTCCAAGACCGTTTTCCGGGATATGTGCGCGCTGTCATCCAAGCGTATTTGTATCGTAGTGAAACTGACATTCGGATGCTTTCGGCGAGGGGCATACCGGTGCGGCTGTGTAAGGGGGCATACCTGGAGCCAGCGTCGGTGGCGATTGAGCGTAAGGCCGAGGTGGACGCAAACTACGTGAAGCTGATGAAACTGCTGCTGGCGGAGGGAAATTATCCGGCGATTGCGAGCCACGATGAGAACATCGTGCGTGAGGCGGAACGTCATATCAAGGAACAAAAAATCAGCGCGGAGCGTTTTGAGTTTCAGATGCTGTATGGCATCCGGCGGGATTTGCAACGGGAATTGGTTTCGCAAGGCTTTCGTTTGCGGCTATACGTTCCATATGGGGACGCCTGGTATCCCTATTTCATGCGGCGGCTGGCGGAGCGGCCGGCCAACCTCATTTTCCTGGCGAAGAATCTGGTGCGCAGCTGAAACGAAAGCTGATTTTTGGCAACTCTGTTCTGAGGAGATGAGTCCAAATGAATGAGATGAAATACTGGCTATACCTTATTGCCAAGTTGCTGGTGGGTGGAGCGCTTATGTTCGCCCTGCAGTACGGCGTGCTTCATCTCTATCCGCTGCCGATGGAAGACACGTGTGCGGACCAAAGCCTGTTTGCCTGCGATATGGCGTTTACCTTTCTGGTGCTGGCGGTTTGGTTTGTGGGCGTGGCGCTGCTAGCGCTGATTGTATGGGACCAGCGGCGACGCTGCCGCACATGCTTGCGTAAACTGATTATGCCGGTGGCGACGGGATCTTGGGGGCGTACGGTGTTTGGGCGGCCGCGCACGGAGTGGATTTGCTCATACGGGCACGGCACATTGACGATTGAAGAGCTGCAAATTACCGGGCGGCAACTGCCGGACTGGCATCCGCACGATGGCGACATCTGGAAAGAGTTAGAATCGTATCAAGTCCGCAAGTAACTTGCCATAGAAGCGGGCGTCCAAGTTTGAGATAGACCGTTTCCAGGCAGCCCCTATTTGCCGTTACGCATAAAATTCCCGAAGAGTCAGACGCGCGCCCGTGGCGGCGTGAGTCCGACTGCAGCGCGCATCAGCCGGATTGTTTTTTTCACACTAGTAGGCGCCATGGCCATCTTGGTGGGCTGGGTGTTTTTCAGCTATGCGAAGTATTCGCGGATTGCGGACGAGAAGCTGGAGCAGGGTCCTTTTCCCAATTCCTCAGTGCTGTTCGCGGCGCCGCATACGGTTGGGATTGGCGACGCAGCAACGAAAACGGAGATTGCGACTAAGCTGAACGACAGCGGGTACGCCGAGGATGCGAAGGCCAATCCAGTGGGCTGGTATCATCTGCGGCCGGACGCGATAGAAATTTTTCCGGGGAGTCAGTCGAAGACGGATTCCGAAGCGGGGGTGTTGCGCTTCCGGGACGGCAAGATCGCCTCGATTATCGCGCTGAGCGACAATTCCGAGCGCAGCGAATATGCGCTGGAGCCGGCGGTGCTGAGCACGCTGTTCGATAAGAACCGCGAGAAGCGGCGAATTGTGAAATTCGAGGACATTCCGCCGGTTTTGGTGAATGCGGTTGTTTCGATAGAAGATAAGCGCTTCTTTCAGCACTCGGGTTTCGATCCGATTCGCATTGTCAAAGCGGTTTTTGTAGATATACGCGACCGGCGGCGGGGGCAAGGCGCGTCGACGTTAACGCAGCAGCTGTCGAAAATGCTTTGGCTGGACCCGCGCAAAACATTCGGGCGCAAGTTCGACGAGTTGCTGATTACGGTTCACTTGGAGCATAAGCTCACCAAGCAGAAAATTTTTGAATATTACGCGAACCAGGTGCCGTTGGGGCGGCGGGGTTCGTTTGGCATTCGCGGTTTTGGGGAAGCGGCGCAGGCCTTCTTTGGCAAGGACATGCGCCAGCTCACGCTGCCGGAAGCGGCCACGTTAGCCGGACTGATTCAGGAGCCCAGCGCGCGCAACCCGTTCCGCTGGCCGGATCGGGCGCTGGCGCGGCGCAACGTTGTGCTGAAACTGATGCTCGATAACGGATACATCTCGCAGTATGCGTATACCGAAGCGGCCGCGTCACCGCTGAACGTATCGAAGCAAGGGATAGAATCTACCGACGCGCCGTATTTTGTGGATAGGGTGAACGACAGGCTGGCGGATCAGTTCGGCGAGAAGGATTTTCAGGAATCGGGTTCGCGGATTTACACGACGATCGATTTGGATTTGCAGCGTGATGCGGCGGCGGCTGTCGAGAAGGGGATGAAAGAGCTCGACGCGATTCTGACGAAGCGGCATCCGAACGAGACGATTGAGTACCCGCAAGTGGCGCTGATTTGTATCGACCCGCATACCGGTGAAGTGAAGGCGCTGGTGGGCGGCCGAAATTATGGGATGAGCCAGCTGGATCACACGGTGGCGAATCGACCTTCGGGCAGTGCCTTCAAACCGTTTGTCTACGCGACGGCGCTGAATACGGGACTGACCGGTGGCCCGAACGTGATGACGACTTCGACGATTGTGGACGATGAGCCGAAGACGTTTCCCTGGAACGGCGAGGATTACACGCCCACCGATTACCACAAGAACTCCTGGAGGGGCCAAGTCACGTTGCGCACGGCGTTCGCGTTTTCGTTGAACGTGCCGGCCATTGAGGTTGCGGAAGCGGCGGGGTATCGGAACGTGGCGGACCTGGCGCATAAGGCGGGGTTGTCGCGCATTCGCGCAACGCCCTCGATGGCGCTGGG
Source organism: Bryobacterales bacterium (assembly GCA_963764105.1). Taxonomy (GTDB): domain Bacteria; phylum Acidobacteriota; class Terriglobia; order Bryobacterales; family Bryobacteraceae; genus Bog-105. The sequence goes on from CAVXRP010000015.1 coordinate 200,605, forward strand.
CACGTACGATGTGACGCCGCTCGAAATGGCGGGCGCTTATACGATTTTTGCGAACGATGGGGTGATGGTTGCGCCGACTTTCATTTCGCACATTGTGGATAAGACGGGTAAAGAGATCTGGGCGTCGGACCCACAGACGAAGCGCGTGCTTGATCCGCGGGTGAACTTTCTGGTCGTGAGCCTGATGGAAGATGTGCTGCGCTTCGGCACAGGGGCGGGTGCGTACCGGCGAGGATTCACGCTGCCGGCGGCGGCGAAAACGGGGACGTCGCAAGATGCCTGGTTTGGCGGATTTACCACGAAGCTGCTGTGCATTGTTTGGGTGGGGCTGGACGACTATAAAGACCTGAAGATGGATGGGGCGACGGCGGCGATGCCGATTTGGGCGGAATTCATGAGGCGCGCGCATCAGCATCGGGCTTATCGCGATGTGACTCAGTTCGCGATACCCGAGGGGATTGTGACAGCGCAGATCGACAACACGACGGGGCAACTGGCGACGGGGGCGTGCCCTCCGACGGACGTTCACACGGAATATTATTTGACCGGTACGCAGCCGACGCAATATTGTCCGTTGCATGGAGGCGGCGGAACGGAGGTGGGTAGCTGGCAGGAGTCACTGCCGACGGCGCCTGCGGCGGGGTTACCTCCGACGGCGCAAGTGGTTCCTCCTACTAATATGCCAACGGTGAGCCCCGACCCGACTCAGCAGGATGCGAGTTCGCAGAAGGATAAGGCGCAGGGGAAAAAGGGGCTGTTCGATAAGTTGAAGAAGCTGTTTCATTGAGGGCTGCGGGTGGGAATCCGCGGCGCTTCTGAAGACTCAACGGTTCAAAGCAAGCCGACGCAGTATTCATTCCTCTAGCATGGATTCCTTTGCTGGGACCACTGGCGGCCCCGGTCCGCGCGCGTTTTCGCCGTAGAATTCCAATCCAATCCGGGTGATGGCACAGGTGCGGGCGGGACGCCGTCTGCTGGTTTGGAACTTTCGACCTGGCGGAAATGTAATGTGGCGTTGTGATATATTGCACTCACATATATGTTCAACCAGGCGATGAGCTCGGAATGGAAGAAGGGCAGCGCGGAGTTGCTGCTTTTGTCGCTGATTGAGAGTGTTCCCCGGCACGGTTATGAGATTGGAAAGCTGATTGAGCAGCGTTCACAAGGTGCACTGCGGTTTCACGCGGCGTCGCTATATCCGCTGCTTTATCGGCTCGAAAAGCGCGGCTGGGTGCAGGGCAAGTGGGTGGAGAAGGCGGGACAGCGGCGGCGGCGTTATTACAATCTGACGGCCGCGGGGCGAAAAGTGTTGGCCGCGCAGCGCAAGGGTTGGGAGAGTTTCGTTCTGGCGATCAGCCGGGTCACAGGAGCGGAGAATGCCTGAATGGAAAGAGTTGATTCGGCGCCAATTGGCGGAGCTGGGCTTGACGGCGGAGCGAGAGGCGGAGATTGCGGAGGAATTAGCGCAGCATGCGGAAGACCGATATAGGGAACTGAAACTGTCAGGACTTACGGACGCGGAGGCGCTGCGGCTGACGCTGAACGAAGTTCTAGATCAGAAGGCGATGGCGAACGGGTTACGTGATGTGGAGCGTACCGATGTGCCAGAACCGGTGATGCTGGGCGCGGGGGCGCAGCGCCACTTTTTGAGCGGCTTGGGGCAAGACTTACGATATGGGGTTCGCACTCTGCGGAAGAACGCTGGATTTAGCGCGATTGCGATCTTGGCGCTGGCCATTGGCATTGGAGCGAACACTGCGATTTTCAGCGTGGTGAATGGCGTGCTGTTACGGCCGCTGGCGTATCCGGACTCGGCGAGGCTGGTCAACATCTATGAAACGAGCGCGGACTTTGACCGTACTTCGGTAGCCTATCCGAATTACTTGGACTGGCGGAGAGAAAGCCATTCGTTTAGCGATATGGGCGCTTACACGAATAATGATTTCAACCTTACCGGTTCGGGGACGCCGGAACAGGTTTCAGGCGAATACGTGACGGCGAGTTTGTTTCCGGTGTTAGGCGTGATGCCGCCGCTGGGCCGCGCTTTTCGTCCGGAAGAGGACAGGCCAGGGAGCGGATGCGCGGTGATGCTGAGCTACAACTTCTGGCGGGGAAGGTTTGGCGCTGAGCGTAACATTTTGGGTAAGACGCTGACGCTGAATGCCATGAATTGCGTGGTGATTGGCGTTCTGCCTGCTGACTGGAGTGCGACGGCGCAGGTTTATCTGCCAATAGAGCAATGGACCGGTGCGGGACTGCGTGCGCGCGAATCGCGTGCAGGATTGCGCGTGGTGGGACGTTTGCGGACAGATGTGAGCATTCAGGCGGCACGCGGAGAGATGGTAGCGATTGCGAAAGGACTGGCGCAGCAGTACCCTGCCACCAATGCATTGAACTCGGCGGCCTTGGTTCCGATGAAAGACGACATGGTGGGAAGTGCTCGGCCTGTTCTACTGTTGTTGGTAGGCGCAGTTGGGTTGGTGCTGATTATCGCGTGCGCGAATGTGGCAAACCTGCTGCTGGCACGTTCGGCGGCCAGAAAACGTGAATTTGCCATTCGAGCGGCACTGGGAGCGGAAAGATGGCGCGTGGTGAGGCAATTGCTCACGGAAAGCGTGCTGCTGTCGCTGGGCGGTGCGGTAGTTGGCTTACCCTTAGCGCAGTGGGGAACAACTTTGCTGGTGGCCGCCGCACCGGCAAGCCTGCCGCGCTCGGCTGAGGTGGGAATTGATATTCACGTCCTGTTGTTCACGTTGGCGGTTTCGTTGGCGACGGGGATTTTATTTGGGTTAGCGCCGGCCCTGCATAGCGCCAAAATCAATCTGCAGGAATCGTTGAAGGAAGGAACGCGCGGCGCGGGCGGGGGCAGGCATAGGACCGAAGGGATTTTCGTAGCGCTGCAAACCTGCCTGGCGGTGATCCTGTTGGCCGGATCGGGCTTGATGATTCAAAGCGTCTGGCGGTTGTTGCAAGTGGACCCCGGCTTTACGGTGAGCCATATTCTGACTATGCATGTGGCCCTGTCTCCCAAGGTGATGGCTAGCCCGGTGGGCATTCGCACGGCGCTGCAGCAACTGGTGCAACGAGTTGAGATGCTGCCGGGAGTGCAAGCAGCCGCACTGACGAGCCTGCTGCCGTTGGGGGATAGCGACAGCGAAATTGCCCTTTGGCTGGGAAATGGACCGCAGCCGGAACCGGAGCGAATCAAAACGGTCGTGTTCTACGTCGTTAGCCCGGGCTACCCTGCCGTGATGCAGATTCCACTGCTGCGTGGACGGCCCTTAACGGAGCGTGACAACCTCAGTTCAACGCCCGTGGCGCTCATCGACGACGTGATGGCGAAACAAATCTTTCCCAGAGTCGATCCGATAGGCCAACAGATCAGCCTCATAGCCTTGGGGACCGTGCAGATTGTGGGGGTAGTGGGGCACGTGAAGCAGTGGGGGTTGGATTCGGATGATACTAACAAGATTCGGAGCCAAGTCTATTTCCCATTGCTGCAAATACCAGACAAGTTTATAAGCGGCGGTGTGACAGGCTTGACTCTGGCGCTTCGCAGCAAGGGTGAACCGTTGAGTGTTGTGCCGTCGGTACGCGCGGCGGTAGCCGGCCCCACTGACGATCAGCCGGTTTATGCGGTACGAGCTATGGAGGAGGTGATTTCGGGGTCGCTGGCAGGCCGGCGTTTCATGATGCTGGTGTTGATTGTCTTTGCGGCGGTGGCGCTGTTGTTGGCGGCCGTAGGGATTTACGGAGTCATGTCCTATGCCGTCACGCGGCGCACGAATGAGCTGGGAGTTCGGTCGGCGTTGGGGGCGTCCCCCTGGCAGATTGTGGGTTTGGTCCTGCGGCAGGGCATGGGATTGGCGGGCGCGGGATTGATGGTGGGATTAGCGGCTTCGGTAACGCTGACACGTCTTATGGGGAGTTTGCTGTACGGGGTGGGAGCGGCTGATCCGTTGACGATGGTGGCCGTGACGGTGGTGTTGGGAGCGGTGGCGATGCTGGCGTGTGTGCTACCGGCCAGACGCGCGAGCACGGTTAATGCGGTGGTGGCGTTGCGGTGTGAGTAGGCCAAATACGGCTTCAGAATTCCGGCCATGAGTGATCGCCGAAGCAACCACGCTGCAGATAGAACGCGGGTCACGCCTCCGGAAAGCGGCACGGTGAAGGACGCAGTCAATGCCAGTCCGCCATCAAATCGGAAGGCGTAGTTTCGGAGTGGATCAGGTGAATGTTAACGAGGACGCTATCTGCGCCTCCGGTTTGGCCTCCGCGCGGCGTTCGCAATCTGAGCAAGCTGCGACAGAGGACGCCGCTAGTGCAGCCCGGAATGCCGTTCGGAAGTGCGGCGACAGCAGCGACAAAGGCCAAGTTAGCCGCTTACGCTGCCGGCTCTGGGTCGGCATGGGCGAGGAACGGCATGAACATACCAAACGCCACCTGAAGGTTGCCGCCTGGTGAGGCCTGATATGTTATCGCCGCTGACGCTTGCCGGTATGGTTGGAGTTATTGAGGAGGGCCCGTTGCCAGTTACTGTCAGTCGGGGAACTGGACACTTACGTCGCGCTCGGCGGTGCGGCCGTGGTCGTCGATGACTCTGATGACATGCAAACCGTCGGCGGTGGGAGTCCAGGGGACTGCGCCGTGAGTGGCGGCGGATTTGGCAATGAGCGCTTTGCCGTCGAACCAGAAAACGGTTTCGACGTCGGCGCTGGTGCTGGCTTCGAGCGGGATGGTCTCAATGCCAGGGTGGTGACGGCGCATGGTGTAGGTGACGCCGCGGAGTGGGGTGGCAATTTGGGGGACGTCGCCAGCCTCGTCGGCGGCACAGTTCGGCATCACAGGAGCTTTGCGGCGCGGCATGCCGGCTTCGCGGAAGAGCTTCATCATGTCGGAAGGCCAAAATTCGTATACCTCCTGGCGTGTGGCGCCAAGTTCATAAGGAGGGCAAGCGGGGCGACCGGTACTGATATCAATCATCACCGCGTGGTGTAACTGACTCACCTTGATGGGTGATTTGCCAGGGATGTACCAAGTCTCGACGGTTTGCGGGCAATCCTTGTTGGGGAGATCGCCGCTGGCGGCGCAGACAGAGACTTTGCTCACACCGGGCGGCGCTTCGGGAAACGGGATGGTTTCCTCCGGCTTCTCAAGCGCCAGCGCATCCGCGATGCGGAAGAACAAGGGTGCGGCGGCATCGGCACCCACAAAGGCGGAGTTGCCGCGCGCGTCAAAATCGCCGATCCACACGACCAGCACATACGGCCCAACGATCCCGGCCGACCATGCATCGCGAAAGCCCCACGATGTTCCGGTTTTCCAGGCGATAGGCCAACGGTCGCGTCTTATTAGCATGTTGTCCTCACCGGGACGCGGATTGTGGCTCAACATATCTAGCGTAACGAAGGCGGCTTCCGGACTGAGCAAGCGAGTGCCCTCGGGCCGCGGGTCACTCAAGCGAACACGGATGGGCTGCATGACGCCATGGTTCGCCAGCATGGCATAGAGTCCGGCCAGTTCTTCGATGGTGACTTCTCCCCCGCCCAATGCGAGGGCGAGGCCGTAGTAAGATTCGGGCTTCATACTGCCGATGCCGGCGCTTTGGAGGAACTGATAGAGACTGGGTTGCCGCAGTTGGGTGGCGACCCATACGGCGGGTATGTTGCGGCTGCGAATGAGGGCATCCTGCGCTGGGATGGGACCTACGAACGTGCCATCAAAATTCTCAGGAGTAAATGGACCGAAGGAGGTGGGCGAATCGCGCAGAATGGTGCGTGGATGAAGGATGCCCTGATCCAGCGCGAGCGCATAAACGAATGGCTTGAGTGTCGATCCAGGCGAACGCTTGGTCAACACGGCGTCAATCTGACCGTGGATCTCCTGGTTCGAGTAATTGGCGGAACCTACCCATGCTTTGACAGACATATCGCGGTAGTCGACCAGGAGGATGCCGGTGTTGCGAATGCCACGATCTCCGAACTGGGTGAGATAACGGTCGATGTGGCGTCCGATGAGGTTCTGCAGGCCGGCGTCGAGAGTGGTTTCAATGGGGCCACCCCTCATAGAACCGGCGCTCTGGGAAGCGGCGCGCAAGATGGCATCGGTGAAATGCGGGGCATGCAGAGGGAGGGCGGCTTCAGGCTTCACTAATACGGGCAATTCTGTTTGGCGGCGGTCTGAATCTCCGGGGTGATTCACCTTTCGCCAAATGAGGGCCAGTTGCGCGCGGGCCTGCAGCAGACGCGTTTGTTGAAGGCCGCGGCCGGCTCTGCTGGCGGGGCGTTGGGGAATGACGGCCAGTGTGATGGCCTCGCCGAGATCGATTTGCGAAGGAGGCTTGGCGAAGTAGACCCGGCTAGCGATGCCCACGCCCTGAATATTGCCGCCGAAGGGCACGAGATTTAGATAAGCTTCCAGGATGCTTTGTTTTGAGTAGCGCGCTTCCAGCCAAAAAGCTGCCGCCGCTTGCCGCAGTTTGCCCGCCGGGGTCTTGCTGTTTATGTGATAAAGCATACGGGCGAGTTGCATGGTGAGAGTGGAACCGCCCCGGCGGCCTGAACCGCCCCAAGTCAGGGCAGCGGCGCGGAGCAGTGCCACAGGATTCACGCCGGGGTGCCAGAAGAACCAGCGATCTTCTTTTAGGCGGAAGGCGGCGACGAGTGCGGGAGACATTTCGTTGAGAGGGGTCCAGAGGCGGTACTGTTGGTCGGAGGCGAGGGTGACGCGGAGGAGTTCATGGTCGGAGGACCAGACGGAAGTGGATTGGGGAAGCTGGTCGCGTAGGGGTTGATGGGGATAGAAGCGGATGAGTAAGAGGAGGAAGAAGAAGGCTGACCAGGAGGTCAGCCGCAGACCAGGAGGTCTGCCCCACTTTGGTGGGAATGCAAACTGTTTGGGGATCATGGTTTTATGATCTCCAGTTTGGAGGCTTGACTCATGCCGGTGATCTGGCGGTTGTACATGCCTTCGGCGAAGGCGGGTGGGACCTGGAAGACGCCGGTATTGGTGGCTCGGACTTTGTAGGTCCAGGTCTGCACGTCCTTGGTGGCGTCGGCATATAAGATGACGCGATCGTCCCGAAAATCCGCGTTGGGTAGGGACGTGCGATCGGGCGATGGTTCTACACCACCGGGCAACAGATCGACCACCGCGACCTGATTCACATGGTCGCGATTGGTTGCCCGCAGACGCAGGCGAACCATAAACTCCTGGCCCTCCTTCACGGTGGTGAGCACGTTGCCCTTCTCATCGATGAACTCGTGTATGACTTCGAGGCCGCGATTGAGGTCGGTGGGCGGAGGATTGCGATCGAAGCCCCCCTCGCTCACCGCATAATAAGCGGGCACGGGGCCATCGCGCGTGAAAAGGACGCCGGTGATGCCGGGAGGTACCGGCACCTTCGAGGTAGCACTTTGCGGCTGGCCATTGAGGACGATTGCCAGCTTCACTTTGGGCGCGGCCGTTTTGGCGTAGGCATCCAGCGCAAGGAGAGTGTATGCCGCCGAAAGCGAACTCACCCTGTTGCCGCTGATGGCGGCGCCGATGCCTTCGAGAGCGGAGGGCGGGACGCTGTTGAGGCGATCTGGAAAATGGCGCGCGGTTAAGTAAAGCAACTGGGCGTCATGCACCACCGGATCGTAATAAATCTCGTCAGGCCAATCGTGTTTCTGCTGAGCCCAAGGTACTTTGCGCATGATGCGGTCGGCATCGGTGTTACGCTGCATGAGGCGATAGGTGGAGGCGAGGTAGGCTGCCGCGAGATCGGTGGGCCAAGTCTGGGCATAACGATGGCTCAGTTCCTGCTCGACGTTCGCTACTGCCGCGCTGGGCTTGATCCCTTGCCGCGCCAGCAAATAGACGGCATAGGCGCGCATGCGGCCGTCTCCCAAAGTTGAAGCAGGCGTACTGGCGAAGCGGGTGAGCCATTCGTTGAGGCTCGCCAGCATCTCGGATGGAACTTTCTGGCCGCGTTCGCGGGCTTCCAGCAGGAAGTGGGCGGCATAGATGGTCGGAAATTCGGCGGTTTGCGGTGAGGAAGCCCAAAGCCCGAAGCCGCCCGATTCGTTCTCACGGCTCTGCAGCATGGAAAGGGTTCCGGCAATGGGCTGGGGGTCGCGCGTCTTTACTACGCCGAACTCCGGACGCGCCGCCAATAGGAGCGCCGCGAATCCTTTACTCACCAGTTGTTCGGTACATGGGTATGGATAGGCATCAAGATAGGCTATCAGAGCTTCACCCCAAACGAGCGGCAGCGAGGAAACAGAGGCCAGGACGGAGCGCCTCTCAGGGTAGAGGTCGCGCTTCAGCGGCACAGTGGCGGTGGCGCTGTCGAAGCGGCCCAAAGTGAGTTGCGTGCGGTAGGCGATGCCTGGCCGCACACTCACACTCTCCTCCAGATGAGCCTCCCCTTTCCCGCGCTGTGCGCTAAACTGCAGCGACGCCGGGCCAAGGACGGCATTCGCTTTGAAGCGGAATTCGGCCACGCCCTCGCGCTTTTGGGCAATTGGAAGATCTAGCGACGAAGGGCCGATGGGGGTGAGTTCCGGCGACACCTGGACCTGTACGCGAACAGGCGCGCTTCCTTGGCTGTTTGCGCCGGAGGTGTTATTGAAGACGCCTAGCGTAATATTCACTTCGTCGCCCGGGGCAACCATGGCGGGCACATTGGGCGTGAGAATGAAATCGCCCTTGACTTCGGTAGCCGATTCCGCTACGCCGATCTTGGCGGCATCCACAGCAACGGCGACAATACGTAGCCGGCCATTGTAGTAATCGGGAACGGTATAGCGCAGCTCGCGTCCCGCCGGACCGGCATCGACGATTCCCGACCACCAGGCCACTGGCGGTTTGTGCTTCCGGCTGAATGGATTCAAGTGGCGTGCGAATCCGCCATCGGCATCGCCTCCTGGAGCAGACAACGCGAGGAAGCGGCGGAATTCCGGCAGAATCAGATCGAGAATTTGGGTGGTCTCCACCTGCAACATGCGCTTTTGAAAGAAATGGCCCAAGGGATCAGGATTCTTATAGCGGGCCACCTGCAGAATGCCTTCGTCCACCGCCAAAACGGCGACGCGAGAAGGAACGGCCGGCGTAACGCGCATCACCAGCGTTGTGCCGGGTTTCACTTGCGAAGCGGTCACCAAGCGCACCTGCTGGCTGCGCGCGGCCACATCGGCGGAAAAGGGGGCGACGCCGTAGGAGAGGGGACTCATGAAGATTTCGTCGGAGGCGGGGTCTCGTACAAATTGGACGCTCACATAGCCGTTGCCTTCGAAGTCTCTGGGCAAGGTGACTCGCTGGACGGAGCTGGTGGTTGTGGTGTGAAACCACTGGTGCTGGTAGACGCGGTCGCGCTCAATGGTGATGAGTCCGGAGCCTACATAGGGTGCGCGGATACTGACGCTCATGATTTCTCCGCCCGCGTATGAGCCTTTGTCCAGCTGGATCTGGAGTTCCGCGTTGCGTTCGAGCGAGCGCGAGATATTCGCCTCACCCGCCACGCTGTAACTGAGCCGGTTGAGCTCGGCGCCAGCGGCGTTGCGGAGGATAAGTACGAAATCACCGGGCTCCCTGGTGGGCAGGGGGAAGTTGCTGCCGCCGGCGGCCAGCCGAACCTTGCGGCTCTCGCGCACCGTCTCTTTCAGCCGGGAGACATATTTAAAGGTGCGATCCGGCTGCTGCGTGAGTACCGATAGATATTTGCGCTCGACCCATTCGAGGGTGAGTTGTTCGGCGGCCACCGGCTTTAGTTGTTGGTTCACGGCCAGCCAGTTGGCGGTGCGAGCGCTGCCTCGCGATATGAAACTAAGGTCGCCATCGGGCTTCACTCCAACGAGGTAAGGAGCATCTGCCACAATCACGGAATCTTGCGCGCTGACACTCCGGCCACCCTCCGCCTCAAAGGCACGCGCTAGCACGTTGAGCCGATAGGCACGGCCGGCGAAGCGCGCGAGATCCAGAGTTAACTCGGCGTTGCCTTTATCGTCGGTGATGGTCGCGGGCAGAGCCTCATGGTAGGGCTCTTTCACGACTTCGCCGATTTGAAAGCGATGATCGGGAAAAGCGGCGAAGCGCGGCAGGACGGGTGAAAGGTTCAGTTCGCCCTCTACGCGTCGATTGCCAGCTGGTTCGCCAAACAAATGAGCGACTGTTAGGTGCGCCTTTACATCGGAGGAAGTCACCCAACCGGGAAACATTTGCTCGCCGAGATCGAGGCGGACCTTCATGCGGTCTGGCTCGAATTCCTGAACACTAAAAGCCACGCTACCCAATAGCTCGCGGTGCTTTTCATCTTTCGCGAGCCAAGCCTCGGCCTGATAGGTCCCGGTGGGTGAGGCGGGCTGAGTGGTAAAGGTAATTTCGTCGAAAGCGGCCTGCGACAGCTTGATCCGCTCACGGCGTACGACATTGCCGCGCGGGTCACTGATCTGGACATCCACCGGCAGTCCGGCCAGCGAAGATTTCCAGTCGGCGGTGCGGGTGATCATCCCGAGGTGGGTGGTCTCGCCGGGCCGGTACATGCCCCGGTCGGTGAACAAATAGGACGAAACCTGTTGTGCGGAGGCGGCGTTCACGACACCACCGGTGTCAAAGCGCGAGAAATCGAGAGTCCGCTCGTAGGAAGACAGTGGCATGAACGAATAATCGGAATCCTTCTGGGCCAGGATCAGCAGCGGGACTTTTTCGCGCTTCAGATGGGGAAGCTTGGGGAGTTGGGCTCGCCCGCTCGAGTCAGTGGTTGCCGCCGCCACAGGCAGCCCATTCTGCCCGATGACCTCAACCCGCGCGCCGTTCACCGGTTCGCCGCTGCGGATGGATTGGACGAAGACATCACGCGTGCCGTCACTCCACTGTTTGACAATGAAGCCGAGATCGGTAACCAGAATCAAGCGGCTGTCTTCGATCTGCCCTTGGTCGGCAGGGCTCGGCTCATTTTCGCCGCCTTCCGGGTCGCCGTTATTGACTTGATCGTCCTGCTGATCCTCTTTGGGAGGGAGGGAACGAATGTGCAACAGGAAGAGTCCACGTTGGTTTTTTGCCTGATCCTGGAGGTACTTTGCGAGATCAATGCTGTCGTAGACGGGCTTGCCGGGCGCTCTGTCCTGGTAATCGCGGGTAGTGGTAAAACGTTCGACAATGGAATCCTCTACGCCGTTAATCTGCGGTTTGGAAAAATCCGCCATCTGGGGCGCTAGGTGCTGCAATTGATTGGGGAGGACGCGCCCCACATCCACCTGCACGCGCGCGACATCGCGGACCAGAAAACCTACTTTTCGGTCGCCTCCCAGCGATAAAAGGGCACCCTTGCCGATGAACATCAGCGCCTCCCGGTAGGGTGAGACCTGGATGGTGGCGGTAAACGGCGTGCCGGAAATGTATCCTCCGGTACCCTCCACGCCACTCTTGATGAGGAGAAAGAGGTAGCGGCCCACGGGCGCGTTGAATCTGAATCCATGGGTTGTTTCGCTGCCGCTCTCGGAGGCAACATAATTCAGCGGAAGCGGTTGCGATTTGGCCAGGATGTCATTGCCGATCTGGCTTTCGTCGGTCCACTGATAGGGGTTCTTATCCTCTTTATCCTGCTTCGGATTACGCACAGGGAGGACAAAGGCCTGCACCTTGCCGGCAAAAGCTTTTTCGGCCACCGGTGAAGTGCTGTTCACCAGCAGGACTTGTTCGGGTTCGTAGCGGGCGTTGTCGACCAGCGTCATCTGCGCGCCATCGAAACGGAGGGCGGTACGGCCGGGGATGGCCACGACAGACTCGAGCACGTCGCTAGTCTGGTTGCCGCCGCGCGCGGCCTGAACCCCTTTGCCGATGTGAACGGTCATAGAAGTGTCATCGCGCGGCATGGCGAGGGCTGCGGAATGGATGTAGGCGTTCAGCTTGAGCTTGTCGTAAACGACCGTGAAGTGCTTGCTATCGGGTGTAAGTCCGAGAAATTCGGCGTCCTTGGCGGGCACTAATGAAACGCGCCGCTCAAACTGTGCGGTATCGACGGGATGAGTGAAGGCAACGGTGGCCACCACCTTCTTAAGCGCGGGGTTCTGGGGATCCTGATAGAACTGTTTGTCGCTGATTTTGGCGGAAAACGGCTGAGTCTTGAAAACGAAGTCATAGTTTTCGAGTAGGACGGTTTTGGCAACGAGCCCCTTTCTCGCCATGTTCACCTTAAAGGAGGCGTCTACCGGCCAATCGGAGGCAGGGCTGAATTGGAGGTGTTTATCGTCCTGCCAGTTCCAGGCGCCGGCGAAGCGGGGCGAGATTTCGATCCCGGAGGTCAGGCGCTTATCGAGATTGGCGAGGGGTGCGGCGGATTTGGTGAATTCGACGAGCAGCGGGGAGATGGACGCGATCCCTTTTTCGTCGTAGGTGGTGAGTTTAGGAGGCGTGACAGAGAACTCGACGTACTCGGGTCTCGGGCGAACCTCCCACCAAGTGACACCGCCCGCAATTGCGAGCAGAGTGACTGCGGCGATGACAATGCGCTTCCTGTCGGCCAAGAAGCAGCGCGCACCCTGGCGAATCTGTTGGCCGGTCCACGGCACCCATGCAGGCGGTTTCCACTCGAGGCGTCCGAAGACTTTCGGGAGAAGGTTCGATAGGAACGAGAGGATAGGATTGGGAGGATCCGGCGGCCCAGCCAGGGTCATGTTGTTACCGATTATAGAAGCGAAATGGAGATAAGTCGACGGTATGAAAAGATTTAATTCGTGGTGAGTGGGTATCGAATGAAAGAGGGTCGCGCTTGTGCGACTGTTAAGCGGCGTAGATCAAGAGAGGGGGCTTTGGGAGCGGTTAAGCCGAGCGTGAGCGGACCCAACCTACACCGATACCGGCTGCTGTTCTGAGTCGCTCAATGAGCTGTCCCGTGTGGTGCTGCAAATGTCGAATATTGTAAAACTGCAGTTCGAGTTTGTTGAAGGGTAGCCAGCTAAATCCCGAAGCATCTTCGAGGCGAATCACGGGCACTTGTTTCTCGGCCTCGGCGATGCAAAGTTCCAGGTACTCCAGCACGTCCGGCTTGGCGTATGGCTCCGGGATCTGGAAAGGCTCGTTTTTCAACCATGGCCCAGGGCCGAGATAATTCGAATTGGGTACATGCTTGCTCCAGGGCTTAAAGCCAGCTTCAGACGGCTGAAGGTACAAATGCGTGTAGAAAACGGAGTGATAAGCGATATGCCAGAAGCGGTTCGGATACTTGGTACTGAGCCAAAGGTCCTGGGGGCAGTGCTCAAGCGCATGACGGAGCATGTCCAATGCCGCGCGATATTGCCTCAGGGTGGCTTGCCTGACGATCGAATCTTCCATCCTCAACATGGTATACCGGCGGCGGCAAAGCGCGCGGCAGGCTGAATGCCTGCGCGTGTGCAGCGGCTCCCAAGGCTGACCGGGAGGTCAGCCGCAGGCCAGGAAGCCTGCCCCACTTGGTATCTAGCGATGGCGGCTCGACTTGCAATGAAGATCGGAGCAGCGCAAGCGCCCAAAAGTGTCGGTTTGGACAATACCGGCGGTCGTGTCGCCACGAACACGCCGCCGGACTTGGCGCGCCTATCCGTCGCTGAGCGTCATCGTTGCGACGGTTACATGCGGCCAGAGGATATTGTTGAAAATCAGGAGCACGAGCTGTGAGTACTGGAGCTGGAGGTGTGTCGAATGTTCCCAAAACGGTTCGAGATCAGTGATGGGCGCGGCCGGATGACCCGGGCCATGATGCAGCGGAATAGGACGTATGCCGGGGTTACGCACCCACTCTATCCAGAAGGTTGCGCTTGCTGAGTAGACGAAGGCGTTGGGGATGGGATTCGCTTGGGTGGCTACGCTAGCGGGTTGTGTTGTAGGGGTGGCGAGTGGATTTGGGTTAGCGACTCCCAAGAATGGGATATTGCTGACGCTCTCGTACAGGCTACCGACGCCGAGCGTCGGCAAGCCATTCAAAGATTGGGTGTCCGTAGTGAGATTGATCGCGACGAAGCCAAGGATATCCTGGTCGGCGATCGCATCCCGCAAGACGGAGTTGGGATCGTCGATGAAGTTCTGGAAAGTCGCCGGGAATGGACCGGTGCTCTGAGATCCGGGCGCCAAAGAATCCAGGGCAATGTTAATCTCAGGCACGATATGCTCCGTGCCGTCGGTGACTATTGGCTGGATCCCGAGGCCCGGTGGGTTCGGGCCTGGCGGAATGGGAGGAGGAGCAGTGTAAGAAAGGGGGAACAAGGGAGAAAGCCCTGGATACCCAGTGAACGGGAGGATGGGCGGGATAGGCGGTTTGCCCAGCGTCGGCTTAGTGCCTGGGTTGGGCCCTTGCATCAACACTGTGACCCCGTGCGGGATGCTTCCCATGCGCACGATGGTGGGCTCATTCACTAAAGTGTTCCCAGTTGAGGGCTGCTGGCTCGCGGGCACGTTCATGAATAGCCCCGGCTCGATATGCAGCGCCTGGCCCGCTGTTTGCGAGTATCCGGTTGGTTTGACTTTCGGGGACGGAGCCGGATCGCGGTCGCTCACCCGCTGCAGGTAGTGAAGTCCATACAGATCGAGGTCGGGCTGGTTAGCGAAGCCGCGGTTCGGCACCACCCCGGGGATCACCTGAAAGTGAAAGCTATCATTCGTCAGATTGAGTTCCAGGAACCGATGGATCGGACTGTTCTCCGGCGGCTGGCCGTTGTCCGGCCGCCAGATTGCATTGAAGCCGGGGCCCCTCCAGCTACCCGCCAGAAACGCAAGCGGGCCTAAGTTTAAAGCCGTTGTCAGTGGACCCTGCTGGAACCGGGGAGGTGTGTACGTACCGCTATGTTTAAACGGGCAGGTTGGACGAGAAGTTTCCTCGCTCATTGTGAGTTCTCCTTAATAGAATCCGGGACGGATGGCCCACCAACGGGAGTGGATCTGGGATCACTTCTCTTAGCGGAGCAACTGCCCTTGCTGAGATAGTCTTGTCAGTCTTAGAAGCGTTTCATAGGTGGAAGATAGGAAGCGGGAAAAGGTGCGGGCTGCTAGCACAGATAAGTTACTAAGAGAATGTCAAAATGTGCCGAGCAGTATATAATCCACAAATGCAAGGAATACGCTGGAGCACAATTGCGCTCTGCTCGCTATTGTCCATCTCGTCCTCTTTGAAGGGAGGACAGGAACCGCAGTCTGCGCAGGCTGAAAAGTCGAAGGCGCCCGGCAAAACGGAGCAGCGCGGACGCATCCTGGGAATCGGCGGTGTGTTCTTCAAATCCGCTGATCCCCATCAGATGCGCGAATGGTATTCGAAGCATCTCGGACTCGCGGACAAAAGCGGAGGCGTGATGCTTCCGTGGCGCGAACACGACGACCCGCAAAAGGAACACGTTACCGTTTGGACTATTTTCCCCAACTCCACTGACTATTTCGATCCCAGCCATGCACCGTTTGTGATCAACTACATTGTGGACGATCTGGATGCGTTGCTCGACCGCTTAAAACAAGAGGGAGTGAAGATTGACGCCAAACGAGTGAATGAATCCTACGGTCGCTTTGCTTGGATCTATGACCTGGATGGGAATAAGATTGAACTCTGGCAGCCGGCGTCCGCCAAGCCCTAAGGGCCTTCCACTGCACGGCTCCTTCCGTGCCGACAAGAACAGCATGGGGAACGAATACTTGCGGACGGCGGAAGTTTCGTGCGATGCTTACTGCCGTGGCGATGCATGCGGTCGAATTCCTGCTGCTGTTCTTTATCGGTCCGACGCTGTTTGCTTACACGCGCCATCGGATTCCTGCCATTCCGATGCTGTGGGCTCTGATGGCTTACTGTTTGTTTGTCCTGCTGCGGGACCCAAGTTTTAACCGCGGAAGCCTGTGGAACACCGCTCCACTCGGCCAATATGCGTGGGCGATTCTAGGACTGTTTGGGCTGGCGGCTGCGATCGGAGTTGCACTGGTGCTACGATTTGGCGCGCCGGGCCTTTTCCTCAATTTCCCGCGATCGAATCCGAAGCTTTGGACCCTGGTGATGATCCTCTACCCGATACTATCGGTGTATCCACAGGGCATCATTTACCGCGCCTTTGTGTTCGACCGCTACCGGGACCTCTTCGGGCCTACCTGGGCGATCGTGCTGGCCAGCGCGTTCACGTTTACCTACGTCCACATTGTGTACCGAAACAAGCTGGCGCTGGTGCTCACGCTCTTAGGCGGCATCCTTTTCGGCATCCGGTTTGTGCAGACCGGCTCCCTGTTCGTGACATCATTCGAACACTCGCTCTATGGGTGTTTCATGTTCACGGTGGGAGTGGGGCACTCTTTTCATCACTCCTCCGCCGGCAAGACAGGCGCGGACGGCCAATTGTTCACCTATAGTGCTGGGTGATCGACTTAGAGATAATTCGAGATCATCTCGCGCCAGTAGCGGGCACGATGCGCTTCACATGGCCAAATGTTTAATTGGTGGGGGACTTCCTTGCTGGCCAGGCGCCGTTTTCCGCGCGCATGAGTGGAATGACTTCCTGCAGGATATAGCGTTCGTACTGGCGGTGCCGGTCAATGCGCGAATAGGGAGAAGCCCAGCGGCAGTAGAGGCTTTCGGAGTCGATACCGTCCAAACAGAATAGGCGAATGTAGCCTCCGTTTATGGAGTGATGGAGAGCGTCGACGAGTCCCCAATCCTCGTAGTCGTAAAATCGTCCCTCACGCGTAGGGAAGACCAACACCTTAGCACCCGCTTGTCCGAAGACAAGGAGTTCCATCTCCCGGCCGAGATTGTGGCTGAACCACTTATGATATTGGCGATTCACCTTTCTTCAGGTTATAGATAGTATGTTCCGAAACGACATTTACTCGATGAAAATTTGATGTCGAAATGGTTCCAGCAGACGGCCCCACGGCGGTAACCCTGGTGATTCCTATGCAGGCCATCTTCCAGGAAATAAAGCCGGCGTGGTTTGCCGTTTTCGTCCAGCATAGCGGTGAAAACATCGACGTAAAAAGCGTAAGGTCGCAACTTGATTTCAGCAAAGATCAGTTGATTCAAATCGCGGATGCGGGCCAGCAAGGAATAGCGCGCGGGACTGGGCTTCAGAGACACGAAGCCGAATGGGATTGGGCCGAGCGAGCTTTCGATTTTATTGGTTAGAGACCGGAACCAACCCAGAATCTGTTCCGCGCTTTGGCCGTCGCCTAAATCGTTGTCACCGGCGTAGAGTAAAAGCGAGCGAGGCTTGAGCGGCGTGATGAGACGCGAGAAGAAGTAATCGCAGGCTTCGAGAGTCGAGCCGCCAAATCCCAAGTTGAGAACCCGGGGGGCGCGTGGAGGCTGACCAGGAGGTCAGCCGCAGACCGGAGGTCTGCCACACAAGAGCGAGGCCCATGGGTGCTTCTTATGGGTAGTGGGGCATATCGCCTCGCATCTGCCCTCGGGCTTTCTATTTCGGTGAATCCAATTTTATGCGGAAGAAAACGGCGGATGATTGGGGATGCGAATATTGTCTATTATGATGCCGCTGATCCGCAATCGAAGCTGTGCGTTCTTGCTATTGCTGTGCGCCGGTGTTACTACGGCGCGTGCTGCCGATGGATTGAGTCAGTTGAGTGAGAATTTCTGGGAGTGGCGCGCGCAGGAACAGCCCTTCAGTGAAGACGACATGCCGCGCATTGAGCGGCCGCAGGGTTTTGCCGTTGACTGGTCTCCGCGGGTTGTGCAGCAGCGCCGGCAACAACTAACCGACTTTGAGAAGCGCTGGAGAGAGCTAGCACCCGCTGCGAGCGCGCCCATCGCCGAGCAGGTGGATTATCGGCTGGTTGGTTCAGCGTTGGCGCGGGTGCGCTGGGAGTTGGATATCGAACAAGCGTGGAAGCGAAATCCTAAATTCTATGTCGACCAGACGCTGGGCGCGATGTATGTCCTGCTGTTACCGCCGCCACCTTTTTCGGCCGAGCGGCAGCGGCAAGTTATCAACCGGCTGGAATCGGTACCCGCCACGCTACGCGCCGCGCAGGAGAACTTAACTGACATGCGGCAGCCGTTTGCGTTACTGGCGATTGAAGCGTTAAACGATTTGCCTGCGCGGATGCAGAAGATGCAGAGTGCGCTGGCGGGAAATTTGACTGCCGAGAGCAATACCGCGCTTGCCAAAGCGAGTGCAGCCGCCGTTCCGGCCTTGACGCAATACCGGGCTTGGCTTGAAAGGGGCTGCCGGCGATGCGCCAAGACACTGCCATTGGCCGGGAACGATATGTCTTTTTTCTGCGCGATGTCGCGCTGCTTCCGTATTCGCCGGAACAACTGCTGGCGATGAGCCGGCAAGAGCTGAGCCGTTCCTTCGCGTTTGAATCGTATGAACGAACGCGAAACGCCGGTTTACCGCCGCTGCCCCTGTTTCCGACGCAAGGTGCGCAGATGGAACAGGAGAAGACAGATGAAGAGGACATCCGCGCGCTGCTGGCGAAGCAGCATTTGCTCACTGTTCCCGGGTGGATGAAGCATTACCGCAATTTGCCGCTGCCGGATTATGTGGCTCCCTTTGAGAGTCTGGGAGTGACGGACGATCTCACGGGACCGACGCGGCTAGACCAGGATGGCACGAGCTATATTCGAGTGCCCACTCCGAATCTCGGATTTTTTAATCTATCGACCGCACGAGATCCTAGACCCATCATTGTGCACGAAGGCGTGCCGGGACATTATTTCCAGCTCACCTTAGGCTGGGCACAGGCGGACCCGATGCGCCGCCATTACTATGATTCGGGAGCCAATGAGGGCATCGGGTTTTATGCCGAAGAGATGATGCTGCAGGCTGGACTGTTTGATAACAAACCGAGAACGCGCGAGATCATCTATAGCTTTATGCGCCTGCGCGCGCTGCGGGTAGAAGTGGATGTAAAGCTGGCGCTGGGGCTCTTCACTTTGCAGCAGGGCGCCGATTACCTGGCGGAAACAGTGCCCATGGACCGAGGGACCGCGTTGGAGGAAGCCTCGCTGTTTGCGAGTTCCCCAGGGCAGGCCATCAGCTATCAGATCGGCAAGCTACAAATTACCGAGTTGCTGGCGGATGCGCGCAGGGCGCAAGGGGACAATTTTTCGCTTCTCAAATTCCACAATTTTGTGTGGAGCAATGGAAACGTGCCGATCGTTTTACAACGATGGGAGATGCTGGGTGACGCCCACGACGTGCCGGCGATCGTGGCGGCACCGTAGGGCTGAGACCATAGACGTAGATATGCGGATTGTTTCGCTGCTGGCGAGTGCTACCGAAATCGTCTGTGCGCTGGAGGCGGGCGAAATGCTGGTGGGCCGATCGCATGAATGCGATAATCCGCCCTGGGTGCGGCGCCTACCCGCGTGCAGCGAACCGGCCTTCGACATTTCCGTTGCGAGCGGCGAGATTGACGCGGCAGTAAGGCGAAGACTGCGGGCGGGGGAACCTTTGTATGTCATACACTCCGATCTGATTCGGGAGTTGGCTCCCGATCTTGTCATTACGCAGAGTCATTGTGAGGTGTGCGCGATAACTCCCGGCGATGTAGAGCGCAGTGGAACTGGCGGTATGGCGATGGATCAACTGGTGCTGTCGGCCTTTTCGGTGGAGGGTATTTTCGACAGTATCGCGCAGGTGGCGGAGCGGCTCGGCTCGGCGGACCGAGGACGGGCACTCATAGAACGCGAACGGCAGAGGATGCGCGCGGTGAGGGAACGAAGCGCACGGTTCCGGCGGCCTTCGGTGGTGATGTTGGAGTGGACCGACCCGCTGTTTGCGATGGGTAATTGGGGTCCTGAACTGGTTGAGATGGCCAACGGCGAGTTACTGTTGAGCCGAAAAGGTGAATACTCATTGGCGATCGCCGCCGAGCAGTTGCGGGCAGCGGACCCCGAGTACCTGATTGTGGCGCCTTGTGGCTTCGACTTGCCGCGCGCTTTGCTGGACTTACCTATATTGGAACGCTATGGCTGGTGGGGCGAATTGCAGGCGGTGCGCCAGGGCAACGTCATCTTTGGCGACGGGAATCTGTTTTTCAACCGGTCGGGGATGACGATCTCACAGACTGCGGAGATGGTTGCGGAGATGCTCCATGGCATTACGTTCGGTGCCGCTACGAAGGGAATTTATTGGCGGCGGCTGCAGAGCGGCGTCTTGGCTTGAGGAATTTGCCACACTAAAAGATCTGCTTGTTGGGCGAATTGGGCGAAACAGTTATGCGTGAGACGGGAAATAAGACTTATGACGCTTTGATCGTCGGTTCGGGAGCGAGCGGTGGTTGGGTGGCGAAGGAACTCACTGAAAGCGGAATGGACGTCCTCATGCTTGAGGCGGGACCGGCGCGTATTCCCAGCCGGGATTTCACCGAACACACGTGGCCGTACCAATTGAGATATCGCGGCTTTGGCGATCGCGAGCAGATGCTTTTGAAGCAGCCGGTCCAACGCTTGTGCTACGCCTGCGACGAATACAGCCATCAATTTTTCATCGACGACCACGAGCATCCTTACTCTTTTCCGGCGGACAAGCCGTTCCTGTGGATTCGCGGCCGCCAAGTCGGCGGGAAAACGTTCTGTTGGGCACGGGAAAGCTATCGTTATAGCGATTACGAGTTCCAAGCGGCCCAGCGCGATGGCTACGAGCAGAACTGGCCGTTCCGCTATGCCGAGCTCGCGCCTTATTACGACCGGGTAGAGAGTTACATCGGGGTCAGCGCTTCGCGGGAGGGTCTTGCGCAGATGCCCGACGGACAATTTCTGCCGCCGATGAATTTTTCCTGCGGCGAGGTATTGGCCAAAGGTTTGATTGAAAAGCGCTTTGGTTGGCGAGTTATGCCGGACCGCGTGGCCAACTTGACGGTACCCCACAACGGACGCCCCGCCTGCCACTATTGCGATCAATGCCAGCGAGGCTGCCACACTGCGTCGTACTTCAATAGTCCGTCAGTCACGCTGCCGGCGGCCGCTCGAACCGGCCGCTTTACTTTGTTAAGCGATGCCATTGTCAGTCAAATTCTTACCAATAGCGAGGGCCGAGCGACGGGGGTTCAGTACATCAGCCGTGTGACGAAGTCTCACAAAGAAGCGCGGGCGCGCATCGTGGTGGTTGCGGCCGCTACGCTCGAATCGACGCGCCTGTTGTTGAACTCGCGCTCCCCGCGCTTTCCGAATGGCATCGGCAACTCGAGCGGCGTTCTGGGCCACTATTTGATGGACCACTTCACGGTTGAGGGAGCCAGTGGTGAAATTAGTTCGCTCAAAAGCGACAAGCGCGAAGAGACCGGAAACCCAGCCGGCTTTCTAATTCCTAAGTACGCCAATACGAGCGGTCATGCGAACAGCAATTTTCTGCGGGGCTATCGTTTCGACGGGACCGCGAGTCAGCAACTGTATGAGCACGCTTTTTCCACGCCCGGATTCGGCGCGGCATGGCGCGAGAAGGTGCGGCGGGAAATTCCGTACACGTTCTCAATCGAGGCGCAGGGCGAATGTTTACCGCGCTTCGATAATTTCGTTGAATTGGATGCGCATATCAAGGACGCCTGGGGAATCCCCGTTCTGCGCATTCACGCAAGCTATGGTGAAAACGAAAGAGCCATGGCTCAAGCGATGCGCCAGGATGTAGGCAACCTGCTCGAAGCGCTGCCGTTACAGAAGGTGGTTCTTCCCAGCGAGAAACTCAGCGTATTCGGCAAAAACATTCATGAGTGCGGGACCGCGCGCATGGGCGCTGATCCCAAGAAAAGCGTGCTGAATGCTTTTAATCAAGTCCACGATGTCAAAAATGTTTTCGTTACCGATGGAGCGGCGTTTGTTACGCAAGGCTGTTATGAGCCGACCCTGACTATTATGGCGATTTCGGTTCGCGCCGCCGACTATATTGTGGATGCTACAAAGAAACGCGAGTTATGACGGGCCAAACGCGCAGAAACTGGATTGTGAGGATAGGCCAAAGCGCGGTAGGGATTGGTGTGGGAGGTTATGTTCCCGCCGAAGAGCCACGAGCGGAGACTCTGCCTCCTGGACTGTATGGACCATCCAGCGATCATCTCGCTCATGCCTTGATGAGCGCCGACCCATTCCACTCCATTCCTCCGGCTTGTCCGACTGATTACCTTCGTCCTCCGAAGAGGGATTTCCAGCCTAGGTTCTTTAGCGCTTCTGAATTTCCTGTGATTCGCCGTCTGGCAGAGTTACTTGTGGGTGAAGTCACTCCCGGCTTGCATCAAGAGATAGCGGAATGGATCGACCTCCAAGTCGCGAGTTCGGAGGGAATTCGCCGGGCGGAACATGGATTGCAAGCGCTGGATCGCAGCTTGGCGATAGCTTTTTACGGTTCTTCCAAGGTAGACGATGCCAACACAAAGGACCCGGCAAGAGTCTGCCGCGCTGGTCTCGGTTGGCTACCGGCAGATTTCTTGTCTCTCAACAACGCGCGACAGCTATCCCTCGTCGACAGCATCAGCGACGAACGCCGCGATCTGCAATCCGAGAACCCTGGCACGCAGCTCTTCGCTTATCTTAAGGCGGAAACGATCAGAGGCTTGTATACTTCCAAGGCCGGACTAAAAGAGCTCGACTTCAAGGGGAACGCTTTCTACGCGAGGTCGCCTGGCTGCGGTTCAAAGAGTTAATCTATGCATCAAGAACGAAGAGAGTTCCTCGGCAGAGGTATCTCCGGGCTCGTGGCGGCCGCGATCGCACGGGAACCTGTCCGGATTTTGGCAATTTCGCGACTCGTAGCGCCGATTACGCCCTCACCCAACTTCGGCTGCTCGCACCGTATGCCTCCAATATTTGCCATGCCAAAGACGGTATCGCCGATAATGGCGAGTGCTACGCCGATGACTTTCCCGCGTCGATGACGCAATGGCTAACTGCAACGCGTCGAGCGTGCGCAAACCTTGGTAGCACAACACCAGCTTGATCGATCTCTCGGGTCCGCACCTTGGTAGCTAAAACGGACTCCATCTCAACGATAGAAAGCCGGGAAACTACCAACTGGGAACCTCGTCTCCTTGAGAATCCGATCCATGTATTCAGAGCCGATTTCGCTGTGATAAAGCTTGGCGAGAGCACTCGTGTCGAAAAAATACTTGGGCAATCAGCGCTCTTGCCGTTGTGCGGATGCAGCATCGGAGAGCGAGCCGGAAATTCCGGCCAGGGCCCGCCGCACCTCGTCCCATGTGACGGTATCCGTCTCCGCTTCCAGCCACTCTTCGGCAGTAAAGTATCCGGCGAGATCTTCATGAATCGAAGAAGTGTCGGTGATTGTCAAAGTGACCTCCTGCATGTCCTGCAGTTGCAAAGGTTCCAGCGGATACAGCGCCCCGTGGTTGTAGACCGCCTGAAGCCGTTTCTCCATCTTCTCCAGTCTAGCCAAGAGGCCGGGAGGCATTCGGAACCTTTTTCCATCACCGCGCCGTTGTTCCCAAGTCTGATCTGGGTCACAGCCAACGTCAGCGATTTTCACCAGCGGAACCTCTGGTCGCGCTGTTGGCTGGTCACGCCGAACTACGCCGACGGGGTGTGGGACATCCGGCAATCTTCCCCTCCGTTTGCCATACTAAATTGTGCCTGCGCGGTCGGGCAACCGCTGGAGAAACCGGGAAACCGGCCAATCGAGAGGAAAGTCCGGTCTTCATAGGGCGGCATGCCGGCTAACGGCCGGGGGTTTGCGCTCAAAGCGCACGCTACGGATAGTGCCACAGAAAATATACCGCTTGGCGCTTCGGCGTCGAGTAAGGGTGAAAAGGTGCGGCAAGAGCGCACCGCGGGACGAGTAATCGCGCCTGGCAGGGAAAACCCCATGTGAAGCAAGACCAAATAGGGGAGGAGGAGCGGCCCGCTCCGTTACCACTTCCGGGTAGGTTGCTGGAGCCTTTCAGTAATGGAAGGCCTAGATGAATGGTTGCCACCGCTTCGGCGGTACAGAAACCGGCTTACAGACCGCGCAGGTAATATGGTCGTGGGGCAGGCCTTCCGGTCTGCGGCTCACCTCCCGGTCAGCCTCTCAAACGTTGCTAAAATCGAGAGAAACCATGGCAGTGGATGAAAAATTGATCGAAGCTTTGATATGCCTGTTTTGCAAAGGAGATCTCGCGCTTAAAGAGGACGGAAGCGGCCTCAAGTGCAAGAATTGCAAGCGGGTTTACCCCATCCGTGACAATATCCCCATCATGCTCAAGGATGAAGCCACCTTCGAGGCTTAAGATAGATGACGGTGTTAGA
This sequence comes from Bryobacterales bacterium, assembly GCA_963764105.1. Taxonomy (GTDB): domain Bacteria; phylum Acidobacteriota; class Terriglobia; order Bryobacterales; family Bryobacteraceae; genus Bog-105. The sequence goes on from CAVXRP010000015.1 coordinate 224,780, forward strand.
CCAATTGCCTCAAGGCGCGCGCGTCGCCATCGTTCGGCTGCGAAGCTTGGGCGATTGCGTTCTGACCACGCCGGCAATCGGGCTGCTCAACCGCGCCCGGCCTGACTTGGCAATCGGCGTTGTAGTCGAAGAGCGCTTTCAGGCGGTGTTTGAGGGAAACCCGGCGGTGCATCACATCTTGCCATCCTCCTGGCCCGCTGTCCGTAAATGGGTGCCTACCCTGTGCGTCAACCTGCACGGCGGAACGCGCAGCCAGTGGATCACGGCGCTCTCAGGCGCGCCGTGGCGAGCCGGCTTCGCGCATCACAGCACCACGCTCGCCTACAACATTAAGATCCCGCGCGCGCAAAAGATTTTGCACGTGCAAAGAACGGTACACACGGCCGAGCATATGGCATCGGCCTTTTTTGCGTTGGGCGTGCCATTGCAAGATGTGCCCCGCGCGCAATTGTTTGCGAGCGAACCTCCGCAAAAGGGGAAGTACGCCGTCCTCCACCCGTTCGCCTCCGCGCCGGATAAGCAGTGGCGCGCCGAGCGCTTCTGTGAAGTCGCGCGCTATCTCAGTTTGTGGAACATCAAGCCCGTGTTTTTAGCGGGCCCGCAGGATAGTGTGGCCCCCTTCCGCGAACACCAAGTCGTGCAAGGCTCGCTGAACGAGGCGAAAGCGCTGCTTTCGAAGGCGGCGGTCTTTATCGGCAACGATAGCGGACCGGCGCACGTCGCAGCCGCCTTTGGAACACCCAGCGTGGTTTTGTTTGGATCGTCCAACCCGGCGATTTGGGGCCCCTGGCAGACCGAAGCGGAGATCGTCGTGGCGCCGGAAGGTTTGAAACAGGTGAGCGTTTCGCGCGTAATCGCCGCTGTGGAGCGTCTGCGCATTGTGGAAGAGGCGCACGCTTGAAGGAACTGCTGCGGCTGCTTCACTATGCCAGACGGTACATGCCGGCGCTCTTGGCGTCGGTTTTCTTCATGGCCGTGGTGGGGCTTTCGCAAGGTTTGCTGGTGCGGCTGATTCCGCTGGTTTTCGAAAGGGTGCTGAATCCGAGTTCGCCCGATGCCCCCGCCGTTTTACTCGATTTCCATCATCCTCATATCTACATCACCCTCAATCAATTTATCCCCGGTCCTATCCACAATATATGGACCATGGTGGCCATCGGAATCGTGGCGTGCTTTGTCGCCAAGGGCGTGTGCGATTATCTGGGCAATTTCCTGATCAATTGGACAGGTACCAGCGCCATCATGGACCTCCGCCAGGAAGTGTTTGACCGCGTTTTGCATCAGGACGCGCAGTTCTTCGAAAGCAACGAGAGCGGACGCATCATGTCGGCCATCATGCTCGACATTGACCGCATCCAGGTTTCGGTTTCCACCATGCTGGCCGATTGGTTGCGGCAGATGTTCACGGCGATTTTTCTATTGCTCAGCATGGTGTCTATTAATTGGAAGCTTTCGTTGATCAGCTTGCTGGTGTTTCCTGTAGTCGCCGTCTTGACTGTGGGCTTGGGGCGGCGCATTCGGCGCACCACGCGCCATGCGCAGGATATGGCCGCCGGGTTGACGCAGATTCTGCAGGAGACCATCACCGGCCATCAGGTGGTGAAGAGTTTTGGGGCGGAGGATTTTGAATCGAAGCGCTTCCGGTTGGCGGCCCAACGGCTGCGCGTGGGCAATTTGCGTTATGTGGCGCATCAGGCCCTGGCTTCGCCGGTCATCGAAATCTTCGGGGCGTTGACGTTTATCCTGTTGTTAACGTTTGCGCGCTTGCAAGCCAAGAGCGCCATGATGACGGCGGGCGATTTCACCGGCTTCGTGCTGGCGCTGGTGATGTTGTATGAGCCCATAAAAAGGCTCACCAACATTCATAATATTTTCCAGCAGGGTTTGGGCGCGGCCGGGACGGTTTTCCGCTACTTGGATACCCGTCCGGATGTGATTGACAGGCCATCGGCGGTGAAAGTGCCGAAGTTCGAAAAAGCGATCCGCTTTGAAAAAGTGCGGTTCTGTTATCCGGGTGCGCCGGAGCAAATGGTACTGCAAGATGTCAGCCTGGAAGTGAAACTGGGTGAGGTAGTGGCGCTAGTTGGGACAAGCGGCGCGGGTAAAACCACGCTCGCGAACTTAGTACCGCGTTTTTACGATGTGACGGCCGGCAGCGTGCAAATTGACGGTCGCGACGTGCGCGATTTGAAGTTGAGCAGCTTGCGCGAAGAGATCAGCCTGGTAGCCCAGGAAACGTTCCTGTTCAACGACACGGTGTTTGACAACATCGCCTACGGACGGCCAGACGCCAAAACGGAGGAAGTCATCGCGGCGGCGAAAACGGCGTTGGCGGACGAGTTCATCGGGCGCTTGCCGGAGGGTTATCAGACCCGCATCGGCGAACGCGGCGTTAAGCTGAGCGGCGGCCAAAGGCAGCGGCTGGCGATTGCCCGCGCGCTGCTGAAAGATGCTCCGATTTTGATCTTGGACGAAGCAACGTCGCATCTGGATAGCGAATCGGAGCGTTTGGTGCAGCAGGCCCTAACGGTCTTAATGAAAAAGCGCACGGTGCTGGTTATTGCGCACCGCTTATCCACCATTCGGCAAGCGAATAAGATTGTGGTGCTCGATGGCGGCCGCATAGCGGAGATGGGTAGCCATGACGAGCTGATCGCGGCCAAGGGCCTTTATGCTCGCCTGCACGATTTGCAGCATGCGGATTCGAGTGTCGTCGCCGGATGAAAGCCGAATTGGGCGGGAGTGCGGCCGTGCGCAGCATGACGGGCTTCGCGCAGGTGAGGCGGCAAACCGAAGCGGGCGATTTATCGCTGAGCCTCCGCAGTGTCAACCATCGCGGCTTGGACCTGCATTTTCATCTGGGGAACGAATTCTTGCAGTTTGAGAGCGCCATGCGCACGCTGCTGAAGGAGAAAGTTGGGCGCGGACATGTTGAGGTGCGGGTTTCGTTGGCGCGCGAGGCGGCTTCTGGCGGCCTGGGCTATAACAGCGAAGCTTTGAAGGCTTATGTGGCGGCGTTTCGGGCCGCGGCTGCGGAGTTGCAGCTCGATAGCAAACCCGATTTGAATGTCTTGCTAAGCATGCCGGGCGTGGCGGGAAATGGCAACGGCCCGGATGCCAAGCCTTTGGATGCGAAGTTTGAGCCTGTGGTGCTCGCAGCTCTCTCCGAGTGCCTTGCCGGCTTAAACGAAGTACGTGAGCGTGAGGGCCAAGAGTTAAGGAAAGCGTTGCTATTCGAGTTGGGCGCCATTGACCAGGCGAGGCAAGAAATTGGCGTGCTGCGGGAACAAGCGACCCCTTATTTGCTGGAGCGCCTGCGCGAAAAGTTGCACGAGTTACTGAACGGCGCGGGCGTATCGGAAGCGCGCTTGGCGGAGGAAGCCGCCATTCTCGCAGACCGGTCCGATGTGGAAGAAGAGTTGACGCGCTTGGGGATTCATGCCCAGGAATTGCGGCGCATCGTCGAAGCGGGCGGAGCCATCGGCAAGCCGCTCGATTTTTTGCTGCAAGAAATGAATCGCGAAACGAACACTACCTTATCGAAGAGCACCGGCGCGGGCGAAGCGGCCTTGAAAATCACCAATTTTGCCTTGGCTATCAAGGCGAACATAGAGAGAATACGCGAGCAGGCACTCAATTTGGAGTGACAGAGCCCCCACCGCAAGGGAGGGTACAGCTCAGGGTAAGAAGCAAACCATTGACCACAGTTTTCATCATTTCGGCGCCATCGGGCTCGGGCAAATCTACCCTGGTCTCGCGGATTTTGGCCAACGACCCCGGGCTGCGCTTTTCGGTATCGTATACCACCCGGCAGCCGCGCGGACATGAAAAGCCTGGCGAAAACTACATTTATATCTCGCGCGAAGAGTTCGAGTGCCGTCTGGCGAACAATGAGTTTCTCGAGCATGCCGAGGTGTTTGGCAACTATTACGGGACGAACCGCGAAGTGTTGCGGCAGGCTCAAAACGAAGGAAAAGACCTGATCCTCGACATTGATGTGCAGGGTGCGAGACAATTAAAAGAGCGTATTCCCGGGGCGGTATCGATTTTCATCTTGCCTCCGTCGCGCGACATATTGGAACAGCGCTTGCGCAGCCGTTCAGAGGACAGCGAGGAAACCATCCAGCGGCGTTTGCGGGATGCGGCGGGCGAGATCCGCAACTATCAGCAGTACGATTATGTGGTGGTCAATCACAGAGTGGACGAATCCACTCTGACGCTGCAATCGATTGTGAGAGCGGAGCGCGTAAAGCGCATCAGGATGGAAGAGCACATTGAGCCGATTTTGAGGAGCTTTGAGCCCCGGACGGCAACGTTATTTTAGGAGATAAAGTATGGACAACAAGCCCAGAGCAAACGCGATGCACAGCATCCCCGATGACGTGGATGCCAGCACCTATCGGTTTATTATCGTTTCGGCCAAGCGCGCGCGCCAATTGCAAAACGGCCAGCGCAGCCTCTTGCCGGCAACCAATAAGAAGCCCACTACGCTCGCCATGGAAGAAGTGCGGCGCGGTTTAGTGCCCTACTCGGACGTGACGCAAGAAGAGGCGTTAGCCAAGCAAGAAGCCATGTTATCGGCAGAGTAAAGGCTGGATGCGGATCGTTGTTGGCGTAGGCGGCGGTATCGCGGCGTACAAGGCAGCGGAATTAGTCCGCGCACTTGGCCAGCGCGGCCACGACGTGCAGGTGGTTATGACCAAAGCGGCCCAGGAATTTATCCAGCCGCTGACATTTGCGGCGTTAACGGGTCGCAAAGTCATCACTGGACTATTTTCCGAAGCCAGTTCAAAAGACACTTTGGCGAGCGCAGTGGAACACATTGCCGTGGCCAAGGAGAACGATCTCTTGGTGGTGGCGCCCGCTACGGCGGATCTGCTGGCCAAATTCGCTAGTGGTCTGGCGGACGATTTTCTATCGACGCTGTACCTGGCTTTCACCGGCACAGTAGTGTTAGCGCCCGCCATGAATGCCGCCATGTGGGAGCATGCGGCGACGCAGGCGAATATCGAAATCTTGCGGCGACGCGGCTGTTCGGTGGTAGATCCCGATGAGGGCTGGCTGGCCTGCGGGGTAACGGGCGCAGGCAGGCTACCCGACCCGCTCCGTATCGCCGACTATGTTGACGCGCTGACCCGCGGAAAAGATGATTTCCATGGTGAGACGGTCCTAATCACGGCAGGCCCCACCCAGGAAGCCCTGGACCCGGTGCGCTACATCAGCAACCGCTCGAGCGGCAAGATGGGCTATGCGATTGCCGCAGTGGCTGCACGTCGCGGCGCACGGGTGATTTTGGTGTCGGGCCCGGTCCATTTGCCGCCTCCTCCGCATGTCGAAGTCATTCACGTCGTCACTGCGGAAGAAATGCGCAAAGCGGTGTTCGACCGCCTTGAGCCCGCTACCATCATCATCAAGAGCGCGGCGGTCTCCGATTATTACGTCGCCGATTTACCGCAGCAGAAACGTAAGAAGACGGCCACCCGGCTCTCCTTGGAGCTCGATCCCACGCCCGACATTCTGGCGGAATTGGGACAGCAAAAGGGCGACCGTCTGCTGGTCGGCTTTGCGGCCGAAACCGAAAACCTGATTGAAGAAGCGCGCCGTAAGATGACCACCAAAAAATGCGACATGGTAATCGCTAATTTAGTGACCAATAAAGGATTGGGGTTCGACTCGGATCGCAACGAAGTGGATATCCTTTCGCGCAGTGGGCAGATTGTGCATGCCGGGCCAGCGGATAAGGGCGAGGTTGCTGAGCGGATATTGGATCAAATTGCTACGCTACGCTTGAACCTGCGGGCAGTCGACGCGACAGCATGACGGCGGCACAAATCAGGGCATATTTGGAATATTATCGCGACTTGGGTATCGAGACGATCTATCGCGCCGCGCCGTCCGCTGTGCAGGAACGTGTGCAGGAAGCGCTTCCGGGCCTCTCGCCGGAAGGCGATTCGCTCGCTAAAATTCGCGCCGATATCGGCGACTGCAAACGCTGCCGTTTGTGCGAAGCCAGGAATAAGATCGTCTTCGGATCGGGAAACGAAACGTCCCCGCTCGTGTTTGTCGGCGAAGGGCCGGGTGCGGATGAAGATGAGCAAGGGTTGCCGTTCGTCGGGCGTGCTGGACAATTGCTCACGCAGATGATTGAGAACACCGCCGGCAAAGAGGGCATCGACATTAAACGCAAAGATGTCTACATCTGCAATGTAGTAAAGTGCCGGCCGCCGGAGAACCGTACCCCGCAGCCGGACGAGATGGAAATATGCGGGCAGTTCTTGTTCCGCCAATTGAATACGATTAAGCCAAAAGCCATCTGCGTGCTGGGCGCAACGGCGATGAAAGCGTTGCTCAACAATAAGGAAGGCATCACGAAATCGCGTGGCCAGTGGCACAAGTGGCACGGCATTCCGGTGATGGTTACCTATCATCCCTCCTATTTGCTGCGGCAGTACAATCAGCAAGCCAAGCGCGAGGCTTGGGAAGATCTGAAGACCTTGCTGCATTTCGTCTATGATTAGGCGCGCAGCTCCAGGACTGTTCCTCAGCTTGGAAGGCAGCGACGGCAGCGGCAAAAGTACCCAGATGCGCTTCCTGGTCGAACGTTTGCGAAGCGAAGGTTTCACGGTTGTCGAGAACCAGGAGCCCGGGGCGACACACATCGGACGGCAGATCCGGCGCATTTTGCTCGACCCGGCGCATCAGGAAATGGCGGGCATGACGGAATTGCTGTTGATGTTCGCCTCGCGCGCACAAGCGGCGGCGGAGATCATTCGGCCCGCCCTTGAACGCGGCGACATTGTAGTGAGCGATAGATTCACCGATTCGACCCTGGCGTACCAAGGCGAAGGGCGCGGGATCGGTTTTGATAGGGTCCTGGCAGCGCACAAGCTGGCGCTGGGCGATTTGCTGCCGGATCTGACGATCTGCCTGACGGTCGATGTGGCGACCGGCCTCGAGCGCGCCCGCCAACGCAATTCTTCCAACGATGGGCAAGCAAGCGAGGCGCGGCTCGACCGGCAATCGCTGGAATTTCACCAACGTGTGGCGGAAGGTTATCGCAAGATAGCGCGCCTTGAACCGCAGCGCTTCCGTTTGGTGGCGGGCGAGGGCGAACCGGAAATCGTAGCTGAGAGAGTGTGGCGCGAAGTCGCGCCGGTTTTGAGGAAGAACTAGGTGAGCGGTTTCCCTGATTTTTACGGCAACGCGCCGGTGGCGCAAACGTTGCAGCAGATGATCGGCGGCGAGCGCATACCGCAAACCATTCTGCTCAGCGGTCCCGAAGGCGTCGGTAAAGCGACTTTGGCTCGGCGCTTTGCGGCAGCACTTCTGGGCGACAACGGCAAGATTGAGCAAGACGATCTGAGCCTGAAACACAACGCGGACATCATGGCCGAGCGCGACAAATGGCCGGCGGATAAGCGCGCGGAAGATCCGCTGCTGTTTTCCACGCATCCTGATTTCATCACTTTTTCACCCGATGGGCCGCTTAGGCAAATTACTATTCACCAAATGCGCGAGTTCCGAGAGCGCGCGCAGTTTAAGCCGCTCGTCGGGCGGCATCGGGTATTTTTGATCGACCGCCTGGACCGCGCCAATGAACAGGCCGCCAATTCGCTCTTGAAAGTGCTCGAAGAGCCGCCGGAGCACATGGTGATATTCGCCACCGCCGAAAACCTATACGATCTGCTGCCGACGATTCGTTCGCGCTCGCTGGTTTTGCAGTTGAGCAGGTTAGCCGAAGACGAGATGCTGGCCTTCGCCAAGGCGACAAACCTGGCGGAAGCAGCCACCCGGGTTGCGCTGGCGGAAGGCAGCCCGGGGGTAGCAGCAACGTTGGATTTGGACGTATTCCGCGAACGGCGCGCTCTGCTGTTGGCGGCCTTTGAGTATGGCGCCGGTATCGCGCCGTTTGCCAGTTGGGTACAAGAATCGGAATCGTTTGCAAACAGGAAAACAGAGAAGCTGGATCTGTATTTAAAGCCTGCCTACAGCCTGCTGGAAGAAATTCTGGCCGCCCTGGAAGGCAAAGGCGTGAGCCGGCATCGCGACATACAGCAACGAATTAGCGCCATCGCGCAGCGCGTGAATTTCAGCTGGGTGGAACAGGCGGCCAAGGGCGTGGACGAGTTGGCCATTATGGTCAGACGCAATATACAAAAAGTGGGAGCGCTTGACGCTATGATTATTAAATTGCGTAACTACTTGGAGCCGTTAGGCACCTAAACAGTTAACAATCCGCGCGACACCCTGAAGGCAAGTGCGGTACTATCCAAGAAACACACCTGAGGCCAAATGATAGAAGAGAGGCGTTTGGATTCGCTCGTTAGAAAACCGGTTCGGGTCGCCGTTGGGGGGGACGCTAAACGTCCGCCGGCGGCCAAGAAAAACACACCGCCCGATCAAACGAATGCGGAGCAGTTTTACTACTCCAAGCAGATGCAAAGCAAGACCCGCATGATTGTGACGCTGACCGACGGGGAGCAACTCGAAGGAGTCATAGAATGGTATGACCGCGATTGTTTGAAGCTCAACCGCGAAGAGGCGCCGAACTTACTGTTGTTTAAACACTGCATTAAGTACATGTGTAAGGCGGAGCCCGAGTAAACCGCCGCGTCGGCTACGCGCCTTCAGGCTAACTCGCCGGTGCATCCCCAACGCTAACATTGAGACGTGGACGCACTGCTCGCTTGGCGCAAAGAGTTTCCAATCCTTTCTCACACGACCTACATGATCAGCCATTCGCTGGGCGCGATGCCGAAGCGGACGGAAGACGCCATGCGGGATTTTACAGAGACGTGGGCCACGCGCGGCATACGCGCTTGGGAGGAAGGTTGGTGGGATATGCCGGTCACGACGGGCGATCTGATCGGCACCATCATCGGTGCCGGCCAAGGTGAGCTGGTCATGCACCAGAACGTCTCGATCTGCCAGTGGATTGTCACGTCGTGCTTCGACTGGCGCGGACCGCGCAACAAACTAGTCACCGACGGGCTGAACTTCCCCTCGAACGATTACATTTATCACGGCCTGAAACGGCAGGGCGCGGAGGTTGTGCAGGTGGCATCACCGGACGGAATGACGATGCCGTTGGAACCGTTGCTCGCCGCGATTGATGAGCGGACGCAGCTTGTTTCCATCTCGCATGTGGCGTTTCGCAGTTCCTATGTGCAGGATTTGGCGGCAATCACGCGGCGCGCTCATGAAGTAGGCGCGAAAGTGATTGGCGATCTTTACCAATCGGCGGGCGTGGTGCCGGTGAACGTGCGGGAGTTGAACCTCGATTTCGCCACTGGAGGTTCAGTGAAATGGTTGTGCGGCGGCCCGGGAGCGGGGTACTTGTATGTGCGGCGCGATCTGTGGCCGGAGCTTCAGCCGCTGGCCACCGGTTGGATGGCGCACCGTGAGCCGTTCCAATTTGAAGCCGGGCCGATTGACTGGGCGCCGGATGCCTTCCGCTTCCTGAATGGCACGCCTAATGTTCCAGCGCTCTATTCGGCGAGCGGCGGCTACGAGATTGTAAACGAGATTGGTGTCGAGGCGATTCGAGCGAAGTCTGTCAGGCAGACGCAGCGGTTGATTGAGCTGGCGGATGAAGCGGGCTTTCCGGTGCGCACTTGCCGGGACGCGAAGCGGCGCGGCGGCGTGGTGATTCTGGATGTGCCACACGGCAAGGAAGTAACGACCGAGCTGGCGCGCAGAGAGGTTTTGGTGGATTACCGGCCGCAGGCGGGGATACGGATTGCGCCGCACTTCTACACGAGCGATGAAGAGCTGGACCACACCGATTGAGCAAATTCGGAAGATCGCTTGGCGAAAATAGTCCTCAACACGTTTGGGTCATTCGGAGATTTGCATCCGTATCTGGCGCTGGCGATTGAGCTGGCGCGGCGCAGGCACAGACCGATGATTGCGACATCGGAGGTCTATCGAGCAAAGGTGCAGGCGGAGGGCATCGAGTTCGCGGCGGTGCGGCCGGACGTGGGAGAGTTGCTGGGGCAGACGGAGTTCCTCAACAAGTTGTGGGATCCGAAGCACGGTTCGAAGTATCTCTTGCGCGATTATTTGTTGCCGAGAGTGGAGGAGGGATTCGAAGATCTCTCGGCTGCATGTGACGGGGCTGATCTGCTGGTGACGCATACGGCCGCTTATGCGGGACCTATTGTGGCGGAGGTGCGTAAGCTGCGTTGGATTTCGATTGCGCTGCAGCCGGCGATTTTGTTTTCGACGTACGATCCGCCGGTGATCGCGCCGGCGTTGTGGGCGCGGCGGCTTTATGGGCTCGGGCGCTGGGTGTTTCGGAGCATGCTTAAGGCGGCGCGATGGGAGACGGGGCGCTGGGCCAAGCCCGTGTTTCGGTTGCGGGAAAGTTTAGGCCTACCGCGTGGCAGGAATCCGGTGTTGGAGGGGCAGTTCTCGCCTTACGGGACTTTGGCGCTGTTCTCTCGACATTTCGCTCGGCCGCAGCCGGATTGGCCAGTGAATACCAAGACGACCGGATTCGTGAGTTACGACAAAAGGGGCGAGGGCTTTGGCAAGGCGGCTGACAGGGGCGAACTGGAGAGGTTTCTGGCCGCTGGCGCTGCGCCGGTGGTGTTCACGTTGGGGTCATCGGCGGTAATGGCGGCGGGGGAGTTTTTTGAAGAGAGCGTGAAAGCCGTAACGAAGCTTGGAATGCGAGCCGTCTTGTTAGTGGGGAAGACGGAGAAGCCGCCGAGAATCGAGAGTGACTCGATCTATGTGAGTGACTATGCACCTTATTCGGAGTTGCTACCGAGAGCGGCGGCGACAGTGCATCAAGGCGGGATTGGGACGGTGGCGCAGGCGCTGAAGGCTGGGAGACCGACCATGGTCGTGCCTTGGGCACATGATCAGCCGGACAACGCGGAGAGGTGCAGGAGGCTCGGGCTATCGAGGACTCTGAGGCGAGACAAGTATAAGTGGGAAGTAGTGGCGCGAGAACTGGACCGGTTGTTGGGAGATGTGCGCTATGCCAGCCGGGCGCGGGAGATGGCCGATCGGCTGGCCGAAGAAGACGGAGTGAATGCGGCATGTTCAGCGCTTTTTGCGGACTAAGCGGCGGGCGGTGAGGACGGCTCCGGGATTTGCGGAGAAGGCTTGCACGCTGAGCGCTTCCTGTTGATCGTGATGCACTTTGTGGGCGCCGGCGGCGGGGCTGGCTGCCAGGGCGCGGCCGACGTAGCGGAGTTCGCGCTTGTCGATGATCGATTGCATTTGCTCTTCGACGTAGTTCCAGGCACCCATGTTTTCAGGCTCCTCCTGAACCCAGTAGAGCTCGGAGTTTTCGGGATAGCGGCGTAGAACATCGTTGAGACGCTGCAAGGGGAAGGGATAGAGTTGTTCGAGGCGAATGAGCGCAACATCGCTGCGGCCTAATTCTTCGCGTTTGTTGAGTAAGTCGTAATAGACTTTGCCGGAGGATAGGAGGACGCGACGGATTTGATTGCCGAGATGCTGGGAATCACCGATGACTTCCTGGAATGCCCCGCTGGTAAGATCTTCCAAGCGCGACGCCGCTTTGGGATAACGCAAGAGGAACTTGGGAGTAAAAATGATGAGCGGCTTGCGAATGCCGCGGCGATCTTTACCGCCATACATCTGGCGGCGAAGCAGGTGAAAATACTGCGCGGGCGTGGTGCAGTTGCAAATCTGCATATTGTTTTCCGCGCAGAGCTGCAGGAAACGTTCGATGCGCGCGCTGGAATGTTCCGGTCCCTGACCTTCGAAGCCATGCGGCAGGAGCAGGACGAGGCCGCTGGGCTGATTCCATTTAGATTCAGCGGAGACGATGAACTGATCGATAATGATCTGGGCGCCGTTGACGAAATCGCCGAATTGGGCTTCCCACATGACCAAGGTGAGCGGGTCGGCTACACTGTAGCCGAATTCAAAACCCATGACGGCGTACTCACTGAGAAGACTATCGATGGCTTCGAACTTTGCCTGATTTGGTTTTAGGTTTTTGAGCGGCATGTAGCCTTCGCCGCTCTCATAGTCGTAGAACTCTAAATGGCGTTGAGTGAAGGTGCCGCGACGGACATCTTCGCCGCTTAAACGAACCGGCGTGCCTTCCATCACCAGGCTGCCGAAGGCCAGGGTTTCAGCGAAACCCCAGTCGATGGGAGCGCCTTTGAGGCCGTCGCGACGACGTTCCAGCAACGATTTCAACTTGGGATGCAAGTGGAAGCCATCCGGCAGCACGGTCGACTTTTCGATGACCTTAGCCAGGGTGTCGTGGGAGGCGGCGGTGGAGGGAATCGGTTGAGCGATTTCCTCCGGCGGCATGATGGCAAATTCTTCGATGACAAATTGCTCGCGATGCTTCTTCGCTTCTTCGTAAGTTTCGTTGAGCTTGTTGCGAGCTTGCGTGCGGATGGCATCGATCTGATCGGCCAACAGAAACTTCTCACGTACCAGAGTGTCGGTATATTGAACCGTTACGGTAGGCGTAGCCTTGATTTTGCGGTACATCACCGGTTGGGTATAGCTGGGATCGTCAGCTTCGTTGTGGCCTTGACGGCGGTAGCCAATAATATCGACGACCACATCGCGCTTGAAGCGCTGGCGATATTCGTAGGCAAGTTGACAAACGCGAACGCAGGCTTCCGGGTCATCGCCATTTACGTGGAAAATGGGCGCCAGGACTGACAGGGCGACGTCTGTGCAATAGGTGCTGCTGCGGCCTTCGAGTGGGTTGGTGGTGAAGCCAATTTGGTTATTGGTGACGATGTGAATGGTGCCGCCCGTTTTGTAGCCTTCCAACTGGGATAGTTGAAGAACCTCCGCCACGACGCCTTGGCCGATAAAAGCGGCATCTCCGTGGATGAGGATAGGCAGAACGCGAGCTCGCTCGGTGTCTTTTAAACGATCTTGCTTGGGACGAACGAGGCCTTCGACGACCGGATCGACTGCTTCCAGATGGCTGGGGTTGAAGGCGACGGAGACAACGATTTCGCGACCCGTGGACGATGTGTAAACGCCGGCGGCGCCGAGGTGATATTTGACATCGCCAGAACCTTGCACAGTATCGGGGTCGGGTTCGCCGTCGAATTCGGAAAACACCTGCGCCATGGATTTGCCGACGACGTTGGCCAGAACGTTGAGGCGGCCACGGTGAGCCATGCCGATGACGGCTTCGGCGACATTCTCGTTAGCCGAGCATTCGAGGATCTCATCGAGCGCAACAATGGTGCTTTCGAGACCCTCCAAACCGAAACGTTTTTGGCCGACGAAACGGGCCTGCAAGAAATGTTCAAACTCCTCGGCTTGAATCAGGCGGTTGAGAATGCGCGTGCGAGTTGATTCGTCGAGTTTCCAGGAATTTTGCGTTGTCTCCATGCGCTCCTGCAGCCACTGCTTTTGCTCCGGGTCGGGAATATGCATGTACTCAATGCCGATGGAGCCGCAATAAGTGGTGCGGAGGCGGTCGAGGATGGCGCGGAAGGGCTCGTAGGCGCGCATGTTACGCGCGATGGCTCCGCTGGGCGCTTTGATGGTGCCAGCGAGAAAGATGCGGTCGAGATCCCAGATTGTCAGGCCGTAGGAGGCGGGATCGAGATCGGGATGATAGCCGGGATCGATGCCGAGCGGGTTGGTGTTGGCCAGCAGATGGCCGCGCGTGCGATAGGCATTGATGAGTTGAATGACGGCGGCTTCTTTGGCGACGTCGGTGTTGGCGCCTGGGACCTGTTGCGTGGTGAGGGGGGTATCGACTTGCCAGCGGAGGGGACGGTAGGGAACTTTTAGATCGCGAAAGATGGCATCGTAGAAGTTCTCTTCGCCCTGCAGCAACTGATGCATCTTAGCGAGGAAAGTGCCTGATTCCGCGCCTTGGATGATGCGGTGATCGTAGGTGCAGGCGATCATCAGAGTCTTACTAATGCCGAGGGTAGCGCGCATTTCTTCGCTGACAGCGGCGAACTCGGCAGGAAAATCGATGGCGCCAATGGCTACGATGGCGCCTTGACCCGGCATGAGACGCGGGACGGAGCCAATGGTGCCGACAGTGCCGGGATTGGTGAGGGAGATGGTGGTGCCATCGAAATCGGAGAGCTGTAATTTGTTGCTGCGGGCGCGCGTCACGATGTCGTCGTAAGCAACGACGAATTGCGCGAACGTCATGCCATCGGCATGCTTGATGTTGGGGACTTTGAGAGTGCGGGAACCGTCTTTGGCGGTGATATCGACAGCCAGGCCGATGTTGACTTGGCCGCGCACAATGCGAAAAATCTCGCCGCCGTTTTCGGCATAGGCATGATTGAGGCCAGGCGTTGTTTTGATGGCTCTGACGATGGCCCAGGCGATGAAGTGGGTGAAGCTGAGTTTGCCGCGGCCTTGCAGGGTGCGCTGTTTATTGATGAGATTACGATTTTCTTCGATGACGCGGACGGGGATTTGACGCTGGGAGGTGGCGACGGGGATGGCCAAGCTGGCCGTCATGTTTTCGGCGATGCGGGCGGCGGCGCCACGGATGGGCACGAGCTGGTCGCTAGGGCCAGCGATGCGGGTATCGAGTTTTGCGGGAGCGGTGGAGCGTTTCGTCACAACATCTGTAGTGGTAACGGGCGGCGCCAGAAGGGCTTCGGGCACGGCGGCGGACGAAGCGGGCTGTGGTGCGACGGCGGCAGCGGTTTCGGGTGGTGGCGCGGGAGCAGTGGATTGCAGAGTGGCTGGCTCGGCGACGGGAGCGGCGGCATAGGGTGCGCCGTTTTGAGCCGCGGGACTAGGTTCTTCGGCCTCGGCAGGGGCGTGAGCGGCGTTTTCATCGAGCTGGATGAAGAGGTCGCCCCAGCCATCATCGACGCTCTTGTGGTCGAGGCGGTATTGCTGATACAGCTCGTCTTCTAACCAGCTATTGACGCCCAACGCCGGGGCATTTGCTTCTTTCATGTTGGTGATTTCTGGCAGGGCGGCCGTTATGGGGACACGTCCACTAGTACTCGACCATTGTAACGAAGGAGGGGGAGCTGGCGCGAAGGCAAGAACTCGAGCGACCAATAAACACGGATGGAAACGGATAAGAACAACGGGTGGGACGGGCGCCATAAGAGTTAATGGTTCGGCTCAGGGGCGGGCGGCGATTGGGAGGGTTTGGCTGCATCTTTGGGGTAATAGGGCCGTGGGACAGGGGTTTCGACGCCGTTGCGCATTTCGAAGGCGACGACGAGGCCGGTGGGGCTGTCGGGATCTTCACCCAGGAAGAGGACTTCGGGTTCGGACTCTTCTTCGCTACCAGTAGAGGCGGCTGAGCCGTCTGCGGGTTCAGCGGGGGCAGCGGGGCGATTTTCGACTGTGGGGTGGCGTTTGCGGAACTGTTCGAGGAGGCCGAAGGTGCGTTGGAAGGAGCGTTCGGCGGTGGTTCTGTAGCGAAGGAGGAGGTCGTGCTTCTTGATGTACTCGGGGGTCCAGTTGGCGGGCGAGAGGCCTGCTTGGGAGCATTCATGGCAGTCTAAATTGAGCTGGGCACGCATGCGGTACCACTCGGCTTGGGCGGTTTTGAGGACGAAATCATGGAGGAGAGAGTCTTCGGGAGGTTGGTAGGTTTGAAGCCAGCGATTTAGGAGGAGGAGCCAGGATTCCTCTTTTTCGAAGGGGAGGATGAGGGTTTGCGAGCAGGAACCGTGTTTGATGGAATTTTTGGAGGAGGTGGCGCGGCCCTCGGTAGAGGTGGGACCGGTGCGGCCGCAGTTGCGTTTTTCGTGGTCGGGTTGAGTGGGCTCGCACTGCTCGTCGGCAGTGGGAGAATCGTCGAGAAATTCGGAGTCGCGCATTTGCTTTCTGAGCTGAGTGTGAGGCGGCGGCGTTCGGGGTTTTCAAAAAATTGCGGGTAAGTTGTTGATTGTGAGAGGAATAAAATTTTTGGAAAAATTGTGAACGGAAGAATGGCCACAGATGAACACAGATAAACACAGATAAAACGACGCTTTTGCGAAACGAACTTGGTGGGTTCGAATTTTCAGATTGCGGCGAATTGGGTTTGGTGGGCGTTGGGAGCGGTTTCGGCGGAAAAGACGGAGGTGATGGCGTTGATGGGCGAGACGATGACGGGCCACCAAAAAGGGAGGTCGCGCCAGCCGTCGGATTCGGCACCATTTTGGCGCATCATGAGGAGGACGGGGATGTTTTGGGCATGCTGATCGGCGATGGCGGCTTGCTGCATGGTGTCAGGCGAGTTCGCGTAGCGGCCGTCCTGGCGGATGCGCTTCAGTTCGCGGCCGCGCGCGGCGACGAGCCACACTTGGCCGCGTTCGTGCGGGTTTACCGAGTGGTTTGAGAGGTGTTCGAGGATGGCGAGATTGGCGCGTTCATCGTTATCGTCTTCGTCTTCAAATTCGAGGGTTTCGTAGCTGGACTTGAGAAGTGTTAGAGAGGTCTGGATGCCGATCAGGATGGCCTTGTTGTAGACGCCGCCGCAGACTTGTTCAACTTCTTTATCTAGGGATTCGAGGCTCTTTCGGCCGATGGTTTTGGCGACAGTTTGGAATCCCACAGGAAGGTAGCGTTTGCCGGGCCGAACAGTGGTGAGTTCAGAGAACAGAAGCTTGTTGGGCGAGCAAGGAATAGCCTGGCGCAATGCGCTATCGAACTCGTGAATGCGGCGCATTACTTGATAGACGCCGAGCGGAGCGTAGAAACGAGTCACGGGCAGATCGGCAAACGGGCGGGAACCGTACATGCGGGCGTGCTGGAGGACGGTGTCCTGCTGGTAGCGACCAGGATTGCGGCCGTAGTAAAAGACGAGGAGATTCTTGATGGTAATGCCGCGATCGAGGATCTGGCCACCAATGAAGAGGTTTAGCGGGGTGCGGAGGCGGAGTTGACCGTCGTCGTCGTAGAAGTAATAGGCGGGCGAGTCCGGGTCGGAGCTTTTCTCGAAATAATAGTCACCGCCGACGTAGGCACCGTGGGTAGGCAGAATGACGGTAAAGGCCGGCCGCTTGGGACGAAAGAGGCCGTTCGCCGTGACGCGGTCTTCTTCAGGTTGGAGGCAAAGGGAATAGGGAGTGGCGGTTACTTGCAGATAGACGGAGGATTTGACAAGTTCGCGAAGCTGATCAATCTGCTCGCTGACTTTTCCGCGCTTGATGTCCTGGCCTTTTTACTGCGCGCTTACGGACGCGAGATCGGCTTCGTCGTGGATGATGAACAGACGTTTTTCGGTAAGGCTTGGGTAGAGGGTTGCGATGGAGTGGAGGAGGCGATTCAAGTTGTCGTCCTCTTTCTTGGCGACCAGGATGAGCTTTTGATTCAGCTCGTGGCGGGTGAGGCTGGGGAGGGCCATGATGTCGAACACTTGCACGGCGTCGCGCTCGATAAATGCGGCGAAATCTCCTTTGATTCGCTTGATGGTTTGCCGGGCGAGGGAGACGGTGCCTTTGGTAAGGACGACGGCCACGTCGAAGCCGTGGTCGAAGGCGAGCGCGATGACGCCGATGAAGGCGCGTGTTTTGCCGCTTTGTATCTTGCCTAAAAGGACGCCCGGTTTGTTGAGGGAGGTTTGCTGGTCCTGCATCTTGCGGACGGTGTCGCGCACGCACTGGCGGAGTTCCTCGTCGTCTTTTCGCTCGGCGGCGATGCGCTCATAGAAGTTATGCGCACTCATGGCTGTTTAAACTTAAGTATGTGCGGAAACTTGAGAATCTCATAGTGTCGACGTTTGCGAGATTGCCCACATGTTCCAGACATGGTGCCTGCGAGGACGGTTAAAGGGAGATGAGTTGCAAGCCAGGGATCCGGCTAAAATCGCGGGCGTTGCTGGTGCCAACCGCGTAGCCGAGTTCCAGGGCGCACGCTCCAATCATGAGGTCCGCCAACGGAAGATTGATGCCGTGGGCGGCCTGCTCGCCACCGATGCGGGCGATGATTTCGGCCGTGGATTCGGTTAGCGGATAGATGGGGACGGTGGCTTTTAGATCATCAAGGAAGGCGCGGCGGCGGTGGCGAATTTCCGGCGTGTTGGCGCGATAGATGCCATGGCCGATTTCGGCCACCGTTACGGCGGACAGGACGACGGGCGACTCCCCGACGAGATTTTGGACACTTTCGATCGCCTGGGCGGCTGTCATCTTGCGTCGCTCGGCAGCGATAACGACGCTGGAGTCGAGCATCGTTTTGATCACTCGCCCGGCGACGCACGCGCCGGGGCTTGGCGTTTCCGGTCGTGTCTACCAAGCACGGCTTTGGCTGCCAGGCTAATCCCAGGATGCCGGGTTCCATGGCTGGCGCTGAGCGTTGATGCCTTCTTCGATGTCGCGGGCGAAGTCATCGTCCATCGCGGCGTTCGACCCTTGCGCCTTGAGATCGGCCACGATTTCCGAGATCATGCGGCCCACGGGTTTCGACGGTTTGAGTATGGCGATGGGCCGGTGATCCTGCTCTATGACAATCTCGAGGCCCTGCCGGACCTTAGTCAGGGCGGCATGCAGGTCTCGTGCCAGTTCAGCTTCGCTCATATGGATTGCGGCCATCGCGCTTCCATTATGACGTTCGCCCGAAGCTTGATTCTCGCCGGCAGAAATGCCGAGCTGCGCCGCTCTGTTGACACGAACTCAACTTGGTCAGTATTTGTGGCCAGCGTGGATCAGATCCTTGATTTTTAAGCCGCCCAGCTTGACAGCTTTGCGCGATTGGCGGATGTGGGCAACGGCTTCCGCAGGCGGCTTTTTTTTGGCGCTTTGGGGAAGATTCTGCTGCTCGGATGGATTTTCTAGAGCGCAGGTGACAAGCTCTTCGGGCGATCGGTAGCGGCCTGTGCGGAGGTGTTGTGCCACAAGTTGTTCACCGTGATGATTGAGGGTGAGCGTGAGAGGCATGATTCAGTTTAACGCGGCGGTCTTCTTAATTGGTCGTCCTGAAAACCTTGAGAATTTCCCATGGCGGACGAAAAAACCGTCGTCGCTGTATCTCGGTTCATGCGCTTTTGCGGGCGTTGGACAGCTCTTCTTCGGCGAACGATATGTATCGGAGTAATTCCTGCCCTATGAACTCGGTGTAGGCAGGCGGAATGGATTCATTGATTTCTCCCTTGGTCATCCAGTCAATGCCCATAGCGTCACGTGCGGCGGCCAAGGTACAGTTTCCGCGGCCTGTGACTTGCACGAAGTCCCTCCATTCGTCGGTCTTTCCATAATGAGATTTTCGGCGGTCGAAGGTGTGGACTTTCGGGTGTTTCCCGTGAGGGGGCGGGACAATTTGGAAGTTCGCCTCAAACAGGCGGTGACGGAGCACGCGCAGGTTCGGAAACATCGTTCCGCAAAGGACAACTGCGTTAATCAGTGGAGCGCCGTCTACGTTCCCTATCACATACGGGAGGCCGGAGCGAATGAGCATTTCGCGAACAGGCTTAATTAAACGCGGCCAGTCTTCGGCATTTACCGTACCTTTTGTCGAGGCCGGAACGCTCGACCACGGTGGTAGGATGTCGAAGGCGCTTTGATGGCCGACGAAATTAAGAGCGGAAGGCCTTGGCAGGACGATGAGCTCGATGCGATCATCGAGGATTATTTTGCCATGCTGAAGGCCGAAATCTCGGGCGAATTTTATGTGAAGTCCGGCCGTACTAAAAGGCTCATGGCTCAACTGGGACGGTCGCACCGGTCTGTAGAGTTCAAACACGAGAATATTTCAGCCGTTTTAGATGTGCTTGGGTTGCCGTGGATTCCCGGGTACAAGCCGAAGGCGAATTTTCAGAAGGCAATCTTCCCCGCTATAGAACGCTACCTTGCGAGTCATCCGGAAGTTCTGCAGCCAGTCGCGCCTTCGCAGGCGGTGCGACTCCCGAGCGATCAGATCTTTGTCGAGGCACCTATTCTCGTTGAGATGGGTAAGGGGATGGCGAAAGGGTTGCGACGCCTTGCCCGTAAGTATGATCCCGCGGTGAGGGACGAGCACAACCGTTCTCTTGGCAGGGCCGGGGAGGAGTTTGTTGTTGGCGTCGAGCGTGATCGGCTCATGGCGGCCGAGTGCTCCGATCTCGCGGAGAGAGTCCGGTGGGTTGCGGAGGAGGATGGGGACGGTGCTGGCTATGACGTCCTATCATTTGAGCCAAGCGGGGAGGAGCGGTTGTTGGAAGTAAAGACGACCAACGGGTCTGCCCGGACGCCATTTTTTCTTACCCGGAATGAATATATTTTCGCGGCTGAGAGGCCTAAAGAGTGGCGTATCTATAGGGTCCATCTTTTCGCGACAGAGAGGCGAATCTTCGTTGTTGCGCCGCCGCTTGAGCAGTCGCTTAGTCTCAGGACTGAAACGTGGCGAGCTTCGTTTGTTAATAAGGTGGATTCGCCTGGTGCGGCACCTTGAAGTCGTTGCGCCGTTAGCGCGCTGGTTTGCCGAACACGATATTCGGGGCGCGATGCGCAAGGGTTTTGTTCCGAAATTGGGGGTAACCCGTCGTGACGGCTCCTTCCTCGTCCTGGCGACCGATAATAGTGGAGCGGGATCGTCTGCCGGTTCGCTTCGCGGACTGGATACTTCCCCGAAACCATAAATGAAACGACTCAATCCCAACCTTGACAGCCCTCGCGTTTCAAGCGGTGGCTTTACTGCTCACGAACGCAAGCTACGAAGCGTCCTACGCGCGCTCATTGAGAAAAGCGATGGCATCATTGAGGCAATTGACTTGTCCACGGATCAGTTTGCGATTGAGACCGCTCAATTATCCGCAGCCACCAGTGCGGCGGAGAAGGTTCTCAAGTTTAGGAAGTGACACGCCGAGCAGGTCCTCTAAGCCGACGATCTGTCGGGTCGGGCTTTAAATGACTGCTGTCGCTCAGTCTGTCCGGCGGGGTCCCTGAATGGTTGCAACTCGGCCGGTGCATGTTGCATGCTTCCGTACGCAATTCGCGTACCCACCGCGCCCATTCCTTTGTATCCTTCGCAAGGTATTTTAGTTCCTCGCCGGTGATCTGTTTCCCCACGTTCCGACGGAGGTATTCGAGTATCTTGTCGGTGACGGATGCCTTTCTGCGTCGGACCTCTTTCAGCACGTTCCAACGGTAGGCCGCGTCCCTATCCTCTTCAGTGCGCATTAGGATGTACTGATCCGGTCTCATTCGGACTGCGGTTACGCTGGCGGGCTCCGCTCGATCATTCGCGTCCCGCACGGCTTCTGCCATGTCGGCGAATGTGACGCCGGAATAAAATCCACCAACCGTATTGGACGCGCAGCTCGCGGACTCGCCTTGCCCATTCACCAATTCCGGAAACGACCATTAGTTCTTCGCCGTCAATCACCTCATGAGGATAGCGCTGTAGATAGGGTACGATACGGACGCGGCGTCGGTCTCCGGAATGAGCGAGCTACCAAGGTCGCGGAGCTTATGAAATACAGGGATGAGCGCGATCACCTTGGCGCGGAGGTTGTCCTTCTGAAGTTCCGCGGCGAAATTACTGAGGAGCTCGACGAGCGAGCTTCTTAGCAATTCCGGCTCACTCGGCTGAGACCGTCGCGGCATTCTGGCCTCCTTTCGTTGCCATTTCGTTCTTCGCCGACGGCGGAGGCATCGACGTAAAATCATCCGGACCTGCCCCCCAGGTCCTCGCGAAGCGCGAGCGACGACATGACTTGTAGGCTGTCGCCAAGGATGAGGCGGTTGGACCGATCGACATCGTGCCGGTAGAACTGGACGGCCTCGTTGTATCCCTGCTCGGGATCGGCGAAGAGGCTGCGGTTGACGTCTTCGCGGGCGGCGACTTTGAGGATGGCTTGGGTGCTGACGCGCTCGTGGATGTGAAGGGCTACGGGGTCGACGGTGAAGGATTTCTGCTCGCGTTTGTCGGCCCATTCGAGCCATGGTTCGTGGATGCGCAAGGCGGCGGCGAGGATCTTGGCCTCATTGGCCGTTAGTGGCTCTTTGGTGGCTTTGGCGAGGAGGTCGGGCAACTAGTCGGCGGCGCCGGTGGGGTCGAAACGGAGTTCCGGCGGGCGGCTGGGACTGAAGAAGTACTCGGCCTTTGGGATGCGGGGAACGAAGCCTTCCGCGGCGATCTTGGCGGGCGGGTTATTTTTGCGTTTGTCTTGGTAGCGATAGTCGGTGACGGCGGTTAGAGACTGATCGCTGGTTGATTGCTTGGGTTTGCGTGCCATCCCTTAGTCTTTGATTGTATGTCGTGGGGAGTAAGTGAAGCGCGGTTTGGTTTTCTTTGCCACTCATCCCAGGCTGAACATGAAGGCACACGGGGGCTCTTCCAGGTCTCTGGCGGCTATTCTTCGTATGTCCGGTGGCGGTGCGGTTTGAAGCGCCGATAGACAATCGGCGCGCAGGATGCCATCCTGCCCCACACTTGGCAATGATGCTGGTGTCAGGGGTGGGGCGGGGAGGGCAGGAGAGCTAGGAGTTCAATCCAGGAGAATTGGCACGGTTAGCGGCCACTCCCGTTCGTGGCTACGTTCCATGCGCGGCGGCTGCCGCATTACTGCCCGATGGATCGACCTATGTTTGTTACGTGGCGGCTGCACGGCAGTCTTCGGGCCCATCGAAGTTTTCCTGAAATGCCAAACTCAGGGCGGGCTTTTCTCGCACTGGACCAGCTTCTCGACCGTGGGAGCACGGGACCGCTGCATCTAGCGCGGCCGGAGATCGCCAGCATGGTGGTTGAGGCGATTCGGTTTCGAGAAGGAACGCTGGCGCATTACAGGCTTCATTCTTGGGTAGTGATGGCCAATCATGTTCACCTGCTGATTACTCCGCTGGTGGAGGTTTCTCAGATCATGCCGTCGCTGAAGCGATTTACGGCGAGGGAGGCGAATCGCCTCCTTTGTTCGACAGGGCAGGCTTTCTGGCGGGAGGAAAGCTTTGACCGGTTGGTTCGCGGCGCGGCTGAGTTTGCGCGGATCACGCGATACATCGAGATGAATCCAGTAAAAGCAGGATTGGTTGAAACGCCAGAGGATTTTCGGTGGTCGAGTGCCAGGCAGCCGCATCTTCTTTACGACCGCTACCGGTATCCCCGCCGCCGCCGATGCATTGAGGGCAACCGGCATAGCGACAATTGGTGTCGCGGTCTGCTACGCCATTTCAGCCGGTCGCGGTGGTTTGTCGCCCGCGCGCGGTTGTGGCGCGGGTTCCGTTCAAGAAAATGGAGTACGCACAGGCAAAGAGATTTGGTTTGGCTGGTCACATTGAGGTACGCTGCCCTTACAAAACTCTTGACTCGTACGGTATAACCGTACATACTTATGTTGATGAAGGGACGGCATGGAGCTTATCCATTTTCGTCACAAAGGGCTGAGACGGCTCTACGAAAGCGGAGATGCGAAGGGGGTTTCGCCTGCACTCGCCGACAAAGTGCGCAAGCTTTTGTTGGCGATGGAAACAGCTGAAACGCTGGGGCAGCTTGACCGGTTTCCAGGCTGGAAACTACATCCGCTCAAGGGCGACTTGAAGGGCTTCCTGAGTCTGACGGTCACGGGCAACTGGCGGTTGATTTTTCGGCATGAGGGAAGGCGAATGCCGCCAGTGACATTGATTTGATTGACTACCATTAGGAGGCGCGCGATGGCCATGAAAAACCCGCCCCACCCCGGGGACCTGATTAAGACGGAGATCGTTGAGGCGCTGGACCTTAACGTGTCCAAAGCGGCGGAGATCTTGAAGGTTCGCCGCGCCACGCTTTCCGACCTTCTGCGAGGCAAGGCGGCGCTGACTCCGGAGATGGCTTTGCGGATTGAAAAAGCTTTCGGGCCGGACATGGAGCACTTGCTTCGCATGCAACTGGCTTATGACGTGGCAAAGACGAGGGCGCATGGGAGAGACATCGGAGTAAAGCGGTATGTGGCGGCTTGAATTACGTTCGATATTGGTTCTTGAATTCGATCTCGACCCATGAAACTGCGGGTTTCTGTTCACTGTGGAAGTCCACTTGCCGCGTTGGGCGCAGTTGTTCAGAGCTCTTCCAGGTCTCTGGCGGCTATTCTTCGGATGTCCGGTGGCGGTGCGGTTTGAAGCGCCGATAGACAATCGGCGCGCAGGATGCCATCCTGCCCCACACTCGGCAATGATGCTGCTGGTGTCAGGGGTAGGGCGGCGGGTAGGGCAGGAGAGCTAGGAGTTCAATCCGGGAGAATTGGGGCGGTGGGTGGGCACTCCCGGTTGGTGGCTACTTTACATGCGCGACGGCTGCCGCATTACTGCGCGGTGGATCGACCTATGTTTGTTACGTGGCGGCTGCACGGCAGTCTTCCGGCCCATCGAAGTTTTGCTGAAATGCCAAACTCAGGGCGGGCTTTTCTCGCACTGGACCAGCTTCTCGACCGTGGGAGCACGGGACCGCTGCATCTAGCGCGGCCGGAGATCGCCAGCATGGTGGTTGAGGCGATTCGGTTTCGAGAAGGAACGCTGGCGCATTACAGGCTTCATTCTTGGGTAGTGATGGCCAATCATGTTCACCTCCTGATTACTCCGCTGGTGGAGGTTTCTCAGATCATGCAGTCGCTGAAGCGATTTACGGCGAGGGAGGCGAATCGCCTTCTTTGTTCGACCGGGCAGGCTTTCTGGCAGGAGGAAAGCTTTGACCGGTTGGTTCGCGGCGCGGCTGAGTTTGCGCGGATCACGCGATACATTGAGATGAATCCAGTAAAAGCAGGATTGGTTGAAACGCCAGAGGATTTTCGGTGGTCGAGTGCCAGGCCGATTGACAATCGGCCGCAGGTTTGACAACCTGCCCTACAAGATGCGGCCGGAGGATTGATGGCCGATGAGGGGCTTTAGGGGAAAGACCTGGGCGATGTAGTAGCCGAGGGCGTCGCTTGCGTGGGTGCGGGCGCGGTCGGACTTATCGAGATCGGAGGTGACGGCGCCGGTGGAATCGGTGGCCCAGGCGACTTGCTCGAGATCCTTGACGAGTTCGCGGCAGCGGGGATCGATGAAGAGGCGGTTCTCCTCGAAAGTATTCCTCAGGCGGCTGTTGACGCAGTTGATGCGATCGCGCACAGGGGGATTGGCGGAGAGGATGTGAAACGACTCCTGGTATGTTCCTTTCCAGCGGCGGAAGAACTGGCGGATGATGGTCCAATCGGTCTCGGCGGCGGAGGTGCGTTTTTGGTTGCCACTGGCATCGCCATACACTTCGACATTCATGGGTCGCTGGTAACCCGGCACCATTTGGTACAGCGGCTCGGCCTTATCGAGAAAGGCCTGGCAGGCGGCTTCGGTGTTGGCGTTGGGGAGAACGATCTCATCGAAAACGTGGACAACGTCGCCGACGCGCTGCATGAGGAGCATGCACATGGGGTTGACGTTGAAATCGATGGACCAGATGACGGGATAAAGAGGTTGGAAAGTTTGGGGGCGCACATGTAGGTCGCGATCGAAGGTATAGTAGACGCGGTTGCGGTTGGCGCTGACGAATTCGCCGCCAAACTCCTGTTGGTAAGAGACGGGGTCGAGTTCGCGGGCGGCCTGGACAAGTTCCTCATCCTCCACGAGACCGCCCTGCGCGGTGGTGAATTGAAAGGCGGCCCAGTTTGGGTCATTGAGGGCGTATTCGAAGCGTTCATACAAATGATTGCGACCCTTGGGTGTGCCGATGAAGAGCGCGTGGCCTTGGCGGTCACTGAGAGCGGGGCGAAGCACTTCGGCCCAAGCCTCGGGCTTCATGGAGGCGTATTCATCGAGCACGATGAGATCGAGACCGTTGCCGCGTAGAGCGTCGGGATTGAAGGCGCCATTGACGACGATGGTTGAGCCGGATTTGAGGTCGATGCGCATTTGAGTTTCGTTGGGGCGCTTGGCCCAAGTGGGGCGAGTGATGGTTTTGAGGCGGTCCCAGACGATGCGTTTGGATTGCCGGTCGTTGGGGCCGATATACCAGATGAGGCGGTTGGGGCGGTTGGCCATGCGTGCGATCTCCAGAAGCGCGAGATGAGTTTTGCCGAAACGACGGCCAGCGACGAGCACGCGGAAGCGGGCTGGGCAGTGGAAAACCTTCAATTGGTTGAGCTTGAGGCGAGGGACGCCGGAGGGTTGCGAGTTGTGTTCCATAAGACGCTTTCGAGATCAGAATGGAACGGCGGCGTTCTGGGCAATGCGGCGGAAATGGGTTAAGTGGTTATAAACAATGGGAGATAATTTTTTGGCGAGGGCTGTGAACGAAAAGAATGGCGAGAGCCCTATTCCGGCATGACAGTCAACACGACAACGCCGTGACTCGGTACTTTCGCGGAGTAACCGCCTTTATGCGAGCCGACGGCGGTATGCTCCCATAGATCGCGCAGGGCGGCTTTGAAGTGTTCGGGATAGCCGAGTTCCGTCCAATTGACAGCGATCTCCGCTTCGGCGCCGGTGCGATTAAGTAAGGCGACGGCGCGGCTGCCATCACTCATCTGCTTGACCCAGACTTCCAGCCCAGCGGCTTTTTTGACGCGTTTCGCCTGGATGCCGAGCGGATCTTGATCGACGGCAATGAGCTCTTTGTTGGTGAGGATGGCGCGCGTGTCGTCGCTCATGTGCTCCAGATCGTTGCCGGCCATTAAGGGCGCGGCCATGAGACACCACAGGCTGAAATGCGAGCGATATTCGGTGTTGGTCATTCCGCCGTTGCCCACTTCGAGCATGTCCGGATCGTTCCAATGGCCGGGTCCGGCGTAGCTTTCAATGCCATCCTGCAGGTCAAGAATTTGCACGACTCCGTTGCCACCCCATTTTTCGTGGCCGTCCCATTTATCGACAATGTCGCCGGTGGTGCGCCAGAGGTTTCCCACGGGACCGGCCCAGAGCCACGGTTTGGTCGATCCCCATTCGCAGATGCTAAAGACGATGGGGCGGCCGGATTTCGCGAGGGCGTCGCGCATGGTTTCGTAGGAACTTTGGGAATCCTGGGTATCGTGATTGCACCAATCGTACTTGAGATAGTCAACGCCCCAGGCGGCGTATTGGCGGGCATCCTGATATTCGTAGCCACGGCTGCCGGGACGATTCTGGCAGGTGCCGCGGCCGGCGTCGGAATAGATACCGAATTTCAAACCTTTGGAGTGGATGTAATCGCCCACCGCTTTCATGCCGGAGGGAAAGCGCGTGGCATCGGCAACGATATTACCTTGGGCATCGCGACTTACTTGCCAGCAATCGTCAATCACGACATATTCGTAGCCGGCGTCTTTCATGCCGGTACGGACGATTGAGTCGGCGGCACCGCGCACGAGGTCCTCGCTGACTTTGCAGCCGAATTTATTCCAACTGTTCCAGCCGATGGGAGGGGTGCGGGCTAATCCGTTGTCGAGTGCAAAGGCGTGGGGGGCAGCGGTGGCGGTGAATAGGGCGAGGGTCAAGAAAAAGCTTTTCATGGGCAGTGGCAATTATATGCGAACTAATCCAGAAACGCGGCCGGCTTCGCTTCGGGCAGAGACCAACCATAGGCGAGCAGCGGCAGGGCGTGGATGGCGAAGCGCGCGATGTGGCGCGGCAGGTTGGGCGATAGGGCTTCGCTATCGGTAATCGGCCGCATTATGACGAAGGACTGAAGACGCAGAAACTCCGCCAGCGGTGAAGTTTCGAGCGCCTCAAAGCCGCGCGGCATACGCTGCAGACGATGACTGGTCGCGATCTGCAGTTTCTGGCGTTTGAGTTGTTTGATGACGGCCAGAAAGTTGGCCGGTTTCGCCTGCATGCGGAGGCGCCAGTTTGTTAAGAGAGGCCGCTCCGGTTGCCAAAACCCAACTCCGGCGAATTTTTCTTTGGCGCCGATGTGGACGTAGAGCGCGCCCGGCGCGTTCTTCCGGCCGTTGCGATACAGGGCGCCACTGACATGCGTGTGGTAGGGACTTTTATCGGAGCTGAAGCGGATATCACGGTAGATGCGAAAGAGGACAGCCTTCGGATTGATGGCGAGAGGCAGTTTGTCTTGAGCGAGTTCCGACTCAATGGCGTAGAGCAAGTGCGCCATGGGTTTTTGCAGCTGCTCTTCAAATAGTGGCTTGCGTGGCAGGAACCAATCGCGATCGTTGTGGCGGGCGAGTTTTTTGAGAAAGGCGAAAGCGTCTTCCGTGAAGCCTTGGAAGGAGGCGTCAGCTGGCATTTTGTTAGTAACTTTCGGCACGGTAAGACAGCTTGTTTGAAAAACCGAGTCTGGAGGGCAGCGAAAAAAGGGGACACGCCTGCTGAATTCGTTTCGACGGCGGAGCGGTGGGAACGCCCGGAGTGTCCCCCTTTTTTCTTTTCATCATCATGGGGCCGCAGACCCATGGATACTCAGGTGGGCGGGGGCGGCGCCGGCTTTGACTGCTTGAATCCAGGCGACGGTGCGGGCGTCGAGGACGTCGAGCGGTAGGGCGCCGCCGTTGAGAATCTCATCGTGGAAGGCACGAATGTCGTATTTGGGGCCAAGTTCTTTTTCGGCGAGAGAACGGAGCTCCAGGATTTTCAACTGACCTAATTTATAGGCGAGAGCCTGACCGGGCGTTACGATGTAGCGGTCGGTTTCGGCTTGGATATCGGGTTCGTCTTCACCGGAATTCTCGCGGAAGTAGGCGATCATCTGTTCGCGAGTCCAATGCTTATAGTGGACGCCGGTATCGAGGACTAAGCGGCAAGCGCGCAGCAATTCGTCCGAGAGGCGGCCGTAATCGCTGAGCGGGTCCTTATAAAACCCGATGTCTTTGCCGAGCCGCTCAGAATAGAGCGCCCAACCTTCGGTATAAGCGGTGTAGCTCGCCTGTTGACGAAAGGGAGGCAATCCAGGGAGGGTTTGGGCAATCGAAATTTGTAGATGATGGCCAGGGATCGCCTCATGATAGGAAGTCGATTCGATGCTCATTTTTGTGCGGTGGGCATAGTCGCCGGTGTTTACGTAGACGATGCCGGGACGAGAGCCATCGGGCGTTCCCTGTTCATATTCGGCGGCGGCGGCTTCCTTTTCGCGATACTCTTGCACGGGGCGCACTTCGACCTTGGTTTTCGGCAACAGGCCGAAGAGCTTGGGGAGTTCCGGTTCCATACCCGCGATGTAACCGCGATAGGTATTCAGGATGTCTTCGCGTGAAGTGGGGATCAGCTGCGGGTTAGTTTTGAGCGATTCCTGAAAGCTCTTGCGATCGGAGAAGCCTTGGCGCTTGGCGATTTTAAGCATGTCGGCGTGAATGCGTGCGACCTCATTCAAGCCGAGCTGGTGGATGGCTTCCGGGTCCATGCTGGTGGTGGTCTGTTGTTTGACGGCGAAGCGATAGAGCGCGTCACCGTTGGGCAGCGCCCACTCACCGGGTTCGGTGCGTCCGAAGGGAGCGTAATCTTGCGCGATGAAATTGGCTAGTTTGGTGTAGGCGGGACGCACTTCGTTGTCTACGGCTTGGAGGATGGCGTCGCGTAGCGGCTTGCGGTCGGCTTCAGGAATAGCGGCGGGGAATTTGGTGGCGGGTAAGCCGAAAACGTTGGCTTCGCCGGCGGGTTGGGCGATTGACTGTACCTGCGCTATGACGTTTTCGAGTAAAAACTTCGGCGGCATTAGATGGTCGCGCTTGCCTTGCTCCAGGGTTTGGATCACTTGATCGATGACACGGGGGATTTGGCGCAAACGCGAAACGTAATCGGCGTATTGTTTGGCGGTATCGAAAGGGATGAGCGGAACGAACTGGGCCAAGCCGAGATGGATGCCGTTGAACTGATCGACGGGCATGAGGTAGAGCTTAAGCGAGATGGATTCCAGATTCTCCTGCAGGTTGCGAACCATTAGTTGCTGGTTGAGGATTTCCTGTTCGGGGAAGCCGGCGGTGTCGATGGCTTGGAAGCGCTTGAGGAAGGCTTCGGTATCTTTGCGCACCTGCTCCACGTGGGCCAGGGAAGCATCGCTCAATTTGTCGTTATAGCGATAGTCGCCGATGATGGTGGCGAGCTCCGGAGTTTGGCGGAGAGTGTATTGCCATTGCTCGTCGAGCAGGCGGTCCAGTGCCTGGCGACGAGTGGAGATATCGGCAGTGTGCAGGTTCGGCGTCATGGCGAGGAGCAGGGCGGCGAGAAGTGCAGGGCGCATATAGAGAAGACAGAAGACAGAATATAGAGGACAGAATGATTAAGGCGGATTACGCAAGCGTTTCCGCTAACACCGGGCTGCCATACCGCTGTTCGACGTAGCGATCCAAGATATCGCGGAACTCATCGACAATATGATCTCCGCGCAAGGTGGTTGAAAGTTTGCCATCGACATAAACGGGCGCCACGGGCGTCTCAAATGTTCCCGGCAAAGAGATGCCGATATCGGCATGCTTGGATTCTCCGGGTCCATTCACCACGCAGCCCATGACGGCCACTTTCATCTCTTCGACGCCGGCATATTTGTCACGCCACACCAACATTTGCTCACGCAGATAGGTTTGAATCTGGTCGGCCATGTCCTGGAAATACGTGCTGGTGGTTCGGCCGCATCCGGGACAAGCAGCCACTTGGGGGGTAAAGCTGCGCAGATTGAGGGCTTGCAAAATTTGCTGGCTCACGATGACTTCTTCGGAACGGTCGCCATTGGGCAGCGGTGTGAGGGAAGCGCGAATGGTATCGCCGATCCCTTGCTGCAGCAGAACCGCTAAGGCCGCGCTGGTGGCCACGATCCCTTTGGAGCCGACACCCGCTTCCGTCAAACCAACATGCAATGCATAGTCACAACGCGCAGCGAGCATTTCATAGACCGATACCAGATCCTGCACATTGCTTACTTTCGCGCTGAGAATGATTTTGTCGCGGCCCAGCCCGTAGCGCTCGGCGTTTTCCGCGCTACGCAAGGCGCTTTCCACAATCGCTCGGCGGGTTACCTCCATGGCATCCAGAGGCTGACTCGATTTGGCATTGTCATCCATCATTTGGGTGAGCAGTACTGAATCGAGCGAGCCCCAGTTCACGCCAATGCGCACGGGGCGGTCGTACTCAATGGCGGCCTCAATCATGATGCGGAAATTGTCATCTTGTTTGCGGCCGATGTTCACGTTGCCGGGATTGATCCGATATTTATCTAAAGCGCGCGCACAGGCGGGATACTTCTTGAGGAGAAGATGTCCGTTGTAATGGAAGTCGCCGATGATGGGAACCGTGACGCCAAATTGCCTGAGCGTTTTGACAATGGTTGGTACCGCTTGCGCTGCTTCCTCTGAATTCACAGTGATCCGCACCAATTCAGAACCGGCGCGCGCCAATTGCATGACTTGATTGACGGTGGCAGCGGAATCGGCGGTGTCGGTGTTGGTCATCGACTGAACCACAATCGGGTTCGAGCCACCAACTTTTACACCTCCAACATTGACAACAACGGACTTACGGCGGACGGGTGCGGCCATCGGATCTCCAGTTTGGGACTAAACCTTCAGTTTAGCTTGCAGCGATTGCCGATCGGCACGGGAGGCGGCTGGAAAGCCACCTCGCAGCCAAGAATGGCCGCCCTACGTTTAGCAACTGAACTGGCCTTTTAGCCGGCCTTGGGAAACCGCTTCGAACAACTCGTAATCCAAACGATTGGCGCGCTTAATCAGGTCTAGTGTTTGAGTGTCCACCGTCAGATCCAGATTTGGCGCGATGTTCTCTTTGGGGATAACGAACTTGCCGTTCGTTCCCGCGCGCTCGGCAAGAAAATTCAACAATAGATCAAAGCGCTCGACGACACCCACAAAACAGAAAGATCGCTTGATCCTGGTGAAAGCCAGTTTCAGATGGCGGGCCGCGTCGAATTGATAAAACTTCTTGCCGGTCAGCTTGGCGGAAAAAGCATCGCGCGTGTGCTGCCATTTGAGGGGGGAATCGGTGCAGATCATGCGGACCGAATGATTGTTCACTTCATGCGCCAAGCCTCGATCGATGATTTCGCCGAGGGTGAGGCCTTTTTCGTGAATGTCGCGGTAAAAGCGTGAGCCGGCGTCGCGGGTTTGATGGCGGTACCACGAAATGACCCGGTCGACAGGATCACGCAATACCGTCATGTAACTCGGAGCGGGATCGCCCAAGCGCTTGTGTAAGCTGAAACAAAAGTGCCCGAAGAGAACGCTATCCGGAGCGCAACGAATGTCGTCCAGATCACCGTAAACCTCCACCAAACGGTCTTCGAAGACGGAGGCGAACAGGTGACGCACCGAAGTGCCGGCGGATTTGGGAATGTGCAGATAATAAAGCAGCTGAGCTCCTTAAGCGGATAATTTATTGCGGAACCACTCGGCGCTCGCCACTGGCAGATATCGCAAATCGCTCAATCCGGCCAGCAGCAGGCCCAAGCTTTCTTCCTCCGTCTCCGAGTCTGAGTTGATGTAGATGTCAGGCGCTTCCGGCCGTTCGTATGGGTCTGAAACTCCGGTAAACTGCTCCAGTTTTCCGGCAAGTGCGCGCTGATACAAGCCCTTGGGATCGCGTTGAATCAAAGTCGGCAAAGGACAATCGACGAAAACTTCGACAAAGCGACCGCAAATCTCCCTTGCCTGTAAACGCGCAGCACGATACGGCGCGATAGCGGCGACAATACATATCACGCCACGATCATTCAAGAGTTTAGAGGCAGAAGCAATACGCCGCACATTCTCATCGCGATCACGCTTGGAAAAACCTAGATCGCGGCAGAGCCCGTGGCGTAACTCGTCTCCATCGAGCAGTTTATGCGGTAACGAAACATCTTCCAGATGGGCAGCCAGCGCCTTGGCTAAGGTCGATTTGCCAGCGCCGGATAGTCCGGTAAACCAGACAGTGAATGCGTCGACTTTATGATGTCGAAACGTGCCGGCCAATTTTGCTCCTCAATTTAACTAACGACTGTATGTTTGAAATGTAACAGTTCGGCGCGCGCAAATTCTGGAAATTCGGTACCCCAAAAATACCTAGTACTAAGAGTTTAGAAATTCCGCCCGTTTTATTTCAACTTGATCCAGAGGTTTTAGTCGATAGACCTCTTTAAAGCCCTCAGTAGGGCCGGCAAACGCGCGCTTCAGTTCTGCCAACTGCTGGAGGATCACTTCTGCCCGAACGACACGAGTTGCGCGACCCGCCGCGCGTTCTAAGCAAACACTATCGGGCGTTTCGAAAACGAGCGCCACGGCTGGACGAGCAAAGCGCCGTGCGTGTGCAACCAGGCGCGCTCTATGCTCGATGTTGACGTTGGTTGAGTCCACCACACAAAGCCTGCCGCGCCGCAAGCGCCTTTCTAAAGCCAGGTGGAGCAAATCGAAGGCATCGGCGGTGGCGTCCTGGTCGCCTTCGTCGTCACTTACTATCCCGCGGAAGAAATCGGAGGAAAGAATTTCGGTGGGCCGGAAATGCTCACGGGCGAATGTCGATTTTCCGGCACCTGCGGCGCCCACCAAAACAACCAGCGCGGATGAAGGGATATCCAGATGAATCACGGCGTTAAATTTTACTTCAAAAGCCTCGTTCCATGGGCAAGGCGAAGGGCGGTTCCACCAGAAAGTCGGCCTCGCGGATATCAACGAGGGCTTCACGTAACGCTTGCTCTCTCGCCGGCTCGGTGGTAATCACGAAGGGCAGATCCCGCCAATCTTCGCGGGGTAGTTGCAAAACGGCGTCAATACCGATTTTGTGTTTCGCCAAGATCGTGGCGAGCGCGGCGATGATGCCGGCTTTATCCTCTACCCGAAAGCGTATAAAGAAGGGCAGTTCTTGCGTGCTAACGTCGAGCGGTTTATATTCGCCCAGCCGCTCGTGCGCAAACGGGCTGACACGATCGGGACTGCCGTAACGAATTTCGCGGGCCACGCGCATCAAATCGCTCACTACCGCAACGCCGGTGGGTTTGGCGCCCGCACCGCGTCCATAATAAAATGTATCTTCGCCATAAGCGCCGCGCACCCAGATCGCATTGTACGCCCCTTGTACTTGCGCCAAAATGGCCGACTGGGGCACCAGGGTTGGGCGCACCGAAAGTAGTAATCCATTTTCGTTTTGGCGAGCAAGACACACGAGCCGGATGGTGTGCTTGAGTTGGTGCGCATATTCGAAATCCACCGGCATGATGCGACGAATGCCCTCCGTGTAGATGTCAGCCGGCGTCAGTTTTTCGCCGAACGCCAGCGCCGCCAGAATCGCCAGCTTGGAGCGTGCGTCGAGACCATCAATATCGGCGGACGGATCGGCTTCGGCATAGCCAAGCTGCTGCGCTTCGGCAAGGACCGATTCAAACTTGGCGTTGCTCTTTTCAATTTCGGTGAGGATGAAATTGCTGGTGCCATTCAAAATGCCGTATAGTTCAACGACGCGGTCGCCCGCAATACCTTCGCGCAGAATGGTATGAATCGGAATGCCGCCGGCTACACTGGCTTCCATGGCCAGGTTGACGCCATGCCGGCTGGCCATTGCCCATAAATCCGCCCCGCGCAGCGCCATCAATTCCTTGTTGGCCGTTACCACCGACTTGTGCTGGCGGAGCGCTTCTTCAATGATGTGTCCGGCCGTTGCCGTGCCACCAATCAACTCGACAACGATATCCACTTCGGGATCCGATACTACTTCCCGCCATTCGCTGGTGCGCTTGACGGCGGCTGCGGGCAACAGTTTTTTTTGATGCACCTGGCGGCTGCATACAGTCTTAACGCGTAACGGAAAACCGAGTTTTTCTTGAATGCCGGCGGCGTTTTCGGTCAGAATCTGCAGCGCGCCGGAGCCGACGTTTCCCAAGCCGATGATGCCCACCGTTACTTCCAAGCAAACACGCTCCTTTACACCTTTCCTAAACGCTATCAGTGGCTTATCATAGCAACCAGAATGAGCCCAACGCGTCGGCTGGCAATCGTGGCAATTTTATCCTCGCCTCTCGGGCGGTCGGCGCAAGAGCCGCCGGTACTGCCGGGTCAACGGCATGCGCCGCCTAATCCTGAAAAAGACGAGGATACCCGCCTTCCGAATGGCAAATCGCAAAAAGATGCCATCTCCAAAGAAGCGCATGAAGAAGCATTGAAAGAAGTGGAATCGCTCATTCAACTGGCGGAAGACCTGCGTACTGAATTAAAGCATAACGGCGAATATGTGGTGGCTGTTTCGTCTCTTAAGAAGACCGAAGAAATCGAGAAACTCGCACGCAAAATTCGCGGGAAATTAAAAGCTTAATAGCGCTCCTTGTAACGCTCAATGCATCCTCATTTATTTCGAGTTGAGGAATTCATTTTTTCAGTCACAAAAGTTTGATATTTTTCTTCTCTTTTTCTTTCAATCACTTGCCTCTCTTTTTTCCGATCGCCTGAACGGCCCGAATGGCACCGTTGGGATCGAAGGGAGGCGAAACAATGTTTCATCCGGTAATATTCGACGCGCTTGTCGCGTTTGTTCTCGCACTTGTTGGTCGCTAAACACTTCGTTGGTTTATCCGCAGTTTGATTGAAATTACTCTAGCGGTGTAGCCCGAATGGTGGTAGAGTTATCTTTTCCGAGAGCTGTAATACGGACTGAACTCTGCCACCCCCGAGGCGAGCCGTCCAGGCACTCGTTGAGTGGCTGTTTGCGGTAACAACTACGCTGAGTGTGCATGGTTTCTTGCACTCTGGTTTGCTGGCGGCAAACCAACTACAGCGCGACCCAGTAAGAGATCCGATCGACGCGGCGCTAGCTGAAGGCAGAGTTCTGCGCAAAGCCGGCAAGCTTGGCGAAGCGGTTAGCCAGTATGACCGCGCCTTGGCTTTAGCGCGAGCCGGCAAGAACTCGCGACAGATGGCGCGCAGCTTGATCGCGCTTGCCAGTGTCGAGCTTCTTTCGTTCCAATATCAAAGCGCCTTGACCGCCGCCCGGGAAGCTTTCCAACTGGCGCACGGTTCCGGCGACTACGAGCTGGGGGGTCGCGCCAGTGGAACCATCGCCAGCATCTACCGGCAATTGGGCGACTTTCAAACCGCTGAGACTGAAGGAGAACTTGCTGTCGAGCAACTAAAGCACGCTGCGCCGAACACGCCCCAAGCAGATGAGTATCTGGTAAACGCGCTCTACCTGCAGGCTTCTTTGTGCTACGTACAAGAAAAAAATGCCGAAGCCGAAATTTTTTTCCAACAAGCGATTCGTCTCGCCCAGCGGATCGGCGACAAATCCTTACAGGCCTCCGCGTGGGACGATCGTGGCGTTGCGCTGCTGCGTAGCAACGAACTGGTGCAGGCGGGTGATTCTTTCGATAAAGCATTCGCTTTGCGCGCCGCGCTAAACGACAGGGACACTCTTCCCATCAGCCAGGAGCATCTCGCCGAACTCGAATTAAAGCGCGCTCGGCCGAACTATGCGTATGCACTCAAGTTGATCGATGAAGCTCTCTCCACAGACAGCACTTCTTTCAAAACGGATGCTCAGTACTATCCGATTCACATTCGTGCGCAGATTCTCCTTGGTTCCGGCAAAAAATTACAAGCATTGGCGGAATTTCGGCGCGCCGTCAACTCAGCCGATATATGGCGTCAAGGCGCATTACCAGGAAATACCACTAACACCCAAACAGTCGTACTATTGCACGACGTATATCGAGACTTTGCGCATTTAGCCGCGCAGATTTCATTGGAAAAGAACGATGGCCGCCTGCGTGACGAAGGCCTTCAAGTGCTCGCTGTTAACCGCGCCGCCAGTTTGCGTGAGCAGCTAAGACTCGCACTTGCAACAGATTCAAAACTGCCCGATAGCTATTTTCAAAAGCTGGCGGCATTACAGGCGGCGCAGGCGCGCGTTACGCTGGGCGGCAATAGCAAAGCCGATCAGGCAGATCTTGGACGAATTCGCATGGAGATTAGTGAATTCGAAAATCAAATTGCGATTCAAATCGGGAAGAATTACTTTTCTAGCGAGAAAAATTTACGCAGGAATTCACTTAGAGATATCCAGTCTAGATTAAGCGGTAATGAGCTGCTCCTGAGCTTCTCGCTGGGCGATGCGAAATCATTTTTGTGGGCGATCACCGGAGATCAAGTGAACCTTTTCCAAATAGACGGTCGTGGGAAACTCGAGAGCGAAGCGGCGCAATTCACCAAGGACGTGCGGGAAAGCGGAGATATAAAGGATGCGGGACAAAAACTGAGCCAATCTCTGTTTGGTTTTCTGCCGACGCGTTTGGCAAGAAAATCCGAGTGGCTCATGGTGGGCGATGGCGCTTTGCTGAATGGAGTGCCGTTCGCCGCTCTGCCAAACACGGCCGCCAGCGGCGGTGGTGAATGGCTACTGGAGAAACGCAGTCTGCGCTTCTCACCCAGCGAATTGCTTTTACTCTCACCTAAAAACAAAGCTCCGGCGGCACGCTTCGTAGGGGTGGCCGATCCAATCTATAACCAAGCGGACAGCAGGCTGAGGCCCACGCGCGATTGGGATTCGCCGGTGGAAGCCAGTTCGGTGACGTTGGCCCGGCTGGCAGGCAGCGGCCAGGAAGTACGCGCCTCGGCCGAACAAAGCGGCTTGGCCGACCGACAGATGGTCGAGGGTTCGCAAGCCTCCGCTGAAAATTTACGTAAAGCTCTATCCCCTCCCCCGGAATTGCTTCATTTTGCAGTTCATGTCGTTAGTCCGCCGGGTCAATCCCAGGAAGCCGCACTCGCCCTTAGCCTGATTCACGGGATACCCGAGTTGCTGACGCCCGAGGCGATTGCAACCTTCCGTTTGCCAGGCAGCTTAGTGGTTCTGAGTGGCTGCTCCTCCGGCCAAGGGAAGGCTGTTCCCAGCGCGGGCTTGCTGGGGTTAAGCCGCGCCTGGCTGCTGGCCGGAGCGAGCGCTGTTATAGCGAGCGCCTGGCCCACACCCGACAGTTCGGGCCGCTTTTTTTCCTCCTTTTATAGCCATTTGCATGCGCTGAAATCCGGTTCACTCAGCCAGCGCGCGGCCCTCGCCTTGGCGCAGACTCAACTGGAGATGCGGCGTAGCAACGGCTTTACCAGCTCGCCTTCCTACTGGGCAGCTTATTCGATTGTTTCGAAGGAATGATTTCGGAGATTATGGTGGCCACCCAACCAGCACCCGTTCAAGACGGTAGTCAGCCGCAAAACCAGGAGGTCAGAGAAAAGACCTCCAGACCAGGATATTCACCAGTGGAATGGGGAATTTTAGTCAATCAGATCAAAGTCGGCGAAGAGACCGGCATGGAGCAGCTTTACAAGCTGTTCAGCCGCGGTATCCGCTACTACCTGTGCCGTCAATTGGGGCCTCAGGAATTGGAGGATAAAGTACACGATACGTTCTTGATCGTGGTAAATGCCATTCGCCGGGGCGATCTGCGCGAACCGGAGCGGCTCATGGGCTTTGTTCGCACCGTGGTCCGCCGCCAAGTGGCCGCCTATATTGAACAGGCAGTGCATAACCGGCGAGAGCAGGCTGACCTGGAAACGGGCATCACCGTGGCCGATCGCAAACAGAACCCGGAACAGGAAGCCATGATTCGCCAAAAGGCCGAACTAATGGAGAGCGCTCTGTCGGCGCTGTCCGAACGGGACCGCGAGATTCTTGTTCGGTTCTACTTAAAAGAGCAGCCGCAGGAGCAGATCTGCCGCGAAATGGACCTGACGGAAACGCAATTTAGGCTACTGAAGTCGCGGGCTAAAGCAAAATTCGGGGAGATTGGTAAGAAAAAGCTTGCCGCTAGCGGAATTTTCTCAGTTTTCGTGAGAGCACAAGCGGGCTGATAAGCACTTTTCTGATATGGAGAAGCGGATCCAATTCCGCACTAACTTTATGCAAGAACCATATCGCGAGCATCCGAATGAAGAAGCCTTAGAACGCTTCCTCTTGAATATGTCTTCAGAAGGAGAGCTCGAAACAGTCGAAACGCATGTGCTCGCCTGCGAGTATTGCGTGGACCAGCTCGAAACTCTGGAAACGCAGATCGCCGCGACCCGCTTAGCTCTCCGGAAGCTGGAATCGCAACCGAACTCGAAAAGGTCGGTTGATCGGTTCGGCCGCTGGAAAAGCTGGTTTACCATCCCGAAATTGTCCTTTGCCACTGCTGGATTAGCAGTGGCCGCGGGGGCAATTCTCTTTTCGATCCCGCGCGATGTCAGTATTACGGCATACCGCGGCTCGGAAACGGCAATCGTGTCCGAAGGCAGGCCGCTTCACATGCATCTGAACGCGGCAGGCTTGGACCCCGGCCCCATTGCAATTGAACTTGCTAACAAGAACGGTTCCATTGTGTGGAAGGGAATCGGCTCTATCGCGCACGACACAGTTGACGTTAATCTCCCCCGAATTACTCAATCCGGTCCTCACTATTTGCGCCTTTACACGGTACCGCCGGCCGGAACCGAACCTGATCTTTTGCGGGAATTCGCGTTCCAAGCAAAGTGGACAAGATAACGGCAGCGTACATCACAACTACGAGAGAGGCGGCATTCCGGTCCGCCTCCCTTTTTGTTTCACACTATGTCAGTCTCATGATATGGTCATGCAACTGCGATTTTCGAATTCCGAACTGCAAGCCAAGGTTGAGCAATGGCTGGCGGATACTGGACGTCCCGTTTAGGAACTCGGGAAGACGCCATGACCGGTTACTTCGAAGAACTATTCGAGCCTGGCTAGAGGAGCGCCAGGCAATATGCGTTCGCATCGGTGATTTTGACGAACTGATGCTGCTAACGAAGGACGCATTTGCGCTTGAAAATCCAGACTGCCTTCGATTTGATGCGGTGTTCGAGCAATTTCTTTCTACCTACTATTAACTGCGCAATCGGATCAGCCTCAACGTTCAACGGACGTAGTTGCACTCCGTAGAGCCGCGACGGGAGTTATGGCATTTCCGCATCGACGATCTAGGCTATTTAGCAGAGATGGCGTTCGCGGTTGATCGGAGAGTGGCCACTTGACGATTTGACCCTCTGGAAGATTGGTTACGCTCTGGGTAGATAAAACCATCCGGGCGGCGGGGGCGAACCGTAATCAGATACTCGCAAACCGAACTTGTCGTTCGCGTCACGGTTGAGGCAGATGATCTCGACAAGGTCGGCAAAGATTCGTCAGCGATAGCGCACGCCATTGAAGTCGCAATCGGTGTCTCTGATAGGGAGGCATCGCTCACAAGCGCCACCACCGCCTAACAACACCATCTCTCCATAAATCGCGCCTTATGCCAAACGATTGGCATGCCCTATATTACGTGAAATGGCGTCGCTCGTGTGGCTGGCTTTTTGGCCGCGAAATTCCCGCTTTCGGTGATTATTGAAAACGGTTTGTGGTGGTTAGGAGACACGCAACGCCACGGCAAAACATAGAGTCAGTAAGAAAAGAGCGTGAAAATAGAGGTGTAGAAGGTTGGGGCGAGGATTGTCTCCGCGTGGCGGCAACACCTGCTTTGTCCCGGCGTACATGTCCGCGTATAAGCGCTTCGTCTTATCGTCCGCACCGAAGAAGTAGGGGACGTACCACATCATCACCGCGGAGAACACTGTGACTGCGCAGTAGATCACCCAGTAGTTCCCAACAAAGGAAGGACTGTGGTTGCCTCTATAGAGAAAGATGAAGGCGACGGCTAGTCCCGGAAAGATGCTGTTCGCCAGTGTTGCAAGCAGGAATTTCCGGCGACCTATAGCAGCCTGAACTTGCCTGCCATGCGTCCAGCCGGGGATGTTGAGCCAATCATGCAGGGTCACGACCAGGAACTGCAACATGATGAGCATCGAGAAGGTAGTCCTTAGAATTATATGCATAAAAAGGCGCCCTGACTTCAAAGTATATCCAGCGTTGCGCCCATGCCAAGAATGGCCCAATTGTGGGTGGGGGCTGGATTACGCGCCACTCGCAGAGCTCCAACCGAGTAGCGAGGGCCGCGAAACCCCATTCCTGGAGATCACTCGCGATCAACGGCGAAGGATAGAACTTTTTTGGCATTCTGCGATTGCGGTCGAAAGGAACCGCTCGGCTGAGCCGCGCCCTTCTATTATTCATGTGCCCGAACAGGAAACTCGAGCATCCCCATCCGTTCGGCGAGATACCGATGTACGTCCGATATGACGACTGACCCCTCACCCACTGCCGACGCCACGCGCTTTACCGATCCGCTTCGGACATCGCCAACAGCATAGATCCCCTGCAGGTTCGTCGCATACGGCGTTTCTTCAAAACCGTCCGGGCCACCTGTCTTGACGAATCCTTTCTCATCGAGCGTGACAAGCCCGTTCAGCCATTGCGTGTTTGGTTCAGCGCCAATCATCAGAAAAACACTTTCAATGCACTTAGACGTTTGCACTCCGCTGCGGCGATCTATCCAGGTGACTTCATTTAGCCGGGAATCGCCCGCCAGGCCCACAATCTCCGTTTCCGTCAGAACGGAAATGCGGGGAGAGGTCTCGATCCGTGAAATCAGGTATTGCGACATGGTTTGGGCAAGGGTCCTCCCGCGAATCATCAGATAAACATGGGCCTGTCGCTGCGAAAGAAATAGCGCGGCTTGTCCAGCGGAATTTCCGCCGCCTACCACGATGACTTCGCTGTTGCGGCACAATGCTGCTTCCATCGCAGTAGCGGAATAATAAACACCTTGATTTTCAAACTTGTCGAGATTCTGAACCTCCAGCTTCCTATACCTCGCCCCAGTCGCAATAATCACCGATCGTCCGCACAAACGAATGTCCTCTGCCAGCGTGAGTCGATGGACGCTCGACTCTGGCTCCAAGCTGATCGCTTCGCGTGCTATCGCGAACCTCACTCCGAATTTCAGCGATTGAACCCACGCCCGGTGTGCGAGCCGGCGGCCTGAAATCCCTGTGGGAAAGCCCAAATAATTCTCTATTTTCGAGCTCGTGCCGGCCTGCCCTCCAGGGGCAATACTTTCGACGACGACGGTCGACAATCCCTCGGACGCCGCATAAACAGCGGCTGCCAGACCTGCCGGTCCAGCGCCAACAACTGCAACATCATAGATTGCAGTTGCGTCGGGTATCTCCGTTATCCCAAGTTCGTCGGCTAACCTCGGTATCGCCGGCCGGTAGAGCACACGCCCATCGCTCAACCCGATCGCTGGAAGAGCTTCCTGCTCGTGCCTCAGTTCAACCGTTAAACGCGACGTCATCGGTGGCTGATCCTGAACCAGCCGGTACGGATATCCGTTGCGGCTGAGAAACTGCTGTAGTGTAAGGGTCTCGGCTTGGCCTTCCTGTCCGAAAAGAACAACGCCGGTTTTGGCCTGCGAAACCAATCCGATTCTGCGCCAGACGAATGCTTGCGTAATCAGGTTGGCAATGTCACCTTCCGCACGCATCAACCGCCTTAGATTCAGCTTCGATATGCACAGCAGAGAGGTATGAGCCTCGCTGGTTCGCGCCGAGACCAGTGGTGGCTGATCATTCAACAAATTCAACTCGCCCGTAAACTGAAGCGGGCCGAGTTCAATGATCGATTCGAATTGCCTGCGGTCATTCAGCGTATAGACCTGAATGCCGCCCGTCAGAACCGCGAACATGTCCGCTTCGCGCTGACCGGCGGTCGACAGTTGAATTCCCTTATCATATTCCGCTTCGCTACCATATCCGCGAATGCAATTCATCATGTCTTCTGTGAGATACGGAAAGGCCATCTCGGGTTGAAACGACGGAACATCGAATGCCGTCGGCGGGTCGGGTAGCGTCATTACCGGTTCCTTCATTTCTGCGTCTCACATTTTACGGAGGTCACCAGTTCGACGAACTCTGGAAACGACTCAAATTCAGGTTTCAAATGCTGCCATTCACGCACAAACACGGGAGTTCTCATCCGGCGTTCGGCCGTGCGCAGCATTAAGTGCCACATACGCTTCGGTATGTGACGATCCAGAAACAGGTAATACGTCAACGAGACCAAAGTGCAGAATCGTAGTGCCGAGATGGTCACTTCGGTGCTCCGCTCCGGGAGCATTGCGCCAGCTGGGGCGCTCAGCCAAACTTCAGACGAAGAGCTGTGCAGCAGTTCGTCATACCGCGCCGACAATGCCAGGAAAATCTGCGTTTTCACCTGCTCACGATGAATCAAAAATGCGACCGCCAGCCCGAGCCCTCCCACTAACACCGAGAACAACGTCGCGTACTGAATAATTTGTTGTACGTTCATAGAAATCACGCAAATACGTTGGAGGTTCCGTGCGTCGCGGGCTGTAGATCGGCAATCGTAGGAGCCGCCGTCTCC
The DNA here is from genome assembly GCA_963764105.1 of Bryobacterales bacterium. Classification (GTDB taxonomy): domain Bacteria; phylum Acidobacteriota; class Terriglobia; order Bryobacterales; family Bryobacteraceae; genus Bog-105. Next base: position 267,796 of record CAVXRP010000015.1, read on the forward strand.
CTGTGCCTCCATTCGATCAGCTTCAGATCCAGCACGACAAATGAGTAGAGAACCGGAACCAGCCCCAGCGTAATGAAGGTGGCTATCGTCAGACCGCCGATCTGTGCATAGCAGAGTGGCTCCCAGAGCGGTCCGCCATGCGCAGCCAATGGAAAGAGCGCGATTACAGTGGCCGAAACGGTGATCATCACCGGCCGCAACCGCAAAATGCCCGCATCGATCAGTGCCGTTTCCAAGTCTTCGCCCTCTTCTCTTCGTTCCTCGATGAATTCAAACAGCACGATGATGTGGCTGACGATCACACCGATCAGACTGATGATTCCAAGAAACGCCATAAACCCGAATGGCTGGCCCATGATGGCGAGCGAGATGACCGCTCCGACCACTCCATATGGAATCGCCGCAAATACGATCAGCGGCTTTACCGCATGTTTGAACTGCGCGAGCAGAGCCAGATAGATGGCGCAAACGCAAATGACGAGCACCGTTGCCAGATCCCCAAACCCGCTCACCTGCTCTTTATACTCGCCTGCAAAGCGCAGAGAGAATCCGTCGGGAAGCTGCTTTTCAAACGCTTGCAGCTTCGGCAGGGCGGCCGCCATCACCTCCGAGGGTAAGTGCCCTTGCATTGGCCAGCATTGAACCGTAACAGTGCGGTACTGGTCGAAGCGGCGGATTTTCGGCACGACCGGTTCGAGCGAAATCGTGGCCACTTGCCCGAGAGGAACCGGCGGCGTATCTTGTGAAGAGAAAACATACAGGCTGCGTAAATCGGAGAGTTGGGCGCGCTCTTCCATTCGCATGCGTCCAGTAATCGGAATCTGCTTGTCGCCGTCTCTTAATATGCCGGCGGTAATGCCGTGAAGGGCGGCGTCAACCGAGTTGGAAACATCCGCGTTCGTGACGTGCGCCAGGTTTGCGCGGTCCACATCTACGTGCATAACTTCCTTAACCGCCGGTTCTCCCCAATCGTCTCGAACTCTGGCGGCAATCGGTATCCCGCGAAATACCTTTTTCAATTTCTCGGCTTCGGCGCGAAGACGCGGCAGATCCTCGCCCGAAACTCTCACCTGAACGGGTATTCCGACGGGCTTTCCCGTTTCCAGCGTTCGCGTATCGATGATCGCTCCGGGTATCTGCTTATCGAACTCCGGCTGCAAAAGCGCCAGCAGCGGAGTCGTGTCGTGATCGTCTTTGGTTCGTAGGATGATCTGTGCGTAGTTGGCTTGCCTGTCCTCCGGCGTTGCGCTGCTCCAGAAACGCGGCCCTCCACCGCCCACAAACGCCGTCATCGATACCAGCACGTCCTTTGCATGGCCGTGCTCGGGATGGCTCTTGCCATATTCCTCCGCCACTCGCCGGACAATCGATTCCGCGCGTGCAGCGACTTCGCTTGTAGCGCTCACCGGGGCATCCTCCGGCAGCCACACGTCGATATAAGAGAAGTATTGAAGGTCCTTTGGAAAGAATTGCGGCTTTAGCGTGGAGAATACGATGCTGCCTGCCGCGAGAACCGACAGCGATGCCGCCAGACAAAGCTTCCGGTGCTGAATAGCCTTTTGCGCGATCCGAAAATACCAGCCTGTAAATCCACGCTTGCGCCTCTCCTCGATGGGAGTTTCAGTTTTGCTTTTTAGCAGAAAAGAACTGATGAGCGGGACAAATGTCATGGAGACCAACAGAGCCGCCAACAGCGAAACACTAATAACTACCGGCAGGCTATACAGGAATTTGCCCGTATCTCCGGGCAATAACAGAAACGGCAGATACGAAACGATGTTAGTCACCGTGGCGAAAGCCATGGTCTTGAACAGCTTGGTTGGCCCAAGCCAAGCCGCAACCGACCGCGGCTGGCCGGCGCCCAATTCGCGGACAATGGCGTCGCCCGATACCACCGGTACGTCCACCAGTAAGCCGAGCGCGATAATCAGCGATGCGATCGAGACCTGCTGCAGATCGATTCCCAGTGTGTTAATCACTCCGAACGTGATCCCTAGCGTAATCGGCATGGAGACCGCGATCAGCAGAGATGTCCGCCAGCTCCAAAAACCGATCAGAGCCACGATAACCACCAATACCAGCGCTTCCACTAAACTGTGGCTGAAGAGCTCAATGCTGTCGTGAACCTGCAGCGGCTGGTCTGAGGTCCTGGCCAGAACCAAATCGGCGGGTAATGACTTTTTCACGTTCTGCAGGTTGGCGTCAACCAGTTTGCCGAAGACATTAATCTGCTCTCCCTTGCGCATTTGGACCGACAGCGTTATCGCGCGTGTCGTAATCCACTTGCCGTTCTCAGCGCGCCGGGTGTATGTATTCAGAAACGACGGTGGGCTATCGTACCCTCTGTCGATATCCACCAGGTCCCGCAAATAGAGAGGCATCCCATCCGGCGACGCGCCAATAATTACGTTGCGCAAATCGTCCGGATTTTTAAATTCGCCGGTTGTGTTAACGCTGATCGTCCGCCCTTGTGCGTTGAGGGTCTGACCACTGTCCGGCAAATTCCTAGCCATCAGAAGCTTAGAAAAGTCCGCCGGCTTGAGCTTGTACCGCGCGAGCCGCTCCTGCGAGAAATTTAGAAAGACGTTCTCATTCAGAACGCCCGATCTCTCCACCTTCGACACAATCGGCAGAGTCTTGAGGCTTCGCTGAATCGTATCGGTGAAGTCGTCTAGATCGCGATAAGTATACTTGTCGCCGGCGACGGTCTGAAGCGCCGCGGCGGTTGTTGCCGGGTCGCCGATGATGGCGGGTTTCCATGCATCGGGATGGAACTCGTCCGTTTGCAATTTGTTGTTGACGAGCTTCTCCAACACGACTGCCAGCTCAGGGCCGCTCACGTTCGTAGCAATGTCTACTCCGGCGAAGCCCGCTCCGGAGAACGTTCTTGCGGCGGAACCAACTTGCTGCATTACCAGTTCTTGGGCCACCCACGCCAGCGTGCGTTCCACCTCGGCAGAGTCAATCGATTTCGGATAAACGATAACGATCGACGTACGCCGCTCAGACCCGGCCGCGAAGTTACTCCGAACCTGCCGGATGCCTGCCTCCACCAGCTTGCTGACCCAGGCCACCTGGCTGGCGTCGGCCGGCGGGCTGGCTACTGTCAGCATCAGGGCAGCCGTGTCGCCGAAATCTTTGATGTACAGAATTGGACCCGCGCCCTGCGGCAGATCGCGGATGGCATCCAGCCTGATCTTGACGTCGTCCAGTTCCTTATCGCGGTCGTATCTTCCTTTTTCCGCGAGCTCGAACTGAACCATGGCCGACCCGGTCCGCGAGGTACTCTTAATCTCCGTCACCCATTGATTCAGGGCAATCGCCTGCTCGATTTTCTTCGTTGCCAATTGTTCTACTTGCTCGGCTGAGGTTCCTTGCCACGGAACGATAATCATCGCCTGGCGTACCGGGATGTCCGGGTCCTTGCGCTGCGGCATTTTCCGCAAGCCGTAGATTCCCCACACCAGCGCAAGGGCCAGCGAGACCCAGGCAATGTGGCGCTGCTCTATAAAGAAGCGCGCCAGATTGTTTTTCTTTTCCATAAGCCGATCCATTAATTGTTGTGCCATTTCTCTGCTCCTACTCCAGAACTCGAACCGCGCTTCCGTCGCTTAGCTGGTTGGTCCGGTTCACGATAATTCGTTCTCCAGGGATCACGCCCTCCTCGATCACAACCGAGTTGCCCACGGCTTGCCCAACCCTTACACTCTTCAACTCCGCAAATTGTTTACCTTCGCGTTCCCGAATGGTGAAAACCGAATAGCTATTCGATCCGGATTGCGCAGTGATCAGCGCGGGCAGGGGCACTACAGGAACGGTCTGCGCATTCGCTTGCTCGATACGAACGCTGGCGATCATTCCCTCCTTCAGACAGCCGTCTCTGTTCGGCAGCGTGACTTCAATATTGAAGACTCGCGACTCCCGATTGGCTGAAGCAGCTATCTCCGTTACGTGGCCTGTCAGAATCCGTCCCACAGCCTCAATTTGCACCGGCAGGGGCAATCCCATGCTGAAATGCGCCAGCATGCTATCGGGAACACCGAACGCCACCTTCACTACGCGGATATCGTCGAGCGTGAATGCCCGTGTGCCGGCTGAGACCAGCGTGCCCCGTTCCACATCTTTTTCGACGATGGCTCCGGGCATCGGCGCGACCAGGTTGGTATCGCCGAGATTGATGCGAGCGGCGGCAATCTGGGCCCGCGCTGCATTCAATTGACCTTGGTGCGCTTCGATTTCTCGCCTGGCAGCTTCCACGCTTGCCAGCGCAACAGCGTGGTGCGCCACCGCCGCATCGTAGTCGGGACGCGTCATCGCCTTCGCCGCATAGAGCGCTTCTGCACGCTGAAAATCGCGATTGGCTTTGATTTCATCGGCCCTTGCCTGATCGAGTTGCGCTTTCGCTGCCTCCAGCGCGCCTTCGACGGACTGCTGCTGGCCCACCGCCGTGCTCAGAGAGGCGTCGTAATCCGACCGGCGCAGGCGAGCCAAAACCGTTCCCGCCGGAACTTCGTCGCCCACCTGCAAATCACGCACCCGTCCATCGGCACCCTTCAGTTGATGGAGTCCGTCGACATAGCCCGGCTCCTTGAATGCCAGTTGAACCTGTTTATCAGGTCGAATCTCGCCTGAATACCGCCACGCCGGCCGAACTTCTTGACTCGCCACCGTTTCTGTTTTGACTGGAACCGGGGCTGGGGTTGGGGTGCTTTCCTTCCCACAGCCGGCCAGAATTAAAATCACAACTGTGATGAAACTTCCTGCTAATATACGCATCACTGTTCTCCCGTCGCTTTCTTCAAATCGGCGCTAGCTTTCCAAAACTCTGCCAGAGTTTGTAACTGCTGGCTATCTGCCGAAGCCAGTTCCGACTGTGCCTGAAATAAATCCTTGCTTAGCACCGCTTCCCGCTTAACCTGCTCCTGAACCTCCTTGAGCTTCTGCCGGGCGGCGCGTTCCACTGCCTCACTCAATGCCAGTTGCCGCTGCGCTGTCTCCAGTTGTCGCCAGGCATTTCTCACTTCGAGAAGAACGGAACGCTCGGTCTCGCCGATCGCAACTTTGGCTTGCTGCTCTTTCACTCGCTTGGCGGCGTATTCTTGCCGCTTGCGCCCCCAGTCCCAGGGTTCCCAGGTAAGTTGCAAGCCCGCTGTTGCGATGTTGCTTGGTAAGGCATTGGCGAAATTCGCTGCCGTGAAGTAAGTGAGTCCCACGCTCACCTCGGGGATATATTCGGCTTTCTTCGCCCGCGCGTCATAATCGGCTTGCTGGGCTTTCAACTGCGCTTTCTTTAGCTCAGGCCGGTTTTCGAGTGCGCGCGCTTCCAATGCTTCAGGTCTCTGGCTCTCCGTGTTGGCATGGTTGATGGCCGAAACTCGAAACCGCGTGTGTATGTCGCGGCCCATGAGGTCGTTCAATTTCTCCGCAGCCGAGGCCACCCGGTCGCCCGCATCGCTAATGGCATTCTGCGTCTTCAAGAGCTGTGCGTCGGCGCCCAACAAATCAGATTCAAGAATGGTTTCTCGCCTCCGGTTCTCGAGTGCGAGACGCTTCGATTCTTCGTAATAAGGCAGCGACGACTGAAGACTATCCAACGCGCTTTGCGCCTCCGCAACCTCGTTGTACGCACGTCGCACCTGATCGATAACTTCCAAACTCGCTTTCTCTCGATCCTGCCGTGTCGCGTCTACGCCCAGCGAGAGGGCCCTCAACTGCAGATGCAACCGGTATTGCGTCGACAGCGGTTGCATCACAGAGCCGCCTATCACGCCGACCGGCTTGCGCGCGATATGGATGGTTTGGCCGGTCGCCGGGATTGGGCCCGTAGCGCTGTACACGCCGAGCGAGCCCTCCGGAAATGTGACCGATGGCTTCGTTAATAGTTGCCCGCCCAGCGCGACAATCTGCATATTGGCAAAGCGTCTGGTTCTGTTCGCCGCCAAATCGTCGGCTGCGCGAGATATTTCTAAGTCAGCCGTTTTGAGGTTAGTGTTATTGGCCGCCGCCTGCGCAATTGCGTCATCAAGCGTCAATACAGGGACATGCGCTTCCTGCGCTTTTGCCAGCGTGGCGAGTGCTCCTAACAGTAGAGCCCATCGTGTAATTCGCTTTCGTCGTTGCATCCTGAGGCAATAGTGCCTCGAAAACGGTATCCGGATGCAGTAATCAGCCGTAAGCCCTCCGTAAGCTTACGGCTGGATTTGGTGGGGTAGGTTTAGTCTTTTCAATAGCTTCGCGAACCGGTCATCGCCGCGGAGCGGGTTAAAAAACGGCTCGACGGCTAGCAAATTGACGAAGTTCGTCTTGTGCTCAATGGCTTCTTCCAGGCGCTGGAATGCAACATCGCGGTCTCCCATGCCGATGGCCGCGAAAGCGTCTGCCAGCGGGGTGACGTATTGTTTCTCGGCCAGCCCGCAAAGCTCCGCCAGACTGTTCCGAGCTCGCGCCGCGCTGCCCTTTCGCGCATAGGCGGCGGCCATCAGGCCTATGTCCAGCGCAACCGGTGAGGCCGGACAGACACTGTATGACGCCGTCGTAATCTCCCTGCTGAAAGTGCAAAAGTCCGTTATAAAATCGCGCTTCAGGATAATCGCGATCTAGCTCAAAAGACTTGTTAAGATGCTCCGCGGCTGCTCGATAATCGCCTAGCACATAACGGACATAGGCCATCCGTGCGCAGTCGCTGGGAGAAAGGGGATCCAATTCTGTTGACTTCGCCGGAGGACTGATTCTGCTTCAGCGATGTTCCCTGGCAGAGCGAGCCATACCACGAGACATGTAAGCGGCCGCGTTTCCGGGCTGTAGTTTCACCGCACGTTCGAACAGCGTGTCCGCTTCAGCCCAGCGATATTCAAACCAGCCACGAATGCGCCAAGCATCGCGCAGGTTTCCCCTGAGTCGGCATCAAGGATATAGCCGCGTTCGGCGTTCGCCTTTATCTCGGGATACATATCACGCCCGGATACTTCACCGAAAAGGCACAGAAGACCTCTGGCTGCAGCCATGCCACTATAGGCGGGAGCATAATCGGGAAAAAGCTCAGTCACTTCGCGCAACTGCTCGAGCGCAGTTCGCAGCGCTTCCGGACTTTGTTGATGGATCAGGAATCTGGCTCTTAAGTGCCTCATATAGGCATCAAGATTACGAGTGGAGGACCGTACTCGCACCTCGGCAAATGGACCCGGAGCAACCCCGCGATGGATTCCGCGATCTCCTCTTGAATGGCAAAGACGTCCTTTAGTTCACGGCGGAATGTCTCAGACCAGAGGTGATGGCCGGATTCAGTCTGAATGGCCTGCGCGGTAATCCGCAGTTGCGCGCCTGCTTTCCTGACGCTCCCTTCAATTGCTAGATCGGCGCCCAGACGCTGGCCCACCTCCCGGATATCAACGGAGGCGCCTTTGAACTGGAAAGCCGATGTCCGCGCGATCACGTTCAGCCCCGCAACCCGCGTGAGGGAGTTGATGATTTCCTCCGTGATACCGTCGCAAAAGTAGTCCTGCTCCGGCTCTGGACTCATGTTCACAAACGGCAAGACGGCAACCGCGGCACGGCGACTTCCTAGGGGCGGGCTGATTTCTTGCCTCTGTTCATTCGGCTGCCTTTCAAGCCAGCGGAAGATGGGGACATAACTACCCGGACGCAGCCCAATGAGCACGGGATCGCTCCTGCCCGCCCCCTCCTCGTAATAGGCCTTCAATTTGGATCTGAGGCGGCGAGCCTCAACCCGTACAATGGCGTCGATGTTCGGATCGTAATCAGCCGAGCGGTCGAAGACCTCCATCGCGATGGAGAACTCCTTGAGGCTGTCGGTATCTCCATCGATGGTCCGATTCACTATGTGGGATAGAAACCGGTTGAGCCGAGCTGAGGAAACAAAGCCCGGGCTGTCCACCACGCGCGCCAGCTGCTCGCGCACGATCTTTGCCGGCACGGGCTCTGGTGCGGGGCCAGCTGGACGTTCTTGGGGTGACGAACCCGGCATTGTCGCCTATCTAAGTACCTACAATCATATGCTTACCAGCGCAGGCTTCGCCATGTAACGTAGCGAGCTTACGGTCGCTTACGTCAATTCCGGCGCACCCTGCGCTAGCCTGGACTCAGAGTGAACCAGGGATCGATGCAGAGCGAGGACTCAGTAAAAACGATCATGTTTGTGAGCGGTAGAAAACCAGAAGCGATCATTGAGCAAGAGTTGCTGCTGCGCGGCCTCAAAGTGGAGTGGGCAAACAGCGTCAAAGCGGCCACTGGTTTACTCGAGTCAAAGTCCGAAACAACCGGTATTGTCACAGAGGTCGCCTTGGCAGATGGCAATTGGAGAGACCTGGTCGAGAAGGTGAGGTGTGTTTCAAGCTCCGTTCCCATCGTGCTTTTGAGCTCGAACAGTACGGCCGAGTTATGGTGGGACGCGCTGGACTGCGACGTGAAGGATATTCTATCGGCGCCATTATCGGCCGCCCGCTTGTGCGAAATCTTCGGAACGCACTCGATAGATCTCTCATAGCGCGTTGCAAAACTTATGTGTGGGGTGGTGGGCGAGGGGCACCTGTCTAACCGACATAGGCGTTAGAGTAGGCCGCGCAGCCGCGCCCTTTGCGATTGGCTAACTTGCGATTGCCAGCGGTCTCACGTTGATCCCCGGAATTACCAGCGTCAACACTTCTTCCACTCGGTCTACGAAGTGGAACTGCATTTCCTGCCTGACGTGATCGGGCAGATCGCGCAGATCCTTCTTATTACCCTGCGGCAGAATCACTTTATTGATCCCGGCGCGGCGCGCGGCTAGCACTTTTTCTTTGACGCCGCCAATCGGTAACACTAGCCCGGCCAGCGTCACTTCGCCGGTCATGGCGATATCGTTGCGCGCAGGCAAACCTGCGTAGAGAGAAGCCATAGCCGAAGTCATTGTCACGCCGGCTGACGGCCCATCCTTAGGAATCGCTCCGGCTGGTACGTGCACATGAACGCCACTATTCTTGATCGTTTCCGGATCTACGCCCAAATCGGCTGCGTGCGACCAGATATAACTCTGGGCAATTTTCGCCGATTCCTGCATGACTTCGCCGAGTTGCCCGGTGAGCGTGAGGCCCTTGCCATTCGGCAGCAGCGCACTCTCAATATAGAGAACGTCGCCGCCACTTTCGGTCCAGGCCAGACCCGTGACCACGCCAGGAGGAACATTCTTACGCATCTGCTCGGGCAGGAACATCTCAGTCCCCAGCATGTCGTTCAAAACGTCAGGGGTGACGAAGACTTTCTCTGTCTGATTTTCCGCAAAGCGCAGCGTCACTTTGCGAGTAACCCTAGCAATGGCCCGTTCCAACCTGCGCAATCCTGCTTCCCGCGTGTAGTTGCGAATGATCGATTGCAGCCCTTCGTCGGTAAACTCAACCTGCTCGTCGGAAAGGCCGGTGGCTTTCAGTTGTTTCGGAATCAGATAGCGGCGGGCGATCTGCTGCTTTTCCTCCTCGCTATAACCGGAGAGACGCAGAATCTCCATGCGGTCTAATAGCGCTTGCGGAATGCTATCGAGCGTATTCGCTGTCGTGACGAACAGCACCTTCGACAAATCGAAGGCCATGTCGAGGTAGTTATCGCGGAAGGTTTTGTTTTGCTCGGGGTCTAAAACTTCGAGCAAGGCAGCGGCCGGATCACCGCGGAAATCACGGCCGAGTTTATCGACTTCGTCGAGTAAAAGCACGGGATTCTGCGCGCCCGCGCGCCGCATTGCCTGCAACAACCGGCCCGCCATGGCGCCAATATAGGTGCGCCGGTGTCCGCGCAATTCGGCTTCGTCGTGCATGCCGCCTAAACTAAAGCGCTCGAATTTGCGTCCGATGGCGCGAGCGATGGATTGCCCCAGCGACGTTTTACCCACGCCGGGAGGTCCAACGAGGCATAGGATGGGGGCTTTGGCCGATGGATTTCGTTTCAAAACGCTCAAGTGCTCGAGAATCCGTTCCTTGACTTCCTTCAAGCCGAAGTGGTCTTCATCGAGTACCGCGCGGGCGTGAGGAATGTCGAGATTGTCTTCGGTGAGCGTGTTCCACGGCAGATCGAGGACAAATTCCAGATAACTGCGGGTGACGTGATAATCGGGCGCGGCGCTGGGCAAGCGCTCCAGCTTGGCCAACTCGCGCTCAAATTCCTTTTTGGCTTCTTCGGGCAAATTGGCTTTTTCGAAGCGCTCGCGCAAAATCTCGATTTCGGCCTTTTCGCCATCTTTCTCGCCGAGTTCTTGCTGGATCGCCCGCAGCTGCTGTTTGAGCAAGTAGTCTTTCTGCTCTTTCGACATTTCGTCGCGCGCCGTGGAAGCAATCTTCTGCCGCAACTCGAGGACCTGCAACTCATGGGCTAGATAAGAGTGGATCAGCCGCAGCGCATCCACACGAGTTCCCGCTTCGAGTAGGGCTTGTTCCCGCGCGACATCTAAGCTGAAAATACTGGCTAAAAGATAAGCCAGTTTTAGCGGATCGTCGCTATCGGAGAGCATGCGCGTCATCTCCGGGGCGGTCTGCGGCTGTGCTAGCGTAATCGCCTTTGCCGCCAGCTCCAATAAAGCTCCGGACAACGCCTCCACTTCCGAACCGCCATCTTCCGGCAATGGCAACACGCGGTATTTGGCTTTTAAGTAGCCTTCGCCGTTGTCGAGCTTGACGACAACTACGCGCTCAACACCCAGCACCAGGATCTCCATCACGCCGTCGTTGACGCGCGAGGATTTGCGGATCACTGCCTTAGTGCCGATGGTGTATAAATCATCCTGCTCCGGATTATCAATGTGCGGCTCGCGCTGGGCGATGAGGATAATTTCTTTCTCCTCGGTTTTCAGCGCCCCCTGTACGGCCTTTAAGGAACTCTCCCGCCCTACCGACAGCGGCAACAACAATCCCGGGAAAAGAATAGTGTTCTTAAGGGGTAGTGCCGGGAGTGATTGGAAGTTATTATTTGTCACTGAGTTTCCTGCTCTCTATTTGCTTTGATGCAGGACCGCAACAATAAGCTGCTACGATTACCTGCGTCCGTTTGACTCAACTTTGTGTGGATCTAAAAAAACCCGGAGTCGGAGCATCCTCCAGACTCCGGGCGCAATTTCCAAGAGTAACTGACTACTTCGGCTGGACGACCGTAAAGCCTGATTGGCCGTTGAAGTTATATGTCAACAACACGGGTTTGTTTCCAGCAGCGTTCACCAGGCGTTTGAAGTCCTGAATGCTGGAAACCGGCTCGCGGTTCACGGCGACAATCACCATGCCTCGGGCTACGGAATCGTTAGAGGAACTGTCAGGATCGATACTTGTCACCACAACGCCCTTTAACGATGAGGGGGCGTTTAGTTGTTCCCTCAGTTCGGGCGTGAGCGCCTGCAAGTGGATGCCGCGGACGGTAGCGGAAGCGTCGCCGCCGTTGTCACCATTATTCGACCCATTATCGTCGCCGTCATTCGTTTTCTCGGCTTCTAGCCCGGTGGGACGTTGGCCCAGGGTAACCTTCAAGGTCAGCGGTTTGCTGTTGCGGATTACGTCTAATGTGACAGTTTCACCTGGTTGGTGGGCGATTACGTCCATTGTCAGGTCATCTGCGTTGGTGACCGCCTTGCCGTCGATCGATACGATGATATCGAGCGGCTTCAAACCACCCTTTTCACCAGGGCTATCTTTATCTACCGATGAAACCACGGCGCCACGGCCATCTTTGAGCCCGAGGAAAGGAGCATCTTCCGCCTTTACATCGCCCAGCTTGACGCCCATATAGCCGCGCGACACTTTGCCGTTTTTGACAAGCTGATCGAACACTTGATGCGCCATATTTGAAGGAACTGCGAAACCAAGGCCGATGCTGCCACCTTCGCCGCCGAAGCCGGTGTTGCCGGTGAGGATCATAGTATTCATGCCAATGAGTTGGCCCGTCGCATTAATGAGCGCGCCGCCCGAATTACCGGGATTGATGGCTGCGTCGGTTTGAATGAAATTCTGCACGCGCAGACCTTTTTCAAAGGAGCGGCCCTTAGCGCTGACAATTCCCATGGTTACGGTATGATCTTGACCGAAGGGATTGCCAATAGCAAAGCACAGATCACCTACGCGCGCGGCGTCGGAATTGCCCCACGCCATCACGGGCAGATTATCGGCGTTGATTTTTACAACGGCAACGTCGGTCTGTGGATCGGCACCCACAGTTTTGCCGGTAAAGATGCGCCCATCCGAAAGTTCAACCTTCAGCGTGGTGGCCTTATCAATAACGTGGTTGTTCGTGAGGATATATCCGCCCGAAGAAACCAGCACGCCTGAACCTAAGCCTGATTCCCGCTGATCGCGCGGCTGGTTCTGGCCACGGCCTCCAAAAAACTGCTGGAAGAACGGGTCGGACATAAAGGGATTGCTGCCTTGCTGTTCGGAGGCCTTGACCACTCGGGTAGAGCTGATCTTAACCACCGCCGGAGAAGCTTTCTCAATAATGTCCGCAAATGAATTCGACAACTGCGACATGCGCTGGTTGTCGCTTCTGGTGTCGGCTCGCGCCACCACTGAAACGGGCGCGCTGTTGTGCGATACGGCAAAAGCCGCTATCAGACCGCCACCGATAGAAGCCGCTACAAGCGTTAAAATCGCTGTTGTACGGCGAAACTGGACCACGTTAGACATGTTCCTTTTAAATCCTTTCAATCCTTTGACGTTTAAAATCGAAATTCGATTTACACTCTAAATTTTCTTCATCAAACCTTCGCCGCTTCCGCTTCGGAAAGCGTAGCTTTGGTCTGAAATCGCAGCGCGCCGGTCTTCTCATCGGCATCAATCCAAACCGTTTGACCGTCTTTCACCGTGCCGCCTAAGATCTGCTTAGCCAGCGGCGTCTCTATTTCCCGCTGGATCGCCCGTTTCAGCGGGCGAGCCCCGTAATTTGGATCATACCCGTTTCTGACTAGCCGCGTACGGGCTGCATCGGTCAATTGCAATGAAATGTGGCGTTCTTGGAGCCTTCCTCTCAATCCTGTCAGTTGGATGTCGACAATCTGCTTCAGGTGCTCCTCATTCAACGCATGGAAGACGATAATTTCGTCCAGCCGGTTCAAAAACTCGGGCCGGAATGCCTGGCGCAGTTCCTCGAGAACCGCTTCCTTCATGCGCCCGTACTCGACCCCCTCATAGGCCCCTTTGTATTCGAGAATACGGTGGCTGCCTACGTTCGAAGTCATGATGACGATGACGTTTTTGAAATCGACCGTCCGGCCCTGCCCATCGGTGAGACGCCCATCGTCCAGAACTTGCAGCAATGTATTAAAGACATCATGGTGCGCCTTCTCAATTTCATCGAAGAGCACCACCGAATAGGGACGACGCCGAACCGCTTCCGTTAACTGGCCACCTTCGTCATAGCCGACATAACCGGGAGGCGCGCCAATGAGACGCGAAACAGCGTGCTTTTCCTGGTATTCGGACATGTCGATGCGCACCATGGCGCGCTCATCGTCGAACAAAAATTGTGCTAAGGCGCGGGCGAGTTCGGTTTTGCCCACGCCGGTGGGACCGAGGAACAAAAAGCTTCCGATGGGCCTTCTGGGATCTTTCAGACCCGACCGTGCACGCAGTACCGCTTCCGCCACCGCTGTGACGGCTTCATCCTGGCCGATCACGCGCTCGTGCAATTCGCTTTCAAGAGAGAGCAGCTTCTTCATCTCGCCCTCGAGCAGTTTGGATACCGGCACACCTGTCCAGCGGCTGACCACTTCGGCGATATCTTCTTCGTCCACTTCCTCTTTGAGAAGCCGCGTGGCCCCGGGCTTGCCGGACACGTGATCCTGCTCGGCATTCAGCCGCCGCTCTAATTCGGTAAGCGTGCCGTATTTCAGCTCGGCCGCTTTATTGAGGTCGTAGGCGCGCTCTGCTTGGGCGATCTCAACTTTGACCTGTTCAATCTGTTCGCGTAAGACGCGCACCCGCTGCACGCCTTCTTTTTCGTTCTTCCACTGCGCCTGCAAAGCCGAAGATTGGGTCTTCAACTCAGCCAACTCTTTCTCGATGCGGCTCAAGCGCTCTTTCGAAACCGTATCGTTCTCTTTTTTCAGCGCTTCGCGCTCAATCTCCAATTGCATGGTGCGGCGCAAAATCTCATCCAGTTCGCTGGGCATGGAATCGATTTCGGTGCGCAGCTTGGCCGCTGCTTCGTCGACTAAATCAATCGCTTTGTCGGGCAGAAAGCGATCGCTGATATAGCGGTTGGAAAGCACCGCCGCTGCCACGAGCGCCGCATCTTTGATACGCACGCCGTGGTGAACTTCATAGCGTTCACGCAGACCGCGCAAAATGGAGATGGTGTCTTCGACGGAGGGCTGATCGACGAACACGGTTTGAAAGCGGCGCTCGAGAGCCGCGTCTTTTTCAATGTATTTGCGGTATTCATCGAGGGTGGTTGCGCCAATGCAATGCAATTCGCCGCGCGCCAGCATGGGCTTCAAGAGATTGCCGGCGTCCATGGAGCCTTCGGCCTTGCCCGCGCCGACAACGGTATGCAGTTCGTCTATAAAGAGGATGATGCGGCCCTCGGCCGATTGCACTTCCTTGAGCACCGCTTTCAGACGCTCTTCGAATTCACCGCGGAATTTCGCGCCCGCGATCAGCGCTCCCATGTCGAGCGATACCACGAGCTTGTCTTTCAATCCCTCCGGCACGTCGCCGCGCACAATGCGTTGGGCCAAGCCTTCGACAATGGCCGTCTTGCCGACGCCGGGTTCGCCGATGAGCACTGGATTGTTTTTTGTCCGGCGGCTCAAAACTTGAATGACGCGGCGAATCTCCTCATCGCGCCCAATCACCGGATCGAGCTTGCCTTTCGAGGCGGCTTCGGTTAGATCACGGCCATATTTCTGCAGCGCTTCGTAGGTGGCTTCCGGATTCTGCGTTGTCACGCGCTGATGTCCGCGTACGTCCATCAAGGCTTTCATGAGCCGGTCGCGCGTCAAGCCAAACTCGCGCAATAGTTTACCTGCTGTACCTTGATCGTCAGCAATGGCGAGCAGCAAATGCTCAATGGAGACGTATTCGTCTTTGAGCCGCTTGGCCTGCTCTTCGGCCACTGTAAACAGATTAGAAAGACGGTTGGTGATGTAGACCTGATTGGCCTGCGTCGAGCCGCCCGACACTTTGGGCAACTTCTCAATTTCCTGCACGAGGCGTTTATGCAAAGCCTCGAGGCGAACGTCTGCCCGTAATAGGATAGAGGGTGCTAACCCACCTTCTTGCTCTAACATAGCCAGCAGCAGATGCTCTACATCGACTTGCTGGTTGCCGTACTGTAGCGCCGTCGATTGCGCCAGCCGGATCGCTTCCTGCGACTTCTCTGTCATCCGGTTAATATCCATACCGCTCGAATACCGCCTTGTACGAGGTTAGCATATGAGTCGAATGAAATGCAATAATCTTAGCGGGTGCGACTAAGATTCCGTTGGAGTGGAGAATTCGCGGGGTGAGCCAACTTTGAAGGTGGAACTTTTTAAGTGGGGACGGACGAGATGTTTTCCATTTTTTGCGGAAAGAAATAGGGGAATGTCTCGTCCGTCCCGGGTTTGAGGTGTCTGACACCGATTGGTGGTGCCGATTGGGTTGATTCGTCTTTTGTTCGCCTATAATGGTTGAGTGCATTTCGTTGAGCTTCACGCCCGCTCGGCTTTCTCTTTCCTGGAAGGTTCATCGCTGCCGGAGGATCTGGCGGCTTGTTGTTCACAATTTGACCAGCCGGCGATGGCCATCACAGACGCTCATGGTGTATACGGCGCGCCGCGCTTCCACCAGGCGGCCAAGAAGCTTGGTCCGCGCGCGTTAATCGGCGCTGAAGTGAACGCCGCCGAGCCTTATCGCTTCACGCTGCTGGTCGAAAACCGCATTGGCTACCAAAATCTCTGCCGCCTGATCACTCGCACGAAATTGCGCGACGGCAAACCAGGCAAACCGGAATATCCCTTTGCCAACGACGAAGAGTTCACCTCCCATGCGGCGGGACTCGTGTGTCTTACGGGAGGCGACGAAGGTCCACTCGCCTCGATCTACCGGCAAGGCAGCGGCCCAGAGGTTGCGCGGCAAGCGCGGCAAATGCTCGAGCGCCTCACATTCTTTCGGCCGGGGGAATGTTTTTGTTGAGCTGCAGCGGCATTATCGCCGTGACCAGGAAGCGCGCAATCAATCGCT
Organism: Bryobacterales bacterium; assembly: GCA_963764105.1. Lineage (GTDB taxonomy): Bacteria > Acidobacteriota > Terriglobia > Bryobacterales > Bryobacteraceae > Bog-105. The sequence goes on from CAVXRP010000015.1 coordinate 283,977, forward strand.
GGTGGAACTGGCCGGTAGCCTGGGTCTGCCTTTGCTCGCGACCAATGGCGCGACCTACGCTACGGAAGAACGCCGCAACTTACAGGACGTTCTCACTTGCGTGCATCACAAAACAACGCTCAACGAAGCGGGCCGGCTGCTCAACCTTAATAATGAGCGCTACTTGAAAAGCAGCGCCGAAATGCAGCGTCTCTTTTCAGACCTGCCAGACGCGTTTGCCCATACCTCGGAGCTGGCCAACCGTCTTCAGTTTACGCTCGAAAATCTCGGCTATGAGTTTCCGCGCTATCCCATTCCACCCGGCGAAACCGAGATGTCTTATCTACGCCAGCTTGCCGACCAAGGCGCTCGCTGGCGCTATCAGCCTTATCATGAAAAAGCGCAGCGCCAGATTGAACGCGAACTCGCCATGATCGAGAAGCTGAAGCTTCCCGGCTACTTTCTGATTGTTTGGGACCTGATAGATTTTTGCCGGTGCGAAAAAATCCTGGTGCAGGGGCGCGGGTCCGCCGCTAATAGCGCGGTCTGCTATGCACTGGGTATTACGGCGGTGGATCCGGTCGGCATGGAACTGCTGTTTGAGCGTTTTCTTTCGGAAGAGCGCGGCGAGATGCCGGATATCGACCTGGATCTGCCGAGCGGCGATCAGCGCGAGCGCGTGATCCAGCATGTTTATCGACGCTACGGTCGGTTAGGCGCGGCGATGACCGCCAATGTCATTACCTATCGCGGGCGCTCGGCTGTGCGGGATGTCGGCAAGGTTCTCGGCTTTAGTGAAGAGCAACTCACCAGTTTGGCCAATCGCATGGGCCATTTTGAATGGCGCGACCCGAACGACACGCTAGAGAAGCGTTTTACGGACCAGGGCTTCAATCTCAAAGATCCACGCATCCACCAGTTCTTCACTCTCACCGCCGAGGTGCTGGATCTCCCAAGGCACTTAGGCCAACACTCCGGTGGCATGGTGGTATGCCAGGGGCAACTTGATTCCGTGGTCCCGCTGGAACCGGCCAGCATGCCTGATCGCGTGGTCATTCAATGGGACAAAGACGATTGCGCCGACCTCAGCATCATCAAAATCGACCTTCTCGGTTTGGGCATGATGGCGGTCCTGGAAGACACCATCACTCTCATCAAGCAAGATTACAAGGAGGATGTCGATCTGGCTCACCTGCCGGCTGACGATCCAGCGGTTTACGCGTGCCTGCAGAAAGCCGACACCATCGGACTTTTTCAAGTGGAAAGCCGCGCGCAGATGTCATGTCTGCCGCGCATGAAACCCGCGAAGTTTTACGACATCGTGGTGCAGGTTGCCATCATTCGTCCGGGACCGATTGTGGGGCAGATGTTGCATCCTTATTTGCGACGGCGGCAAGGCATGGAAGAGCCGGTGTGCCTGCATCCCTCGCTTGAACCGGTGTTGGCGCGTACGCTGGGCGTGCCGTTGTTTCAGGAGCAATTGATTCGCATTGCCATGATCGCCGCCGGTTTCACGGGCGGCCAAGCGGAAGATTTGCGGCGCGCCATGGGCTTCAAACGTTCGGAGAAACGCATGCGTGAGGTGGAAGTGAATCTGCGCGCCGGCATGCAGCGCAACGGCATCACTGGGGAGACGCAAGACCGCATTGTGCAGGCGATCTCCTCATTCGCGCTGTATGGCTTTCCCGAATCGCACGCTGCCAGCTTCGCTTTAATCGCCTACGCGAGCGCGTACTTGAAGTGCCACTATTTGGCGGCGTTTACGGTGGCCATCCTCAACAATCAGCCGATGGGTTTTTATTCGCCGGCCACACTGGTGAAAGATGCGCAACGGCACGGTCAGCGATTTCGCCCGGTCGACATTCTGCGCTCGGATTACCGCTGCACGGTGGAATCGGAAGGTAAGAGCAAATACGTCCGGCTGGGGTTTAATTATGTACGCGGGCTCACCTCCGCCACCGCGCAGCATATAGAAGCGGAACGCCGCGCTGCACCTTTCCGCAGCATGCGGGATTTGGTGCGGCGCATTCCGGAGTTGCAGAAGAATGAGATGGCCGCGCTGGCCGAACTCGGCGCGCTGAATGCTTTACCGAAAGAGAAAGCGGACCGGCAGCGGCGCGGCGCGCTGTGGCAATCGCAACTTGCCTTGCAGCCGGTGGGGGAACTGTTGGAGGGGGCGGCGGATGATGGCGTAGGTTCCCCTTTATCTCCCATGACTGACCGCCAGCGCACCTTTGCCGATTTTTCAAATAGCGGAATCACGATTGGCAAACATCCTATGGCTCACCATCGGGAACAGATGCGGGCGCTGGGAGCGATGGACGCCGCGACAGCCAAAGCGCAGCGTGATGGCATGGTTCTTACGGTGGCCGGTTGTGTGATTACCAGGCAGCGTCCCGGTACAGCCAAAGGTTTTGTGTTTTTAAGTCTGGAAGATGAAACCGGCGTAGTGAATATTATTGTGCAACCGCCGCTGTTTGACCGTTATCGCGATGCCTGTTCCACCGCGCCTTATCTGATCATTAAAGGTGTGCTGCAAAGTATGAGCGGGGTGGTTTCGGTGAAGGCAGGCGAGATCAAAGAGCTACATTTGGCACAAGCGGCGGTTATGGAGTCGCATGACTTCCACTGAAGAACTCACTCACTTTCACGGTGAAACCGGGCAGGAGATCGCCGCCGCTCAATATCTCGTCGCTCTTCAGCAAAAATCCATGCTTTGCCGTCCATACCCACACGTCTTGCGTTTTAGGGTATAGCACCCACACTTGTTTCGAGCCAGTGTTCAAATATTGCTGCACTTTGATTTGCAGATCTTCCGCCGAATCCGAGGGTGAATCCGAGGGTGAGACGATCTCAATCGCCAACTCTGGGGCGCCTTCAAAATAACTGTCTTCCGGTGTCGCTGCTATGCGCGCCTTGCTCAACACCGAAACATCCGGTTGCCTAATTGTCAGCGGCTCGCGAAAAAGAATGTAGCCCGCTTCCGGAATAGCTCGTCCGAGCGGATGCTGCCGCAAATATGGTTGCAGGGCCTCAAGGACCGCTAACGATGTAAGCGAGTACAGCGATTTTGGAGGTGGCAAAGTAATCAGTTCCCCAGCATTCATCTCATGCCACGCGCCATCAGCGGGCAAGCGCGAGAACTCCTCCACGGTCATTGCCGTCGAAGTTACGGTAGCCATACCCGTATTGTAGATGCTGCGCAGTGTAAATTGAAAACACCGCCCATGGATCGCCGCAACTTCCTATCTGTCTCTACGCTCGCCGGAGTGGTGGCCGCGCGCAAGAAAAAGAAGGCCCAAGCGAAGGCGGTAGCACCGCAACCGAATCGGGTGCAAGTGGCGGCGGGCGTACTCGATGAAATCGGCGTTCCCGAGTTGCAAAGCCGCCAGCGGCAGAAGCTTCTCACGTCAGAACGCATCACGGAGATCTATCTAGCCCGCATTGAGGCGATCGACCGCAGTGGGCCGGGGTTGCGATCCATCATCGAGATCAATCCCGATGCGCTCGGCATTGCCCGAGCGCTGGATGCTGAGTTTAAGACAAAGGGCGCACGCACGCCGCTGCATGGCATGCCCGTTCTTATTAAAGACAACATTGACACCGGCGACAAAATGCAAACAACGGCGGGATCGCTCGCTTTAGCCGGAAAACCCGCTTCTGCCGATTCCTGGGTGGCCGCACGGCTGCGCGCTGCCGGCGCGGTGATCCTTGGTAAAACCAATCTCAGCGAGTGGGCCAACTTCCGTTCCACGCATTCCGTTAGCGGCTGGAGTGGGCGCGGCGGGCAGACCAGAAATCCGTATGCTCTTGACCGCAATCCATGTGGCTCCAGTTCCGGCACAGGCGTCGCCATCTCTTCCAGTCTTGCGGCGGTGGGTGTTGGTACTGAAACCAATGGGTCGGTGGTTTGCCCTTCGTCGACGTGCGGCATCGTGGGTATTAAACCAACGGTTGGCCTCATCAGCCGCGCGGGCATTGTTCCTATCTCCCACACCCAAGACACGGCGGGTCCCATGGCACGTTCGGTATGGGATGCCGCGCTGCTGCTCGGCGTTTTGACTGGTGTTGATCCACGCGACCCAGCCACGCAAGCGAGCGATGGAAAGGCGTTCCCCGATTACACACGGTTTTGCGATCCGAGCGGCTTGCGCGGCGCACGCTTGGGAATTGCGCGCCAGTACTTCAACATAGGCCCAGCCGTCACTGCGGTGATGGAGAGTTGTATTGCGCTCATGAAGCAGGCTGGCGCGGTGATCGTCGACCCGGTAGAATTCCCCAGTTTCGAGAGTTGGGGTGGCAATGATTTTACAGTTCTGCTCTACGAATTCAAGGCCGACCTTAATGCCTATCTCGCTACGCGGGAAGCCCCGGTCAAATCTCTGGCCGATTGCATTGCCTTCAACAACGCTAACCGCGCCAGCGAAATGCCGTACTTCGAGCAGGAAATTATGCAACAGGCGCAAGCCAAAGGCCCGCTCACTGACAAAGCGTATCTTGACGCTCTGGCCAGTAACAGCAAAGCCAGCCGTACGGAAGGGATTGATGCTGTCATGGCCAAGAACAACCTCGATGCCATCGTCGCTCCCACCGGCGGTCCGGCGTGGCTGACCGACTGGGTTGATGGCGACCACGACGAAGGTGGCTGCTCTTCACCGGCGGCTATTGCCGGTTATCCGCACATCACGGTGCCGGCTGGTTTCCGCTTCGGCCTGCCACTCGGCATTTCCTTCTTTGGTGCACCTTGGAGTGAGCCGAAACTCATCAAATCGGCATATGCCTTCGAGCAATTGCGTAAAGCTCGCCGGAAGCCGGAATATTTACCAACGGTAGACTTGCATGCCTGACAAACACAGCGTCGTTATTTTGGGAGGGGGATTCGGCGGCTTGTACGCGGCGCAGGCACTCAAGCGTTCGCCAGTCGATATTACGGTAATTGACCGGCATAATTATCATTTGTTTCAACCGCTGCTGTATCAAGTAGCCACCGGCGCTTTGTCTCCCGGTGAAATTGCCGCGCCGATTCGCGGCATACTGAACCGGCAGAAGAACACCTGTGTGCTGCTGGGTGAGGCTACTGATATCGACCCGGGCAGCAAGCGGGTCATTCTCAAAGACGGCGCGGCGATTCGCGTATGATTCACTGATTGTCGCCACGGGTTCGCAGGGCAGCTATTTTGGCCATGACGAGTGGAGAACCTGGGCGCCTTACCCCAAAACGATTGAAGACGCGACGACCATTCGGCATAAAATTCTGCTGGCTTTTGAAGCGGCGGAACGCATCACCGATCCAGTTGAGCGCTGCGCCTGGTTGACTTTCGTGATCGTGGGGGCCGGGCCGACGGGCGTGGAACTCGCCGGCGCGCTGACCGAAATCGCCAATGAAACCTTGAAGCACGACTTCCGCTCCATCAGTTCGAAAGACGCGCGCATCCTGATTGTGGATGGCGGCCAGCGCCTCCTCGCCTCTTATCCGGAGGATCTGTCGAAGCGCGCGGAGAAACAACTGGTCGAGCTAGGCGCGCGTGTGCGAACGGGTGTGATGGTCACCTGCGTGGATGAAGGCGGCGTCACGCTCAAGACTGCCAGTGGCGAAGAACATATTGCGTCTCACACGGTGATCTGGGCAGCTGGCGTCGCCGTGACTGAGTTTGCGCGCACTCTGGCGAAGAGAACTTCGGCGGAAACGGACAAAGTGGGACACATCAAAGTGGCGCCCGATTTAACCATTCCGAACTTCCCAGACATATACATCGTCGGCGATTTAGCGCTCCTTCACGGCAAAGACGGTAAGCCGCTGCCTGGGGTGGCGCAGGTGGCGATGCAAACCGGCGCCTATGCGGCGCGAGCGATTACGCGGAAAGTGGAAGGCAAGCCGCCGCTCGCCCCGTTCAGCTACTTCAACAAGGGTGATTTGGCCGTGATTGGCCGTTTCGCCGCAGTTGCCAATATCTTCGGCGTCCATGTGTCGGGCTTTCTGGCATGGCTCGTGTGGCTTTTCATCCATCTGATGTACATCGTGGAATTTCAAAGCCGGCTGCTTGTTTTCATTGAATGGGGCTTCTTGTATTTGACTTTCAACAGGGGCGCGCGGCTCATTACGGGTAATCCCACCAGCACAGTGGGCGGCGCGCGCGTGCTGTCGCAAGAGCACGGCGAGTAGGGCGTGCTAGAGCTTCTCATTTCCGGCCCCGAAGGCCCGACGAATCGAGTCGATCTGCGAAAAACGCCGCTCACGTTGGGCCGGTCGGTGGATAACGATCTTGCCTATCCTCACGATCCCTGGCTTTCGAGGTATCACTTATCGTTTGAACAACGCGAAAGAACCTGGTGGATTCGGGATTGCGAAAGCCGCAACGGGACGATGCTGAACTCTACCGGGATTAAAGCAGCGCAACCGATCAAGTCCGGAGACAAAATTTTCGCCGGCCATTTGACAATCGACGTGCGCGAACGCCCTTCTGAAGCGCAGCGTCCGGTCGTTTTTTTACCCAAAGACGACGGGCGCAGCACGACCGAAGCTACGTTTACCACCAGCCTCGACAAGGTGCTGGGCAAAGCGGCAGAAGTGCGGCCGCGTGAAGCTTCGGCGGCGACTCGCATGGTCAGCGCCTTGATTCGCGCAGGTCAGGAATTGGTCACCCATCAACCGCTAGAGCAATTATTCGAAACCATATTGCAGCTTGCGCTTTCGGCGGTTGAAGCCAAACGCGGGGTGATCCTGACTCTAGACGAAGGTGAATTACAAGTGCGCGCCAGCAAAGGCGACGGCTTCACGATTAGCGCTGCCGTGCGCGATCAGGTGCTGCGGGACAAGTGCTCTCTTTCGATCAGGGATGCGCAGCGGCACGATGCGCTCAGCAAACAGCAGAGCATTGTCTTGCAAAGCGTGCGCAGCATGATGGCCGCTCCGCTGCAGACCGGTACGCGCGTGATTGGGCTGATCTACGTGGACAACGGCTCGGTGGTCCGTCCGTTCTCCCAGGACGATCTGGATTTGCTCACGGTCATGGCGAACGTGGCCGCCATCCGCATCGAAAATGCGCGGTTGGCTGAAGTGGAACAGTCGGAAAAATTGATGGAGGCCAATTTGACAGAAGCGAGCGAGATACAGCGTTCGCTGCTGCCAACCGAGCCACCCGCCTACGATGGATGGGAGTTGGCCGGCATCAATCTCCCTTGCCAGACTGTGGGCGGCGATTATTTCGATTTTATTCCCTATCAGGATGGCCGTTTGGCGGTGGTGGTGGGCGATGTTGCCGGCAAAGGTCTGCCGGCGGCGCTCTTGATGTCGAGCCTGCAGGCGAAGGTGCAGATGCTGCGTGAAAGCAATCCGTCGCCAGGCCATGCAGTGGCGACGCTGAACCGTAGTCTCACAGAGCGGTGTCCGTTGGGCAAGTTTATTACGTTTTTCTATGCTCTGCTCGATCCGCTTTCAGGCACGCTTGAATACAGTAACGCCGGCCACAACTACCCGCTCATTTTGCGGCAGGATGGCAGCGTGGAGAAACTGTCTGGCAGCGGCTTGGTGATGGGATTGTTTTCCGCTGTCCACTATGAGGTGAAGAAGACGAAGCTCGCCCCGGGCGACCTGTTAGTGCTTTACTCGGACGGCGTGACTGAGGCGGCCGACAGCGCCGATGTGGAGTTTGGCGATACTGGTTTGGCTGAATTCCTGGCTGCGAGGAAAGCGATTCGCTGCGAGGATATTGTAAATCAGTTGGTGGAGCATATCCGCAAGTGGCGGGGGACGAAGGCCTTCGCGGATGATTTTACGGTGGTGCTGGTGAGACGGAGTGCCTAGCTTGCGAATGTCCGCGGGAGTTCCTCCCTGTTTTGGCGCTGCGCAGCCGAGCCCTTTGCGCTACCAAGCAGTGCGTAATCCGAGCGCGAGGTATTGATCCAGGCTTCGATGATGCGTTAGTAACGTCCAGCGGTGCGCTAGGCATTGCCAGACCAACATCCGGTCGAACGGGTCTTTGTGGGCGAACTTGGGCAAGCGATGGAAACTGGCGGATTCCTCTGCTGACGGTGCTGATATCTGAAGTTGCATCTGCCCTGCGACAGCCACTAATTCCTCTGGCGAACACCCGATAAGTTCGAGCTTACCCAGAGAGAACTTCAATGAAATCTCCCGAAAGGTGATGGTGCTGACGTGGATCTCGTTGCTTGTGTCGGCGATTACGCCCCGCATCTTGGACGAAAGTTTTTCGGGAGCCATCGCGGCCCAGAGAAAGGCGTGGGTATCCAGAAGGCAGGTCATGCTTTCAGAAACTGCTCGTCGTCGATGGCGAACTCACGCCCAAATTTGACGCGAGCTTTAGATTTCAAAAGGCCGAGAGGTCGTTTCTTGGTTGTCGTAAGTTCTGTGTAAGGAACCATGGCGGCGACTCTCTTGCGGCCGCGGCCATAGGACACGACAATCGTCTCACCTTTGCGCACGGCATCGAGGGCCTCAGAAAAGCGGCTCTTGAACTCGCCGACTGTCATGGTTTTCATGGCTGCTTGGCGACAGTGTCGCAGCTTCGCGGCGCGCTTGTCAAGTTGACAAGTTCAGCATTGCACTTCAACGGGGCCTACACTCCCAGTTCGGCAACCAGCTTTCGATACGTCTCGAAAGCCGGCTTGGGCGAGTAATCGTCTCGCAGAATGCCGAATTGATGATTCAAGTCCGGATTCGCGGTATCGGCGTCGCGCAAAGAGAACAACTCGTAGTGGGTGATGTTCAATTTGCCGCGCAATTCCTGGACGGTGCGGACCGATTGATCGATAAAATCAGCTTGCCGGGTGTAATAACGGTTCGGCCCAGTGGGCCAGCCGTTTTCACAGATATGAATCGGCACCGCTGCGGGAATGCCGGCGGCCTTCAGGGTTCCTCCGCGAAACTCCGTGAGCACCTCGGCCACCTCTTTTGTTATGGAGCCGATCAGCGGCACGGCCACATCGGGATAGAAGTTCAAACCCACGTAATCCAAAGAATTGATGAATGAATGGTCCATGCGCCGCGCCAATTCGCGCCAGAAGACATCGTCCGGATCAGAGCAAGGAACAACATTGAAGCCCACCAGGGCGGTAAGTGCCTGCCGCTTGATTGCTTGGCGCGCTATCTTCACGCCCGCGAGTATATTCTCAACGGCGTGGCCGAAACGTCCATCGCCCGGATAATCATAGAGATTTGGCTCTTCGCAGATTTGCAGACAGCCGATGTAAGGCCCATAACGGCAGACGACATTCTCGATGAATTCAGTCCATTGCGCAATGTTTCCGCAGCGATCCCAGTTCGAAAGTACGAGATCGAGCTTGCGGCCGCGCCAGGTGTAACGCGCCAGGTCCGGCATACTTGGCAGGGCCACCAATTCGGCATCTTCTTCGGTACCGGTAAAGCCGAGATAAGTGCGGACTAGAAAATGTTTGTCGCCCTGCAGCAGGTCGAGAGTGCGATTGATTTCTTCCGGGACATCCGGCTTGCCTGTGGCCATTTCATGATGGGCCTCGGACACGCCACCCAGATAAATACCAAACCGCAGGCCCGACCGGCTGTTGAACGGGATGATTTTCGCTCCGCTCATGGTGGTGAGATCATGAAATTCACTCAGTTTCTCAAATGATGTATCGGCCAGATGGCGCGCGGACTTTATGGCCGGGGTGGACTAAAACTAGCGGGTTTGCGCGAACGACTCAGGCGCCGGACTGGCAAAATGCAAACCTTCCAGGGTAACGGGGAGACTGAAGAAGAAGGTGGAGCCTTGCCCGTCCTTTGACTCTGCCCAAATCCGGCCGCCATGCCTCTCCACAATCTTGCGCGAAATGGAAAGTCCCATGCCAGTGCCTTCCACTTCGCGGCCATGGAGGCGCTGGAAAAGTCCGAAAATTCGTTCAGCGAATTCCTGATCGAAGCCACAACCATTATCGGCCACCGAGAAAATCCAATTGCCACGGTCGCGCCGCGCCTGGATGCGGATGCGCGGCGGCTCAGCCGAACGATACCTGATGGCATTGGAAATCAGATTCTGCAGGACTTGAGAAAACTGTACTGGATCTACCACCAACGCCGGCAAGGGTCCGTGTTCGATCGACGCCTGACTTTCGCGAATGGCGGCTTGCAGACTGATTTCGGCGTCCTCCAACAAACGTTGAAAGGAAACCGGCGCGATGGGCTGGCCGCTTTTCCGGAGACGGACCAGTTGCAGCAGGCCGTTGATGAGATCTGTCATGCGGCGCGATGCGGTGACGATATAGCCGATGAATTCGTCGGCGTCGGCATCCAGGTGTCCTTGATAACGCGACACCAGCAATTGGGAAAAACTGGTGATGGTGCGCAACGGCTCCTGCAAGTCATGGCTGGCGACATAGGCGAACTGCTGTAACTCGGAGTTCATCTCCTCGAGTTCGCGCGTGCGGTTATCAATGCGGTTTTGCAAGTCGGAGTTCACTTTCTCCAATTGCTCACGGGCATCGTCGCGGGCATGCAGGTACGACAATAAAGCGTTGTAAAGCCACACCATGACCGCGATCATCACCATGCTTCCGACCGAAAAGAAGATGAAAGTCCAGCGGCTCAGCCGGCGTTCCCGATCCAGGTTTTTCTCTTCGATTTCGTGGATTGTGCCCAGAAGGTCATCGACGCTTTTCTCCAGGGCGCTCATCGCAAAGCTCGGTTCCCTGCTTTTTTCGAGTTCCAGAGCCGCGCCTAAGCCGCCTTCTTGCTGTGTTTCGAGAAGCTGGTCCGCCAAATCGAAGCGCTCTTGAACCAGATCGAATATGTGGTTGATGGCGGGCTGCAATTCAGGGCGGTTCGAAGCGTAAGCGCGGCAAACTTCAATGCGCGATGGCAAGAGGGCTCTCGCTTCATGTAGGGGACGCAGGTAACTCGTATCACCGGTGAGCAGAAAACGGAGTTCGCTCGATTCCGCGTTCTTCGCCAGGCGGCGCAGTTCGGAAATGCTGGTTTGCAAATTCTGGATTTCGAGAAGGTGGATATCGGTGCGTTCCGAGAGCAACTCGACGCCAAAAAAAACCAGGCTGAACACGAGCGGTAGCGAAAATAGAAAGGCTAAACGGCGGCGCGTTTTATCCGGAACCGGCAGGGCCATGGAAACTCATCTTTCAGCAGCGGTTTCAGATTTCTGCTGGAGACGATACTATACCATCGACGAACGGGCGCTTTACGCTCCGCCGGCCGCCGCCGTCAGGTAGCGTGATTGGCACCCGGCCAAGGCCAAGTCGTGGAGCTTACCGAGCAGCATGCGCTCGTATTCGTAATAGGGGATGCCTGCCGGAAGCTCATACTGTCCCTGTAAAATGTGTTTGCTCGCGCGCTGCGGCAGGTCGCAGGCAATTAAGCGGGCGGCTTTAGCGCGTTCAGCAAAAGCCGGCGGAAACAAGGAATCAAAATCGACCTGAGCAAAGCGGTGGCGGGCCGAGCGGAGATCGCTGCGGAACAGCACATCGAAGCAGGCGGATTCGGCTAAGGCTCTATTCGCTTCGTCACCGCCGCATTTTTCGCCGGCGGAAAGAGCGTATTGATCCCAAGTGCCCGCAGTGGCCAAATCGCCGGAATCGATGGCCCACTCCACTATGCGGCGCGCGGCCATCAAGTTCGTATAAGAACGCCCGCTGAAGCTGGAGAGTTCGACGATAAAAGAGGGCGGATAGTCTTGCGGCCGCATCCCATTGAGCGCGAGATCGATGGCCTGGTGGCAGCGGAACATGTCGAGGGCATCAGTGCCGTTGCGCTTAAGCGCCAGGAAGAGAGCCGCATCGTTTCGAACTGGCGCAAAACGGCCGTTTGGCATCAAGCCGAGCAGGAAAAGGAAGAAATTGACTTCGGCGCAGGCATTCCAAAATTGTCCGACCCAGTTCAAGGGCACCACTGACGCGTTCAGCGGGATCACTAAGCTTAGTGAAACGATCAAAAGGGAAAGGGTCAAGACGGGCCCGGCAGCGATCACCGACATGGTGCGCAAGCGCCAGCAGTTGCGCAGATCGCGCGCTACGGCGGAGATGGAACAGTTAAACCAATTACCCTGCAGGTAGCGGAAAATCGTTTTGCCATGCTGCGTCTCACAGCGGAAGGGTCCCGCCGCGAAGCCGAGAATTCTATAGTTCAAAAAGAGCGCGGCTGAGAAGTGCCCGAGTTCATGCACCAGGACTGAAAATAACAACGCTAACAAAAGCGCGGCAAAACCCAAGATAGTGCCCGGTTTCACGTGTTCAAAAATGGCGCGCGACCAGGCGGGCCCAGCCGCCTGCAAGCAAGCGCCCAGCACCAGAGCTACCGCCAAAAGGAACAGATGAAAGACTTGTGCGATCGGCTTTCGCACTTCTTTGGACGGTTCGGCGAGGGGCAGCAAGCTTGGTAAAACCGCAATGGCCATTGCCGTAAGTATGCGTTTAAAGAGGGGTTGCGGGGAAGTCCGAGCGGTACTTGCCTGCGTCGTGGTTACCCACCTTACGGGCTACCACCGCTTGCTAAACTTGGATTCGAACTCCTGTAAATGGCCATTCAAACGCTTTTTGGCACCGTCCCCTCCGAACCGAACCTGCTTGACAAATTGAAGGCCGGCATTCAGAAGACGCGCTCCGGTTTTGTGGACCGTCTGGAAGATGTTTTGTCCGGCAAAAAGGAAATCGACGCCGATCTTTTAGAAGAGTTGGAATATACGCTGATCACCGCCGATTTGGGCGTGCGCACCGTGGAAGACATTTTGGAAACGATTCGCACAAGGGTAGACCGCAAGCTCACCGGCGATGCGCATGAGATACGGAACTTGATTCGGGAGCAGCTGCTGGAGGTGCTGCGCGCTTCCGAAACGCCGGTACATATAATGGCTACGAAGCCGGCAGTGGTGATGGTGGTGGGTGTGAATGGCGCGGGTAAAACAACCACCATCGGCAAACTGGCGCATCGTTTTCTTGGCGAGGGGCGGACGGTGCTGCTCTGCGCGGCAGATACGTTTCGCGCGGCCGCGATTGAGCAACTGGAGGTCTGGGCGCAGCGGGCGGGGGTGAAGATGATCCGCCAAAAAGCGGGCGCGGACCCAAGCGCCGTTGTGTTCGACGGCTTACAAGCCGCTAAAGCGCAGGGCGTGGACTACGTGATTGTCGACACAGCCGGCCGTCTTCATACGAAAGATAATTTGATGGCCGAACTCGATAAGATGCGCCGCACTTGCCAGCGCGTGATTCCCGGATCGCCGCATGAAGTCTGGTTAGTGCTGGATGCCACTACCGGGCAGAACGGTGTGGAGCAGGCGCGTAAGTTTACCGGATCGGCGGGCGTGACGGGGATTGTGCTCACCAAATTGGATGGCACTGCCAAGGGAGGCGTGGTGGTGGCGATCGCCAGGGAATTGAACCTGCCAATCCGCTATGTGGGTGTTGGCGAAAAGATCGACGATCTTTTGCCTTTTGAACCCGAGAAATTTGTGGAGTCGCTGTTTGATTAGCGCGTCGGCTCGGCTGCGCGCCGCCGAACGGGGCGGAGGGTTCTGACCAGTGAGTGCGTACATGCAGCAGGCGCTGGAACTGGCCAACCAGGGGCGCGGACGGACCAGCCCCAACCCGGCGGTAGGTGCGGTGTTGGTGCGCGATGGCGCGGTGGTGGGGCGCGGATTCCACGTCTATAGTGCGCGCGACCACGCCGAGATTGCGGCGCTTACGGGATGCCGGCGAAAACGCGCGCGACGCAACCCTCTACGTCACGTTGGAACCTTGTTCTCATCAAGGCCGCACTGGGCCGTGCGCGGATGCTTTAATTTCCGCCGGGGTCAAGCGCGTGGAAGCGGCCATGCAAGATCCGAATCCGCTGGTAGCAGGCAAGGGGTTTGACAAACTTCGTCGGGCCGGTATTGAAGTATCGCTGAATCCAGGATATACAGCCGCAGCCGAAAAATTGAATGAGCCGTTTGTGCACTTTATGCGGACAGGCAAGCCGCTGGTGACCATCAAAGCGGCGTTAACGCTGGATGGCAAAATCGCCGCGCCGCAGGACAACTTCGGCTGGATTACCAGCGAAATCGCGCGCGCCGATGTGCAACTGGTGCGGCATTATTCCGATGCGATTCTCACTGGTTTGGGCACGGTTCTAGAAGACGATTGCCTGCTGACCGATCGATCGGGCTTGGAGCGCAGCAGGCCGCTGTTGCGCATTGTGCTCGATTCGCAATTGCGCATTCCATTAAAGGCTAAGATCATCACCAGTAGCAAAGGCGATGTTTTGGTGGTGGGCACGTCGGCAGCGCCAGCCGAGCGGCGCAAAGCGTTAGAAGCGGCCGGCATACAGGTGTTCATCGCCGATGGCCAAGGCGGTAGGACTGATCCGCGGAAGGTGATCGACTTTCTGGCGGCTCAGCGAGTATCTATCTCTGATGGTGGAGGCCGGCAGTTATGTTAACTGGACAATGCTCGATTCACAAATCGCCGACAAAGTTTTTTTCTATTACGCGCCCAAAATTCTGGGCGGAATGAAAAGTATTCCGGTGGCGGGCGGACCTGGGCGCATGCGCCGCGTGGATGCTATTATGCTCGAACGAGTGAGCGTGCATCCGGTTTCGACTGATGAGTTCGCGGTCGAAGCCTACGTCAGCAAGAACGGCCTGGCCTGATGTTCACTGGAATTATTGAAGAACTCGGCACCGTGATGCCGTTGAGCGAGCAAAGCACAGGTGCGCGGCTGGTTGTAGCATGCAAAGCCGTTTTGCAAGACGCTGGGGAGGGTGCCAGCATTGCGGTGAATGGAACATGCCTGACCGCGGTTGAGCTTACACCCGATTATTTCGCGGCGGATCTAGCTCCGGAAACTTTGGCGCGGACGAATTTAGGATACTTGCGTGGCGGATCGCCGGTGAATCTAGAACGCCCGCTGCGAGCCAACGCGCGCTTGGATGGACACTTCGTGCTGGGCCACGTGGATGGGACGGCCGAATTGATTGCGCTGGATGCGCTCGGCGCGGATAATTGGTGGTTGCGAATTCGGGTGCCGGAGGATTTGCAGAGGTACATCGTGGAGAAAGGTTCGCTGGCGGTGGATGGAATTAGTCTCACAGTCGCCCAGATCAAAGGCACGGAGGTTGCGTTCACGATCATTCCGCACACCTACTGGCACACTACGCTTCACGCCTATCGGGGTGGGGCAAAGGTGAATGTGGAAGTGGATATTTTGGCGAAGCATCTGGAAAAACTGCTTCCGAAGAGCTGAAGGGAAGTCTCGCTATGGTTGCTGTTGATGGGAGGCGGCGGTAGGCGCGAGTGAGCAGTTATTCGTCATCCTCCATGATGTGTCTCCCCGGCAACATAAACTGGTGCAGAATGCGCGATACGAGAATGCCTGCATCGTCTTGGAAAAAAAAGAACGACATGGCGACCACACTCCATACGGCGCAGGCCGGGGCGAATCGAGTTACTCAGCCCTCCGAGGAGAGGATGATCCGCGAGCATTCGGCAGCAAGTTTCGATTCCTTCCAAGTAACGAAGGGTCTGCTCGGCGCCCCACGTTCTAAGAGTGTATTCGGCAATCTCTAGCAAATCGGTTTCCGCAAGGCGTGAAACGCGAAAGGCCGCCACAAGACAATTTACCGCAGGTCCGTGGAGAGATTTAGCGCGTGCCTCACCCGGCCAAATACGTCGCCATCGGCGATCCCGCTGCTGTCGCCTTCATCTATGGCTGCTCGGAGCGAGGTAAGCTGGGCATCCTGTCGCTCCAATGTTCGCAAGGCAGCATGTATCACGTCGCTTGCGCTTTCGTAGCGGCCACTTTCAACCTTGTCGAGCACGAATCGGTCCAGTTCTTCCGTCAAATTTACCTCACGGGTCGGCACTAGCTAGTGTCCTCTCTCTTGCTACGCCGATCTTCCGCTTCCCGCTTCACTCAAACCAAGAATGGAAAGCCCACTCCAGTTGCGCCCATTCCCATGTAATTCGCTGGGGGGCGCTCATGGTTGGCTGGCCCGGCAGGCTAACTACTTTTTCAAAGCCGCCCGGCACCTCAAAAAGCTTCTTATCCACGGCCTCTGAGAGTTCCAGCACTTCCGTCGTAAAGGAGCCATTCCGCTCAAGAACAGCGATTCCCGGCGAAGCCGCGTTGCCGTGAAATATAAGCTTGTCTTGGCATATCCTGCCGCCGCGCGACCCCATGCCCGCTAAATAGTAGTGGCCCTGTGTTGGGCGAGATTCCGAGTCCGGGATATACCATCCCTCTTTCACGTTCTCTTGCGTCAGTCCGCACGCGCCGGGGTCCGCGACTTGGCGCGAACTTATAACAAGGTGCTTTGCCGTGCGACCAAAGAACTGCCTCCGCTCGCCTGTATCAACCGTCTCCAGGTAGATATTCACGGTCTTACCGGACTCGTAAAAACGCGGCGGACGGGTAATCCAGGTTGCCAAAGTAAGAATGAAATCGGAGGCCTGGGATTGCGATTCAACGTATTTGCGTGATGCGAGATCTAGCTGGTAGATCACGTTCCGCTCAGAATTGCGGATGGTCACAGGAGAGTGGGAGCCATCTTGGTTGAGACATTCCGTGCGTTCGTTCTGGCCTTGTACGTAGGAAGTACAGGTCGTCTCGGGAGAAGAAGTCCGGGTGACGGTTCGCGTTTCGGCGAACAGGGGGAGTGCCGAAACCACTAATATTGCAACGCGGGCGGCGCGCATGCAGAGAGGATAGCAAAGTTTACCGCTCTATGCGCCACTCACTCTTAACGCCACCGTCGGTCGTCATAACTCATCGCCTTCGCGAGGCGGTTCGCTACCCTTGCGGTTCAAGATACGCCGAAATGCCTTGCGATCCACTTTTCCACGCCGCTCTTCAAAGAATGCTGCCGTGTTCATGGCAGAGATCTTTTCGGCCACGGCGACGACGACGAACTGATTGATGCTCGTGCCGTCCTCTTTGGTCAGTTTCTCTAACGCTGCCTTGAGTGAAGCAGGCAGGCGAAGTGGATAAGTACTTGTTTTGGTGGTCATGTCTTTGTCCTTTTTAGTGCCTCGCGGGGCAGTAGAACTTTAATCCCAAGGGATTCCGGCGCCGAGCCGTCATCTCGCTGGTTGAACGTAACGATAGCAGCGGCGCGCCCATTCACCGCTGTCTCCAGGACCATCTCGTCGCCCGGATCGTGGAGTTGCGGTCTCCATAGAAAGTGAACGTCCACAGATTCGGCGAAACCAATTAATGTGTTCAGGAATACCTCGACACTACGCTTGCTCAACCCACTCGCCAGCCGATGCTCTGGGAGATGGCAAAGCGCTTCATATTCGAGAGCCAGAGGCACACTGAGTAAAAGTGTCACTCCCTCTTGGTCGAGGCATCGCATCAATGCGGCGGATGCGCCCTGCGGGCTTCGCAGGGCGGCCGCTGCAACGTTAGTATCCAAAACCAGTCTCAGCTATTAATAGATTTCACATCGCCGGCAACGCCACGGACTATCCCGTCGGATCTCCATGAATCTCTACCGCAGCATCGTCTTCCGTAAGCGCCGGCTCCGGTAATTTACCCGTCCAATTCGCCCAACCCCAGAAAATCGCGGTGGACGAACTCAGCAAACCGGAAACAGCACCAATCGTGCGCACACTATAGTGCTGCGAAGCGAGACCCGCGGCCAACATGGAAAGCATCATGGTTGACCAATTCATCGTCTCTATGGTGGCAAATACGCGCCCTCTATAACGATCATCCACGTGTTTCAATAAGGTTGACCAATTCAACAGCGAACTTACCGCCACTGCGCCGCGCGACATGGCCATAAAAAACAAGGCCCATCCCCACTGGCCCATCTGACTGAAAACCACATAAGCGCCGCCGTGCAGCAGATAGCAGAAAAAGACAGTTTTCTTGTAGGCTTCAAAGCCGATTACTTTACCCAGGCGATTGCCGATGAAGCCGCCCACCAGCAGCCCTACGCCGGCGATGCCCCACAGTTGCCCTAAACCCTGCGCGCCTCGTTTGAAGACCAGTTCACTGAATAGAGTGAAGAGCACCTGAGCCGCACCGCCGCCGCTGGCCCAACCTACCGCGATGAGCGCAATGCCCAAAATCAGCGGTGTCTTCGACAGGTAACGCAAACCATCACGATACTCATGCCAGGGCCGCGCTACTTTCGTTTCATTGAGGCTGCGGTTTTCCGCGTGAAGGTGATCCGCACGAAAGTGCCCTTTTGCCGGCCGCAAGTTGAAGATGCAATATGCCGAGATAAAAAACGACAGTGAGTTGAACAGAAAAGCGAGCCCGTAACCGAACCTGGCAACGGTGGTGCCGCCGAAATATGCGCCTACCGACAACGTCAACCAGCCGGTGGTTTGGGTGAGCGAATTTGCGGTATGCAATTGGTCTGGAGTGGCAATCGCCGGCAAAATCGCCGAACGGCCACTGGTGAAAAACGGCGAAGCCGCCATCAGCAGCGCGCTGAGAACATATAGCAGCCAAACTTGATGGTGACCAATAGCATAGATGAAGCCGAGCGCGACAACACCGCGAATTAAATCGCTGGCAATCATGATGCGGCGTCGGTCGAACCGGTCGAGCATCACGCCCGCCAGCGGTCCGGCGAGCACGGCTGGAATGGCGCGCGACAACATGAGTCCAGCCACGGCGGTGCCACTGTGAGTTTCCGCTACCGCGAGACTTAGCACGGCAACGTTGTTGAAATGATCTCCCACCTCACTCACAATCTGCCCTAACCACGTGTAACGGTAGTTACGATTGTGAGTTAACAACGCGCCGAAATTCTCCATCAGCCAGGTTGCCGCAGAATTTTTGCCATCAGGATTGCCTGTCCCAGATGGCGCTGGGTGTGTTCGGCCAAATGAACGATCAAACCGATCACGCTGGTGGGTAAAGCACGCCGACCCACGATACGCGCCGCATACAGCGATGCGGCGTCAATTTGGCGAAGTCCCTCTTCCGACCTTGTCAGACTTTGCTCAATGAGTTGAAGAAGTTCCTCTAACGTTCCCGGCGGCTGTGATTCCTGCTTCAGAAAAGAAAGCTGTTCCACCTCCAAGGGCCGGCCCAAGAGATAGGTAGTGATTCGGTCCACACTGCCGGCTATATGTTTGAGATGAAAGCCGAGAGAATGGCCCGCCCTTGACTGCCAAACCTGCGCATCGGAGATGCCCGCAGTATGGCGGCGCAAGTCTTCCCGCACCTGCGCAAAGCTGAAGAACACCGGCATCACCAGCGGATGGATGCCGGGGATGGGACCGCGTAACCATGGTTCTAGTTGGGGCTCTGGTTGGCGCTCTTCTTGCATCGCTTAGCGCATGTTGCCCGTGTGGCCCAGTGAGTAGCGGCCCGGCTGCGGATAAACACACAGGCCATGCGGCCCGTCGCCGACCTTGATCCGTGCCCGCAGTTTTCCCGTTGTGGTGTCAAAGGCGTAAACCTCGCTATGGTAGCGGCCCGAGAGCCAAAGCGTTTTCCCATCGGCTGAGACACCTCCCATGTCGGGACTGCCGCCGCCCGGGATCGTCCACTTTTTGTCGACTGACAGAGTCTCGGTATTGATCAGAGAAATAGTCCCCTCGCCGCGATTGGAAACGTAAGCGTATTTGGCGTCGCGGCTAAAGTAGATGCCGTGCGCGCCTTTGCCGGTCTTGATGAATTTGACCTGTTTGAACGGTTCCGCATCCACTACGTGCACACCGTCGGCTTCCATATTGGCGATCAGGAAATGCTTGCCGTCCGGCGTGGTACGGCAATCCTGCGGCATGCCTTTGGGCTCTAAAGGCAGGTGAACGAGAACTTTCTTAGCTACGATATCGACCTTGATCAACTCACTTGAGAATTCGCAGGTGGCAATCATAATGCGGCCGTCTGGCGTGAAGTCGGCGTGGTTGACGCCTTTGCAGTTGACGTTCACGCGGTCCACAATTTTCATAGTGTTCGGATCGCGAAAATCGATGCGCTTTTCCCGTTCCGCCATCACGATGGCAAATTTCCCATCGGGGGTGTAATACATGTTGTAGGGATCGTCAACGCTTATGCTTTCGCCCTTCTTGCCCGTCGCCGGATCGATGAGGGTGAGTTGATCGCCTAAATCCTGCGCCACCCACAGTTTTTTTAGGTCCCAGGAGGGCACTACATGTTGTGGCTCCATCAGGCGCCCATTCTTCTTGGGGAGCGCAAAATGATCCACGATCTTATAGGTTTCCGGATCAATGACATCAACTGTGTCGCTCTTGGTATTGGGCACGTAAATGCGCGAAGGAAATTTGGCTACCACCGGGGAAAGCATGTTCGGGCCAGCGGCCGAATAGATGTTGTTGGGATCCAGAACCGGCGGCATCCCCGGCAATGCGTTTTGTGCGTAGGCGAACGCGATAACGCTCGCGCCCGAGAACAAGGCGGCGAACACGTATCGAATATTTGTTTTCATAGCTTACTTAAGTACTGTAGCGCGCGTCATCCTTTTTAAGGCATCATTAGTTCAGTACAATTTTAGGTAGAAATGTCTTCAACTAGCGAGACGGAAACAGAGATTCTGCTGGGCAACCGGCATCTCTTAGCCATTTTCTTCGTGTTAGCGATTTTGCTTGGCATAGCGTTCACCGGCGGCTACATGGTCGGACGGAACTCGTCCGATAAGAAGATTGCGCCGCTAGCGGCAGCCACCACGGATCCTGCGGCGAGCACCAACGGGGGAGCCGCAAGCCCCGGCGCCACCACTAGCATGGAAACACATTCACTCCCGCCCGCAGGCAGCGAGCAGGCAGACACGTCCGATCAAACGCACACCCTGCAACCTCCGCCGCCGCTGGACGCCGCCGCGAAAGACGAACCTCCACTAGGCGCGCCTAAAGAGGAGTCCGCTGCCAAAGCACCACCAGCTCCCCAGACGGCCCAGCCGAAGCCTCTTCAAGCGCACCCGAAACCGGTGAACTCTTTTTCCGGACCGCAAAGCGGACAAACGTTTTTGCAAGTGGCAGCGGTCGGCCACACCGAAGCGGAGGCTCTGGCGGAGGTTTTGAGTAAGAAAGGCTTTCGGGCTCACGCCGTGCCGAAGCCGGGATCGAGCGAGATTTATCGCGTGCTGATCGGACCCATGCACGATACAAGTGATTTATCCAGCACGCGCGATTCACTGCGCAACGCGGGCTTCACGAAGATATTCGTTCAGCGATACTAGCGGCGGGGAAAAACCACATTTCCATTACAAAACTTCACTGGTCGTATGGGTACGAGCTGGCTTACGAGATCCTTGCGAGCCTGCCGGCTTTTTGGGCGTCAGCAAGCGCTTCGTATGCCGGACCAGATTCGCCACCTCATTCGCACTCTTCTGGATCACCACATCAGCCCCAGTATTTTCAGATTGCATGCCCAAGGTTTCGGCAAAACCGCTGAGAAGAATTATGGGATTGTGAAAGCCACGCTTGCGCAGAACGGCGATCAGCTCAAGGCCGTCCATGGGAGACATCCGATAATCGGTGATTACCAAATCGGGAGCACTTGCAGCATGAAGATCCAAAGCGTCCGAGCCACAACCGGCCGTTACAACCCGGTATCCTAGTTCCTCCAGCACGGAGCGACGAGCGATGATGCCATCCCGGTTATCGTCCACTAGAAGTATGAGTGCGTCGGAAGGCGCGCTTTGAGAAGAAACGGATCGCATCGAAGACCTCCCGAAGGTATCAGGCTTGTGAATGAAGTGTCAATAACCCGCTATCGAATTCAAAGCAAGACAGATTGAGTTCTTGACAGGAAACAGCAAGCTGTTTTGGATTCTTTAATCGACTTCGCGCGGCGCCTTGTAGCCGGCTTTGGCGATCACCTGATATTTAATGGGCTTGCCTTTCGCATCCAGCGCGCGATAGGGTTCGTTCGTTTCCGGATTGATAATTTCCACCTTGATGCGCCGGAATTTTCCATCTTTGGCAATGTTGGTGGGATGATAGGTCAGCGAGTACTGTTCGCGCATCGCCATTTCAATCTGCCGGAAGATCTGCGGGTATTCTCCAGTGAAGCGCGGGAAGAAGCTGAGGCCGCCCGTTTCCTTCGAAAACGTCTTCATTTCGTTATCGGCTTGCAGAAAGTCCATATTTAGCATTTGGGCGTTCATTCCGCCCCGGCTCTCCAAACCGATCCGGGCAATTTGCAGAATGCTGATCGTATAGATCGGCACACCCGATTCCTGCAAAGACTTGCGCGCTTTGTCGAAGGTAAGCTTGCTGAACGTATCAAGGCCGGTGGCGATCAGCAAGATGGCCTTGCGGCCTTCAATGGCCGACATGCGGTCAGCCATATCGGTCAACGCGTCGAAGACATTCGATTCGCTGAAGCCCGGAATGCGCAAACGGGACATCGCTTCTTCCGCTTGCCGTTTATCGGGCGAGAAATCGGAAAGGATGGTGGTATGAAGGTCGTAGGTGACAACCGCGACGTTATCGTCCGGTTTTAGAGTGTCCAGGAAACCGTAGGACGCCATCAAAGTTTCACGCCAACCGCCGCTCCAAAACGCCTGATAGCGGCCGCTAAATTCAATTAGCATGCAAATCGTAATGGGCGCTTCACCCCGGCCGAATTGCGTGATCTGCTGTGGGACGCCATCTTCCAGAACGCGGAAGTAGCTTTGCGGAATTTTCGGGATGAAGTTGTTATGATCGTCCATCACCGCCACATCCACGCTCACCGTTGTCGCATTAGTCCGGTATGTCGGAACATCGCCAGCGGCCGCAGCGTCCTTGGGTTTCTTGAATTCGGAAGGAATGGGTGCCTTGTCGGGGGGCGGCGCGTCCTCGGCGGCGGGCTTTTTCGGTTTCGCCACCGAATCCGTGCTTTGGGCTTGTGGGTCCTGCGCCACCAGATGGAAAGCGCAAAAGCCGACTACGGCGAGGCTCAATGCTCCAAGCAAGATACGATTTCTCATAGTGTTTTCTTCCTCTGTGACGGATCAGACCGGCAAGAAGCTACGAGAATATCTCAGTTAACACTTCAGTTAACCCAGCGATCTGAACCGGAATCCCTTCTCTTCAAGTAAACCTCAAATTTTTTGCGCGCCCTGCGCAGCTTCCAGTCCTTGTAGCCGGCCACTAAGGGCTGGCGGATGCGGCTGCGCAGACTGTTTCCGCGTAAAAGCAGATAACCCGCTAGCATTCCGGTGAGCAATGCCGTCTCACCGACCGAGCCGGGGAAGGTTTGCAGGAAAACCACCGCACCAATGATCAAAACGAAGTACCGCGACTTCATTGGAATCAGAAAGCCAAACAAAAGCGTGTTGTCTGGGAAAACTACGGCATAAGCGGCCAGAATTCCATAGATCGCGCCATTCGCGCTGACCACCATGGTCCCGGGTGAGCCGAAAGCGTACGTCACCACGATCACCGCCAGTCCGGCGATTACCCCGCAAGTGACGTAATAGCGAATAAATTTCCGAGTGCCCCACGTTCTTTCCAACTCGGCGCCGAACAGCCAAATAGTCAACAAATTCCAGACGGCGTTCATTACACCCACATGCAGGAACATGTAAGTGAAGACCTGCCAAATCTCAAAGCGGCGCAGGGCCAAAACGGGAACAAGAGCCATCTCGTCCAATGATGGGCGAAGCGGCGGCACGGCCCTATAGAGGAGGAAAATAACAACGTTTACGATGAGCAGCCATTTCACCCCCACGGGAAAACGGTTGGATGGCGTATACCGATTCACGTAGGAACGCGAGCTGAGGGACATTGCTACTGTTTGTTTCCTGCTTCCGAGGATACCAAACAAAAACGGCGCGCCAATCAAGGCGCGCCGTTTTTAGGAATTAGTCTGACTCTGTTAGATTTGCTCTGCGCGTGAGTGCTTGCGCAAAATACTCGCAGCCAAAGTTACCAGCGCCGCCGCTCCCATCCAAATCATCCAGTTGGAAAGCGGTCCAGTCTTAAATAAAAAGGTATCTGTCCAACCTAAATTTGCGGCCAAGCTCCAGGCCACAAACGCATACACGGACAACACCGCGGGCCCCATCAAAGCCGCCACCAGCGCACCAAATTGTTGCGCCGTGTCCACTGCCCACACGCCAACGCGTTCTAGAACGATTCCACTACCCGCCAGTACTACATTGGGCCAGGAACGCGAGTTCTCTGCCCTCAAAGCAACTACAGTCGATCTTGGCTCAACAGTCATTGAGAATAACCTTCTGCCAAATGGATGCACGTCGAATACCGAAAGTTGTCCATGAAAGAAAACATTCGTGATCTCTTGAGCTTAGCAAAGATACCTGGGCTATTTTCGTATGAGAACTGGTATCCAATACGGATAATCGGATCACATCCATAGCACGAAATCGCTCGTCAATCTTTGCGCAGTTCGGACATGCTCGGTACCGTCATTACCGTTAGTACTTTTCAACTGCTCCGGCAGAAGTCGGAAAAATTTTCTCGACACAATGTATTGCGTTCCACTACTGCCATTCAAGGCCGATATACTCTTTGCGAGGACCAACGTTAGGAACCAAAATGAAGAAGATCAAGACAGCCATCGTAGGTACGGGCTTCATGGGCAAGGTGCATACCGAGAATGTGAGGCGGCTCGGCAATGTGGAAATCGCTGCAGTGGTAGGCAGCCGTCCTGAGACCGCGCAGAAGTTCGCCGAAAACAATAACATTCCCTTCGCTACCGGCAATCTCAAAGATGTTCTCGATGACAAAGAGATCGCGGCCGTGCATATCTGCACACCCAATGTCGATCACTATCCTATGTCGCTGGCGTCTATCCAGGCGGGCAAGGCCGTGTTGTGTGAAAAGCCTTTGACGATGACTGCCGACGAAGCCCGCAAACTGGTGGCTGCGGCGAAAGCGAAGAACGCGGTGAATTGCGTTCAGCACAATCTGCGCTATTACCCGGTGGTTCAGCAGATGCGCCAGATGATCACGCACGGCGATTTAGGCGAGATTCTGATTGTGCAGGGTACCTATTCGCAAGATTGGCTGCTTTACGATACCGACTGGAATTGGCGGCTGGATGCGAAGTTCAATGGCAAACTGCGCGTGATGGGCGACATAGGCTCGCACTGGATGGACATGATCCAGCACCTGACTGGCTTGGCGATTACCGATGTATGCGCAGATTTGATGATCTTTCACAAGACCCGTAAGAAACCGAAAGGCTCGGTAGAAACGTTCTCCGGCAAGAAATTGGCTCCGACGGACTACGAATCGTTCCCCATCGACACGGAAGATTTCGGCATGGTGATGCTGCATTTGGGCGATAGGGCGCGCGGGGCTTTCACCGTGAGTCAGATGTCAGCCGGATCGAAGAACCATTTTGCGTTCGAGATTTTCGGCACCAAAGCCGGCGTGGCGTGGAATCAGGAACAGCCGGACACGCTGTGGGTCGGCCACCGCAACGATCCGAACCAAATCCTGATTAAAGACGCATCGCTGTTTTATCCGGAAGCCGCCGGCTACGCCGATCTGCCGGGCGGCCACAGTGAAGGTTATGACGATTCGCACAAGCAAATCTTCAAGCGGTTCTACGCCAAGGTTGCCGACCCTTCGGCGCCAGTGGAATATCCAACGTTTGAAGACGGACTGCGCGGGATGATTCTTCTCGAAAAGGTTGCGGAGAGTTCGGAGAAGCGCGCCTGGGTCAAGGTTTAGCAACGAGGGTCCGAATAAAAAGGGGGACATTCCGGGTTCCCGCTGCGGCTCCCGCCCTGTCCACCTATGCAGGCGTGTCCCCCTTTTCTTGCTGCTATTAACCTTGCTCGCCTCGCAGCCGGCCGCCCAATCCCGCCCCAATAAGCAGGCCGCCATTGACGACTACTGCCAACGCCTGCGCGCCGAATTCGTCGAGACTCAGCCCGACGTCTTTCGCGGACCCAATCCCTGGGTTCAACTAGAGAAACCGCCTGCCAGAGTGTTGGAAGGCTCGCTCGCTTTGGTGTACGCCGAAGGCTCGCAGACGCGCTGGGTCGAACTGCTCATTGTAGGTCCCCATCATGAGTGGTTCCAAACCGTGAATTATTTTTACGGACCCGACAACCGGCTCGTCAAACGCGAGCGCTACCTGGATCAAGTCCCCGCGAACACGGCACTAGAAGAGCTTCTCTACTACGAACAGGGGCGCGTGTTCAGTAAAACCAGCCATCATCATCCCCTGAAAGCCGGCCGGGAAGACAGCGCCCAGTACTACGATCCAAATGCGCCGGAGTTCGGCTCCGTGGACGAGCTACCGTTTCCGGCGGACGCGGATGCAGATCGGCCGCTGGCTAGCACGGCAGCCGAGCGGGTGCTCGGTCCAACGCCGGCCAGAAACGCTGGGCCTCCGGCGAGTGCGTTGCCGGCGGCACTTAGAAAGAGAGAGCCTAAGCGCTGGTAGCCGAACTGCTGCTAAAGGCCTGATCGAGATCCCAAATCAGATCCTCCACATCTTCCAAGCCAATCGAAACCCGCACCAGTTCCGGCGTCACGCCCGCAGCCTCTTGTTCCGCGGCTCCTAGTTGCTGGTGCGTTGTCGAAGCCGGATGAATGACTAAACTGCGCGCGTCACCCACATTCGCTAGATGCGAGAACAGTTTGAGGCGATTGATCAAACGCTTGCCGGCCTCATACCCGCCTTTCACACCAAAAGAGAATACTGCGCCCGCGCCCTTAGGCGTGTATTTTTTAGCGTTCGCATAGTAAGGGCTGGAAGGCAGTGACGCATACTTCACCCACTCCACGGCCGAGTGGCTTTCCAAGTGTTGCGCCACGGCGAGCGCGTTCTCGAGGTGCCGGTCCATGCGCATGCCTAGCGTTTCAATGCCCTGCAAAAAAAGAAACGAATTGAACGGACTCACGCACGGCCCCAGATCTCGTAGACCCTCCACGCGCGCTTTAATGATAAAGCTGATGGCCCCGAACGTGTCCCAAAACTTCATGCCATGATAGGCGCGCGACGGCTCAGTGAAATCGGGGAATTTGCCATTGTTCCATGCAAACTTGCCACTATCCACAATGATGCCGCCAATTGAATTGCCATGGCCTCCCATAAATTTTGTCAGTGAGTGCAGCACCACATCCGCGCCGTAGTCGATCGGCCTCGTTACATACGGCGTAGCAAAGGTATTGTCAATCACCAGCGGCACGCCGAACTCATGGGCAATTTTGGCGACCGCTTCGATATCCAGTACGTTACTGCGTGGGTTGCTGATCGTCTCTC
>CAVXRP010000016.1:0-63126 GCA_963764105.1 Bryobacterales bacterium
AACAGGATTGGCGCCAGTCCGCGGCCAATTGCGAAAAGGCTATCGATGCCGTGGAGCTGATGCGTTCGTCGCTTACGGAGCCTTCCCTACAGATAGGATTTTTTGGGCTGAATCAGAAGCCGTACCATTGCCTGATACGTAGTTTACTGGCTCTCGATCGAAAGGAAGACGCACTGCGCACCGCTGAACGAGCGAGGGCGCGCACGCTCATTGAAGTTCTGGGCCGCGCTCGGATGGACATCTATGAGGGGCTGGACGCGGCGGATCGTCAAGAGTTGCAAGAACTCGATAACAAAGTGGAAGAGCTTGAATTCGCTCTTCGACAATCTTCGTCCCTTGAGCTTTTGCAGACTCTTAAGACAGCGCGGCGGAGTCGGGACGATTTCGAAAGAGTGGTTTATTTGAAAGCTCCCGGTCTCGCGGTGAAACGGGGCGGGGCTCGTGCGGTCAACTTGGCGGACTTGAAAACTCTGCTGCCGGACAGTCATGCCGCCTTGCTGGAATATACGCTGGGGGAAACAGAGTCCTGGTTGTTCGTTGTACGTGGGCCAGCGAGGCCAGGCGGTCCGCCTATCTTGTGCGTACATAATTTGAAGTCCGATCGTGAGAGCATTGCCAAGCTGGTGCGGAGCTTTTGGGAGCGTTTAAGGAAGCGCGGAGTCGAGGGTTCCGAGGGCCGCGAACTGTATCAACTGCTTGTGGCACCGGGAAAGGCGGAACTCCGTGGCGTATCTTCTCTGGGAATTGTGCCCGATGGCAGCCTTTGGCTGCTGCCTTTCGCGGCTTTGCGGGAGGCCGACGAGCACTACCTGGTGGAGAGCAGGGCGATTTATTATGCGCCTTCGCTGACGGCTCTCACGCTGATGGACCGGACGGCGGAGCAACGGCATGCAGCATTCGAGGCGCGGAAGAGAGGAGGCGCTCCCGCTTTTCTGCTCGTCGGCGACCCTTCCTTTGGCGCATCCCATCGCGCGGCGTTACCGTTGCGCGGAGACTTCTCCGAACTCCCAGAAACAGCGGTGGAAGTGAGAGCGATCGCCGCGCTGCCCGGCGTTCGCGCCAACATCCTGTTAGGCGCGGATGCGACCGAGGCGAGGGTCAAGCAAGAAGCCGGCCGCTACCCGGTGATCCACTTCGCCACGCACGGCTTCTATGACTCAACCAATCCCATGTACTCAGGCATTCTGTTTTCACAAACTGACGACTCGAAGGAGGACGGTTTCTGGGAGGCGCGGGAGATCGCCCAACAGACTCTGAACACGGACCTCGTTGTGGTTTCGGCTTGTGACGCGGCTCGTGGTGAAATCTTCGCTGGCGAGGGGGTCATAGGACTTTCGTGGGCCTTCTTTGCCGCCGGCACCCCGACGAGCCTGCTTACCACATGGCAGGTGAACGACCAGAGTACTTCGCAGATGATGCGCGAGTTCTACCGGCAATGGGGGATCGGCGACATCGGCCGGTCTAGCAACGACAAGGCCAGCGCGCTGCAGCGATCCCAAAAGTGGATGCTCAGCCAGAAACGTTACTCCGACCCGTACTACTGGGCGCCTTTCGTCTTGATCGGTACGCCCCGTTAAGAAGACAAGCATAGAGGTCTTTACCTCAGACCGATGGTTTAGAAATTCTGCGCCAGTAGGTTTGGGCGCGGGCGACGTCGCGGAGGATTTGTTTCTTAGTGAGGCGGGGTCGGGGAAGTGCTTCTCGTGGCGGAGGAAGCGGCGGAAACGGAGTTGAATTTGTTGGGGTGGGCCGGCGAGCGGGGCGAGCAGAAAGGTTTCGACAGTGAGTTCGACGCCATCGAATGTGGGGCGTGTGCCTGCGTTGGTGATGGAGGGCCAGAGGCGGCCAGAGGAGGGTTCGAGAGTCTGCGTGATGTAGACGCCGCGCGGGATGATCTGGCCTACGGGCGGTTTGATGTTCAGCGTGGGAACGGTTTCTTGCGAGCCGATGCCGTGGCCCTTGACGACATCGCCCTGCAACGAGAAGCAGCGGCCAGCAGGCGGCCGGCGAATGCCACATTGCCAGCGGCGATGCACTGACGAATGGCGGAACTGGACACGACTTTGCCCCGGTAGCTGAAACGGCGGGAGAAAGCGCGCTGCAAACTCGTGGGTCTGGCCGAGTTCCGTCAAGGTGCGGGTGGTGCCGGCCTGTCGATGGCCAAAGCGGAAATTTTCACCAACGAAGACGGCTCGCGCCTGCAGTCCTTTGACGAGGATCTGGGAAACAAACTCCTCGGGAGTGAAGTGTGCCAAGCGATCGTTAAACGGCAAGACGAGGATCCGCTCGGCGCCGGCTTCGCTCAAAAGCTGCAGTGCGATCTTCGAAACTGCAAATCAGTTCGGGGATGCGCTCGGGAGCGACGAAGACGGCAGGATGTGGATGAAAGGTGAAAACGGCGGGACGAAGCTGATGTTCACGCGCGTATTCGCAGGTAGCTTTGAGCAAGGCTTGATGGCCGCGGTGAACGCCGTCGAAATTGCCAATGGTGAGGGCGCAAGGGCCGAAGTTGCCATGGGCGGATTCCACGGAAAAGTAAACTTGCGCGCTCATGCGCCCAACCGTCCGATGGGGATTTCCAAGCCGTCATAGGCGATTTGCACGTTTTCCGGGAGACGAGCCGCCAACGCGCTGTGCAGCAGGTCGTGCGAAATGTGGGTGAAAAAGGCACGCCGGGGTTTGAGCAGTTCCACAGTTCGAAGGGATTCCTCGACGGTCGAGTGCGTGGGGTGCGGATTGTGGCGGAGCGCGTCGAGGAACAGGACATCGAGACCAGTCAACCGATCCATGCTGGGGGAGGGAATGTCGCTGTGGTCGGTGAGGTACGCACAATCGCCGAAGCGAAAGCCGTGAGCAATGCCTCGTCCGTGCGCCACACGGATGGGTAGGATATCAAGACCGGCGACGGTGATAGGGGTGGCATCGAAAATATTGGGAGTGAGCCGCGGACGGCTGGATTCGGAAGGCGAGTCATCGAAGACATATTGAAAGGTGCGGCGGATGGTCACAAGAGCGTCGGCGGAAGCGTAGATGGGGATGTCGGTTTTCTGCATGAAGTTGAAGGGGCGGACATCGTCGAGGCCGAGGATGTGATCGGCGTGGGAGTGGGTGAAGAGAATGGCATCGAGGCGATCGATTTTGAAGCGCAGAGCCTGGTAGCGGAAGTCGGGCGTAGTGTCGATCAGGACGCGCTGATCGCCGAAGCGCAGCAGAATGGAAGGACGCAGGCGTTTGTCGCGTGAATCGGTTGAGGTACAGACTTT
This sequence comes from Bryobacterales bacterium, assembly GCA_963764105.1. GTDB lineage: Bacteria > Acidobacteriota > Terriglobia > Bryobacterales > Bryobacteraceae > Bog-105. The sequence continues at coordinate 3,264 of CAVXRP010000016.1, forward strand.
GCAGCGGCAGCCAATCATAGGAACGCCCACGCTGGTGCCGGAACCGAGGACCAGGATGGAGGCATGCTCGAAATTTTCGAGCATCTATGCGGTCTTGCTTCCCTTGCCGCCGTCGGGGGTGATGATGAGCGGGCGGTCGTCCTTCTTCTCGGGCGCGGCGGGTGTCTCCGCTTTTTTCTTGAGATCGTCGGACACCTGAATGAAGCGGAAGCGCAGTTCGGTCAGGCCGTTTTCAATCAGGCGTTGTTCTTCAGTGGTCAGATTGCCGCGCGTTTTTTCCTGCAACATGGCCAGCATGTCGATGGAGTGGCGGGCGACAGGTAAGTTGGGCTCGTTTTCTTCATCGGTCTCACCCAACCGCAGCAAGCCCAATTGCATTTGGGTCTGCATGAGAATGGATTCCACCAGAAACGCGAAGTTAGCGGGCGGCAGCGGAAAATCAGAGGGAATTTTAGGAGTTTCAGCCATACAATATTCCATCTTACTGAGTTGCGGCTATGCGAGGATCATGCCATGGCCGAACGTTTTGCCGAAGCGGGACAGAAATTTAGCGAATTGGTGGCAGTGATGGCGCGGTTGCGCGCACCAGGCGGTTGCCCGTGGGACCGGAAGCAGACTTTTGAAACGATAAAAAGCTACCTGTTGGAGGAAAGCTACGAGGTGATGGACGCGATTGACCGCGAGGATTGGCGCGGGCTCCAGGAGGAGTTGGGAGACCTGCTCTTGCAGCCGGTTTTTTTCGCGGAAATCGCGGCTGAACAAGGGCTGTTTACGATCAACGATTCACTGGATGCGATCAATCAGAAACTGGTGCGGCGCCATCCGCATGTGTTCGGCGATGCACAGGCGGAGACGCCGGACGATGTAAAGGTGCACTGGGATCGGATTAAGAAAGATGAAAAGGCGGAGCAGGGCGTGGCTCCGCATGTTTCCCTTTTGGATGCGGTTCCGCGCCATTTGCCGGCCCTGATGGAAGCGGACAAATTGAGCCATAAGGCCGCGGGACTGGGGTTCGATTGGCCGGATATCGACGGTGTGCTGGCGAAGGTTCGGGAGGAAGCGGAAGAGTTGGCAGCGGCGCATGAGCAGGGGGACGCGCAACATGTGGAACATGAGGTAGGGGATTTACTTCTTACGGTGGTGAATCTGGCGCGGCGGATGAAAGTCGATCCGGAGCAGGCCCTGCGAAAGAGCAACGCGCGATTTCGCGAGCGGTTTGCACACGTGGAGGAACGGGTGGTGGAATCGGGTGTGCAGTTTGCGGAAACTCCGTTGGCGCAGATGGAAGAGTGGTGGCAGGAGGCGAAGAGGCTGGGGCTTTAGCACGGCAGGGCAGCGCGCTTGAGCGCCAGTTTCAAAGGCCGCTTGCTGACGTGCTGGGTCCCGAAGGCTGTTTTCCGCTTGGAAGCAGGAATGCGTTTTGAAAAACTACACTCCGTTTATCATCCCTTGTGCGAGGGCCAAAGCTTTTTCGCGCGGATCGGAGACGCGATGCAGCTTAAGCATCAAGCCGTCGTTGCCCTTTCGCACGAAGAGGAGCGCGTCGAAAGGGCCGAAGTAGGCTTCGTCCCAGGGGCCCGCCGGAGTCTGATTTGCGTTTTGGCCGGTGAGCAGGCTGGCGGCTTTGAGGCTGAGTAACGCAACCTTTGCAGTGCCGCGAAAGACCTGGACTTCCAACAGCGGTGTGTGGGCGTTGTCAGCAGCGGAAACGTTCTTGGCCAGATCCTGCAAATCTTTGAGTGTGATGGGACCATCCTTCGAAGAGGCGGGTGGTTCGTCGCTGGTTTTCTTGCTGTCTGGCGCGGTGTCGTTCGTATTTGACCAGTAATCGCAAAATTCTTTGATATCGCCGGCGTCGTTGCCTTCGGCACGGGCGACGGGCGCATGAAGAATGATGGCGACTTTTTCTTTGCTGAGAAGATCGCAGCCGGCGTGGGTTGGTCCGGCGTTGGCAGCGCTCGACACAGCTTCGCGGAGTTTTGCGGCGTCTTCGCGCAGGGTGGCAGCGCCTTCGCGCAGACTGGCCGCACCGTTGGAATGGGCGGCTTCCTCCACTTTGCCTTTCGCCCAGTAAAGCGCACCGATGACGCCGGCGAGGCCCATGAGGAGCATAACTGCCAGGATGACGAAAACAGTTTTGATGGTGGGAGATCCACCACTCCGGCGCGGGGCAGGCGCTGCGCGAACAGGCGTTTGCGGACTGCCACACTTCGGGCAAAATTTTCCACCTGTGGTGGACGCTCCACACACCCCACAAAAGCTTGCCATATTTTCCCCTAAAGAACGATTATAGGGCGCGGACGTGCCCCAGTGCTGTAGCAGGATAGCGTACAGTTTTCTCACGGGTCGGAAATAAGAATACAATTGAGGTAGATATGCAAAGCGTAGCGGATGTGGCCACAGGCCAAAAGCAAATGGGGGTGACGGGTTGGCGCGGCACGGTGGCGACGGTGAGCGCGGTTCTGTTGGGCATCATTTTTCTGGTGTCGGGCGGCTGGAAGGTGCTTGATCCGTTTAAGACGGGTGAGTTGCTGGAGCAGGCGAAAGTGCCGGCGGGTTTTGGAACGCTGGGCGCGGCTACGCTGGGGACGGTGGAATTGCTGGCGGCCTTCCTGCTGTTTGTGCCACAGGCGCGGCGCTGGGGCGGACTGCTGGGATCGGCGCTGATCGTTTTCTTTTTAGGCTGGATTGGCTATTACTACAGTGCGCTGGTGGGGAAGGAGTGCAGTTGTTTTCCTTTGATCAAGCGCAGTATCGGGCCGGGATTTTTCATAAGCGACGGCGTGATGTTGCTGATGGGTTTGGCTGCGTTTGCGTGGTCGGCCAAAGTGGTGAGCGCGCGGTTGCCTTTGAGGGCGTTGGCGGGTCTGGTGGTTTTGGCTGGCGTCAGTTATGGTGTCAACGCGCGAATGCATGGTAGCGCGCAAGTGCCCACGCCGGTGATTGTCGATGGCCAGCAGCAAAATCTGGCAGAGGGCAAAGTATTCTTGTTTTTCTACGATCCCTCTTGTATGCATTGTGATGCGGCGGCGAAGTTCATGTCGAAGTTGAACTGGGGCGACACGAAAATTGTGGCTATTCCGACGGTGAATCCGCAGTGGGCCGCATCGTTCCTGCATGACACTGGGTTTAAGGCGCAAACCAGCTTGGAACTAGATAAATTGAAGAAGGCGTTTCCGTTTGTCGATCCGCCCTATGGCGTGGCCTTGGTCACGGGCGGGTGAAAGAGACTTTCACGCAAGCGCAATTTAATGTTCCGCTGCCACAACCCGATTTGCAAAAGCTTGGCTTTGTGAAATAGGACGGACCTAGCGGTACTCGTACCAAGAGGTCGGTTGCGCCCTGGTCCGCACCCTCGATTACGCTTCAAAGTTATCGTCCTTACAATCGGATACAACTGCTATTTAAAGCGATTCGTCACTACGGGCGGGTTGTTGGGATCAGTACGTGTTAGCCATACAATCCAATAGAATTAAGGCGGCTTACGCGGCTATCGTGAATTCACGTGATCGCCCTTGCCTTTTTTCTGTTTTGCTTTGCCCCAGCCGCTCAAACCGCCCAAATACAAGGTAGCGTTCACGATGCGCAGAGCGGGGAAGCGTTGGCCCGGGTTTCCGTCAAGATCGCCGATTCGAATATCCGGACGGAAACGGATGCGGGCGGCAGCTTTACAATAGCCGTAATCGAACCAGGTCACTACCGGTTGGTAATGTCCATCGTGGGCTACCGGCTGTTCGAAAAACGCATTGAACTTAAAACAGACGATCTGGTTCGTCTCGATGTGGCGCTGAGTCCCGACGCTTTCGAGCATAAAGACACAGTGGACGTGCATGCGGGTACCTTCGATGTTGCGCCGGGCGTGAGTCCGACGGCATTTACGCTTTCCGGAACGGAGGCGAAGAACTTAGCGAGCGTTCTGGCGGACGATCCGATGCGCGCTTTGCAAAGCGTGCCGGGCGTGGCTGGAGACGACGATTTTGATAGCCGCTTTACTTTGCACGGAGCGCCGTATAACCAATTGGGTTTGTATTTGGACGGCATTCTGCTGCATCAGCCGTTTCATACCGTGCAAGGCGAAGGGCCATCGGGTTCGACAGCGGTGTTCAACGGCGACATGGTGGCGAGCATGACGGTTGAGAGCGAAGGCTACGGCGCGCAATTTGAGGACCGGACGGCGGGCGTGATCGACATTGAGACGCGAACGGGCAGCACGGATCGGATTCACTTTCGGGGGAATGCGAGTGTGCCGGATGCCGGGGTTTTGGCGGAGGGGCCGTTCGGGAAGAAACACAAAGGCTCCTGGCTGGTGAGTGAACGTAAGAGCTATTTGCAGTATTTTTTGAAAAATCTGGCGCAAGATGTGCCTTCCATGGCGTTTGGGTTTGAGGATACGCAGGCGCAGCTCAACTATGCGTTGACCAGCAGCAATGCCTTTTCGTTGAAGTTGATTGACGGAACTTCGGATCTGAATCGCAGCGGCAGTGCGGAGAGCAGCTTGGGTCTAAATGCGGCGCTGATTGCGCGCTATCACTATACGCTGGTGAATTTCGACTGGCAGTTCACGCCGAATCATTCATTCGTTTTGAATACGCGCGCGGCATTTACCCGCGAGCGGTATGACAACACGAATTTGCTGGGAGAAGCGCTCGGCAACGGCTATTACGGCGAGTGGGTCGCGAAATCGGATGCCACGTGGTCATGGACCGACAATGCGCAACTGCAATTCGGCGGTGAGATTCGACCGGCGCACGGGGCCGGATTCGCCAATTACTATAACGACCAGACAAGTTTCGTGGTGACAAATTATAGCCGCGGCGGCGCGGCCTATAACGGCGGGTACGCGCAGCAATCGTTCACGCAGCTTGCCAAGGGATTGTCTGTTTCGTTGGGCGGGCGTTGGGATACGTTGACGGCGAATCGGCAATCGGCGTTATCGCCGCAGGCGTCGTTAGCATACACCCCTTGGACGAATGGAAAGTTCTCTTTTGCTTGGGGACGCTATGCGCAGTTTCCGGATATCAGTTCGCTGTATGCGGAAAATGGCAGTCCGCGTCTGCTTCCCGCACATGCCGATCATTACGTCGCTGCCTTTGAAGAACGGCTGGGCGAGCACACGCGTTTCCGGATGGAAGCGTTTGAGCGCAACGATAGAAATCTGCTGTTTCAACCTTTTGAGGATGCGCGGCTGCGGAACGGGCAAATCATACCGGACATGTTCCAATCGCCTATCATGAACACCTTGACCGGTGTCACGAAGGGCGGTGAAGTGTTTATTCAAAGAAGGACGGCAAACGGTTGGACTGGTTGGGCTTCCTATACATTCAGCCACAGCGAAATGTACGATACCTTGACGCGCATTCACTTTCCGTCCGATCAAGATCAGCGGCATACCATCAACGGTTACCTGAGCTACCGCCTGCGCCCGAGCGTGAACCTCAGCTCGAAATTCAGTTGGGGCAGCGGTTTTCCCGTGCCCGGCTTTTTCAGCGTGCAAGACGGAAACTACTACTTGACTACCGAACGGAATTTGGTGCGGCTGCCGGCGTATCAACGGCTGGATATTCGCATGAACAAGTCGAGGACGTTTGAACGCGGGAAGATGACGCTTTATGTGGAAGGAGTGAACGTGTTGAATCACGCGAACTACCGGTTCGACAGCTATAACGGCTACGATGGCGCCGGCTTAGCTTACATTTCTTTGAGCAAGATGTTTCCCATCCTGCCTTCGGCGGGGGTGACGTTTGAGTTTTAGGTTGTCACTCGCCGTGATCTCTGCCGAACTTCGGATTTTTGGCGCTGCCGACGATTTGGATCTTTAAGAATGTCCCCGCGCCATTCTTTTCGAAGAATGGATCAAAGGGTACAGCCAACCAGCGCTTCCAACCCACCAGCGTTTGCGACACCTTCGCTTGCAGTTTGAGAGTGCCATGAAAATCCAGAACGTCGCCATCCATACGGTACTGGCCATGCAAAGCGACGGCCGCGCCAGGAGCCTCAAACGTCAAACGGCTGAATGTCATGACTGCATCTTCTAAACGGAAGGAGCCTGACATGCCGGAAAAGACATCCTCGATATTTTCATCGTCGGGCCGTCCTTGCCCGCGGCGGCTTAGTTCGTCGATTTTATTTTGGACAGTGTCGCGCAGGAAATCGCCGCGCTCAATATCGTAAGTTCCATCCAGGACGAGCTTATCTTTTACGACGCCGCTGAGCGGAGGGATTGAGATTTTCGCCTGCATGTGAAGGAGCCCGGCCATGAAGGGCTTTCCTTTCATGGCCAGTAGAAGACAATCTTCCACATGACCACGCGGCATAACAACAGAAAGGTTGATAGCGCGGCGCCCATTCGGCTCACGCTTGATAATGGCGCCACTGGTCTGAAACACGGTATTGAGGAGGCGGGCATGTACCGGTTGCAGGACAGTGTTGCCATTGGTGCCGTCGACGATGGCGTCGAATTGAGTGGTAAGCGGGACGCGGTTGCCGGCACTCTTCAGCCGGAAGTCCGGGACATTTGCTTCGCCGCGCACGCGCACTGCGGACAGCGTTCCCGCGAAGTTTCCAGTCGAATGAAGCGTGCCCGCAATGGCTTTGAAGACGCCGAGATCGGCATTAGAGAAATCGTAAGCGCCTGCGAGCGGCGTATCCCCTGGCTCGTCGCGCTGCCATGGCCCGAAGGTTCCTTGCGACTCTATATGGCCCGGGGGACGTGGATTTGTGAAGCTGGCCTGGTACTTCATTTGCTGCCCCAGACCGGCAGACTCCAAATGAAGTTCCTGCAATAGGATTTCGAGCGGTTTGCGGCCGGCCGCTTTTGGCAAAACGACGAGGCGCGTATCGGCGAAATCAAGATTATCGACGATTACATCGTTGGCCATTTTCGTTTTGTTGCTTTGCTGGTGAGGGGAATCGCCTTCGGGAGGAACAGCGATGGTGACTCCTTCCAAAGCAATGCGCGCGACCCGAGGATGCGGCTGACGCAGCGTACCTAAGTCCACATTGCATTGGAATGTTGCGACCGTGAGGAGCGGAGGAATATCGGAGCGGCCTTGATAGCTGAGGGATAGGCCCTGCCCTTTTATCCCCGCGATGATGCCGCTGCCTCCGTGCCAGAGCAAGCGAAGAGAAGAAACTTTCGGCAGGAGTATCTGTAGATGTGCCAGCGACACGCGAGCATTGAAGTGTTGCTCCAGATAGTGAACCGCCAGAGAGCGAACCTCCAGCTCAAGTTTGGCGGAGAAAATCCGGGCAGATATCAGCGTAGCCAGCATGAGGACTAGCAGGATTGCTGGAACGATAACGAGCAAACGCGCAGCCGTCTTAGGCATGAAGTGAAAACCCCGTGGAACCAAACTTGCAGCGGAAATTAGGGGAGGTGCGTGGTAAGGCGTCCCGGAAAAGGAGCAGATTCGGGGCTGATGCTAGAAACAATTGCGGTGATCTTGTTGGTGCTTTGGCTACTCGGGCTGGTGTCATCGTACGAACTCGGAGGGTTCATCCAAATTTTGGTGCGAGTGATTCAAGGCAGAAGGGCAGTCCTTTGAAGCCGTCCAATTGATCATTTTAGAATGGCCGGGATTATTGCATGTGCGAAAAAGTCCCGAAGGCGGTAGTTTTTTACTCGCTCCAGCGGCAGATGGATCTGCAAAGTGAACAATTCGCAGAAAAGTTGAGTTGGCATAGGACGTGCATTAAAGCGAATTGGAGGTTCACTCAAAATGAACTCAGATCAAATTGAAGGCAACTGGAAACAATTCAGCGGGAAAGTAAAAGAAAAATGGGGGAAACTTACAGATGACGATCTAACCCGAATTGCCGGCAAAAAAGACCAACTTGTGGGCATGATCCAAGAACGATACGGCATCAAGAAAGAAGAAGCGCAGAAAGAACTGGACGAATTCTACCGGACGCAAGCTGAGCCAGTAACAGCCAAAACTCGAAGTGCGTATTAAATACGGACGACAACTGTAGAAGAGGGCCAGCCATTGAGCTGGCCCATTCTTTTTTAGATTGTGTACTTCCCGGCTGCTAGAACGTTCTTCGCGATCTGCCGGCTAAGAGCGACGGTATTGAGCGGTTCATACTTCGCCAGACGGCGGAGGATGGCGGCTTGCGTGCGAAGCATGTCGCCTTCGGAAACCGCGGCTATAACCTTTCGAGAGGACCATTCTACGATCTGCATGGCTTTCGCCGCGTAGTACTTGGTCATGGCGATAGCGTTCTTCGCGCCCGCTTCGCCGTTGCGCGCGACGAGTTTTTCGGCGCGCAATAGGCAAGATTCCAAAGCAAACACTTCGATAATGTTGTCCGCCAGCGCGCCCATGATCTCCTGTTGATCCGGCAGGTCGGTCATGTGCTTTTGCGAAGCGCAGCCGGCGGCGAAGAGGCTGAGTTTCTTGGCGGCCTCGAACATTTTGCGTTCAGCGGCTAATGGGCCTTCGAGATCTTCGCTGGGGGCCGGAGCTTCCATAACTTCATCCATGATTCGTTTGATGGCAGGAAGCAGCGGCAACTGCCCAGCGATGGCACGCTTCATGAGCCAGCCCGTGATGATAAGCCGGTTGATCTCATTGGTCCCTTCGAAGATGCGATTGATGCGAGCGTCGCGATAGGCAGGCGTAGCGGGATACTGTTCCACGTAGCCGAAGCCGCCATAAATCTGCACAACATGATCAACCACCATGTCGAGCATTTCGGAACCCCAAACTTTGAGGATGGAGCATTCGACAGCGTATTCTTCGATTTTCTTTTGGATTTCGCGGGAAGCGCCGGGGGCGTGAGTATCGACATCGGCTAAGGCAGCGTCGATCATGCCGATGGTGCGGTAGCTGAGAGACTCCCCAACGTAGATGCCGGTGGCGCAATCGGCCAGCTTCTCCTGTATCAGACCGAACTCGGCGATGGGTTTGCCGAATGCCTTGCGTTCTTTGGCGTATTGAAGGCCGTGGTGGAAGGAAGTACGCGCACCGCCAACGGCAGCGGCGCCGAGCTTAAAACGGCCAATGTTCAAAATGTTGAAGGCGATGTGATGGCCTTTGCCGACTTCGCCTAAGAGGTTTTCGACGGGCACGCGGCAATCATTGAGGATGAGCGGGCAAGTGGAGGAGCCGCGGATACCCAGCTTGTGCTCCTCTTTGCCAACGGACAGACCGGGCGTGTTGCGCTCAATGAGAAACGCCGAAAATTTGTCGCCGTCGATTTTGGCGAAGACGGTATAGAGATCGGCAAAACCGCAATTGCTGATCCACATTTTTTCGCCGTTGAGAATGTACTCTTTGCCATCGGCGGAGAGCGCGGCTTTGGTGCGAATGTTCATGGCATCGGAACCGGAGGTAGCCTCCGAAAGGGCGTAGGCAGCCACCCACTCGCCGGTAGCCAGTTTGGGCAAATACTTTTTCTTTTGATCGCCGGTGCCGTACCAAACCAGCGGCAGGGTGCCGATGCCGGTGTGAGCCGAAAACGCGACGGAGAAGCTGGCGTTCTTGCTCAGAGATTCGGCGACTAAGGCGGATGTTACTTTATCGAGTTCTAAGCCACCGTAGGCTTCGGGTACGTCGACGGCTAAAAGGCCTAGCTCGCCAGCCTTACGCAGCAGACCCCGGGTGACTGTGAAATTCTTTTCTTCAATTTCTGCGGCGGCCGGCAACACTTCGTTGGTTGCAAATTCGCTGGCCGTTTTCGCGGTACTGATTTGTTCGTGGGTGAAGTCTTCAGGTGTAAAGATCTCATCCGCCTGAAGTGCTTCGATGAGGAAGCTGCCGCCTTTGGCCGCTTTCACTTTTGTTTCGACGCTTGCTAACATTGCTGTCCCTTTCGTTGAATTCTTGTCGTTCTCAATTTACTCGTTCGAAGATTCCTGCGGCGCCCATTCCTCCGCCAACGCACATGGTCACCATGCCATAGCGGGCTTTACGGCGGTCCATTTCACGCAAGAGCGTGGCGGTCAATTTAGCGCCGGTGCAGCCGAGGGGGTGGCCCAGCGCAATCGCGCCGCCGTTCACATTTACCTTTTCTCGATCGAGGCCTAGCGTCTTGATGACGGCGAGCGATTGCGCGGCAAAGGCTTCGTTCAGTTCGATCAAGTCAATTTGATCGAGCGTTAAACCGGCCATCTTGAGAGCCTTCGGAATGGCATAGACAGGTCCGATCCCCATTTCCTCCGGCAGGCAGCCTGCGTAGGCAAAGGAGAGATAGCGCAGCATTGGCTTGAGCCCTAGCGTGGCGGCGCGTTCCTCCGACATGAGTATGGCCGCGGCTGCGCCATCGGAGGTTTGGGAGGAGTTTCCGGCCGTTACACTGCCTTTCATATGAAACGCCGGTTTCAGTTTAGCGAGAGCTTCGAGCGAGGTATCGGCGCGCGGACCTTCATCTACTTTGAAAGCAGTCTCCGTGGTTTTTAGTTTCGACTTTTCGTCCGGCACTGTGAGTGTCACAGGGACCGGGACGATTTCATCGTCAAACTTACCGCTGGCTTGCGCGGCCAGAGCTTTCTGGTGACTGGCGAAAGCAAACTCATCGGACTCTTCGCGGGTGATTCCGTAATGTTTGGCCACGCGCTCGGCAGTGAGGCCCATGGAGGTATAGGTGCCTGGGTAATTCTCTTCGAGCCATGGATTGAGGGATGGTTTGTTACCCATCATGGGGACCATAGACATGGATTCAGCGCCACCCGCCACGATGACATCGGCACCGCCGGCGCGAATTCTATCGCCGGCGAGCGCAATGGACTGCAGGCCCGAGGCACAGAAGCGGTTGACGGTGAAAGCCGCGGATTCGATGGGTAAACCGGCACGCAGGGCGGCAATACGCGCCACATTCATCCCTTGCTCGCCTTCTGGCATGGCGCAGCCGATGATCACGTCCTCAATTTCTTTTGGATCGAGTTGCGGAACGCGCGCCAGCGCGCCTTTGATGGCGACGGCCGCCAGATCGTCAGGACGAGTGGAACGCAGTGCGCCTTTGGGAGCTTTTCCAACAGCGGTCCGGACAGCGCTTACGATAACAGCATTTTTCATGACCTAATTCCTTAAGGGCTTGCCGGTTTTGAGAGTGTGAGCAATGCGCTCGGCGGTTTTCTTTTCGCCGCAAAGGGATAAGAACGACTGACGTTCCAGGTCGAGAAAGTATTGCTCACTGACGGGAGTGCCTGGAGTGACTTTACCGCCGCATAAGATATTGGCGACTTGGTTGGCGACTTTCATATCATGGTCGCTGATATATTCTCCCTCGCGCATCAGCCGGACAGCCATCTTGAGGGTGGCCAGAATATTTACGCCGGGCGCCGGAATATCCGTACGGGGCACGGGCGCGGCATAGCCGGCATCCGCCAGTTCGCGCGCGCGCTCCTTCGCGTCAAGAAGCAGGCGTTCGCGATTCATAGTAATGACGTCCGCTGGAGATAGATAGCCCAGACTGCGAGCGTCGGCGGCGGAAGTGGAGACTTTCGCCATGGCGATGTTTTCGAAATGGCGGCGCAACGCTTCCATCAGCTCAACCGATTCGTTGCGGCCGCCATCGCGCAAGGCAGCGGAGCCGTCGATTGCCCGGAGGGCCATTTCTTTGCAACCACCCCCGCCGGGAACCAAGCCGACGCCGGTTTCGACCAAGCCCATGTAGAGTTCAGCGTGCGGCTGGCGCGCGGGCGCGTGGAGGGCAACCTCACAGCCGCCTCCCAAACACATACCAAAAGGCGCCACCACCACCGGCTTTGGAGAGAATTTGATGGATTGCGTCATCTTTTGAAAGGCTTTGATGCCAATATCGATTTCATCCCAATCCTGTTCTTGAATGCCTAGCAGCAACTGCATGACGTTCGCGCCGACGGAAAAGTTGTCGCCGTCGTTTGAGATTACGAAGGCATCGAACTGAGCTAGTGCGTCACTGCCTGGCTTTAAGGTTTGCGTGATGAATGAAACGATGTCTCCGCCGATGGCGTTCATCTTCGTGTGGAATTCGATGCATGCGATGCCATCGCCCAAATCGATCAAGGAAGCCCCGGCGTTCTTTTTTACGACACCGTGCGCTTTCTTCAGAATTTCAACGCTGGTCACGCCTGGCGGCGCGGGCACCGGCTGATACGTTCGAGTGGTCACGTCGAAGAAGCGCCGGCCGGAAGGAACGGACGCATCCTCGCGATACCAACTGGTGTGACCGCTTTCGAGAAGCTTTACAACCGAGGGCGCGAGCGTTTGGCCGGCGGCTTTCATTCGGCCGGTAGTTTCGACAACGCCAGCCGCATCCCACATCTCGAAAGGACCTAGCTCCCAGTTGAAGCCGTTCTTCATGGCTTCGTCGATACCGACAATGGAGTCGGAGATTTCAGGCACACGATGAGCCGAATAATTCCAAAGTCCGGGTAAAACATCCCAGTAGAATGCAGCCGCGCGGTCTTTCCCCGGATCGTTGGCCAGCACCATGCGCAGGCGTTCGGCGACCGGCTCGGTGTTCTTGGTCAGTTCCAGGGAAGGGAATTTAGCGCGATCCGAGGGGCGGTATTCGAGAGTCTTCCAATCCAGGCCGAGACGCTCCTCTACGCCATTGGGCGCTTTAACCTTCTTATAAAAGCCTTGACCGGTTTTGTCTCCGAGCCACTTACGCTCGATCATTTGCGCGATGAACGGAGGCGGCACTACATCCGGCCGTTCATCTTTGACACGCTCGAAAAAGTTTTGGGCGACATGCGCCAGAACATCAATGCCGACCATGTCACTCAGACGGAAGGTGCCGGATTTCGGCCAGCCCAGGGTGGCGCCGGTCAGCGCATCCACTTCTTCAATCGACATATCCATCGCCATCATGACTCGCACGGCGTTCATCATGGCGAACGTTCCGATGCGGTTGCCGATGAAATTAGGAGTATCTTTGGCGGTGATTACCGCCTTGCCAAGCCGCCGGTCCGCAAATTGTTCTACGGCCGCTATTGCCTCCGGGTCAGTGTCGGCCGCAGGAATGATTTCGAGTAAACGCATGTAGCGCGGCGGGTTAAAGAAATGGGTGCCGAACCAATGCTTTTTCAAACCGGCATCCATGTTCTCGGCGATTTGCGAGATGGGAAGTCCGCTGGTGTTGGTGGTGATGATGGCATCGGCGCGGCGAAACAGACTTACTTTTTCAAGCAGGGCCCGTTTGATTTCCAGGTTCTCCGCTACGGCTTCAATGATCCAATCGCAATCCCGCAGGAGTTCGAGGTGATCCTCGAAATTGCCGGGTTGAATAAGGCGAATGTTGGAAGGATCGAAAAAAGCGGCGGGTTTGGATTTCTTCAAACCTTCGAGCGCGGCAGTCACAATGGCGTTGCGGGCGGCTTTATCGCCGGCGGCCGCCTTTGCCGGCACAATGTCTAACAAGACAACCGGAATGCCGGCGTTGGCCAAGTGGGCGGCGATGCGCGAACCCATATTGCCGGCCCCCAGAACAGCGGCTTTGCGAATCAGGTAGTGGCGGGCGGGAGTGGAGCGGGTGGTGGTTTTTTCCATCGTTTCGGCGATCATGGCTGAAATCTTGTCGCGAAAGCGTTAGCTCCGCAGTTCTCCGTTTGAAAGTTTGGTTGAGATTGGCATTGGTTCAAAATCGGGTATAAGTAATTTGGCGGTGCGGCGGTTGGCCAGCCCTTGCGTCAAGGTTTGGGCAAATTCGGCAGCCACTTGTTGGGCGGTCAACGCGCCGCTGGGTTCAAACCAGGTCGCCAGGGAGTGAATGGCGCCCGCGAGTGAAAATGCCGCCAGCTTTATATTGCACGGACGGATGGAACCATCCTTGATGCCTTGTTCGATAAAGGCGCGGAGGCTTTGATCGATTTTCCGTTTCTCGGCGCGGACTTCGGTCTGCGCCTTGGGTGAGAGCTCACGATCGTCCTGCCGAACCAGGAAACGGCCGAAATCGCGCGCCACGATTACGGTGTAAGTTTGGATGAAGCCTGCTACTTTTTCAAGCCCGCTGCCGGAGTGAGCGCGGATTTTTTCAAGGCTCTGCTGGGTCAAAGCGATGCCCCGCCGGTAACATTCCAAATAAATCTCTTCCTTGTTATGGAAGTAGTAGTAAAGCGCGGGTTTGGTAATTTTCAGCTTCTGGGCGACATCGTCGAGCGATGTTTGGCGGTAGCCTTTCGCTATGAAAATCTGAACAGCGGTCAGCAAAACCGCTTCTTTCTTGGCGTCCGGGTTGCGGCGCCGGTCGGAAAACGCAGCCAGATGGGGGGGCTTGTCTGCGCTCGATTTGGCGCGTTCGCGGCCGGCTATTGACAGTGGCATTCCCAATTGATATCTTACTCATCGGTAAGAAAAACGCAAGGGCCAAATTCGGGCCCATTTTCATGGCACTCGCTTTACTGATATTCAGCTACGCGGAACCCCCGTATTTCTCCTGGCTTGAGAGGGTTCTGCTGATCGCGCTTATGGCTCTTTCCCTGGGACTGTTTTGGGGACGCTTCGGACAAGTTGTGGCGCGGATTCGCTTATCGAAGAAAGATCCACATTTTGTCCTGGGCCATATCGGCCGAAGGGTTTGGGATTTCATTTGGGAGGTCTTGTGCCAAGCCAAAGTGATTCACCAGCGTCCCTTGCCAGGGTTGGCACACGCGTTTGTGTTCTGGGGGTTTTGCATCTTCGCCCTTGTTTCACTGAATCACTTCGCCGCCGCGTTCGGGTTAGGTTTTCTGTCGCCCGCAGGAGTGTTCGGGCCGTTCTATTTTTGGTTTGCGGCGCTCTTCGCCTTACTGGTAGCAGTTTCGATTCTGGGTTTGTTTGTCCGGCGTTTTTTCGTGCGGCCGATTTGGCTCGGCACGAAAGTCTCTTATGAGTCCGGCTTCATCGCCTTCCTGATTTTCTTGCTGATGATGACCTATCTCGGCGGATTTTTTGTACCGGATACGTCAGTCGCCGCGAGAACTTTTTGGTGGCTGCATTCGCTCTCGATCCTGCTGTTTCTGCCGCTCATTCCACATACGAAACACCTTCACCTGGTGCTGAGTCCGCTGACGGTGTTCCTGTCACGCGGCGAGTTCAGCGCGATTCCGAAACTTGAGGGCGACGAGGATTTTGGCCTGGTGAAGGGCACAGACTTAACGCAACTGGTCTCATTGCAGGCGTATTCGTGTGTCGAGTGCGGGCGCTGCACGGAACACTGCCCGGCGAACAACACGGGGAAGGAACTCAATCCCAAAGAAATTGTGCTGGGCGTGCGCAATTATCTAAATGAGCTGGGGCCAAGGTCGGAAGAGCCGTTGCTGGGGAAATATATCTCGCAGGAGGCCGCGTTTCAGTGCACCACCTGTGGGGCATGCGAGTTTCAATGTCCGGTGGGCATTGAGCATTTGCCCATTATTGTCGGCCTGCGGCGCGGCAGCGTGAATACGGGCGCCTGGGAAGACGAGTACGGCACCAAACTTTTTCTGGCGATGGAAAAAAATGGCAACGCGCTGGGGCTTTCGAGCAACGAGCGCGGCAAATTTATTCAGAAACAACAATTGCCGATTTTCGACGGGACACAGGAATACTGCCTCTGGCTGGGCTGTATGGGAGGTTACGATCCACAAGGGCGCGAGATTATTACTTCGTTTGCGCAGGTAATGAGTTATCTGGGCACCACGTTCGGCGTGCTGAAAAAAGAGAAGTGTACCGGAGATCCAGCGCGTCGATTGGGGAACGATCTCATTTTCCAGCAACTCGCGGAGGAGAATCTGGCAAATCTTCAGCAGAACAAAGTAACGAAGATTGTCTCTATCTGCCCGCATTGCGTGCGCACGATGGCGACGGATTGGAAGGATTTCGGAAATCCACCACAAATTGAACACCACAGTGAATTCATGGCGCGCCACAAAGACAAGCTGCCGCAGAGCAGCGGCGGCGATGTGGTTTTTCATGACCCCTGTTATTTGGGGCGCTACCGAAACGTCTACGACGAACCTCGCGAGGTGATTGCGCTTTCCGGCAAAGTGGTAGAGGCGCCGCGCAGCCGGGAACGCAGTTTTTGTTGCGGGGCCGGGGGCGGCCTGGCGTTTTTGGGAGAAGAAAAGGGCGAGCGGGTAAGTCATGCGAGAGCCAAAGAACTGGCAGGTACGGGCGCCAGTGTGGTGGGCGCGGCCTGTCCGTTCTGCAATACGATGTTGCGCGATGCGCTGGCTGCAACATCGAACACGCCGCCGCCATTGCTTGATATCGCGCAGATTGCCGCACGGTCCTTACCGCAATGAGCGAACTCCCGCTTGACCGGGTGTATCACTGGGAACGTACGCGACCGGAAAAAACCTTTCTCTCCCAGCCAGTCAAAGGAGTCGTGCGCGACTGGACGTGGGCGCAAAGCTTAGACGAAGCACGCCGCGTTGCGCAACATCTGATCGACAAGCAATGGCCAGCCGGGTCGCATATCGTCATCTTTTCTAAGAACTGCTCGTGGTGGATTATGGCCGAGCTTGCTATCTGGATGTCAGGCCATGTCACCGTTCCCATCTATCCATCTCTGACGTCGCAATCCGCGCGGCAACTCTTTGAGCACTGCGATCCAGTGGCGTGTTTTGTCGGCGATCTCGATGCGCCCGACCTGGCGAAGGACGCAATACCCGCCAACCTTGATACCATCCGTTTTCCCAACGCCATCGGGTCGGAGCATACGGCTTGGGAACAGATTGTTGCGACGACTGAACCTTTGGCAACGAATCCGCTGCGGAAGGCTGACGACATTGCAACCATTATCTATACCTCCGGCACCACGGGATCTCCCAAAGGAGCGATCCACCGCTTTGCTGCCTTCCCTGTCATGGCGAAGGCAGTGGCGCAGGTAGCGGGCGAAGGCAGCCAGCGCGGGTTGTCCTACTTGCCGCTGGCTCACATCGCGGAGCGCGGACTAACGGAGACAATGGCTATTTACTACGCGTGGCACCTGTTCTTCTGCGAAGGCGTAAGTTCATTCTTAATTGATTTGAAGCGCGCGCGACCGACCGTGTTCTTCTCCGTCCCGCGACTCTATACCAAGTTCCAACAGAAGGTGTTTGACACGATCTTTCGCGAAAGGTTGGCACTGCTTCAGAAGGTCCCCATTTTGGGGACGCTAATCGGCAAGTATATCCTTTGGAAAATGGGCTTCGCGCATGTGCGCTTCGCCGCTTCCGGTTCCGCCCCGCTGCCACTTGACCTGCTCCACTGGTTCCGCGCCCTCGGCTTTCCTTTAACCGAAGGGTATGGCACAACTGAAACGGGCATCACTCATACGGCGCCCAACGGCCAGAGCCGGCCGGGATATGTCGGGAAAACCGCGCCTGGTGTTGAGGCAAAACTCTCCGCGAGTGGCGAGGTGTTGCTGCGGAGCCCCATGAACATGCTGGGCTATTACAAAAATCCTGAAGACACGCGCCAGGCCTTCACAGAGGACGGGTTCATCCACACCGGCGATTTAGGAGAACTCAGCGCCGACGGATGGTTGAAGATCACCGGCCGGATTAAAGAGCAGTTCAAAACTACGAAAGGTAAGTACGTCTCGCCATCCAAGATCGAGGGGTTGCTGAGCACCCACCCGGCGGTGGAGCAATGTTTGGTGTTCGGTGCAGATCAGGCGGCGCCTTGCGGTGTGGTCGTTCTGACGCAAGCGGCGTTCAAGCAAGCGTCCACAGAAGCTGGCCGAAAAGCGCTTACCGAAGCCTTTGAAGAATTGCTGGTATCCATCAACAGGCAAGTGGAAACGCACGAGCATTTGTCGTTCCTTGCTATAGTGACTTCGCCTTGGACGATTGAGAGTGGTTTTATCACTCCCACGATGAAGTTGAAACGCATGCCGTTGGAAGCTTTCTACGCGCCACTGATTCAAAGTTCGCGGGAACAGTACTCGCACGTGGTTTGGCTCCTGACTTAAAAAACTGTAGCCCGCTGAAGTCACGCTTCATTCACTAAATATTAATATCGGTGAGATGTAATAGGGGCTAACCTAACACAGGATAGATCTGGAGGAATACATTTAAGGTGCGACTTTCTTTTTTTCTTGCAACCGCTCTGTTTCTGACGACAATCGCCGGGGCCGCCCCGGTTCTCACAACCGGCACGCCGGGGAACAGCTACAACGTTCCGCCGTACGGGCCTTCACCCAGCTTCGGCACTCTCTACAACTTTGACTCGCTGACGCCAAATACAACATTTGCCCCAGCAACCTACTCTGCGCAGGGTGTCGACATTTCAAGTCCGGATGGACTTGTTGTTTATCCGTATAGCACGCAGAGCGGGCCTAACGAGCTGTTCGATAACAGCACGAATGGATCCGCCAATATTTCGATCAAGACCTTCGGTAGCGAAGAGGTTGGTATTGGCATCGCAGATTCCGATCCGGTCACTATTTACCTGCAGGCGCTGAATGCTAGCGGCGTGGCGTTCGGCACGAAGTACGCGGAGACGCTTCCCGGTACCGGCAACAATCCCTTCAATGGTTATTTCGTTATCTCAGACAGCGCCTACGATATCTACGGCATTCAAATCACCCAGCCGGTCGGAAATAGCAACTACTCAGGCCTGGCTATTGACGATTTACAAGTTGCTCCCACGCCCGAGCCGGCTAGCTTGGCGCTGCTGGGAGTTGGCGCAATTATCGTTGGCGTACTGCGTTCGCGCAGAAGCGCTTAATAGTTTCCCGACATTATTTGGAGAACAAGAACAATCATGCGTTCATTTTTATCTATAACCACTTCTACAGTCCTGTGCCTCGGTTTGGCGGTTGACCCCAGCTTCGCCGGCGGACGCGTCAATGTAGTAGCCAAGACGCCGACGACACCGATCGAGCACGTTGTGATTATCTTTGGCGAGAATATTTCGTTCGATCATTACTTCGGCGTCTATCCAAACGCTTTGAATCCTCCCGGCGAACCGCGCTTCACTGCGCTTCCTGGAACTCCAGCCGTGAACGGTTTGACTCCCGCTTTGCTGGCTAGCAATCCCAATTTGAATCCGGAGAACGGAACCGGAGCGTCGAATCCCTTCCGTCTGAACCGCAATCAAGCGTTGACCGCGGACCAGAATCACGCCTATGCGCCGGAGCAAGCTTCATTTGATAAAGGTTTGATGGACTTGTTTCCGTTGAAGACCGGCGCGGGCGGTAACATCTCCGTTCCCTATCCCCCAGTTGTGAACACGAACGGATTGGTGATGGGTTACTACGATGGCAACACCGTAACAGCATTCTGGAATTACGCGCAGCATTACGCGCTGAACGATAATTCGTACAATTCGAACTTTGGTCCCTCTACGCCGGGCGCAATCAATCTGATCTCGGGACAAACGAACGGCATGAGCGCTACTCTTAACGGCACCGGCGACGAAGTGGCGGACGGCCAAGGTGGTCTCACCCTCGTTGGTGATGCCGATCCGATCGGCGACGTCTGCTCGGCCCCCACACGCAATCAAGTAACCATGAGCGGCAAGAATGTGGGAGACCTGCTGAATGCCGCTGGCATTTCCTGGGGCTGGTTCGCCGGCGGATTCGATCTCACGGTGACCAATCCGAACGGAACGACCGGTTGTAGCCGCAGCACTGTCTCGCCAGTATTTGGCGAGAACTTGAGCGCCGACTACATACCCCATCACCAACCTTTCCAGTACTACACCTCGACTGCAAATCCCAGGCACACCCGCCCGACCAACGTAGCCAGTATCGGCTTAGCGGGCGACGCCGGCAACCATCTCTACGACACGCATGACTTTTTCGATGCTGTCGCCGCTGGCAACCTGCCGGCCGTCAGCTATCTCAAAGCCCAGGCTTACCAAGACGCGCATCCCGGTTACTCCGATCCGCTGGATGAGCAAGCTTTCGTGGTGAACGTGATCAATACGCTTCAAAAATCTCCTTTTTGGAGCACAACGGCCGTCATGATTGCTTATGACGATTCCGACGGTTGGTATGACCATCAACAGGCGCCGATCCGGAACGGATCTTTCACAAATCAAGACTCACTCAGTGGTCCCAATGCTTGCGGAACGCTAGGAACCACTTCTGTACTGCCGGGACCAAACTCCGGTGGACAGCCGGTGAACGGGCGCTGCGGTCCAGGCGTTCGGACTCCATTACTGGTGATTTCGCCCTGGGCGAAACCGAATTTTGTCGATAACACCTTCACAGATCAGAGTTCCACACTTCGGTTCATTGAAGATAATTGGAATCTGGGCCGCATTGGCGGTGGATCGTTTGACGCGATTGCAGGGCCAGTGAATAACATGTTCGATTTCTCAAAATCGACTCCGCAGAACGCAACGCCGCTAATTCTTTCGCCCACAACAGGCCTTCCGCAGTAGTTCGAAAGCCGATTTTTGGCGACTCTCAAAACCAGCAACAGGGCACAATGAAGTAAGCCCTTTGCTGGTTTACTTTTTAAACAGGAGACAAACGATTAATCGCCGTGATTTTATTGCGAGCGGCATCGCTGCAGCCCTCCCCGGCCATCACCAAATGCCGGAAGTGGCGCTGGCGCCCAAGCTGATCGATCCGGACAATCTGACGCCGTTTGTGGACGCGCTGGCCATTCCGCCCGTCGCTAAGGCGCAGGGAACTCACAAAGGCAAACCGCTTTATCGCATAGCCATTCGCGAATGTTTTTTTAAAGTGCATCGCGATGTGCCGGCCACCAGGTTTTGGGGCTATGGCGGAACGGTTCCGGGGCCAACCATCGAAGCCCGCAGTGGCGAGGAGATTTTTGTCGAATGGCCGAATGAGTTGCCGGCGAAGCACTTCCTCCCCATCGATCATAATTTAATGGGCGCGGAAGCGAGTGCGCCGGAAGTACGTACTGTTGTACACCTGCACGGGGCCAAGGCTGCGCCTGAAAGCGATGGCTATCCAGAAGATTGGTACGTGCCTGGCAGGTCAGTCACCTACCACTATCCCAACCGCCAGGATGCGACGCTGCTGTGGTATCACGACCATGCCATGGGCATAAACCGGTTAAATATTTGCGCGGGTATGGCGGGACTCTACACAATTCGAGACGCGTTCGAAGATGGCTTGAACCTGCCGAAGGGCGAGTTTGAGATCCCCTTGGTTCTGATGGACCGCATGATTCGCCAGGATGGACAACTTTATTATCCGGTCTCGCGGCGCAAGAATGCTCCTTGGATTCCTGAATATTTCGGGAACGCAGTTCTGATCAATGGCAAGCTGCTCCCGTATCTGGAGGTTCAGCCGCGCAAATACCGTTTTCGCCTGCTGAACGCCTCCAACGGCCGCTTCTACTTTCTTTCGTTGAGCAGCGGGTTGGCGTTTCAACAGATCGGCTCGGACCAAGGGTTGCTGGCGGCACCGGTTGAATTGAAACGGCTTGATATAGCGCCTGGAGAACGAGCCGATTTGGTAGTTGATTTTAGCGGGCAAGCCGGAACAAACATTTTGCTGAACAACCTAAGTACGACACTGATGCAGTTTCGCGTGGCGAGCGGCAAGGCGCAAGATGAAAGTGCCCTTCCCAAGCAGCTTCGCCCCGTGGCTAGAACTGCCGAATCGTCAGCAGTGCGGACCAGGCGGCTCACCCTCGACGAAGTGGACAATGTGGTGGCCGAGCCGGTGACCCACCTATTGGACGGCAAGAGATGGCAAGACCCGGTTTCGGAGAAACCAGTGCTGGGCACGACGGAGATTTGGGAGTTCTTGAATCTGACCGACGATTCCCATCCAATTCATTTGCACCTAGTGCGCTTCCAAATTCTAGATCGGCGGACGATTGAGGTGGCGGCTTACATAGCCGACAAGAAGCTGCGTTATACCGGCCCAGCCGTTCCACCCGATCCGAATGAAGCGGGCTGGAAAGATACGGTGCGAGCAGCGCCGGCATCGAGTACACGAATCATTGTGCATTTCGAAGGTTATACCGGGCGCTATGTGTGGCATTGCCACATTCTTGAGCACGAAGACAATGAAATGATGCGGCCGTATGAAGTGATTGCCGCTGGCTAGGGGCCATTTGTGGTGCGGCTGGGATAGCCCTGCGCCAAGCGATTTTCGAGCACTGCGTCCTGGCGATAGATGTCGGCAGCGAAGTGCACTTGGCCATCGCGCATCACGACAGCCGTGGCGTAAACGAGCAGGACCGGAATCGGTTTCTTGAGATTCACCTGGAACGTCCGTGTGCCATGCTCGGCGGCGCGGATTCGGGACGGGGTCCAGCGGCCGGTCTCGCGCAGGCACCATTCGGCCAACTCGACGGGATGTTCCACGCGCACGCAACCGTGGCTAAAATCGCGGCGAGACATTGAGAACAGAGTCTGTGATGGTGTGTCATGCAGATAGACGTTGTGCTCATTGGGAATGCCAAAGCGTATCAGGCCCAGGGCGCAATTGGGGCCGGGGATCTGGCGAAGCCCGTAGCGTCCATTGAGCAGCCCTTTGAGAACGGCATCTGTGAGGCCGTCGGGAACGGGAATCACTCTTTCCGAAGCGTTCACGACTTGGTAGCGATGAAGGGAAAGGTAATCGCGGTCGGCGGCGAGCTTGGGCGCCATCTCATTTTCGAGAATGCTGCGGGGCACGTTCCAATAAGGACGGAAGGTAATTTGCGTGAGGTTGGCGGAAAAGACCGGTGTTTGCGTTTCGTAGGCGGAGCCGACGACCACCTTCATCTCAAGATCGGTTTCGTAGGACTTGTTTAAAGTGCGCAGCATGAACTCGGGAATGTTGACCACGATAGGAGGGTGGGGGAAGGTATGAGGAATCCAACGCCAGCGTTCCATCGAAAGTCGGAGCTGAAGCACGCGCTGCGACAGGGGCGTATTTAACTGCTCCAGAGTGGCTTGGCCGATTCGACCGTCAGGTTCCAGTCCATGCCGCTGCTGAAAGTGTTTTACGGCCTCAACCATGAAATCCCGATAGACGCGTGTGTCGGGCGCGAGAATTTCGGTGGCAGGCAAATCGCCTAGTTGCCGGAGACGTTGGGCTAACAGCGGCAATTCGGGATACTCGCTGCCGGGCTCGATGGTGGCAGTTATATCGGAGAGCTTGATTTCGCTTTGGCCAGCTATCGCCACGTATTGCGGCAGCGCTTGTTCGGCGCGTTTGTATCCTTCAAAGGGGGGCTCTACCTCCGCTGCCAATAATTCGTTAGGGTTGGCGGACTGCATCAGCCTGGTTCGCAAAAAGGTTGGGATATCGAAGTCGTGATACTTCGGATCGAGATGAAAGAAACCGGGGCTGGCTTTGCCGTAATGCAGGTCCGCCAGATAGCGCATCAAGCAAACTGTCAACTCTACGTCAAACTCGGAATGATCGACGGGAAGGTTAGCGATTCGCTTGTCCCAAAGGTTGGCGTCGTAGTCTTCGGGTTTTAAGCCTTTGAGATCGGCGGCTTTGAGCAGTGCAATCATGGCCAGGGCCTTGGCCGTGGGCTGACCGTTTTCGAGCCACGCTGGCGAATATGCCGGCGCGTAAAAGGCGAGAAGGCGGCTGTGATAATCGGCGAAATCGGGCCAGGTTAAATCACTGAGACGATCGCGCGACACGATCTTGCAAATGATGTTGGAGCAGGATTCAGAGTCAACCGGCAACGCACGCGCCAGACTGGCCGCGAGCAGCAATACAGCAACGATTTGCATCTTTTCGATAGCAGACGATACAGTATCAGTTGAACACAGAGCCAATTTCACCCTATGGAAACAACCGCGGTTCCTAAAAGAGGCCTCTTCATAACGGACGCAGGCCAGAATGTCGCATTCACATTCGTCCTCGTAACCTCTCTCTTTATTATTTGGGGATTTTGCAATGGGTTAATCGACGTCATGGACAAGCACTTCCAGGACGAACTGGGATTGACCAAGTCGCAATCCGCGTGGGTGCAGTTCGCGCACTATCTGGGATACTTTCTGATGTCGATACCGGCGGGCTGGCTGGCGACGAAATTGGGTTACAAAGGCGGCATTATCACGGGGTTGCTGATTGTCGGCCTCGGCGGTCTCTGGTTTCTGCCGGCTACGCACATCAGCGAAATGGTGCAGACCGGGCGCGTTTCTCCAAACGGGGCGTTTGTGGCGTTCCTGGCCGGAGTTTGTCTAATTGCTACCGGGTTAACCTTTCTCGAGACCATTGCTAATCCGTATACGACGGTGCTTGGAGACATGCACTACGCGGCTACGCGCATCAATCTGGCGCAATCGTGCAATGGGTTCGGCTGGATTCTGGCCCCCGCTATCGGCAGCGTGTTTTTCTACTCCAAGGACGCTCTTGGCCACAGCACCGGTAATCAAACACTCTACATTCCGTATGTTTGCATTGCGGCCGTGGTCATCGCGCTCGCCGTGGTCTTCTACTTCGCGCCGGTACCCGATATTAAGATGGAAGACGATTATCATCTGGACGACGCTGCACCCGGCGTTTCGCATTCCATCTGGTCCCATCCGCACTTTGTGTTTGCGGTGGCGGCACAATTCTTCTACGTGGCCGCGCAAGCCGGCATTTTCAGCTTCTTTATCAATTACATTACGGCTGAGTTTCCGCCCATACCGGCTTTGTGGAATGACTGGATGACGAAACTTTCCGCGAACTCCGGATTTCTGCAAGGCTGGTTAAGCGGCTGGATTGAAGTGGCCAAGAACGGGAGCTTTTCGGTGAGCAATAAGGGCGCTTCCAATCTGGCTTCCATCGGGTTCATGTGTTTCCTGGTGGGCCGCTTCACGGGCGCGGGTTTGCTGCGAAGATATTCGGCGCATAAAGTGTTGGGGGCATACGCGGCGCTGAACGTGTTGGCGACGTTCCTGGTCTTCTGCAAATTTGGATGGATTTCTGTAGCGTGCGTGTTCGCGAGCTATTTCTTGATGTCTGTTATGTTTCCGACTATTTTTGCGTTGGGGATTTTCGGACTTGGCGCGAGGGCGAAGAGGGCGTCGTCGTTCATCGTGATGGCGATTATGGGCGGTGCGATTTTGCCGAAGCTGATGGGTTATGTGGCGGACAAATTCGATATGTCGCGCGGATTTATTGTGCCCATGGTTTGTTTCGGGTTTGTGGCGCTCTACGGGTTCGCCTGGCCGAAACTGGCGAAAGCGGAATCTTTGCGGTCGGTACCCTTGACAAGGGGGCATTAGGAGCGGCGCCCCCGCCGCGTGTGGCACCGCGCCACAATCGCAACGCGATAAGCTGAACAATATCTATGAGGATAAGGCGAGTTGGCTGCTGGCTGGGCGTAATGCTCTGCGGCGAAGTGGGTTTTGCGCAACTGCCGGATGGACCCCATAAAGACACCGTCTTGAAGGTTTGCGGGACCTGCCATTCGGCGAACATTGTTCTGGGACATGCCTTGAACCGCGATCAGTGGGGCGAGATGGTTTCGAACATGATTTCGAAAGGCGCTAAGGGAACGCCGGAAGAGTTCAACCAGGCGGTGGATTATTTAGCGACGGCTCTGCCAGCCAAAGGGGCGGCTGGGAATCCGGTGCAGCGGAAACCGAGCGGCGGCTTATCGGCTGGTCCGAATGATCGTCAAATCGCCGATCCGGCCGCGGCTAATCGCGGCAAGGCGATTTATTTCCGGGAATGCATCAATTGCCATGGCGCGAATGCGAGGGGGCCGAGCCGAATGCCGGCAGCGTGCAACCGGGCACAGACTTAGTCCGATCGCTGGTGGTGCTGCATGATCGCTACGGCAATGAACTCGGGCCGTTCTTGAAGAAAGGGCATCCGATGCAGAGCGGCGCTTCGTCCAGCAGTTTAAACCCAGCGCAAGTGGAGGATCTGGCGAACTTTCTTCACCAGCGCTTTGAAGACACTTTACATCGTGCGCCGTTTGATAAGCCGCTGAATGTTCTAACTGGCGACGCCAAGGCGGGTGAAGAATATTTCAATGGTGCGGGCAAGTGCTCCTCCTGCCATTCACCGACAGGTGACTTGGCGCATATCGCCAGCCGCTATGACCCGCCCACGCTGCAACTGAAATTTCTCTTTCCTAAGACAGCGCGATTCGGGCGTGGCGCCGGTAGCGACTCCAAACCGGTGATGGTAACCGTCACCCAAGCTGACGGCCAAAGCGTTACGGGTGAGCTTGTGCGGATGGACGACTTCACGGTCGCTTTACGCGATGCGGACGGACAATACCGTTCCTGGACGCGTACACCGGAACTCAAAGTGCAAAAGAACGATCCGTATGAAACCCATGTCGAGTTACTTGGACAATATTCCGACAAGAACATGCATGACATTGTGGCTTATCTGGAGACATTGAAGTGAAAGCTTTGAGGAATACACCAATTGTGGCGATTGTCGCAGTCGTGACCTTTGCCCAGGGGCTGGCACCGCAGAAATTGTTGCAGCTGCCGACTGACGATTGGCCCACCTACAATGGCGACTATTCAGGGCGGCGCTTTAGCCCTCTTACTCAGATCAACGACAGAGACATCGCTTCCTTGAGCCTGGCGTGGGTGTTCCGGCTGGGCTTCTCGGTGCCTGGCTCGGCAGGCTCAATTAAGGCAACTCCGTTGATGGTAAATGGGGTCCTGTATTTCACCATTCCCGACCATGTGTGGGCAGTGGATGCGCGATCGGGCCAGGAGATTTGGCACTATGCGTGGGACACGAAGGGCGGCATTCATTTAGGCAATCGGGGCGTAGGGATCTACGAGAACTGGTTGTATTTCGAAACACCGGATTGTAATTTGGTCTCGCTCAGTCTGAAGGATGGAAAAGAGCGGTGGCATAAACAGATCTGCGATATCGATCAGTTCTACTACTCTTCGGTTGCGCCGATTGTGATCAAGAATCACGTGCTGGTAGGAGTGAGTGGAGACGATCTGGATATACCGGGATACCTGGAATCGCGCGATCCGGAAACTGGCGATTTGCAGTGGCATTGGTCGACCGTGCCGAAGCCAGGCGAGCCCGGATCGGAGACGTGGCCTAACGCAGAAGCGATGGCGCATGGCGGCGGTATGACGTGGGTGCCGAGTACCTACGACCCAGAGTTGAATTTGGTGTATGTGGGAACTGGCAATCCGCAACCGGTGATTGCAGGTAAGGGGCGCAAGGGCGACAATTTGTACACCGAGTCGATCGTGGCATTGGATCTAAATACGGGAAAGCTGGTGTGGCACTTTCAGCCTTCACCACACGATACTCACGATTGGGATGCGGTGCAGACGCCTGTTTTGATTGATGGCGAGATTGATGGGAAGCCGCGCAAGTTGCTGGCACAGGCGAGCCGCAATGGATACTTCTTCGTCCTGGACCGCACAAATGGCAAGAACATTGTGACCTCTGAGTATGTGAAGACAAATTGGGCCAAGGGAGTGGATGCGAAGGGCCAGCCGATACCCAATCCAGCAAAAGAGCCACAACCCGATGGGGCGTTGGTATCCCCCAATCAGGGAGGCGGGGCCAACTGGCCACCTCCGAGTTTCAGTCCACAAACCGGATTATTTTATGTGAATGCAACACATGCTTACAGCGTTTACTACATCTATGACGAAGCCGATAAGCCAGAGGGATGGGGCGGCAACGACCAAGGTGGATGGGCAGAATCGATGCTCCAGGCAGTCGATTACAAGACGGGCAAGATCCGCTGGAGCCATAAATGGGAGACGTCCGGAGTAAGGTCGGGCGTTCTAAGCACGGCGGGCAACCTGGTGTTCACGGGCGACCCCTCAAACAATCTGGTGGCGTTGAACGCTGCAACGGGCCAAGCGCTGTGGCACGCCAACTTGGGACAAGGGCCGAGCAATGGACCGATCACCTATGAGCTGGATGGAAAGCAATACCTAGTGGTTGGGGCGGGCGATACTCTTTGGTCGTTTGTGATGTTGAAGTAGGGACCCTGGGAGGAGCCGCTTCAGCGATGCGCAGCGGCCGGCGTTAGTTCGCGGGCCAATTGGTCGCGGCGTGAGACGCGCTGCACGGGTGAGGACAATTCAAAGCTGAAACCGCGGGGTTTGCGAGATGCCGGCATGCCGTTCACCTCACGGAGATGTTCAAGGAGAGCATTCCGAATGTTGCTTGCCTCACCAATAAAAATCCATTCACTGGAATTGGACAGCCCGTAGACACCCGACGAATTGGGGGCATTGTTCTGAACAGAAATGGCGGTAAAGGACATCGGCGCCCCTTGTTCAAACGGCATTCTTCATTACTCCTGGTTTCAAGTGAGCGGACTGCACTAAAGCGGCGGCGGTTCTGATGCGCTTTTGTTCACGCCATTTGACCAGCTTCTCCGCTTCTTTTTTCTCACGTTCTTCCACCATAGGGTGGAAGTCTTCGCCGACCACCTGATAACTGCGAAGCCTATCGAGATTGGCTGATCCACCAGAGGAAGCTTTCGTGAGCATCTGTAGGCAGAAGGAGGGGCCATCCTGAACCGGCACTTTGTATTGAACGAAGAGACGTAGATCTACCTGAATGGAGAAGGCGATGATGGGCACATTTGGTTCTATACTATGAAACAAGAAACATCGCCTGCCGGATTCGTGGGTGAAACCTTGGTACGCAAAAACCATGGAACCCTACTTTCCGCGCACAAAATTGCGCCCGGGACTGTAAAACAACCCGGATGTTGATTCTAAGAAAGAAAGGTTCAGACGAATTGCCTTAGTTCAGTACGTCTAAAGAATGGGCTAAAGTGCTCACCCTTCTTTACTTTACAGTAAATTGCTGGTAAAGTCCAGGATTTGCTCAGAATGGCATTCGCCAGCGGTTAGACGACCGCATGTGCCCGTACAAATCGGCTACGACCTGAACAGCAGCCTCCGCCGCCGGCCGGTCTGCGACTTCATGGTCATCGTTGTAGCCCTCCATCTCGCCTGACGTGCCGGCATCCTGCACGACGATGCCGTCGCGGCGGGCGAGCATGTAAACATTCTTGTAAAACACTCCGTAATTTACCTCGGGCTGCGGAATCAGCCAGGCAATCTGTCCGCGGACCGGAACAATTGACTCGTCGTTCCAAAGGGCTCGCGCTCCGTAGCCCGTTGCATTGATGATTACTTTCTGGGAGAGTTGCCTCAACTCCGCCGGCGAATGCAATTCAAGTCTCTCGATCTTGCCGCCTTCCACCAGGAAATCGTTTACGAGCTGCCGCGAGTAATCGGCGATATTGAACTGGAGGCTTGAGGTGCGCTGAACGTAGCGCGCGGGAAACGGATGGCTGCCGCGCGGCAGATCCTGCTGGTGCGGCGTCAAATCGGCGACGCGATCCTGATAATGTGCGAAGCCCAAAGTGTCGTCGCGCTGGCGGTTAGCTTTCACTTCGTCGGGAGCGGTATCGGAAAGAGTGTAACGATCCGTATATTCGACGGGATTGCCAGCCATGCCCAAGTAGCTCTCGTAGGTGTGATAAGAATACCGGCACATTTTCTCCCAGAGTGCCGGGAAATCGGGCGAAGCCGAATTTGTTAAGGCGATGCGCGAGTCGGGTGTCCACGATCCGGTGGCACGCGCGGACCGCACCTCGGGCGGACGCTCTTTGGCATAAATCGTGACTTTAGCGCCGCCGCGTTGCAGCAGGATCGCGGAGGTCAGTCCCAAAGCGCCGCAGCCAATCACGGCGATCGCGCGCTCTCCTCCTTTCATGGCCTTCTCTACGGCAATGCTGCTCGAGCCCCAAGACAAAGACCAGCCGCTGCCGCCGTGGCCGTAGTTGTGGATCACTGTTTTGTCGCCAACGGCTTCTACATCGAGCCTTGGCCCGACTGCGCGGAACGGTCGCAGACAAACTGTGATGCGAAAGATCCGGTCCACGTCCGCGCGAACCGGCATCAGCTTGGGAGGAGCGTCATAGCGAGGCAACGGGGGAATCTTGGCGCCTGTTCTGGCTCGATAGGCACAACCGTTCAGACCCAGCGTGGCCGTGCCGGCTAGGAAACTGCGTCGATTCATCAGGCTCATTGCAAGCAGTTTAGCGAAGCCGAGCCGCCGCGGATTAATTTATGGCTTCGGCGCAGTTGCGGGTGCGGGCGGTGCGTCGGCTTGGCGGGCGCGTTGGTAATCCAAAGTGATTTGATGCGCAATCTTAGCGGCCACGTCGGCGCTTGCGCCACGGAATTTTCCGCCTGAACTTTCCTGGGTGGTGGACCATAAAACATCGCCGTCTTTATTGCAGAGACGCACGGTGGCGTAGGCCTCGTGCTTGCGTTCACGACTCTGGTGGGTTTCGTTCTCTGCTACCCCGCCAGACTCAGAAATAACGCCGAGGCTGCTGTATCTGCTCCCGGCTGTAACGTTTTCGTGGGCGGATGAGCCGTCGTGAAATTTAAAGGTGTCGGTAAAAGAGTGGTCGTCCGCCGCGCCTTTCAGAACCGCGTCGGCCCGCTCCTCGTTATCCGTGAGGATGAAGAGCCTGGTCGAGTTGATGCCGGCGATAATTAAGTCACGCAGGGCGTCAGCTTGCGGCCCACCGGTCAGGGGGGCCACATAGATCCTCTTGATGTAAAGGAGTTTGTCTACACCCGAGCTTGCCCCGGCGTCGGGCTTGATGCTCTGCGCCGCCAGCCCTAACGCGAGGGCGAGCGTTGAGGCGGACGCTATCACGCGGGTCATCCCTTGCCTCGCGCTCTGGCTTCGTCGTCTTGGTATTGAACTTTTTGCCCGGTCCTTGCCTCGAGCGCGATCAAGGCCAAACGAACATCATTTTTTTCCACTCTAAAGACAATTGCCTGCTGCTGTCCACTGTCGTCTTCAAAGCCCACGGTGAGAAAATGCTGGCGCTTCTTGGCCGTGAATAGCATCCGGGATATCAGAAGAGCTTGGATGTAGCGCCGGCTGACATCCTGCCCGTACTCAAGCAGATTAATCCGTTCGTATGGGATTTTGATTTGAGTCTTTTTTGCCAAGAAGATAAAGTAGATACCGTCTGCCAGCCGCATGTCGCCGGATTGGTTAGCGGGCAGATCAGCGTAGGTGCCACCAATGAATTCGGCGCGAGCGCCAATGTGGCCCGCGGAGAGCGGGAGGGCAGCAAGGATCAAAAAAGCCGCGACAGCGATTTTGCACATACGGATTACGGGAAGACCTCTCAGGAGGGATGTGCGGGTGAAGCGAATACGCTCTCGCTAGGAATCGCCTTGAGCCAAAGTGCCAAAAGAGGATCAGGGGCAGCACGTCGGGCGGGTAAAGTACCCGGGCCTGCACTCTTCGAGCGTGCGGGCTAGCCCACAGATGAACGCTCACACCAGGCTTTGACCGCATCGAAATCTTTTTCGACGGCTTGCGGATGAACAAGCGCAGCACGAGCGGCATCAACAGGCGCGCAACAAGCGGGCGCGTTTCTGTATCCATGCGCATGGCGAGTGTCGTGAACGCCTTGGTTCGGCCCGTACTCAGTAACATCGAAGTCAAGCGTCATCTCTTTGCCGTTTACCACGCGCGATTGGCGAAAGCGCGTCCCGACGCCGGATTTCGTCGAAGACAGGAACTAAAGTTTGGTGACGCCGGAAATTGCTCCGGCAAAGCGTGCCGGGTCGGCCACAGTGTCGAAGACCAGCGCCGCCGGCGCATGAATGGTTCGGACAATTTTGAAAGTGGCCAATTTGTTGCCTTTCGGGACGCTCCACCAGTGTATTCTTAGAAATCCTATGGCTGAAATTGTAAAGATTGCGGTGGCGGGTCTAGGTCGCATGGGCGCCATCCATGCACTGCATGCGCATGAGTTGGCTCGCGATACGCAGGCGTGTGAACTCGTGGCGTTGGCTGAGCCCGAAGCCGATCGGGCGCGGCGCTTCTTAGCGGAGATTGGCTATGATGTGCCCGTTTTCGCTTCGGTCGACGCACTGGCTCAGGCGAATATCTGCCATGCCGCCGTGATTGTTACGCCGACGGAAAGTCATCGTGAGCACGCGGCCACGCTCATCCGTGCGGGTTATCGTGTCTTGCTGGAGAAGCCGCTGACGGGTGCACTTGAAGCGGATCGCGAGTTCGTGGCGGAACTCGACCGCGATCACCCGAACGCGCTGATGCTGGCTTTTCAGCGGCGCTTTGACGAGCCGCTGCAGTATGCCAAGAAGCTAATGGAAGGCGGCGCGATCGGCAAGGTGTTTAAGATTTACTCTGCGCTCGAAGATTCCAACCCCGCGCCGAACGGCTACAAGAGCGGGGGGATCTTGCCTGACATGTCGGTGCATAATGTAGACGAAATTCTCTGGCTTAGCGGACGTATGCCCACAAACGCGCTAGCTATCGGCTCGCGAATCTATAGTCACGCTCTCACAACTTGCCTGGAGGATTTCGACGACGCGTTGCTGTGCCTTTGGTTCGACGAGGATCTGCTGGCGCAGGTTCAGGTGAGCCGCAATCATGTTTCCGGATATCGGGTGGAAACGATTATCTTCGGAGACAAAGGACAAATTCATGTGGGCCACTTCGATCAACAGCTGACCAACATTACAGTTGAGGCGTATGGGCGCCGAGGATCTGAACCGCTCGCTCGCAAAATGTTTCCGATGCGCGATTACCAGCGCCCTCTGCCGGAGTTTGTGGATCGTTTCGGCGCAGCGTATAAAGCCGAACTGGCGGCTTTTATCGAATGCTGCCGCAGCGGTGCGTCTTTTCCTACCACTCATCGCGATGGACTGCGCGCTCAAGAGGCCATCTCTGCGGGTATGCAAGCGATGTTCGGCTCTGAGCGCGCCGTCGCGGTCAAGTAAACTTTGTCACGCGCCATAGGGCGAAACCACAGGCTGTCAGGACGGCAATGAGCAAAGCGGCGAACAGGCCCAGCCAACCAGTCTGCATCTCGATGTGAGGGGCTCTCGCCAAAGTTGCTAATCCGACGAAAAGCAGAGTAGCCGCGGCAATCATCAGCCAGTCCACCCAGGTTCGGCGAACCTCACGCGCGCCGGTCTCGCGGCCTTCCATGCGGGATGCGACATACTCCGGATCGATCCCATAAAGATCTGTTTCGCGCTGGGCCGCTTGCTTTACACTCGCGTATTCTCCTTCCGATGCGCCGCAGGCGGAAATTGCCAGCGCTCCCACAGCCATCATGAGCGATCCACCAATGACTTCCGCATAGACGTTGGCGGTTAATCCGTGCAACTCGCGAAACACCAGCACACCCAACAGTAAGCCCCAAAGCTGGTTGGTGTTTGACAACGGAATGCCGCGGCTGATGCCGACGTACTTCGCCGCGTAGTTCTGGAACAGATCGCCTATCACCCACATGAACCCGCCCAGCATCGGCCAAAGCAGAATCGCGCGATTCGCCACTAGCTGGTGCCAGAAAGGTCCAACGCCGCCGGTAAAAACGAGTGCGACTACGGTCATCATCGTCATCTCGCCAAAGGTGAAAAAGGTGAGAAAGGTGAGCGGGTTCATGCCCGTGATGTAGGCCTTGCGATACGGAATGTACATCGAACCGAACATCAGGCCTGCGCCGACCGCGGCAGCAATCCCGTGCAGTGCGTTACCGTGGCCCGCCTCCGATGTAGAAGCGGCGGAGATGAGAATCGCCCCGACAAAAATGATGACCGCGCCGCCGACCACCCCCAACTTGCGCATCCACCCGGACCCATGCAGTTCTTTAAAGAGCAGTGTGCCCCACAGGATGCCGATGAGGCTGTTTGAATTCCACAGTGGGAAGGCGAGGCTCAGGCCGATATCGCGTACCGCGAAAATCGTGAGCGTATTGCCAACTGCCCACAGGCAGCCAGCCATTACGCCCCACAATACTAGATGCGGCACATGCCGGGCGTCGCGGAAGGTATCGCCAGTTCCGCGCACCAGAGCAGGCAGGCTCCAGCGTGATACAAAGGCGCCGAAGACCATCATGAAGGAGATCACCATGGGCGAAACCGCCACGGTGACCAGTTTGGTGGGCGCTTCCGCTCCGGCCAGCCAGAGCGCTGCCGCAAAGCCGCAGAATATTCCGAGCCTGTGCAGAAGGCGCTGCCGGGAGCGATCGGGCAGTGGATTGGCGATGGCAGCGCTCAGAGCAGACTTGCCGGTGTTCATCGCGCGATCCGGAGGAGCAGCAATCCAATTAGGAGAACGATCACGGGAACCCAGAATTGGATGTCGCGGAAGACGGCGGTCCACCAAGGTTGTTTAGGGTTTGCGGACGATGGGTGCATCGAGTGAATTATATGCCGTGCGCTTCGTGGCGATAGTTGCTCACGCGGCCTGATTGGCTCACTTTGGACCGCGCTGAATGTGTCACCATTCAAGTTGCAAGAGCGCGAATGTCCGTACCAACTTACGACAAGTTCATAGAGCCGGTACTGCGATACCTTTTTTCGCGACCAACCGGGGCGCCGGCGCGCGAAGTCCATGACGCCGCAGGCGCCGCGCTGGGCTTGTCCGACGCCGATCGATTGGAGTTGCTTCCTAGCGGCGTCCAGCCCGTTTTCAAGAATCGGGCGGGATGGGCTCACGACCGCCTAAAGCGTGCCGGCCTTTCTTCCAGTCCCCAGCGCGGTTACTGGAGGCTGACTCCAAAGGGTTTTGAATATGCGAGTGCGCATCCGGCCCCGCTTTCTAACGAGGATGTCGAACAAATCGCCGCTGACTTCATGGACGTGCGGCTGCGACCACAAACAGAAGATGACCTTGTGTCGGATGTTCGTCCTATTCCGGTCGTCTCGCCGGCGGGCGCGCTTGCCAGCCCTGACGATCGGCTTGGAGAGGCGCTTACAGAGCTTCGCCGCACCGTCGCCGTGGAGATCCTCGATAGCCTTTCGTCTGTCTCCCCCGCTTTTTTCGAAACGATTGTTCTGGATCTCCTGCACCAGATGGGATATGGCACAAGCAGAACCGATCTGCAGCGCGTCGGAGGCGCGGGTGACGGTGGCATTGATGGGGTCATCTCGTTGGACCGACTTGGTCTGGAAAAAGTGTACGTTCAAGCGAAAAGATGGCAACAGGCTGTCGGCCGGCCTGAGGTGCAAGGATTCTATGGTGCCCTTGCCGGCCAGCGAGCTGCGAAAGGCGTCTTTATAACAACGTCGGCCTTTACGGCGCAGGCGCTCGATTTTGCCCGATCCGTTGAAAGGATTGTCCTGGTCGACGGACGTCGCCTCGCTGAACTGATGATCGATTACGAGGTCGGCGTGAACGCGCGTACCATTAAGGTTCCGAAACTTGACAGTGACTACTTTGACGAAGAGTCAGCTTGAACCGTATACTTGGCCGCCCCTACGTCCAAACCTTCTCTACCGGCACACCCTTGCGGCAAAGCTCGCACGAAGCCGCATCTTTGTAATACATAGCGTCCATTTTTGCCAAATAGAAAAGAGGCAGATTGCCGAAATCGGCGACGGTCGGATTGGGCTGAAAAACGGCCACGGCCAGTCCGACAACCTGGGCGCCGCGGGATTCCAGCAAAGTGCGAAGTTCCGTCAGGCGATTTCCTGAGCGCAGGATGTCATCCACCAGCAGCACTTTCTCACCTGCAACGGGTTCGAGGAACTGGCGAAAGCGCATGGGGCCGGTGTCAAAATCTTTCTCGGCCCAGTAAGTCTGATGCACGCGCAAGGCTTCCGCCACGCCATAAGCGATTGGCAGGCCGGCGGTGTTGTTGGGCACCACGATGGAGAGTTCCTTGATCATGGCGCGGATTTCGGGGTCGGCGCGTAAGCGGCGGCTCAGACCAACACTCAAAACTTTGGCGGTTTGGTAATAGCGGAACGCCAACGCTACCTGCAGATACTCATTGGCGTGCATTCCATTCGGGTACTCAAAATGGCCGTCGCGCAGGGCGCCCGTTTCGCGCAAAAGCGCGATGACTTCTTCGTTTGTCGGAACAAGTTGCATTCAGATGCCTTAAGTCAATGCGCGCCGCGGCCGACGAGCACTTGCGGAATTGTTTTTAGAATGATGGTCCAATCGAGTTGTAACGACCAATTTTCAATGTACGAGATATCCATGCGCATCCAGGCGTTGAAATCGATCCGGTCGCGGCCAGCGACTGCCCAGAGGCAAGTCAGGCCTGGCCGCATGCGCAGGCGGCGGCGCTGCCACCGTTCGTAATGATCGACTTCGTCCGGTAAGGGCGGGCGGGGGCCGACGATGGACATATCTCCGCGCATTACGTTGAAAAACTGCGGAAATTCATCCAGCGAGAATTTGCGTAGCCAGCGGCCAACGGGAGTGATGCGCGGATCGCGGGCGATTTTGAAGGCGACTTCGCGTTCGTTGAGATGTTCCAGTTCCGGGCGCATCGCAAGAGCGTTCTCCACCATCGAGCGGAACTTGTAAAGGGTAAAACGGCGGCCGTTCAAGCCACAGCGCGCTTGCCGGAAAATCACCGGTCCGGGCGAAGTGAGCTTGATCAGAAGCGCAATGAGCAAAAGCAGCGGCGAAAGCACAATCAGCACCAGACCGGCAAATGCGATATCAAAGAAGCGTTTCAGTATCAGGCGGAGATCGTCCAGCGGCGCGGCGGAAAAAGTGAGCAAAGGAGCGCCGCCGACGCGGTCGAGGGTAATCTCGCTGTTCACATGCGGAAAAAAGTCTATGGCGACGCGGGTGCGGACGCCTTCTTCGTCGCAAGCGAGAAACACTTCTTCGAGCGAAGAAAGACGACTACTGTCCACGTCGAAAATGACTTCGTCTACGACGCGATCGGCGAGCAGGCGGGGTAGGGAAGTGAGACATTCGGATTCTGTCAGGCTTTCGACAATTTCCAGGCGGAACGGCGAGCCTTGGCGGAGCCGGTCGGCTAGCAATGCCGTTTTCTGAGGAGCGCCGACCAGAACCAAATGATAGGGCGACCCAAAACCGCGCTGAAAAAACGCGCCGATCACGCGCGGCATGAGGAGGCGCGTTAGCAAGAGCATTAAGACGTTGTAAGTGAAGAAGAGAAGGAGAAAGCTGCGGCTGATGTCCAGGCGCAGCAGGTACTGAATTAATACGACAATAGAGGTACCAATCAAAGACTGACGCACAGTTCCGGGCAGCAAAAGGCGCGCGTGGGCGGAATCCATATAATCGTAGACACGCTGAGAAGCGCCCAGTCCGACCCAGATCAAGGCGCAGAGCACCAAGAGAAAAATATGCACCTGCCGGGTAAAAAAGAAGATGCGATCGAACGTCAGGTGCAGGCGCGTGGCATAGGCGGCTTCAAAGGCGGCGACAGTCAGCAAGGCGTCGGCCGCCGCGAAGAACAACTGTATTTTCTTGCGCTGGTGGGCGAACATACTACGCTCCGCGCAGAGCGGAGTCCAAATCGGCGTAAATGTCTTCGACGGCTTCGATACCGGCCGCCACGCGCACCAGGTTCTCGCGGATGCCCATGCGCTCGCGCATTTTGGGTGCGGTATCGCGATGGGAAGCCATCACAGGATAGAGCAAGAGCGTGTGAACATCGCCCAAAGAAGTGCCGGGGACAATCATTTTCAGGCGGCTCATAAAGCGCAGAACGGCGGCTTTATCGGCGTCCTTGATTTCGAAGGCGAGAATTGCGCCGAACAGATCTGGAGCGAAAAGCTGTTTGATGGTTGCGGCATCAGGGTGTTGCGGGTCGGCGCAATAGTAGACGCGTTCCACGCGCGGATGCGACGAAAGGCATTCGGCGAGTTTGCGGGCATTTTGACATTGGCGCTCGTAGCGGAGCGCCAGTGTTTTGATGCCGCGCATGGTGAGGTAACTTTCAAAAGGCCCGAGTGTGCCGCCGGCGATGCGCGAGAGCATGCGCACGTTTTCGTGGTTTTCGGCGTCGCTCACAATTATGCCGCCCAGCACATCACCATGGCCAGCCAAATACTTGGTGGCGCTGTGAACGACCATATTGGCTCCCAAATCCAGTGGGCGAATCAGCATGGGGCAGGCGAAGGTGTTATCCACCACAAGCGCGGCTCCGGCGGCGTGGGTCATGGCTGCGATCTGTGGAATATCGGCAACTCGCAGGAGCGGATTCGAAATGCTCTCGAGAAACACGCAGCCAGGCTTCTCGGTCGAGATGACCCTGTCTACCGCCGCCAGATCGCACATATCCACATACTTGACGTTGACGTCGAACGGAGCCATGACTTGATCGAGCAGCTTTACGGTTGCGCCGTAAATGGAGCTGGAACTCACGATGGAATGCGGACGGTCGAGCAGCGCGGCTTGAAAGGCAATTTGCAAGGCCGTCATTCCCGAGCAGGTAGCTAATGAGCCATGGCCGTTCTCGAGCGACGTGGTCAGATCTTCCAAGGCGCTGTTCGTAGGGTTGTCATAGCGCGCATAGCTGGGGCCTTCTTCTTCATGGCCGAAAATGCGATCAAGCTGTTCGGCTGTGTCGTAGAAGTAGGTGGTGGCCAGATGAATCGGCGTGGTGGAGGGAATGGCGATAGGGCGTTCGCGCTTGCGATCGCCGGCGTGGACTACTTGCGATTCAAACTTCATTTTCTTTTCCAGCGAACACCATCTTTGGTGTCTTCGAGCAGAATGCCTTTCTCTAAAAGAAGGTTGCGAATTTCATCGGAGCGTTTGAAGTTCTTCGCCTTCTTGGCTTGATTGCGCTCTTCAATCAACGCCTCTATTTCGGCGTCTGTGGGTCCGCTGTTTACAGCTGCCGCCGCAGTTGACTTCAGCACGTCGAATACTGTGTCGAAGATTTCCAGCACGCGGGCGGCGTCCCAGCGGTTGTCTTCCTGGAACTGGTTTTCATCGAGCGCGGTATTCATGGCGCGCACATATTCGAAAATAGCGGCGAGGGCTTCGGCGGTGTTGAGATCGTCGTCCAAAGAGTCTTCAAATTGTCGGGCGGCGGCGGCGGAACGTTCGCCGATGGTGTGATTCTTACCTGGCGGCAGCTTGGCGGCACTGACGCGCGCCTCGAAATCGCGCAGCCGCTCGATGCTTTTCGCGGCGGCTTTCAAACCTTCAAAGGTGAAATTCAGCTTTTTGCGATACGGCACAGACGCTAGCAAATAGCGGACCGCCTCAGGCTGATACCCCATCCCGAGCAGATCGCGCAGCGTATAAAAATTGCCGAGCGATTTGGACATTTTCTGGGACTCAACCAGCAAATGTTCGGAGTGCAGCCAAAAGCGCGCAAACGGCTTGCCGGTGATGGCCTCCGATTGCGCGATTTCGTTTTCGTGATGCGGGAACACCAGATCAATCCCGCCGGCGTGAATGTCGAGCGTCTCACCCAAATAAGCCATAGCCATGGCCGAGCATTCAATATGCCAGCCGGGACGGCCATCGCCGAAGGGCGCAGACCAAAATGGCTCGTCGCCTTTGCGGCCTTTCCAGAGCACGAAATCGCGGGCGTCGGCTTTATCGTATTCATCCTGATCGACACGGGCGCCGGCGCGAATGCCGCTGAAATCATTATGGGAAAGCTTGCCGTAATCGGGAAAATTTGCGATGCGGTAATAGGTTGAGCCGTCGTTGGTGTAGGTGTAACCTTTCGCCGCCAGCTTTTCGATGGCCGCCACCATTTCGGGAATGTGTTTGGTAGCGGGCGTTACATGCTCGGGTTGCTCCAGGCGCAATGCGGCGGCGTCTTCAAAGAACGCCTTGGTATAAGCGTGCGTGTAGTCGTCAATCGATTTGTGTTCTTTGGCGGCGTTGACGATGATTTTATCTTCCACGTCGGTGACGTTCATGACGTGGTCGAGCGCATAGCCGCGATAACGCAGCCAGCGACGCAAAATGTCCTGAAATGTGAAAGTGCGGAAGTTGCCGATATGCACAAAATTGTAGACAGTGGGTCCGCAGGTATACATGCGAACCGCGTTGTCTTTCAATGGTTGAAAGGGCTCTAACTCCTGAGTCAGAGTGTTGAAAAAGCGCAGGGGCATTCGAAAGAGAAGGTCAGACACAATCGTAACAAGCGATAAGCTCAAACTATGGTTGTCACCGGACGCCAGAAATCGATCGCCTTCTTCATCGCCTTAGGCGCTGGGCTGATTACCGTCACTCTGCTGCTCTATATAGGTTGGGTTTTGCTGAGTTGGCGGACCGGCATTCTGCTTTTCCTGGGCATTCTGCTGTTGGCGATGATCATTTCCGGCGTTGTGCTGAATACGATATTCCTGGTCCGCGAGATTCGGCGGAACGAGCAGCACGATGCGTTTATCAATGCCGTAACGCACGAACTGAAGACGCCGGTAGCGTCGATACGCTTATATTTGGAGACCCTCCTAACGCGCTCGGTGGACGATAAAAAACGCGAGGAGTTTTACCGGATCATGCTGGACGATAGCGACCGGTTGCTGCATACCATTGAGCAGGTGCTGCGCACAGGAAGGCTGGGAGCGGCGCATCCGATTTTGAGCCGGGCGGATATCGATATTAATCCCTTGTTGCTGGAGTGCGTGGAGCGCGCCAGGACGTTGCATAGCTTGCCGGTGGATGCGTTGCAGTTTCAGCCCGGCGGCAATTTCACGGTCCAGGGCGACGCTGATGAGGTGCGATCGGCAGTGACAAATCTGATTGATAACGCCGTAAAGTATTCTGGAGCGAACGTGAATGTGGCCGTTGAAACCGCTGGAGTGAATGGGAAGTTTGTCGCGATTCGCGTTAAGGACTGCGGAGCTGGCATTGCGAAGAACGAGCTCAAGCGCATTTTCAGGCGCTTTTATCGGGTGCCAGGGCCGTTGGCAGCGCGACTGAAAGGAACGGGATTGGGATTGTTTATTGTGCGCTCGGTAGCAAAACGCCATGGCGGCGAGGTATGGGCGGAGAGCCAGGGGCCCGGGCATGGCAGCACGTTTGTTTTTCAATTGCCGGTGGCGCATTCAAAATGAGTCGCGTTTTGGTGGTGGAGGACGAAGCGCATCTGGCCGAAGGGCTGCGCTTTAATTTGGAGGCCGAAGGGTACCAGGTGGAGACGGTGGACACCGGCGAAGCGGCCTTGGAAAAGCTGCATGGCGGCTCAGCCTTTGACGTGTTGATTTTGGATGTGATGCTGCCGGGCAAAGACGGCTTTGGCGTGATGTCTGAAATGCGCCAGGAAGGTTTGCTGGTACCGACTTTAATGCTCACCGCGCGCGGGCATTCCGACGATGTGCTGCGCGGGTTTGAGGCGGGCGCCGACGACTACCTGACCAAGCCATTCGATCTGGCCATTTTGATTGCGCGTATTCGGGGGTTGCTGCGGCGGCGAAGCTGGCTGCAGGCGCCAGTGATTCAGCAA
The DNA here is from genome assembly GCA_963764105.1 of Bryobacterales bacterium. GTDB lineage: Bacteria > Acidobacteriota > Terriglobia > Bryobacterales > Bryobacteraceae > Bog-105. The sequence goes on from CAVXRP010000016.1 coordinate 44,245, forward strand.
GTTGTGCCGCGCAAGACCGACGACGTCTTCACCTTTGGGGCAGAACGGGATAAATGGGTGAATTTCGATTTGCTGGAGCTATGGGTGCGCGACCAGGTGTTCCGCCTTACTTTGATGGAAGCGAACCTGCTGCGTTTCATGATTGAACATGAGGGCAAGCCAGTGTCGCGAAAAAATATGCTGCAGAACGTTTGGAGCCTGCAGGAAGATACTGATACGCGGCCGATTGATAATTTCATTGTTCGCTTGCGGAGGTACTTGGAGGACGATCCGAAGCACCCGCGGCATCTGCTGACAGTGCGCGGGGTGGGGTATCAGTTTGTGGCGGTACCGGCGTAAAGGGTCCGAATTCGGGCGTGGACACAGAGCTGTTGGGCGAGGCTGCGGGAGTGGATGGGCTGTTTGGCCGTTTTCCACATCAATTTCCGGGGTGTGAAGCGCTGCGCCGGCGGTTTCTTGGCGATTTTGCGATTCGAAGCCAATTTGCTCCTCCGGCCTCTGTTTTCTTAGCTTTTGGAGTTCGTAAAGGGGTTTTGGAAGGGTCTTTCGCGAGTGGTTTTGTAGCGATGTGGAGAGCGGAATCCGCAGCGGCGATAACAAGGCAGAAAGCGCGGAGTTCCAAAAGTTTATTGGGATCTTTTTTGTCGATGAGATGGAACGATTTGTGGGGGTGGCAGAAACCTTGAGAGATGCGGTTCGGGAAGAAGCTTGCTTCCCAGCTTGCGAATGATTTTGTACGACAGTGGCCATGGTTTCGATCCTTCTTGTGGTTTTGAGTATGTTTGCGGGCACGCGACGGCGACCGATAAACGATTTCAGTTTGCGAGATGGGACGAGCGGCGAAAGAAGATTCGGCTTGGATGTGATTGAAAAGAGGGGAAATCGAGTTGTGCGAATTTTGTCACCGGCGATTTTGGCGGGACCCGGCCGGCGCTCAGCCTATAACATCGAGGCCGAGGGAAGCTCGTTTTCGGGCGCGGCGATCCATGGCGGTGATTTCGTAGCGGGAACAAACGTGTTTAGCTAGTTCGCCGATCACGCCAATTGTCGTGGGCAGTCCAACAGAGTGGGGCAGCGTCTCAAGGGTCCAGATGTGGTACATGGCGTCGGCCAATATGGCGCTTGGCGTTAGCGTTGTATCGCGTGATCTGTCGAAGAAGCTGAAACAGGCCATCTCGGGTAGAACGGCTTGCTCGAAAGCGGCCCAGCTTTGGGCGTCGCGAATGAAGGGATCGGACTCCCGGGCTCCGGTAGCGCGCTGGTAGAGCAAGAACAGGCCCGCGCACAGCCGAACTACGATAGGCGAAGAACGGCGGTCGGCAATTTTCTCCCATTCCTCCGTGGTTTTCGGTTTATTGGTTGAGTCGAGAAGAGCGGAAATTTCCGCCAGACCTCCGGGCAGCGATTTTCGCAAAATAATCCCAATAGGAGAGTGCCGGTAAAGGAGCGCATTTTCTCAGCGTTTATAGCCAAATCTTTGCATCAATCCGATTCTCGCTTTTACCTGTTCTTCCGTCTCGACGCCTTTGGGTGAACTGCCATCTACGACTCCCAAAATACCGCGGCCTTGTTCCGTCTGGGCGACAATCACTTCGACCGGATTGGCCGTCGCGCAGTAGATGTTCACCACCTCGGGTACGCCTTGTATGCGGCCAAGAACGTTGATGGGAAAACCATTACGCAGCGCGACAACGAAAATGTGCCCGGCGCCGATGGCAGTGACGTTTTCAACGGCGTTCTGCTTTAAGCCCTCGTCATTGCCGTCGACGCGCGTTAAACATTCGCCCGACGCTTCATTGAACGCAACAGCAAACTGCAAATGCGGCGAGGTGTTGACCATCGCTTCGTAGATGTCTTCCACGGTCTTGATGAAATGACTCTGGCCGACGATAATGTTGCCGTTCTCGGGAATCGATAGTCGAATTGCCTTTAGCTCCATGCTCGACAATATAGAACACAGCATAAAAAGAATGCCTAAGCACACATCCTCAGCCCCGCAAGCTTTCAATGACGCGAGCCTGCTCGATCACGTTCGCCAACTGCCGCATGCGCGCGCTTCCTACAAACAGCTGGTGAAGGAACTGCGGCTGCAAGGCGAGAACCGCGACCAGTTAGAAGCGGCGCTAGACCGACTGTGCGACAAGGGACAACTGGTGGAACTGCGCTCGGGTCATTTTATAGCGGTGGGCGCGAATGCCGAATATCTGGCTGGCCGGCTTTCGATTCACCGCGACGGTTTCGGCTTTCTAATTCCCGATCAGGCCGCCGCCGGCATTGAGGGTGATATCTTCCTGCCGCCGAAAGAAGCCGCCAAAGGCATGCATGGCGATCGGGCGCTGGTGCATATCACGCGACTAGGCGGCGAGGGCAGGGCGGAGGGCGAAGTCGTCCGCATTCTGCGGCGCGCGCATATCACCGTCGTCGGCGAGTTCAGAATCAAGAGGCGCGGCAACTATGTGATTCCGTCCGATGAGCGCGTGCAGCAATGGATTGAAATTCCCGAAGGCATGGAGATTCCTTCCCAGCAAGACGTGGTGGATCGTGTTGGCCCCGCACCGCGCGAAGTCAAATCGGTTGAAGAAATGGACGGCATGATCGTCAACGTGGAAATTCTGGAATTTCCGGCGGACGGCGATCAAGGTGTGGGGCGTGTTACCGAAATATTAGGTTTGCCGGACGATTTCGGGGTGGATGTCGAAGTGATGATCCGCAAACATCATCTGCCACACCATTTCCCTCCGGCAACCCTAACGGAGGCGCGTGCCATTACGCATGAAATCGCGCCCGGCGAATACGCGCGCCGACGCGATTTCCGCTCGTTCGACATCGTGACCATCGACGGAGAAACGGCGCGCGATTTTGACGATGCCGTCTGGGTCGAACGCCTTCCCAATGGCAACTACACGTTGCAAGTGCATATTGCCGACGTCAGCCATTACGTCACACCAGGCTCGGCTATCGATGAGGAGGCACTACTGCGTGGCACCAGCGTCTACTTTCCCGACCGCGCCGTGCCGATGCTGCCGTTGGAGCTATCGACGGATATCTGCTCGCTACGGCCGGAGGAGGACCGGCTGGTTCTTTCGGCACTCCTCGAAATCGATCATCGCGGCGAGACCGTGGCTCAGGAGTTTACGCGCGGGGTGATCCGCAGCGCCGAGCGCATGACGTATACCAACGTATTCCGGGTGCTGGAGGGCGATGCGGGGATGCGCGAGCGTTATTCGAAGCTGGCGGACCGCTTCGAGCTGATGAGGGAACTCGCGCTGTTGCTCAATCGCCGGCGCGTTAAGCGCGGCTCTATCGATTTCGACATGCCGGAATCGAATATCGAGCTGGATACGGCGGGACAGATGACTGGGGTGTCGCGGGCCGAACGCAATATCGCACATCGATTGATTGAAGAGTTCATGTTGGCGGCGAATGAAGCAGTTGCCAGCCATCTGGAAGCGGCCCTGATTCCGAGTCTCTATCGGATTCATGAAATGCCCGACGCGAAACGCGTGATGGAGTTCGAAGAAATCGCCGCCCATTTCGGCTATTCGCTCGGCATTGGCGCGATTCCCGTGAAGCGCTTTCCGCTGACGGATAAACGGCGGGATGGGCGCAAGGTACGCAAGGACATTGTGATGGCGCGGGAGGATTTCGCTATCTCCTCGCGCAATTATCAGCGGCTGATTGCCAAAATTGCCGGTAAACCGGAAGAGCGCATTTTGAGTTACTTGATGTTACGGTCATTAAAGCAAGCGCGTTATTCCAACCGTAACGAAGGCCATTTCGCACTGGCGGCGCAGGCTTACACGCACTTCACGTCACCGATTCGGCGTTACCCCGATCTGGTGGTACACCGCGTTCTGGGGCACTATTTGGATAGCAAGCTGCCTCTGTTAGAAGACCACTTACTGCGGCAGTTAGGAGAAGACACTTCGTTTACGGAACGGCGCGCGGCTGAAGCGGAGCGGGAGTTGGTTGAGTGGAAGAAGGTCAAGTTTATGCAAGACCGGGTGGGCGATGAGTTTGACGCGCTGATCATCAGTACCACAAAATATGGATTCTTCGTGGAACTGGCTGATTTGTTTGTGGAGGGATTGGTGCCGATTGAAACGCTGCCCGGCGACCGCTACCGTTATCACGAGAACGGGCGCAAGATTATCGGCGAACGGAACCGCAAGGCGTATTCGATTGGGGACAGTGTGCACGTGCGGCTGGACCGGGCTGACGCGGTGGAGCGAAAGCTGCAGTTTGCGCTGGCGGGTCCGGCGGGACAGTGGGGCAAGAAGAAGAAACGCTAGTGAATATAGACGACTTTGCCGCCGACCACCGTTTCAAGTACCTGAACCTTGGCGATTTCTTCCGCCGGCACCTTGAGCGGATTGCGGTCAAGCACTATGAGATCGGCAAACTTGCCGACTTCCAGCGAGCCGGTCACATCGTCTTCGTGCAATTCGTAGGCGGCGTTGATGGTGGCGGCGCGCAGCACAGCTTCGCGCGACAAACCGGGATCGTCCCCCAGCCTTCCCCGGAACTCGGCGGCTGCAGCCGTTGAGTTGGTACGAGTCACGCCCACTTTGAGGGCGAACCATTCGTCTAACGGATCGACCGGCCAGTCGCTGCCGAAGGCGATGCGGGCACCGGCGGCGGCGAGAAGTCCGGCCGGTTCGAGAATCTTCATGCGCGCTGGGCCGAAATAGTTTTTGAGACCCAGCGTGTCGCCAGCGGGCTTCTCCCATTGCATCGAGAGTACAGGGATGGCGCCTAACTGGCGGAAGAGCGGAAAATCGCTGGGATCGACAATTTCGTCGTGCGCGATGGCCGGACGGATATCAGCCGTCGGGTACGCCTTCCGTAGTGCGGCGATGCCATTGAGCGCGGCATGCACTGCGCCGTCACCATCGGCGTGCAGATGTGGATCGATGCCGGCGCGGGCGAGGCCGACCAGGATGGTGGCGAGCGGGTCGGCGGGAAAATAGACGGCGGGTCCGCTGCTGGGACCGGGCGCCCAATCGGGTTTGGCGGCCGTGCTGGAGTTGGCGAAGTAAGGTTGACGCATGGCGCCGGTCAGGGCGGGCGCGGCAATGACGCCATCGAGAAACAACTTGGCATTGCGGACCGTAATGCCCGGATCGCGTTCGAGGACACCCTCATCGTACTTGTGAGCAAGCGCGAGCACACGCGCTAAGGCCGGCGCTGGGTCGTTTGCTTCCGAAGGTTCAATGGGCGGCGCAAAATGCGCGCGAGCCGTTAGCTTGCCGGACTTTCGCACAGCCTGAAAAGCGGCCATATCCGCTTCCGGGGCCCAGGCGTCGAGGAAACTGGTGACGCCTTGACGGTTCATGGCGGTGAGCGCGGCTTGTGCGCCGGCTACAAGCTCCTCAGGCGTCGGTTTCGGCAGCAGCGTGGAAAACACCGCAAAGGCGGTATCTTCGAGCAATCCCGTAGGATTGCCGGACGCGTCACGCCAGATCTTACCACCGGCTGGATCGGGCGTGGTGGCGGTGATCTTGGCGAGCGCGAGTGCACGCGTATTGGCCAGCACCGTATGGCCGAAGGAAGAGCGTAAGATGATAGGCCGCGTGGTGTTCAGCGCATCGAGTGTGGCACGGCTCGTTTTGACACCGGCGGGGCGCATGCTCTCTTGAAACCAGCTCACCACTTCGAGCCAGGCGTCTGAATTCTTGGGCGTAGATCCAGGCGCATGGTCAAGGCAAGCCTGCACGCGTTGTTGCAGTTCGGGAACGCTGAGCGATTCGTAATTGAGACTGCACTTCAAAAGCTGCATGCCGGCCTCGAGGGGATGCATGTGGCCGTCAACCAGGCCTGGCATCAGAAAGCCGCCTCGGAGATCGATGTTCGCGGTGGCCGGTCCGATAAACGGCTGCACGCCTTGGTTATCGCCTACGTAAACAATTCGTCCGTCGCGAATTGCCAGCGCCTCGGCGGCGCGATGGCGGGCATCGGCGGTGAAGAGGACGCCATTGCGGTAAACGCGATTGGCAGGAGCCTGCGCTTGCGCCGGCAGCAATAAGAGCGGAAGAAGTAGCGAGACCCTGCGTATCAAATCAGGGACCGGGGCTAGCCTTGCGCGGCCATGCGCGCCGCCTTCGAATCGAAGCTCTCGCCATAGATAGCCGGTACCTTGGCACCCATAGGACGCAGGTAAACCGACAATTGTCCGCGGTGATGGATGCTGTGGTTGCTGGAGAAGGTCAGATAGGAAATGGCGGGCATTTGAAACACGCCGCGGAAATCGATCACTTTCGCGAGTTGCTCGCCACTCATGCCTTTGATCGCCGCCAGGTTTTTAGCGAAGGTGTCTTGGTACCAAGCGAGCACTTCGGGCATGGTCTTGACGCGCTCTTTTACGGTGAAATCGAACGCGCCGGCGGCAATGCCACTTAGAAAACGATCTTCCGATGCCGCGATGTGCCAGCTCAGTTCGAAGGCACTCATGGAATTCGGGTCCGGTTTATAGTCCGCCTTGTCGGGCGGGACCGCGATCATGACTTTAACGGTGGTCTGCTGCTCGCGCTCCAAGGTAGGTAGCATCATCTCAAGAACCACTAAAGCCTGCTCTGGTTGAAGTTGCATAGATAACTTCCTTACTCTACCCCAACACAACTTTACTCCAAAACTCGCACAAACTCCGCCACTACTTCGTATTTTTCGGAATCTTCATCCAAATCCCAGGAAGGATATGCCGGATTCAGGCTCTCCAGGCGGATGCGGGTCTGCTCAAACCCTTCTTCGCTGAATTTCTTTTCCGAAAGGTAACGCTTGACAGTATATTGGTGATCATCGGCGAGTTCCGAATTGCGCACCAGCACCAGCCTTCCGTTGCGTGAACCAACTACGTTTTTCCGAAATACGCACAGGCTGCCATCCGGAATCCGCGGCTCCATCGATTGGCCTTGAATGCGCGCGATGAACATATGATCGTCCAGTTTCAAATCCGGCGGAGTTTCCACCCACTCTTCTGCCCGCAGGTCTTCAGGATTGGTCAAGAACGGCCCAGCCGCGACCGCCAATGAGTAGCGCGGTAAGTGGGTGCGGAATTGCATGACCTCAGCCGGCACATGCTGGCGATAAAGGTCGTTCAGGGTCCGGCCGAAATCGCGCACGGTGACGGCCTCGCGATCTGTGACGCGCAACGATTGCGACGCTTCCTGCTCCAGCATGTCCATGACGAATCTGCCGCCTTGGTCCTGCGCCTGCATCAGCAAATCGTCTTCAAGTTCGGCCAATACCTCGGCGTCTTCTTCGCTCGCCAAGCGCTCCCAATCCCGCCGCAAGCGTACATGCAGCGTGTTGCTCTGCGCGTCAAGCAACAAAACTCCTAGAGTCTGCTCGCCTCGTCCAGGGAGCGCCGACACGATCAGCGAATACGCACCTGGTTTGGGCGCCAAATCACGAAAGCTGAGAACGCGCGCCGGCATAGGTGAGGAAAGCCTTCCTAATCAGCTTATCGCTCAGGAAATTTAAATTAAGAGCCCGGAGTCGAGGCGTAATAGCCTTTGCGAGCCCGCACCCTGACATTTCCGAGGTTGACCACTACCTTTACGTTGCGGTACGCCTTATCCCTGGGATTGTCGGACACGTAGCGAATAATGTACTGGGTGGTGACCTCGCCGGCAATGTCGGCCACGGCTTTGTACATCTTGCCGTCTATCACGTTCATATAGGCACCCGTCCCCACGGTTAACGCGTAGTTCCCATCATCGGAGGGTTTAGAGAGATAACCGTCGGTGTCACGGTAGATTTCATCGAGCGGATAGACAACGCGGCCGCCGGTTTCCGTTGCCAACTTCACCAGGTTCTCGTCGCCTTCATTAGTAAAGCCGAAGGCCTGGGTGCTGATGCAATAAATGGTCACCTGGTCGCGGGTCGCCAATTCGATGACTTGGGCAAGGGAATGCTTGCTGGCATTATCATGGCCATCGCCGACAATGACTAAAACGCGCCGCGGCGAAACTGGCTCGCCCTTCACGGGCCGACGGCTGGTGCAGGCCAACCAAATCGCGTCGTACATGGCGGACCCACCACCCGGCTTCAACTTTCGCACTTTTTCCACCATCGGCTCAGGATCGGACGAGGTGTCCACCGCCACTTCGGCGTCCTGCGCGTAGTCGATGAGATAGCCGGAATACTTGGGGTCGCCGGTCAGCAAGTTTTGGATGAGCTCTTCGGTGGCGTTCTGGAAATTCTTCCAATGAATTCGGCTGGCGGTGCTCATGTCGAGCAGAAATCCGATCACCACCGGCTGATTGCGCTCGCGTGTGAAGAATGTCATCTGCTGCGGTTTATTTTCTTCGTAGATCTGGAAATCTTTCTTATCCAGGTCGGAAACAAAGCGGCCTTTGTCGTCAGTGACCGTCACGGGCACAACGACTTCGTTGACAGAAACTTTAATGGTGTCGTCGTTAGCTGGGGCGGCCGGGGGTTTCGGGGGCGCGATCGTCAGGTTGGCCTCGCTCTTGTCTTTGTCGGAAGCGGGTGCGCTGGAGGCGGGCAGTGGGTGGGCGGGCGCGGATTGCCACGCACTTCCCGGTTGCTGCGCCAGGAACAATGCCATACCAAAGAACACGAGCGAAACTTTCGAAAAGCGGGACTGCATATCGGGTGAGCCTAGCTTGGATTATAGCGGTTCTTGCCAGAGACCGCGCAGCACGGCCGCCGTGTCTAGTGTCGGCCGAAAGGATGTGGGAGCGTTTCCCTTCACTTGGTGGCGTACATCCGTGCGCCCTTTGCGCTGATGGCACATACGTTTAACGCTGTACTCTTCCCGATCCGCCGCCGGCTAGCAGCGCCTGCACTTCTTCTAACGTAAACCGGTTAAAATCCCCGGGAATAGAGTGCTTCAGGCAGGACGCCGCTACGGCGAATTCCAGCGCTTCTTGCGGGCTGCCCGATCCGCAAGTCAGCCCATAAATCAAACCGGCTGCAAAACTGTCGCCGCCACCCACCCGGTCCACGATGTGGGTAATCTCATAGCGCTTGCTCAGCAGAAATGCCTTGCCATCATGCAGGCATGCCGACCAACCGTTATATGAAGCGCTCTTTGATTCGCGCAGCGTGACCGCCAGCATCTTCAAATTGGGATAGGTCGCGAGCACCCGTTCGCATAGCTCCTGATATTTCTGGCGCTCGAGACTGCCTGATTCAACGTCGATATCGACATGCACGTTGATGCACTTTTGGCAATCCTCTTCGTTGGCGATGCAGATGTCGACCAGCTTCACCAATTCGGGCATGACCTCGTTCGCAGGCTTGCCCCATTTCCAGAGGTTCTTGCGATAGTTCAGATCGCAGGAGATGGTCATTTTCTGAGAACGGGCGGCGTGCAGGCTTTCGAGTGCAAGTTCGGCGGCTGCGGCACTGATGGCAGGCGTAATGCCGGTGATGTGAAACCAGGTTGCGCCGTGTAGAGCCTTGTGCCAGTGGATACTGCCGGGTTTGGTCAAGGAGATAGCGCTATGGTCCCGGTCGTAAAGCACTTTGGCGGGCCGCTGGTTCGCCCCCGCTTCCACAAAATACACACCCATGCGACCTTTGCCGCGCACAACCTGGCCGGTATCCACGCCAAAACGCCGCAGTTCGCCAAGGAAGGCATCGGCAATCGCGTTCGCATCGGGCAGGACCGTGATGAAACGGCTCGCCGCCCCCAGTTGTGCCAGGGAAACGGCAACATTGGCCTCGCCGCCGCCGAAGGTGGCCTGAAATTGCGGAGATTGCAAGAGGCGCTCAAAGCCCGGAGGGGTTAAGCGCAGCATGACTTCGCCGAAGGTAGCGATCAGGGGTGGCATTTCAAGAGAATTGTATCGAGCGGATTTCACGATGAGCCGAGCGCGCGCCTCCGCTTGCTTCAAACCATCCGAACGATCGGTCAACGCTACGCGGACAAGCGCGCCGCCGAATCGGTGTCCAGGTAAACGTAGGCGTTCGGATGCCGTTGCACCAGCGATGCCGGGCAAGTCTCCGCGATCGCACCCTCCAGAGCGTCTCGTACCGCCTGCGCTTTGCGGCTTTCTGGTACGCAACAAACCCAGGCGTCGGCGCGAAACAAGCCGCTACATGTGATTGTCACCGCCTCCTTGGGGACGCCCGTTAAATCTCTAAAATGCCCTTCGCCGGCTTGCTGCCTGCGGCACGCTTCATCCAACGTAACGATCTTGACCATTACCGGATCATTAAAGTCGGCGGTGGGCGGATCGTTGAAAGCAATATGCCCATTTTCGCCGAAACCAACAAAAGCCACATCGATCGGCGCTTGCTTTAGGAGCTGAGTATAGCGTGCGATCTCGGCCTGTAAGTCGGCCGCATCGCCATTCAAGTAGTTCGTCACGCGCGGATTCACCTTTTCCGCCAGCCGCGTCTTAATCCAGTAGCGGAAGCTCGCTGGGTGATCGGCCTTCATTCCGGCGTATTCATCCATATGGAAGAGTTCAACGGCCGGCCAAGCAATTTCTTCGCGAACGAGTGTTGCCACGAGGGGGATTTGAGAGTTGCCGGTCGCCCCAATCACCCGAGACCGGCCATTTTGGGTGATTGCATTTTTGATGATGCGCGCTGCCTTCCCCGCTGCCGCCGCTCCCGCGCTCTCAGCAGAGGCGTATACTGCCACACGCGCAGTGCCAGCCCGAAATTCGCGAAGCAACCCGTTCAACATAATTATTGTAGATTTTTGTATATTAGAGGACTCGCAGCTTCTTACCATCCAACAGAAACCGCGCTCAATCCGTAATATTTGAGCTTCTACAAGTCCTCGATCCAACCTTCTAAAAAGGCGTTCACAAAAAACAACAACCGAGCGGCATTTTTTATCTCCCTATTTCTCAATCCCTTACACGTCATTTTTCGAATCGCACATTCGGCCCCGCTCTACTGTTGTCCTGGAAAGGAACTCGCGTGCCCTTAGGGACGCAACCATTTTTTGTGACTACCTCCATACTCAAATCGCCTTCGCCTCGCCCCAATGCCGGCTACTCATCCGAACGGGAAAAACTGCCCCCGCACGTCCCCAAAAAACCGATCACTTCCCGCGCGCCGCCTCTATTTTTTATAGGCGGGACCGAATCGCCTCTTTCCAACCCATTATTCCCGCGAAAAACTCCCCCGTGCTGCGCGCCCAGGCCCTCTTCCCCGCCGCCTGCTCGAATCGCTTGTGGCCTGGAACTGTTTTCGATCGGTCAAACGGTTGACGAAGTGAGAAGCCGCCTGGGTGAACCGGAATTTGAGTCGACGTTTGGCGGATTATCCCCGAATGCGGTAGTATCTTTTAAACGACACTTGCCTTTTAAAAAGACAACATCATGAATCTCACGCACGCTCCGTTGGGAGCCCATGCATCATCTTTGTCGAGACGGATTCTCATGAATGGTGATCCATCGTGAAACCCTTTGCTCACTCGCAGATCTTTTGCCGGCACGGGAGGCGATGTAAAAATTCGACGCGCGCTGGCTCCGTTCCAACGGCCGCCTCACTGCCGCCGGCCCAAAGCTGCTTGTTGCTTTTAGCGCTTGCGCTGGGGGCATTCCCGGCGTGGTCCCAAACAGGAGCGAGCCTTTCAGGCGTGGTGACGGACCAAACCGGCGCAGTTCTTCCACATGTCGCGGTGACAATCAGGAGCGTCGACACAGGTGCGACGCGCACCATCGCAACTGATGGCGCGGGGCACTATCAGGCGTCCGGCCTGCCTCCGGGGCGCGTCGACATCCGGGCGGCAAAACAAGGGTTCGATGAAACGCGCTCGGGAATCAGCGTGGCGGTTGGCCAGGACGTCACGGCCAATATTCAAATGAAGCCGAGTACCCCAGACGCCTGCGCGAGCGGCCGCGAGTTCGCCACCACGGATTGCGCGCTAACCTGGCACGGCATCACGCTATACGGTGCCTATGACGTCGGCGTTGGTTGGGTCAGCCACGGTTTGCCGGAAAACGCCACTAACTATGAAGGCGAATCGCTGGTGAACCGGAACGGCTATCAACATCGATTCCTCATCGCACCGAACAACCTGCAGCAGACGGGCTTCGGAATCCGCGGCAAGGAAGAGTTTCTGCATGGCTGGTATGTTGTGTTCAACGCATCGACTGGCATCAATCCGCAGTCCGGCCAACTGGCGAATGCGTCTGCTACCGACTTTAACAACAACGGCCTCCCCAGGAGCAGCTATTCGATAGCCATCGACGGCGCGCGTGCAGGCCAACCCTTCAATGACGAATACTATCTCGGTATCTCGTCCGATCTCGGTACGCTGACCTTCGGTCGTCAGCGCTCTCTCGGCACCGATGCAATGCTCCTTTACGATCCGGCCGGCGGCAGTTATTCGTTTTCGTACATCGGCTATAACGGCACGATGGCCGGTGGCGGCGATACCGAGGACAGCCGTTGGGACGATGCCCTGAAATATCGCCTCGGCTATGGCCCGGTTCATTTCGGCGCTATGTATAAATTCGCCGATGGTTCTGGCGGCTGCTACTCGGCTTCTTCAACCTGGACAGCCGCCACCTGTACGCCGGAATCGCCGCATAACAACGCTTATGGATTCGACGGTGGTGGAGACTACCGCAAGTTCTCCGCCGACGTCGTCTACCAACGCTACAACCAGGCCATCAGCGTATTGAACCCCTTGCTGGGGCCTCAAAGTCCGACGCAGCCCTATGAGTCCACCACCAACAGCATTAATACAAACCCCATCACCGGCGCCAATCTGATTGGCACGAACAACACCCTCTATGGCATCGTCACCGACAACAAAGCTATCATGGTCGCTGCCAAGTACACGTGGGACCCATTTAAGTTTTTTGGCGGCTACGAATGGATCCGGCAGACGAACCCGTCGCACCCGTTGGGCGTTGGCGCTTTGGATCAGGGCGGTTATAACCTGAGCGGCGTCGAAGACAACAATCTTGATTCTCCCAAGGTCGTGCAGATCTGGTGGACGGGCGTGAAATACGCTCTTGACGGCAAAACCGACATTACTTTGGCTTGGTATCATCAGCTGCAGAACGACTTCCGTCTTCCGCCGACCTGCTCGCCCGAAGCCGGTTTTCGCGCCTCCTGCGCGGGCACCCTCAATGAATGGTCGCTCTACACCGATCATCACTTCACTAAACGTATCGACGGTTTTGCGGGCATCGCGTATTCCTACGTGAGCGGTGGTCTGGCCATCGCCATTCCTCATGGCCCGGGCGTCCCCTATAAGTACGACAGCAACTTTGCTCCGGTAATCGGTGGTCGTTTCACTTTCTGAGATCGTTTCCGCGGCGCTGAGTGCCGTTCGGTTACACGGCACCGGCAGGCGGAACCGCCCTCCTCACCTAATAGCTTTAGCCCGAAATGCCCCGGACCAATCCGGGTAACCGCCTCTGTCATGGAATCGCCTCTGAAGCGAGCGCTTCATGGCATTACTAATGACGCAATATAAAACTTATACCGACCAATCCATTTCCATGTGTGCGGTTTGCAAAACCCGCACTCACCTGCTCGATCAACTCGCTGACGCCGTCGAAATTCTCGGCAGAGCGAAATCCGATCTGAGAAATAGCGTAGAAAACGGAGATTTGCTGCGCAGCCAGTCCATACAACTTGAGGTTGAGAAGCTTCGCCAGGATTGCACGAGCATCAAGAGCGAACTGGAAACGCACCGCGCGCATCATCACTGCTAGTCGATTCTAGTGAATTTTTTTCGCCTCTTCGAGCATGGCGATAAAGGTTTCGATTTTTCGAGCGCGCGTTTCCGCTCTTTTGACCGTTTGAATTCGCCAAAGGAAGGCGTAACGATTAGCACGATCCAACTTCTCGAAGAACGCTTTGGCGCGCGGATTCGCGTCGAGGGCGGCTGCGAAATCGGCTGGAACGGTCGCGCCGCTCGGCGAATCATAAGCGTCGTCCCAGCGGCCATTTCGCTTGGCGATCTCGATCGCTTCTATTCCCGCAGCTTTCATTTGTCCATTCGCCAGCAGTAGAAGTGCTTTTTCGCGATTGATTTTCGACCAGATGCTTCTGCTTGATCGTGGAGTAAATCTTTGCAGCCAGGCCTGTTCGCTTTCGGGTCTTTTTTGCGCATCGATCCAGCCGAAGCATAGCGCCACTTCGAGCGCTTCGGCGTAAGAAAGCGATTGCAACGGCGAGCCCTTTTTCGCCAGCCTCAGCCACAAGCCGGGATGCTTGCGATGGTTCTTCTCCAGCCAGGCAGCCCAGGTTTCTTTGGACTTGAAAGCCTTTGTTTGCAAGGACGCGTCAGCGGACAAAAACCACCTCAGGCGACCCTTCGCCGATTTGTTGCCGCCATAGGGCGTAATAAAGACCCATCTGGGCGACCAATTCAGCGTGGCTGCCGGACTCGACGATGCGGCCACGCTCGAGGACATAAATGCGGCCAGCATGCATCACCGTCGATAGGCGGTGAGCAATCAGGATTGTCATGACGTCAGAGCGTTCGCCCACGTCGCGAATGGTGCGGGTGATTTCTTCCTCGGTAATGGAATCGAGCGAAGAGGTTGCTTCGTCGAAGACCAACAAGCGCGGCTTGCGTAGCAGGGCGCGGGCAATGGACAGACGCTGCTTTTCGCCGCCCGACACTTTGACGCCACCTTCGCCAATCAAGGTATCCAAGCCTTTGTCGGCGCGCGCCAGTAAAGAATCGGCGGCGGAGCGGCGCAATACGTCGAGGCATTCCGCGTCGGTCGCGCCCGGCCGCACGAACAGGAGATTCTCACGAATGGTGCCGGAAAAGAGCTGGGTATCCTGGGTGACGAAGCCGATTTGGGCGCGCAATTCGTCGGGATCAATTTGTGACGCGTCGATGCCGTTGTAGCGCACCGATCCTTCCCGTGGCGGATACAAACCGACAAGCAACTTTACAAGCGTGGTCTTTCCCGCGCCGGACGGACCGACGAATGCGATAGTGTCGCCGCTCGACAGGTCGAAGCTCACGCCACAAACCGCGGGACGCTGAGCCGAATTGTGCTGGAAGCTGACGGAATCAAATTCGAGCGACTGCAAGTGGCCCAAGGGAGGCGGATTCAACGGCTTCGCTTCGGGTGGAACGCTCAAAATGTCTTGCAACGTATTCAGCGAAGCTTCTGTTTCGCGGTAGATGTTAATGATGTTGCCCATTTCCTGCAGCGGACCAAAAATAAAGAACGAATAGATGAACAAAGAAAAGAATTGGCCGACGGTGATGCGCTGGCTGTAGATGAGATAGAGCATCAAGAAGAGTATGCTGGTGCGCAACAAGTTGACGCAGGTACCCTGCAGAAAGCTCAAGCTGCGGATATAACGGACTTTTTTCAATTCCAATTTCAAGATCTTGCCGGTAGTAGTGTTCAGCCGGTTGATCTCTTGATTCGCCAGGCCGAGCGTTTTGACGAGTTCGATATTGCGCAGGGATTCGGTTGTGGAGCCGGCGAGAGCGGCGGTTTCGGCAACAATGGTTTTCTGGACGGGCTTGATCTTGCGGCTGAGAGTGGAGCTGAGGAAACCGAGAATGGGAACGGTCAACAGAAAGGCGGGCGCGATGATCCAACTCACATGCAGCGCGTAGATGGTTACGAAGACCACACCGACCGCGGCAGTAAATAGGATGTTTACGAACGCGGCGATGAAACGCTCAACGTCGTTGCGGACCTTTTGCAATTTGCCGAGCGTTTCGCCGCTGCGTTGATCTTCGAACAGAGCGTAGGGCAGGGAAAGGGACCGTTCGACGCCGGCCGCATAGAGTTCGGCGCCGGTTTGTTGCGTGACCACGTTCACGTAATAATCTTGAAAGTTCTTGGCTACGCGGGAAACGAAGGCGACGCCTACCGCCAAGCCGAGTAAGCGGCTTACGCCTAGAACGAACTGGCTCATGGAATATTGATGGAACTTAGTGGCGTAGCCATCGATGATCAGGCGGAAGATATATGGGTCCAGGAGGGAAAAAATCTGGTTGATGGCGGCCAGGAGGAGCGCCAAGAGCACCAGGCGCATGTGAGGTTTGAGATATGCCAATAAGAGAGACATAGAGAAGGTGGACGTGACAGAATACGGCTTTTGATGCCTATAAGCCAGGATAGTATTCAGCTTTGGATTCTGCGCGTGGCGGGGCAAGCGATGGAACGCTGGCGACCGGTTTTGAGTGCCAGCGAGTGGGAACGGGCCATGCGGTTTCGCATGCCGGCGGACCAAGCGCGTTTCGCCGTGACGCGCGGCGTATTGAGAACGCTGTTAGGCCGTTATTTGCGACTTCCAGGTACGGCCATTGTGTTCACTGCCAACGAATATGGCAAGCCGGCGACCGAGGGAGAAATCAAGTTCAATGTGGCGCACTCCGGCGATTATGCTCTGCTGGCGTTTACCAGAGACACAGAGGTTGGAGTGGATGTGGAGCGTGTGAGCGGCGACCGGGTGGTCGGCGAATTGGCGAGCCGGGTGCTTTCGCCGCGGGAATATGAGCGCTTTGCGGCTTTGGCTGAGAGCGAACGTATGCCAACGTTCTTTCAGATATGGACGTTGAAAGAGGCGGTTTTGAAAGCGCTTGGCAGCGGGCTCTCGATTGCTCCTGAATGCCTGGAGGTGGCTTTTTATCCGGATGAAGCAAGGCTGCTGGCTTGTTCGGTGAAAGAGATTGACGATGTGAACGAGTGGACGGTGCGGAGCGTTTCTATCGGCCACGACGGCTATGCGGCGGCAGTTGCAGTACGAATGAAACTGCCGTTGATCGAGGTGAAGCGTTTTACAGAAAGCGATTTGCCCGCTGATGTACGATAGCTCAATCATTACCATGAAAAAAAGTTTGGACGCCAGTAAACTGACCGCCATCGATGTTCACGTTCACTTGGAGCCGGCCGTATCCAGCAGCGAGGCGCAAACCGCGGCCAAGAAATATTTTGGTGATAGCGGGGCCGCGCGCGACGCAAAATCGCAAGCGGAGTATTATCGCTCGCGCAACATGGGGTGTGTGGTGTTCACGGTGGACGAACGGTTATCGGGCGTGACGAGGGTATCAAACGACGATGTCGTGAAATTTGCGGCCGATAATCCCGATATTGCTATGGCGTTCGCCAGTATCGATCCCACGCGTGGCCCGGCGGCTGTTAAGGAAGCGCGCCGTTTAGTTTCGGCGGGCTTGGTGCATGGTTTGAAATTACATCCGCAACTGCAGCAGTTCTTTGCCAACGATCCCATGGCGTATCCGCTGTACGAGGTTTTCGCGGAAGCGAAGCTGCCGGTGTTGTTTCATACCGGGCATAGCGGCATCGGTACCGGCATGCCAGGCGGCGGAGGAATTCGCTTGAAATATGGAAACCCCATGCATATTGACGATGTGGCGGTGGATTTTCCGGAATTGCCGATCATCATGGCGCATCCGTCTTTCCCGTGGCAGGACGAAGCCATTTCGGTTTGCCTGCACAAGCCCAGTGTGTATATCGACTTATCGGGCTGGTCTCCCAAGTACTTTTCGGCTACGCTGATTCAATACGCGAATACGCTGCTGAAGCACAAGGTGCTTTTCGGTTCCGATTATCCATTGTTGACGCCCGATCGCTGGATGGCCGATTTCGAGAAGATAGCGATTCGTGACGAGGTGCGCCCGCTGATATTACGCGAGAACGCGATCCGGTTGTTCGGTCTGTGAGGGCAGATGAGCGTTTGGTGCATCGTTACGCTGGTCCATGAGTTGAGACGACGACACCGGCCTGAACGCGCATGCGCTTTCGTTATCCAGCGCAGCGCGCTGCCGGGCCGCGCGGAATGCCACTAGCTGCGTGAGCTTCCCATTGCGAACTTTTTCAAGAGTTCGCACCGCCGCAAGATCGCGGTCCGCTGTAGCTTGGCGTATAAATCCGTCATACATGGCAATCTGGCCGATGACGCCTTCAACCGCCGCGCGCAGATTTTCATCCTCGGTGCCAGTCAAATGCGCGAGTTCGGCTTCTCGGGCAAAATGCTGGCAGCGATCCACGTCTGCCGCTTCCTCAAACAACGCAGCGATACAGTCATCATCGTGAAGACGGGCGGCTGCGGCAAAGCGCAGGAATTTTGCATAAGCGGCGGCTTCGGCGTGCATGGCTGAAGTTAAATTCTTCATCGTCCGGGTTTTCATAGCTGTGCCCCTCCACAAGGCTGTCTAGTGAAAAGAAGGGCAATCGCATCGCCAAACGACGTAGAGCCGTGAAAGCAGGAGGTTAGGGCGGCTAACCGCATTGGAAGTAATGCGGCGGCACGCGGCATGCCCCAGTGAATGGGTTTAATGGCGCACGGCACCCCGGGGGGTTACATGGAATAACGCAGGGATAGAGACAGAACGTTTGCTTCAAAATTGCGGGGGGCGACTGGTCCTGGCGGCGACTTTTCATCGTAATCAAAAAGGTTCCAGCCGCCTTTTAAGGTGACATGCCTGGCGAGTTCGAGGGCGATCGCAGCCGTGGGGAGGTGATAGTTTATGGCGACAGGGCCGAGCGGCGCCAGTGGGTTGAGCAAAAGATTGGCGCCATTGGTGCTGGTAATCGCGTAGCCCGCCGAGAAGGTGGCGCGGGCCATTGGCTTAAACATCAAATTGGCCGCGCCGAAGTGATCAACGTCTCGATAGTACGAAAGTGCTGTCAAGTAGCCGACCGGGCACAGCGGAGTAGTCGAGCCAAACGAGGGCGTCGGCGTCTCGTTAAAGCAGATATTCAGATTGGTGAGAAAGTTGTCGTAGGTGTAATTCACGTCTACGCCCCAGCGGGGTGAGATGGGGAATACAGCGCCAAAGGAAAAGCTGCGGTTATGCTGCAAGTTTCCCAAGCCGGCGGCTAAATCGCGCTCTTCCTGAATTCTCGTGCTGGCATTGAAATTGACCCAATCCTTGGGAGTATAAATCGCTTTGCCACGGTACAGCTGCATGTGCCGAGGCATGATATC
>CAVXRP010000017.1:0-49032 GCA_963764105.1 Bryobacterales bacterium
ATCAGAGGGTCGGGGGTTCAAATCCCTCTGCCGGCTCCAAAATATCTCAACTATTTCCAATTGATTGAATCGGTTTTCTGTGGCCTGATCCGGATTTGCTCAATGGCACTATGGCGAGATTCTGGATTACGCTTAGCTTCCGTCACGCCGATCAGCCGATTCCATTTGTCCTGCAACTTGCTTTAGAAGGCATCGCTCCCGGCAAAGTGTATGTAGCGGGAACTAAGGTTCAGCCAACTTCAAAGATCACTTCCAGCTCGACTGGCACACCGAGCGGCAGGCTCTCCAATCCGAACACTAAGCGGACCGATAGCTTGTCTTCTCCGAAAACATCCCTGAGAAGATCCGAGGCGGCATCAGCAATCTTTACGAGGTCCGGCCGATCCCCGGCGGTCGCGATATAGACTCCAAGCTTGACAACTCGTGAGACCCGGTCGAACGATCCAAGACTCTGCCGCGCCACGGCGAGCACGTTTAGGGCGGCGGCACGGGCCGCGCCGCAGCCTTGTTCCACAGTTAGCTCCTTTCCGACCCGACCAACGAACTTGGGTTCGTGGCCTACTGTGGGGAGCATTCCGCTTAGGAACAACAGATTGCCGGTTTGAAGTGCAGGAACATAAGGGCCAAAAGGCGTCACCGCCGGCGGCAGTTCGATGCCCGCCGTCGCAAGGTGTTCTTCTGTGCTTTTTACCATGTTCTTTACCATCTGCCGTTGTGCGCGCCTGCGTCCACGTGCAGCACTTCTCCCGTTACCTGCCGAGCTTCGGTCAGATAAACGACAGCGTCGACAATGTCATCGACATCCGAGATCATTCCCATCGGCGACAGGCCTTTTAAAAACTCCGCAGAATCGTTGACATGCATAGGCGTATTCACAACTCCCGGCGCAACTGCATTGAAGCGAATACCTTCTCTTGCGTACTCCATTGCCAGGCTGCGCGTGACCGCCTCCAGGCCACCTTTTGTGATCATTGGTAGGGAAGCGTTTACCCCTGCGATAGGATGTTCCACCATCGCTGACGTAATGCAGGTGACACTGCCACCTGTCTTTTGCGCCAGCATCTGCTTTACGGCGAGTTGGGTGATGTAGATGTAGCCTTCAAGATTCGTTTCCGAGAGCCGCTCAAAATCTTGCGTGGTGTACTCCGTAAATGGTTTCGTGAAGAAAACGCCGGCGTTATTGACGACGCCATCTATCGAGCCAAAATTGCGAATTGCTGTGTCGGCGATCTTCCCAGCGGTGCAAGCCTTGCCGATATCGCCGTCTACGAAAGCGAGCTTTTCGGTCGGCGCGAGCGTTGATTTTGTGAAATCCCGTGCGTTGGCGACAACGTTGTAACCGCGGCCGATGAATGCCTTTGTGACGCTGGCGCCAATTCCCTGGGATGCGCCCGTCACAATCATAGTCTTTGGCTTAGATTGCGTCACTGTTTCTGCTGAATCCGGTAACCTCAACATCGTCTCTCTCCTCTGTATTGAATCGTCAGTCGTGGCGACCTCGGCGCCACCCTCGTGTTTCGTACTTCCTATCCAAACGTGAAGGCAAAAGCCTGAACGCCGCGATCGAGGAATTCCATTTCAAACGTCCGGTCCTCCACCTCGCCTTTTTGCCGGATGAGCTGATAGAGCCGGGGCTCTTTAACCGTGCCGGTGCCGTCGGCAGCGGAATCGGCTCCACAATCATCATTGGGCTCGCCGCCGTCCAACTTCACTCTGAAGCTCACTGGCGCGCCGTCTTTTTGGGGGCCTAACACCATGTGCAGGTCGCGACTGTGAAACCGAAAAACAATCTTGCCGGGCGCTGCCTGAAGCACCGCGCTCTCAGCACCCACGTTCCACGATCCGCTCAATCCCCATTTGTTTAAAGCGAGCTTCGTGGGTGAGTCGTATATCTTTCGAGAGTCTCGATGCGCTGAAAATCGTTCGGCGCGACGATAGCCGACATAGGTTTCGGGAGATAGCTGATTCCCGCCCGGAGCAGCCTCAACTCCCTCGCCAGTCACTCTGACGGTGGTTCCATCAAGGTCGGGAGCCCCGTTTTACTTAAGCAGTTGCTGCGTGACAAGCTCGAACTTGTCATACTCGCCCTCGCCGAAGTGGTGAAAGCGAATTCGTCCTTTTCCGTCGATCAGGTACTGCGCCGGCCAGTATTCGTTGTTGAACGCCTGCCAAATCCGGTAGTTGCTATCGATCGGGACGGGGTAGCTCA
Source organism: Bryobacterales bacterium (assembly GCA_963764105.1). Classification (GTDB taxonomy): domain Bacteria; phylum Acidobacteriota; class Terriglobia; order Bryobacterales; family Bryobacteraceae; genus Bog-105. Next base: position 2,210 of record CAVXRP010000017.1, read on the forward strand.
CCTTCAGGTCGCGCAGCGCGTTTTCGACGTTCACGCGTTCTTTCTCGAACGAGAACTCGGGAGTGTGAACTCCAATTACTACTAAGCCTGCGTCCCTGTAGCGCGCCGCCCAGCTCTTGACGTAAGGCAGTGGGCGCAACGAGTTGATGCAGGTGTAGGTCCAGAAATCGACGAACACAATCTTTCCCCGAAGCGACTTAGGGTCCAAGGGAGCGGAGTTGAGCCAACCGATGGCGCCACCCAGATCAGGCATGGGCCCCTCGTCGGCAAGAGTCATCCGTGATTTGTAGGCGCTCGCCATTGGAACAGCCGCCGTGAGTGCCATACCCGCAGTGCGCAGGAAGCGGCGACGGTTCTGTTTATCCGATGGGTTGAGCATGCCGTGACTGCTACGAATGAAATGCAAACCGGAGGCCACCCCTGCAGGGGCTGACGGTTTGTCCGTATGCGATTGAAGAAAAGGGCCTTATCGGCCTTATCCTGCGCGTTCCCGCTGATGAAACTGTCGAAGATTGGTCTACAGAAGCCGGTTCTGCTGTCGAACTGTCGGTCGCTCGACTCCTGATAGTTGGTTGCGCCGAACCTTGTCTGGCCAACGTGAAACCAGGTCCGCTCCACGTAGAAACTGCGTCTGGGGAATTGTGGAACTGTGTTGAAGCTATTCTTCCAGCGGCTCCACATCCACTGACACCTTTAACGTATGATCCCGCCCTCCCAAAATCAACCCGCGGAGGGGACTCACATCTCCATAATCGCGTCCCCAACCCAAAGTCACGTGTCCGTCTCCCACCACCAGATTATTGGTAGGATCCACATCTATCCAGCCACACCCCGGGCAATACACCGAAACCCATGCGTGGGAGGCATCGGCTCCAATGAGTCTCGGCCTGCCGGGAGGCGGATAGGTGCGCAGGTAGCCACTCACATAGCGCGCCGCCAGATTCAAAGATCGCAGGCAGGCAATTTGTAAGTGAGCAAAATCCTGACAAACGCCGCGACGTTTGCGAAACACTTCTTCGGTGGGCGTCCGCACGTTGGTGGCTTTCGAATCAAACAAAAAATCGTGATGAATGCGCGCGGTCAAATCAAGCAGCGCTTCCACCAAAGAGCGCCTGCGGGTGAATGACCGTTCGGCGTAGGTGGCAAATTCAGGGGAAGGGCGAATTCTCGGCGATTCGAACACAAATTGATACGCTTCGAGGGCCGGTGCGCTGCGATCTTCCGGGAGATCCCGAGCAACTTCCTCCCAGGGCGGGGAAGTGGCGGGCAAGGAACGGCGTTCCGGATCGAGCGAAACCTGGCTGTGAGCTTCCACCACAAGCTGCTTGTGTGGTTCCTGAATGGTAAAGAAACTTAGCAGATTTCCGTAGTAATCCAACCGTTCCGAGTGAGTGGACGGCGTTGGATCTACCTCCAGCTTGCTCCACATACAGCGGTGGTGAGCCAGTGTGCGCGGCGTCAGGCAGGCCACGTGATTCCCGAGCGCGACTGGGTATTTGTATTTATACGTCGTTCGGTGGACGATTCGGTAAGTCATTCGCCTATGGTGATGGGCAGCCCGCGCGCGTGGCTGAAATAGTAATTCGATAAATCGTTCGACCACTTTGGAAGTAAGCCGGCCAACTCTCTGAGTGCGCGGTCGAGTCTTTTGCGCTCGGCCGAATGTCCTCTTTGTTCGGCCGCACCGGGCAGCGCGTAATCAATTTGCGACAGGTCAAAACTGCGCAACAAAGAGACGGCATGCTGCATGGCATGCAGATCTTCGTCCACATGCCGCGGCAGCTTCTGATACAGATCGGCCAAATGGTTCAATTGAAAATCGAGCGAGCGGGGATTGGTTTCGTCGGCCATCAAAACATCGAGCACCGCCACTGGCTGCAGGGTGGTGAAATAACGGGCGCGGTAGGTCATGGAACTATCCGCTACTTCCAGCATGTGCTCGAGCAGCGGCCACTCGCGTTCATCCAGCGGCTTGGTAATCTCGCGCACCTGGCGCAGCGAATACATGGCGCGTTCCAACCTCCGGCCTAGGCTCATAAAGAGCCAGCCGGGTCCACGCGTGATATTTTCGCGTTCCATGCCGGAAAAGGCGGAAAGCAGTTCCAGGCATCCGGTCAGCACCGCGGAGTATTCCACAAACAGCATGTACTCCTGCACCTGCACGCAGTCCTTTAACTGACTGATCAAGCGCGTCATATCGGCAGAGAGTCTCTCGCGCACGCTGCCGCCTACGCGATGCACTTCATCCAAAGTGGCCGCCAAGCTATCGGCTCGCTCCGCGTCGGTCATGAAGGAAATGAGTTCTTGTTCCAGTTCGTTGGCGGTGGCCGGACGGCGCTTGGGCAATCTGCTGTGGCGCGAATCAAGGCAACTATGCAATCGAAACAAACAGCCCAACTCGGCGTCGCCGGCGCGCCGCACACGCGTGATAAGAGTGCGCAACAGGCGCGCCATATTTTCCGACCGTTCGGCATAACGTCCCAACCAGAACAGATTGTCGGCCGCGCGGCTGGGCAGATCGGACGATCCGCGGCGCAATTCCAGCGGCTCGCTGCGCGGCTTCAACATGCTGAAGGTATCGACTGGAGCGTCCCACAGAACCCAGGCGTCTTTGCTATGGCCGCCGCGTTGCATGGAGACGACGCGCCCGTCGGAACCGGCGGCACGCACCAAGCCCCCTGGCATGGCGATCCAGCCATTCAACGTATTGAGTACGTACGTGCGCAATACCACGCTGCGTGGAAACAGACTGCCTGCGTCCCAAACGGGCGCGGTGGAAAGAGCCACCTCCTCCTGCGCCACATACTCCATGGGTCGCGCGCGCAGCGCATTGGCGAGCTTTTGCTTTTCGTCTTTCGCCAGGCTGGTGCCAAAAACCGGTTCCATGGCGCGCGAAGGGAAGGCCGGCTTGATGACCACGCTTTCCAGGTGATGCAACACCCAATCGAGCGCGTAATCTTGTCCGCACCACCACGTTGCCACCGAGGGCAGCTTCAAATCTTCGCTGAGCAGATGCCGCGCCAAGCCCGGCAAGAACGGCATGATGGCGGCGGTTTCTATGGTGCCGCTGCCCAATCCGTTGACCACTTTCACGTTGCCCGCGGCCACCGCCTCCACCAGTCCCGGCACGCCCAACATGGAATCGGCGCGCAACTCCAGCGGATCGCAGAAACTGTCGTCCACGCGCCGCAGAATCACATCCACCGCCTGCAGGTCGTTCACCGTCTTCAAATACACCTTGCGGTCGCGCACCGTTAGATCGGCGCCCTCCACCAGGGTGAAGCCCAGATAGCGCGCCAAATACGCATGCTCAAAATAAGTCTCGTTGAAAGGCCCGGGGGTCAACAGCACGATGCGCGGATGGCTGGTTTGCGCCAGATTCAGAAGGGTTTCGCGCTCGGCTCGAAAAAAGGGCGCTAAGCGCCGCACGTTGCTTTCGCGAAACGAATCGGGCAGAATATCGGCCACGATGGTGCGGTTCTCTAAGGCATAGCCGCTGCCGGAAGGGGCTTGGGTGCGGTCGGCCAAAACCCACCACTGGCCATCGGGCGAGCGCGCCAAATCCACTGCCAGCAAATGCAGGAAAGCCTGCTGCGGTAAGGCCACGCCCACTAAAGGCCGCAGAAATCCGGGGTTGGCAAAGGCCAGCGCGGCCGGCAGGCGCCCACTGGCGAGCAGCTTTTGCGGCCCGTAGAGGTCGCGCAAGATTTGATTCAAAAGTTCGGCGCGCTGAATGACGCCTTTTTCCAGAAAGCGCCACTCACTGGCGGGAATCAGCAGCGGCACCAAGTCAATTTTCCAGGGGCGGCTCACACCCAGCGGGTCGCCATACACGTTATAGGTAACGCCGTTTTCGCGAATGCGCCGTTCCGCGCGCGCCAGGCGTTTCTCCAATTCACCGGCGCCTAAGGCAGTCAAAGATTGAACGAAGCTGGACCAGTGCTCGCGCGGTGTCACGCCATCGGCGGACAGTTCGTCGAAAACGGCCGGGTCGTGGAGAGACGCCTGTAGCAAATTGGAAATCATGAAGCGTCGGCCGCGCGCACGCGGTTGGCTTGGCCGGGCGTGGGCCAGCGCAGATCAAGCGTCATGGGGCTATTGGAATTGGTCTCTTCGGCGGGCGGCGCCATCGCGCCAGGCGTGTGCCCGAAATCCTGAAAACGCTCCTGGCGACGGCTCTCCGCTTCAGCGGCATTCACCGGACGCGCCGTATAATTCCGGCCCCCTGGGTGAACCACATGGTAAGTGCAACCGCCAATCGATCTCCCATTCCATAGATCGAGGATATCGAACACCAGCGGCGCTTGCACGGGAATCGTCGGATGCAGGCAGGTAACGGGATGCCAGGCGCGGAAGCGGACGCCCGCCACGCCTTCGCCCGGGACGCCGGTGGCATGCAGCGGCACCCGCCGGCCATTGCAAATCACCGCATAACGGCCTTCCGTTAAGCCACTTGCTTTCACTTGCACGCGATCTAACGATGAATCCACGCTACGCGCCGTTCCGGTGCCGCTCGCTTCCTCACCCAAAACGTGCCACGGTTCCAACGCTTGCCGCAACTCCACTCCCACCATGCCCAGCGCGATCGCGCCGATTTTCGGAAAGCGGAATTCCCATTGCGGCGTGAACCACTCGGCGGAAATGCCATAGCCGGCTTGGTGCAGAAACGCTGTGACGTCTTGAAAATCCTGTTTCACAAAATGCGGCAGTAGAAACCGATCATGCAGCGCCGTGCCCCAACGCACCAAGCCGTTCAGATAAGGCTTCTTCCAAAATGCCCCTACCAGCGCGCGAATCAGCAGCGACTGCAATAGCGCCATCCGCACCTGCGGCGCCATTTCAAACGCCCGCAATTCCAACAAGCCCAGCCGCGAGCCCGACCCTTGCGGCGGATAAAGTTTATCGATGCAAAACTCGGCGCGATGCGTGTTGCCGGTCATATCCACTAGCAGGTTGCGGAACAGCCGGTCTACCAGCCACGGCGGGCAATCCCCCTCCGGAATCTGGCTGAAGGCAATTTCCAATTCATACAGCGAATCCATGCGCGCTTCGTCAACCCGCGGATATTGGCTGGTGGGCCCAATAAAAATTCCCGAAAACAGATACGAGAGCGCGGGATGATTCTGCCAGAACGCCACCATGCTGCGCAACAAATCCGGCCGCCGCAGCAACGGACTATCGGCTGCGGTGGGTCCGCCGATCGTAATATGATTGCCGCCGCCCGTGGCCGTGTGCTTGCCATCGAACGCAAACTTTTGTGCAACCAAATGGTTGGCTTCCGCTTCGGCGAAAACAATCTGGTTGAAGCGTTCTAATTCTTCCCAAGAGGCTGCAGGGGGTAGATTCACTTCAATCACGCCAGGATCGGGCGTCACGCTGAACGATTTCAACCTGGGATCGGACGGCGCCGCGTAGCCTTCCAACCATACGGGCATTTCCAAATGGGCGCAGGTATCTTCCACCGCGGCGACCATATCCAGATAATCGGCCAGCTTCGATGAATAAGGCAGAAAGACATGCAACCGCCCTTGGCGCGCTTCTACGCAAAGCGCCGGGCGTATGGATTCGCCTGCGGATTTACCGCTTTGTGGCTCGGCGGGTTGCGGATCAGGCGCCGGCTCCTTGTCGAACAGCTCCGGACGCCGCGCCGGATGGGGCGGCAATTTTTCACGCTGGGCGAATGGATCTTCTTCGTAATCGTATTCAATCTCATCCGGCTCCACCCACGGCAAACTCTCCAGCGGCAGCCGAAAGCCGACCGGCGAATCGCCACTCACCAGCAGCAACCGCTCCGGCCGTAAAAACCAATGCTGGCTCGACCAATAGAGCTCACCTTCCCGCTGCCGCCGCCGCAACGGTAAAACGTAACCAACCGGTTTCAGCAATCCGCGTTCGAAGACACGCAGCAACTCTTCGCGCTCGCGCGCATCGGCCAGTTTTGAATCCGCCACGTCCAGATTGACGGGCAGTTTGCGCTCGCGCCACATGTAATAGAAGGTGTCCTCATACGCCGGCAGAATGTTGCTGGCGCTGACTTCCAGCCGGTACGCTAAGGCTTCTATGAACTCCTGGGCGTCTTTCTCATCGAAACCATAATCGTGTTCGGGTAGGGCAATAAGATTGATATTTTCCCAAACGGGAACGCCATCAACGCGCCACGCACATTGCAGCGCCCACCGCGGCAACGGCTCGCCGGGATACCATTTGCCTTGTCCGAAATGCAGCATCGCCCCAGAGCCGAGCTTCTCGCGCAGCCCGCGAATGAGACTCTCCGCGAGTTTGCGTTTCTCCGGACCGAGCGCCGCTGCGTTCCACTGTGGACTGTCGGGATCGTCTCTGCCAACAAACGTCGGTTCGCCTCCCATGGTGAGTCGCGCGTCCGCCGCCAGTAGGTCTGCGTCGATCTTCCGCGCGACTGCTTGGGCGCTCTGCCATTCGGCATCCTGTACCGGTTCAGCAAATTTCGGCGCCTCGAGCAAGCGCTCCACCTTCATAGAAAAGCTGAACTCGACGCCCGCTAGTTCAGCCGTGCCCGTGATCGGTGCCGCCTCCTTGGCATCCGGTGTGCAGGCTAGTGGAATGTGACCTTCGCCTGCCAGTAAGCCGGAGGTTGGGTCAAAGCCAATCCATCCCGCACCTGGCAAGAACACTTCGGCCCAGGCGTGCAAATCCGCGCTGTCGCTTTTGCTGGTTTCGGAGGCGAGTTGAATCAGGTAGCCCGATACAAAACGCGCCGCTAATCCCAGGTGGCGCAGTAGCTCCACCAAAAGCCAACCCGAATCGCGGCAAGATCCGCGCCCGCGTTCCAGCGTCTCCTCAGTGGTTTGAATTCCTTCTTCCAGCCTGACCTCATAGGCGATTTCATCGCAAACAGTCCGATTCAAATCCACCAGAAAGTTCACTGTGGCGCGCGGCGTTTTCGAAATGCTAGCGGCCAGATTTGCCAGCAAGGGGCCGGCGGTCTCGGTCTTCAAATAAGGTTCCAGATCGCGCGCCAGATCCGCCGGATAGGCAAACGGAAACTGCTCGGCGTAGGGCTCGAGGAAAAAATCGAAAGGATTCACCGGCGATAATTCTGCGATGAGATCCACTTCGACAGAAAACTCATCTGTCGGCTCCGGAAAAACCAGGCGCGCCAAGCGGTTGCCCAGCGGATCTTGCTGCCAGTTGATGAAATGTTTGGCGGGCCGGATCTTCAACGAATAGCTGGGAATGGGCGTGCGGCAATGCGGCGCCGGCCGCAAGCGCACCACTTGGGGGCCAAGAATAATTCGTCTGTCGTATTTATAGTTCGTCTGGTGATTCAGAGCGACTCGTGTGCTCATCCATCCCTCGTGTCCTGCTGAGTCCCTCGCCCGCGAGCCATCGACCCGAGCCGCGCGCGTAAGCAAACGGTTCTGCCGATAGAGAACGCGCCGCTACCTGGAGGGGTTTTGCTTCTCTAAGGTCACAGTACACTATTGGGGAAAAGGGGGTGCGGAAGGAATATGGGGCAGTCTAGCAAAATGAACGATAAGAGGCTGATCCAGCGGCGGACCTTCTCCAAAAACTCGGAGACCGGCTTCCTCTCGCAGTGCTTCAGAAAACTCGACCTGCAGATCAAAGACCATTCGACAAGGCATCGTGGCACTGGTCATCGCATGAAGCTGTTGCCGCTCTCGCTGCGGCGCCTATGCCAGAGCTGATTGCCGACCTCAACCGACATCTGCGCGGCTGGGCGAACTACTTTGCTCTCGGCTATCCCACGCCCATCTTCCGCCAGATGGACTGGTATGTCCTTCCGCGGTTGTGTTACAACATGCGCTCTTCGGGCATCGCGGGTCGCTCTACTCTACTCAAATGAGTATTTAAGCGCCCGCTGCGAAGCCTTCCGCCAGGGAAGCCACGCCGCACTCTCGGCATTCCACCGCGCTTGGAAGGCAAAACTGCGTTCCCGGAACCATGCGCGTAAGCAAGTTTTTCGTCGCCTTTTAAACCGTCCTTCCGACGAGCACCCCCGAACTGCGTCCGCGCGCGCTCTAATTCCCCGTCCCCGTCACCAAACTCAGCGTCTGTATGAAAAATTCGTTCTCTTCCGGCGTGCCCACCGATATGCGCAAGCAATTAGGCAGTCCCGTGGTCGTTAATGGACGGATAATCACGCCGCGTTCCAGCAGGCTCTGAAACATGGCCTTCGCCTGCTGCTCATCATGCAGCACAATCATCACAAAATTGCCCGCCGAAGGCACCACGTCGAAACCCATTTCGCGCAGGCTCCGTGTCAAATAAGCCAACCCTCTGGCGTTATTGGCCACCGAGCGCAGCATGAACTCGCGGTCTTCGAGCGCGCCCAAGGCGGCCGCTTCCGATGGGCCGCTCGGCTCAAAGGGCAGTTTCACTTTCAATAGCACCGAAATCAGATCTTCATGCGCAAAACCGTAGCCCACGCGCGCGCCGGCCAAACCATACGCTTTCGAAAAAGTGCGCAGGGTGATCACGTTGTCGAAGCGGTAATGCATCGAATCCGGATAAGATTGCTCCACTACGCCGAACTCGTAATACGCCTCATCCAAAAGAATCAGCACTCGCTCCGGAACGCGTTTGTGAAACTGCTCGAACGCCTGCCGGGTGAAAAATGTGCCGGTTGGATTGTTGGGGTTCGCCAGGTAAATGAGTTTGGTCTTAGGATTGATGCCTTCGGCCAGCGCCGGCAAATCGAAATGCCAGTTGCGGTAAGGCACTGTGCGGTATGCCACGCCGCGTCCTCGTGCCAACACCTGAAACCCGAGGAACGCCGCCTCCGTTGTCAGCACCTCATCCTCATCGCTCAGAAACGTGCGCACAATATTGGAAATAATTCCCTCACTGCCCGATCCCGCAATCACATTGTCAATGCTCACGCTATAAAGCTCGGCCAACTTGCGCCGCAACGCCAAACCACCGGTCGGATAGCGGGACAAACTTGCCAGGGCTTCGCGCGCGCGTTGCACCGCTTGTGGCGATGAGCCCAAGGGATTTTCATTGGAGGCAAGTTTTACGACGCGCTCCAAGCCATAGCGCCGCTTGATGTCTTCGCTGCTGAGGCCCGGTTCATACGCCTTTAATGCGGAGATATGAGGCGGAACGAGAATTCCCGTCGGCGTGCTAGACACTACTTGTAGTATCGCGTGCCAGCTATCATCAAAACGTCGCGTTCTCGCGTACGAGCGCAAAGGGCGCGGATGCGCGCCACCATGAGAGAAGAAACACACCGCGGTTTTTCCGCTGGCCCCTTGGCACCGCGGCCGCCTTGCGCATGTTTTTTGGAAGGATTCTCCGTTTGATTCCTCAATTGCTTCTGGATGGCGAACATCTGACCATCGCACAGGTGGTCGAAGTGGCGAATGGCGCACCCGCCCAGCCGCTTGTCGCCCTTTCCGAGTCCGCCCGCGCACAGGTCGAACGCGCCGCCCGGGCTGTTCAAACCATGCTCCGCGAAGGCTGCGTGGCTTACGGCATCACCACCGGTTTTGGCGCCTTCAAAGATCGCGTCATCCCTCTCGAGCAAGTCGAAAAGCTGCAACGCAACATCTTAGTGAGCCATGCCGTCGGCGTGGGCGAGCCGTTTGACCGAGCCACCACGCGTGCCATTATGCTCATTCGCGCCAATACGCTGGCGCGCGGCTTCTCGGGCATCCGTCTGGAAACTCTCGAACTCTTGCTGCATATGCTAAACGCCGGCATTCACCCGGTCATTCCCAGCAAAGGATCGCTGGGGGCGAGCGGCGATTTGGCTCCGCTCGCGCACATGAGCCTGCTCTTAATTGGCGAAGGAACGGCCGAATATCAAGGCGAGATTCTCGCGGGCAGGGAAGCGCTACGGCGCGCCGGTCTAACGCCTTTGACGCTGGCGGCGAAAGAGGGCCTCGCTCTCACCAACGGCACGGCGGTGATGTGCGCGCTCGGCGTGCTCGAAACCGTTCGCGCTGAACGGATCAGCCGCGTTGCCGATATCGCTGGTTGTCTCAGCCTGGAAGCTCTGCATGGCACGCCGCTCGCTTTCGATGAACGCATTCACGCTCTGCGCCCATTCCCGCGCCAGATTGAATGCGCCGCCGGACTGCGCGCTTTGCTGGAGGGCAGCGAATTCGTCCGCGCCAGTAGTTCCGCGAACGTACAAGACGCCTACACGTTGCGTTGCATTCCCCAAGTGCACGGCGCCGCGCGCGATGCCATTGCCTACGGCCGCTGGGTGTTTGAGATCGAGCTGAACGCCGTTACGGATAACCCGCTTATCTTCTGCGATGGCGATAAGATCGAGGTCCTTTCCGGCGGCAACTTCCACGGTGAACCGCTTGCCATCGCCATGGATTACTTAGCCATCGCCATGAGCGAACTCGGCAACATTTCAGAACGCCGCACCATGCGCCTTACCGATGAAGCGTCGAATACCCAAACCCTGCCTGCGTTTCTCGCCGTCAATGGAGGCTTAAATTCAGGCTTCATGATTCTGCAATACACCGCCGCCGCTCTCGCGACGGAAAATAAAGTGCTCTCTCATCCCGCCAGCGTCGATACCATCCCTACTTCAGCCAATGTTGAAGATCACGTCAGCATGGGCTGCACCGCCGGCCTCAAGCTGCGCCAAGTTTCGGCGAACGTCGAACATATCTTAGCGATCGAACTAATGAGCGCTGCGCAAGGCATTGATTTCCGCCGCCGCGTTCTCGGCGCCCACACTCGGCTCGGGAAGGGCACGCAGCCGGTTTATGACGAGATTCGCCGGTGTGTACCCTTCATTGAAGAAGATACGGTTCTCGCCAAATATTTGGCCGAAGTTCACCGCATCGTCGTTGCGGTTCAGCCGAGTGCCGACGCCTGATTAAACCTAAGCTTGCGAATCCCGATCCAAGCTCAAAACTGCAGTTGGTTACAAGATTCATTTCAAGGTTCCTCTGTTCAGCAATGCGTAAACGTGCATCCAAAACCGTTACTCACTCACGATGGCGCCAGGCTTGCGCCCGCGCGAGAAACTCAAGGCTATGACTCCGCAAGCTAGTAGAGCCAGCGCATTGGGATCGGGAACGGCGGCGGCGCGGCTGTCAACGCAGCCGAATTGACCGTTCCCGAGGGGTCTAGCGCGGCGATATAGGGAACCGCGCTCGATCCTGAGGAGCACGTCACATCCAAACTCAGCGCCAGCTGTCCGCCCGGGTAGCCGGATCGCAGTCCCACCGAACTGAAGAATCCGGAGGGATCAGCATTGCCCATTACATTCAACGCCATTGAGAATGGTGCCGCCTGCGCCGTCCGGCTGGTAGGTGGTGAACGTCACGGTGCCGTCAATCGAGTCGCCCGGGCCATGGATGGGACTGAAAAGGCGTTGATGGAGCCAGCCCCAATTTGCACCTGATTGGTGGGGTTGGGATAAAAAGTAATGGGCAAACCGTTCCCCTGGGGAAGCCGAAGCGACCATACTGCAGCAGGAACCCGCGAAGCCCTCAGCGCTGGCAGCAATGGGCCGTGCGAACTGGTCCGATCTGGATGTTCTCTGTTTGACGGCCATGCACAAGGATCAGGCGCGGCGCTATCAATCTGTGGAGGCATTGATCCGCGACATCGATCACTACCTTGCCCGCGAACCGCTTGACGCACGGCCCGACAGGCTGACCTACCGCCTCGGAAAATTCGTACAACGCAATCGTCGTTCTGTGGCCGCCGTGACTTGCGCGCTTGTGGGCGTCGCCGCTCTCGTCATCTTCTATACTGTCAGCCTTACCACGGCCCGCAATGCCGCTCTGGCAGAGGCCGCCCGCACTCAACGGATTTTGCGCTTCACGTTAAATCTGTTTAACGGCGGCGACCGCGAGGCCGGCCCCGCCAGCGACCTGCGCGTCACAACACTCATCGATCGAGGTATTGTTGAAGCGCAGAGTCTGGACCGCGATCCGGCTGTTCAAGCCGAGCTATTCGAAACACTCGCCGAAGTGGATCAGAAACTGGGCTCACTGGAATGTGCGGACTCGCTGCTCAGCACTGCTCTCGAGCGGCGTCGAGGCTTGGGACGCACTCTGCTCCGCGAGCGCCGGTTCGCGGAAGCTGAGGTCGAAAGTCTGACCGGTTACCAGATCCTTTCCCAACAAGCGAGTCCGCGCGTGAACTGGCTGCAAAATGCGCGCCAAGATCTGGTGTCAATTTACGCTGCGCTACACGAACCTGAAAAAGCTCAGAAATTTCGCGTGGAGCAGTCCGCTCTGGTCCGCAATTAACTGGCGAAAATTTTAGTCATGCGGTCCGACAGATCTTTCAGTCCTTCCGGCGAATCCGCGCCCGGCTGTTCGGCGATGCCCCAGCCCTGATAGCCAACCTCATCCAACGCTTTCATAATGGCCGGCCAATCGTTGCTGCCCTCCAGAAACTTTACGTCGAAACCCGACGAAGGCCCCGTCTTATCGCGTTTGGCGAGACTATATTCCTTGATGTGCAGCTTCTGTATCCGGGGGCCCAGGATGCGAATCCATTGATCGGGCCATCCGAAGGTAATCTCGTTCCCAACATCGAAATGCCAGCCAATGGCGGGGCTTTCGAACTCATCGATGTAGCGCGCCGCTTCAAGCGGGCTCAGCAGAAAATGGTTCCAAACATTTTCCACCGCAATCTTCACGCCTAATTCGTGCGCCATCGGCAGCGCTTTGCGGATCTCCATTTGTGAACGGACATAGGCCTCCTTGTAAGAGACCTGCTTACTCACGACCGCCGGCACTAACAGCACCGACGTGGCGCCATACGCTTTGGCATCCTGCAGCGCCTGCTCCAAGCCGCGCAAGCCGACGGCGCGCACTTCCGCGCTCGAATCGGAAAGCGGATTCTTCCAGTGTGTTGCGCAACAGACGCTCGCGGCCGACATGCCGGTTTCTTTGAAGGCATCCAAGACTTCCGCTTGCGACATGTGGCTCATCGGTTCCACGCCGTCGAACCCGGCCGCCTTCACCGCTTTGAATTGATCGAGCACGCTGGCCTTGATTTCGATGGTGGCGTACATAATGCCTTTGCGGATTTTGCGCGGCGCGGCCGTGTCGCCTAAAGCGCCGCCCGCCATGGCCGCCAAGGCGCTGCTTGTTTTAACGAAGGTGCGTCGATTCATAAGAAGAGTTCTTGTGTTAATTCTTTCATGCAGATCTGGCGCGTTTGCCATTTCTGAGGATTGCGCCGCCCGTGGAAACAGGCTATCACCCCAATTACGGTTGTCCTTCACTAGCCAAGGCAAAACGCAAGAAAACGAAACAAGCGTTGGCTGGCCTCAAACATGCCAACTGAATTCGGGGCGATCGCCGCCGTTGGACATCCCAACTTCTTCCGCCCGTGCAAAAACTCAAAATCCTGTTTCGACTTCTTCCCACCCTGTAACACCAGCTTTGGAATAATCACACATCCAAAACCTTTGGCCTCGGCCGAGACCGTATAAGCACCCGGCAGAACATTCGCAATCGCGTATTGCCCTTGCGGATTCGACACCGTCTCCAAATGGATCGGCTTCGCCAGACCGTCAATCGCAATCTTTACCCCTGCCAGCGGAGCGCCGCCATCCGTCGTGATCGCGCCTTCCACGGCCGCCATCGCAGTCGGATCTGCTCGCCAATCGGGCGCGCCCCACAGCAACGCCATCGTCAGAATCAGAAGTAGTAACATGAACCGTCACACTCGGGCGTGCAACTCCTGCATGCGCTCACTCACCGCCACTTTCGACAAGCTCGAAAGCTGCATAGCGAATAGCTCAAGTAGGTCGTCCGCCGCCACTACCCCCACCAAACATCCTGATTTGTCCGTCACCGGCAACCGTCTCACACCGTAGCGGTGCATCTGCTCCACAGTCTCGAATAGTCCTTGATCCTGCGGCGCTGAAACCAAATCCAAGGTCATAACGTCGCCTGCCGTCAGCTGCGCTGGATCTAAGCCGGCCGCAATCACCTGCACCACAATATCGCGATCGGTCACAATTCCCACCGGCATCAAACCACGCGTTCCGCGATCCACCACAATCACATCTCCAACGTGATGGGAGCGCATCAACCGCGCTGCTTCGTGAATGGATGTATTTCGTTCGACATTGACCACATTCCGCGTGCAAATTTCACCGAGTTGCATGGCTTCTCTCCTTCGCAATTCTTCCTGCACGCGCCGCCCCATTCGGCAGCCCAAGGGAAAGCCCAAACTCAACGTTGCCCAGCCAGTTCGCTTGCGCCCTGCAACACATCTCCTGCGTGCGATAACGCACGCCCGAAACTCCTGTCCCCTGCCTTGCTGCGGCATGCAGTTCTGCCGCCATAAATTTCTTTGGTCCCCCAAATGCTCCCCTAATTGGGATAGGATTTCGCATATGACTCAAATCTCCCGCATCTTGTTGCCGGTCGATTTCTCCGAGCGCTGCCTGGGCATGATGCACTACGCTCGCACCATCGCCGAAAAGTATGACGCCGAACTCATTTTGCTTCACATCATCAATCCGGTGTTCGTGGCCCCCGAAGTCGGTATGGCGCCCGCCGCGGTGATCGCCACGCCGGAGTGGCTCATCAATGAAAAATCCAAGCTGATCGATGAATTCGCCAGCTCAGACCTATCCGGTTTGCGTGTCCGCCGTTTGGTGTACGAAGGCATCCCCGAAGCGCAGATTGCCGAGCTGGCGAAGTCCGACGATGTGCAACTCGTCATCATGCCCACCCATGGCTATGGAGTCCTTCGCCGTTTTCTCATCGGCTCCGTAACCGCTAAGGTCCTGGATGATGTAGCCTGCCCGGTTCTGACCGGCGTTCACATGGAAAAGCACGCCTATGACAGTAAAGAGGAATTCTCCACTATCGCCTGCGCCGTCGACCTGAAATCGGGCAGCTCCGAAACCTTGCTCGCCGCCGCTCAACTCGCCCATGATTTCGGCTCCAAACTCGGTGTCGTTCACATCTACCCACAAGCAGGGCAGGGAAATCTAACCAACCCGGCGGAGCTGAAGCCACAGCTGGAAGAACTGGTCACGCAACAACTGGCCGCCAACAACCTCGCGTTTGAGCCAGGACGTCTCGCCTGCTGCGTGCAGGGCGGCGAGATTGCGCCATCCATTTGCAGTTTTGCCGAACGTGTCGGAGCTAAGATTCTGGCAGTTGGCCGCGGCCGGAGCCATGCGGCCGAAGGTGGAAAAGGTGGCCGCTTGGTCATGAACACCTACTCCATCATCCGCCAATCTCCCTGCCCCGTGTTGAGCGTCTGAGGTGGCGCTTGCGGTCCCGCCTGCGGTCTTCTAACTTCGCAGCGGCCCTCCACTTGTCATCAGCAGGCTGATCAACTCGCCCTGCCGCCGCGTGCCCGTCTTGGAAAACACCCGTTTCAAATGAACGCGAATCGCACCCAGCGTAACGCCGAACGCCCGCGCGATCTCCTCCACACTCTTGCCCTGCGTCAACGCCGCCGATACCCGTGCTTCCGCCGCCGTCATCGAAAACACCCGTTGCAAAAACGCCAGATCCTGCTCCGGTCCTTTGTCCGCGTCGGTAATAAATAACACCGCCATGGGCAGTCGGGGCTGGTCCGATGTCTGCGCGGGCAGCGGGGCCACTGTCACTTTCAAGCGCCCTCCTGCGGAATCGCGTGAAATCGCCATCGGTACAGCCGCCCGCAAAGCGCCCTCTCGCCCCGCTACTGCCTCTGCAATCGTCGCGCGCAATCCGTCGGATTCACCTGTCTTACCGGCCGAAAGCCCTGCCGCCCCATTTTTCAATCCGTTATTTCCATCTGGCATGATCTCCGCCGCGCCATTCATTGCCAGCACTCGCGCGCCATCGCCGGCAACAATTACGCCGCCGGGCAAGAGGTTAATCAGCTCGCTCAGCGCCGCAACCCTCTGTTCCAGCGCTTCCATTTGTTGACAAAGCCGCCCAGCACGCTGCACGTGAGGCATCAATGCCGGCAGCAGCTTAAGCTCCGGCATCGAAAAGCAATCTTGCGACCGCAGGTATTCGGCGTAGAACTTGCCCGCCAATACTTCTCGGTTCAGCGGAATATCTCCGCTTTCCATCGCCAAGACCGCTGTCCAGAAAGGCCCCTTTCGCGTCGTCCAGGGATTTTTCGCGACGTCGTACCTCACCAATTGCTTTTTGCAATCAGTCGCCAAGGCTTTCAGAAAGTCCGGCCACTGCTCTGGATCGGCGGCCGATTCATAGATAAGGCGCGCCAGGTTGTAAGATAAATCGTCTGGAAACAAGATCCCTCCGAAAATTTCCTTCGTCCAAGCCTTAAGTAGGCTATTTCACACTTGTATAAGCGCTTTTTTCGCTTGAAAAACACAAGGCCTTGTCGGAAAAAGGTAAAAGTTGTCAGAAAGGTGTTCAGCCCTGGGTTTCTAGATCGCGCACCGGTCGGGCGGGTCGCGCGCGGTCAGCCACAAATCCCCAACCGTTCTCAGCGGGCGTTATATTGATAAAGCATAAGAATTCCGACCAAGGAGACACAGCAATGCCTGACATTGTCGACGCGGGAACTGTCTACAATACGAAAATTCTTGCCCGAACGGGCGTCCTGGCCGGAGGTTTGCCGGCTCTTGGCGTTGCCCCCAAAGCGGTAGGCAGCATGATGAAGCAGGGTGCCTGGAATTGGTCGCAGGCTGATTCCTATGGCCAAAACCAGTTGGAAATTGATGTGGCCATGTGGTACGGCGCGATGGCCTCGCCAGGAGCAGTCGGCGCCCACGGTTTAATTCGCAATTGTTTTCACTTGCTTTATTACGGCAGCATGGCTGTGAAGGGACAAGACGGCGGTTGGAAAACATGGCGCTCGCTGAACTGGCCCATCGCCATGGCACTCTCCCATGGCGGCCGTGTCTTGGTGCAGTTACCCACCGAGCCCAATATGCCCGGCATGACCAACGCTAATTTTTGGAGCTGGCTCTGGGACTTTAAGACTCCCAGGGCCAGGTCAGCAGCCACCCACGGCATCAATCGCGACAACGACCCCAATGAACAGTTGCCCAACGGCCGTTATCTTCATATGAAGGAAGTGGGTGGAAAATTGGCCGCCTTCAAGACCAGCAGTGGCGGCGCCCATTATGGTATCGAGATCGCTCTCGGAGGAGCGGGTAACGCCAACCCATACTCGGGCAAAGCGGTTGCCCCCAACGGCGCATCGGGCCACTTGTATCTATACTATTTGCCGCCGGCAGCCAATAAATACGGCGGCTTGCTCATCGGTTGCGAAGGATCGGCGCCGCCCGACCGCAAACAGGCTAAGCACGACGATCAGTTCGGCGGCGGACACTCCATCTTCGGTGGTTCGAATACCTTTTCCGGTACCGGCGGCTTGAAATTTGGCGGCGCAAAACTCAAAGATCCAGTAACGGGAACCAAGACCAAAGTGGCCTGGCAAGACAAGCTGAGCGGCAGCAAAGGCAGTATGGTGATTGATCTGATTACCAATGCCGGCGCGGTCTCCGCTATCATGTCGCAACCTGCGTTTCAGGCCGCTTGGCTCGGCAGCACGGGCTAATTTCGCCACCTTGCGCTATTGTTTTGGCCCGCTCCACTCCAAGTAGGATTTCCATTCCGTCTGCCCCGGCATGTGCATCTGGAATTTGCCCGACATCACCGTTTCCTTCCGTTCATACGTGAGGCGGAACTGCGGTCCAGGTTGCGTGGCGCTCGAAAGAAAAACGGCCGTGCTGATACCCGGCGTGGAAACTTCGTAGTGAATCACATGCCCCTCGCCATCGAAGTAAATCGCCTTCAGCAACCCTCCTTCCGGATAGACGTACAGCAGATCGTGATGATCGCAATCGAAGTCGGCCGGCCCCTTGCAACTATCGCTGCTGCTGTGCCGCGCCAGGATGTGGCCGTTAAGCTCCTTGCGAAACACATAGGTTCCGGCAGCCGCCGCTCCTGTCGAGCCTCCCGCTGTCCTGGCCTCCCAGGTTCCTTCCAGAAACTTGAGCGCGTCTAATGCATTGCCGGAAGCCTGCCCTGCGGTCTGGCCATAAAGGCCGCCAGCCAAAAACACCAATTGAAGTGCTGTCAATCTCATTTGTCTGATCCTTCTCCTTAGGAATGCTTACGATCTCAAAAACTCGTAGCGCGGCCATTCTTGGCAGCGAGGCGGCTTTGAGCCCACCGCGCGCCTTTTCGCATCGCATTAAAACCCAGCTTAGGAAGAATATGATTCAGTCCGCATCAGTGGATCGCGTAAGCCGCCACCTGCCAGCGGCCCTCTTCCTTCACCAGGGTGAGCCGCTCCGTCACAGCGCTTTTGTTTTTGAAAGACGTTGTGAAGTGAATAATGGCATAGTCGCCATCGGGAGCGCCGCGCAAGGTTTTCGCAAAATCGATGCGCGCGGAAGCCCGGGAAATCATCGACCCGAGAGGATCGCGAAACTGTTTGAGACTGGCGACCCATTGCTCCTCAGCGACCTCGCTGCGGAACAGCGAACCAGCTTGCTTCCAACTCTCCTCATACTTCCGGTCGTCTAAAAGAGCGAGCCATTTCTCTCCGCTGCTGGACGCCTCTTCCGCATCGGGTGCCGCCGTCGCCAGCCAAGTACCGGCCACTCCCAGCAAAATCATCAGCGCGATCAGCCGCATATCCGCTTATGATACCGTTGCCGGGGCAAGTTCATGACGCACCATCGGAGCAACGCGCGTGCCCAGAATTTCAATAGCTCGGAGCATCTTTGCCTGCTGCAGCGTAGACACGCCCATTTGGAAGGTGATACGCGAAAGCCCGCCGAGTACCTCGCTGACGTATAAAATCTTTTCCACGATGGTTGGCGCGTCGCCGATGAGCAGCGCGCCCGTGGGACCGCGTGTGATATCGAATTGCGCGCGCGTCGTCGCTGGCCAGCCGCGCTCCTTGCCGATTTCCGTGAACGTGTGCGCGTAGCCCGGATAGAAATCGTCCGCCGCTTGCTTGGTCGTGTCGGCCAGAAAGCCGATCGAGTGCAACCCGACCGTCAGTCGATCGGGCGCATGGCCGGCCCGCCGACCCGCCTCGCGGTAAAGCTCAATAAGCGGCCGGAAGCGCCGCGGCTCGCCGCCGATGATCGCCACCATGAGTGGGAGTCCGAGCGTCCCGGCGCGCACAAATGAAGCCGGTGTGCCGCCTACGCCGATCCAGATCGGTAGCGGATTCTGCAGCGGGCGCGGGTAAATCGGCTGACCGGTGAGTGGAGCGCGATGCCTACCCGACCAGTGAACATGCGTGTTGTCGCGGATATTGAGCAGGAGATCGAGCTTTTCCGCAAAGAGCGAATCGTAGTCTTCCAGCTTGAGTCCGAACAGCGGATACGCCTCCACAAAGGAGCCCCGCCCCGCCACGATTTCAGCGCGTCCTTGCGAGATGAGATCGAGCGTGGCGAATTCCTGAAAAACGCGCACCGGATCGGCGGCGCTGAGAACGGTAACGGCGCTCGTGAGGCGAATGTTTTTCGTGCGCGTGGCCGCAGCGGCTAGAATCACCGGCGGCGCCGAGTCGAGAAACTCCGCACGGTGATGTTCGCCAATGCCAAACACATCGAGCCCGGCTTGGTCGGCCAGCTCGATCTCTTCGAGCAAATGATCGAGACGAGTAGCTGGCTCGAGCGTGCGGCCCGTAACCGGGTCTGAAATCGAAGCCGCGAAACTATCAATACCGATTTGCATTTGCTTTACTTCTGGAAAATGCCGTCGAAGGCGGGTCGGACGCTGATGAAAACGAGAATCCAAAGAAGCGTGGTGACGAGGGCGAGGGGCAATCCCGCAGGCAGCAGAAGGGTGTGCACGATAAGAATATTCACAATGATGGGAGCCAGGATTGTGAGGCCCAGCGGCACGTAGCGATTGATCAGAAGCAAGACTCCGCCGATCACTTGAAAAGCAAAAACCGGGACCATATAATGCGATTCCATCATGACGGCCATGAATTGGCCGGCTACGCCAGTGGGCATAGGTCCTTGCGGAATGAAGTGCAGGAACCCGTTAAGGCCGAAGACAACGAAAACGAGGCCCAGCAGGTAGCGCGATATCATCGATGCGATTTTCATAAGGTTGATCTCCTTGGCGACGATTGATGTTTAAACGACAACTGATGATATGCTAGCACAACCGTTGTTGGCTAAGCAACAGTAGTATTCTAATGGATAGATGAACGAAGGTTGTCAGGAAATCGTTGATCCGCGTATCCGGCGTACCCGCCAACTGCTCCAGCAAGCCTTGGCAAAGCTCATGGAAACGAAGGAGTTCGATAAAATTTCCGTGCAAGATATAACGGAAGCCGCGACGCTGAATCGGGCCACCTTTTACGACCACTATGAAGACAAATTTGCGTTGCTCGAGTGCATGGTCGCGGCGCGCTTTCAAGAACTCCTGATGCAGCGTGGCGTCCAATTTGATGGAACCTGCGCCACCGCGCTTCAGGCGTTAGTTCTTGGAGTTTGCGACTATTTGGCGGGAACGCCGGGGGTGGCGTGCGAGCGGCAACGGCAAATGGAGCCGCACCTGGAATCGGCGGTGATCGGAGTGGTACGGCACATGATCCTCGAAGGGTTGCAGCGGCATCCGGCCGCCCGTGGCGTGTCGCCGGAAATGATGGCCACCACCGTGAGCTGGGCCATTTATGGCGCAGCCAAAGAATGGGTGCGGACGCCGAACCGCTGCCGCTCGGAGCAGATTGTGGAGACAGTGGTGACGCTGGTCGGGCCGATTTTTTCCGCCGCGCCGGGGGAGTTTGTGCCGGTCTAAGAATGCGCGCCCGGTTCCGAAGCACCCATGCTGCATCGTAGAGATTTTTTGCGCGCTTACGGCGCGGGCGTATTGAGTGCGCTGCCGATCCCGGCAGCGCCGGCCGATTTCACGCTGCGCATCCAGCCCGTAACGGTCGAACTTTCGCCAAAACACCACGTCAAGACGACGGGTTACAACGGCACGGCGCCTGGTCCCATTCTCCGCGTGCCCGAAGGCAAAACCATTTCCATCGATGTGCTGAACGAGACGGACAGTGAAGAGGTTGTGCATTGGCATGGTTTGCATATACCTTCGGAGGTCGATGGGTCCGTCGAAGAAGGCACACCGGCAGTGCCGCCGAACGGTTCCGCCAGATACACCTTCACCGCCACGCCCAGCGGCACACGCTGGTATCACACGCACGTGCCGGCCGGACGAAACCTGAACCGCGCCACCTATACCGGCCAATTCGGCTTCTTCTATATCGAGCCCCACAGCGAAGCGGGCGCTTACGACGCGGAATTCTTTCTCGCCCTGAAAGAATGGGATCCTTACTGGAGTACCCAAGTGGGCAACGGCGACTCGCTTGATGTCGCCTATCAGCGATTTTCCATTAATGATCGTTCCTTGGGTTTTGGCGAGCCCTTGCGGGTGAAACCGGGACAACGAGTGATGCTGCGCATCTTGAACGCCAGCGCCACTCAGCTACGCCGGGTTGCTCTCGCGGGACATCGTTTCCGGGTGATCGCCTTGGATGGCAACGCCGTGGCCGCGCCGCAGGATGTCGACGTGCTCGAACTGGGACCCGCCGAACGGATCGACGCACAAGTAACGATGAACAATCCGGGTATCTGGATCTTGGGCGCCACTGATGATCACGACCGCGCAGCGGGCATGGGTGTCGTTGTAGAATACACGGGTCAAACGGGCGCTCCAACCTGGCAGACGCCCAGCCGCGCAGCTTGGAGTTACACCATATTCGGCACGCAGCCCGGAGAAACCGAAACGGCCGCGCCCATTCCGCTGGTGTTTCGCAAAAAGTTCGTCAGTTCGCACTGGCAGGACAAATGGACTGTCAACGGCAAACAGTTTCCACACACAGATCCCATCCGCGTCAGCGTGGGCAACGCTTACCGCCTCATCTTCGACAATCAGAGTGATGAGGCGCACCCGGTGCACTTGCATCGCCACACCTTTGAACTGCTGAACGTCGGGGGCGTGGACACGCGCGGCGTGCGAAAGGACGTCGTCATGGTCGCCGCCAAATCCCGGGTGCACGCAAGATTGCTAGCCAACAACCCCGGACCTACGCTGTTCCATTGCCACAACCAGATGCACATGGATT
The DNA here is from genome assembly GCA_963764105.1 of Bryobacterales bacterium. Taxonomy (GTDB): domain Bacteria; phylum Acidobacteriota; class Terriglobia; order Bryobacterales; family Bryobacteraceae; genus Bog-105. The sequence continues at coordinate 24,239 of CAVXRP010000017.1, forward strand.
TCGGCTTTATGGCGATGTTTCAGTACAGTTAAGGGGCAAACTGCTAGTACTTTCTTGACTTACTTTTGCGTTGTTAGTCCGCAACCTAAGTTTGACTCCCGCATCCAACTGGCTGGTCGAAAAGGGCCACAGCACCAAAGCCGTCAACCGTGCCTGTGGAAAGAGGAGCTTATCATGATTTGCAACTGTGTAAGTTGGACTCAAAAGGCGTTCGTTCTTGCCTTTGTCGCCGGATTAGCCGTCCCGAGTATGTCTTGGGCGGCCGACATTTATTACCAAACGAATCTGGTTTCCAATGTTCCGGGCTTGGCGAATCAGACTGATGCGAATCTTAAGAATCCCTGGGGCCTAGCCTTTTCGCCCACCTCTCCGTTCTGGATTTCGAACCAAGGTTCCGGAACTTCCACTTTGTATGACGGGGCCGGCAACAAAGAGCCTTTGACGGTGACAATTCCCGCTGGCAGCACACCTCCGTCCGGACCCACCGGTCAAGTCTTCGCCGGGGGAAGCGGTTTTACGCTGTCAAATGGAGGCGCAGCCTCGTTCATCTTCGACACGCTGAACGGCACAATTGACGGCTGGAACGGCGCCGCCGGCACGACCGCCATCCAAATGTCATCCACCAAAGGCGCCATCTATACCGGGCTGGCGCTGGCGAATTCGGGCGGCTCCAATTATCTCTACGCGGCCGATAGCACTGGTCAAATTCGCGTGTTCAACACGAGTTTTAACGCGGCCAGCCTGGCGGGTAACTTTACCGATCCCAACGCCATTGCGGGTTACGCACCCTTCAATATCCAGACCATCGGATCGCAACTGTATGTGACTTATGCTGAACTGACGGCGCAGGGCATTGCCGCTCCCGGTTCGAACGGATACATTGATGTTTTCAATACCGACGGCGACTTTGTGAAGCGGTTCGCCACCGGTGGCTCCTTATTCGCGCCGTGGGGAGTGACCCTTGCACCCGCCGGCTTTGGCACGTTCGGCAGCGATCTGTTAGTGGGGAACTTCGGCAACGGCGAGATCCTGGCATACAATCCCACCACCGGAGCATATCTGGGCACCCTCGATGGTCCCAACGGACAGCCCCTCGTGAACGACTACCTGTGGGCTTTAGATTTCCGCACCGGCGGCGCGAACACCAACCCCGATACGCTATTTTTCACCGCAGGTATCAACAACCAGGCAGACGGTTTGTTCGGCGCGATTGGACCCACCAGTCCCGAGCCTTCGGCTGTGACGCTGGCTCTTGCGGGCTTGGGAGCGCTGGCGATGTTTGGCAAACGGGTTCGAAGACCGCGATACATCGCCTGATTCTACGCTTCTTACACTTTCCTTGAACGGGGCTGCAGCCTGCATGCATGCGTGCCGCTGTGCCGTTTCATCTTGCGAAAGTGAAGAGCTCGACGAGCGCCCTCACCCGTTCTTTCTGGCGACGGCCCCTAAATCGTTTGGTTCTTGTGAGCTCGGCGATACCATGGAGGCTAGCCCAAAACAGTTCCGCTATAACCTCTGATTTCGTGCTCTGCCCCTGAAACAATTCCAGCAGTTGGGAAAACGCGTATCGCATCTCCGGAGGAGTCGCCGCGTCGTCGAACGGTACGCTCAGGCTGAGCGAAAACATCACTTCGTACAGTGCTGGTGAAGCTACGGCGAAATCCAAGTATGCGGCCGCGACCGACTCCACTGTCGTGCCACGCTTAACCCGTTTTCGCGCCTTCTCCAAAGCCAGGCCTAGCTCTTGGAAACCCTCGATAGCCACCGCCGCGAGAATCTCTTCGCGGCTTCCAAAATGGGTGTACAAGACAGGTTGGCTGTATGAAATTTCGTCGGATAACCGCCGAACGGTTACGTTCGGCCACCCTTCAAGCTCGGCGATTCGTCGTGCCGCGCTGATAATTTGTGCCCGCCGCGCCTGCTTATCACGCAGCTTGCGTTCCGCAATCCGGTTGGCCGCCAGCGTCGTTGCCATCGATAGGAAGTATAGCGCCGCTAGTCGCCCGTCTCACTTTATTCTTTTCAATCTTGGACTAATCTCGAATCGGAGCCGGAAGCGTTAGCGACCTTGTTTGCCAGCATGTCTGGCAGCGTTTCGACTCGCGCCAGTTGTCAAGTCTTGACCGAGACAGCACAGTAGGATCAACACTGGGCAGGTGATTGAACCTTTTTATAAATGCCCGCATCTGATATAGTGTTGCTAGATGTTCTATCAATGAAACAGTTTGTTATTAACGCTATCCAAACGATTTTCTAGGGACGCACGAAAGAAAAAACGATGAACACCGCAACAAGCTTAGATAGTTCGACTTTGCGAACGAATTCGCTGCTCTTCTGGTGCACTGTCGTGATACCGCTAGCCATCATCGGAATCGGCATCAACTTCATACTCAACCCGGTTGGGGCATCAACTGCCTATGGCATTCCGATCCACGACCCCGCCGCCTTTCCTTTTATGTGGGTCAAGGGAATTCGCGACATCTTTTCGGGTCTCGTCATCCTGACGTTTCTATGGAGGGGAGACCGGCGCACCACCGCAATCCTCTTCACCATTGCAATTTTCATCCCGCTCTGCGATGGGCTGGTCATTCTGCGCCATCTTGGCTTTGCGCCGCCCATCTATATTCACTGGGGAACAGCGCTTTACATGGCGATTGTTGCGGCTTTCCTTCTTCGAAATTCAAATCGGCGCAGCCGAGAACATGACTACATTGGGAAATAAAGTGACCATAAATTTCGCACAATCGTTAAACCAAAAACGGTTTGAACCCTTCGATGAGTTCAACCACCCGGAATACCATTACCACCACGCCTCTCTAGAGCCTGCTCCGGCGACCGCTTCGGAGGGACAATGAACCAACTGATATTGGCGCTGTCTCTAATTGGCATACTAAGCACTGCCGTCGTTTGTGGCACGGACATGTTCTTTTTGACTGTCGGCCGCCCCGCTCTCCGCTTGGCTTCGCCATCTGCCGGAACCGAAGTCATGGGATTTTTCCATAGCTTCGCTGACGCGCGGATGCCCATCTGGGGTGTCTTGGCGATCTTGTCGAACGTGCTCGTCCTGTTCAGCGAGAACCGGCATCGGTGGCTCTATTTCGCTTCGCTCGCTATGCTGATCCTCTTCGTAGTTATTTATAATCTCGTGTCAAAGCCTATCAATCGGCTTCAGACCGCAGCCGCAAAAACGCGCGGAACCCTCGACAACGCCCGAGAGCTGCAGGCATCATGGGATCGATCGGTAATGATCCGTACTCCGCTAACCGTTGCGTCGCTGCTCGCCCAATGCCTCGCGCTGCACTCCGCTTCAGTGTAAGTGCCTCCATGCTCGACTCTCAACCGCAAAGAGAAGGCGCGCTAGTTGATTGCGCTGTCATCCCCGCAAACCAATCAGAACTTTACCAAAAGAAACAACAGAAAAATGGTTGGCCCAAGCAGCCAGCGCTTAATAGGAGAATAAACCATGAGCATTCCACCCGACGATCTGAATCGCCAATCCGTATTGGCGTCTGCCGACGACCCCGCTGCCGTTCACATCAGCTTGGTCGGCAACACCTACACAATTCTGCTGAGCGCAAAGGACACCGCGGGCCGCTACTCGCTCATCGATATGTTCGTGCCGCCTGGTGGTGGCCCACCTGCACACCGGCATGATTTTGAAGAGTCTTTCACTGTGCTCGAAGGCGAAATTGAGGCAACCTTTCGCGGCGAAAAGGTGACCGTCGGCACGGGGCAGGTGATTCAAATTCCCGCCAATGCACCACATCAATTTCGAAACAACTCCGCGCACCCCGCCCGCCTCTTGTGCATTTGTTCACCCGCCGGTCAGGAAGGAATGTTTAGGGAGTTAGGCGTTGAAGTGCCAACCCAAACCGCCATACCTCCCAAGCCCGACCCGGCAGCCGAAGAGTCGTTCAAAGCTAAGGCGCAGGCACTGGCTCCCAAATACAAGACCGAGTTCGTAGTGCCCACCTAAAACTGATTGCCCTGAAGCACCGCCGTGGAGCGGTCACAGCCCGCGACGATTTATTTTTAGGCCGCTAACTCGCTGAAACCAAGAAGTCTGCATCCTTTCTGCCCCAATCGTCTCTATCCAGACGGACCCCGCCCCGCGTTACTTTAAAACCAGTTGAAACGGCCGTCGTCAGGCGCATTCCAGACATCCGGATCGCGTCCTCTTCCGCCAAGCCAAAAGTCTTCCGGCTTCGATCCTTCACAACCGAATACAGATTACCGCTGAGAAGCGTCTTGGCTTCGTTTTTTCAAATCTTCGCGATGACCCGATTTGGGTTCGTATCGCAAACTGCGACATCGCTCCCGCAATCGGCGACATTCGCCCAGGCCCATGCTTCCCCCCGTCTTGGCTTCGTTTTTTCAAAATCTTCTCGTTGGCCAGATTTGGGTTCGTATCGCAAATTGCGACATCACTCCGCAATCGGCGACGTTCGGCCAAGCCCATGCTACCCGCCGTCTTGGCTTCGTTTTTTCAAATCTTCGCGATGACCCGATTGGGTTCGTATCGTAAATCGCGCCTTGCTCCCCGAAATCCGGCGACACTCGCCAAGCACATGCTGCCCGCCGTCTTGGCTTCGTTTTTTCAAGCGGCCCGTTGACCGAATTTGGGTTCGTATCGTAAATCGCGCCTTGCTCCCCGAAATCCGGCGACATTCCGCCCAACAGATTCCTGCCCGCCGTCTTGGCTTCGTTTTTTCAAATCTTCGCGATGACCCGATTGGGTTCGTATCGTAAATCGCCCGACTAACACCGGCTTTTTGCGCTGCGGCGCTTGGTACCAGAACTCGTTGTAACTTGCTTTTCACAGAATCGACACAACGGGACCGCACGGAGTGCTCCATACTAACGGAAACGCGAGCGCTGGAGGTTGAGGCACAGCGTCCAAGGAGAATCGCGTTTATGAAGCGCATCAGATCGCATGGTTGGGTCGTGGCGGGCGCCATGTGGGTGGCCCTGACCATTTTTCCGACGCAGAGCCATGGGCAGGCTCCGCTTACCGCAACCCAATGCAATCCGCAGGGAATCCAAACAGCCGGGCAGAACCTGCTGGCGTGGTACGCTTCGCAGAACCCACCGACAAATCCATTGACCGATGTGGAGGGTTTCTATATAAATGGTGCAGGGATGGGACAGGTGACGAGTCAAGACCCCGTTACGCAGGTCACTTCGGTCCAAAATGTTTGCTATGTGCAGATCACCTATCAGAGCATCAATGTGTGGGTGGTGCTTCCGGTGCAAGCAGTTTCGAATGCCCTGGCGTTCAACGGATTCTTTGTGGCGCTCGGAGGCGGAGGATGGGGTGGAAGCGGAAACGCGTCAGCTTCCGCGTCTAACCAGGCGGCGCACTTGGTTCGAGGGTATGCGATTGCGGTAACGGACACCGGCCATACGGCGGCAACAGCGAACTTTGGAATGGCCTCCGCCGGAATGCCCAACACGATTCTGCAGGCTGATTACTCCTATTGGTCACAGCACATGATGGCGGAAGTTGGGAAATTCCTGGTGAAAGCGTTCTACGGTAACTACCAGAATTCGGGCGGATATCCCACGCACGCTGTTTGGGACGGCTGCTCAGATGGCGGCCGGGAAGGCCTAATGATGGCACAGCGGTTCCCCGCGGACTTCGATGGAATTCTGGCGGGCTCACCCGCTATCCACCTGGACAAAGTGATGGCCTCTTCGTTGTGGCCAGCGGTGGTCTTGCAACAGGAGCTTGCCGCATCCTATACCAACCCGCAGTTGCAGAGCGCGCTTCAGCCGCAATTGATCTCAGCCACGCAGGCGGTGATCGCGGCGTGCGATACGAAAGTCTCGGGTCTTCATGACGGTTTCATCGCCGACCCACGGGATTGTTCTTTTAATGTGAACACGCTGCTGTGTCCGAGTGGCGCTTCACCCACGAAACATGTACCGACGTGCATCACGCAAGATGTGGCGAATGCGCTGAACAAGATCTGGGCCGGTCCCACCGCTGCATCGGGCAGTCAGATGTGGTATGCAATCCCGAAGGGCGCCGTGCTGGATGATACGAACGCAATGTCTGTCAGTAGTTCTAACGTGACGGGAGAATACGGATTAGCGGGCCCGCCGCCGGTCGATCCTACAGTGACTACACCGACCTTCGGAGACGCCGCCGGCTTCTTCGGAATTGGCAGCGCGCGGTATTGGACCTATTTCAATCCGAACTGGAACTGGGCCACGCTTACGGAATCCTCCTTCCAGACCTTCTTCGATAACGAGGTTCTCGACAAATCCACCGCAGGCGGTCTGGAAACCATTGTTGGGACGGATGACGCTAACTTGTCGACATTTGCGAAAAACGGGAAACTTATCATCTATCAAGGCTGGTCTGACTGGCTTGTCGAGCCGCAAGGAGCCATCGATTATTTCCATCAAGTGCAAGCGGACACGCACACCAATCAAGATTTCCTGCGATTGTTCATGGTGCCGGGCATGGGGCATTGCGGGGATGCGCCCAGCGACGGCAAACCGGTGACGCTGTTTTCGGCCTCGAAACGATATCGAACGCAGTTGAGCAATCTGTTGGTAGACGATCTGGTGAATTGGCTCATATCCGGAACCTCAGGGAAGGTTACGACTTTGCTGGAGTCGTTTCCAGAGCCGGATAACGGCTATGTGCGGCCCGTGTGCCCTTATCCGGAGATTGCCGTGTGGAACAAGTCCACGACTCCTGGCGCGAACTCGGCTTACGGAGAGTATGCGTATCTTTACAGTGGTCCGGGCGACGCGAACATGAACTATGCGTGTGGCCCCGCCACTCATGTGGATACTGAGACTCTGAACCAGCTAATCAATCAACCTCTGATTGGCGGCCCGTACTACGTTCCGCCGGCGATTCCGCCGCCATCGCCTTATAACAAGTAGTGCGCGGCAACGCCGCAGACCCTTTCGCTTACGGGAATGCCGGTCCACCTGTGTCCAGACGTCGCCACGGGCTGCTAAACCAGTTTGGCTTTCACCAGTTCGCTCAAGGCCTTCCCGTCCACTCGCTTTCCTGCCAACTTGCCCTGCGCCGCCTTCATCACCAATCCCATTTGTTTGGCCGAGGTGGCGCCCGTTTCAGCCAACGCTGCCGCCACCGCCGCTTCCAATTCTTGCGCCGTCGGCACTGCCGGTAAATACGCTTCAAGGATGGTGATTTCGCCTTCCTCTTTTAGCGCCAATTCCTCGCGCGCGCCTTTACGGAACATATCCGCCGATTCGCGCCGCTGTTTGAGCAGCGTATTCATGACAGCCATCTCCGTCGCCTCGTCCAGCGGCTTCATGCCGTCCACTTCCTGCTTCTTTAGGGCCGTTTTCACCATTCGTAGCGCGCTCAGACGATTTTCATCCTTTGCTTTCATGGCGCTAACCATGTCTTTCTGTACTTGATCAAGGATCGACATCGCCCTTATTGTACGCTCGCCCGCTCGAAATTGCCCCGTAAAACCGTTTCCTTGCAACCGTCATCCGCGAGCTAACGTCCCTAGCGCTGTTATACTAAAGCTATTTTGGCGAGTACAGCGCGTCGTGCAACGGTGTTTGCGGTCTAAACTCGGGCCTTTACACGCTGCGCACTCGAACGCATTAAATTTGGGGACCCATTGCTTAGAACGTACCGAACGATTTCCTTTTTCTGTCTGTTTGCCTCTGCCCTGTTAGCCCAGAAGCCATTTCAAAATGGACAGGCCGCGCGCGCCGTTGTTGGGCAGATTACTTTCACAGTGGGTAATAACAATCCGTCGCAGCAAACACTAGGCGGCGCCAGCGGCATCGCGTGGGCCGGCAACCGCTTATACGTGGCCGATTCAAACCTGGTGGGGGCCACTCCGGTGGACAACCGGGTCTTGGTTTTCGATACAACCTTAGTTCCCGGTCCCTACGTCGACCTCGCGACCGATACCTCGCTTTATGGCCAGGCTTCGTGCTTTGTATGTGGCACGCAGGCGAGTCTGGTTTTGGGTCAGAATACCTTTAACCCGCCCACCTGGACTCCGGCTAACACCAGCACCAGCGAGACCGCTTATTACAACGGGTGGAACGGAACGCAAGACCCGTCCACTACCAGCGTGCCCGAAAATGCCTGGTTCTACAACGCCACGGCTGTGGCCAGCGACGGCATCCGTCTGGCCGTGGCCGACACCAACAACAATCGCGTCTTGATTTGGACCACCATTCCCACCGCTAACAACCAGCCTCCAAACTTGGTCGTCGGTCAACCCAATTTCGCCCCCGGGCCGCAACAACAACAAGGGGTGGTCTCTGCCACTACCATGCGCGGTCCCCAAGGCGTCTGGATTGCCAACAATAAGCTCTACGTAGCCGACTCGCAAAACAACCGCGTCTTGATTTGGAACACCTTTCCCAGCACCAACAATCAGGCGCCCGATGTCGTTCTGGGCCAGCCCAATTTCACCAGTGCGAATGCACCCCTGCCCTCGGCGACGGCGCCCCCCACGGCCGCCAACCAACTGGTGAATCCGGTGTCGGTCACGGTCGATGGCGGCCACGTTTACGTCGCCGATCTGGGCAATAACCGAGTCTTGATCTGGAACACCACCTCGCCAAGCACGTATCAGAATGCCGATGTCGTGGTGGGGCAGACGGATTTTGTGTCGTCGCCGGCCAATAGCCCCAACGCCTGCGCCAACCTGCAAACCGGTCCCTCCACCAGCGTGACCACCGTCACAGGTACCACTGTCACCCTGCCCGGTCCGTGTTCAGCGAGCTTGAATTTTCCGCGGTTTGCCCTGTCTGATGGCACGCGCTTGTTTATCGCCGATGGCGGTAACGACCGCGTCCTCATCTACAACACCATTCCGACCACGAACGGCGTTTCGGCAAACAACGTTTTGGGACAAGTGACCTTTTACACCGACGTCGTCACGAGTGAGGCGATCAGCATCATCAGCACTCAAGTCGACAACACCGGCGGCGTTGACACGACGCCTTCACCCACGTCGCTCGCCTGGGACGGAACGAATTTATACGTGGCCGATCCATTCAACCGGCGTGTCCTGATCTTCACTGCGGGCGACTCTCTTTTACCCAGTGCCTTCGACCCGACGGCGGTAGTTGTGCCGGTCGTCAACTGGGCTAGCGAAATCATCCGGCAGGAAGGCACGGTCAGTTTGTCACTCGCCACCGGCGGCACCATCACCGCCAACGACACTGCTACCATTACCATCCAAGGCACGGCTTACACATATACCGAGAAGAGTAGCGACACTTTGGATGGAATTTGCCGGGCTTTGGTCAAGTTGATCAACGCGTCCGATCCGAATGTGACGGCCAGCTTCGCCGGCTCGGGAACCGCCACGATTTACCTCAGCTCCCTCCAAACGAATCTGGGGTATGACACCATCACGCTGGCGGCTAGTACGTCTAATACCGCGAACGTTGTCGCCACGCCTTCGGGCGCTTATCTGACGGCGGGCAACGCCGCCACGGTCTCTCCAGGAACGCTGATTGAGGTGAATGCTCCACCGGGCGTGAGTTTTACCGATGACACCACGCCCGTGACGGCTAGCCTCGTCCCACAGATGCCCTCGTTACTGAACGGGGTGCAATTGTATCTGGATGGCGTCGCTTCGCCTTTGTACAAAGTGTCTCCCACGCAGATCGTTGGGCAGATACCTTACTTCTTTACAGACCGCAACAGCACCAGTGTCTACGTCCGCACCGTTCACAACAATGGTTCCATCACGGTAAGCAATGCGACGCCTGTTTATATCGCGCCGGCGAATCCGGGCATCTTCAACGCTCCCGAATACCCGCGGCAAGTGCGCCCCTGGGCCGCTTCAATGGCCTATCATCAGCTCAACAATCCAACCGCTGTCGTTTCGGTCGATGGTTCGGTGAAAGCAGGCGACACAGGCACCATCACCATTGCCAGCACCAGCTACACGTACACGGTTCAGAGTAGCGACACGCTAGCCACTGTCGTGGCGGCATTCGTCAATCTCATCAACAATGGCAGTACGCCCGATCCTAACGTTGTCGCCTCAGCCGGCGGCGCCTTCACGCGCGTTGTGCTCACCGCCAAATTAGACGGCTTCTCTGGCGGTAATGGGATCGCCGTCACAACTTCAACCAGCAGCAGCGCCGACCTTACGTTGACCGCCTACACCAGCGCTACCTGCTGCGCGGTGAAAAACGGCTCACTCATTTCCCCTAGCAATCCGGCGGTTGTCAATGAAATGATATCGATTTCAGCAGCGGGACTTGGGTCCATCAACGATGTAAACGGTAATTACCTCAATGTAAATACCGGCCAGCCGTTCCCGGGACCCGGCAACGACGATGTTTTACCGGCCAACTTCGTTGCCGCCACCATGGGCACGGAAACTGCACAGGTCATTTACGCTGGTCTGCCCCAGGGTTCTTATGGCACCTATCGCGTCGATCTGATCGTGCCCTCCGACCTGGCCAACAACAACATCACGCCACTTTACATTGCTCAGAACGCGTTTATCAGCAACACTGTCACCATCGCGGTAGGAGCTGCTGTTTCTAATCCGCCCCCTAATTCGGGACCTGTTTCGCTACCCTCCATCTTCATGACCATCGGCGCTCCGCAAACTGGCGCCACGATCAGTGGCGTCTACCATGTTGGTGGCTGGGCCGTGGATACGAGTTACCCCATCTCTAGTGTGTCCCTTGCGGTTGATGGGATATCTTACGGACCGGTAAGCTATGGCGGTCGGCGCGCGGACGCCTGCGCGGTTTATCCCACTGGCTTGAATTGTCCCAATGTGGGCTACGACGCACTCATAGACACCTCCCTTGTCGGTAACGGCGTGCATACCTTCCAGGTGACCGTCACCGACACCGCCGGCAATCATTTCACTACGGCTGCCGACAGTGTCACCATAAACAATAACCCGCTCTCTTATCCTACTCACGTAGGGATGGATACTCCGTTCGGAGGCGCGAGCTACCACGGCGTGGTCCAGTTCGCCGGTTGGGCGCTGAACGACACTTCAGGAATTGTTTCGTTCCAAGGGTACATTGACGCTTCTCCCATCAATGGGAGCGCCGTCACCTATGGAACTCCCCGTCCTGATGTTTGCTCCGCTGCCAACTTTCCAGGCCGGCCCAATTGCCCGAATGTTGGCTGGAGCTATCTGGCCGATCTCACCGGGCTGGCTAACGGAAATCACACTTTTTCTATAACGGCCATTGCCGCGAACGGCCAGGAGTTTACGCACGTAAATTCGTTTGTGGTGGACAACTTCGCGAATGCCAGCCCCTCCAGCGGCACCTATGTGAACATTGACACGCCGAGCAGCTCAGCTGGAACATTGAGTGGTGTGATTACCATAGCGGGCTGGGCCATTGATCCCAATGCCGCAATTAATAACATACAGATCTATGTGGATGGCATTCTGTATGGCTCCGCGACCTACGGCACGACCCGCAGCGACGTGTGCGCCCTGTTCTCTGGCTATCCTGGCTGTCCAAATGTCGGTTTCACTGGTAGTCTTGACACGACCTTGTTATCGGATGGCACCCATACCCTGAATTTGGTTGCCTACTCAGCGGCAGGTCAGCCCTATAGTGCGAGTCGACAGATTACCGTCGGCAACCAGAGTCGCTCGAGCGTTCTTCTCAATATAGACGTGCCCGGCGCTATTTCTTCCAACCTCTCTGGGGTTACCGGCATATATGGCTGGGCCATTGGCAATTCCTCCTCAATTCAAAGTGTGACCATTTCCGTGGATGGAATCTTAAAAGGAACCGCCACTTATGGCGGATCTCGGCCGGATGTATGCTTGGTATTTCCTGGCGAACCCAACTGTCCCGATGTAGGCTGGACTTACTCGCTCGATACTACCCATCTGACGAATGGCTCTCACTCGCTGGAAGTAACAGCCACCAACGCCGCCGGTGCCCGTGCTACCGCGTCTAACACGTTTAACGTTTCTAACGTCAATCCCGCCGGGACAGTGATTATAGCCGCTCCCGGACCCAGCAACAACCCTTATTCGGGCATTGCCTTCATGAAGGGTTGGGCGCTGAACGCGAACGCGCACATCATTTCGGTGTCGATTAGCGTGGACGGCGTGCCAGTTGGCAATGCGGCTTACGGGGTAGGGCCCGACATCTGTACGAGCACCTTGACCAGTCCGGACTGTCCCAATGTCGGCTGGACCTATTCGCTGGATACCACGCTCCTCACCGATGGCGCCCACACGTTTGGCGTGCTCGCCACGGCTGCCGATGGCACAACCGCCAGCGCGTCCGCTTCCTTCACCGTTGCCAACTCAACGGTGGTTACGCCGATGCTGATCAACATCGATTCGCCCGCCACCAGTCTGACGCAGGTCTATTCCGGCAGCACGGTATTCGGTGGCTGGCTGTATGAACAGTCTGTCTCAATTCAAAGTGTCTTTATCTCGATCGACGGAATTCCGTTCGGCGATGCCAACATTCACGGGTACCGGCCGGATGTTTGCACCAGCACAAGCGTCAGCCCCGATTGCCCGAACACGGGCTGGAGCATTCTGGTGGATACAGGGCTGCTATCGAACGACATTCATACATTTTCCGTAACGGGTACCACCGTTGCAGGACAGAGCTACTCTGTCTCGCGCCAGTTCACGTCCGCCAACTGACGACACAACAGGCCGCTGCGGCAGTTGGCCAGCGGCCTGTTTTGTTATTCTGAAAGTTCTTCCGATTCACTTCTTGTCATTACTTAGTAAACCTGGAGTGTCCCCTCTTCATGCATATCAGAAAACAGCGTCTTCTCACCCCCGGTCCAACGCCTCTGTTGCCGCAAGCTTTGCACGCCATGATGGGCTCCGATATCCATCACCGTACGGAGGATTTTCGCAATCTGTACAAGCAGGTCCTGTCCGATCTGCAAATTGTACTCGGCACGTCTCATGATGTCCTGGTGGTGGTAGCCTCGGGCTCTGGAGGATTGGAAGCCGCCACCCAAAACTTCTTCTCCCCAGGAGATGAGACGTTGGTTTGCTCAGCGGGTAAGTTCGGCGAGCGCTGGGTGGAAATCATGCAAGCATGGGGTATGAAGGCGACTGTGCTCACAGCGCCTTATGGTTCAGCTGTGCAACCGGCCGCCCTTGAGCAAGCGCTCGCGCAGAACCCCAATATCAAGGGAGTCTTTGTGCAAGCCTCCGAAACCTCCACCGGTTCTCAGCACGACGTCGAAGCGATGGGCTTGGCGGTAAAAAAAACCAATGCGATTTTTGTGGTGGATGCCATTACCGGCATCGGCACTATGCCGCTCGACATCGCAGGTTGGGGGCTGGATATCGTCGTCGGAGGCTCACAGAAGGCATTCATGATCCCTCCCGGTTTGGCGTTTCTGGCGATCAGCCCGAAGGCTTGGGCGCTGGCCGAGACCTCCAAAGCGCCGCGCTTCTATTTCGATCTCAAAAAAGAGAAGAAGAGCGCTGCGAATGGCGAATCTGCCTGGACCCCAAACACTTCTCTCTTGCTCGCGCTGGCGGAAGCTCTGAAATACATCAAATCCATCGGCATGGACAAGCTGATTGAAAACGCGCAGATTCTGGCCCGTGCCACGCGCGAAGCCATGCAGGCGCTCGGGCTGGAGTTGTTTTCGAGCGCGCCCGGCTCGTCTGTTACCTCCGTTCGCCCGCCGGCCGGCATGGATTCAGGCCTCATCATCAAGGAGTACCGCAAGCGTTTCAACGCGATTATCACGAACGGCCAAGGATCTATGAAAGGGCAGATCTTCCGCTTAGCGCATCTCGGCTATTTTGATTTTCACGATTTATTCGCGGTGGTGGCGGAGTTGGAAATAATTCTGAGCGCCAACGGTTTTCCGGTGAAGTTCGGTTCCGGCGTGGCCGCCGTGCAGAATGTCTATGCCGAGCTAGCAGTGGCGCAACCCGCTGAGCTCGCGGTGAAGTAATCAAACGATGAAAATACTTGTTGCCGAGCCGCTGGCGCCCGCGGCCATAGAGTTATTACACGCGCAAGCGGGCTGGGATGTGGTGATTGCCGATCCCAAAACCTATCAGCCGCATCTGGCGGATTGCGACGCCCTACTTGTGCGCAGCGCGGTTAAGGTTACGAAGGACGTTCTGAACGCTGCGCCCAAGCTGCGGGTGATTGGGCGCGCCGGAGTGGGTGTAGATAACGTCGATCTTCCCGCAGCTACTGACGCGGGCGTTCTGGTGATGAACACGCCGGGCGGCAACGCGATTTCGGTTGCGGAGCATACACTCGCGCTCATGCTCTCCATGGCGCGCGCCATTCCGCAAGCCAGCTTATCCACCAAATCGGGTAAGTGGGAGAAGAAGAAGTTCCTGGGCAACGAACTGCGCGGCAAGACCCTTGGCATTATTGGCTTGGGCAGCATTGGCCGGGAAGTGGTAAAGCGTGCCAAGCCGTTCGAAATGCATGTTCTTGGCCACGATCCGTACGTAAGCCTGCTCACCGCGCGCGATATCGGTGTGGAGTTGGTTTCACTCGACGATCTCTACCGGCAAAGCGATTACATTACGCTGCACGTGGCTCATACGCCCGAAACGGAGCGCATGCTAAACGCAGCCGCGTTCGAAAAAATGAAAACCGGCGTGCGCGTGGTCAATTGCGCGCGGGGTGAGTTGGTGGATGAAGGCGACCTCCAAGCGGCGCTAGCCAGCGGCAAGGTGGCGGGAGCGGCGTTGGATGTGTTTCTGAAGGAACCGCCCGAAAATCATCCGCTCTTCCAACTGGAAGCGGTCATTGCCACACCTCATATCGCCGGTTCCACCGAAGAAGCGCAGGAAATCGTCGGCATTCGCATTGTCGAACAGATGATTGAATATCTGAAGAGCGGGGTGGCGTTGAACGCGGTCAACATGCCTGCCATGACGGCCGATCAATACCAGACGCTGCGTCCCTATGTCGATTTGGCGGAACGTCTGGGGCTGTTTCTCAGCAATATTATGGTGGGCAACCCGCAGACCGTGCGCTTCACTTACTATGGCCGCCTGGCCGATCAAAACACCCAGATTTTGCGCAATGCGGGCTTGGCCGGCGTTCTGTCCCGCTCGCTGGAATACCGCGCGAACGTGGTGAATGCCATGCAGATTGCCACCCAGCGCGGCTTCCGCGTTGTTGAACAGCGCGAACCGGGGCTGGCTCACATGGATTCGATCGGGGTTGAGATTGATACGGAGGTCGGCAATTTTCCCGTGCTAGGGGCGGTGGTGCTCGATAAACCGCGACTGCTGCAAGTGGAGAACATCGCAGTGGAAGCTACACTGGGCGGCAATCTGATGTACTCACGTAACGACGACGTGCCGGGAGTGATTGGTTTCCTTGGAACTTGCCTGGGCAAGAATGGGGTGAACGTGGCGAGTTTCGCGTTGGGACGGCAGGATGAGTCCGCGCGGAAGGGTAAAGCGCCTTTGACGGCCATTTCGATTGTCGAGACGGATGAACCGGTGAGCGATTCGGTTATTTCGCAGTTGTTCGAAAATCCAGCTGTTAAGTTTGCCCGGCGCGTGGTGTTTTAGACAAACCGGATAATCGCGGGTGTTCCCACCGGCGTGTATTGGCCGGTAAACTCGAGCATTCCGATTTTCTTGTCTCGCTTAAAACAGGCAATGGCGTCGGCGCGTTGATTGCAGACATAGACGAAGCTACCGCTTGGATCGATGGTGAAGCTGCGCGGATAATCGCCGCGCGTCCACTCTTCTCCCATCCATGTCAGTTGCCCATCATGCCCCACGCTAAACCAGGCAATCGTATCGTGCAGGCGGTTGGCCACGTAGACAAACCTACCGTCGGGTGAGAGTACGATCTCGGAGGTAAAATTTGTACCCGCAAAATCTCTGGGCAGCGTTGAGATCTTCTGTTTTTCTTTCAAAATGCCGCGCGCCGAGTCATAGTCGCACATAACAAGTGTGGAGCTTTCTTCCTGCAGCGTATAGAACCAGTGGCGATTTGTGTGAAAGAGGAAATGCCTGGGTCCATCGCCTGGAGGGAGCTTGAAACTCGGAGGATTGTTGAGAGTCATCTTGCCTGACGCAACATCGAACTTATAGATCAAAATCTCATCGAGCGCCAAATCGGCCGCGAGTATGAAATGCCCCATAGGATCGGCCTCAATCATATGCGCGTGTGGCTTGTCGTGTCCGCTGATAGCGAAGCTACCCGGGGGCGCATTGGCGGCTTTCAAGGGGCCCAGAGTGCCGCTGTCTTTGTGGATATCGAGCGGGTCACCCACTTGGCCATCTTCCATAATGGGTAGAACCGCCACTGTGCCGCCGGCGTAGTTGGCCACCAGCACATATTTGCCGGAAGGATGCAAGCTGAGGTGCGCTGGGCCGGCGCCGCCGGAACTGGCGCGATTCAGCAAAGTTAACTCGCCGCTTCCGGAGTCAATGGAAAAGGCACTCACCGCGCCCGCCTCTGTTTCATTGGCGGCGTATAAGTGGGTGCGAGCTCTGTTGAGCGCTAGCCATGAGGGATTGGTATCGTCTTTGAATACGTCGCGCTGGGTCAGAGCGCCGCTTTGCGGGTCCATTTCAAAGAGATAGATTCCACTGCCACGGCCTTTGCTACCCTCGGGCCCTTGCGGTGAGCTGTAAGTCCCCACATAGGCTCGTAACGGCCGTGAGCGCGCTCTCGCAAGCGATCCAGCCGCTAACAATGCCGCCCTCTTGCTGAACTCTCTTCTATGCATCTCCCCAGCCTCCTCCGCCCGGTGTTTCGATCCTTATAACATCGCCCGCATCCGCTTGCAGATTGCATTTACCCGGCAGCGGAGTTTCGTCGCCATTCTGAATCAGCACACTCCGCCCCTTCGCTCCGGCCGCTCCGCCGTTTAGACCATAGGGCGCAAAGACGCGCCGGTCGGCCAGTAGCGTGACTTGCGCCGCGCCGAGCAATTCGATCTCACGGATCAATCCGTCTCCGCCGCGATAACGACCCGCGCCGCCTGAACCCTCACGATAGCTGTAGCGCTTTACGCGAAACGGATACGCATACTCTAGCGCTTCGACCGGCGTGTTCAACGAGTTTGTCATATGTGTGTGAACACCTGAAACGCCGTTGCCTCCCGGACGCGCTCCGCTGCCGCCCGCGATCGTCTCGTAATAGGCGTAAGTCTGGCCGATGCGTGGATCGATTCCGCCGATTGTCAGATTGTTCATTGTGCCAGAACTGGCGGCCGGTATGCGCAGCGGGACGATCTGGGCGAAAGCTTTCAACAGCACATCGACGATGCGCTGCGATGTCTCGACATTACCGCCCGCTACTGCTGCCGGAGGCTTGGCGTTGACGACCGACCCTGCCGGCAGGATAAGTTCCACCGGGCGCATTAAACCCGCCGTGGGCGCGGCTTCTTCGGGTAGCAAACAACGGAGAACATAAAAGGTGGCCGAATAGGTAATAGCCGCCACGGCGTTTAGACTTCCGTTCATTTGCGGCGCAGAGCCGCTGAAATCCACTTGCAGGCTGCGCGCCTTGGGGTTGGTTCTGACAGTTACGCACAGCTTGATTGGTTCGGCGGTGATGCCATCATCATCCAGAAAGTCTTGCGATTCGAACGCGCCGCCAGGCAATAGCGCCAACTCAGCACGAAGCAGTTCCTCCGAGTGATCGAGCAACGCCGCCGCATTCGATTCGACGCGGGCAAGCCCATATTTGGCGACCAACTCTTCCACACGCTCGACGCCGATGCGGCACGCGCCGATCTGTGCCGTCAAATCGCCTTCTCGTTCGCGCGGGGTTCGCACGTTGTTGAGAATCAGTTCTAAGACGCTGGCATCCAGCTTCAAGGGTGGAATGCGAATGCCTTCCTGATAGATCTCGCGGCATAATCCCATGGAACCCGGATACATTCCTCCTACATCGGCATGATGCGCGCGGTTCGCCACAAAGAAGGCCGCCATCTCGCTGCCGGGCACAAAGACCGGCATAACCAGAGTGATATCAGGCAAGTGAGTGCCGCCAGCGTAAGGGTCGTTTAGAATCGCAATGTCGCCACCGACCAGACTGAGCTTATCGAGCACGGCGCGCACCGACATTGGCATGGAGCCGAGATGCACGGGCATGTCATCTCCCATGGCAATGACCTGACCGGCGCGGTCAAACACCGCGCTCGAGTAATCGCGCCGTTCTTTGATGTTTGGAGAAAAGGCGGTGCGCCGCAAGGCGACCCCCATCTCCTCGGCGATGGAATGGAAGGTACTTTTGAAAATGGCGAGTTCGATGGGATCGGTCATACGGTAATCACCAGATTGCGGAATCCATCTACTGCTACTTGCGCGCCCGGTTCGACGAAGGTGGTGGCGCTGTATTCCACCACAACGGCAGGACCGGCGAATGCGTCGCCGGGTTGCAAACGCTCACGGGCGTATACCTTGCCGACGCGCCAGGCGCCGTCGCAATAAATTTGCTTTTCGCGGGTGATGGCCGAAGCTCCGTCTCCCGGACGCACAGGCTCACATTTTTCTTCGATGGGTGAGGTTGCAGAAACGATTCTGACTCGGGCGTTCACCACTTCCACGGTCCGCTGAGTATCGGAATAGCCGTAGCGTTGCCGGTGTAGGTCGTGAAATCGCGCGACAAAGTCGCCCACCCAAGGCACGTTCAACTCATAACCTTGTCCAGCGTAACGCAGATCGACTGACTGCTCGCCTTCTCCAAGTGTTGCGAAATACTCCGCGAGCCGTTCATCTCCCGGATTGAGCATGACTGTTCGCGAGCGATCCCGCACGATATCCGAAACGAGAATTCCATAGGCCGATAACGCTCCTGGCATTCTTGGAACGAGCACTTTGGGGATGCGCAGCGCTCTTGCCAACGCGCAGGCATGCAGCGGGCCTGCCCCGCCAAAACTCAGCAGGATGAAATCGCGCGGGTCATGCCCTTGCTCTACGGAAATCTTGCGCAAAGCCTGCACCATGTTGGCATCTACCAGGCGTATTATGCCTTCGGCAAAGGTTTCGACGTTCGCCAGTTTACCCACCGCATGGGTCATAAACTCGCGCGTGCGCGCTAGGTCCAAATGCATGCCGCCGCCCAGAAAACCGTCCGGCTCGAGGCGGCCCAGCAAGAGATTGGCGTCCGTCACGGTGGGCAGTTCGCCTTTGCCGTAACAGATGGGGCCGGGGTCCGCGCCTGCCGATTGCGGACCGACCGTGAGGGCGCCGCCGCGATCGAACGCGGCGAGCGAACCACCGCCTGCGCCTACGGTATGGATATCGAGCATGGGCACGGCCACGGGCATCCCTAAAATCTGATATTCGGAAGTAGTGCGAAGACCTGCCGGCGTTAAGAGAGCCACATCTGTGGACGTGCCGCCCATATCGAAGGTCAAGATGTTTGAAAAGCCGGCGGTTTTGGCCACGCGTGCTGCGCCGACCACGCCGCCGGCCGGTCCCGATAAGATGGTGCGCACCGGCTCGCGTGCCGCCAGCAGAGCGCTGGCGATACCGCCCGAAGACTGCATCACAAACAGAGTCGATTTGCGGGCGTTGAGGCCGTTATTCAACGCAGTCAAGTAGCTCTGCATTTTAGGGGCGAGATAGGCATTGATCAAGACGGTGGAGCCGCGCTCATATTCGCGAAATTCAGGCAGGATTTCATGGGAGACGGAGATCGGTACTCCGAGATCGGCTAAGCGCGCGGCGAGAGCTTGCTCGTTGGACGAGTTCGCGAAGCTGAATAAGAGTGAGATGGCGATGGCCTCGGGTTTGGCTTGTTGGACAGCTTCGCAGAGACGATCCGCTTCGGTTTCGGTGAGAGCGAGCAGCATGCGGCCATCGGCAGCTACGCGCTCCGCTACGCCGAAGCGCAGATCTTTACCCGCTAACGGCTCTTCTTTGTGAAAGAACAAATCGTAAAGCTTGGGCCGAGCTTGGCGGCCGATGGCAATGGTGTCTTCGAAGCCGGCCGTTGTGATAAACGCCACGCGCGCGCCTTTCCGTTCGAGCAAGGCGTTGGTGCCGACGGTGGTTCCGTGGCGCACTTCGGCTGGGGCAGAGCCGGCAATTTGCGTCACCCCAGCCAAAACGGCGCGTGCGGGATTAGCCGGGGTTGAGCGCGCTTTGAGAACGCGCAGTTCGCCGCCTTCCCAATAAACGCAATCGGTAAAGGTGCCGCCCGTATCAATTGCGATCTGCATTCTCTATCCTAGTTTCCGATGGTGCCGCCAAGAGAGCTATCTGGTGCAACCGCGGTCGTACGAGCAAGGGGTGAGCGGGGAGGCGAAATAGCCGGGAGAAGGCGCGGTGTTGGGCGGGAAGAATGGGCCGGCAGAGGGCCGAATCCGTCCCGCGTATTAAAAATAGCAGCGGCGCGCGGGAACGAATGGGTTTTTGGAGCTTGGCGGGGCGGCTTTTTTCCCGCGCTGGCGAATGGGAGCACGGAGGCGGTGTGTGGCGAGTTGCGATTGCGGTGGTCAGGGTGCTGGTTCTCCTTGGTAAAGTTTGCGCTGTGCGTTAGAACGCAGGATGCGACTACGAGGTAAGAGTAAAACGAGGGCGAACCGGGAAGTGCGAATTTTTGGTGTACGTTGTTGATAACGGGCTGGATATAGTTTTGTGAAAAGCCGTGACTGATTGGCGGAGCTCGGTGGAGGTGGTTTTTAGATTGAATCTGGATTCTGAAAACCGCGTTTTTGCTTGGCTTTTTCGCAGGTTCCCAGTCTGTGTGGCGGGTGATTTAGAGGCGCTCCTCAAGTGGCACTTTACCGGAGCCGCGCAAAGCTATCAATTCAAAGCAGTTATCTTGTGCGCTGATAATTGCTATTACGATTATGCCACCTTCGGCCAATGCCTAAATTGATTGTTGATTTCGAACCAGCATCTGAGGGCGCGCACGAGCTCTTGATTCATTTTTCGCGTTGATTTTGTCGGAAGCCTTACCTTTGTGAGACGCGGGTAGAGCGAAAATCCAGAGCTTCAACCGCAAGTTGAAAATCGTTTCTGGCGCACCGAAGCTCTGCTCTGAATATCGCGTGGGCCCTAGAAAAAGGTTTTAGTGGAACGGGCAGGCCCGTTGCCCAGGAAGGCCGGGGCCGATGCGCTTCACATTGCGAGCGCCAGTGTGTATGGATGTGATTTCCGACTGACCTGGAATTTTAAGCACATTGCGAATGCGATGATGAAACGTCGAATAGAAAGGATTCTGAAGACACATGGCTATGAACCACCTACCATCTGCACTGCCGACGAACTTATGGGACTGGCATGACGATGAAGTGGTGGGGGAGTTGCACCACCACCGGGCGCAAATTGCCGAGCGTTTCGACTACGATTTAGACCGCATGTACGAGTACTATTTCTCTGTACCGGTCAATGCAGAGGTTTCCCGCGCCGCTTTGAGGGGAATTTTTCATCGTCATGGCTGGCACCTCTCGTTTAGTGGTAATCGACGTAAGCGAGGTGCTGTGCATCTCCGTCAAAGCGGAATATAGCCCACCAGTTCGCTCGAACCGTTACCGCCCAAAAACCCTCCTCCTTGCGCTTAAGCGTCAACTTGCTGTTTTTCGGCCAGTCAGGTTCTGCTCAATACCGAATTTTCTTTTCCGTCGTTAGCAAGAGCCCGAAGCCTGCGGCCTCCGCCGGGTGAACAATTCGCCGGTCTCTCATTTCTTCCCAACCATACGCGTTCTACTTTGCAGGCGCCGGAACGTCCCGAAAATCCGATTCGTGGCGTTGTGTTAAACGGAGTCAGCACTCATGCGGACCAGCGTGCTTGAACTCCACTTCAGCGCGCCGTCGCGCCTCAAAGTTCTTAAACCCGGTATGCATCCTTCGCGCCCGTGGAGCGGCGCCGCGCTGCCATCTCAGCACAGAGTGTAACGAAGGTTGCTGGGCATTCACTAAGCACAGACGCGGTTGCACAACCCATAGAACTGATTTGGCGACCTGTCTACGAGGGTGCGCTCTGAAGGTGGGCGCGCACTGAATTGTCGTGATCAAGCTTGCAAGAATCTAGGAGACCAACACCAATGAAAACACTGAATCAATCAAAAAGGTACGCCGCTTTGCGGGTATCAACACTATCATGCACAGAACATTTGTGCCGCTCGATCAAAAGCATCCTGATTGCCGGCAGTCTAGCTGCCGCTCTCGGGGTACCCGCTTGGGCAGCACAGAACACAGACGCAGCAACAGACGCGGACTCGGAGGCGCACGCTGCCTGGCACAAGATCATGAAGCAGGCTCCCGCGACCGAGCAAGGATGCTTTCATGCAGCCTATCCCAGCCTCGTTTGGGAAAAGGTGGATTGCGAGACCGGACTGGCGCGCGTTCCCAGGCGCAACAGACCAACTAACGGTGAGGCCGAGGTCGTGGGCAACGGTGGCGATTATGTCGGCGAAGCGACAGGATTAATCTCGTCAGCAGCTGGAGATTTCGTGGTCAGCGGCGTGAAATCAGAAAAGAGTGTGGGCGTTGCCGCATTCGGCGGGGGTGGCATTCTCGGCTCGAACGAGTATTCGGTGCAGCTCAATACGAACGACAGGATGAGCACGTCCGCCTGTAAAGGGCACAGCGGCTGCACGGTTTGGCAACAATTCGTCTATGCGACGGATTATTTTGGCGCGGGCACGGCCGCGGTGTTTATGCAGTATTGGCTGCTCGATTGGGGCTCGTCCGCCTGTCCGAGCGGCTGGGGCAAATATGGTTCAGATTGCTATGCGAACAGCCCGTTGGCGCCGGCAGCAGATATTCCGATCACGAGCCTCGCGCAGTTGGAGCTCGCGGCGTCCGTGCAGCCGGGCCAGTTTGATTCGGTTACGCTCTACTACGGTTCAGACGTGGTGACCATGAACTGGTTTGACTCTATGCTTGATATTTCCTCGGTCTGGAACAAGGTGGAGTTTAATATTGTCGGCGATGCGGGCGGCTCGCAAGCCCAATTCAATAGCGGCTCCTCGCTGAAGGTAATTCTTGCTTTCGCAGATGGGTCTGCCACTAAGCCAACGTGTCTCGCCAATAGCGGTACTACGGGAGAGACGAATAATTTGAACCTTGGCTCTTGCACGGCTTCTGTGTCCTTTGGAATTCCTCTCATTGAGTTCTCCGAATCGAACTGAAGCGCTTTCCGGCATCCTGCATTAACTGCGGGTCCGACAGGACAGCTTAGTGGGAAACCCTAAGCTGTCTTTTTTATGTCTTGTGCTCAGAGCGCGCGGGGGCAGTTTGTCGAGGCTGTGCTTTTCGGTGTCTGACTTGCCGAAGTGGCCTCGACGCGAAAAATTGACTGGTCATTTCGGTGTTAGACTTACCCATGGCGCTTACCGGCGCGAAAAACGCCAGGGCAAGGAAAATCTAATATGAGACTGACTGCAACGCTATTCCTGTTAGTGGCCACCGGCTTGACGGCCGCCGATAACGGACGTATGACTGACGCGGAACGAACATTTCTCGTCGACCAGCTCGAACAAACGAAGAAGAGTGTGTTGGAGAGCATCGCCAGCTTGACGCCTGCTCAGTGGACCTTCAAAGCGGCGCCGGATCGGTGGTCGGTGCAGCAATGTGCTGAGCACATCATCCTGGCGGAAGGCTACATTTTCGGCGGAGCGCAGAAGCTTCTCGAGACACCCGCGGTCCCGCGGCCTGAGAAATCGAACTCCACGGTAGATCACATGTTAGTAGCTCAGGTGACGGATCGGAGTAAGAAGTTAAGCGCGCCGGAACCGCTCGTACCATCCGGCAAATTCGCGACGCCCGAAGACGCCGCCAAGGCATTCAGCGAAGCGCGCGACAAGAGCATCGCCTATGCGAAGACGACTGATGCGGAGTTGCGCGTGCATGTGGGTCCGGGTCCGGCAGGTCCGCTGGACGCGTATCAAGTCTTGTTGCTGATGTCGTCGCACTCGGCGCGACACACGGCCCAAATTCGCGAGGTGGAGGCTGACCCGAAGTTCCCGAAGGCCACTGCCCGTTTGCTCAACACCAGGAAAGTGTCCACATATAATTAGGCGGTTTCACTGATCACAAGACCATGCAACCTGCATTGCTCGGGATTCGCGCCGCGTTCTTTTCCGCTGCTTGTCTCTTAGCAGCTGGGGCCGAAGCGCCTCCAACCTATCGAACCATTGAGCCTCTGCTCACCGAACGATGTGGCGGCTGTCATAGGTCTGGCGAAATCGGGCCCATGCCGCTCACCTCCTATGGGGAAGTCAGGCCATGGGCCAAGGCCATCAAAGAGGCCGTGCTGCTGCATACGATGCCGCCGTGGTTTGCCGACCAAAAGGTAAGCGAGAGGTTCCGGAACGACCGCTCTCTCAGTCCGGAAGAGGTTCACAAGATCGTCGCGTGGGTAGACGCAGGAGCGCCCGCGGGCGAGGGGGCGACCGTTATGGCGCGGCCTGTCAGCAACAATCCAATAGAGCCATCACGCAAGCCGGATGTCGTGATCAAGGTTCCTGGGATGCATGTTCCGGCTTCCGGAACGATCGAATACACTTTCCTGGTGACGAATCTGCATTTTCCGGAAGATAAATGGATTCAAGGGGCGGAGTGGAGGATCGACCATCGCGAAGTAGTTCATCATATGAATGCCTATGTCCGGCCACCCGGATCGAGTTATGTGGCAACTGCCCCTTACGATATCCCCTACGTCGCTTCTAAGTCCGAGCGAACCGCGCGCCGCACAGATGAGTCCGAAAACGATCGCCGCGAGTTGCTGATTGGGTACGAGCCTGGTTATCGATCAGAGGCGTGGGGCGCGGATCGCGCAAAATTAATCCGCAAAGGTTCGGACATGGTTTTCGAGATGCACTATACGGCAAACGGGAAGGCGGTGGTGGACTCATCCGAGCTTTGGCTTTACTT
>CAVXRP010000018.1:0-55750 GCA_963764105.1 Bryobacterales bacterium
TAAGTTGCCGCAAGGAAGAAAGAAAATATGCCGCGAGAAATCATTCAGTTCCAATGCAGCGAATGCAAAAACCGGAACTACAGCAAAACCAAAAATAAGCGCACGACAACGGAACGGATCGAGCTTAAGAAGTTCTGTCCGTTCTGCCGCAAGCACCAACCGCACCGGGAGACGAAGTAACCCGGTAAACTTTCTGTTACGCTAGAAATGGCGCGGCCATGGATAGGGGCATAGGCTAACGGTAAACCAGCGGTCTCCAAAACCGCCTTTGGGGGTTCGAATCCCTCTGCCCCTGCCAGAAACCTTCCCCGAAATTAGTGGACATTCCCCGAAGAATTTCCTCGAGAAGACCTGTATAAACACAATGGAAATAGCTGCTTGGCCGGAACAAACGAAGAACTATATCGAAGAAGTGAAAGCGGAGATGAAGCGCGTCACTTGGCCCAGTTGGAAACAAGTACGAGCGACAACGGGCGTGGTGATTGCCGCGGTTTTCCTGTTTGCCGCCTATTTTTTCGTGGTCGACTGGTTTGCAAACGGCTTAATTACCAACATTATTCATAAGTTGTCCCGGTAACGACAATAAAGCGCGGTTGCAATAAAGAGAAATGGCAGACGAACAATTCGACGGCAAACAAATTCGTTATCGGCTGGATGGCGAAGACGGGCAGGGCACTGCTAGGGCGCCCGAAATCCGTGGTAACGATGAGCCAGACCCGCTTGAGGAAGACGAAGGCGTTCATTCGGAAGAAATCCACGCAGACGAGGACGCCGAAGCACAGCCGGCCGAACCTGCTGAAGGCGAGCACCATGCGGTGGTTGCCGGCGAAGCGGATGGCGAACCCCCTGTCGAACTCGCGGGACCGGAAAAGCATTGGTACATCATTCACGCTTATTCGGGCTTCGAGCAAAAAGTGGCTGAATCGCTGCGCACCCGTTCGCAGGCGTTTGGATTTGCCGCTCGCGTGGGCCAGATCCTGATTCCCACTGAGGAAGTGGTGGAACTGCGCAACGGCAAGAAGGTGACCAGTAAGCGCATGCTTTATCCCGGCTATGTGCTGGTTGAGATGGAAATGGACGACGAACTTTGGCACGCCGTCAAATCGACGCCGCGCGTGACGGGTTTTGTAGGTGGTGGCACGAAGCCGGTGCCGCTTACCGCCGATGAAGTGAATTCTGTGCTGTACCGCCAGCAGTCGAGTAAGGAACGTCCGCGGCCGAAGATGAGTTTCGAAAAGGGCGAAATGGTCAAGATCACCGATGGGCCTTTCACCAACTTCTCCGGCAAGATCGACGAGGTGAATTCAGAGCGCGATACGTTGCGCGTCATGGTCACCATCTTTGGGCGCTCCACGCCGGTTGAGCTGGAATTTTTGCAGGTCGAGAAAATATAAGGATTGGTTTGAGACATGGCTAAGAAAGTTACTGCGGAAGTAAAATTGCAGATCCCCGCCGGCAAGGCGACCCCGGCCCCTCCGGTGGGCACTGCCCTCGGTCCGCAAGGCGTCAACATCATGGAATTTTGCAAGGCGTTTAACGCGAAGACGTCCGCAAAAGATCAGGAAGGGTTGATCATTCCTGTAGTGATCACGATCTACTCCGATCGTTCGTTCACGTTCATCACGAAGACACCGCCGGTGGCGATTTTGGTGAAGCGGGCGGTGAGTATTGCTAAGGGTTCGGCTGAGCCGAATAAGAACAAGGTTGGCAAGATTACCCAGCAGCAGGTGGAAGAGATCGCCAAGATCAAGATGCCCGATTTGAACTGCTTCACCGTGGAAGCGGCTATGGAGCAAGTGAAGGGCGCTTGCCGTAGTATGGGCGTAGAAGTCGTTTAGGTCGTTTGAAACGTCGCGTACGCCTGTTCGCAAGGTGATCTGTTAATAACTTTCCGGAAGAGCACTTAGATTGCCACGCCAGTGATACTCGGTTAATATCAGACCATGGCTGCCGCCTCATCGGCTCCTGGTTTTGATGTCTTTTTCAGCTATAACCGGCGCGACCGCGATCAGATCTACTCAGCCGAAGCCGCCCTCCGCGCGGCCAATCTTCGCGTTTTCGTAGATTACCGTCAACTCGCGCCAGGCGGAACATGGATCACCGAACTCGAAAAAGTGATCTCCGACGCCTCTTCCGTTGCCGTTTTTGTGGGGGCGAATGGTCTGGGGCGATGGCAATCACGAGAAATTCAACTCGCGTTAGATCTTGATAAGCGAGTTATCCCTGTCCTCTTACCCAGCCTCAAAGACGATCCGCCCCTTGGCTTCCTCCGTCTACTGACGCGGATCGATCTTCGGAGCGAGTCGCTTGCGCGTTTGTCCGCCGCAATCCGCAGTGAACCTGAACCAGGGCCGGCGCTTTCTGACGTTGCCTGTCCTTATCGCGGGCTAGCTTTTTTCCGCGAGGAAGACGGAGATCTGTACTTCGGCCGCGAGGCCAAGGTGGACGAATTGGCGGCCCAGCTCGAGCAAAGCCACTTCGTGGCCGTCACGGGTCCCTCCGGAGCCGGCAAGTCCTCACTGCTACGCGCGGGTTTAGCTCGCCGCCTGCATCTCGACCGCGCTCATTCGTGGGAAATTCTCACCTTGGTCCCGAATCAGGAACCGCTGCTTGAGTTAGGCCGGGCGCTCGCTCCGCTGCTTTATCCAGAGGGCGACCGCGTTGAGAGAAGCCGTTCCATTGCGCGTAACCTGCTGTCAGGCGCAATCCCGCTTCTCGACTACGCCCGCGAACTCACCGGGAGGGCGGAGGGTTTGCGCCTGCTGCTGATGGTTGATCAATTTGAGCAACTCTTCACCGGAAAGCGCGAGGCGAATGAAATTGAAGTCTTCATCCGCGAGATTCTGGACGCTTCCGAACGCGGCTCACTCAGCGTGGTGGTGGCCTATCGCGCCGATTTCCATGGCTCGATGATCGCGCACAACGGCCTGGCGGACCGTTTGAAGTCCGGGCACTTCATCCTAGACTCGATGCGGCCAGAGCAACTCCGCGCAGCGATCGAGAAACCCGCGTTATACGTGGGGCGCTCCATCGACGCGACTTTGACAGAGCGACTTTTGCACGACGCCGCCGCAGAGCCCGGCAACTTGCCGCTACTCGAATTCGTCCTGCGCCAACTCTGGGAAATGCGCCAGTTGACGCTGCAGGCGTACCACGATCTGGGCAGCCTGCACGGCGCGCTCTCGCGCTACGCTGACAGCGTTTATGGAAAGTTGAGCGTGGCGGAGCAGTTTGCGGCACGGCGAGTTTTTCTGAAGACCATCAGAGTCGGCGAATCCTGTCAGGACACCCGTCGACGGGCTACACGTGCGGAGATTGGTGAATCAGACTGGGCGGTGGTTCCCGTTCTCGCGGCTAACCGCCTGCTGGTAACCGGGAGGATCGAAGAGGCCGACTGCGTCGAGATTTGTCATGAGGCGCTGATCCGATACTGGGCCGAACTGCGGACTTGGCTGGCGGCGGATCGGGAGTTTCTGCTGTGGCGGGAGCGCCTGCACACGCACATGGAGGAATGGCATAACGACAGGAGCAGTTTGCTCTCCGGTCAAACGCTAGCGAAGGCCGAAGAGCGGTTTGCCAGCCGGGACTCCGATCTTAGCGAGGAAGAGCGGCATTACATCCAGGAGTCCATTGACTGGCGAGACGCGGAAAGCCGAAAGGTCAGGCGAATCAAGCGTCTCATTTTTGCCTGCGCCGTGGTGGCGGTGTTGGCAATCGTTTGGGAATGGGGGCGTGCCCAGGAGAACTTCCTGGCAGCGGCGGCTAACTACGAGTTGGCGATTGCAGCCGCGTACTCAAATGTCAAGGTGGTTGAAGATCACCTTTTGCCCGAGGGCTCAGTCGAGTCGAAGGCCGTTTTGGCGGGGCTAATTCTGAAAGCTTCGTTAAAGAACTTCGGCGCGGTTCCGACAGAACACGAAACACCAAAGGCGGCGTTGTCAAGGGTAAAGCTATTTGAAAATCTATGCAAGAATTTCGACAACCTGAACGATTTACCCGATGCCCTCAGCGCGGCGAATGAAGAATTCGCTATAGCCCAGCACCAGGAGAAGACCGATGGCTCCAATCGAGATTGGCTTCACTATATGGTTCTGGCAAAGGAGCATCTGGGAAAGAACTGGCGAATGATGAACAAGCTTGGCGAGGCCGAGACCAGCCTCAAGCAGGCTATCGGGTTCGCGGAACAACTATCCGCTGAACATGCCGATATCTCGTCCAAGAGGGAATTGGCTCACGCGCATGAGCTTCTCGGCGATGTTTTCCGCGACCAGTCCAGATTTCCTGAGGCCTTCGACCAGTACAGAAATTCTTTCGTGCTCGCCCCCAGTGCGCAGGAGATGGTTGACGACGGCGATCTGAGGAATCTCGCCATTTTGCACGGCAAGACTGCCGACATGCTGTTGTCCCAAGGGAAGTTCGAGGACGCAGCAAGAGAGCTTGAAAGCAATCTTGAAATCTCCCGAAGCTTAGCGAACAAATTTCCGAAGAAGGGAGATCTGCGGCACGGCGTGGCCGTAGCTCACGAGCGGTTCGGATTCTTGCGGCTCAGGCAGGGTCGTTGGGACGATGCCGCCGATCAATACCGCCAAGATCTAGAAGCCGTCGACGGACTGATGAAGATGGATAACAAGAACGTTACGTGGCTGACGGATCAAGCGTTCGCCAACGAGGGTCTGGGTGATGTGCTGAGGTTGCGGCCCAATAAGGATCTGCGTGCGGCGCTGAAATACTACCAGGGATATTTGGGGATTGTAAACGGCTTAGTCAATTCCGACCAAACCAAATCCAACGCGAAGCTAAGGCGCGATGTTGCGGTTGGGTATCAGCGTCTCGGCGTGGCTGAGCTTGAAATGGGTCTAAAGGATAAGGCGCGAGCAGACTTTGGAGCGTGTGTGTCTCATTCAAATGGGGTGTCCGATGCTTTTGACGTCCGCAACCCCGACCCGCAGGATGTTCGCGGGGCCTGCCAGCGCCAGCTTGACTTGATCGCGATGAAAGAGCAGAATTGAAGGCCACGAAGCGGACTGGCGAGAGGGTCTACCTGCGGTTCGGCGAGCCCTTACCTTCACCCCCAGCGCCAAATCCAGAGCTTGCTAAGGTCGTATAGATGTTCTGACCCGTAGTCCCGATGTGCATTTATGTCTAAGGATATATCCTGTGGAAAAGAGCGAAATTCTCACTCTTTTCCACTATTGATTCCAAAGCAAAAGTCGGTTATCCTGGCATTGTTAGTTCAGCAAGCCAGCACAGTGTTTCTGTTTGGCAGTAACAAGTAGTAACACCCCGCCTAAGCTGGCGTAATTAATTCGTCACAGTAGACAGTTATAGTTTTGAGGACTAGGTTATACCTTCTAGTTCGTAACTGGTGCTTCGTTCGCGCCCCCCTTCAGTCGCTGTTTAAAAGACTCTAAAGGAGAGATCACAAATGAAGCGTAATTTCTTGAAATTGATTGCAGTTTCTGGTGTTTTGTTCGGTGGTAGCTTAGCTGCCTCAGCCGCCGAACACATGGTAGTGAATGTTCCTTTCTCGTTCGTTCTGGCTGGCCTGGAGTTTCAACCGGGTCAGTACACGGTCGACGAGAGCCCGAACGGTGTTCTTACCGTAAGCGGCGCCGGGC
This sequence comes from Bryobacterales bacterium, assembly GCA_963764105.1. Lineage (GTDB taxonomy): Bacteria > Acidobacteriota > Terriglobia > Bryobacterales > Bryobacteraceae > Bog-105. The sequence continues at coordinate 5,619 of CAVXRP010000018.1, forward strand.
ATGGAGCCCTTGTTCTTACAACTCCGGCGGAACTGCCAAAAGCGGGCGCTGCCACTGCGCTCCGTTTCTCGACCAATGGGCGTGAGTATCACTTGGTTGGCTATCAGGTGGAAGGCGAAGTGAGCCGCTCTGTTAGCGCGACAACACCTCAGGAGCGCAAGCTCACGATGGCTAGCCGCTAAATAGCCAGTAATCCCAGCAAGGTAAGCGAGATCGAATAAGGGCGTCCGGCCCAGTCAGCCGGGCGCCTTTTCATTTTGTGCTTGCGAATTGAACACTATTCAGTTACCCTTAAAAACGCTGGTGGTACGTGCTTCCTTTTGGGGAGCACGTTGAAAAGGGAACCTGGTGAGAATCCAGGACTGCCCCGCAGCGGTAAGCAGGAACGAAACCCCAAACATCACTGTCCCGGCCCGGATGGGAAGATGGGCGAGTAGAAAAGTACGTTTGCCTGCAAGTCCGAAGACCTGCCCTGGCCCGCGCCCATAGGAGCGGTAATTCAAACTCTAGCCTCGAGGGAGGGCAGACAGGTGTTCAAACACGTTATTTTCGCGTGGGTGGTTGCCAATTGTACGCTATTTGGCGCTAGTCAACCGGCATCCTTATCTGGAAAAGTGGCCGACCCGTCGGGTGCGCTGGTCAAAGATGCCAAAATCATTCTGCATCCAGCGACTGGATCCGAAGAGATGGCTGCAATCTCGGATCGCGCGGGCCGTTTTGTTTTCGAAAATCTCTCACCCGGCAATTACTGGCTCGAGGCAAGTACACCTGGACTTATTCTCAGCCAGGCTCTTCACTTACAGCTACAGGCGGGAGAGCGCAAAGAAGTAAGTCTGGCATTGACTGTTTCCGCTCTTACGACGTTAGTGAGCGTAACCAGCAGCGGGGAACCGCAACCGGTGGATCAGGTGGCGAAGGCCCTGGACGTGATCAATGCAGACGAGGCGGAACAGCGCGGCTTGTTTTCCGTCTCGGACGCGCTGCAGTTTGTGCCGGGGTTGCAAGTGACTGCGGAGGGTGGCCCCGGCGCATTCACGACCATTCAAGCGCGTGGCCTGCGCGTAACCGATACTGCGGTTTTGATCGACGGGTTTCCGTTTCGCGATCCAACGAGCATTCAGGATGAGGCCAGCGCCTATATCGGCGATTTATTTCTCGTGGATAGTTCGCGTATTGAAGTGCTGCGCGGGTCGGGATCTTCGCTGTATGGCTCTAACGCGATGTCGGGCACGGTGAATATCCTGACGGATGGCGGCGGCGGACCGCTGCATGGAGACTTGGATGTGCAAGGCGGCGGGCTGGGGCTGTTTCATGGAGTGGCCAGAATAGCCGGCGACGCTTGGAACAAGCGGCTGAATTACTCGGTTGGATTGTCGAACCTGAGCGTGACGGAAGGCGTCGATGACGCCGGAGCGGCGCGCGATTGGACGGGGCAGGGGAGCATCGAGTTCCTGCTGCAGTCCAATATGCGAGCGAGCGCGACTGTGTTCGGCAATCGCGGCTATCTGCAATTGAACACCAGCCCCTCGCCTACGCCGGATGCGCCGATCTCGGGCATTATTCCAGCTGTGGCAGATGGCGTCAATGCCACGTTGATTCCTTCGCTCGGAGATCCGGATTACGCAGAGTATTCGCATTTTGTCAACGCGCTTTTCCGTTTTGAGCACGATGTGAACGCGCGCTTCTCTTACCGGATCGGCTACGGCATGGTGTGTTCGGTGCGCGAATACACCAATGGCCCCGGAGGCCCGGTGAATGAGTACACCTATCAACCCGCATTCAACACGGCGGACCAGTATTCAGGGCGGTTAGATATGCTGCAGGCGCGGGCAAACTATTTGCTTGGCGGGCATCAGACTCTGACGGCTGGTTATCAGTTCGAGCGGGAGAACTACCAGGAACTGGCAACGGATCAAAATCCAGACGTGAGTTTGCGTACCTACGACCGGACCAAGGCGCGGCAACAAACCAATGCCGTGTTTGCGCAGGATGAGATCCGTTTGCTGGCAGGGCGTCTGCAGATTCTGCTGGCTGGCCGGTTCACGCGGGTCTCTTTGGACGCGCCGGCTTTTGTCGGCGCTGCCGCCTCGCCCTACGCGGCGCTGCCCTTGCCAACGCCGCCCAATGCGTATACCGGAGACGCGGCGATTTCGTATTTCTTTAAACGCACGTCGACCAAACTGCGGGCGCATCTGGGAAACAGCTTTCGTACGCCCTCCATCTACGAACGTTTTGGCGGCTATTTTTACGGCGGTGTGTATTACCCGTTAGGCGATCCCAACTTACCGCCGGAGCGCGCGGTGTCGTTCGATGCTGGCTTCGATCAGTATTTGTGGCATGAGCACGTGAAGGTGAGTGGCAGCTATTTTTACTCGCACCTGCAGCAAGTCATCGGCTATGCCAGCTTTCCTCCGAACTATAGCGACGTGTATGGTCGGACGGCGGGATACTATGCGCTGCCGGGAGGCCTTGCGCGCGGCTTGGAGTTGAGTGCGGATGTGCGTCCCACGAGGAAGACCAGCGTCAAGGGTTCCTATGTATACACCAACGCGCGGGACCGGGTGTCGCAATATTACACGGGGACGGCGATCGATCCACTGCAGACCCCGCGAATTTCGCCGCAAACGTTCACCGTTGTGGCGACGCAACAGGTGACGAAGCGGATCGACGCGGCGCTTGATTTCACGGGCGGGAGCAGTTATCTGTATCCGATTTACGGCTACGATGCTGCGTTTAACTATCAGCCGTTCGCATACCGTTTTGCGGGTCCAAAACTTTTAGGGCTATCGGCGGGTTATACGATGCCGTTTGGCGACCGGCTCACGGCGCGTTTCTATACGCGAGTGTCAAACGTTCTGGGACAGAATTACTTTGCAGAAGGGTTCGCAACGCCCGGACGGTGGGCGGTGGGCGGTGTAAAGCTCTCGTTTTAAGGTGCGCGTCCCCGCCGTTCGCATTCTTTACATTGCAAAGCACTTGCCGCTCTCGTATACTTGACGAGAGGAGCAAGCTTTTGTGCCGCCCCTTAGGGCAAACTGGTTACATGGCTTTTGCGCAGAGAGCTAACAAGTACGCCGAGCCGATCCCGATCGACACACGGGCGGCCGACAATTTGCGTTTCATTCGCGACACCATGGAGCGGGCGGCTTCCTTCACCGCCGTGCCCGGGTGGGGCGGAGTGGCCATCGGCATGAGTGCGCTCTTCACAGGCGTGTTGGCTTGGCGCATGGCGGCGCAGCAGCAGTTCGTTGCCTGGTTGGTGGAAGCCGCCGTGGCGCTGGCAATTGGCACGGTAACTGTGCGCATGAAATCGAAGCGGCTGGCTTTATCGCTCAGTTCGCGTCCCGCCCAGCGCGCGTTATTGAGTTTTGTACCGCCGTTGTTAGCGGGCGCCGTGCTGACGACCGTGCTTTACCGCGCGCAGTTGTTAATGGTGCTGCCGGGACTTTGGCTTTTGCTCTATGGCGCTGCGGTTGTGACCGGCGGTGCTTTTTCGGTGCGCATCGTGCCCGTGATGGGCATTTGTTTTATGTTGCTGGGCGCACTCTCATTGCTGGCCCCGGCGCTTTGGGGTAACGTTTTTTTGATGTTAGGTTTCGGAGCCATTCATATATTGTTCGGAGTTTTGATTGCAAGGAGGCACGGTGGGTAGACCAGCTATTGCACGATCGGTTGATACAGCGCCAGTGAAAGCCCGGACGTCCAAAGCGGCCAGGCACGGCGCGTCGCAAGATACCTTCGAAACGACTCTGCCAAATCTGGACCGGATCATCCACGAACACATGCGTCTGGGCATTGTGAGCGCGCTGGCCGTGAACGATTCGCTAACTTTCAATGAGTTGAAAAAGCTTTTGCAGACCAGCGATGGGAATTTGAGCGTCCATGCACGCCGGCTGGAAGAAGCCGAGTATGTGACTTGCACCAAGAGCTTCGCGGGACGCATGCCGAAAAGCGAATACCGACTGACGGCGGCCGGTCGCAAGGCGTTTGAGCGCTATCTGAATCATATGGAAGCGCTGATTCAGGCGGCGCGCGAAAGGTAGAAGCGAAGATTAGCAATGGAGCGGCGGGAATTGCTGGCTGCGCTAAGCGCGTCTGCCTTGGTTGGTTCATCCGGACGGGCAGCCGGAACACCCAATACGTTCTTGGACATCAAGACTTGGCGCTTCCACAACAGCGCGGAAAATCAACCCGCTAGAGTGGCTGATTATCTCGAAGCGGGACTGGGACCGGCGCTCGAGCGGGCGGGCGCCAAATTGGCGGGTGTCTTTTCGAGCGTGATTGGTCCCGACGGTCCTTATTATGTGAGCTTAAGCGAATTCGCTTCGCTAGCTGCCATGCAGGATGCGCTGACGAAGCTCGCTTCCGATGAATCGCACCAACTGGAATTGCGGAAGCTGAGCGCCGGTGCGGGGCTGCCTTTCGTAAGGGTGGAGAGCAGTTTGCTAAGAAGTTTCGATGGCATGCCGGCTGTAGCCATGACCGAAGCTGCGGAGAAACGGCCGCCGCGCATTTTCGAGCTCCGGACCTATGAATCGCAATCTTTTGTGACTTTGGCGCGCAAAGTCGGCATGTTCAACAACGGTGAAATGCAGATTTTCGAACGGCTGGGGATGCGCCCGGTGTTTTTCGGCGAGACGATTGTGGGGGCCAAGCAGCCAAATCTGATGTATATGCTTTCATACGACGATCTGGCGGCGCGCGATAAGCTATGGCATGATTTTGGGACCGATCCGGAGTGGCGGAAGCTGAGCGGACGGGCAGAGTTGAAGGATTCGGAAATTGTGGCGAATATCAGCAACGTGATTTTGCGGCCGCTGACGTTTTCGGGGATACGCTAGCCAGCTGCCAGAAACGGCCCATTTTGCAAATTCGAACCCACCTGGTCGAACGTCCGAAAAGTGAAGTTCGTTCCGTAAAACCGAAGAAAAAGAGAACACCGAAGCCAAAACCTCAAGTTCGTTTTGTAAAAGGCGCTCACGAACCGGTCACATCATGCCTGGTTCCTCAAAGAGATCGGGCACGACAATAAAAAGCTTGCCTTTTTCGCTATCTGTGCTATTCTACGAAAAGGTTTTCCAACCACTTTGGGAGGCAAGGACCTTGAGTTGAGGCCTGAGCCGTTTGTACCAGTCAAAATATGAGCCAAAAGCCCGGTAAGAAGTATGAGGCGGCGGCGAAGCAGGTAGAGGCTAAGCCCTATCTCGTCTCCGATGCTGTTTCTCTCGTCCAGAAAATTAAATATTCTAAGTTCGATGAGACCGTGGAGGTGCACATGCGCCTCGGGGTCGATCCCAAGCATGCGGACCAGATGGTGCGCGGCACAGTGGTGCTCCCCAATGGGCTGGGCAAATCGAAGAAAGTTTTGGTAATTGCTTCCGGCGACAAATTGCGGGAAGCCGAAGAAGCGGGCGCCGATTTTGTGGGCGGCGACGACATGGTCAACAAGATCCAGACGGAAAACTGGATCGATTACGATGCCGTGATCTCGACCCCCGATATGATGCGTTCCGTGGGACGCTTGGGTAAAGTCCTGGGACCGCGCGGATTGATGCCCAATCCGAAAACAGGTACCGTGACGACCGATATTCGCAATGCGGTTTTAGAAATCAAAGCCGGTAAAGTGGAATTCCGCGTGGACAAGACCGGCGTGATTCACGCGCCAGTGGGCAAGGTGAGTTTCGCGACAAACAAGTTGCTTGAGAACACCAACAGTTTGATTCAGGCCGTGATCAAGGCCAAGCCCTCCGCCGCTAAAGGAAAATATGTGAAGAGCGCAACCTTGTGCTCTACCATGGGTCCGGGCGTTCAGTTAGATGTAACGCCGTTTAACGCGAAGGCGATCGCTTAGGGGCAAACAGTCGAGAGGCCAGCATGAAGAATAAAGACGAAAAGAAAAAAGATCTCGAACAGCTGAAGAAAACCCTGGCGGAAAACAAGAATATCTTCGTTACGAATTACGAGAAGATGACCGTTAAACAGGATTTCCAGCTTCGCAAAACGGTGCGCGAAGCGGGCGGCAGCTATGAAGTCGTAAAAAACAACCTGGCGGACAAGGCTTCCGAGGGGACTTCGGCGCACGAGGTTCTCGGTGCGTTGAAGGGTATGACTTCGCTGGCGTACACTGCGAAAGACCCGGTGGCTTTAGCCAAGGCGTTATCGAAATACGCTAAAGAGAACGCCTCGTTCACGTTTAAGGCCGGTATTGTGGAAGGCCGCGTGATCGATATCAAGGCGATCGGTGAACTGGCCACCATGCCGCCAAAGGAAGAGATTTTTGCCAAGTTGCTTTTCCTGATCAATGCCACGGCCACGCGTTTGGTTACCTCGGTGAGCGGTGTCGGTCGAAATTTGGCGGTGGTGTTGGACCAGGCGGCAAAGGAAAACAAGTTTTCGCAGTAACGGTATGGCGGGGACACCCGCCGGCAACTGAATTTTATTGAGGAATCGGGAGTTTTAAGAATATGGCGGATATCAACGCAATTGCAGAACAGATCCAGGGTTTGACCCTGTTGGAAGCCTCGCAGCTTGTGAAGTTGCTGGAAGAGAAACTGGGCGTTTCGGCGGCGGCGGCTTCGGTGGCCGTAGCGGCTCCAAGCGCGGGCGGCGGCGCGGCCGCAGCGGCTCCGGTTGAGGAGAAGACTGAATTCAGCGTCATCCTAGCGGCAGCGGGCCCCAATAAGATCAATGTTATCAAGGCAGTACGCGAAGTCACTAGCCTTGGCTTAAAAGAGGCCAAAGATTTGGTGGATGGCGCGCCGAAGCCTATCAAGGAAGGCGTTAACAAGGACGAAGCCGAAACGATCAGGAAAAAGTTCACCGATGCGGGCGCAACCGTGGAAGTGAAGTAATTGGTGAAGTAATTCCGGCGTCAGCCGGGGCTTTTAGGTTCTCTCCGTTTGCCTCACCCTCAAGTGAGGGTGTGGATCGAAATGAATGTGCTAGGATTTAATTGACGTCAAGCCTGATCATTTCCAGCAATCAGCCAGTTCATCCCCCGCAGATCTCTCTCAGGTCGGCGGGGCTTTAGCATGCTTATTTTTCCAACTTCCCCAAACACGCAATTACAGTGGCTGGAGGCCGCTGTTTTTCGCCAAAGGTCTAAACAAAGATTATCGTCATTCGCTGACGATCTCAAGAGTTTTTCTTCCGGCGCGAAAAGTTTTTTGAATTTCGCGCAAGCCTATGCGGGCCGATCGTTTGGTTGCCCGCTAATCTTCGCGGCCCGGTAGTGTCGCGTCCCGTTTAGCGAATTTGCTGAATGCCGTTTCTTGCCATTGGTTTCCTAAAAGGACAAGCATAAGATGCCCAACGTGTCAAATGGTGCTCTCCGCCAGAGAGTAGATTTTTCGAAGATCAAAACTTCGATTCCAATTCCCAACCTGATTGAGGTGCAGAAGCGTTCGTACGAGCGTTTTCTGCAGATGGAGTTGTTGCCGAAGGAGCGTGAAGACGCCGGTTTGCAGAGCGTCTTCAGTTCGGTATTTCCGATTTCCGATTTCCGCGGGCTAAGTCAACTCGAGTTTGTCGATTATTCAATTGGCAATTGGGAGTGCAAGTGCGGAAATCTCAAAGGTCTCCATCATCTGCGCACCATTTGCCGCAATCCGAATTGCGGCGCGGAAATTCGCACCGATCCGTTTCATGCCGGCGATGTGCTCTGCCACAAGTGCGGAACGTTTAACAAGAATATCGTCACCTTCTGCAATCGCTGCGGCGACCCCGTCGCCTTGCAGTTGAAATACGACGTGCCGGAATGCGAAGAGCGTGGCATGACCTATGCGGCGCCGTTAAAGGTCACGATCCGGCTCACGGTATATGACAAAGACGCCGAAACCGGCACGAAGACGGTGCGAGATATCAAGGAACAGGAAGTGTTCTTTGGCGAAATTCCGCTGATGACGGAAAACGGCACCTTCATCATTAACGGCACCGAACGTGTGATTGTTTCGCAGTTGCACCGCTCGCCGGGCGTGTTCTTTGAGCGCGTGCAGACGCAGGGCTACTTCCTTGGCAAGATCATTCCGTATCGCGGCAGCTGGGTAGAGTTTGAATACGATAACAAGAATCTGCTCTATGTCCGCATTGACCGTAAGCGCAAATTTTACGGAACGGTTTTTCTGCGGGCATTGGGGTTGAAGACGGATTCCGACATCATCCGCGCGTTTTATAAGCTCAGCAACATCTCGCTCAAGGGCGGCAAAATCTTGTGGGGCGTGAACGAGAGCTTGATCGGCATGAAGCTTTCACACGCGATCAGCGCTAAGTCTGAGCAGGTGGTGCCGCAGGGCCGCAAGATCACGAATTCCGTTTACCGGGAAATTCAGAAGGCCAAAATCGAACAGGTGGAAGTAGCCGCCAACGATCTGGAAGGCGCGTATGTGGCCGCCGATGTGATTGATATGTCGACCGGTGAGGTTCTGGTGGAGGCCAATCATGAGTTGACTTCGACAACCCTTGGCACGTTGGCTGAGGCTGGGATCACGAACTTCGAAATTTTCTTCCCCGAGCGCGACGACGCGGGCAACGTGATTTCCGCAACCTTGCGCAAGGATGCTGTGAAGAGCCAGAACGACGCGTTGCTTGAAATTTACCGCAAGTTGCGGCCAGGCGATCCACCGACGCTCGATACCGCCACCCAACTGTTCCAGGGGATGTTCTTCGACGCCCGCAAGTACGATTTTTCGCGAGTGGGCCGCATGAAGTTCAACATCAAGCTTTACGACAAGGCCGATGCCGCTCCGCTGGACAAGCGCACGCTTGATCAGAAAGACTTCATCGATACCATTCTTTATTTGCTCAAGCTGCGCCGGGGTATCGGCGCGGTTGACGATATCGATCACCTTGGGAACCGACGCGTCCGTGCCGTGGGCGAATTGCTGGAAAACCAATTCCGCATTGGCTTGGTGCGCATGGAGCGCGCCATTAAAGAAAAGATGTCGGTGTACCAAGAAATGTCGACGGCTATGCCGCATGACCTGGTGAACGCCAAACCCGTGATGGCCGCGATCCGCGAGTTTTTCGGCTCGAGCCAACTTTCGCAGTTCATGGATCAAACGAATCCGCTCTCGGAGATCACCCACAAGCGCCGGCTGTCGGCTCTTGGGCCGGGCGGTCTATCGCGGGAGCGCGCCGGCTTCGAAGTGCGTGATGTGCACCCCACGCACTACGGTCGTATCTGCCCGATTGAAACGCCGGAAGGTCCGAACATCGGGCTGATTTCGTCGCTTTCCTGTTTTGCGCGGATTAATGAGTACGGCTTTATTGAAAGTCCCTACCGCCGCGTGCGCGAAGGCGCACTGGTGGATGAAGTGCGGATTCTCAACCCCGGCGACACCGATTTCAAAGTGGGCGCGGTGGTGCTGCGCGAGGCAATCGACAAGGCAAATAGCGCTGTCGCCGGCAAGAAACAGCAGGCGGAAATTGAAGCCCATTCGGATTACCTTTCGGCTTGGGAAGAAGACAAGTACATCATTGCCCAGGCGAATGTGGCGATCGATCAGAAGGGGCGAATTGTCGAAGACCTGGTGAATGCGCGCCAAGCTGGCAACTTCGTGCTGAAGCATCGCGACGAGATCGAATACATGGACGTGAGCCCGAAGCAACTGGTCTCAGTGGCGGCGAGCCTCATTCCGTTCCTTGAAAACGACGACGCGAACCGTGCGCTCATGGGTTCTAACATGCAGCGCCAAGCGGTGCCGCTATTGCGGGCGGAAGCGCCTTTCGTCGGTACCGGCATGGAGCGCGTGACGGCGCGCGATTCCGGCGCGGTGGTGATTTGCAAACGCTCGGGCATCGTGGATTCAGTGGATAGCGAACGCATCATTGTGCGCGTGGAAGGCAACGCGCATGAAGGGCAGATGTCGCGCGAAGTAGGCGCGGATATTTATCAGCTCACAAAGTTCAAACGCTCGAATCAAAATACCTGCATCAGCCAAAAGCCGATTGTCGCGCAAGGGCAGAAGGTGAGAAAAGGCGATGTATTGGCCGACGGACCTTGCACCGAAGCCGGCGAATTGGCACTGGGCCGCAATGTTCTGGTGGCCTTCATGCCGTGGCGCGGTTACAACTTCGAAGACGCCATTGTCGTCAGCGAAAAGCTGGTCAAAGAAGATTACTACACTTCGATTCACATTGAAGAATTTGAAATCGAGGCGCGCGATACGAAGCTAGGGCCGGAGGAAATTACCCGGGATATTCCAAATATCGCCGAATCTTTCCTTAAGAACCTGGACGAAAGCGGCATTATCCGCATTGGCGCCACGGTGAAGCCGGGCGACATTCTGGTGGGCAAAGTGACGCCGAAGGGCGAAACGCAGCTGACGCCGGAAGAGAAACTGCTGCGCGCCATCTTCGGCGAGAAGGCAGGCGATGTGAAGGATGCATCGCTCTATTGCCCGCCGGGCATTGAAGGCACCATTGTGGATTGCAAGGTGTTTTCGCGCAAAGGCGCTGAACTCGATGAGCGGTCAAAGCAAATTCTGTTGCTGCAGGAAGAGCGTTTGCACCGCAATTTGGAAGACGAAAAGCGTATCTTGAGCGACGAACGCGCCAAGCGTCTGGAACAGTTGCTAGTAGGTAAGGAGCTAGTGGCGGATCTCCACGACGAAAAGACCAACAAGAAGCTTCTTTCAAAAGACACACCGCTGTCGAGGGATGTGCTCGAAAAATTACGAGCGCGCGATTTGAAGCGCATGCGCCTTTCCACGAAAGACATCCGCTTGAACGAACAGATCGACGAAGTTGAGGAAATGACTTCGCGCCAGATCGCGGTGCTCGAGAAAATTACCGAGGAGCGTATTGCGAAGCTTCGCAAAGGCGACGAATTGCCGCCCGGCGTGATCAAGTTGGTGAAGGTTTATATCGCCATGAAGCGCAAGCTTTCGGTGGGCGATAAGATGGCCGGACGCCACGGTAATAAGGGTGTCATTGCGCGCATCGTTCCGGAAGAGGACATGCCATATCTGCCTGACGGAACGCCGGTAGAAATCGTGCTCAATCCGCTGGGTGTGCCCTCGCGAATGAACGTGGGGCAGATACTGGAAACGCACTTAGGTTGGGCCGCCGCGAAATTGGGCCTGCACTTCGCCACGCCGGTATTCGACGGAGCGACGGAGAAGGATATCAAGGCGCGGCTGGTGGAAGCGGGTTTGCCCACTTCCGGTAAGATCACGCTGCACGACGGTATGACGGGTGCGCAATTTGAGCAGCCGGTGACAGTGGGCATGATTTACATGCTGAAGCTTAGCCATCTGGTTGACGACAAGATACACGCGCGTTCGATTGGGCCATATTCGCTGATTACGCAACAGCCGCTGGGCGGCAAGGCGCAGTTCGGCGGGCAGCGGTTCGGCGAAATGGAAGTGTGGGCGCTCGAAGCGTATGGCGCCGCTTATATCTTGCAGGAATTGCTAACGGCGAAATCGGACGACGTTTACGGACGCGCCAAGATTTACGAAGCCATTGTAAAGGGCGAAGCCGCCGCCGAACCGGGCGTGCCGGAATCGTTCAATGTTTTGATCCGCGAATTGCAAAGCTTGTGCCTGGACGTGGAGCTGATGAAAAAGCCTCGCGAACTGCAGGACATGGCGCACGCCGCGGATTAGCTGCGGAATGTTTAGGCGAGCGGGGCGTATTGTGGCGCCCCACGTCCCGCTCGCGTAATTTGGAAACGGGCCCGAACTGAAAGTTAACTAAGGACTATTCATGTATCGTTCCTCTCCGTACGAAAGAGCCAATCTTATTGCCGATTTCGATTCGATTCGAATCAGTCTGGCATCTCCGGAAAAGATCCGGAGCTGGTCGCATGGCGAAGTCACTAAGCCGGAGACTATCAACTACCGCACGTTCAAGCCGGAGCGCGATGGCCTTTTCTGCGCGCGGATTTTTGGACCTGTGGCCGATTGGGAATGTCTCTGCGGCAAATACAAGCGCATGAAGCATCGCGGAGTTATCTGCGATAAGTGCGGCGTGGAAGTGACTTTGTCCCGCGTGCGTCGCGAACGCCTGGGCCACATTGAGCTGGCGAGCGCCTGCTCACACGTCTGGTTCTTCAAAGGCTTGCCCAGCCGCATTGGCTATTTGCTGGATATTACGCTCCGCGAACTGGAGCGCGTGCTCTATTACGAAGCGTTTGTCATCATCGATCCAGGCGAAGCCACCGGACTGAATGTAGGCGAAGTCATTAGCGACGAGCGCAAGCGCGCGCTCGACACCGAGTTTCCAGGCAAATTCGTAGCGATGATGGGCGCCGAAGGCGTTAAGGAGTTGCTGCACCGGCTGGATATCGAGTCGTTGAGCCTGGAAATCCGCGAGAAGATGAAGACGGAAACTTCAGCGCAAAAGAAGCTGAAATACGCCAAGCGCCTGCGCGTGGTGGAGAGTTTCCGCAAGTCCGGTAACAAGCCGGAATGGATGATTCTGGACGTGATTCCCGTCATTCCGCCGGAATTGCGGCCGTTGGTGCCGCTGGATGGCGGCCGTTTCGCGACCTCGGATTTGAACGATCTTTATCGACGCGTCATTAACCGCAACAACCGGTTAAAGAAGTTGATGGAGCTGCACGCTCCGGACGTAATTGTGCGCAACGAAAAGCGTATGTTGCAGGAAGCGGTAGATGCCTTGTTCGATAACGGCCGCCGTGGACGCGTGCTGCGCGGTGCCAATAACCGCCCGCTCAAGTCACTCTCCGATACGCTGAAAGGCAAGCAGGGCCGCTTCCGCCAGAACCTACTCGGCAAGCGCGTGGATTACTCGGGCCGTTCGGTGATCGTGGTTGGCCCCGAACTCAAGCTGCATCAATGCGGTTTGCCGAAAAAGATGGCGCTGGAACTTTTCAAGCCGTTCATTTATCACCGGTTGGAACAGCGCGGCCACTGCACCACCATCAAGCAGGCGAAGGAACTGGTTGAACAACAAGACCCGGTGGTTTGGGACATTCTGGAAGAAGTGATCAAAGATCACCCGATTCTTTTGAATCGCGCGCCCACGCTGCACCGCTTAGGCATTCAGGCGTTTGAGCCGGTGCTGGTAGAAGGTAAGGCGATCAAGCTGCACCCGCTGACTTGTACCGCTTTTAACGCAGATTTCGACGGCGATCAGATGGCCGTGCACATTCCGCTTTCGCCCGAAGCGCAGATTGAAGCCAGCACTTTGATGCTCGCTTCGAACAATATTCTGTCGCCGGCGCATGGTGCGCCGATCGCCATTCCGACCCAGGACATGGTGCTGGGGCTGTATTACCTGACGAAGATGCGGCCGAATTCCAAAGGCTCGGGCCGCACGTTTGCCTCGATCGAAGATGTGCTGATTGCGCTTGAAATGGGTGAAGTGGAGACGCTCACCGCCATCAAGCTGCGCTATACGGGCCGCGTCATTGATTTGACGAAGGCGTTCGATAGTCAGAACATCATGTATACGGAACCGATTGAGTTCGCCAAGCAGTACATGGACACGACTGTAGGCCGCGTGATCTTGAACGACGTTCTTCCCAAGCAGATGCCGTTTATCAACGGCTTGCTAAAGAAAAAGGGCATGGGCCAGCTTGTTCAATATTGCTATCTGAAGTTTGGCTTGGTGGTAACGGTGGGCATGTTGGATGAGATCAAGAAGCTCGGCTTCCTGTATGCCACCCGCGCTGGAATCTCTATCGGAATCGACGACATGGTGGTTCCCGACGAAAAAGCGGGGCTGGTACATGATGCTGAAAAACAGGTGATTGAGGTCCAGCAGCAGTATCAGGAAGGCGCCATTACGCAATCGGAGCGCTATAACAAGATCATTGAAATTTGGTCGAAGGTGACCGAGGCGATTTCCGACAAGCTGTTTAAGAATCTGGAGGAGGACGACCGGACGGGCCGTGTTCTCAACCCGATTTACATCATGGCCGATTCGGGCGCGCGTGGTTCTAAACAGCAGATCCGCCAGCTTTCCGGTATGCGCGGCTTAATGGCTAAACCATCGGGCGAAATCATTGAGCAGCCCATTACGGCGAATTTCCGCGAAGGGTTGGACGTGTTGCAGTACTTCATTTCAACGCACGGCGCCCGTAAGGGTCTGGCCGATACCGCGTTGAAAACGGCGGATTCCGGCTATTTGACGCGCCGCCTCTGCGATGTGGCGCAAGACGTAATCATTACCGAAGACGATTGCGGCACAACCGATGGCATTTACGTCGAGCCGATTGTCGAATCGGGCGAAATCATCGAGCCTTTGCGTGACCGTATTGTGGGCCGCGTGGCGCTCGAAGACCAGCGCGATTACGAGAACAGCGTCATCGTTCACGTGAACCAGGAGATTACCGAAGAACTGGCCAGCTCGATTCAATCGGCGGGTATAGAGCGGGTGAAGATCCGTTCCGTGCTGACCTGTGAATCAAAGCGTGGCGTGTGCCGCCTTTGCTACGGGCGCAACCTGGCAACCGGCCGCATGGTTGAGCGCGGTGAAGCGGTAGGCATCATTTCGGCGCAATCCATCGGCGAGCCTGGCACGCAGCTGACGATGCGTACGTTCCACATCGGTGGCGCGGCGACTCGTATCAGCGAGCAATCCACCCAGGACGCGAAAAGCGACGGCTATGTGCGCTTTAGCAATGTCAACACGGTTAAGAACAACAAAGGCGAGTTGATCGCCATGAATCGTAACGGCATCCTGATCATCGTGGATGAAAAGCAGCGCGAACGTGAGCGCTATCAGGTTGTTTACGGCGCCAAGATTAACGTTGGCGACGGCGCCAAGGTGAAGGCGAACCAGGTGCTGTTGGAATGGGATCCTTACACCTTCTCGATTCTGACGGAAGTGACGGGTGCGGTTCACTTCAAGGATTTGATCGACGGCGTGACCACGACAGAGCAGGTGGACGAAATCACCGGCAATATGCAGGTGGTGGTGACTGAATCGTCCGACGAAAAACGTTTCCCGACGGTGATTATGCGTCCCGAGGGCGGTTCGCGATCGGAAGAAAAGCGCTATTTGATGCCGACCCACGCTCACTTAATGGTGAGCGATGGCGAGGAACTGCATGCGGGCGATGTTATCGCGAAGATTCCGCGTGCCACAACGAAGACGAAAGATATCACCGGCGGTTTACCCCGCGTGGTTGAGTTGTTCGAAGCTCGCAAGCCGCGTGAAACGGCCGTGATTGCAGAAATCAACGGCACTGTGAAATACGGCGAAGTGAGCAAGGGCATGCGCAAACTGTATGTGGTGGGCGACGACGGCGTGCAGAAGGAATACGCGATTCCACGCGGCGTCCACATCAACGTTCAGGAAGGCGAGCGCGTGCATTCCGGCGATCCTTTGATGGATGGCCCGCGCAACCCGCACGACATTTTGGCCGTGCTCGGCGAAAAGGAACTGCAGAAATACCTGGTGAACGAAATCCAGGAAGTGTACCGTCTGCAGGGCGTGAATATTAACGATAAGCACCTGGAAGTTATCTCGCGCCAGATGATGCGCTGGGTGCGTATTGAAGATATCGGCGACACGGAATTCCTGCCGGAAGAAGTTGTCGATAAGTTCAAGTTCCGTGAAGAGAATAACCGGGTGATTGAAGCAGGCGGCCGTCCCGCGATGGGTAAGCCGATTCTGCTCGGCATCACCAAGGCATCGCTTTCCACGGATTCGTTTATCTCCGCCGCCAGTTTCCAGGAGACGACGCGTGTGCTCACCGAAGCTGCTATCAACGGCAAGGTGGATTATCTGCGCGGCTTGAAGGAGAACGTCATCATGGGCCGGTTGATCCCCGCCGGCACCGGCATGGAGTTCTACCGCAAGGTGAAGATTGCCGGCGAAGATGTGGTGGAAGAAGAACCAATTCCAGAGCAGGAAGTCTCGTTCGGCGAAGGGCTGGGAGACTATTCGGAAGATACGCCGGGCATCTATACCGGCGGCCTTTCGGAAGACCTCGGCGCCGAAGAAGTGTTGGGCGCAACAACGACCGAAGAATAATTCGAAGCTTAGAATTCAATCAAGGGCGGCTCGTGACCGGGGTCGCCCTTTTTGTTTTTGTGCGCGGAACACAGGCGTGCTGGCACTACTTTGCTAGTGTTATCAGCGGGCAATCACCACTTCATGATGGCCGATTTTGCCGCCATCAGTGTGGCTTTCCTGCTTTTTTCCTGTTTGACGGTTTTGCCCGGTTACACGCTCGGCTGGATGCTAAATGTGCTGCGCTTCCGGCAACGAGAAGCGCAGTTTCGTTTTGCGATTAGCGTTCCGCTCTCCATCGCGCTCGGGCCGGTCCTGAGCTATTTCATCGGCCGTTGGATTTCGCTGGGCGCGGCATGCTGTTTTTACGCAGTGTTGAGCATCGCGGCAGTTCACTTGATCGTAATTGGCAGGCGTAACCGCTTACCCCACCTATGGCTGATAGCGGCCTGGTGCGTACTAGGCACGCTTGCGTTATCCGACATGCAGATCGGGCGGCGGCTTTACTTTTCCGTCATGGGCCTAGATTACGCCGTACGCACAGCTTTTGTCAGCTCGATCAACACGTTCGGATTGCCCCCAGAAAATCCGTTCTTCTATCCGGGGCATCCCGCGTTCCTGCGCTATCACTATTTCTGGCTGATCCAAGCGGCGTTGGTTCAGAAAGTGGCAGCGCCGTATGTGGATGCGCGGCAGTCGTTAATGGGCGGCACGCTGTGGTGCGGAATTGGGTTGGTCTCGACAGTCGCTCTATATCTGCGGTTCTTCCGGCTCGGCGTGCGGCGAATGCATCGGCAGGTGCTGATCGCCGCCGGTCTGCTGACTGTGACTGGGCTCGACATTGTTCCCGCTCTTTTCCTTTTGGTGCTAGTCAAGTGCGGGCTGATCAAAGTGATGTCGCCATCTATGGAGTGGTGGAACGATCAGGTGGATGGCTGGTTCTATTCCGTTCTTTGGGAGCCGCATTATGTGGCGGGGGTGATTGCGTGCTTGTTTGGTTTTCTGGTGATCTCGCAGGCGCGAGCCGGTAAGTGGGATCGCATCCTTTCCGGAGTCATTGCCGGCTTGGCGTTTGCCACGAGCGTGGGCGCAGCTATTTACGTAGCGTTCGTCTTCGCGCTGTTCCTGCTGGTTTGGTCCGTAGTCGTTTTGCTGAAGAGCTGGTATGCGGAGTTCGAGCTTTTGGTTGTGGCTGGTGCGACCGGCGCCCTGTTTTCGTTGCCAGTTCTAAAGGAGTTGGGCGGCCCTGGCTCGGGCGGGGCGTTCCTCCATCTGACTGTCCGGTCATTTTTGTTCGTGGATGTTCTTGCCGGTGTGCTTCACTTTACCCAAGCTTGGCAAAAGTATCTGGCAAATCTCCTTTTCCTGCCTTTGAACTATTTCATGGAGCTTGGGCTGTTTTTCGCGGTTGGCGTGTTGGAGTGGCGAAGACTGCGGCGAATCGAAACGCTTGGCAGGAACGATTTGGCACTCGGCTTGATGGCGGTCATCAGCGTTGTGGCTTGTACGTTTTTGCGGTCGGGCGTGATCGCCAACAACGATTTGGGATGGCGTGGATTTCTGATTGTGCAGTTCGTTTTGCTTATACGAGGGGTCCAATTGCTGCCGGAGGTGAAATCGAAGAAGTTGCTGGTGTTGGCGATTTTAGGTTTCGCTGGGACGGTTTACGATCAAGCTTTGTTGCGATTTTATCCGCTGCTTTCCGATGCCAAGGTTCTGCCGAAGGTGCCTTGGCTGGCCCAGGATGAGCAATTGGGTCATCGCACGTACGCCAATCGCGAGGCCTATGAATGGTTGCGCGCTCACTCGGCAGCAACGGTGATCGTGCAGCAGAATCCGCTTCCGGGGGTGCAAGATTCGTTCTATGAGCTGTACGCGAACCGACGGACTGTGGCGGAAGATATTCAGTGCGCGTCCCAGTTTGGCGGAGATCCCAAAGCATGCGAACCTTTGCAGAAAGAGATTCGACGACTTTTTTCGAGCCAATCCCGACCGGACGAGCTTGATGCGGTTTGCGATATGCTGCCGATTGATTTTATAGTTGCCAAAGATACCGATGCAGGTTGGCGTAACTCAGACAGCTGGGTTTGGCGCCGCGAGCCAATCTTTAAGAATCGTTTTGTGCGGATCTTCCCGTGCCCGCTGCGCGCTAATAAGCCTTCGCGATAACGGCGCGCTGATCCACCGGTTCGCCGGTTATGATGCACTTGCCGGGGCCGTCGTGTTCATCGATCAAAGGAATGCAACGGACGGTGGCTTTGAATTCTTTAAGCCGGGCATCGCAATGGGGATCATCCTTGAGGTGGGCGAAGACGAACTTCCCGCCGCCTTTTTCGGCGGTTACATCGCGCAGAATTTCTTCCACCTGGGGCAGCGAATCGGCTGTTACGCAATTTTGCTTTAGACGTTCCTTGGCTGCTGCATAGAGGGCCGTCTGCTGTGCTGCGAGAGTTTCCTCGATTTTGGCCTTCAGTTCGCGTTGCGGAACGATTTTCCTTGGTTCCCGTGTCGCGGCGTTTCAGGACAACATTGCCGGATGCCAAATCGCGTGGGCCAAGCTCCAAGACGATGGGGACGCCACGCCGCTCCCAGTGAAAGAATTTTGTGCCGGGGGTGTGGCCTTCACGGCTATCGAGCTTCAGTTTTACGTCCGCAGCGATCTTTGAAGCAGCTTCCATGACGGAAGAACGCTCTTCGTCTTTACGATAGATGGGCACGAGCACTACCGGCACGGGCGCGAGTTTCGGCGGCAGGACCAGGCCTTTATCGTCGGAGTGCGTCATAATTAAGCCGCCAATCAGACGCGTGCTGACACCCCAACTGGTTTGCCATACGAAATCTAACTTGCCTTCGCTGGTTTGGAATTTGACGTCAAAGGCGCGGCCGAAGTTCTGGCCCAAATCATGGCTGGTGCCGGCTTGCAGCGCCAAGCCATTTTGCATCATGGCTTCAATAGAGAAACTGCGCAACGCGCCGGCAAATTTCTCGGCGCTGGTTTTCACGCCCTTGATGACGGGCATGGCCATAAGATCTTCAGCCACTTCGGCATAGATATTGAGGATGCGCAGCACTTCCTCACGCGCTTCTTCATGCGAAGCGTGCGCGGTGTGTCCCTCTTGCCAGAGAAATTCGCTCGTCCGAAGAAACAGGCGCGTGCGCAATTCCCAGCGCACCACGTTCGCCCATTGATTCAGCAAGAGCGGCAGGTCGCGATAGCTTTGAATCCAGCGCGCGAAGAAGTGACCGACAATCGTTTCCGATGTGGGCCGGATGACGTAAGGCTCTTCCAGTTCCTTTCCACCGGCAATGGTGACAACGGCCAATTCCGGGGCGAAGCCTTCGACGTGTTCGGCTTCTTTTTTGAGAAAGCTTTGCGGAATCAGCAAGGGAAAGTAAACATTTTGGTGGCCCGTAGCCTTAAAACGCTCGTCCAACGCGCGCTGCAATGCTTCCCAGACAGCGTACCCATTCGGTTTGATGACCATGCAGCCTTTTACGATTTCGGCGGGCTCGGCCATGTCGCCTTCGAGAACGACATCCTGATACCAGCCGGCAAAGTCTTGAGCCCGCGGAGTAATTCTGGATTCAACCATTACTACGATTCTCGCCTGCCGCTGGTTGGCTATTGGCTGCCACTTCGCCACCAAGATAGAATCCAACAAGAGTTATGGCAACGGTTAACCATCAGTTTCGGCTCGCCTCACGTCCTGTGGGAATGCCTGTAAGAAGCAATTGGCATTATGTAGAGGAACCGATCGGCGAGCCTAAGGACGGCGAGATTTTGATTAAGGTGCTCTACGTTTCACTCGATCCGGCGATGCGGGGCTGGATGGACGAACGCAAGTCCTACGTTCCGCCGGTGGGAATTGGCGACGTGATGCGCGCGCTGGGAGCAGGAAAGGTGATCGCGTCAAAGTTTCCGGGCATTGCGGTGGGCGATTATGTGGGCGGCGTGCTCGGAGTTCAGGAGTACGCCGTTGTGCCGGGTAAGGCGGTGAACAAGATTGACGCCCCCGAAAACGAATTGCCGGTTTATATAGGGGGTCTGGGCATGCCGGGAATCACTGCCTATTTTGGGCTTCTGGATGTGGGGCGGCCGGAGGCGGGCAACACCGTGGTAGTTTCGGGCGCGGCCGGCGCGGTGGGATCGGTGGTTGGACAAATCGCTAAGATCAAGGGTTGCAAAGTGGTGGGCATCGCCGGCGGTTCGGAGAAATGCAGCTATCTGGCCCACGAACTCGGATTCGATGCGGCGATTGATTACAAGAGTGAGAATGTATTCACAGCGCTTCGCGAGCATTGCCCTGATGGAATTGATGTGTTCTTCGATAACGTGGGTGGGAATATTCTGGACGCAGCATTAGCGAACTTGGCGCTGCACGCGCGCATTGTGATTTGCGGCGCCATTTCCCAATACAACAACACAACTCCGATCAAAGGGCCTTCGAACTACCTTTCGCTGTTGGTGAATCGCGCCAGCATGACGGGCACGCTGGTATCGGATTTCCTGCCGCGCTGGAGTGAAGCGCGGGCGGCCATGGCGCAGTGGCGTAAGGAAGGAAAGCTCAAGACGCGCGAGCATATTATAGAGGGACTGACTACTTTCCCGGAAACCTTACTCATGCTGTTTACCGGGAAGAATGAAGGCAAACTCGTGTTGAAAGTGGCGGAGGATTGAGCGGTAACTTCCGATGCGACTAGCCTGTCGTGATTTATCTCCTTGGTTTGAAAGGGATGCCACCATTGTCACTCCAAATTCTTTCCTTGCTGGAGTGGGGGGCGAACAGTTTGCGCGCGAACGCCTAAAACAAGGTGAAGAGACATGGCAGCGGCCCACAATTTACGGGCTGGAAGCATGGACCGTCTCATGTTGGTCGGAGGCGCGCTATTCTTCGACGGCGATTCCGACGCTGTTATCTCCGGCCCAAGAGCGGACGTTGTGGCACAGCATCATCGAACAGGACCATCCGAATTTGTTCGATGTCTCCGCGACCGTGCGTTTGGCGCGAGAGGCGGCGGAGTTGCTAGCTCAGTGGCACATCGCGTCTGAAGGCGAAGCGTGGAATGAACATGCGGATGCGCGGCAGTTTCAGCATTGGTATCGCCTGCTGCGCCGAAAATGCCGGGAGAATGGATGGATCACACGCGCCGATTTGGCGCGCCTGGTTCCGGCATGGATTGCCGATGGAATGATTCGCCCCAAATTGACGGTGTTTGTAGGGTTCGAGGCTGCGCCGCCGGCACTCCAAAATCTGCAGGACGCATTGGGGCCGTTGAGCGTGCGGCTGGCGTTTGATCGCGACCGGTTGTCGCACAGGGCCGCAGCGAAGGCTTGCGATGACTTGGCCGGCGAAATTGAGTTCGCGTCGCGTCGCCTGCGGTTTCTATTGGAGGCGAAACCCGACCGGTCGTTGGCGTTGTTTGTTCCTGAACTGAGTGCGCAGTATGGGTTGGTGGAGCGGACGTTAGACTCAGTGTTCTTTCCGTCCGTCGCGACGAAGATTTCGGGATCGCAGAGTGCGGCGGTGGAGTCATTGTTTCGGGTGGCGGTGCGCGGCCGGTTGCTGGATCATCCGCTGGTGGCAGCCGCTTTATTGCTGCTAAATTTGGCCTCTCCCCGCATCGATCACGCTGATGCGGGGGCCATTTTGCGCTGCCCTTTTGTCAAAGGCGCACAGGCGGAGAGAGACCAGCGGGCATTGGCGGATATTGAACTGCGCAAGCGTCGGGAGTTGGATGTCTCGTTAGAAAATGTAGTTGCGGCCGCGCGGGCATGCCCGATCTTCAATGCATGTTTGAAGCGCGCTGAAAAACCGATTGCTAAAGCGTCTCAGGCGCGCTCTCTTCCCGAATGGAGTGAGTTGATATCCGACTTGCTCAGTGCCCTGGGTTGGCCCGGCGAAGCCAATCTAACGGCGCGCGAGGAGCAAATCATCGACCAGTGGAAAGAGCAGCTCTCGACGCTTTCGGGGCTAGGGTTGGTGAGTCCGGCAGTGACTTTCGAAGGAGCACTGGCGAATCTGCGGCGGCTGCTGTCGGTGAGACTGGAGCGCGGTGACTGGTCATCTCCTATTCAAGTGCTGGATGCCGAGCAGGCAGAAGGCGTGGTGTTTGATGCGGCGATCGCGGTGGGATTGTCGGAGGAAACTTGGCCGCCAAGGCGGCGCATTTCGCCGCTAATTCCTCTAAAGTTGCAGCGGTTCCTGCGGAGTGCCGCCGACGAACGCCTGCGCGCCACACGAGTTTTGTTTAAGAGTGCGCCGGAGGTGCTAGCTACTTTTCAAAAGCGAATCGCGCCAGCGGCCGAGGGTTTTATCGCAACGAAAGATGTGGACTTAGCTACGTGGGAAGGACGAGTGCCCGTGGAATCTTTCCCTCCAGCAACTTTGCAGCAGTTTTCTGACGGGCAGGCGCCATCGTTTGTCATGCAAGGAGAGATGCGCGGTGGCACGGGCATCATTAAGGCGCAATCGCAATGTCCATTTCAGGCATTTGCGAAATACCGGTTGCACGCCCGCAGGCCAGAGGACGCGTGCTTTGGTTTCGATGCCATGGAAAGAGGCAGTTTCGTGCATAAGGCGCTGGAGAAGGTCTGGCAGCGCTTAGGATCGCAGAGTGCGCTGCGGAACACACCGCGCATGGACTTGCGGTTGCTGGTAAGTGAGGCCATCGCAG
Organism: Bryobacterales bacterium; assembly: GCA_963764105.1. GTDB lineage: Bacteria > Acidobacteriota > Terriglobia > Bryobacterales > Bryobacteraceae > Bog-105. Next base: position 28,221 of record CAVXRP010000018.1, read on the forward strand.
AAGCGGTACCCGAAAGAGAAAAGGGTCCATTGCACCAACTCAGCGTCGAAACCGAGCGCGAGCGGCTCGAAGAGGTGATCCTGGAATGGTTGGATGTGGAGCGCGAGCGTAACGAGCCCTTTATCGTGGAAACCATGGAACAGGAGCGCCGCTTCGAAGTGCCTGGGCTGAGCCTCAAGTTGCGAGTGGACCGGATCGACCGGTTAAGAAACGGCAGCTTGGTGCTGATTGACTACAAGAGTGGCAAGCAGACCAAACCTAAGCTAGTGCGGGGATCGGCCCACAGAGCCGCAGTTATTGGTGTATGCGGCGTCAGTCGATTCGCCGGTTGACGGAATTTTTTTTGGCCAGGTGAAACCGCGTGAAGTGAAGGCTGTCGGCTATTCGCGTACGAAGCACTTCAAAGGTTCGGCGACCGAAGTTAAGAAAGACTGGGATACATATATTGAGGCGAGCCGGGAAAATGTCGAGGGGCTGGCGAGAGAGTTTGTCGAAGGAGTGGCTGAAGTTCGGCCCACCGGCGCGCCGTGTGAATACTGTGGGCTGAAGCCGTTTTGCCGGGTGAATGAGCAGGGGATGGCGCAGGAGGAGGAAGAGTGATTGCGGATTGGGCGGAGCGCAAGAAAGCGCTCGACCCGGCGCGATCGTTCATTGTGGAAGCGCCGGCAGGCTCGGGGAAGACAGGCCTCTTGGCGCAACGTTTTCTTTGTTTGCTAAGCGTCGTGGAACGGCCCGAGACGATTGTCGCCATGACGTTCACGCGGAAAGCGGCCGCTGAAATGCGAGAACGAATTCAGCAGGCGCTGGCGGATGCCGAGAGCCACGCAGAGTTTGACGAAACCAACGATTACGAGAAGAAGACGCGTGAACTTGCGCAGAGAGCTTTAGAGCGCAGCAAACAGCTTGGCTGGAATCTGCTGGCAGATCCGGCGCAATTGCAAATTCAAACGATCGATTCCTTGTGCGCGATGTTGACCCGGCAAATGCCGGTGCTCTCGGAATTTGGCGATGTAGGGCAAGTGGTGGAGGACGCGCGCGACTTATATAAACTGGCGGCGCGAGATACGTTGCGAACTCTGACGGAGGGTGGCGCACAGGAAAAGGCATTGTTTCGGCGGGTTGCCTTGCACTTCGATAACGAAATGGCGCGCCTGGAACAGCAGGTGGCCACCATGCTGCAAAAACGCGAGCAATGGGCCGGCTTGCCACATTCTTCGGACGATCCGTTGGTGGAAGACTTCTCAATCCTGCTGCAATTAGCGGTTTCGGCATTGCGCGACGTCTTCCGACGGGTGGCGAAGGTTGATTTCACAGAAGTGGCGCGGGCAGCGCGCAAGGCATTGGGCACGCCTGAGTGTCCGACAGACCTGCTCTATTCACTCGATTACCGCATCGAACATCTGCTGGTTGACGAATTTCAAGACACCTCGCGGGCGCAATACGATCTGGTCAAAGCATTAACGGAGCAGTGGTCTGACGGCGACAACCGTTCGCTCTTTCTGGTGGGCGATCCGATGCAGAGCATCTACCGGTTCCGGGAAGCTGAGATCGCCCTGTTTCTGCGCTGTTGGGAGGCGGGAAGACTGGGGGCGGTGCGTTTGGAGCGAGTGAATCTCACTACCAATTTTCGCAGCACGCCGGAACTGATCGAGTGGGTGAAAACGACGATCGGGCCAATCATGTCCGAGGAAGATCCGCAGATAGGCGCAGTGATGTTTCGCGTGTCAACGGCGAATCGAAAGACAAGTGGGATTCAGGCGCGAGTAGTGCCCCTAATTGAAGACGCGGACGGTGCGGAGGAGGCTGCGGAGATCGTGCGCGTGATTCGAAACGCCCCCAGGGATTCGTCGATTGGGATTTTAGTACGTTCGCGTACCCATGTTGAGGCGATTCTGCCGGCTCTGCGAAGAGCTGACATTGCTTATAAGGCAATCGATATCGACGTTCTGAAGGAACAGCAGCACGTGATGGATTTGCTGTCGTTGACACGTGCAGTGCTGCATGTGGGAGATCGGGTGGCGTGGCTGGCCTGTCTACGCGCGCCATGGTGCGGACTGACGTTGGGGGATTTGGCGGTTCTCGCTGAGAATGAGCTGGACCGAACGATTCTCGATTTAATGTCCGACCCGGCGAAAATTGCAGCACTTTCAGCGGACGGCCGGGGCAGGGTAGTGCGTGTACAGGAAGTTCTCTCGGAAGCGGTCAGCAACGTGGGTCGTTCCCCGTTGCGTGAACTGGTTGAAAGAACGTGGGTTGCTTTAGGCGGTCCGGCGGTGCTGCATGAGGAGAACAAGCGGCAAGACGTGGCGGAGTTTCTGGATCTTGTCGGCAGTCGCGACGAAGGCGGAGTTATTCGGGATTTTAGTTTGCTGAATGAGCGTTTGGAGATGTTTTTCGCCCGCACGCTGGTTGGGGAGTGCGGCGTAGAGGTGATGACGATTCATCAGGCAAAAGGGCTTGAGTTCGATATTGTCTTGATTCCGCAAGCGGCCAGGAGCACGCGTCAGTCCGAGAAGGATCTGCTGGTTTGGACGGAAGAGACGGACCAGGATGGACAAACTCTTTTAAGGATTGCTGCGCAGCCGCGGAAGGGCGAACCGTCCCTAGCGTACGAGGCTATTGAAGCGGAGAACAAGAAGAAAGAAGAGGAAGAGAGCAAGCGGCTTTTTTACGTGGCTTGCACGCGCGCTAAGAACGAACTGCAGGTGTTCGGAAGCGTGAAGCGCAAAAAAGACGGCACTCCCAGTAAGGCCGGTAGTCATACGTTTTTAGGATTAGTTTGGGGCTCGGTGCAAAGCGTCTTTGAAAGCGCATCGCGCCGCCGCGTACCCCGGCAACAGAGTTTTATGTACGATGCCATCGACACCTCAGCCGGCACGATGCTGAGCCGCTTGCCTGACGATTGGCGAATGCCGAAATTTGAAATGTCGGTTGCCTGGCAACCGACTCTGCAACGTGCGCCGGCGGCGGCGCGGAAAGTTACTTTCGAATGGGTCGGGGACGCCAGCCGTCATGCCGGCACAGTGATTCACGAAATTTTCAAACGAATCGCGATTGACGGATTGGAAAAATGGAACGAAGCTCGAGTCGAGGCAAGCAAGCCGCTCATTCGAGAGGAATTGTTGCGCCTTGGTGTTCCCGCGGTGGAGGAGCCGCAGGCCAGCAATCAGGTAGTTCGGGCTCTCTCCAATTGCCTGAGCAGCCCGCGCGGCCGGTGGCTGTTGAGCGAACATGCCGAAGGCCGCTCGGAATATGCGGTGGGCGGCAGGATGCAAGACAAACTGGTTGCGGCCACGGTGGACCGTGTTTTTCGGGATGAAGAGGGCCGCTTTTGGATTGTGGATTTCAAGAATAGCGATCATAAAGGCGGAAAGAAGGAAGACTTCTTGCGGGAGGAGCAGCGCCGTTACACGCCTCAACTGGAGACCTACGCTGCTCTTCTGCGGCGCGTGAAAACGGGGCCTATCATGCTGGGGCTCTATTTCCCGCTGCTCAATGAATGGCGTGAGTGGAGCTTTGCCGCCGAAGTCGCAGCTGATATTTAAACTGGAGAATGATGGCTGCAAAACTTACTGCAAATGTGAAAGCCGGAGGCTGTGCTTCCAAGCTGAGTCCGAAAATCCTTGATCGCGCGCTGCGGTCTGTGCCGCGGGTGACGAATGAGCGTGTGCTAGTTGGTTACGATACGGCCGATGACGCGGGTGTTTACGATTTAACGCAGCCGGGTGGGACGCCGCTCGCCATGGTGCAGACGGTGGATTTCTTCACGCCTATCGTAGACGACCCGTACACCTTTGGCGGCATTGCTGCGGCCAACGCTTTGAGCGACGTATATGCGATGGGAGGGCGGCCTCTAACAGCGCTCTCATTGGTGGTGTTTCCCGGGAAGGGAGACGTGGCCGAATTAGAGCAGATACTAAAAGGCGGCGCGGACAAAATTCACGAAGCGGGTTGTGTGATCCTGGGTGGTCATAGCATCTCCGAAGACGAAATCAAATTTGGTTACGCAGTTACCGGCTTAATCGATCCGCGTCGCATTCTGACCAATGCGGGAGCGCAGCCGGGCGATGTTCTCGTGTTTACAAAGCGCATCGGTACGGGAGTGATTTCCACCGCGCTCAAGAAAGGCATCGTCTCCGAAGAAGATATGGATGCTTCCATCGCACAAATGCTGACGCTGAATTGCGGCGCAGCCGAAGCGCTGCAAGCGCTCGAGGTTCACGGCTGCACTGATGTAACCGGCTTCGGTCTGCTGGGTCATGCCCGCGAGATGGCTTTGGCAAGTAATGTGACGTTTGAGATCGCCGCCAGTCGAATCCGCTATTTGCCCGGTGCCCTTGAATACTCGAAGGCTGGGGCGCATTCGGGCGGTTTGCACAACAACCGCGATTTTGTGGAGAGCTGCGTCGAAATGGATGCGGCTCTCCCCGCCGAGATTCAAGCACTCTTGTACGACCCGCAAACGTCTGGTGGCCTGCTCATTTCGCTACCTCCCGCGGAGGCGGAAAAGTTTCTGGCTGGACGCGGGGAAGCATATACAATCGGTAAAGTGACCGAGCGGAAAATGAAGCCACTGGAGGTGAGACTTTGAGCTACCCAAAAAGCCCTTTGATCATCGCCCTGGATGTCGATAGCGCGGGAGAGGCGTTGAGCCTGATTGAGAAGATCGGCCCAGCGGCCGGATTCTATAAGGTGGGGATGGAACTTTACGCCGCTGCGGGCATGAGTTTGGTGAAGCAAATCTCCGCCAGTGGGCACAGAGTGTTTCTCGATCTCAAGCTGTACGATATCGGCGAAACAGTGAAGCGCGCGACGCGGAGGATCTGCAGCGACGTTGTGCCTGAGTTTCTGACGGTGCACGGAAGCCGGACGGTGATGCAGGCGGCTGTCGACGGACGGGGGAATTCGCCCACGAAGCTTTTGGCGGTGACGGTTCTTACGAGTTTCGATCAAGAAGATTTGGCCGACCTTGGTTACCCATGTTCCGTGTCTGATCTGGTTGCTTTACGCGTGAAGAAGGCTCGCGAAAGCGGCATGGACGGAATTGTATGCTCGCCGCTGGAAGTGTTGAACGTGCGTTCGCTTGCCGGTCCGCAAATGAAATTAGTCACTCCCGGCGTACGCTCCGCCGGGGTGGACAAAGGGGATCAGAAGCGCGTAGCGACACCAGCGGAAGCGTTGCGCGATGGTGCCGATTATCTGGTGATTGGCCGGCAGGTGACGCGTGCGGCAGATCCGCAGGCCGCCTGCGAACAGATTCAGGCTGAAGTTTTCGGCTCCGCTCTCCGCCGCGTAATCGGCGGAGAGCGGTCTACTGCCCTTACGAACGAAGTAGTTGAAGAATCGCGGCTCCGTCAGGTGTGCCCATGCCAGTGCAAGGATCCCAGCCCTTAGCAGCGGCAAACGAGCCGTTGTTCCCAACGGTGATGTCGTGCAAGGCGTTGCCCGGCGCGAGCGTCGCGTAGAGCTTGGGATGAAGCCAGCCCACGCGCCTGCCCAAGCGTTCGTTAAGGAGAGCAAGCAAACCAGCCCACAGCGGAGCGACCGCGCTGGTTCCACCCACTACGCCTTCTTGTCCTCCCACGATCACAAAGTAGCCGGTGTAGGGGTCGGCGTTACCGGCTACATCAGGCACGCCCCGTCCGGTCGGGTTGGAATCAATCGGCAGCGGCACGCTAATCCTCTTTTGATAAGCCGGCTTCGAAAAATGCTGGCTCACGCCGCCGCCTGTCGCCCCCCCCTGGCTGCCGTCGTTCCAAACGGTCTCTGAAGAAACTTGGCCATCCGAAGCGATAAGGCTGGTTCCCCCGCAACCCAACACCCACGGGCTTGAGGCTGGGAAATCGACATGGTTGGCACCGTCCGTTTCACCGTCAGACGATCCGTTATCGCCGGCGGCCACGCATACGGCAATCCCCAACAGCGCCGCGTCATGAAACAAGGCATTGAAAGCGTTCATCGCTTGCGGAGCCCAACGATCTTCCGGCATGCCCCAACTGATCGAGATTACCGAAGGCTTGCGCGTTTTATCGTGAATGGCTGCGCTGATCGCATCATAGAAACCTTGGTCGGTGTTTGGAGTGAAGTAAACAGCAATGCGTGAGGCAGGAGCAACCGCCCCGGTTAGCTGGATATCCAGAGTCACTTCACCGTCGGCGCTGGCCGGATCGCCGCTTGGACTATTGGTCGCGCCGTCCACTCCAACGGCGGTGACATTGACTTGTGGCAAGCCTAGTTGTTGCCAATATGTAGTTAGGTCCGAATTACTGAACCCCCCGCCCAGTTCTATCAGCGCAATGGTCTGATTGACGCCTTTGTTGCTGGGAAAGTTGTAAGCTTGGGCGATTTGGAGAGGTGTGTATGCCACGCTCTGTTCGGTTCGCGGCAAGAAACGGTGCCGTGTCGCTGCCACCGGTCTTTGATCGAACCCGAATACGGCTACTACCCGTCCATCGAGAGATGCGGGCAACCAAAGCGACCCTTGACGGGAACGGAAGGTGAAGTTGCCTATGCGGCGAATATCCACATCGGCTCCAAAGGCTGCGGCTAACGCCGAATATTTTCCTGCGAGTGTGATCGCCCGAGCGGCCGGATCGATTCGAACCACGCTAAAGCCGTGTTCGTTGGCGAAGCACTCCACAGCCGCCACATCAGCCGGATCTGCTCCGTGCATTCGTTCGAACTGTTGGTGCGATACCCGCCCGGTTGGCGGATCGGGCGCATCGCCCTTGCGCCTCAAAATACAGGAAATGTGTAAAATCTCATCCGCTGACGGCTTGCCTAGGAAGGCTGCACCGGCCGGATGTTCGCGGTGGCTACCGCTTAATATGACATGAGAAGACATAATATTTCTCCAGTCGAAGAGTAGCCTTGGCCGCCGCAACGCTAAGTTCTTTACAGCTTTAATTGTGAGCATCTAACGCAATGAAAAAGATGGGTTTATTTTTTTCAGAAAAAATCTTTGAATTCTGTGAACGCATTTGCGCGTTGAGCAAATCTGGCCTGTGGGCCTTCCTGGTAGGAGCAATACTACTGTCGCCGGTTGCGGCGCCGGCGCAATCGCTTTCCGGCCTGCTTGGAACTTCCCCGCCAGCCTCGGCAAAACAGGTTCCAGTTGACCCACTGAATCGAACCACGCCGCGGAGCGCCATTTTCAACTTCCTGGAAGCGTGCCATGCGGAGCGTTATAAGTTGGCCGCCCGTTACCTGGACTTAAGCAAGGTCCCTGCCAATCAGCGCCAGCAGCAAGGGCCTGAACTCGCCAAACAACTGGCGGACATCTTGGACAGAGATCCGCATTTCGAGGTGGATCTGCTGAGCGATACTCCCCAAGGCAACTTGAATGATGGATTGGCGCCCGACCTGGAACGGCTGGTGGAAACCAATGCGGGAAGAGAATCCCCGGCGCTTCTCCTGCAGCGGATTCAGCAGCAGGGAATTGAAGTCTGGGTGGTATCGAGCGACAGTGTGCTGCGCATCTCGGACGTCGACGCAATGGAAGGTGAATCCGAAATTGAAAAGAAGATGCCGAAATTTCTGGTACAGCACAGAATCCTTGATACTGCTTTATGGATCTGGATCGCGCTGGCCGCTCTGACATTGTTGCTCTTCGTCCTTTCGCGCTTGCTTTCACGTTTGTTCCTGGCGATTTTCACTCCCATGGCGGATCGCTTCGCCAAATCGCTAAGGAGTTACCGCCTGGAGAGTCTTACCGACCCGCTCCGCTTGCTGATTTCTCTTGTGGTGTTTCGAGCGGCGATGGAAATTGTGACGCCCTCGGCGTTATTGCGCGACTACCTCCTGAAGTTGTTGGCGTTTCTGGCAACGCTCGGGGTGGCGGCACTGGCGATGCGCATCATCGACATTGCTTCAAATCACATCAGGGGGCGAAGTGGGACGGAGCGCGCGCTCGCCTATTCCGTGTTTCCGCTGGGGTTGCGGATCGTGCGCATCGGCGTTTTTCTGATCGCGGGGCTGGTGATTTTGGCGTCGTGGGGTTACAACACGAACGCCATTCTCGCGGGCCTGGGGGTGGGTGGACTGGCGGTGGCGCTCGCGGCGCAAAAAACAATCGAGAATTTGTTTGGCGCCGTCGCGTTAATTAGTGACCGCCCAGTGTTGGTCGGCGATTTCTGCCAGTTCGGCACGCTCATGGGAACTGTGGAGGACATCGGCTTGCGCTCCACCCGCATCCGAACGAATGGCCGCACCATGGTCACCATACCCAACTCGAGCTTCTCCACCATGACCATTGAAAACTTCTCACGCCGCGACCGCATCTGGTTTCATCCCACACTTCGTTTGCGACGCGATACCAGTTCGGAGAAAGTGAGCGAGATGATGGCAACGACCGTGGCTATCCTGCGCGGTCATCCTATGGTTCAGACCGAGGGGGTTCCCGTGCGCTTCACGAAGATCACAGATTATTCTCTGGATCTGGAAGTCTTTGCCTATGTGGCTACGCCGGACTTAGACGAATACTTGAAGGTGCAGACCGAATTGTTGTTGAGATTGTTGGAGGCAGGGCGCCAGCATGGAGTTGGGTTCGCTGTTCAGGTTGCCGAATCCATTACCATCAATCCACCTACCATCAATCCGTCGGAAGCAGGCCCGTCACCGGACTTGCATTCCCATCCAGGCGAAGCGCCTCCAACAAAGCCCCCGCAACAGGGCTGAAGAGCGGGAGGGCCACCGTACATCCGATGGCAGAGCTGATGTTTCGCTTGAACTCGGCCAGCAAAATATTGCTTTGAAAAACGCCGCCGACATGCACAATTGGAACGACTTCCAGATTTCGAAAGAGCTGGTGGTAAACACCGCGTACATAGCGGGTTAAGTCTGCCGCCGCTCGCTTCAAGAGATCCACGGCGACCTCATCGCCTTGCTCGGCGCGGGACGTTACCAACTGCGCGTAGGTGGCAATGTGCTGGCGGTCGAAGTGATTATAGAGCTGGTGCAGCAGAGTGTTCGCGCTTGCGGCACCCGATACTTCAAGTAACGCTTGATGCAAAGTGGTCGCCGGACCCCATCCTTCTTCGAACTGCAGACTGCGGCGCAAAGCCTCTCTGGCCAGAGCAAACCCGCCGCCTTCGTCGCCGAAAATGTAACCCCATCCCCCGGCCCGCGCCGTTTGCATTTGGGCGTTGCGGCCAAAAGCGATCGATCCAGTGCCGGCGATGATGATGATGCCAGGTTCGCCACGCGTGCCGCCCAGCAGTGCAATTTCGGCGTCGTGTGTCAGTTTGTAGCGCTCGCTTCGAATTAGTTCCTTTGTGTAGGACTCTTTATCTTCGCTGCCGCCGCTCAAGCCGAGACAGACGGAAGCGAAGTGCGCCGATTTGGCGTCCACGCCTGCCTCGTGGTAAGTCTGACGAAGACAATCACCCACCGCGCTCAAGAACTTAGCGCGCCCTTCTGCTGAGCCGGCATGATTGCACGGACCTCCCCGCCCGCGTCCTATCAATTTCCCCGTCTCGTCGGCGAGCAAGGCCTTGGTGCTGGATTGGCCGCCGTCAATTCCCAGGTAGAGGCGCATCTTATTCCATTTGCCTTACGCCAGCGCCTTGTCTTTTGCGTAACAAAGAGGATCGAGCGGACACTCGCCGCACTTCGGTTTGCGCGCCACGCAGATGCCACGCCCAAAGTGAATCACTTGATGGGAGAACAGAATCCAGTGGTTCTGCGGCACGATCTTCATGAGATCCTGCTCTATTCTTACGGGGTCTATATTTTTCGTGAGGTCCAGCCTTTGCGTGATTCGCTGCACGTGCGTGTCCACAACCACGCCCGAAGCAATCCCGAACGCCGTCCCTAACACGACGTTGGCTGTCTTGCGCGCCGCGCCTGGCACCTGGAGCAACTCATCCAGGCTGCGCGGCACGTCGCCTTTGTGATCGGCCATCAGTTTGCGACCGGCGCCGATGAGAGATCGTGCTTTGTTGTTGAAGAATCCGGTCGAGCGGATGTCGTGCGCCAGTTCGTCTTGCGATGCCGCCGCCATGGCAGCCACCGTCGGGTATTTTTTGAACAGGCCAGGCGTGACTTTATTCACTCGTTCATCGGTGCATTGCGCCGAAAGGATAGTTGCGACCAGAAGTTCCCAGGCGCTTCTATGATGCAAAGCACACGTGGCGTTGGGATAGAGCTTGTCCAATGCAGCCAGAATTCGGTTGATGCGTTCTTTCCGTGCCGCGGCTGTCTTGGGCTTCGGTACTTTCTTCGGCGGAGTTACCGGATGTATTTTATTTAAAGTTGGAGATTCGGCCATGGAATACCGCTAAGATAGCGCAGGCGTGCCAGGCACCGCATCCAATCATTGCGTATGCAAAGTTATCACCTCCGCTGCGAACTAATCGCCGAATGCCCATTGCTCGAGACATTTGAGGCGTTCAAGAATCCGCTAAACCTCGCGAAGATCACGCCGAGTTGGCTCAATTTTCGAGTGCTGACGAAAGATATTGCGATGCGCCAAGGCGCTGAGATTGAATACAACATCCGCTGGTTGGGTCTGCCCATGCATTGGAAGACGCTGATATCGGAATACCAACCGCCTTACTATTTTGTCGATGAGCAGGCCGAAGGTCCCTATGCACAGTGGGTGCATCGCCACACATTTGAGTCTACGTCCACGGGTACAAAGGTAGGGGATCACGTCACGTACGCGCTGCCATTTGGAAAGCTCGGCGAACTTGCGCATGCCCTCATGGTGAAAAGGCAACTGGAGGCAATTTTCCGTTTCCGCCAGCGCGAAATAGGCAATCTGTTGGGCGGCAAGACGGTGGAAGTGATGGCACCAGTGATTACCGCGAATGATTGACCGATGCTAAGAGGTTAACGCCGTCTCGTATCCTAAGAGTTAGGTGACTACAGATTACGCCATTGAGACAGATAGCTTGGAGAAGTTGTATCGTTCACGCTTCAGCGGCAGGGAAGTAAGAGCTGTATGCGACTTTAGTTTGCGCGTGCCGGCTGGTGCAAAATTCGGATTGCTCGGCCCAAATGGCGCGGGTAAAACCACCTTTGTCAAGATGTTGCTGTCGGCCGTGCATCCCACCGCTGGATCGGCCCGGCTTTTCGGTAAAGATGCCCGTTTACCTCAATCCCGCCGACCGGTGGGCTACCTGCCCGAAAATCACCGTTTCCCAACATACCTCACCGGCACAGGTATGCTTGATTTCTATGGCGCGCTCTCGGGGTTGTCCTCGCCGGAACGCCGCCGTCGGATTTCGGGCATGCTCGAAATGGTCGGTCTTTCCACCTGGGGCCCCGTTCGGATTAAGAAATATTCCAAAGGTATGTTGCAGCGTCTCGGTCTCGCTCAAGCGCTGCTTCACCATCCGAAGCTGTTGATTCTCGACGAGCCGACAGACGGTGTGGATCCCGCCGGACGCCGCGAGATTCGCGATATTCTGAACCGCCTGACAGGCAAAGGCGTCACGGTCTTCATCAATTCGCATCTGCTGAGCGAAGTCGAGTCCTTTTGCGACCATGTGGCCATCATGCGGAAAGGCCAACTCGCACTCGAGGGAAAAATCAGCCATTTGCTGGCGGGCAGCGGCTATACCATCAGCGCTTCCGGCGTCAGCGACTCGGCGCAGGCCGATATCCGACGCATGGGCGCAGCCATTCAGCCTGCGCCGCAAGGCATTAGTGTTCAATCGCCCAGCCGCGACCACGCCAATCTTGTCATCGATAAAATTCGCGCGGCCGGCGGCTTGATCGATGAACTCAAGCCGTCCGGCCGCAGCCTGGAAGACCTGTTTCTTAAGGCCACGGCGTCCGATGACACTCTTCCTGAGAGAGCCGCTTGAACAACCATCCAAAGGCTTCTTCTTTCAACGTCATTCTGTCGCTCGTGGCAGACACGTTTCAGGAGGCGCGCGCCCGTTGGCTGTTCTGGGGCCTGTTTGCGCTGTCCAGCTTGCTCGTTTTGATCTTCTTATTTGTCCTGCAGGTGGATCTCGCCGCCGGGGCCGTGTCGTTTCTAGGCGTCGCATCCACCTCTCGGCGGATCTTCAATATCCAGAAATTCGTCAACGTTTCGTACTCTTGGGTCTCCATTGTTTTATACGTTTGGGGTACGTTCCTGGCCATCTTCGCCTCCGCTGGTTTGATACCGGGTGTTCTGGAAGCCGGGCGCATCGCCTTGTTACTCTCTAAACCGATTGGCCGGATCACGCTTCTGCTGGGCCGTTATCTGGGCAACCTTCTGGTCGTCGCCTTGAATCACATTTATCTGGTAGGCGCCGTCTGGCTGATCCTCGCGGTCAAAACCAATATTTGGAATTATCGTTTTCTGCTCGCCATTCCCGTCAGCATCTTTATTTTTGCGGTTCTGCTTTGCGTCGTCGTTTTCGTCGGAGTGATCACGGAAAGTGCGGCGCTTTCGGTCATGGCGCCCGTCGGTTTGGGTTTAATCAGTGCGCTGCTGGCGCAGTATGAAATCGTTATCAAGCTGCTTGACTCCGAATGGTCGCGCCACCTTTGGATGATTCTGTATTGGGTTGTTCCTAAGGTGTTCGATCTGGGGAGCGCTCTCCGTCAATCTATTCTTTTGGATAAAACGGTCGATTGGGCGACTCCCGTTTGGAGTTCTTCGGCGTTCGGAATCGTAGTTCTCGCAACCGCCCTTCATATTTTTCGCAAGAGAGATTTTTAGTGAAATACTATTTCGCGCTTCTTCTCGGCACTGCTGTCCTCATCACAGACCTTAGCTGCAGTCATGCTCAACAAGGCGCGCAAGTCGCCAAAGCATTTCGCCCGGCCATTTCGCCAGATGCGCAAACTCTCTTCTCCGTCAGGCTTGACCAGCTGAAAACCAGCGATGTTTATCGCCGGCACGAGCAACAACTCGACCTGCCGCAGTTCAACGCCTTGGCTGACCGTGTGGGCCTCGACCCGCGACGCGATTTGTCGAATGTTCTTGTTCAGTGGGATGGAAAAAACTTACTCATGCTCGCTCAAGGCGCCATCTCAACCTCACAACTGGAAACGAAGTTGACGGCCGGTGGCGCGCAACGCGTTTTATTCAAAAACTTTACACTTTTTACCCGGGGTGCCGATTCAGTCTCCTTTCCAGACGGTCTGGCCATAGCGGGTCCCACCACCGTGGTCCAATCGGCGCTTGTTCTGCGGTCGGAAAAGGCGGGCGACGTTCCGGCCGAACTGAAAGAACGCCTCGCGGATGTTCCCGCCGATTCTCAAATCTGGGAAGTGAGCCGCGGCGGCTTACCTTTGGCGAACTTCCCGCTCCGCTCCGACATGGCGTCCAATTTATCCAACATCGCCGCCTTTGTCAGCGGCACATCGTTCGGTCTCCGTTTCGATAGCGGTTCGCATCTGCAGGCGCGCCTCATCTGCAAATCTCCTGAAGGCGCTCAGCGCATCCAGGATACTCTGCGCGGACTGATTGGCTTAGGCCGTCTCAGCACGCACGATAATGAATTGGATCTCCTTCGCATGTGGGATGCGATTTCAATTTCGAAGGAGCAGAACACCGTGCGTATTCAAGCCGATCTGGCCGCCGATCTTACGGATAAAATCATCGCGCGAATGCCGAGTCTCCGCGAACGAGTGGATGGCGCACTCGGCCCTCGCTAGAGCATGACCACTTTGCTACAACCGCATTGAGCGCTTCGCCGCCGTTAGTTTTAACGCAAGCCTCAGGCCGGTTGAATCTCCACTTTCTTGCCGGCCAGCGCCAGATTCTCGCGAACGAAGGTTTCGTCCCACAGGTTTGAATTCACCGCTGAAATGTGCGGGTTCTGCAGCACCCAGAGATAAGCTTTTAGCGGCGGCTTCATATCTCCCGGAATGACGCGATTCACCTTATCGATGCGCCACTGCGGCACCGGTTGCAACGCTTTATGATGAGTCGCGACGGCATGCGCGGTTTTCATGGCGATCATTCCAATGTTTTTTGCCGATGCTTCCAGAATGGCTTGGTCCACGTAACCGGCATTGATTACGTTGTAAGCCATCTGCACGGCATCATAATGGCCCAGTGCCACGGCCTTTCGCAGCGTGGCTGCCGAATCGTTGTGCGAAGTCACTCCGAGAAAACGCACTTTTCCCTGCTTTTTCAATTCGGCGAACGTTTCATGGATAATTGGGCTATCCATTTCATCCGCCGTATTCGCGCCGTGCGGGCACATCATCAGATCGAAATGATCGGTGCCGACGCGCTTCAGGCTTCCCTCCAAAGAGTCGATGATGCACTGGCGTAACTCCGGCCGGCTTTCCACGAGCTTCCCATATTCAGGCAGCATGGCGCTGCTCAGATAACTGCCGGCGAATTGATTGTGCTGGCCCGGAAAGTAGGTGAGATAGTAGCCGGGCTTCTCTGCCAGGTTCGATCCTCTGATCTCCTCTACGCGAGTCATAATGGCACTCTGCTTCTCACTCGCAAGATCGTTGAAGACCTGCTGGTAGAGTTTGTTGCGCAAACCGCCGTATGCGCTCACTTTCGTCTGCAAAAAGACCTTGTCGCGTTTGGCTGACCCACCCAAAAATTTTCCGTAAGCTACCTCGCAATCGCCATTTCCATAGGCGGGCGCCATGTCCAAGTAGTTGAGCCCCATTTCAAGCGCCAGATTCAGATGCGCATAGTTGCCGCTATTGATTGGATCGCCACCCGAGACTACTTCTGAAATCATGAGTCCAGTCCGGCCGAGACGCCGATAATGCATGCCCGGCTGTTTATTGCGCCATTCCAACTCCCCGGAGAAAGCATCGTCAGGTACGCCAACAGCATTCACCCCTTGCGCCGACGATAGCGCGACGGTTAAGCCTGCGGCTGTCTGCAAGAAATCGCGCCTTGAGTTTTGTTCGCTCATTCAAAATGCTCCAGTTGTTCCAGGCTAGCGAACTTGAGCTGAGGTTTTGAATATACTCGATCCAGGAGAGGTGGATTGACGCAAATTATTTTCATTTTGTACTTGGCGATCGCGCTTGCGGCCCCGTATGCTTTTGCTCAGCAAAGTCCCGCGGATGGACCTTATCGCCTTTTGCGGACCGCGAAAGTAGGCGGAGATGGCGGATTTGATTATGTCTATGCCGACGCCAAAGAGCGCCGCCTTTATGTGGCGCGTTCGGGCCCAACCAAGCGCATCTCTGTCTTCGACCTCGACACGCTCCAGGCTGCCGGCGAAATTCCAGACGTCGGCGCGCACGGAGTGGTCGTCGATCCGCGTTATCGTCATGGCATTGCCAGCAGCAAACCCGTTGTCATGTTCGATAGCAAGACGCTGAAGGTCATTAAGACCATCGATGTGCAAGGCAATCCCGACGGCCTCCTGTTCGACCCGTTTAATCACCGCGTCTATGTGCTGAGCCACGCCGCTCCCAACGCGACGGTGATTGACGCAAAAGACGGCTCAGTGCTTGGGACAATCGATCTCGCGGGCGCGCCGGAAGAGGCGGCGACCGACGGCAAAGGACACCTCTATGTCGATATCGAAGACAAGAACAATATCGCGGTGGTGGATGCAAGAACGATGAAGGTGACAGCGCACTACGATTTGGGCGACAACAAAACACCGGCGGGTTTGGCGTTCGATGCCAAGCGTGGAATTCTATTTGTCGAGTGCCGCAATCCGGCAGTCAGCGTAATCATGAATGCCCGCGATGGCAAGATCATTGCAACCCTGCCAATCGGGACGGGCGTCGATGGAGCTGCTTTCATTCCCCAAACGATGCAAGCTTTCAGCTCGCAAGGTGATGGAACTCTCACAGTCATCAAAGAGAACGGCCCGGCAACCTTCGAAGTGGAGCAAAATGTAAAAACCATGCTTTCGGCCAAGACCATGACCGTCGACGCTAAAACGAATCACGTCTTGTTGATTGGCGCGGAGTTCGGGCCGCCGCCGCAGTCTCCTACGCCTGGCGATCGGCCCAGGCGCGGCCCCTTAGTTCCAGGTTCCTTCACAATTCTTGAGGTTGGTAAGTAAGAGAAACCGAGCCGTTTTCTGGGCGAGTTTGACTCACGCGATCGCGAAGCCCGCAACCAACTGTCGCAACCGGGAAGCTTCCTCGGCGAGTGTGGCCGCTGTTTTCGATAGTTCTTCCGTTTGCGCAAAATTTGATTGCATTGCGTGATCGATTTGTGTCATTGCCGTGCTCACGTGCTGAATGCCCGTGAGTTGTTCACGTGAAGCAACGGCTATTTCGTTCACCACTTGGCTGACGTGTTTGATCGAACCGACCGTATCCCGTAATGTCGCGCCCGAATGATTGACCAGTTGCGATCCGTTCTCGACTTTCTCAAAGGAATCGACGACCAGCACATTAATTTCGCGTGCCGATTTCGCGCTGCTTTGAGCCAAGCTGCGTATTTCACTCGATACTACTGCGAAACCGCGCCCGTGCTCGCCGGCCCTGGCCGCTTCGACCGCGGCGTTTACCGCCAACAGATTTGTTCTGAACGCCATCTCATCGATCGTAGTCACGATCGTGGCGATTTTATGCGACGCATCGTTGATCTCCGACATCGCGGTAACTGCGGCCGAGACACGACTATTTTCTCTTTCCGCTTCTTGACTACAGGCGGACGCGATTTGGCTCGCCCGGTGCGCATTCTCTGTGTTGCTTTGGACAGTGGCCGTTAACTCTTCGAGACTGGCCGATGTCTCGTCCAGACTGGCGGACTGCTGCTGCACGCCGGCCGCAATTTTTTGCGTGGTTATGGCCAGCTCTTGCGAGGCCGTGCCAACACTGCGCGAAGCATCCGCCACCTCCGATAGGCTCTGTCGAACGCTAGCGACAGCCCGATTCAAGGCTGCCGCCATCCGTCCCATTTCATCTTGCGAGTTCATTTCTAGCCGTTGGGTGAAATCTCCTTGCGCAATCTCATTGAGAACGGCGGCTGTTTTTCTAAGAGGCACCGCGAAGATACGCGCAATCCAAAGACTGAGCGTCACACCTAAGACGATCGCTCCTGCCAGAAGCGCGAGTGTCGTTTGACGCGCACTGGCGTACGCTCGTTGATTCTCCGCCATGTTTTCCGCGGCGGCGCTCTTTTGCGACTCCGCGGCCAGGCGCACCGCTTGATTGAATTTCTTGATGACCGGCGCGTTCGCCTCGAGCGCGGCTTTCGCCGCTTTTGTATCGCCAGTTCTCGCCATGGCAAAAACGTGTTCGGTCTTTTGCTCGTACTCAGGAAGGACAGTGCGGATAACGGCCAATTGAGTCTTTGTCTGTGGTAAATCGGCCAGGGCTTCGGTTTTAGAGAGGTCTTCACGGATCAGCTTCAACAGCGCCATCAAGTCTTTCTCTTCTTTTGCGATCGCTGCCTCGTCGCCAATCTTCAAAATAGCGTTGCGCGAACTGCGTGCTGCGTCCATTTTGGCCACTTCAATGCTCTTCGTGAAAACCATACCCTCGAAATAGCGCGAATACATCACGTCGAGCCGTCGGTTCATTTCGCTCATCCTGATGAGGCCATTCGTTCCTATGATGGCCGTAATGAGCAACGGGATACTTGAACTCAGTATGAGCTTAAGCGCGGCATTGAGATTCAGAAACCACTTCATTCCTTTAGTTCTCCAGATTTAGACCTTAAACGCAAAGGGCACGTTGATGCCGCGAAACAAAAGTCAGAAATTCGCGCGACCGCGACATGCCCGTCTTGCGCGGTCCTTTAAAAGCGGGCATCCATTATCCCAATACCGTTGAAAATGGTGTCTCCAGCTTTGCTCGCAGCCGTTGTCCGTCGCCGACACCGACAGATTCGTTGTCTCTTATAGACGTCGGTACTTACGGGTCGAAACTTTAGTGCTTCCGCCGTGTTATCCGTAGAAATAAGTGCAGTTTACCTACGATTTGGAATTGGCCGCTCTGGTCGCCAAGGACGTTACCTCCATCACTGAAGTCGTGGCGCTTTTGCGGGCCCTTGACGCCGTTCTGGATGGAACAATAGACGGACTCAAATGGTTCAACTCCCTTTATCTGCAAGTGACGTTGGCTGTGCAAAAACTGGTGGCTTGCGGTGGTGTTGATAGTGCGCAAGGAACAACCTTCGTCGCCCAGCTGGACGCGGTGTTTGCCAGCTTCTACCTGGCCGCCCTACGGAGTTGGTTGACGGAGGGCAGCCCGCCCGCGAGTTGGCGCGTGCTGTTTGAACAAAGACCCAACACCACCGTGGCCCGCATCCAATTCGCGCTGGCCGGTGTTAACGCACATATTAATCGCGACTTGGCGCCGGCAATCTCCACCACCTGTAACCAGGGTAATCTCGTGCCCGCCCATGCCACAGCGGAATACCGGGCCTATACAGCGCTGAACGAAACGCTGGACTCGCTCATCAACCAAGCCAAACTGGAGCTCATGGTGAATTTGCCCGGCAACTCATTGCCTCACGCGGCGCAAGTGGAAATGGCCGTGGGCGCATGGAGCATTGCGGCCGCTCGGGAATCGGCTTGGGTACACGGCGAAGTGCTGTACCGGATCCGCGACCAGCCGCTGCTCACCGAACGGCTGATGGGCGCGCTGGACGACACCGCGGGATTGGCTGGAAAAGCGTTACTGACGATCTGAATCGGCCCTCTGTCATCCTCCTTTGCGCTCCGCGACTGCCCCAAACCTTCCTTCCGCCACGTCGCGCAACGCTCCCAGCACAATCTCCGGCTGTATCGGCTTGGTGAAATGCGCGTCCATCCCTGCCGCCAGACACTGTTCTTCATCGCTTTTCAGGGCATGTGCCGTGAGCGCGAATATGGGAAGCCGTATTCCATGGACGCGCTCAAGGCGGCGAATCTCCTTTGTTGCGGCGATCCCATCCATTTCGGGCATTTGGATGTCCATCAAAACCGCATCCACCTGCCATTTCAATTGTTCTAATGCATTCAATGCCTCTCGTCCATTCGGCGCGATCGTGACCCGGTAGCCATTACTTTCGAGCAGCCGCTTCGCCACTCTTTGATTGATGACGTTATCTTCTACCAACAGAACGTGGAGCGGCTTTGCGGTCCCTTCCGGCGGCGGCAGCCGCTCCACTGCTGCCGGTTCGTTGGCTACATCCAACACCGCCGTGAAATAAAAGCGGCTGCCGGCGCTCGGTTCGCTTTCCACCCAAATCCGTCCACCCATCAATTCCACGAGCTTGGAAGAGACCGCCAATCCCAGCCCTGTGCCCCCGGCAACCCGGGTTGACGAGCCATCCACCTGCGTAAACGCCTCGAAAATCGTTGTATGCCGATCCTTGGGAATGCCGATGCCGGTGTCGGCAACGCACGCCTTGAGCGTGATCTGCGAGTCAGTTCGGTCTTCTAACAAGACACTGGCCAAAACACTGCCGGTATAGGTAAACTTGATCGCATTTGTAAGCAGATTCATTAAGACTTGACGGAACCGTGCCGCATCGCCGATTACACTCGAAGGGACGTCATCCGCCACCGAGCACCCGATTTCCAGACCTTTTTCTTCCGCCCTAGCCGATAGCCACCCTATCGCTTGCCGTGTGCAGAGCCTTACATCGAATGACTTTTTCTCCAACGTCAGCTTGCGGGTTTCGACGTTCGAAAAATCGAGGATATCGTCAATGATGGCCAACAACGACGAGGCCGAAGAACTAACTACCTCCAGATATTCCTTTTGCTCGGGATTCAATTCGGTAGCCAGGGCCAGTCGCGTCATGCCGATCACGCCATTCATGGGGGTGCGAATCTCATGGCTCATGTTAGCCAAAAATTCGCTTTTCGCCTTATTAGCCGCTTCCGCCGCCTCTTTAGCGCTCTTGAGCTTTTCCTCAGTCCGCCGGCGTTCTTCGTTCTCGGCTTCGAGCGCCTCATTCACCAGCCTCAGCTCTACCGTGCGTTCGCTCACGCGCCTTTCCAGTTCATCGTTCGATCGCCGCAACACCTGCTCGGCCTCTTTACGTTGAGTAATGTCCTCTACCACGCCCACAATCCTGTCCAGGCGTCCGGTCCCGTCGTAAATCGGAAAGGCCCGGTCCCAAACCCAATACGTGCGCTCGCCTTGCACCACGCGATATTCGCATTCCAGGAGTTTTCTTCCGCGTTTGCGCGACCGGATGGCCACCACTGCTTCGCGATCGTCAGGGTGGATGCTCTCAAACCAAGCCGCCGGATTCTCTATCACCCGCGTGGCGCTGAATCCCCACAACTGATCGAATGCGGGGCTCACATAGAGCAGCGCGCCACTACTCGGATCCATTATCCAAAAAACTTCATGAATGTTCTCTGCCAGCTGCCGGAATTTTTTCTCGCTGCTGCTCAGCGCTTCCGTTCGCTGCTCCACCAGCGCGACCAACTTCGCTTCGTTGGCCCGCAATTGCCTGACGCGTACGGAATACGCCGCGGCAAATAGACCTAGTACGGCTAAGCCTTCAAAAATCGCGAACGCCACCGTCTGATAAAAATGCTTGGGAAGGACCAGCGAAACTGCCGCGTCCCGATTCGACGAAATACCGTCCGCGTTTCGCGCTATCACTTCAAAGGTGTAATCTCCTGGCGGTATGTTGGTGTAATACGCCACCCGCCGGGTGCCCGCGTCCACCCAATCTTTGTCGAATCCTTCCAGCATGTACTTGAAGCGAATTCGCTCGGGCGCGATGAAGCTCAGCGCAGTGTATTGAAACTCCAGTTGCCCCTTGCCCGGGGGCGGTTTGAATGGCATCTTGCCGGTAAATTCGCGGTTGTCGATGCTCGTCTGTTCCACCAGAACGCGCGGTGGAACTGCATTTTTCACGATATGATCCGGCTGGATCGAGGCAATTCCTTTCATGGTAGGAAAGAACAAGACTCCGTTGTTTAATCTGTATCCCGCAGGCTGAAACCCGCCGTTGCATTCCGCACTCCTCATGCCGTCGCTCACACCAAAGGATCGCGTTGAAACTTGCTGGATCTGGTGCCCGGCAAATGCGTTTAGCTGCTTCTTTGCGACGCTGAAGATACCCCGGTTGCAGCTGGACCATAAATTTCCGAGCCGATCGTCTAAGATTTGAAATATGGAATCGTCAAACAGTCCAGCCGCTGTCGTGACACTGGCAAATGCCCCATTCCTAAAGCGCGTAAGTCCACCGCCGCTTGTTCCCAGCCACAGCGTTCCGTCCGCATCGCCCGTAATCGCCCACACCACATCGTTTGACAACCCATCCTTTTTCGTGTAGTTCACGAAATGGTCGTTTGCCAAATGATCTAACCCGCCGCTGGTTCCAATCCAAAGGGTCCCGTCCCGCTGATCTTGGTAAATCGATTGAACATTGTTGTGCGAAAGGCCATCCTTGGTGGTGTACGTCCGGAAGGTCTGCCCGTTGAAATGACTTAACCCGCTCCGCGACCCCACCCAGAGTTCGCCTTTGCTATCGGTGAACGTGCACTGAATGACCTCAGTCGGCGCACCCCTGTTCCCTCCGTAGGCCGTAAACGTACCATCTCTCAATCGCGTTAAGCCGTGACGCGTTCCGAACCAGTGATCCCCACGCCCGTCTTCCGTTATCGAATGGACTTGATTATCCGCCAGGCCATCGTGCATCGTATAAATGTCGATCCTGCCGTCTTTGAGGCGGTTGACCCCCGCATCGGCCGTTCCCACCCAAACTGCGCCTTCTCGGTCTTGGTAGATCGACATGACCACGTCGCTAGAAAGCCCTTCGATCGAGCCAATTGTCGTAAACGGTCCATCGCGCAACTGGTCCAATCCGCCGCCCGCTGTTCCTATCCATAAGCTGCCCTCGCGGTCTTCAAAAATGGCCCAAACGTCAGTGCCGGCAAGCCCTTCCTTTGCCGTAAATTTCGAGAACTCACCACCTCGCATCCGGTTGATCCCGCCGCCGCCCGTCCCAATCCATAAAGTGCCGGCGGTGTCTTCCATGATCGACCAAACTCCGTTCGCGGATAGACCGTTCTTCGTGGTGTACGTCTTCAAGCCGCTGCCATCCATGCGCACCAGTCCGTCCCGGTTCGTGCCAATCCAAACCGTTCCAGCTCGATCGACATAGACAGACCGGATGTCGTCGCTTGGCAAACCGTCCTTCTTTGTCCATGTCTTGAATCGGCCGCCGATCCGATGGATCAAGCCTGAATGCGTTCCGATCCAGATTCCGCCCTGGCCGTCTCCGCATAGCGAAAAGACGGCATTATCGGCCAGCCCATTCTTTCGCGTATAGGTCTCAACCTGATTACCGTGAACGCGGCTCAGGCCGCCGCCGTCCGTCCCAATCCAGAGATCTCCCCCGCTATCCTCATAAAGCGCTGTTACGATGTCATTCGCCAATCCCAGCCGTCTATTGACGTCCTCGAACACACCTTGCCTCAGCACGCTTAAGCCACCGCCCTGGGTGCCTATCCATAAGTCGCCCCGATGATCCACCAAAAGCACTTTGATTAAATCGCTTTGGAGCGCCGGAGTATTTCGCTTATCGAACGTTACGAAACGCACGCCGTCAAACCGTGCCAAGCCATTTTCCGTTCCTACCCACAAGTAGCCATCGGGCGTCTGCACGATTGTTAACGCTGAGTTTTGCGGCAACCCGTTCGCCGTGGTCCAGACTTCATTCACATACTGGGTCAGCGCTTTTGTCGGGTCTAGGCCAGCCTCAAGCGGCCGCGGCAGCAGAAAGGCCAAGGCGGCAAGAGGGACTAAGATGCGGGTCGTTTTGACCATCATTTCAGCGATTCCAGCGGTGAGCAGCCACACTGCTACCAACTGACCTATCGGCTATTCCTTTGAAGTGGAATAGGCGTTCTAGTACCGGATCGCCAAGGTGAAGGTAAGAACCGACCTGAACGGTCCGATGTGCTTCATAGGGATCACGGCTTTAGTGATACCCAGGAGATCAATTGATGAAAAGATTTTTCGCGACTTTCGCCCTCTGCCTAATCAGCAGCAGCGTCATCTTTGCCGCCAATGCAAAACTTTCCCCTGATCTGCAATCGGCAGATCCGCGCTCGAACATGCGAGTCATTGTTCAATACGCTCCCGCCCTTCCGAACCCCACCGTTCTTGGCGCGGTGCTGAATGACATTACGCCCGTGACAAAAATTCTGAAGCTCGGCGGCGTGGTGAGCGTAGTTTCCGATGTGCTGAGCGCGGTGGTTTGCACGATGCCCGTTTCCGCACTCGAAACCTTGGCAGCCGATCCCACCGTCACCTACATCTCACCCGACCGCATGCTTGCGGCCCGTCTTGACTATACCGCCGCAGCCGTCAACGCCGCCAGCGCCTGGCAAGCGAATCTAGATGGAACGGGCATCGGCATCGCCCTCATTGATAGCGGCATTGATGCCACCGATGATCTCAAAACGGCGGGCTTCTTACCTCGCATCGTTTACACCCAGGATTTTACCGGGGGCGACGGCAGCGATGAGTACGGCCATGGAACACATGTGGCCGGCATCGCCGGAGCGAACGGCATTAGCTCCAAATGTCTTGACTGTACCCGCTCCCTGGTCGGCATGGCGCCGAATGCCTCTTTTATCAACCTGCGGGTTCTCAACGCGAGTGGCCAAGGCTCCGATAGCTGGTTGATCGCCGCCATTGGGCAGGCCATCCATTTGAAGAAGTTGTACAACATTCGCGTGATCAATCTTTCGCTCGGGCGGCCCGTTTATGAAAGCTACAAACTCGATCCGGTTTGCAAGGCCGTGGAAGCTGCCTGGAAGGCCGGGATTGTTGTGGTCGTGGCCGCCGGCAACGATGGACGCGATAATTCCTTCGATAACGATGGCTACGGCACGATCGAATCTCCGGGCAATGATCCCTATGTCATTACTGTCGGCGCCATGAAAGCCATGGGTACCTACCCTCGCACCGACGATCTCATTGCCAGCTACAGCTCGAAAGGACCCTCCGCCGTCGACCATGTCGTCAAGCCGGACGTCGTGGCGCCGGGCAACCATCTCGTTTCATTGCTGGCTCCCTACTCCACGTTGGCTGGCGAACCGGTAAACCAGGTTCCTTTGTCCTACTATGAAAACACCATCAGTACCCAGCCATCCACTCAATTCCTGATGCTCAATGGCACCAGCATGGCAACTCCCGTCGTGAGTGGCGTGGTCGCGGACCTTCTTCAACAACAGCCGTTTCTTACGCCCGACCAGGTGAAAGCCCGCTTGATGAAGACCGCTTACAAAACCTTCCCAACCACAAGCACGGCCGTCGACCCTGTCACCGGTCAAACATTCATCAGTCAATATGACATTTTCACCGTGGGCTCCGGTTATTTGGATGTAGCAGCGGCTCTTGCCAATCACGACCTAGCCACCGGTACCGCCATGTCGCCCATCGCCTATTACGACAGCGCCACGGGCAACGTTTTTATCGCCTATGATCCTTCCTCTACTTGGCAGGACAGCGATGGAGCATTGAAGGCCGTCTGGGGCACTACCACTGTTTGGGGTAACTCAGTGATCGACGCCAACAAAGCCGTATGGGGAAGCAAAGCGGTATGGGGAACCAGCTCTCTCGGAGGTTTCAGCACTGTTTGGGGCAACAAGTCCGTTTGGGGCTCTTCAACCACGAGTGCCGATAAAGCCGTGTGGGGAACAGACTCTTCCACCTCCGACTCCGACACAAACTTCGCCATCAATCAGCCACTACCTTAGACTCACTTGATCGCATGGGGACGGATTACCACCGTCTCCATGCCCTTTACTTTCCCGCCGCATACACCCGAATCTCCACAGCGTGCTCTGCTCCTAATTGATCCGATTTCCCGAGGCCCATCGTTTTGATGCGGTTGTCTTCGAGCTTGAAGTTTTGTACAAGATAGTTGCGAACCACAGTAGACTGCGCCTGCGTGAGTGTCAACATCTTATCGGAATCGCCTTTCATTCCAGCCGACGCAACCACCACGGCCACGCCAAACTTCTGATTCTGCAAATAGTCCCCGACCTCCTTTAAAGCATTTTTGTCCTTGACCTTCGCCGAGGTATCTTTTCCGAAGAGTTGCTTCGCGTCAAAGGTAAAGGTTTTGAGGGGTTGGCCCCCAGGCAATGCGGACACTTCATGCTTCTTGAGTTCATCGGAATCGACATAGCCCCGCTTGTTGAAGAAACCTCGCAGTAGGAAATTGCCCTTTAACGCCTCCAGGTCGTCGTGCATCGCGGAAACACTCTCGGTCGCCTGGGTATACATTGTTCTATCGTTTAGAAGAGCGCCTACCGTACCTTTCCCCTGATTGATCTTGGAAGTTATCTCAGCAATGTTTCCCGCGGCATCTTGCACGTTATCCACTGCCAACTTGGCCGAGTCCAAAATGTAATTCGCCTTTACCATGACGTCTGAAAAGTCGATGGGTGGCACGCTTTTCAAAACCTCGCCGCCCTTCAGTGTGGCTGCCTCCGGGCTGCCAAAAAAGACTTCCACATATTCGTCTCCCAACAACCCCGCGGATTTGATGGGCAGCCGTGGAATCCGCCCGGAGGGACATCTCTGGTTGCTTCACTCCAACCTCATCACCACGGTGACTTTCCCTTTTGGATCTTGCGGCAGTTGAATATTCTGAACCGATCCTTCCGAATGCCGCCCACCCGGACGTCGGCACTGTCGTTCACCGCCAACATTAGCAAATTCGGCTTTTAGAGATATAAGTCGATTGCCACATCGACTGTCGGCCGCCGATCAGGAAGATGCCTCCAGTCAAGACAGCTAGTCCCAGAACTATGAACAGCCCTAAACGAACATTCTGTGACATCATCCCTCCTACGCCGAATCGCTCAAGAAACGTTGTGCAAATTCGTTGGTGCTCTTTTGCAAATCGTCAAATGTGCCATTCACGACAATCTTTCCTTCCGAAAAGCAAAACCAGGCGATCCGAGAAATACTTAGCAGCATGCATATCATGGGTCACGACGATCGAGGTCATACTTCGTTTTTTACTGAGATCAACAATCAACTGGCCGATTTCCGCCGAGGTAATCGGATCCAAACCAGCCGTAGGTTCATCGAACAGCACGATCGATGGATCCAAAGCTAACGCACGCGCCAAAGCGGCCCGCTTCTTCATACCTCCGGAAATCTCCGACGGCATTTTGTTCACGTCCTTCTCCAATCCCACTGTTGCCAATAATTCTTGCGCGCGCTCCCGAGGCTCGGTCTTCGCTTCCTTCAGATGACGCATCAGGGGAAACTCAACATTCGCCAAGAGGCTCATTGAGTCATATAGCGCTGCTTGCTGAAACAAGAAGCCGATATTTCTCCGCACCTCGTTGAGTTCTCGCCCTCGAGTTCCGTGATCTGCTCGCCGTTCATTTGGATTGAACCGGAGTCGGGACTATTAAGCCCGATCATGAGCCGCAGCAATACGCTTTTGCCGGTGCCACTGCGTCCCAACACACCGACAAAATCTCTCCCCTCTTAAGGGAAAACGAGACATCTCTTTAACTTGCTGCGCGCCAAATGATTTTTGTACTCCCTCTACCACCACCGCGTCCGCATTGTTGTCGATTCTTCCATCGCAGTTATCTGTTCTATGGGTAGAGGGCGATTATCACTTTCACCAAAGAGAACGTCCGCCAGAATGATGAACAGCGATGACAGGACAACTGAACTAGTCGCCGAACGGCCCACTCCTTCCTGTTCCGCCTTTTGTGTTCATGCCTTGGAAGGGAAGAAACTGTGCCAATAATCAAACCGAACAGCGCCGTCTTGAGAGAAGGCGGGAGAAAATCGCTAAAGAGTATCCCGTTGAGCCCGTTGTTCATGAAAAGCCTGAAAGAAGTTGGCTCTGTGAGCGCAGGGCCCAATTCAGCCCATGAAGATACCAGCGGCGTCGGCGACAAGAGTAAGAAGAGGCAGGGCGACGATGCACGCCAATATACGCGTTGCCGCCAAATATTTGTTTGGGTCCACTCCCGATACCGCCATTGCATCAATCTGCTCAGTCACGTTCATCGACCCCAATTCCGCGCCGATGCCCGCGCCAACCCGGCCGCTTACTACTAACCCGGTAATGATAGGCCCCATCTCCTTAATGAGTGAAAAGACAATGACCGACGGCAGAAGCGTATTCGGCGCCGAACCTGGTTAAGCTTTCGCGCGTCTGAAGCGCCAGCACAACACCGGTGGCACCGCCCGCCTAAATGGCCATTACTGAAGATTTGGAACCAACGCTATCCAACTGTTTTTGCGCCGGGCGCAGCGGCTTTGGTCCTGCTGTTCTGCGTGTTTACCTTTGGGTCGGCTGTGGCAGCCGCCGACCCCGCGTTTTCGTTCGACATCATTTCGCCCTATAGGCGAGGTTATGAAAGGCCAACGCACGAACGCGGGCTACCTACATCCGCAGTCGATCGCCTTTCGCGGGCAATACGAGTTTGGCCGGTATGCGATCAGAATGGACTACTGGCGAAACGTCTATCTCACCGACAGCGACGGAGCGGGGTCGTTCACGACAGATTCACGAATCAAAGGCGGGTCCAGCTTTATGAGCCCCTTCCTGGGGCTTCAGATCTCCCTTCAATTCACTGGAGCGGGAGATCAATCACCAATCCTTTACGTTGGCCTCGGCGTGGATAGAACCTGGACGAATTACAACTACAGCAATACGATGAGTTCGGTGCCACCAGCACAACAAC
>CAVXRP010000019.1:0-172393 GCA_963764105.1 Bryobacterales bacterium
GCACCACCGTCAACGGGCTGACGCAAGTACAGGCGGAAGAGCGTGCGCGGATGGTGGGCCTGAATGAAGTGGCACAAGAGCGCCAGCAAAGCTGGTTCGGCCGACTGCTCAAAATTCTGCGCAACCCGCTGGTGATCTTACTGGCGGGGCTATCGTCGGTTTCGTTTGCGACCGGCGACGCCCGCGCCGGCACGGTGATGGCCGCCATGGTGTTGCTGAGTGTCGCCCTGCGCTTCGTACAGGAAGCGCGGGCGGATGCAGCGGCGGCGGAGCTAAAGGCGATGATTCACGTCACCGCCACCGTCATTCGGGATGGCGAGGCCCGCGAGATACCCCTGCGCGATTTAGTGCCCGGCGATGTCGTTAAACTTTCGGCGGGAGATATGATCCCCGGCGATGTGCGAGTGCTCTCCGCCAAAGATCTTTTCGTGAGTCAAGGAAGCCTGACCGGTGAGTCGCTTCCTGTTGAGAAGTTCCATGAGGCCGAGACACAGGCCCTGAGTTCGCCCACTGAGCTCAAAAATACCTGCTTCATGGGGACGAGCGTGCAGAGCGGTACGGCGACTGCGGCGATTGTCGTCACCGGAGTCAACACCTATCTGGGCAGCATGGCCGGTTCGATCGCGGCAGAGCCGCCGCCGACGAGCTTCGACCAGGGCCTCACTCGCTTCACGTGGTTGATGATCCGCTTCATGATCGTGATGGTGCCGCTGGTGTTTCTCATCAACGGGCTGACCAAGCACGATTGGAAAGGCGCTTTTTTCTTTGCCATGGCAGTGGCAGTTGGACTCACCCCTGAGATGTTGCCAATGATTGTGTCAGTGTGCCTTTCGAAAGGGGCGATTGCGATGAGCCGCAAGAAGGTGATCGTGAAACGGCTCAACGCGATCCAGAATTTTGGAGGCATGGATGTCTTGTGCACCGATAAAACGGGCACGCTTACGGAGGATCGGGTAATCTTACAACGTCATTGCGACGTCTCCGGCAGGGAAACGGAGGAAGTCCTATTGGATGGCTACCTGATCAGCCATTTTCAGACGGGCCTTAAGAACCTGCTGGATGAGGCGATCCTGCATAGCTCCGATTTTCATGAGCAGGCGTTGGTTGAGAAGTATAAAAAGCTCGACGAGATTCCTTTCGATTTCACGCGGCGGATGATGTCGGTAATGGTGGAAGATCCGGCTGGGAAAGCCATTCTATTCACCAAGGGTGCGCCGGAGGACGTTTTCCATCAGTGTTCGCAATTCGAGCTGAATGGGAAGTTGTCGCCGATGGATCCCCAGCGCATGGTTGGTTTGAAGGAGCAATATGCCAGCCTCAGCAACGATGGCTTCCGTGTCCTGGCCGTAGCAAGAAAGGAGCTTCCCGGGAAGACAAGTTGCTCAAAGGAGGACGAGCGCGAGCTTGTGCTCAAAGGCTATGTGGCTTTTCTCGATCCACCGAAGAAGACCGCAGGCAGTGCCATTCAGGCGCTGCAGAAGCATGGCGTAGCGGT
This sequence comes from Bryobacterales bacterium, assembly GCA_963764105.1. GTDB lineage: Bacteria > Acidobacteriota > Terriglobia > Bryobacterales > Bryobacteraceae > Bog-105. The sequence goes on from CAVXRP010000019.1 coordinate 1,496, forward strand.
GAAGATTCTTACCGGCGACAACGATCTGATCAGCCGCAAAGTGTGCAGAGATGTCGGTCTTTCGGCCGATCCGATGCTGTTGGGTGGAGACGTCGAAAAGATGTCGGACGACGAACTGGCGGCAGCCGCCGAGAAGACGACTCTTTTTGCGCGCCTTTCGCCCGCCCACAAGCAGCGCGTGATCCGCGCCCTGCGCGGCAAGCAGCACGTGGTCGGATTCCTGGGAGACGGGATCAACGATGCGCCCGCGCTACGGGCCGCCGACATTGGAATCTCGGTTGATACGGCAACCGATATCGCAAAAGAATCGGCCGATCTGATCTTACTTGAAAAGGATCTGATGGTGCTGGAAGGCGGTGTGATTGAAGGCCGCAAGGTCTTCTCTAACATTCTGAAGTACATCCGCATGGGAGCGAGTTCTAATTTCGGCAATATGTTCAGCGTGCTGGGAGCCAGCGCCTTCCTGCCGTTCATTCCCATGGCGCCGATCCAGGTGCTAACCAACAACCTGCTGTACGATTTTTCGCAAGTACCGATTCCGGTTGACTCAGTCGATCCGGAACAAGTCGCTTTGCCCAGGCCCTGGAACATTAGCGAGATAACGCGCTTCATTCTTTTCATCGGCCCTATCAGTTCGATTTTTGATTACACCACGTTCTTCGTGATGCTCGACATCTTTCACTGCTGGGATCCCGCGCGCGCTTCGCTGTTTCAGACCGGCTGGTTTGTGGAATCGCTCATGACGCAAACCTTGATCATCCATGTCATCCGCACAAACAAAATCCCGTTTATCCAGAGCCGGGCGAGTTGGCCATTGGTGCTTACATCGCTCGCCATTATGGCCTTCGGCGGGTGGTTGCCCTATTCGCCGCTGGCGTCCTCGCTCGGGCTGGAGCATCTGCCAACGTTGTATTGGCCGATACTGCTGGCCACGCTTCTGTGTTATACGTGCCTCACGCAATTAATCAAGGTGTGGCTCCTGCGCAAGAAATGGATCTAAGCTCCCTTGGCGAGGAACTTCTCAGCTGGGGCTTCGAGTTCCGCGCCGGAAACCGGCTTGTTCGTTCAATTCCTCCAGTGCCTTGCCTTTCGTCTCCGGCAAGAACAGCACTGTGACGGCCACTCCTAAAATACTCACCGCCGCAGCCGCCAGTTCGGCCGCGGGAAGGCCCCGCCAGCTCATGAGAATCGGGAATAGAAAGACGCCGATGAAGCCGCCCATTTTGCCGAGCGCCGCCGCGATGCCATGTCCAGTCGTTCGCGTGCCCGCTGGAAATACTTCGGCCGGATAGACAAAGGTGGTGGCATTCGGCCCGAACTCCGTGAAGAAGTAACTAGCGCCGTAGATGAGTAGAAACGGAAGCACCTGTTTTTCAATGCCCGGGATGAGACCCATGGCGGCGAATGCGGCAGCCATGACAGCGAAGCCAAGTACCTGGATGAACTTGCGCCCGAGCTTATCCATTGTGAGTGCCGCGACAAAATAACCGGGCGCGGCGGCAATGACAAAAACATCGAGTTGCGTCAAAGTGTGGCGCAGCAGCGAGGCGTGAGGAGTGAGCGCGTTCAACACTAAGGGGCTACTCACGGTGTTGCCGTAATAGGCGAAATCCATAAGGAACCACGCGGCGCTGACGCCAAACAGTCGCAAGAACAAGCGGCGATTCTTTAACAGGCATTTGTAGCCGCCCCAAAAATCGCCTTCCGCGCATCCCGATTCCTGCTGCGCGCTTTTCCTTTTCTCCAAAGCCATTTTGAAGCGTGGTGTTTCGCTGATGGTGCGGCGGGCATAAAAGACCGCCAAAGCCGGCACAGCGCCAAACGCCAGCAGAATCCGCCAGATCAAATCATGCGAGAGTGAAGTCGCCAAAAGGGCGGCAGCCAATAGCGGCCCAAAGATCAATCCGGCGGCCTGCATTGCGAATACCAGGCTAATAAGCATGCCGCGCGATTTCTTTCCCGAGTACTCGCTCATGATCGTGGCGCTGACTGGGTAATCTCCGCCAATTCCGAGCCCGAGTATGATCCGGAACACAATCAGCCAACCTATATTGGGCGAGAAAGCGCAGGCGATGGCGCCCGCCGCTAGCACCAAGACCTCCACCCCGTAGATTCTCTTGCGTCCTAATAGGTCCGCGACTCGGCCGAATAAGATGGCTCCAATCGCTGAGGCGAGTAAAGCGGTGGAAGTGACGAGGCCGGTCTGCAATGGCGTGGTGTGCCATTCCGGTTTGATCATTGCCATGACGACGCCGATAATAAAAAGATCGTAGGCGTCGGTGAAAAAACCCATGCCGGAAACCAGCACGATTTTCCAGTGCAGCTTTGAGACGTCGGCGTCATCCAACTTCCGAAGTTCTTGCGCGTCCATCGACTCAGGCATAACTCCTCCTGCTTCGCTGTCTGCTGCATGATTGCAGCGCACCCGTTAGACTTCGGAGGCCGCGAAAGCCGCAGGCAAAGTTGGTTACAACTCAGTGAAATTAAGCCTGGGTACAAGTAAGCCGCGCAACGGCACGGCTAGACACTCGTCGCGTGGAGAGAATCTTCAGCATGGTCGTGAGCCTGCGATTCTGCCAGATTGCCGGAGGCGTCAAAGCGCAGTTCAAAGGGCGCGGAGACTGCCTTCACGTTGCTATAAACGGAAGACAGGAGATTTTCGCTCATTTCCAGCCGAACCAGCTCCAGCGTATTGCGAATGCGGCAATAGGTCACATCCGAGACGTTGGATTTGCCAACAGTGGGTGAGATGGCGGCGAGCGCTTCCCGGTCGCTAGGGTAGTGAATCGGAGTGCGAATGCAAGCCGGGGTGGAGGCGGTGAGGGAATTGATGTAGGTGGGCTTCCAATCGACGTCGTTGACGAGCCGGTCATGCACAACATCAGCCATGCCGAGGCCAACCGCGCTGTGGTAAGTGAGAGCGCTTAAGCCGCGCGCGTAAATGCGACGCACCAGCGGTGTATCGGGCCACGGATTATATTCGCCGTTTACGCCACGATTGATTACCTTGGTATCCATCCCGGCGCCGCTGATGTTTTTGCCGATTTCATCGACGATCAGCATGTCGATTTCCGGTGCGGGCAATTTGGCCATCCAGGATTTGACTTGGCGCAGAATGGCTTCTTCCTCGGCGACCATGCTCTCGAGGCCTTGTGCCGTACCGACAAAGGTCAAGCCGGCGGTTTCGTGATGCGCGCCCTCCTGAATGGCCAAACCGCCTAGAATCTTGCCGCTCGCGAAGACGCTGGCACCGACGCTGCGAATCATAGTTTCGAGTCCCATGCGGTAGGCGAAGGTGTGATAGCGTTGCGCGCCGGCGAATTTGCCTAAACCAATGGCCATCATTTTGAAGAGGCCGCTCTCAACGGCGCCGGCGAAATCGGTGTGCCATTTCACGCGCGCGACCAGAAACACGCCCGCGGCATTATAGGCGTTCTTGTCCATGAAGGTTTCGATGCCTTCGGATGTAGTGCCGAGCGGCACGACATCGAGCGAACTGAGCACAGGCACGCCCATGGTGGCTTCGTGAATGCCGTAATGGGCCAGTACGTCGGACTGCCCTTCGGCAGTGGCGGCGCCATGGCTACCCATCGCCGGAATGATGAACGGCTGCGCCTCGTGTTCTTTCCAGAAGTTGACAACGGCTTTGGTAATGCGGGCGATATTCGAAATTCCGCGGCTGCCAACGCCGATCGCGATACGCGCGCCTTTGGGAACGCAGTTAGCGATATTCGACGAATTCATTTCCTGACGGATATGATCTTCGATGTTGGCGATGGCGCGATTGGGGAAAGACTGCTCCGCTTGGACGAACCTGGGAAAGTTCATTCCTTTAGAATACTGCTTTGGCGAGTCTAGCTCGCCTGGCTCTCGCCTTCTTTCCAGCTTTGCTCAAGCATCATGGCGTACTCACCCGAAGCGTATAGTTCAAACGTATATTCATCTGGTTTAGGCCGTTCGAAAACCCAATCGCGCAGCCGTTGCTCGTACCATTGGTCGAGATACCGGTGGTAGCGGCGCAAGAACTCGGGTGAAAAATCCTCGCTTTTGGGAATATCCTGAAACACCGCGTGCAACCCGATGGCGCGGCGAAATAACGCGCAAAAGTCCAAAACGCCCCAACCTTCCAGTTTTAAACGCACGTGGGCCGGGATGTGCTGCACAAGCAAAACGGCAAATGTTTCGGCGCGGATATTGCGCCCATCGAATTCCTGGGCCGCCTTGACGGTCTCGGCGCATTGCTCCGTCCAGCGCGACACGTCCTTGCCAATGTAATACAACATGCGCAATTCGGCATAACGGCCCCTGAGCAGTTGCCGGTCCAAATCAAGTGCCGGCGTCTCATCGCGGGGCAGAAAGCCTTGTAAAGCAAGGCTCGCCCGGGAACTTTCCATCAGCACCGAGGTATCTTCCGGACTCGAAAACGGATGTAAGATGAGCGGGGGAAGCCGAAAACTCTTAGCGGAATTGTTCATGAATGTAATCGCACTCGCTTTGCCATCGGCTACGAATTTATCGCACCCGCATCTTCTCTATCGGCAAGTATCGCCTAGTTGCTAGTTGCTGAGAGATTGTCTACCTCTCTAAGAAAAACCCTCCCTCTTATTTCTGTCCCACCTTCGGGATAACCACCTCGCAACACTTTTCGGCGGCTGGCGCGGCAAATTCCTTCGGCCTGTTCAACTCAAAATCGAGAAGGGAAGACAGGCGGTCCCATGGCAGGGCGCCGGTTTCGGTTCGCCCGTTAACGAAGAAGGTGGGCGTTTGCTGGACTTGCAACTCACGGGCGAGCGCGATGCTTTTGTCAATTTCGGCGGCGGAGGAATGGTTATCCAGGCAACTGGCAACTTTAGCTTCGTCCAGCGACTGTTGTTTGGCAATCGCCAGAGTTTTTTCGCGAAGGTTACCGGGATTGATTTCGTTCTGATGCTCGAAAATCCAATCATGGAAGGCCCAGAAGGCAAGCGGTTTCTGGTCTCCGAGGCAATGAGCGCTTTCGGCGGCGGCGCGTGCCCAGGGGTGGCGAGTGGTCAGCGGAAAGTCTTTGAAGATGACCCGAACTTTATCGCCATATTTTTTCGGCAATTCGGTGCGGAGGGTCTTGGCCAGTTCGCTGCAATACGGGCACTGGAAATCGCTAAACAGGACAATGCTGACGGGTGCGTCCGCTGGCCCGAACGAGTCACCGTCGGTGGGTAGCTTCTTCAAATTGTCGGCAAAAGGCGCTTGGCGCAAATCCCAAAGCGTGCCATTGACGATGCTGTTGCCATCGGCCGCGACGTAATAGTTGCGGTCGAGCCTGCTCTCACCGTTGGAAAGATGCACAACCACTTTGAAATAACCGGGAATTGAGGAGGGTGTCGGATCGCCAATGTCGAACTTCACGGCTGGTGCATAGCCTTCGGCGTAGCGCAAGAAAGCTTCCCATTTGGCTTTATCGATTTTAGGCGGAGTAGGTTCCGCGCCGGGTAAGAGCCAAGCGAGAGAGAACGCCAAGGCGAGGCTGACCGAACGGATTTTTGGCATGGTTCCTTTCTATTTTAGCGCTTGGGAGATAGGCCGGGGCGTGCTCTTATACTGAGGATTGTCTTCCTCCCGCCGCCTTTTGCCGTTGGCCACGTGCGCACTGAGCATCGCCGCTTTCTACCTCTACGACTTGGGAGGCGTGGGCGTGATCAGCACCGACGAGCCCCGCTATGCGGCTATTGGCCAAGCGATGGCGCGGACCGGCGACCTGATTACGCCCGTTCTGTGGGGATCGCCCTGGTTTGAGAAGCCGCCGCTGCTTTATTGGATGAGCGCGGCGTTTTTTGCGTTGGGCATCCAGCCGGAATTGGCTGCGCGGCTGCCAGTGGCGCTGATGAGTTTGGCGTTTCTGGCGTTGGCGACATGGTTAGTGACGCGGGAGTTTGGAGCGGAGGCGTCGGCGCTTTCGATTAGTTTGCTGGCCACCTGTGCGGGTTGGGTCGCCTATAGCAATTTCTGTCTTACCGATCTGCCGATGGCGGTTTTTTTTTCGCTGGCGATACTGCTGGCGTTGCCATTGCTGCGCGATACGGCCGACGAGCGCGGCATTGTGTTGCGTTTCCTGGGCATTGGATCATGCTTGGGATTGGCCGCCTTAGCGAAAGGATTAGTGCCGCTGGCGCTCGCCTTGCCCATGGCGTGGTTTCTGCGGCAGTGGTGGCGTACTTGGGTGTGGGCGGCGCTTGCTTGCGTGCTGGTTGCCGGCCCTTGGTATAGCGCGATTTACCTTCGTCAAGGCATGCCGTTCGTGAGGGAGTTTTTCTTCAAACATCATTTTGAGCGGATGTACTCAGGCTCTTTGCAACACGTTCAGCCTTGGTACTACTATGTGCTGGTGATGACAGGGGCGCTCTTTCCTTGGACGCCGTTATTCTTGCTTTTCGTGCGTCGCAAAGCCGGCTGGGACAAACGCCGCATCCTGTTACTGGCGACTGTGCTGTTCGGATTTTTGTTTTTTAGCTTAGTCGTAAACAAACTTCCGGGCTATTTGTTGCCCTTGCTGCCCGCCTTGTTCGTGCTTTTGGGCGCTGAGTTTGAGGGTAGACCATTCGCCGAACTGAGCCGGAAGTGGCTGATTGCTCCCGTGCTGCTCATTGCGCTGATCTCACCGATTGCGATGGGCTTACCGGATGCGCTGGCTAGCGGCAATATAACGGCGTTTCACTTGGGACAGATTGGTCCGACCGAAAGCTTCTATATGGCTGCGCCGGTGGCCGTGCTGTTACTGGGCAGACGTTCGTGGCTCCTTGTGCTGCTTGTCCTGTGCGTGGTGGCGGGAGGAATCTTGTTGAAAACCACCGCGTATCCGGTGTTGGATGAGAAGGTTTCGGCGCGCGGTTTATGGCGGCAGCTGCAAAACGATCACGTTGCCGTGTGTGACGGGGGCATCAATCGGGCTTGGGCTTACGGGATCAGTTTCTATAGAGGAAGTGAGCTGCCGGTTTGCAGGCAGGGGGTAATCTACGACCGAGTGTTGCGCAGCAGAGGGAGGGACCGGCCGCTGGTTGAACGTCCGTGAAAAAATCTCAGAAAAATCGGGAGCCGGTTGACGGTGATTTACACCGTTCCGGCTCCCACGAAAGTTTTGAAGGAACTCGCGCAAGACGGGCAGGGTGTCAAGCTTGCCTTCCGAAGTCTGAACGAGTACCTTCGCTGATGGATCAGGTTACTTCCTGCGAAAGCGGCGAGCCACACCGGCGGTGAACAAGCCGATACCAAGCAGGGCAAACGAAGCAGGCTCAGGAGTGGCGCAGTTCGGACCAGTGGGCGGGGCGGGTGGCGTAGGGCACTTGGGCGAAACCGGGGGGCACGGGATGGGCGGCGTCACCGGAGGCGGGCAGATGATGGGCGCCGGGCATTTGGCGATAACCACTGGCGGGCATTGTGGGGCCGTGGGTAGGTTGCACAGAATGGTTGGGATGGTCGGGATGTTGAGTACCGGCACGCACTTAATGGGCGTAGGCGGAGTAAAGATATTGACCGGAGCGCAAAGAACTTTGTTGCTGAGGGCGGCATCGCCGAGGCTCAGCTTTACGCAGGTATCGGCCGAAAGGATGGCGGTGGCAATAAGAAAAGAAAGAATAAATTTCATTGTGATGTTCTCCGTGGGTTGTTCGCTACGGCCGCGTTTTTGTTTGCGTTCCGTCTTGCATGATTCGAGATTACGGGGAAAAACGCTTTGCGCATATTGCGCTGGGCGGTTTAGGGAGTTTGGCGACGCGCTCGTGGCTGGCGATGGCTGAGCGGAATTTGCTAACGTAGTGCCGGAACCGGTGGCACGGAATACAGCGCTTAGTGCGCTTCGCCAAAAAGGCACTTAGGGCGGTTTGAGCCTGCTCGGACGCGGTTTCCGAATATTGGTGGAAAGCTCAATCAAAAGAGGAACTTACTCAACTCAATGACAGACCTGAAGAAGCTCGGAAACAGCGATTTGCATATCACCCCGCTGGGAGTTGGCGCGTGGGCTATGGGTGGGGCCGGTTGGAAGTTTTCTTGGGGGGACCAGGACGATGCCGATTCGGTGGGCGCGATTCGGGCGGCGATTGATGCCGGATTCAACTGGATTGACACGGCCGCGGTGTATGGTTTGGGGCATTCCGAAGAAGTTGTGGAAGAAGCCGTGCGCGGCCTTAACCAAAAGCCGTTGATCTTTACAAAGTGTGAGCGTACTTGGGACGAGAACCGGCAGATTGTTCCTTGTCTGAAGGCGGAGAGTATTCGAAAAGAATGTGAGAACAGCTTGCGGCGGCTGGGCGTGGATGTGATTGATCTGTATCAGATGCACTGGCCCGAACCAGATGCCGATGTGGAAGAAGGTTGGACGGAGATGGCGCGGCTGAAAGAGCAGGGGAAGGTGCGCTGGATAGGCGTTTCGAACTTCAACGTGGAGCAGATGAAGCGGGCGATGAAGATTGCGCCAATTACGTCGCTGCAGCCGCCCTATTCGCTCTTAGTCCGCAAGATTGAGCCGGAGATTTTGCCGTACGCGCGAGCGAACAATATAGGGGTGCTTTGCTATTCGCCGATGCGTGCGGGTTTGTTAACGGGCAAAATGACGAGGGAACGTGCCTTGAGCCTGCCGGAAAACGATTGGCGCAGCCGGGATGCGGATTTTAAGGAACCGAAGCTGAGCCGCAATTTAGAGTTGGTGGACCTGCTGCGGAAAATTGGGGCGGCGCATGGCAAGGAACCAGGTGAGGTTGCGCTGGCGTGGGTTTTATACCACCCGGCGGTGACAGCGGCGATTGTCGGATTGCGGCGAGCGGATCAAGTGAACGGCACGGCTGGGGCGCTGGATTTTCGTTTGAGCGCGGCGGAAGCAGAGCAGTTGGAGACCTTTTTGAAGACGTAAAGATGCGCTTTGGGGCGTAAATAACTGGGGTGAAACCGATCTCACCACCGTTAGGCGGCCACTTCCCAGTCTCCCCGGCTGATTGCGGGGTTGGAGGTGGCCGGTTTTAGGAATTCGCGGACCGGGTGGCGTCTTTTTTCAGTTCGAACTCTCGTTTTTTTAGGTCTTTCGCCTCGGGCGGCGCCTTGCTTGGCCGCTTCGCCGCGCTTTTGCGATACGAACCCAATTTGCTCCTTAATCCTTTGGACTCTTATAGATTCGAATTCCTTCAGGGCTTTGTAGAAGGCCTTTCGTAGGTGGTTTGAGGTAGAGGGCGACCTGACCGGGCTTTTTTGTCGTCGAGCAGCGGCGAGGGTTGAATTGGTTAGCGCGGATTTGTGCGGCGGTGGCCTTTGTTCCGTGATATCCTATGCAACCAGGTCCCGCAAACGGCGCGCTTTTCGATGATTGCATGCTGTTGCTGGGCAACATGGACGTAATCCACCCGGAGCCATGCTCGCGGCCACCACAATGGTAGCGCGTCATCCAGCCGGATGTTGGACACCAACTTCGATGAAGGCGGAACAATGAAAGGCAAGAGAATACGGACGATTGCATCAATCGCGGGAGTGTTCGCCATTATGGGCGGCTGGGCTATTTTCGCGCAGGACAAGTACAGCTTGAAAGTGCCGAATGGGCTCGCGTTCTCTGAGTTCAGAGGATATGAGTCGTGGCAGGTTGTATCTATAAGTCAGGACGGTAGCCTTATTGCTGCGATCCTCGCTAACCCTGTGATGATCCGCGCTTACTCGGACGGTATTCCGGGCAATGGCAAGCCTTTCCCTGACGGCGCCAAATTGGCGAAGATTCATTGGAACCCCAAAAAGATGGAGACGTTCCCGGCAGCGACGGTGCCGGGTACCCAGCATGACGTCGATTTCATGGTGAAGGATAGCAAGAAATTCGCGGACAGCGGAGGGTGGGGGTACGCCGTGTTCGATTATGACGCTGTAGCCGATAAGTTCACGCCCGGCACCTTGGCCGGCAAGCCGCCGCAGGGGAACGACGCCAAGTGCGGATTCGCGTGTCACACGAGCGTCAAGAAAAGAGATTATGTCTTCACAGATTACGGGCACAGGTAAGGTGGCGTCAGTCTGTGTCGACTCCCGGATGGTCGGGTATCCGGAAAGCGCGACTGGCCTGAGGTCTGCCCCATTAGTGCGCGGCTAACTGCTCAAAGGTCAAGTTAAGAATGGGATAACTCCGCCAATCGAAATAATCGAAATGCCACCATTCCGTTTCATACACACTGAAGCCCTGCTCTTCCATAGCGTGCCTCAGTAGGGCACGCAACCAGCGCTGTCGCGAAGTACCGCCCGGATAGAAGGGATAGGATCGCGGGGACATTTCGTCATACACTCCAACCATCTTTACAGGTCGTCCGGTGGCGAGTTCGTACATGGTCAGATCAACCGCGCAGCCGCGGTTATGGCGTGAGCCCTGGGAAGGATCAGCCACGAAAATCCGCCCTTCCTGCGGTGTTCCGTCCCAGAACATACGAGTCACATACCAGGGCCGGTACGAATCATGAATAAGTAGTCCAAAGCCCTTTTTGTGGAGTTCGTGATTGGCGCGCACTACAGCTTCAGCCGCCGGACGCTGCATAAAAGCTTTGGCCCGTTGATAGAGGGGCGAACTGAGGAAGTTATCGCTAGTGGCGTAGCGGATATCGAGTTCAATGGTGGGATCGAGTGCGGTGAGTTCCACCAGATCAGGCTGCTTGAAAGCCCCAGTCTCTTGGGGAGGTTGTGCCGCCAGCGCTTGAGCCCGCAACTGCGGTATCGGCATGAGTGGCTTGATGCGGAAGATTTTGCCATCGGACGGGCCCACGGCGCGACGCTTAAAGAGCACTCCTCCCACCTTCACCTCAGTAGCGCGGCCGGCGGCATCGCGAGTGAAAACGACGGTTTCGCCATCATACAGCCCGCGCGGGGGATAACGATACACGTTCGGAGACACTTGTTCCAGCGGCTCATACTCATACCATTCGATGAGCGAAGTCAGCCTGCCACCCTTTTCCAGAATGTAAAGCGTGTCATAATCCCAGCCGTATTCGCCGATGAGGCCGTCCCAGTCGTGGGGCGGAGCTTTAGGTTCGAGATCGGCGGTGCGATGGAAGATGGCTGTGTCTGTCTTGACGGCATTGTGGAAGAGTTGCAGCTTCGTTCCATAGGAGAGGCGGTCATCCGTTAGCAGTTCATCATCCTGCTGGCGAAGTTCCAGTTTCTTTCCGCCCTTACTCGAAAGCGTAAATAGCTTGCCATTTTCCTCGAGAAGATCCAATGTTTCATCGGCGAGGTTATAGGGCGAGGCGGCCGCCCGCGCCAGTGGATGGGATACCGGCTGTGTTTCCGCAAAGTTCGGAAGAGTCGCGCCTTGCTTCGAAGCCAGCATGAGCCGGAGCGCGTGGTTGGCGATTCTGGTCATGGTGGCGTTGGCGCTGTCCATGGTGGTAATCGCAACGACGCCCAGTTTGTCTGCGGGCAGCGCTTCTAGTTCGGTGGCGAATCCGTAGATTGCGCCCCCATGCCCCACTAATGCATGTCCATCTAGATTGGCCAGTCGGAAGCCGATACCGAAACCCAACTTCTGCTCTGCGGTCTCAAATTGGGGCTGCCACATACTTTGCAACGTTTCCGGTTTCAAAATGACTTCGTCGCTTGCGCGTCCGCCAGCAAACAACATGCTCACAAACTTCGATAGGTCGAGCACGGACGAATACATGCAGCCCGCCGGAGCCATGCCGAGTTGAAAGGTGGGAGCATCGAACACGCGGCCGTCATATGTCCAGATGGACGCGTGGGCCAACTTTGCCAGAACACCCGGCGTGGGTGCGAAAGCGCTGGCGCTCATGCCCAGCGGTTTGAGAACCGCATCTCTGACGTAGATTGTGAATGGTTGGCTGGATTGCTTTTCGAGTACATACCCCGCTACCGCAATGGCCGCATTCGAATACTTGGTGTGTGTACCGGGTGGGTAGACAAGGGTCGTTTCGTTTAGGCTTTTAACGGTCGCTTGGAGAGTGGGTGCGGTGGAGTCAAAATAATGCCCGATGGGCGGTTCGCGCACGAGGCCCGAACGATGCGACATGAGTTCCCGCAGCGTGATTGGCTTCCCAAACGGATTGGCTGGATGAAAATCGGGAAGGTAGCGATTGACCGGGGCGTCCAGGTCGATCCTTCCCCGCTCCACAAGCTGCATGATGGCGGTATCCGTGAAGAGTTTGGAAACTGACCCCACACGGTAAATGGTGTCGGCGGCGGCGGGAATTTTTTGCCCAGGGTCAGATAAGCCGAAACCCTGAGCCCAGACAACCTGCTGATCATCCACTAAAGCGATCGAAACGGCGGGCAGCGATTGATTTTTCATTTCCAGTTGAATCGCCTGAGTCAGCGCCGCTGCGACGTTCGCGTAAGGGGGAGTGGCTCGAGTGTTGATCTGCGCGCACAGGGAGGCGCAGAACAAACAGCTAACCAGCGGAATTAAAAGGCGTGTTCTCAAATGGCACTCTTCTGGTATTTAGTATTTTGTCTTTATAGCATGCGGAAACTTTTCCTGTTCTTAGCGCTCTCTCCCATCGTTCCACGAATAGGTGCGGAACCGCCGGGGGTTCCCTATATTCGCGAGCACTACGTGAAGTACGACTTCAACATCGAGATGAGGGATGGCGTCCACCTGTTTACCAGCGTGTATGTGCCGCAGCACTTCGAAACCCCGTTGCCCATCCTTCTCATTCGCACGCCGTATAGCGTGCGGCCGTACGGCGAGGATGAGTATCCAAATAATTTAGGACCATCCGAGGCCTTCGCCCGCGAAGGCTACATCTTCGCCTATCAGGATGTGCGCGGCCGGTTCCACTCGGAGGGAAAGTTTGAAGAAGTTCGACCCTACAAAGTGAAGAAGAGTGGTCCGCAAGATACCGACGAGAGCACCGATACCTGGGACACCATTGATTGGCTGGTAAAACACATTTCCAACAACAACGGCAAAGTAGGTATGTGGGGAATTTCATACCCTGGCTTCTACGTTTCGGAAGGAATGATTGACGCACACCCAGCACTGGTGGCGGTATCGCCGCAAGCGCCGGTGGGCGATTGGTTCATGGGCGACGACTGGCACCACAACGGCGCGCTCTTTCTGGCGCATGCTTTTCGTTGGTTCTCAGCCAACGACCGAGCCGGCAACGATATGACGGGACGAACGCAACCGCGGAACTACGAATATCCTACGCCTGACGGCTACCGGATGTTCTTAAAGGAGGGTACCTTAGCGAATATCAATGACGATCTTCTCAAGGGGTCAGTGGATTATTGGGACGTCTTTCGCGACCACCCGGATTACGACCAGTTCTGGCAGGAGAGAAATGTGCCGCAATATTTGAAGAATGTCAAACCGGCGGTGCTGACTGTCAGCGGCTGGTTCGACGCCGAAGACATGTATGGCGCGCTCTCCACTTTTCGCGCGGTAGAAGCGGGCGGCCACGCTCCGTTCAATGCGATTGTCATGGGACCTTGGTTCCACGGGGGTTGGGCAGCAAGCGACGGCGATTTGCTGGGTGCCGTCACCTTCGGATCGAAGACAGGCGAGTTCTACCGGAAGGAAATCGAATTCCCCTTTTTCCAGCATTTCTTAAAAGGAGTCTCCACCGGGCTGCCGCCGAAAGCCTACATGTTCGAAACGGGAGCCAATCGCTGGCAGAAGTTCGATGCATGGCCGCCGGCCGACGTGCACGCCAGCACCATCTACTTGGCGCAGGACGGAGCACTCCAGTTCGATTCACCGCCCAAAGATCAATCCGCCGCTTTCGATGAATACAGCAGTGATCCCGCGCATCCTGTACCTTCGGTCGGCTACATCGCCAACACCATGCCTCGCGAATATATGGTGGACGATCAGCGCTTTGCGTCCACGCGGCCAGACGTGTTGGTATACCAGACGCCTCCGCTCAAAAAGGATGTTACTCTGGCCGGCCCTATTGCCGGGACACTCTTTGTTTCAAGCAGCGGCACCGACTCCGACTTCATCGTCAAGCTGGTTGACGTTTACCCGGACGATTATCCAGATCCTTCTCCCAATCCAGAAAAGCTGCACATGGGCGGCTATCAACAGCTTGTCCGTGGCGAGCCCTTTCGCGGAAAATTTCGCAATGGCTTTGAACATCCGGAGCCGTTCACGCCGGGCAAAGTCTCGAAGATTGAATACACCATGCCCGATATTCTTCATACATTCCGGCGAGGCCATCGCATTATGGTGCAGATTCAGAGTTCGTGGTTTCCCTTAGTGGATCTCAATCCGCAAACCTTTACCAATATCTATAAGGCTGAGCGTTCGCAATTTCAAAAGGCGGATGAGAAGGTTTATCGTTCGGGTGCAACAGCTTCTGTGTTGCGAGTGAACATCCTTCCGGGTCAATGAAGCAACTCCTTTGGATAGTCTGCGTTTGGAGTTCGAGTCTAGCGGCTCAGGAAGACCGGGACGCGGTTTTCGCTCAACTAAAGGCCAGCCTGGCCGCGAATAACCTTCCAGAGGTGCGTGCGCTGGAGCAGAGATTGCTGGTGGGACCGGCGTCGCTCAGCACACTGCTGGCCGCCGGGTCTCTTCTCGCCCAGCAAGATAGAATGTTTGAGGCAGCGACTCTTTTCGAGCGCTGTTCTCAGCAGTTTCCCGCCTCATTTGAAGCAAAATACAATCTCGCTCTGGCGCGCATCGCTCTGACTCACTATCAGAGCGCATTAGAAACCCTCAGCTCCATCTCACCGGCGAGCGCCGACGAAAAAGCTGCCGTTGAGTATTTGACGGGGAAGATCTTCCTAAACACAAATCATCTCAAAGAAGCACAGGAACAGCTGGCGAGCGCCTACGCGCAGCGCCCGAAGGAAGAAAACTATGCGCTGGATCTGGCTCTCCTCTATATTCGATCCGCCGCCTATGTGGAGGCGATTCGAGTTCTGGAGCTGTCGTTGGCTGTGCATCCCGCATCTGAGGATTTGGCAATGGAGTTGGCGCTGGCTCAGGTTCTCGCCGGAAACTATTCGGCTGGCATCGCCACTTGCCGGAAGTTACAGCGACAAGACCCCCCCTTCGGCATTCCGAGATTGATCGCCGCGTTTGCCTACTGCGAACAGAAGAGCTTCCATTCTTGTGAGGATGAGGTGTCGGCTGGCCTTGCGTCGCCGAATCCCAATCCTTATCTCTATTATCTGCGGGCACGGGCGGGCTGGGACTCGGGTTCAACCGAACGGGGACGCTTGTTGGAGGACGTTTCGACGGCCATCCGGCAAATGCCGGCCTGCCGTGCCTGTTTGCTGCTGCGAAGCCGGATGTTCGAAGCAGCTGGCGACAATGGTTCTGCCATCAACGATATAAAAAGAGCTGTCGAAGGCGATACGCAAGATGCTGCGGACTGGTACCGGCTCTCTGTGCTTTACCGCAAAGAGGGCCGATCGGAGGAAGCCTCCGCCGCTCTGCAGCATTACCGCTCTATGCACGACAATGGTTCGAATCAGGAAGTAGAGAGTTTTCGCAAACAATTTCTGGACGGACTGGGAGGCCGCTGAAACCCGCGCCGCCTATCGATCCTGCATTACGACGGTGTTGGCAGGAAGTCACCGCATCACCTCACTTTTAACCATCACTTTCGGAGCATGACTGCGCTGTTCCAGCAGGGCAAAACCCGATAACGAAGCCCTCACTATGGTATTGCCGTTCACTTCCACCCTTGTAACAAGCCCGCGATCATTTGCCTCCTCCCAGATCGGCAATTTCGGGCAGGAAGTGCGCCAGGCATTCATCACTTCATGGTAGTTTCGGTCCCGAATCGCCAGCCATTCGAGAAGGTCGAGGATCAGGCTTTCTACTATCGCGTCGTCCACGGATTGCATTTCATTTCCATCTAAACACAGCGAACTCCTGCCGCAAAACTCGGCGGAAGGTAGAATGCATGTCATCCGATGCCGAAGCACCTTTCCGATGGCCCGCAGACAGGCGACGCTCCATTCAGCCTCAAACGGCGAAAAGCTGTTCCCCATGAGTTCGTGCTCGATGCCATTTCCGCCCTTTCGCCGGTGACTCGTTCGATGTTTAGCTGCCCCGCTGTTTCCGTTGGAGAAAAAATCGTTGTCCTGCTGCGTGACAAACCGCAGAGAACCGCTGATAATGGCGTGTGGCTTGCCACTACCCATGAGCACCATGAGAGTCTGCGCCGCGAGTTTCCAAACACGCGCTCGATTGCTCTGTTAGGCAAAGCGGTCACAGGGTGGCAAGTTCTTCCGGCGGATAGTGCAGACTTCGAGAGGGATGCGCTCCGCGCGTGCGAACTTCTCCTCGCCCGGGATCCTCGAATTGGCAAAGTGCCGGACCGGCGCCGCAAGCAGGCCAAGAATCGCCCTTAAAAGCAAGCACTCATACCATTTTCAACGAGCCTCCGATCCAGGCGATATCCTGGGGGGCGACCGCGCAGGCATGCGCCGGCATCACATGATCTAATACTCTCTTCGATCAGTTTCCCTTCGGATCCACGTGGTAAATGACAACGTGGTTCATATCATCGGAGACCACCTGGTATTCGCCTTTCAGATCAGTTGTGACGGTAAGTTGGGCGAACTGCGCCCGAAACAGACCGGAAACACTAATAGCGAATAGAAAGACGAGTCGCACACAGAGCGTATCACGGCTCTGGCGAACTCGGCTGTGCGACACCGCACTGTGGCATTTACTTGGCCGCTGCACGTTCGGCCGCCCTCTTAGCCGCCCAGCGCTTTTGGACTGCTTCTCTGATTCTTTTGATGCCTTCCGGACTGATACGTCTCTTGGTCGGCGCTACTCCGGCGGCAGGCGAAGCGGGCGCTATCGTCACTCCGAAATACCGGCCGTCGCGCCTCTGTAGCTTTTTCTGCGCTACAAGATAACTGAGCGTGTTATAAATCAGATTCTTGCTGCGCTTGATTCTTCGATCGTTGAAGACCTTCTCCACATCTTTGGGCGATGCGCCTGCTTTTCCCAGGCTCCTGACAATATCGGCCACCAGAGTTGTCTTGTTTCCGGTAAACGCAATGCTGGTCAGCTCAGTCGGCGGCGCGCTGGGAGTTGAGACCTGTTGCTTTTGAGGACTTGTTCCAGCGACGCTCGGCTCAGTTGGTCCACTCTCTTTAGCAAGCTCTATCGCAAGGAGTCGCTGGTAGGCGCCAAGCTCGCTGGTCTGCGCCTCAACGGATGCAGTGAGTTCTTGGATACGTGTCCTAAGGGACGTTGATAACTGTGACATAACTTACTCATCATAGCCTCTTATCTTGGCGCACCTCCGAAGGTCGGCGAAAAGATAGGCACCAGCTATCCCTTGGGCCCGGCAGGCCGTGAGGTTCGTTTGGTTTTCGCCGGAGTAGCTTCGGCCTGCTGGCGGATTTCCATTTCCGACCCCGCCGGCTTCTTCAAGTTCGCCAAGCTCTGTCGCAGCGCCTCCGAGAGGTCCACCACTCGCGTCTTGTCCTTAGTGACTTCTACCGGTCTCGTGGTTTGACCCTCCACCTTAGCGGCGATTAAATGCTCCAATCTTGCGCGATAGGTGTCGCGATAGTTCTGCGGCTCAAAGGGTCCCGCCAGCGAATCGATAAGAGTTCGGGCAAGATCCAACTCCTTGTCCGTAACTGCGCTTGCGTCGGCCTGGTGCTCGTCGTCGGACCGGACCTCCGCAGCAAAAAACATAGTATGCGCGAGTAGCCCCCGCTTACCGGGACGAAGCACTACCACGTGTTCGCGATTGTGCATCGCAAATTGCGCGATTGCCACCAGACCGGTTGCTTGCATGGATCGATACAAAAGAGCATAGGCTTTTTCACCTGCCGGTTCCGGGGATAAATAATACGAAGTCTCAAAGTAAACCGGATCGATATCCGCCAGTTTCACAAACTCCTGAATCTGCATTTCAGTCGAGGTTTGCGCGGCAGCGGCCTTCAACTCCTCAGGGTCGATTTCGACGAAGCGGTTCTTCGCATATTCGTAACCCTTCACCACCGATTGAGCAGGCAAAATCTCATCTGATCCCTGGCGCACTGATGCTTGTTGAACGGGAGTCAGAGCGGTGGGTGGGCGGATCTCGGGTTCTACGTTCCTAGAAACGAGTTTTAACCGGCGCTCGTTCGGTTGACCTGAGTCGGGGAGGATCTCCGGCTCGGATCCTGCGCTCTTTTTCGATGCTTGTACGGGCTCCTCGCGATGCAAGCGTCGGAAGGCAACCTTTTCCGCGCGAGCCGCACGAAAGAGACGCACAGGGATGGAGGTGAGGGCGAAAGTGACATAGCCGCGCCAGATAGTAGAAGCCATAGAATGTTTCTCTACGGGTCAGACTTACGCAGAAAGGCGATCGTTTCCCGATTCCGCCCCGCCTATTCTACAAGCTTGGCTTGCGCGGCTGGCGATAACATCGTTACTTCCCTCATGAAGATTATTGACATTCGCGCCACGACAGTGACCGTTCCCCTGGAAGCCGCCCTACGCCACGCCAACGGCTGCCACTGGGGCCGCTTCGTTCGGACCATAGTGGAAGTCGAAACCGATACAGGGCTTATTGGCCTGGGCGAGATGGGCGGCGGCGGTGAATCGGCGGAAGCTGTTTTTCGCTCTATGAAGAGTTACCTGGTTGGGCATGATCCCGCAAGGCTCGAAGAAATGCGTTTCCTGATAGCTAATCCCACCGCATCGCTCTACAACAATCGGACGCAGATTCTCGCCGCGCTGGAGTTTGCTTGTCTCGATATTCTGGGCCAAGCTTGGGCGGTCCCACTGCATCAGATTTTGGGCGGTAAGTTGCGCGACCACATCCCGTTCGCGTCTTATTGTTTCTTTCGTTATGCGAATCCGCACAAAGGCCTTGAAGAAGTTCGCACGGCCGATCAAGTGGTCGCCTACGCGCGCGCCGCCAAAAAAAGGCATGGTTTTACCACTCACAAATTGAAAGCGGGGGTATTTCCTCCTGATCACGAGTTGGAAATTTTCCGCGCGCTGGCGCAAGCGTTTCCGCAAGATCGCGTGCGTTTTGATCCCAACGCCGTTTGGTCACCAGAGGAGGCTATCCGCTTCGGCCAAGCCATTGAAGATCTTAACAACGATTATCTGGAGGACCCGGTCTACGGCTTAAACGGCATGCGCCGCACGCGATCGAAGATACGCGTCCCATTGGCCACTAATACGGTGGTTGTGAATTTCGAGCAACTGGCGGCCAATATCTTAGATCCTGCCGTAGACGTCATTCTGCTGGATACCACATTTTGGGGCGGAATCCGTCCCTGTCTGAAAGCCGCCGGTGTTTGTGAGACTTTCCAGTTCGGAGTGGCGGTCCATTCCTCCGGCGAATTGGGCATCCAGTTGGCCACCATGTTGCATCTGGGCGCAGTGCTCCCGAATCTCTCCTTCGCCGCCGACGCTCATTATCATCACTTGACTGATGACATCATCGAAGGCGGCCTCTTCAAATATGAAAATGGAGCAATCAAGGTGCCGGCGTCGTCAGGACTGGGCGTCAAGTTAGATCGTGAAAAGCTACGCGAATATCAGGAGCTCTATAAGAAACTCGGCTCGTACCCATACGATCAAGATCCGGCGCGGCCTGGGTGGGCGCCTATTTTGCCGAATGACCGCTGGGCTGATCCGAAGGACGACCGTTATCCGACCACACTAGGTTAAAGATGTCTAGAAGCCGTTCTGATGTATCCGGCAAAGTAGCCAGTGTTTTCGGCGCATCAGTCGATGGCCCATATCGTGCCTCAGGAGTGAACTCATGAAATTCGCGGTGGCTTTCGCGGTGCTGGTATCCATCGCGCGAGCCGAAACCGGCCACGAAGCTTGGCTGCGTGATCGACCCCGAACTCATGAGCCATCCATTACCCTGGTGCGGCTCAGCCGTGCGCCTGAGATAGAGGCAGCGGCGCGGGAACTTTCCAGTGCCCTCGCTGGCTTCGCAGCCACCACGGCTATAGCCAGTCGTGACCTCCCCAATAACTCACTCGTGCTGGGCACTTTCGAGCAGGTCAAGCGTCTGCTACCTGAAACTGCGTTTCCTACACAGATGCAAGGGGATGGCTACTGTATACTCACAAAGCAATTGGGAGGAGGTCGCCATCTTTTTGTCATTTCATCGTTCAACGACCGTGGCGTGCTCTACGGTGCGTTCGCCTTCATCCGGCACGTCAACGTGGGTGACCATATGGCGAACCTCGATGAGACCGGCAACCCCTCCGCACCCATCCGCTGGGTGAACCAGTGGGACAATCTCGACGGCACCATCGAGCGCGGCTATGGGGGCCGCTCGATCTTCTTTGAGAACAATCACGTTGTCGCCGATCTGACTCGTGCCGGCGAATATGCCCGTCTGCTCGCCTCTGTGGGCATCAACGGCTGCACCGTCAATAACGTAAACGCCAATCCGCGGGTTCTTACCAGCGAGTTCCTTCCACAGATTGTGCGCATCGCGGAGGTCTTCCGTCCCTGGGGCGTCAAGCTATCGTTGTCAGTGGATTTTGCCAGTCCAAAAACCATCGGCGACCTCGACACGTTCGATCCGCTCGACCGTCGCGTGATCCAGTGGTGGCAGACGAAGACAGACGAAATCTATCGCCTGATCCCCGATTTCGCCGGCTTCGTTTTGAAGGCCGATAGCGAAGGCCGCGCCGGTCCAGCCACCTACGGACGCACTCACACGCAAGCCGCCAATCTGCTGGCCAATGCGCTGAAACCTCATGGCGGCGTTCTGATTTATCGCGGATTTGTGTACAATCATCACGCCGATTGGCGCAACCTGAAAAACGATCGCGCCCGCGCTGCTTACGACAATTTCCAACCACTCAATGGCCAATTTGCCGACAACGCGTTGGTGCAAGTCAAGTACGGTCCTATCGATTTTCAGGCACGCGAGCCGGTCTCGCCTTTGATTGGCGCGCTCACCAAAACCAACCAAACTCTCGAGTTACAGATTACTCAGGAATATACCGGGCAACAGCGGCATCTTTGCTATCTCGCGCCGATGTGGAAACAAATCCTGGATTTCGATCTGCGCGTGGGCGGTGCGCACACCCCGGTCAAAGAGTTAGTAGAGGGCAAAACGTTTCAGCGGTCGTTAGGTGGGTTTGTCGGTGTGGCCAACGTTGGCCGGGAGGCGAATTGGTTGGGCTCTGACTTGGCCATGGCCAATCTCTACGCCTTTGGCCGGCTGGCGTGGCAGCCTGACTTAAGCGCGGAGGAAATCGCGCGCGAGTGGGTTCGACAAACTTTCGGTAACGACAAACGCGTGGTGGAAGCCATCACCCAACTTGAAATGGATTCGTGGCCGGCGTACGAAGGGTACACGGGGCCGCTCGGCTTAGGGACACTCACCGATATCCTGCACGGCCACTACGGCCCCAACATAGAGTCGGCGGAGAGAAATGGCTGGGGTCAGTGGATTCGCGCCGATCACGAAGGTATAGGAATGGATCGAACCGTCGCCACGGGAACCGGCTTTATCGGCCAGTATCCAGCGGAAGTCGCCCACATGTATGAATCGCTGCAAGATTGCCCCGATCCGCTCATTCTTTTCATGCATCATCTGCCGTACACCTATGTTCTTCACTCCGGCAAAAGCATTATTCAGCAGGTGTACGATTCGCATTATGCAGCGGCGGAAGAAGCGCAGCAGTTCCCTCTTCGTTGGCGCGCGTTAGAAAGTTCTATCGATCCAGAGAGATTCAGCGCCGTGCTCAGCAGACTGGAGTACCAAGCCGGGCACGCCATCGTTTGGCGCGACGCCATCTGCAGTTGGTTTTTGCATGAGTCGGGCATTCCGGATGCCTTGGGCCGTGCAGGCCATGTCCCGGGCCGTACGGAAGCAGAGTCAATGAGACTCTCCGGTTACACAGTCAAAGATTTGACTCCTTGGGAGGATGCATCCGAAGGCAAGGCGGTCGTTTGCGAAGCGCCGCAACAAAAATGCAGCGCCTCGTTTGCCTTCCACGGCACTCCCGGCCGCCATGACATCGCCATTCTGTATTTCGACGTAAACGGCGGAGAAGCTCGTTTTCAACTCGCCGTAGGCCATCGAGTGGTAAAAGCCTGGACAGCGGAGCATTTCCCCAACAAGAGGCTCAATGGCGATTCGGCCACTCGCCTGACCATCCCAAACATAGAATTGCAGCCGAATGACGTAATCACTCTAGAAGGCATACCGGACGGCGACGATCCCGCTGCCCTCGATTATATAGAGGTGAAATAACCGGCTCTGAAAGCCCGGTGCCGTGAAATAAACACTTGTCGGCATCGCCCCTATGTAGTATGCTACCCTCATATGCTCGAAGTACGGTCCCTCACTAAGACCTACAGCACCATTCCGGCTCTCGAAAACGTCAGTTTCAGCATCCATCCTGGTCAAGTTTTGGGATATCTCGGGCCTAACGGCTCCGGCAAAAGTACCACCGTAAAAATCATCACCGGGCTATTGGAGCAGAGCGCCGGCAGCGTTCATTTCAACGGCGCGAACATTAGAGACGATCTGGCCGCCTATAAGCGAATCGTAGGTTATGTGCCGGAGGAGGCGAATCTCTATCCCTTTCTTACCGGACTCGAGTATCTCGAACTGATCGGCCGGCTACGCGGCTTGGGCGGTAGGGTGATTGCTCGGCGGACCGGCGAGATGTTGGAGATTTTCTCCATGACGCCCCACCGGCACTCGACCATTGCCACTTATTCGAAAGGCATGCGGCAGCGGATTCTATTGATCGCGGCGTTGATGCACAACCCTGATCTCATCATTTTTGACGAGCCTCTCTCCGGCTTAGATGTAACCTCCGCACTCATCTTCCGCGAAATGGTGAAGGCGCTCAGTCGCGCCGGTAAAGCTATTTTTTACTGCTCGCATGTGCTGGAGGTTGTGGAGAAGGTCTGTTCCCACGTCATCATTCTGCAGAACGGCAAGCAACTGGCCTGCGGGAGTGTCGAAGACTTGAAGAAATTCCAGCAGATGCCTTCTTTGGAGGCGGCCTTTGCGCACCTGGTGCAAGAGCGCGATGCGCCCGCTTCGGCTGCAGCTCTTGTGGAGGCGGTGAGTCATTGAGGGAGGAGTTGCGATCGCCGTCCGCCTGGTTCCCGCGCACTCCCTTCTGGCGCCTAGTCGCACATTTCATTCAGCGCATGTTCGCCACCGAAGGAGAAGAAAGCGATGAGGGTATGAGCCTGGGCTTAGGCGTTGTGCTCGCCATTCTGTGCCTGCCGGGAGCCTTTGCCTCAATTTTCTTGCTCGACAAATATTCCACTCTCCTGCAATGGCTGCGTGGACAACGGCATTTCGATTTTTGACAAGGCCTCCGCTGCCGACGAATATTTCTTTGTCGTCCTTTCTATGACCATCACTGGCTTAGTGATGGTGATGCGCTGGAACCGCCTCTTTCCCGACCGGCGCGATTTCGCGAATCTAGCAGCTTTACCCATTCCGATTTATCAAGTGTTTCTAGCGAATTTTGCCGCGCTGCTGGGATTGGCTATCGTGTTCGCCATTGATGTGAATTTGGTCTCGTCATTCCTGTTCCCAGCCTTCGTCACCATCAGCGATGGCCGGTGGTCGGCCTTTGCGCGCATTGCAATCGGCCATGTAACGGCGGTCTTTAGCGCCAACCTGTTCAGTTTCTTTGGCGTCTTCGCTTTGGTGGGCGTGTTGACGTTACTGTTGCCCGCGCGCCTGCTGCGACCGGTGTCCGTTTGCGTGCGCATTGCACTGGCGGTGGGACTTCTGGTCGAGTTCTTTTCGAATCTCTTCCTCCAGCTGTTCTTAGGCCGCCTACCGACCTATGCCGATGCTTACGTCAGATTGCTGCCCTCTTTCTGGTTTCTGGGACTTTATGAATCGGTGGTCGGCATCGCCAAACCGGCGATGGTTGAAATGGCGCATTGGGCGCTGATGGCGTTAGCATTATCGGTCATAGTGACATTGACCTCCTATGCTCTTTGTTACCGGCGCCAGTTCTTGCGCCTCGCGGAATCGTTCGATAACTTAGCCGGCAATCGGCATGGAGCGTGGTTCAAGATGCCTGAGTGGTGGAAGCGAGTGTTCTTTCGCTCGGCTTTTGAAGAAGCTTGCATTTTGTTTGCCTGGCGAGTGCTCACACGCAGCGAACGGCACGTGATGTTTCTAGGCGGCTATCTGGGTGTCGGCCTCGTTCTGGTTGCTCAGGCGGCGGAGGGGGACTTGCAACAAGTTCCGCTGCTGCTGGCCTTCTTCTGATTAGCGGATTGCGTTTGGCCTTCGATATGCCGGCGTCACCGGCTGCCAATTGGGCCTTCCAGTTCTCAGCGAACAACATCGCGCCCAGTCCAAGCGCGGTAGCCCGGCGCTTGCTGATGCTGCTGGTGCTACCCTGGCAACTTCTGCCGGTGGGCGGGTTCGCTGACGTGTTGCTGAATCTCGCCTTCGCCGCCTTAGGCATCGATCTCGTTCTGCTCGATTTTCAACGCATCCCTTTCACTTACCGCGTGCAAGCCGATTCACGAAAAATAGTGATGCAATTTGTGCTGGCCCTGCTGGGCTTTTTGATACTGGCTCCGTTTTTGGCTTGGCTCGAGCAATGGGCCACACGCGAATGGTGGCATTACGCAATCGTGGCCGCGGGCCTCGCCGCCGGCTGGCTGGATTTGCGCCGCCGCCGGCGCGCCCATGAGGGCGATGCCACGGGTCTCAGTTTTGAGGAAAGAGCGCCCAGCGAATTTGAGCTGTTAAAACTCGCCTGAACAAGGTTAAAATTCTAAGTAAGGGTTATGAGTGATTCGGCCAAGCTTTCACATACCGCGGCGTTAATTCTGCAGACCGTGGATAACGGCTGTAGTTACGGGTTCGACATCATGGACGAGACAGGCCTTCCGAGCGGCACGGTCTATCCGGCCTTGCGGCGCATGGAGAAGGAAGGCTGGATTGCGTCGCAATGGGAAGCGGAGAAGAAAGCGCTGGCCGAACAACGGCCGGCTCGCAAATATTATCGGGTCACCCGCGCCGGAGCGCAGGTTCTGGAACAATCGCAAAGGCGCTATCCTTTGCTGGGGAAGCTAAGTCAGAAATCTCGCCGCTAGGAGGCGAATCATGCCTGAGGAACCCAAACAACCGCGGTTGGTATCGGTCAGCCAAGCGTTAGTTCGAGCCGCAGCTCCCCTTGTGCCTCGCGCGCATAGAGACGACTGGCAGCGCGAATGGAATGCGGAAATATGGCATCGCTGGCAGTTTCTCTTCCATACCGGCGAATGGAACCGGCGTGAACAATGGCTGCTCTTGCGTAGCGCGTTAGGGGCTTTCGCAGACGCAGCATGGCTATTGGCATCGCAGGAAGCAGTTCGATCCCGGTTCAGCGAAATTGCGCGCTCGCCCTTTACTTGTTTATCGGTCTTCGCGGCGATTCTTTTCTCGATTGCGGCGGCCAGTTCAGGCTTGCACGCCACGCGCCAGATGTTGTTCAGCCAAATGCCCAGCAAAATGGGCGATCTCACCTTCATTTGGCTGCACCAGTACATTGGCGGCGGCGATAAAGGATTGCCCGGAGATGTGGTGCCCGCCTGGGCGCAAAGCAGCAAACTTCTGAATGGAGTGGCGGGTATAGAAGTGAAGCATCGCCAGGTGGCTTTCGGTGGACGAACTTTACCGGAAACACCGCTTGTTGTGACGGCCAGTCCAACGCTGTTCAATCTGCTGGGAGTGAAACCGGCAACGGGCAAGTTCCCGGTTGCAAACGAAGTCGTGCTCGATAAACGCGCATTGCTCGCGCTGGCGAACGCGAAGACCAACGTGATTGGATCAGCAGTAAAAATCGACGGCCAGCCTTACCGGATCGCGGCGGTGCTGCCGGAAAGCTTCGAGTTTCTTTCCCGGCAGCCAACCGTATACCTGATAGAAGACTTGACTTACACGCAAAAAGCTTTTATCGTAGCGCGCGTCAAAGCGGGCGTAAACGATGATCGTTTGAGCAAGGAATTGTCACGTATTGCCGCCGAAATCACTGCTTACTATAATTTGCAGGGGCAAATGCGCTTCTCAACGTGGCGCGGGGCATTGCTTACGCCGCTGATTAGCTTCGGCATCGCGACGTTATTGGCCAGCCTCATCGCGTGGATGGCATTCCGCCCCCGGCTCAGGCAGATTCGGCTTGCGTTCGAACCGGAACACCGCCGGACAGCCGCACGCCGGGTGTTGTTTTTCTTAGGCAAGACGGGTCTTGGATTGACTTGTGTCTTCGTTGGCTGCTTGGAATGGAGCCGGTCCGAGTCCTCGGTCTTACTGGCCTCGCGAGACCCGGGAAGCGGCCCTTTCCTCCTGTGGCTGTACGTTTTGGGCACCATGGGTGTTTTGTTTTGGGCGGTGGCGGATCAGCGGGCGCGCTGCCGCGTGTGTCTACGGCTGATGGCGTTCCCCGTGCGAATCGGCTGTCCGGGTTGCCTACTGCTCGATTGGTCTGGCACCGAACTCTTCTGTAGCGAAGGACATGGCTTGCTGCACGTCCCACTCATGGCGCCGAGTTGGGACGAAGAAGCCGACCGCTGGATCTCGCTGGATGACTCGTGGAAGGGCTTGTTCGCCCACGAAAAGTAAAAACCGGAAATTTTCCTAGGCCATTCAGATTGAACAGAATAAGCACGATTCCCATCAAACACATTAACAGATCGTAATTTCGGCATGGAAGAAATTCTAGGCTTTAGGGCGCGTTTTGTACTAGCAGTTTCAGTACTGCCGATCTAAGATAGGCAAGAGGACAAAGTGGCAACACAGGTGTTGAGTATGGAATTCCCCCGTCCGATTCCGATAGATAGGGTGCTTACCCTTAGCGACAGCGTTTCGGCAATCCAGATCTTGCCTACAGAAGATGGGGAACGAACCCGGCTCGGTCTTATTACTCAATTACCCAAAGGGGCGGAGATTGAAATCGGCGGTCCCGGATTTAGTGAGCGGACGGTCAGTGTGCGCTGCTCTGGAGCGTCGTATTTTGTATTCATCGACGATCTAGACGAACTCAAGGGCGCGGTCGCCGCGGCACACGCCTGACAGGTGGTGTAAATCCACCGCACTGGTGGACGAAGGCCAAAGGCGTCGCGTCTGTTACTCCGTCTTTCAACAACTTAGACTTGGCAAACGATTTGCAGATTACCGCTGCGAGGAGTTTAAGATGAAAACAAAAATTCTGGCCCTTTTCCTGCTGGCTGGCACTTGCGTATTTGCTGGTCCCCGAGTTTTTTTCGGAGTGGGTTTCGGCGGCGGTTATTATTATGCTCCGCCACCACCTGTTCCAGTGTATAGCTATGCAGCTCCCGCTTATGCAGCCCCCGGGTACGGTTATTCCTGGGTTCCCGGTTACTACTATCCCGTCGGCCCGCGCTATTATTGGCACGCTGGATACTGGGCGTATCCACCTTTTCGTGGAGCGTACTGGGTTGGTCCTCGCTATTTGGGTGGCCGATACTATCGCGGTTACTGGCGCCGGTAATCGGGCGGACACTCCAGCGGCGAATCGTCTTCCCGTTCGGTCACTTCATAGAGCGGCACGGGCTGCGTTTGAGAATTCCCCTTCTTGGGCAGTTTGATGCCTCTGCGCGCGCCCGGCCGCTCAACTGAAGGTTTGGTGCCAGTTAAGAATACCCTGTCCACATATTCCTTGGAAAAGCGCATTTCGCGGTTATCCACAAATAAGGTGAGTTGATCCGGCGAAACGCCCAGAAGTGGGCCTTTGAATTCTCGATTGTCGGAAGTGATGACCATCAAATCTGAATAATATGGCGGGGTCTGAAGGGCAATCAAATCGGCCCAGGAGCTGCGAGCGCTGTAAACGGCGGCGTGAATATCGGCCGTTTCGCCTAAGGAAATGCGAAGAATGTCAGGGCGACGAAGGCTGTGTTCTCCTTGCTGCGGGAGGTCGAGAACAATTTCGTTGTCGTCGACGGAGACAAACGCGCCAGTCACGCAAACACCATTGCGGCTTAGGACGGTGTAAACATGATGCTTAGGAAGATGGCGCAGCACATCCCAAGAACTTTCGGGCGGGCCGGCCAACACCGACAAAGCCACGAGAATCGCAGACAGCTTGTATCTCACCGGGATTCCACCACTTATTACATCATCACCGGGGCTGCGCCGTAGATTGGCGTACCACCAAGCGCGTCCCGAGCCGGTGCTCCCTCCCTTCTAATTCGGGATCGGATAGCATGCTCCAGATAGCCTCGAACGCAGTCTTGCCGATTTCGCTCCGCGGCACGGCTACCGTCGTCAGCGCGGGTTGAGTGTATTCGGCAAAAAGAATATCGTCAAAGCCAACAACGGAAAGGTCTCGCGGTACCTGCAATCCGCCATCGTAAGCGCGATGGAGAATGCCAATCGCCGTCAAGTCGTTTCCCGCCACTATGGCAGTCGGCGGGTTGGATTTTAGGAGCTTCGAGCAGGCGAAATAACCGCCTTTGACGGAAAAATCGGCATCGATCGTTCGGGTTGGATCAAGGCCGAGACGAGTCGCGGTATCGATGAAGGCTTGTTTGCGGCGTTGAATGGACATCAGCTTCGGTGGCCCTCCGATGTAACCTATACGCGAATGGCCCAAGGCGGTGAGATGCTCCATTGCCTGCGCGATTCCGTTTTCGTAATCGAGCACGATATTGCTGACCGCGTGCGACACTTTACCTAGATCCAGATAGACAGCGGCGACATGGCGGTTGGCCAGGATGTCGACGACCGAAGGCTCGATTTGTGAGGTGAAGATAGCAACCCCCGGAACTTGCAGGCCTATCAGGCGGCGCACGGAATGCAGCGTGCGTTGCGCGTCATAATTGGTGTTCAACATGATCGCGTCCATCTCGTGCGTCAGCGCTTGATCTTGAAAAGCCGCGGTGATTTCGGGGAAAAATGGGTTGCGGACGTCGGAAACAATCAGCCCGAGCAAAGAACTTGTGCCGCGAACCAAGTTGCGGGCAGCTTGATTTTGAGAATAGCCCAAATCGCGCACAGCGGCTAGCACCCGCTCGCGCGTGCGGGGACGGGTGGCACGCGTACCGTTCAGGACGTGCGAAACGGTAGCGATCGACACGGCCGCTTTCGCGGCAACGTCTTTTATACTGACGGCCAAGGCTGCCAACAGTTTAAACGTTTACGTGGGGGGATTCAATACCGACCTCGGCGTGGGCGGAGCAAACGATTCGGGAGTTGAGGTCTTTGACACCGAACTAGCGACACCGAACTAGCGCGCCAACAGGTCCTTCAAGGTGGGGCCGATTTTCAGGAATTCTTCTAAATCGGGTGGCTTGGTGATATACATGGCCACCTTGAAATCTTCTATCTTCGCCCGGTCGCGGCGCGATGACGACGAGCTGAGCACCGTCACCGGAACCGAAGCGAAGGCTTGATTGCCGCGTATCGCCTCCAATATTTCCAAACCGCTGTGTTTCGGCAGATTCAGGTCGAGAAGCACCAGATCGGGCACCGCTTCGCCGTCGTTGTGGTTCGACTGTTGAACATAGGCCATTGCTCCTTCTCCTTCATCGATCACCTGCAAATCGCAATCGACGCCGGCAGCCTCCAAAGCCATGCGGATGAGTTCGACGTCCCCCGGATTGTCCTCGATCACGAGGATGCGAATCTTGCCGGCGTCGTTTTTCTCGATCATTGCAGCATTTCCTCCGGCAGCGTGAAAATAAATTTCGAACCCTGCCCGGCCTCTGATTCGACCCAAATCCGGCCGCCGTAGCGTTCCACCACCCGCTGGCAGATCGCCAAGCCAATGCCTGTTCCCTCAATATCCTTACCATGCAGCCTCTTGAAGGGGCCAAAGATTTTCTGATGGTACTCCGGCGCAATGCCAATGCCGTTATCCATCACCACAAAGCGCAATTGACTCGCACTCTTTTCAAACGATATGTTGATACGCGGCGGGCGTTCACTACGGTACTTTATAGAGTTCCCAATCAGGTTCTGAAACAGCGGGATAAAGTGTCCGTGAAAGGCGCATAACGTCGGTAACCGATCCATCGTGATCACCGCATCCGTCTCATCGATAGACGCCTGCAAATTCTGCAATACTTTCTCCACGACAGCATTCAAATCCACGTCTTCAAGCGGCTCATCCACGCGGGCGCCGATTTCGGCGTAAGCGAGAAGATCGGCGAGCAGCTCGCGCATCCTCTTGGTGCTTCCCACAATGTTATCTACATACATCTGAGCCTGCCGGCCGAACTCGCCGCTGTGAGCTTTGAGCAGGAGTTGCGAATAGACGGAAATCATCCGCAGCGGCTCCTGGAGATCGTGACTGGCGACGAAGGCAAAACGTTCCAAATCCTCGTTGGAGCGCTTCAAGTTCTCGTTGGAGTGCTGCAGGTCGGCATTTAGTTGGGCGAGACGTTCGACGCTGCGTACTTGTTCGGTAATATCGCGGGCAATCATGGACGCGCCGGTAATTCTTCCAAGCGAATCGTGCAGCGGCGATAAGGTTATCGAGACATCGATTATTTTGCCGCTCTTGGTGCGCCGCACGGTCTGGTACTGCGCAATCGATTCGCCAATGGCGACGCGCGCCAAAATGGCCGGCATGTCGTCCATTCGATCGGGCGCCGCGATCAATGAGGCTGCGTTGCCAATCGATTCTCCGGCGGCAAAACCAAAGATATGTTCGGCACCGCGGTTCCAACTGGTGATTACACCATGCAGATTAATTCCGATGATGGCATCGTGGGACGATTCGACGATGGACGCCAGGAGCTTGCCGGTGGCTTCCGCCGCGCGGCGCGCCCTTACGTCCCTGAAAACCAGCACTGTCCCGAGAATCCTGCCGCCTTTCCCGCGAATGGGCGCGCCGCTATCGTCAATCGGAACCTCTGTTCCATCTTGCGCAACCAGAACTGTGTGATTGCCCAATTCCACAATTGCGCCTTCGCGCAGAACCTTGCTTACGGGGCTTTCCACTTTGGCGCGCGTCAACTCATTGAAGATCTGTAAGACCTCATCGAGATGCTTGCCAACGATTTCGCGGCAGCGGAGCATGGTATGCGCAACCGGATTGGCGAACAGAACACGTCCGTCGACGTCGGTTGAGATAACGGCGTCTCCGATACTCGCCAGCGTTGTTTCCAGAGATTCCCGGGTGTCTTGGGTTTCGCGAAGCGCCTCCTCGCGTTCCACAAGCGCCCTCTTAAGGTTATTGTCCCGTGATTGTATTCCCGCCAGCATTTCGTTGAAGGCATCCACCAGAATGCCCAGCTCATCGTTCGAAATCTTGCGGGCTCGAATACTGTAATCCTTGCTATGCGAGACGGATGCGGCAATGTCAGCCAATTGCGAAACGGGCGTGACGATGATAGCTCGGAGGCGCGCTGAGAGCAGAAAGACCACGACACTCGACACCAGCAGGACTCCCAGCACGGTTGTGCCGTAAAGTTCAATCCGCTCGATAACTTCGCTGCGATCATAGAGCAGAACCAGTGTGCCGACGCGGCGGCCGGATAGCAAGATGGGATGCGAAAGCAAAACGTTTCCGTCGGTAAACTGTATTTGCGCGCGCTCACTTGGCGCCGGACATCCCTCGTTGGCTCCCGGGCGCAGATAGCGCGCCAGCATTGAGCCATCGGCTCGGTAAATGCAAGCGGTGATCAAATGTGGCCGCGCTTTCAGAGCAGCCAGCGTTTCGCCAGCGGACTTGGGTTCGTCGAAGGCCAGCGAGGCGGTGGTGCTGTCGCCAATGATCTGTGCGAGCGTTGCCAGATCTCGTTGCATGTATCCGCGAAAGAAAATCGAATCCGCGATTACGATGCCGGCGCCGGACAACAAGAGCGCTGCTATGGTGGTCACCATCATAATGGCCAGCAGCTTCTGCTTAATGGGGGTATCGCGGAACGGAGACATACCGATAAGCGGATCTACTTCTCCACTGACCTCGCCACCCTCAGAAGTCTGGAACTCAGCTTTAAGCCCTCGTTCTCCGCCGCGCTTTGGTTAATATCGAAGCGCACATGCCGGTTCTCGACGATGAAGGAAATCACTCCGCCTTCTCGGAGGAAGTTGTCGCTCCCCTCCCCGACCGTGAGGATGCCAGGTCCCAAACTACTGAGAATCTGAGAAACATCTTTTATGAGCGGGCTTACGAACAGAACCTGACACTGTTTCGCCACCGGTGGCTCCTTGATCCTATGAACGGTCACCCGGCGCCCCTCCACAACTTCTCCTTCCACAATTTGATCCAGCGCGTTGCCGAACGGATCCTCGCCCAGCACACAAATGGCGATGGGTGAGTGACCGTCGCCAAATGCCGCCTCCGGCCACTCCACGAATTTCGTAAAATTCAATAGGAAAGCCGCTTTTACCTGATGTTCTAAGACTTGTTCTTCCGCTGCCTGGCACGTAGAAAATGCCGTGAGGCAAAGAAGGCAGAGCAGCCCGGCCGCAAAATTGTTACAGCTTGGTCGTGCTCGCGGTGTGTGGCTGAAGAAGCCCATTCACTTCATCCACCTTACTTCCACGTACGCGCTTCTCTTGATGCCCACGAGCGGGCCGGGATCGCCTCCGTATTCGGGGTGCGCGGGTTGCAGCAGGTTTCGCCCCACAAACGATAATTCAAATTGACGGTTGACTCGATACGCCAGGCGCGCATCAGCTGTCGAATAAGCCGGCACCAACTGGCCAGGCAGGGCGCTCACGTAGCGATAGTCCAGATCGAGCTGCAGTATCTTGGACAAATCGAAGGCGGCTTGCAGCATGGCTTGGTGCTGCGGGCTGGAGCCTACAATTCCGGGAGCCGATCCTACGTCGCCGGAATGGGGCGACTTGCCCAGATTCATATGGAGATAAGAATACGATCCACGCAACCGCCAGAACGTCGCCGGACCCCATTCAGCGGCGATTTCGCCGCCCTTTGTGTAGCCCAGCAAACCATTGCGGAACTGTGCCGGGAGCAGAATGTGCGTCGGGGGCGGATCGTCGTCCAAAAAGGGCGCGCCTATGATGTCTTCACTGAAGAGGTCGTGATAATGGTTGTAGAAAGTGGCCACATCGGCATAGACTCTCTTGCCAACGAGCCGCCGGTAGCCGAGTTCGTAGCCATTGAGCTGCTCGGGTGCGAAGTGCGGGTTGGCGATAAATTCGGCAAAATACGGAACGCCGGATGGCGTAGTCGCAATGTAACCCGAGATTGAAATCTTCTTCCACGTCGGACGGAGTTCGCACCGCGTGGGTATAAGCGGCCCACACGGCTTGTTTCGCGGTTGGTGTCCACAAGAGCCGTGCACTGGGCTCTAATTCAAGGCCGGTAAAATTGGTCCGCAGAAACTTGGTCCCGAGGGTCAGAGCGAGGCGATTCTCGATGAGACCGACCTCGTCCTGCAGGAAAGCCGTAAAGAGTTGATCGGTTCTTTGCGCCGGTGTAAAAGTTAGCCCGGATACCACCGGCAGATCGTTGCCGTGGCTCAGACGAGCGCCCAAACCCCAAGAAACCTGCTGCCGTCCAGGGAAGCCAACACGCTGCAGGAAATCGACATCGAAGGTGTCGCGAATCTCACCGAAGTTCGGCTCGTGCCGGTTTGTCCGATCATAATAAGCCTGTAGCTGGATGTCATTGCCTTCATGGAGCACTTTGCTCCAGCGGCTTGTGATGTTGCCACCGGAGAGGAGCGCGTTGGCATCTATGATCTGCGAATAGGGCGGTGTATAACTAACGGCCTCAACGCTCTCTCCGGCCTCTTCGTCATACATATCGCCTTGGATCGTGAAGGACTGTTTGTTATCTCCCTTCCAGTCGATCCGGAAGCCCGTCTGCCCAGCGCGCCAGTCATCGAAGTTACGGCCGTCCGAGTGATCTTCAGGACTGCGGGTGAACGCTTTGAGGTAGACGCGGTAATTGAGATTCTGTCCCTCGGCGCCTCCGTAACGGAGATTGACGAATCCTTGTTCTTCGTTACCGCCGCCGGCCGACACCAGCATTCCTTGCGTATCTCTAGCATTCTTGGTGATGATGTTGATTACGCCATTTACCGCATTAGGTCCCCAAATCGTTCCGCCCGGACCGCGGATGACTTCGATCCTGTCGATATCATCCATGACTGTGTCCTGCACCTCCCAGTAGGTGCCGTCATAAAGAGTGGTGTAGACGGTGCGGCCGTCTATCAAGACAAGGACGGAGCGCGAGAGCCGGGTGCCGAAACCGCGAATGCCGATGGACCATTTATTTCCATCGATGCGTGCCACTTCTACACCTGGCGCCAAACGCAACGCTTCGGGAATGCAAGTCGCTCCCGAGCGCCGGATTTGCTCGCTTGTGATGACAAAGATGGCCACCGGAGAACGAAAGGCTTCCTGCGGCTCCTTCGACGGCGTTGTCACCTCGATTTGGGAGAGTTCTTCCAGGCTTAGCTTTTTCAGCGCCGCCGGTCCAGTCTGGCTCGAATCACTCTGGGGCGTATCTCCCTTGAGCACAGGCATGGCCAGAAGCAACCACAGAAGACACACCTCCGCCCGCAGGCAAGAACAAATACCTACAGCCGAAATGCCCGGAAACGGCTGAGACCTCCTTAGGTGACGCACCTAATTGTCCTCCGATGGTGTCGAGAGTGTATCCCTCAACTATGCATGGCGAAAAACGTAATTTACTTTAAGAAAGAGAGATTGCGGATTTCTAAAAAGCGTTTCTCAAGGGTATGTAACCTCGTATTTGTCCTTAGATGGGTATGTTCTCCTAACCTGGGTCGGCCTTTCGCAACCTGCCAAGATGCCTCCCCCAAATGGGCTTCTTCGCGGAGTTAAATACAACGCGTTGACGCGGTTCCTGGAGGCGGCGGGCCAGGAATGACCTGAATAGCCCACCACCTCAAAGCCCATGCTGCGGCTCCGAGGCCCGCGCCGGCAACGGCCGGGTACAAAATAGAAGTGATGACCGTTTCGCACCGCACGGAATCCGACAGCATGGGTGACATAGAAGTTCCATCCGACCACTATTGGGGCGCCCAAACCCAACGCTCGCTTCACCACTTCGACATTGGGGAAGACCGCATGCCGCCGGAACTGATTCCCGCTTTTGGCATTCTCAAGCGCTCGGCCGCGCTGGTGAATCACGACCTCGGCAAACTCGACGAGGAGAAGACCGACCTGATCGTGAAAGCCGCCGACGAAGTGATTTCCGGCCAATGGAACGATGAGTTTCCGCTGCGCATCTGGCAGACGGGCAGCGGCACTCAGACCAATATGAACGCCAACGAGGTGATTTCCAATCGGGCGATCGAACTAGCCGGCGGCGTCATGGGCAGCAAAAAGCCCATCCACCCGAACGATCACGTGAACATGTCGCAATCCTCGAACGACACCTTTCCGACGGCCATGCATATCGCCGCCGCCAGCGTGGTGCACGCGCGCTTGCTGCCGGCTGTTCGGGAACTGCGGAAAACCCTTCACCAAAAAGCATTGGCGTTTGCAGATGTAGTGAAAATCGGCCGCACGCATTTGCAGGATGCGACGCCGCTCACGGTGGGACAGGAATTCTCGGGTTGGGTTTCGCTCCTCGACCGCGATCTGGAGCGACTGCAAGACGGGTGCCATGGCCTCTTCGACTTGGCGATTGGCGGTACTGCCGTGGGCACCGGCCTCAACGCCCACCCGGAATTCGCCGAGCGCGCCGCTAAGAAAATCGCCGAGTTTACCAAGTTGCCCTTCCGCTCGCATCCGAATAAGTTCGCCGCCCTTTCGGCGCACGATGAACTGGTGTTCGCCAGCGGGGCGCTCAAGACGTTGGCGGCGTCGCTGATGAAAATCGCCAACGATGTGCGCTGGCTGGCCTCCGGCCCACGCTGCGGATTAGGGGAAATCATCATTCCGGAAAACGAGCCGGGTTCCTCTATCATGCCCGGTAAAGTGAATCCCACCCAGTGCGAAGCCCTCACCATGGTGGCGGCGCAAGTCATGGGCAACGATGCCGCCATCGGCTTCGCCGGGTCGCAAGGCAACTTCGAACTCAACGTCTTTAAGCCGGTGATCATCTACAATTTTCTGCACTCGGTGCGTCTGCTCAGCGATGCCTGCCGCAGCTTCAACGAATTTTGTGCTGTGGGCATCGAGATCAACCGGCCGCAACTCGAACGTTACGTCGAGAACTCATTGATGCTGGTCACCGCACTCGCACCGGCGATCGGCTACGATAAAGCTGCCAAGCTGGCCAAAACAGCCCACGCGGACGGTTCCAGCCTGGAGGCGGCGAACCTCAAATTGGGATATATCACGGCGGAAGAGTTTCGCCGCGCGATCGATCCCAAGAAGATGACGGAGCCCGGTTAGCTTAGATAGGACGGTTTTAAAGGTTGACGCCGATCCCGCCGATCTTTTTTATGGCGGGCTTTATTGAAGGGAAGTCTCTACACGATGGAGAATCTGACGCGCGGAACCACCTTGGCGACAAGTACTCGGATCGCCGGAACCAGTGCCGCGCGCCGCCAAGGCTTGCTCGCAACTGATTCTATGCGCCCTGGCGACGCTTTGTGGATCGCTCCCTGTGAAGCCATTCATACGCTCGGAATGAAATGGCCGATCGACGCCATCTTCTTGGACGAGAACTACCGCGTACGCAAAGTGTCAGCGCGCTTGCCGCCATGGCGCATTGCGATCTGTTGGACGGCTACCTCCGTGCTCGAACTCCCAGCCGGAGTTCTGCTGGCGAGTGGCACGCAATTGGGCGACAAGCTGGCCTTCCACCCTACTTCCCATTAAACTTTCTTTCGCATCTGACCGATAGAGGTGACATTGCCTCTTTTCCTCACACTGACGTTGTTAACGATCGCCATCGCCGGCGGCCTTTCAGACCTGCGCACTCGACGAATTCCTAACTGGCTCAACCTCAGCGGACTTATTTTGGGGATGGGGCTCAACACATTTTTCGAACACGGGCGAGGCTTTCGTTTGGCGTTACTTGGATTCGGCCTGGCACTGCTGATCTATGCACCGCTATACCTAATCCGCGCGATGGGAGCGGGAGACGTCAAGTTCATGGCGGCGATTGGCTCCATCGTTGGACCGCACAACTGGCTGACCCTATTCCTCATCACGGCGGTTTTCGGAGGAGTGGCATCCTTATGCTTGGTCATTGTTCGCGGGCGGCTGAACCTCACGCTAGACAATCTGTCGACCATCATGACTGAGTTGCTGCATGGGCGTATGCCGTACCGCAAAGATCCAAGCCTGGATGTGCACGATAAGCAAGCCGTTGGTTTGCCTCATGGCGCTTCCATTGCCATTGCGGTCATGTTATGGATCGCCTTTTCAAGTCATTGAGCTTAGGGCTGCTTAGCGCGTAACGCTTTCTGTAGCCTTTCTCACGCAGCGGATTACAGCTAAACTTTTGCCTTCATCCAACCGATTTGTACTTCAGGATGCAATCCGCCACTACAACTGTCGATATGCTCGGCGTCCCTGCGACGCGCTGGGCTTGGCGGCTTATGCCTTGTTTAACCGATATTGCCTTTATCTTGCCGGCGGCGTTTCTATTTTTGAAACTGGGCGGCACCGAAACGATTTTTTCGGATGGCGACACTGGGTGGCATATTCGGACTGGGGATTGGATTCTGGCTCACAGAGCGATCCCCACGTACGACCTTTTTTCCTATACAAAACCAGGCCAGCCCTGGTTCGCATGGGAGTGGGCCTGGGATATCCTTTTCGCCTTGATTCACGGAACTTGGGGCTTGGCCGGAGTCGGCTTCGCTACCGTCCTTATTCTGGGCCTGATCTCGGTGCTGCTATACAAACTTGTGCTAAATGCTTGCGGCAACGATGTTCTTAGTTTCGCCCTAACGGCCGTGGCGCTCTGCGGCTCATCTATCCACTGGCTGGCGCGCCCGCATTTGTTTTCGTGGCTCCTCTTGCTGGTCTACTTGCACCTCTTACCAATAGCGCGCAAAGGTTCGAACGTCGCCTTCGCGGCCCTGCTCATTTTGATGGTGTTTTGGGTCAACATTCATGGCGCATTCCTGATTGGCATCTTTCTTCTACTCGTTACCGCCATTGGCGACGCCCTCGAAATGCTGTTGTTCCAGGGTGAGAGCTTTCGAACGGCCTATGACCGCAGCCGCCGCCTGCTGGCATGCACGGCGTTATGTATCGCCGGCACATTCGTAAACCCATACACCTGGCGTTTGCATCGCCACGTTTTTCAATTTCTGGCCGACAGAAAACTGATCGACAAGATCCAGGAATATCAGTCCATCAGCTTTCATAGTCCCCCGGCCATTTTTTTCGAAGTCATGATTTTTCTAGCGGCCGCCGCGGCTTTGTGGTCAGTTCAGGAGCGCCGCATCACGCCCGCTCTGCTCGCCGTAGCGTGGATCCACTTAGCGCTGATTGCAGCGCGTAATATACCGCTCTTCCTGTTTATTGCGGCACCCTTGGTCGGCTGTTGGCTTCAGCACGTATTGCTGCGGCTTAGGTCCACGCGTTTCATAGGGGTTGTTTCGAGCACTATTTGCGAAATTTGTGAAGAGCTCAAGCCGATGGAACGGGCCCCTCGGGCGTTCGTGCTTTCTGCTCTATCTATAGTGCTCATGGCCGGACTATTCGCCACAGGAGCTAAGGGGTTCGAGGGCCAATTCAACCCTGAGCTGTTCCCCGTGCAAGCGATCTCTCTGGTGGAGCATTCGCCCGCCAAGCGGGTTTTCACCTATGATCAGTGGGCCGACTATCTCATTTACCGTCTTTACCCACAGAAACCCGATTTTATCGACGGCCGCAGCGACTTTTTTGGTATGCCGATTGTGACGGCCGCGCAGGACGCACTGTTCGCGCAATACGACTGGAAAACTCAACTGCAACATTTTGGTGTTGACATGATCCTTCTGAAACCCGATGCCCCTTTGTGCGCAGTCCTAAAGTTATCGCCAGATTGGGCGATGCGTTTTGATGACGGCAAAGTTCTGGTGTTCGAGGCGGTGAGTCTCCACCCTCAATCCCGGTAAGAGAAGCAAACTCAAGATCTATGACTACAACAGCTTTAGAAAGGAGAGCCCAATATATGATTAATCCTGCATTGCAAGCGTTTTGGAACGGAGAAGACGGACAAGATATGGTCGAATACTCCCTCTTGCTCGCGTTCATCGCCTTAGCCGCCGTAGGTCTGCTCAGCGGTATCAAGACAACGATTAGCGGACTTTGGAATAACATCAGCAGCACTTTGGCTAGCACCAGCACCGCTGCGTCCTAGACGGAGCACCTTGGATTCAACCAGGGGAATCGTCTCGAACTGACCGGGTCGGCCTGATGACGATTCCCTCTCACCCACTACCAGCTTTTTAGAACGCGAAAGATATTCTCTATGAACCGACGTTTGATTTCTGTCCTCTTATTCGCTCTCGTTGTCGCTAGCCTTACGAGTTACGTCTTGTATCGCGTAATTCTGGTGCGCGTGCAATCTCAGGGCCAAGGCCGAACCGTGGCCACTAACCGGTTGGTGGTGGCCAAACACGATATTCAAGTAGGCGCCATCATCCAGGCCTCAGATCTTGACGAAGTGGCTTGGGGGGCACCCATTCCTGATGAAGCCCTAAAGAGCGCGCAAGACATTGTCGGCCGCGGCGTGATTGCCACCATCTATCAAAATGAGCCGGTTTTACTACGGCGTTTAGCACCCACGGGCGCCGGCGCTGGACTCGCCGCCACTATTCCAGTTGGCATGCGCGCGGTCGCCTTACGCGTTAACGAAGTTGTCGGATTGGCCGGCTTTGTTGTCCCCGGCATGCACGTCGACGTGCTGATGGTCGGCAATGCTCCGAATGCCGATCAATCCCGTTTTGGCGCGTTGAGCCGGACGATCCTGCAAAACATTGCCGTCCTCTCCGCTGGCCAAAGCCTTGACAAAACCAGCGACGGCAAACCGCAAACTGCCCAGGTTGTCAATCTTCTTGTCACCCCTGCGCAAGCCGAAATTCTGAACCTTGCCATGAGCGAAACAAAAGTGCAGTTAGTGTTACGGAATCCGCTTGATACCCAGTCGCAGACGCCCCCAGGCACTTCTATTGCCGGTTTGTTCGGTGTTCCCGGGCGCTTGCCCGTTGCCTTGTCGGACGGTCCCTCCATACGCCCCCCCGCGGTGGCTCCCGCTGCCGTCACACATGCGCCTCCGGTGGTCCAGCCAAACGATGTCGCCCATATCGAAGTGTTTCGCGGCGTAAAGAAATCCGACGAAACATTCGATCTTCCAACAGGGAAGAAGAAATAGATGGCTATCAAATCGCTCTTATCGCTGCTCCTACTCGCGGCCACGGCAGTGGCTTCCGATCTAGCCGGTACCGGCCTAAAAGCTGATGCGGCGGTCAGCAAAGCCTCCATCTCCGTATCCGTAAACGGCTCAACGGTGCTCGATCTTGCCGTCGGCATACGCCGCATCTCCATTGCCAATGCCGACATTGCCGAAGCTGTCGCTGTCTCTACCAACGAAATTGTGGTTAACGGCAAAGCCGTGGGCGACACTTCCCTGATCGTATGGGACCTCAAGGGGGCCCGCAGTATGCTGGATGTTCGCGTTTTCGCCAATACCTCGAAAATCGACTCCGTCCGCGCTGAACTATTGCGGGAAGCCGGTTCCGACGTTACTATCGATTCGCAGGAAGGCACCGTATTTCTGAACGGCACTGTTGCCACCCAGAGCGCCGCCTTGCGTGCTTTCAATATCGCTTCCACGCTTGGCAAGGTCGTAAATCTGCTGAGAGTCAGCACCCCTCCGAGCGAGCCTCAGATTCTTTTGAAGGTTCGTTTCGCGGATGTTGATCGAACCGCCGCCGAGCAATTCGGAATCAATCTGTTCACCATGGGGCAGAGTGGCCTCGG
Organism: Bryobacterales bacterium; assembly: GCA_963764105.1. Classification (GTDB taxonomy): domain Bacteria; phylum Acidobacteriota; class Terriglobia; order Bryobacterales; family Bryobacteraceae; genus Bog-105. The sequence goes on from CAVXRP010000019.1 coordinate 42,220, forward strand.
CACTTCCACTACCGGAGCGTTCGGCTCGAATCCAACCTTTACCGCCCCAAGCCCCGGAAGCCCCGTCACTTGGAGCCTGAGCAACCTCCTCAACATCTTTTACTACGACCCGCATCTCAATTTGGGAGCCGTGCTCGAGGATCTGGCCTCGCATAACATTTTGCAGATTCTGGCCGAACCGAATCTCCTCACATTGAGTGGTAAGCCCGCCAGCTTTCTAGCTGGCGGAGAATTTCCCTTTCCCACTCTGCAAGGTGGTGGGGCGGGGGTAGGGCAGATTACCATTCAGTTCAAAGAATTCGGCGTGCGCCTCAACTTTCTGCCGGTTGTTACTCCGCGCGGCACGATTCGTTTGACCGTGACCCCAGAAGTGAGTTCGCTCGACTACGCCAACGGTCTTACCATCAGTGGCTACACGATTCCCGGCTTGTCGACGCGCCGCGTACAAACAGAGATCGAGCTGGAAAACGGCCAGAGCTTTGTGATTGCCGGTCTGCTCAACAACCAGATCACGGAGCAACTTTCAAGAATGCCAGGACTCGCTAGTATTCCGCTCCTCGGAAAACTCTTCCAGTCCCGGAGCGTGAGTAAAACCAGTTCCGAACTGCTTGTCATGGTGACGCCCGAACTCGTCTATCCGATTCCGGCTGGGGCCAAAACACCCGAAGTTCACCTCCCGCTGCCGTTCCCCAAAGAATACCCAACGTCAGCGCCGCAGACCCCTGTCCCTAGTGCAGGCGCGCCAATTCCGTATAAGCGCGACAGCGTGCCCATTGAGGAACTGACCACGCCAGCGGCAACACCCGCTGCGCCCTCACCTACGCTTCCCGCTCTCACGCTGCCGTCGGGAGCCAGTCCGTCGAATCAGCTGCCGGGCACCGGCCAGCCTTAATCCAACAAGCGAGTGAATAAATGAGTTCTGCCAAAGTCCTCCTACACACGAAAGACGAAAGCCTACGGCGAGAAGCGGTCGACGCTTTGCGCGAGTCGTCGCAACAAGTACCTTTCGAACAGCATGACTCCGATTGGACCAACTTGCTGGAGCATCTCGGGAAAACGAAGCCGGAAGTACTGCTACTCGATCTCACCGCCGTGCCGACCGATCTGTCTGTCGCCATGCGCCAGATCAAAATTCACTCGCCTCGTACCAAGGTGGTCGCGTTGCACGCCGTCGAGGATCCGAAAATGATTCTCTCTGCCATGCGGGCCGGGGTGAATGAGTTTCTTCATCCTCCTCTCGAAGACAGTTTGCCGGCAGCTCTCGATCAGATCCTCAGTTCGGCGGAATCCGATCCAGGCACATCCACCCGCGGAAAAATCATTGGCTTTCTTTCGGCCAAAGGCGGCTGTGGCGCTACCACTCTGGCTTGTCACGTTTCCTGGGAACTACAGAACCAAACGCGCAAGCGTGTTCTGCTCGCCGATTTGGATCTCACCTCCGGGCTGGTCGGCTTCTTGATGAAGACTCCCAGCTCTTATTCGATTCTCGATGCCGTCAAGAACCTTTCGCGGTTGGACGAGAGCTTATGGAAAGCGCTGATCGTGGAGAACCGTCCGAATTTGTCGGTGATTCCCGCGCCCGCGTCGTATTCTCGCTGGGATCACCCTGACGAGAACCAACTCAAGCAGGTGCTGCAGTTCATGCGTACCCAACACGATTGGATCGTGCTCGATCTGGGGCGCAGTTTAAATTCGATCGCCACCGCGGTACTGGATGAAATCGATCAGCTCTTCCTGGTGTCCACCCTGGAAGTCGTCGCCTTGCACGGGCTCAAATCCATCGTTCACGGATTGTTCGATCAGGGTGAGAAACTACAGCTCATTTTGAACCGTACTCCCAAGCTGATGGACATCAGCACGCAGGAACTCGAAAAGATCCTGGGCCGCTCGCTATACGCCGCTCTCCCCAACGATTACATGGGTTTGTATCAATCTTATTCGAGCGGCAATCTTCTGAATTCAAACACCAGGCTGGCTCAACATTTCGGCTTGCTGGCATCCAAAATCGCCGGACTGCCGCCTACCAAGGCGAAGAAGAAGTTTGCCCTCTTTGGTTAAAGATTCCTCATGCTCACCAACGACCTGAATCGTAACGACGCCCGCTTCGCCGACCCGCTCAAACCGGGTGCCCGCGAGACCTCGTCGCAATATCAAGACCTGAAGTTTTCCATCCATCGAAAATTGTTGGAGCGCATTAATCTCGAAGCCGTCTATGCCACGCCCGGCGATCGCGTCCGGCAGGAAATTCGCCCCTCCGTCGCCAAGCTGGTCAACGAGGAAAAAACGCCGCTCAGCCTCACCGAGAAAGATCGGCTGATCGAAGAAGTCCTGGATGAGGTTTTCGGCCTGGGCCCGCTTGAACCCTTGTTGCGCGACCGCACCATCTCCGACATTCTAGTTACCACTCCGCGGCTCATCTATGTTGAGCGGAACGGCAAATTGGAGCGGACACCTATCGAATTCAAAGACGATGCTCACCTGATGCGCATCATCGAGCGTGTGGTGTCCCGCGTCGGCCGCCGTATCGATGAGTCATCGCCCATGGTAGACGCCCGTCTGCCCGATGGCTCGCGCGTAAATGCCGTTATTCCTCCGCTAGCCGTCGACGGGCCGCTCCTGTCCATCCGCCGCTTTGGTGGCGACCCGCTGCAGCCGGCAGACCTCCTCCGCAATCTCTCCCTGACCGAAGGAATGATGGAACTCGTCAAGGCCTGCGTTCGCGCGCGCTTAAACATCATCATCTCGGGCGGTACGGGCGCCGGCAAAACTACCTTCCTCAATCTGTTATCCGGCTTCATCCCGGCCACCGAGCGCATTGTCACAATTGAGGACGCCGCCGAGCTTCAGCTTCGCCAAACTCACGTCGCCCGGCTCGAAACCCGTCCGGCCAATATCGAGGGGAAAGGCGCCGTCTTGCAACGTCATCTCCTCATCAACGCCTTGCGTATGCGCCCGGATCGCATTGTGGTGGGCGAGGTCCGCGGAGAAGAGGCGTTGGATATGCTGCAGGCCATGAACACCGGCCACGATGGTTCACTCACCACCATTCACGCCAACGCCCCGCGCGACGCCATCAGCCGCCTCGAAGTCATGATCGGCATGGCCAATTCAAATCTCGGCACCAAGTCTATCCGGCAACAGGTCGCTTCTGCCATCGATCTCTTCGTGCAAATCTCACGCCTGAACGACGGATCGCGCAAGGTCACTTATATCACCGAGTGCTTAGGAATGGAGGGCGACGTAGTGACCACCCAAGACATTTTTGTTTTCGAGCGCACCGGTTTGACGGCTGATGGCCGCGTTGCTGGCCGCTTCCGGCCTACCGGAGTCCGCCCTAAATTCGCCGAACGTATCAAAGCAGCCGGGATAGAGCTATCGCCGAATATTTTCCAAAACGTCGTTGAGGTGAAATAGGCGATCGTGGCGATTCTGCTCCCCATTTTCCTGGTTGCCTTCGCATCCATCACTTTGGTTTTCGGCCTCGCCGCGTCTTATTTCAAATCCAAACAGAAACAGCAGATCATCTCGATGCTGCGCAATGCGGAAGCCTCCCCCGCCGAACAGCGCGCCAGCAAACTTCTTAAAGAAACCGATGAACCCACCGGATTCTCGGAGCTCCTGCAGCGTTTCTCTTTTGTCACCCGGCTCGATCTCATGATTCTGCAGTCCGGGCAAAACACCACCAGTTCGAAACTCATTCTTTTCTCGCTGTTCCAAGCGGTGGTGGGTTTTATTATCGGCACGCGCGTGTCCCTTTTGCCGGCCGGTCTCACCTCTGTCGCGTTTGCTTTGCTCGGCGGAATGTTTCCACTCCTCAGATTGCTCCACAAACGAAAGCGCACCCTGGCGGATTTCGAAAAGCAGCTTCCTGAAGCTCTGGATTTTCTTTCTCGTTCTATGCGCGCCGGCCACGGCTTCTCAATTGCCATGGAACTTCTGGCCGACGATTCGCCCGACCCGCTGGGCACTGCATTTCGCCGTGTTTCCCACGATATGCAATTAGGGTCGGCGCTGAATGTCGCCCTCGGCAAGCTAATGGTTTTAGTCCCCCTTCTCGATGTACGCTTCTTCGTTTCCTCGGTTCTCCTGCAGCAGGAAACGGGCGGCAACCTAAGCGAGATTCTGGCCAAGCTCGCGCTGATTATTCGCGAGCGGTTTCGCTTAAAGGGACAGGTGCAGGCCGTCAGCGCGCATGGCCGTATCACCGGCCTGGTTCTGGTGCTTATGCCCGTCGCCGTTGCCATCATTATGATGATTACCTCGCCGCAGTATCTGATCGATCTGGCCGCCGATAAGCTGGGCCGCATGATGATTTACGGCGCGATTGGCGGTCAAATCATCGGCTATTTTGTCATCCGCAAAATTATAAATATTAAGGTCTAACCATGCTAATAGCCATCGCCATCACACTTTTCCTGCTGATTCTGGCTACCGTCGGAGCCTTTGGTTACTACTTCTACGTCAAGCCGTCGCGCATGCTCGATCAGTTGGAAAATGCCAAGGAAAACTATTCCCACTCGCAGCCCACTCCGCGCGAGCACTCCGCCCTGATTCCTCAGCTTCTGAGATCGATCGGAACCCTATTGCCACTTTCTCCGCAAGATACGGCGCTCGCCCGCCGCGAGCTCATCGCTGCGGGAATTCGCAGCGAATCGGCAATCCAGGTCCTTTTTGGCCTGAAGCTGCTGTTAGCGGGCGTATTGCTAAGTATTGCGCTCATTTTTCGTTCCGAAATCGCCAACCCAATTCTCAGGCTCATATGTCCAATCGCCGCTGGCGGCATCGGCTTTTCTTTGCCATCTTTCCTGCTCAATCGCCGCATTGAACGCCGCCATACCGAGATCCGGCTCTCCCTGCCTGATGTGCTCGATCTTTTAGTCATCTGTACGGAGGCTGGCTGCGGCATGGATCAAGCGCTCGTCAACGTGTCCCGTGAGCTAAAATCCGCCCACCCGGCCGTAAGCGAAGAATTAAACATCGTCAACATGGAGATTATGGCCGGCACGACGCGTTCTGAGGCTATGCGCAGCTTTGCCAAGCGTGTGGGCGAGGACGAGATCAAAAAGTTGGTCGCCATGCTCATCCAAACGGACCGCTTCGGCACCAGCGTCGCCGATGCCCTCCGCACTCAGTCGGACTACTTGCGCATCAAGCGCCGCCAGGAAGCCGAAGAACGTGCGGGAAAGGTAGGCGTAAAGCTGGTTTTCCCCATCTTTTTCTTCTGCTTACCTTCGCTCCTCATCGTTACCGCGGGCTCAGGTATTCTGCAGCTCGTTCACAATCTTGGCTCCATCAATGCGCATTAGGCGAAAAACTGACGTGTGCAGCCCTAAACTTCCTGCCGTTCCTGCCGAAAAAGTAACTAGGCAATCAAAACCGCCCTTAATTTCCTGACGAAAGAGGTCAATATCATGAGTGACGTAATCCTTCAATCCGCCATTTGGATCGGCGCTGGAGTTCTCCTGGTTTTCTACTTGAAGCGCCGCCGTAATCGCAAACTGCTGCCCTAAGCTGGGGGCTAAGAGTGCCCACAGCTTTGCAAAGGTATCCACACCTTTGGAGACACATGACCAATGCTGATCAACTTCTGGCCTCGCTCCTCGCTTCCAGAAATCCGGACGGTGGCTGGCCGTTTCAGCACGGGGTTTCATGGACTGAACCTACTGCCTTGGCCTTGCTCGCCTTACAGTCGGCGAATTATTCGAGTGATGCCCGTCCGCATGCCGCGTCCTGGCTCGCCAACCAACAATCGTCCGACGGTGGCTGGCCCCCCTGCGCCACTGTCCCAATAAGTACCTGGGTCTCGAGCCTAGCGCTTCTATCCTTGGCGCAGGAGCCGGCATACGCTGGCGGTTGCTTAGAAGCGCAAAGGGCAAGTTCGTGTCGCGAAACAAAGTCAGGAATTTGCGCGTCCTCCGCGAAAGGCGTGCAATGGCTCTCTCGGCAGGTTTACCCTGACCTGCCGGCCTTGGAAGTTTTCGTCCAGCGGAGCCTCGGCGTCAGTCCATCGCAGGCCCCCGGTAGTTCGCCCTGGTTTCCCCGGACTGCGGGTTGGGTCAATCCCACGGCGTTAAGTATTCTTGCTTTATCTTGCTGGTCCAACCGGCTGCCTGACGCCGATCTGAGCAAAACCATTCATCGCGCGCAAACGTATTTATTATCGCGCCGCTGCTCCGATGGCGGTTGGAATCATGGCGGCTCTCTACAGCGCAGCGAGGAGTCGCCCTCTTACCCGGAGACCACAGGCTTGGCCCTGCTTGCCTTAGCCAACACCGTGTCTCCCGCCTTGGATCAGGCGCTCCTTCTAGCCGAAACGTTCCTGCGCAACCCCGTTTCGCCCGAAGGATCTGCCTGGCTACTAATGGGTTTAACCGCCCACGGCCGCAAAGTTCAGGAGAGGCAAGTGCCGCTTCGCCCCAAGACAACCCGCGACATTGCGTTGCAGCTCATCGCCTTCCACGCTCTTCGTGGCCGCAACCCTTTTCTCCAGCGGGCCCTCTAAACCGCTATGCCGACATCTATGAATCGCCGCTATTTCTTCCTAGGCTCACTGGGCATCGGCTCGCTCGCAACGGCCATCGGTTGCTCACGAAGGATTTCCGTTCCGCTCGATGCGCCGCGCGTTTCCATTGTGCGCGTACCGACTTATTCGCATGAGCTATCCGATGCAATCCGGCGCATTTTGATCGATCATCGCGTCGCCGTTGATGGCAAACGAATTCTGCTGAAGCCAAATTTGGTTGAATTCAGCGCGCAGGCGCCCATCAACACGAGCCCAGTGTTGGTTTCAGCGGCGCTCGAAGCATTCCATTCCCTCGGAGCCGCCAGCGTGATCATCGCCGAGGGTCCCGGCCATCGCCGGATGACGTTAGACATGGCGGAAGCAGCTGGCTTCTTTTCGGCAATACCGCATTTTGAGGATCACTTCGTCGACCTCAATACCGCCGATGTCAAGCGGGTCGTCCTAGCCAGCCCCGTTTCAACACTGAAAGAACTCTACCTGCCCCATACGGTGTTCGATTGCGACTTGCTTGTGAGCCTTCCTAAAATGAAGACCCACCATTGGGCCGGCGCCACTCTCGCCATGAAGAACCTCTTCGGTGTTGTCCCGGGAAGTGTCTACGGCTGGCCAAAGAATATATTGCACTGGGCAGGGATCGACGAGTCGATTCTCGATCTCCATTCATTGTTTCCGCGCCAGTTCGCGATCGTGGATGGGATCGAAGGGATGCAGGGTAACGGCCCAATTCTCGGCCAGCCGAAACATATGGGCATTATCATCGCGGGCGCACATACGCCAAGCGTTGACGCCACCTGCTGCCAAGTGATGAGAATCGATCCGGCTAAGATCCGCTACCTCACATTGGCAGCCGAGAAGTTAGGCTGGGATTGGCAGGGCGTTCGGCAATCGGGCGAGAAAATCTCATCAGTAAGCTCTGCTTTCGCCCTCCATCCGGACCTGCAACATCTCAGGCTTAATTAAATAAACATCTCTTCGTCTGACGTGACATGTTCCACCGTAGGCCTGCCGCCGCGCCCTAAGTGTGAAACGGCAGTACGGATGCCGCTGATCACCCCATAAACCCCGCGCACTGGCGTCAGTACACCGCGCTGTAGAATGCCAACCGTATTCTGAACTTTCGTCATCGTGTCGTCAAGCACCATCTCGGCGCGCTCCAGTTGCACCTTGGCACGCATGCCCGCATCGGTCAGTAACTCATCTACCTTTACCAACTGTTGCTTTGTCACATCCAGAATGGCCACACTAGAACTGCCAATGCTGTCAAGATGATGCTCGGCCTGCTCCACAGTGCGCCGCGAGGCGCCGATGATACTTTCAATTTGCGGCCAAGCCCCGAACAATTTGGTGCGTAAGTCCCGAGCAACTAGAAAAAGCCCGACTAAGGCCACCGCTTGACCAAGCAAAGCGATCGCCGCAACCGCTACAAACACCGCCAAAATCGTTAGCAGAGTCGTTTGGTCCATTTAAATGGGGTTCAGACTCCATCCCCAGGATGCCCGGCACCGCTCGCCGCAGCCGCTGTGCGCACATCACCCATCGCATCTCGGTAGGCTTGCTTACCGGCTTCTACCGCGGCGGCTAAAGTTTCCCGGTGCTTCGAAACCTGAGTCTTGCCCTTTTCGTAAAGGTCCGTAGCCGATTGGCGAACGTCGTCAGTCCGCTGTTTCACGTACTCGGTGCCGTCCTGTGCGCGATTTCTTAGATATTCCGCTCCTTCCCCCGCTTTATCGGCGAGAAGAGCGCGCGTTTCATCGCCCGAACGCGGCGCCCACAAAATCCCGGCTGCCACGCCAATCCCCAGTCCTAAAAGGAAATAGCCGAAACTACTTCTGTCCTCCATAACGAATCTCCTTGCTTCTATTGTTGAATAAGAGCTGTAATTGCAGTTTACACCCATCTGGACTATGCCAACGAAACAAACGTTTCCCCGAAAGAATCGCGCGCGCCCCGCCAAACTCGCCGAAGACGCTCTCTGGGATCACGCCCTGAAACACTTGAGCCGCCGCGCTCATTCTGCGAACGAACTGCGCAACAAACTCTCCCAACGCGCCGAGTCTCCGGCCGCCGTCACGGCGGTTATGCAAAAGCTTCTCGAGTATGGGTACACAGACGACCGGAAATACTCCGAGGCGTTTGCTTCCTCGCGCCTGCAGAACGAAGGTTTTGGAAAATTTCGCGTATTGCGCGACCTCCAATCCAAGCGCGTCTCGTCCAATGTGGCCTCGGAGGCCGTGGCGAAAGTATTCGAAGGCGCCGACGAAAAGGAATTAATTGAGGCGTATCTCGCTCGCAAATACCGTTCGTTGGATCTGCACGAGTTCCTGAAGCAGGACAAAAACGTCGCCTCCGCCTACCGCCGCTTGCGCACCGCCGGCTTCAGTTCATCGGCTACGTTGGCGGCTCTAAAACGCCACAGCCAGCGCGCTGCGGATTGGGAGGAGCCGCCGGAGTCCGATTAAAACTTAACCTGCGGCACTTTCTTCTCTTCGTCGGTTGTCTTGAAGTAGGCGTCGTCGCGCTTGAAGCCGAAAACCGAGGCCGCCAAATTTTTCGGGAAGAGTTCCACGTCCGTGTTGTATTTTTGGATCGCCAGGTTGTAGTCGCGTCTCGACACGGCAATCCGGTTTTCCGTGCCGGTAAGCTCATCTTGCAGCCGTAGAAAGTTTTCGTTCGATTTCAAGTCGGGATAGTTTTCGGTGAGCACCAAAAGGTGACCCAGCGCCCCGGTCAATTGATCGTTTGCCTTGATCTCACTCGTGCGATCGCCGCCGCGCGCGCCCAACAGGGCTGCACGGGCGTTAGCCACTTCGCTAATCACAGTTTGTTCCTGTTTGGCATAACCTTGCACCGTCGCAACCAGATTCGGGATTAGATCGGCGCGCCGTTTCATATCGTTATCCACTTGTGCCCACTTGCCGTCAATATCGTTCTTTTCGGTTACCAATTCATTCCGCGAACCAATCAACGGCATCACGATCAACAACGCCAGCAGAACCAAAACTCCAAAACCCACCAGGATGGTTTTCATCGCTCTCCCTTTTTAATCATAATTACTTATCAAGCCTGTCTACAAAGCGCACCAGCGCATCGATTTCATCCAGATATCCTTCGAGCAAAGCCGTCGCCGTCTGGCCCGGCGCTGCCTTCCCGCTTTCGCGCGCTGCCAAAATCGATTGAAACGCCTCCAACTTGCGGCCCATAGCCGATTCCAACGCCGTCACCACTTCCGTCTTCTTGAAACGCGGCTGGCGCCCGCTCAAAACCAGTGCGTGGCGCCCCAACACGCAAAAAGTGGAAATCGAATGGGTCAGCAGCTTCAGCAAACGGTTGGCTTGCGTCAAGAACTCAGCGGATTTTTGCCGCAAACGAATCTGTTTCGCCCTTAGTTCATGCTCCACTTGTGTGCGGTATGTCGAAGTTTCAATCTGCAGGTTCTGAATCAGATCCACGCCATGCAGAATACGCCGGTGTTCGCGCATGTCGTGATATTCCATCGGGAAGCAGTCTGCCGATGCGCCTACTTCTTCGGCCGTGAGCAGCAGCGGAGCCGGATTGCCGCGCTCCAGCCACCAGCGAAACACCGGCTCCGACTTCGCCAGTTCCGCCGCAGTGAGGCGATCCAGCACACACAGCACATTCAGGTTGGAAATGCTATCCAGTTCGTCGCCCATTGCAGCCGAGCCGTACAAAATCAGCGATACCAGTCGCTCGCCTAATGCCGCTTTGAGTCGTGCCGTTAGATCCCCCAGCAAAGCTTCCGCTTGTTCTTGTGTGTTACCAGTCACTGCTCGCTCCCCCGCCACCAAAATCGCCGCCGCCGAAGCCGCCGAACCCTCCACCGCCTCCTGAACCGCCGCCGAACCCTCCACCACCGCCCCAACTACCGCCTTGCCCCCGTCCGCTATTCAAAAGGCTGCCCAAGATCATTCCCGTCCAGAAGCCCGTGCCGCTCCCGCGTCCTCCTCCTCCTCCGCGCCTGCTCAGAAAGAAAATCAGCAGAAAAACCACCACGAAAATAACTGAAGAAATCGGAAACCCACCGCCGCTATCGTCGCGCGGCGGCGGCCTCTGTTGCAGCGGCGGCGTTTCGGAAAACTGTATGTTCTTGCCTTCTGCAATTCGCGACGCCAACTCGTGGACTGCTTGCGTCACCGCCGCTCCGTAGTCGCCCTGCCGCATCAAAGGACGCATATCGCGCAGGGTTTCACCGGAAAAACCGTCCGTAATGTAAGGCTCAAGGCCCCTGCCCACTTCAATCCGGTCTTTGTGATCTTTGATCACCAGCAACAACAGCAGCCCTTCGTTCTTCTTATTGCCGACGCCCCACTTCCTGCCGAGTTCGAGCGTAAAGTCCTCAATTGGCTCATCGCCCAGCGTGTTGATCGTGACAATGGCGAATTGCGCGCTCAACTGCTGATCCACCTTGGTGCAAAAGCTTTCCAAAGCTTCTTTATCGGAAGGGTTGAGCACATTCGCCAAATCGCTGACATACCCGGTGGGTTTGGGGACAGAGGAAAGATCGACCGCGCAAACCGCTCCCGCCGCCGTGGATATAAGGAGGAGGAACAGGCGCAGCCGACCGCGAAGACAGTCAGGCATGCTGGAATGAGCTTATCAGCTTGCTGCCTCAGTCTTTATCGCGTCCAGCCGGTCTAACGTTCGCAAGCTGGGAAAGAGCCAAGCCCACGCGACTACAACTAAGATCGTTCCCACGCCGCCCAACACCACGGCCGGCACCGTGCCGAACCAATGCGCCGTTAGGCCCGATTCAAACTGACCCACCTCGTTGGACGCGCCGATAAAAACCATGTTTACCGCGCTCACGCGGCCACGCATGGAATCGGGTGTCGTCAGTTGGATCATCGTCGAGCGCACAATCACGCTTATGGTATCGGCTGCGCCCAGCAGCAGCAACATGCTGAGCGAAAGCGCCAGATTACGCGACAAGCCGAACACAACCGTGAACACGCCGAACGCAAACACACACCAAAACATCGCGTAACCGGCCTTCCGGCGTAACGGCCAATGCGCGATCAGCAAGCTGGTGAGGACCGCGCCAATCCCCGGCGCGCTACGCATTAATCCCAGCCCGCTTGCGCCCACTTGCAGAATCTCACGCGCATACACGGGCAGCAAAGCCACCGCGCCGCCCAAAAGCACCGCGAACAAATCCAGCGACATAGCGCCCAGTACCAGTTTGTTGCGCCAGATGTAACGCAAGCCCGCCAGAACTAAAACGGCTGGATCGGCCGTCTCAGACCGTTCGCTCGCCGCCGGTTGCACGCGGCTCAAGGCGAACGCGCCCGCCAGGTACGCGCACATCGCGGTACCGTAAACAATGCTTGGGCTGCCGGCAATTCCGTAAAGGATGCCGCCGATCATCGGTCCGGCAATGCTCGATACTTGAAATGCCGACGAGTTCCAGGTCACCGCGTTGGCGAACACGCTGCGCGGCAGAATGAGCGGTAAGAACGATTGAGCGGCGGGCGCGTTGAAGGCCCGCACCGCGCCATTCATCAGCAAAACGGCATAGATCGGGTAAACACTTGGAATGTGCCGCATGGTGAACGCCAGCAACAAGGCCGAGCAGGCGGAGAACGACAACACACACGCCAGCAGAATTCGCTTGCGCGGTATACGGTCTGACACATGGCCCGCCCACAGGAACAAACAAACTGCTGGCAGGAATTGCGCCAAGCCTGCTAAACCAAGATCAAGCGGCCGGTGCGAAATGGAATAGATCTGCCATCCAACGGCAACCGATTGCATTTCCGATGATAGGGTCGTGAGCATCCGGGCCAGCAGATAACGGCGAAAGCTGCCGTAGCGGAAGGCGGCGCGGCTGTCGCGAACAGGTTCGACCATCGTTTACCTTAGCGTAGCGATAGCCTCTTACCGCCGTTCAGCACCCAAATGCCGGTGGTACCTGCTATTTTTGGGGCAGATGCCGCGCGGTCGTTCTAAACATCTTCGATTGCTGGCTTGCTGTCTGCTTTCGACCCTACCAGCCGCCCACGCGAAGGAACCGACTCCTTCGCTCACCTTCTACAAAAACATCGCGCCTATTGTCTATCGGAGCTGCGCGCCCTGCCATCGGCCGGGCGAGACCGCGCCGTTCTCTCTCCTCAGTTATCAGGACGTGAAGACGCACGCCCGTCAAATAGCCGATGTTACGAAGCGCCGCTACATGCCGCCCTGGCTGCCAGAGCCGGGTTACGGCAAGTTTGAAGGCGAGCGCAGGCTTAGCGGCACGGAGTTACAAACCATTCAGGATTGGGTGCAACAAGGATCTCCCGCTGGATCTCCCAGCGACGCCCCGCCCATGCCTGCTTTCACCGCCGGCTGGCAACTGGGTACGCCTGACCTGATCGTAGAGGCCCCAAAACCATTCCAATTGAGAGCCGATGGCCCTGATGAATTCTGGAATTTTGTGCTCCCTCTACCCATAAGCAGCACTCGCTGGGTCAAAGCGGTTGAAATCAAACCGGGCAATCCGCGCGTCTTCCATCACGCCAATCTCCTTTTGGATCGATCCGGATCGGCGCGCCGCAGTGAAAAGAGCCCTGGCTCGGGCTTCGGCGGTATGGACCTTGCAATCGAGGAAGATACCTTCGACCCAGACAGCCATTTCTTATTTTGGAAGCCAGGCAGCGTTCCCTGGGTGGAACCCGCGGGCATGGCGTGGCGCGCCGACCCCGGCATGGATGTCGTCTTGAACGTGCACCTCCAACCCTCCGGCAAAGTGGAGTCAATACGTCCCTCTATCGGTCTGTACTTCAGCGATAATCCCCAGACGAAATTCCCAATGTTAGTGCAACTCGAACACGATGGTGCTCTTGATATCCCTCCCGGCAACTCTCATTTCGTAGTTACTGATGAATTCCGCTTGCCCATGGCGGTGAACGTTTTAGCCGTGTATCCGCACGCTCACTATCTGGGTAAAGTGCTGGAAGGCTACGCCACGCTGCCGGACGGAACGCGCAAATGGTTGATCCGCATTCCGGATTGGGACTTGAATTGGCAAGCTGTCTACCGCTACCAGCAGCCCATATTCCTGCCCAAAGACAGCGTTATCTCGATGCGTTTCGTCTATGACAATTCCGCCGCTAATCCGCGAAACCCTCACAATCCTCCCATCCGCGTCAAGAACGGCGACAATGCCACCGATGAAATGGGCCACCTCTGGATTCAAGTTCTTCCTGTGGGAGAAAAAGACCAGCGCATGCAATTGCAAGAAGCCATCATGCGCCGTCGCTTAGAGAAATATCCGGGCGATTTTTCAGCGCATTTCAATCTCGGTTCGCTGCTGTTGACGCGCGGCGAAGCCGCAACCGCCATTCCCCACTTTGAGGCGGCCTTGCAAGTTCATCCGCGTAATGCGCCGGCGCGAAATGAGTTGGGCGCGGCTTTGCTTTCGCAATCGAAGACTTCCGAGGCGATCGAACAATTTCAAATCGCCCTCGACGCCGACCCCGGCTACGCCGATGCACGCTACAACCTGGCCAACGCGCTTGCTTCCGAGGAGAAGTGGGAATTAGCCGCGACCCAATTTCGCAAGATCTTGCAAGAGAATCCCAGGGACCAAAACGCGCGCGATCATCTGCTCGAAGTACTGTCCATGTGGGCCCATGACCTACTCGCGGCGAACAAGCTGGAAGAGGTGGTGCTTTGTTATCGCGAAGCAATCGGCCTTGAGCCGCACGATGCCACGCTGCACACGAATCTTGGCACAGCGTTGGCGCGCCTGGGGCGGCTGACCGAAGCCATTCCACAGTTCGAAGCCGCCGTGGCGATTGACCCGCATCTTGAAGCGGCAAAACATAATCTCGCATCCGCCCGATCTATGCTGCAGCTACAAAAGCCTTAGACGCCATCCCACGCCGCCCGAACGACTGAGATGCCGGCTGCGCCCGCCGTCTCTGCCCGCAAAATCGTCCTTCCTAAAGAACAACTCCGCCACCCTTTGGCATTGGCGGTTTCGCGCTCCTCGTTCGTGAACCCTCCTTCTGGACCCAGCAGCAACGCGATGCGATCGCTCGTTGTCCGTGTCTCGGGAAAGCACCTCCAGATCGCCACCTCGCTCTCTTCATCCAGCATCAACTTGACGCCGTCCTGCAAATCCGTCACTTCGGAAAATGACACCGCTTCGGCTATTACAGGGAGCCGTACCCGTCTCGCCTGCTGGCTTGCTTCCTGGGCAATCTTCTCCCATCGCTGCCTCCGCTTGACGGCTGCTCGCACCAGACCGCGCTCAGAGCGTGTCGCTTCAAACGGCTGGATCTCCGTAACCCCCAACTCGGTAGCTTTTTCGACCATCCACTCAAACCTGTCGAACTTGATGAGTGCCGGAATCAAAACGATCTCCGCTTCTGGAGGTGGCAACGGCAACTCCTCCAAAATCTTAAATAAGACGAGCGACTTGCGGGCTGTCTCGACCTCCGCGAGGTAGAGGTTGTTGTTGTCCGAGATCTCATACACCTCGCCCACTTCCGCCCGCAGGACACGAACCAGATGTTCGGCTTCCTCGCCGGTCAGCTCGGCTGCGCCCCGCCGAACTTGCGACACAAAGAACCTCCGGCGAGCCATCCTCAAAGCACCAACCTTAAGTAAATTGCGCCGGGAGTCGGATCATCCGAATAAGCTTCTACACGCTCGAAAGCGAATTGGTTGTAGAGGCTTGCGGCTTCGTGCATCCCGGGCAAGGTATCTCCGAACAGCGTCTTGTAGCCCATCAAACGCGCGTTTTTAATCGCCGCCGACAAGAGCCTTTTCCCAAGACCTTTCCCGCGAAAGCGCGGCGGAACATACAATCGTTTGGCTTCGCACGCCTCCACACCTAAGCGCCGAACCGCAATAGTCCCCGCTGCGATAGTATCCTCGAAAGCCAGCAATAACAATCCCGCCGGCGCAGCGAACTCGCCCGGAAGCCGCTGCAATTGAGCCCCGAAGCCCTGAAACTCGAGCGGAAGGCCGAGCGTATCCCAATACTCCGTCCAGAGCGCCCGCACCTGAGTGATATCGCCTTCTGTCAGCGCTGGCCGGATCTCCGTCAAGGTTTGTAGAATCCCAAATCCTTTCCGGCCATTTGTTTCGTGGCAAAAATAATCTGCCCGGTATGCAACTGCAGATGACCCACAACCTGGTAGATGGCCTCGAGAATCGCTACTTCATGATTCTGCGGATTGACCCGTTCCATCAGGCGCTCCAGCGGCATCTCTTGCACGATCCGCACCGCCTCCGAAACGGTGCTTTCAAACAGACTCAGAATTTCGGCGCTCGAGCGCCCGCCACGCGCGGCGAATTCCTGATCGCGTTGTCTCACATCTGGTAAACCGCCGATGCCATGGACAATCCATTGGCGCATATTGCCGGCCAGATGAAGCACCAGATTGCCAATAGAATTTGCATGCCCGCCGCTACGTTGCCAGACTTGTTCTTCGCTCAGCCCTTCCACACATTCTTTGATTTGCTTCGCCATCTGCTGGATTTTGTCGAGCGAATAGCCAACGAACAAACGCCCCGGGGTGGAAGCCGCGGCAATCTGATCCAGATGATGATGCAGATGGCGAAGGTAGTCTTCCAGCAGAAAACGAAGGGTCACCGGCGCGTCTGTGCCAACGATGCAAACGGCCGCGTATTTGTCCTCAGGAATCCGATCCACTACCATGCAAAGCAGATCGTTTTGCTTTTGCCAGTGAGTGACCAATTCGCTCCAAGGCATCTCTCCGTAGCCGTGTAGGCTAACCCATGCTTCCTGTTCATAAAACGGACCTTCGTAACCGCCGTTAATGACCGCCCGGATGAATCGCTGGTGATTGTTTAGCGCAGAATCGATCAGATGGCCGAGTGTCTGTTTCGATGTCCAGCCGCCCGGATGCAATTCGGCGCACGCCGATTGTTCGTCGATGAGTTCGAGTTTGCCACGTGCGGAGGCAATGCCGGCGCGGAAGGCGGTGGCTAAAGGATTGGGCATAATGTTGTGATTCTACTCACATGTCTTGGCCGCGCGCAGGATCGCGTCCAAACTCCATTCCACATCTTCTTCATCGGTCACCCAAGAAGAGACACTGATACGCATGGCGCGCTGGCCGTGCCAAACGGTTCCGCCGCACCAGCAGGTTCCGTTGCGCTGCACTTCTTCAATCACAGCTTGTGTCGTCTCATCGTCGCGGAAGCGCACCAGTACTTGATTGATCACGACGTCGTTCAACACTGCATGGCCGGCAGCACGCAGTCCACCGGCGAAGCGTTCCGCGTGGCGGCAGGTGCGCTCCACCATCTCGGCCAGTCCCGATCGACCCAACGACTTGAGCGCGGCCCACACCTCGATGCCGCGCGCCCGGCGCGAACTCTCCGGCGTCCACTGCATGGGATCGCGCAACGCGCCTGGAGGTAGATACGCCGCTTGCGTGTTTAGCGACTGGTAGAGCGCCGCGCCATCGCGCACGAACGCCAGGCCGCAGTCATACGGCACATTGAGCCATTTGTGAGCGTCCGTAGCCCACGAATGAGCGTCGCCGAAGCCTCGCGTCAGATGAGCGCGCTCGGGCGCGCACGCCGCCCACAGACCGAATGCTCCATCCACATGCACCCAACTGCCGCTCTCCCGCGCCGCCGCGCAGATCTCAGATGCGGGATCGAACGCGCCCGTATTGACATTACCGGCTTGCATGCAAATCAAGGCGGGAGCGCTGAGCTTCGGAAAAGCAGCGCTGCGCATGCGTCCTTGCGAGTCAGTAGGCACACTGATGACGCGATCCCTTCCCAGCCCCGCCATGGCCAAGGCTTTACGCATGGCGGCATGAATCTCTTCGCCCACCACAACGGCAAATGGCGGCGCGCCAAACAACCCTTGCGCTTCCACATCCCAGCCCATGCGCGCCAGCAGTGCGTGCCGAGCCGCCACGATACAAGTCATGTTGGCCATGGTTGCGCCCGTAACGAATGCCCCGGCAGCTTCATTCGGTAAACCCAGCAACTCTTTGATCCAACCGAGAGCGACATCTTCCAGCACGGCCGCGACCGGCGACATAACTCGCAAGCCCGCATTCTGGTCCCAGGCCGCCGCCAAAACATTCGCCGCCAGCGCTGCCGGCACGCTTCCGCCGTTCACAAACCCGAAGAAACGGCCGCCGGCGTTGGCGACTGTGCCAGGAGAACCTACTTCATCCAGTTGCCGAAGCACTTCGGCCGGATCAGTCGGGCCGGCGGGAACTGGTTCGGCGAACCGTTGTAGTTCCGTAATCGCCGCCAGGGTCGGCGCTACGGCGCGCTGACGGATGCGGCGCAGATAGGTCGCGGCCCTCGCAGCCGCTTCGGACACTAGTTCTTCTCGTTTCATGGCAACAGCGGCCGCACGCAATCCTCTTCGCCGATAGGCTGGCCGGGAGGAGCTTCTGTCAAAGGAGGCGGCTGGAATTTTTCGGGCGCGCGCTCAAAGTTCTGCAATATACGGGCCAGGTATTCGGGCAAGCGCGGACGCATAGATTGAAGAGTTGCGACGACCGTGGCGCGCACCACCGGCGAAGCATGCTCGTCGTTGCCCAACGTGAGCGCCTGCTGAAAAAGGACGATATCTACCGCGCGTTTTACTTCGCCATTTAAACCACTGGGCGCAGGCGAAACCCAGGTGGCTGCCGCGATCTGCCTTATGACATCTTCCAGCGCCGGGTCAGCGGCATTGCGCGCGTGATGTTCCATCAGACGAGCCGCGCGCTCCGCATTGAACAACAAACTGCCTGTTAAACCGGCTGCGGCCTGCGCGGCAGCTACCGGATCGAAGGTCAAACCCGTTTGTTCTGGAAAGCTTTCGCGCGTTCTGTTATAGCCCGGCGGATGGGGCGGAATCAGCTTCACAATACGCTCCGGCAGTGTCAAAGTGCCAGGACTCACGGTCTGTAACAGCAATTGGAGGGCGCGCTTTTGCTCTATCGCCGGAACTATCGCCGTCACCAGTTGTCCGTCGCCGCGCAGCGCATAGGTGTAATCGACACCTCCCAGCGATTTCGCCGCCGCCTCCGTTTGATAGCGATGCAGAAAATAGAGCGGCACGAGCGTCTCATCCAGCCTTGACCAAGGTGTGCCGACCGGAATGCTGTTCTCTCCGAAATGCTCCAATGCCGCCGCACGCACTTTCAACAAACGCGCTAGTTCATCCAGTGCATTCGGGCCGTTGTCCCAAAGATGAGCGCGCGGATGGGCGCTTCCTAAGGGACGGCTGTCTTCGTCTGTAATGAAGATATTCCCATCGTGCGCGGCATCGAGAATGATCTGATCGAGCGCTTTCTTTTCGTTGGTGCCCGGAGCGAACTGCGTATAGCCATAACGAATCGCGACTTTGTCCCAGCTTCCAATGCCGGTGGCATAGGCGTGCGCGAGATCCAGCGTGCCGTCGGTCTTTAACTCAATCCACGGATGCGGATAATCCATGACAGATGCGCGATCGTGCGTACTGGCTACATAGTTATGCGCCAGGCCTAGCGTATGGCCGATCTCGTGGGCCGCCAATTGCCGCAAGCGCGCGTAAACGGCATCTTTCAGCCCCGTGAGCTTGCTTTCGTCTCCGCCGAAGGGCGAGAGCAGACTACTGAAAATGAGGTAATCCTGCCGGTAGCGCAAAGAGCCGAGCGTCACCTGACCCTTCAGAATTTCACCGGTTCGTGGATCGGCCACCGCCTCACCGTACGACCAGCCGCGCGTGTAGCGATGAACCCACTGCACTACGTTGTAGCGAATATCCATGGGGTCGACATCAGCCGGCAGCACTTTCACCTGAAAAGCATTATGGAAGCCCGCCGCTTCAAACGCCTGATTCCACCAACTGCCGCCCTCCATAAGAGCCGCGCGCACATCGTCGGGCGCTCCGCCGTCTACGTAGTACACAATCGGCTTCTCGGGTTCACCGCTGGTTGTTCCAGATTGAAGTTTGAGCCGGTGGCGGACGATGAGCCGCTGGTCGATATCGTCACCTAATGGAGCTGAGTAATCGCGATAACGCATGTCGAAGTAACCGGCGCGCGGGTCAAAAGTGCGTGGCTCGAAACCACTTTCAGGCAAGGCGATGAGAGAGTGATGCTCGCGCAAGGTGATGGAATACGCATCGGGCGCCACTTCTTGCACATAGCGGCCGGGATCGTCTCCGGTGAGGGTCAAAGTGACTTCCACTTCGGAGTTGCGGGGGAAGTTTTTGGTGCGGCCGAGGACGAAAGCGCAGCGCTTCGGATCAACGCGGTAGCTGCCTTGCTTGGCGCGTTGAATCGCCCTACCCGCACCCACCATGTCGCGCAGCAGGAATTCCGAAGCATCCACCAGCACGCTCTCGCCGTCGCTGGCTGTGACTTCGAATCCCCACAAAACCGAATTGGCGAAAGAATCGGCGACGGCGCGCTTCTCCATTCGATTGTCGCTCGACGCGCGAAATGCGTAGTTCTTTTGGATGAGCAGGACGCGCGGGCCAACATGCTCGAACGCCACCACGCGCGGACCCGAAAGTAATCCCCGGTCCAGTCCAATATCGTTCGATCCTAAACCGGCGGGCAAGGAAGCGATGTACAAAAACTCCTGGTTCCAGCGGCTGATCTCGAGGAACATTTTGCCTTCGGCGCTGTCCCAGTACAGCGGCACGAAGCCATCGAACTTTTCGAAGCCTTTGGTGGCATCTGCGATGGAGCGCGGAGGAGCGGCTTCCAGTCGCGCGACCGCCAGCCACAACATAACGCAAACAAAACTCCGCTTCAAATTAGTTGCCAAACTGGATCATCCTTTTCTGCGACGTAATCCTCAAGCATTTCATATGGCGTAAAGCGATTCTTGTAATTCATGGATTGACAATCTTTGATCCAGTAGCCGAGATAGGCATGTTGCAGGCCTTGCGAACGCGCATAGCGAAGCTGGTTCAGAATCGAAAAAACTCCTGGCGACTGAGCTCGCCATCTCGGATCATGAAAAAAATAAACAAGCGAGACAGCGTGCGGCACCTCATCCATCATGGCGACGCCGAGGAGTTCGTCCCCTCGAAAGTACAACCACTGGCGGCCCAAGGCGGCGGGTCCCGATAGAAACATGTCGTGATAACTCGCGTTGTTAGCGCTGTGCAACTCCCATCCCCGCTGCTCATGCATAAAGCGTTGGTAGCGATTATAAAGATCAATCGTTTCGCGCGCGGCGAACAAGGGATGCAATTCCGCCCGCACTGCTTCGTTCCTGCGCAGCACCCGCCTTTGCCCCGCGGCCGGAGTGAACTGCTGCGCCAGAACCCGGATGCTCCGGCACTCCCGGCATCGCGGGCAAGCGGGGCGGAATAGCTGCCAGCCGAATCTGCGCCAGCCGCGCGCCAGAAGCTGCGAATACTCCGCCGGACTCAACGCGTTCACCGCGCGCACTTCGAGCGAGGCCTTTTGCGCGGGCAAGTATGAGCATGGCCGCGGTTGTTCGACAATGCGAAAAAGTTCTGTCATTTGCAAAACTACAATCTATGATCGGCTACCTGCGCGGCACCATCCTCGAAAAACACCCCAATCAAGTCATTCTCGAAGCGGCGGGGGTGGGCTACGACGTGCAAATCCCCATCTCGACTTTCACCGCCCTACCCGAGCAAGGCGGAACGGCTGCTCTGCGCATCCACACGCACGTGCGCGAAGATGCCTTGTTGCTTTTCGGCTTCGCCACGCCCGAAGAAAAAAGCGTCTTCGAACGTTTGATCTCCGTGAGCGGCATTGGCCCGAAACTGGCTATCACTGTACTCTCCGGCTTACCTACTGGCGAACTCATTGCCGCTATTCGCAGCAGCGATCTGCCGCGTCTGATCCGCATTCCCGGCATCGGCAAAAAGACGGCTGAACGCATCGTTCTCGAGCTCAAAGACAAGCTCATGGCGGTAGATGCCACAGGCAAAGCCGCGCCGGCAGCGGAAGCCGGTCCTTCCTATTCCATGCTCGAGCGCGATGTCCTCTCCGCCCTGCAAAATCTCGGCTGCTCGCGCCCCGCCGCGGAAGAAGCGTTACGCAAAGTTCTCGAAAAAGGCGCGCCCGGCGAGTTCGAGCCGCTCTTCCGCGCTGCGCTAGCTGCCGTGCGCTAAGGTGAAGTTGGCATGGCCACGAATCGCACCGTTTCGCCCGCATCGGTGGAAGAGGAACGCCAGTTTGAAACGGCGCTGCGGCCCACTTCGCTGGACGATTTCGCGGGCCAGCCGAGCGTCCGCGACCAACTCGCCATTGCCATTGAAGCCGCCAAACGGCGTGGCGAAGCAATGGACCACGTCCTTCTCTGCGGTCCACCGGGTCTTGGCAAGACCACTTTGGCCGGCATCATTGCGCACGAATTAGCCGTGCCTTTGGACCAAACCGCCGGCCCCGTTTTACAAAAGAAACTCGACCTCACCGGCATCTTAAGCAACGTACGCGCGCGGCAGGTTTTCTTCATTGACGAAATTCACCGGCTACAGCCCGATATTGAAGAAATTCTGTACGCCGCGCTGGAGGATTTCCGCCTCGACATTCTAATAGGCGCCGGACCGGGGGCGCGCACTCATTCGATCACGCTGCCGCACTTCACCGCCGTGGGCGCCACCACCCGGCAAGGCTTACTGAGCGCGCCGTTACGCGGCCGCTTTGGCATTGTTCTACGGCTTGACCCATACGATGAGGCCACGCTCGGCCAAATCGTGGAACGGTCGGCCCGTCTGCTGGAAATTGTTACCACGCAAGACGCCGCCCGCGAAATCGCCCGCCGCGGACGGGGCACGCCGCGCATCGCCAACCGGCTACTGCGCCGAGTACGCGATTACGCGCAAGTTCGCGCCG
The DNA here is from genome assembly GCA_963764105.1 of Bryobacterales bacterium. Lineage (GTDB taxonomy): Bacteria > Acidobacteriota > Terriglobia > Bryobacterales > Bryobacteraceae > Bog-105. Next base: position 64,543 of record CAVXRP010000019.1, read on the forward strand.
ACGGCCATATCGATCTTGCCGTCGCGCAAGCCGCCCTTGATTTACTCAAGGTTGACCGTTACGGGCTGGACGAAATCGATCACAAAATCATGCTGACCGTGATGGAAAAATTCAGCGGTGGTCCGGTCGGTCTCAGCACCATCGCCGCTTCCATCGATGAACAAACGGACACGATTGAAGAGGTCTACGAGCCCTATCTCATGCAACTCGGTTTTCTGGATCGCACGCCGCGCGGCCGAACGGCAACGGACCGCGCCTTTGAATACTTCGGCATGCCGCGCCGCCAGCGCCAGAATCTGCTTTTCTGAATGATTGAGAAAACGGTCTACCTCTCGCTGGGCTCCAACATGGGCGAACGGGAAGACCGGCTGCGGCAAGCCATCGACATCTTGGAGCGCGAAGGCGTCACTCTGGTTAAACGATCTTCGGTGTATGAAACAGCGCCGCAGGACGTGGCCGATCAGCCATGGTTCCTGAATATGGTTATCGAGTGCCGGACGAGCCTACGGCCGCTCCCGTTGATGAAATTATTGCTCCGCATTGAACGCGAAATCGGCCGCGTGCGGCAAGCCGGAATACGGCGAGGCCCGCGGCCGATTGATCTGGACATCTTGCTCTTCAGCGATGCGGTGATTCAACTGCCACAACTGACCGTGCCGCATCCGCGCATGTTGCAGCGCCGTTTTGTGCTCGAGCCGCTGCTTGAAATCGCCCCGGATTTAAAGTTTCCGGTCGACGGCACACCATTGCGCGGCTACCTGGCCGCCACTTTGGATCAACCTTTTCGAGTTACTCGGAGGCGGCTCGAAAGCCGCCGCGCTGCCAAGAATGGCCGCCCTACTGATCTCTAAGCGGTAACTTTCTGGTTTACTTGCGAGTGTGCCCAGGCCTCCAGCTTGCGCGCATCGGCATAGAACTTGCGAATGCCCTCGGCTAGCTTGTCGGTTGCCATAGCATCTTCGTTATGCAGCCAGCGGAAGCCTTTTTCATCCAAGTGGATCTGCTCTTCTTTGCTGGCCTTGGCGCCATCCACCGTTAGGGCGGGTTTCAATTCGCCTTCGGTCTGCTGCATCTTCTCGATCAGGTCTGGAGCAATGGTGAGTAGATCGCTGCCGGCCAAGTGAGTAATTTGTTCTACTTTGCGGAAGCTGGCGCCCATCACCACCGTCTTGTAACCATACTTCTTGTAATAGTTGTAAATACGCGTTACGGACTTCACGCCTGGATCGTCGTCAACCGGGATCTCGCGGCCGCCGTTTTCTTTCTTGTACCAATCGTAAATGCGGCCGACGAACGGCGAGATGAGCGTTACCTTTGCTTCGGCGCACGCTACGGCCTGCGCAAAGCTGAACAGCAGCGTCAGGTTACAGTGAATGCCCTCGCGCTCCAATTGCTCGGCCGCGCGGATGCCTTCCCAGGTGCTGGCGATTTTGATCAGAATGCGCTCGCGGCTGGTACCGCCTTCCTCGTACAGCTTAATGAGGTGGCGGGCTTTGGCGAGCGTGGCGTCCGTATCGAAACTAAGGCCGGCGTCCACTTCTGTCGAAACGCGGCCCGGTATGACCTTCAAAATTTCCATGCCGAAAGCCACAAACAACTTGTCCATAAAGGCTTCGGTCTGCGCCTTGGTGTCTCCGCCTTTCTGGTCGGCGTATTCCAGCGCGGCAATCACCAGTTCCTTGTATTCAGGACGCTGCGCCGCGCTCAGCAGCAGCGACGGGTTGGTGGTAGCATCCTGCGGCTTGACGCGCGCGATGGCTTGTATGTCGCCGGTATCGGCCACCACCACGCTATATTTCTTGAGAGATTCAAGGACAGTCATCAATAAAACTCCTGCAATTAGAATATCGGAATTCGAACGGCGCGCCGCTCGCTAACGCTACAAGTAGAGGCCGCCAAGCCGGCTTCGGTGGTGGTTCTGTTAGTCGGTCAGATTGATCGTGCCGCGGCATTTGGCAGTCCCGCACAAACACTCCACGCGCTCCACTTTCTTGTCGAAACGGTAATCCACCGTTAACTCTTCACCCGGCCGTATATCGCGCATGGCCATGTAAATGATGTGCCCCTTGATGATGCGCGTCACGAGGTTCGGGTCGCACGAATGATTGATGTATTGCGCTCCCGAACCGCCGACCGAGCCATCGAGGGTCCAGTAGCTATCCAAAGTGAACAAGTAGATTAAATCACTCGATTCCGAGCGACGTTTGGTCTCGCGGCGGTTGATCCTTTCGCCGGTGTATTCGATCACTTTCCGGCCGCCTGGAATAAACTCCGCCGCGTAGATTCCCCAGCGGTGAATCTTCGATTTGGCCAACTTGATTTTGAAGCATGTATAGTCCGGATCGATCTTCGGAATGCCGTTTGCCGTTGGATGTGGCTCCGAAGGGACAGCTTTGGAACTTGCCATTCTTCGTCAGGTTAGCGGATCTTTGGGCGGTTAGCAAATTGGCAGGCCCCCTGAATGTGGCCGCTGGCAAGAATGCCCGCCCTACGGCGGCGAAGGGGAGGGCGGTGAGCCCTTTGGAGGGTAATAGGGCCGAGGGACGGGCGTTTCGACGCCGTTGCGCATTTCGAAGGCGACGACCAGGCCGGTGGGGCTGTCGGGATCCTCACCCAGGAAGAGGACTTCGGGTTCGGTCTCTTCTTCGCTACCAGTAGAGGCGGCTGAGCCGTCTGCGGGTTCAGCGGGGGCAGCGGGGCGATTTTCGACTGTGGGGTGGAGTTTGCGGAACTGCTCGAGGAGGCCAAAGGTGCGTTGAAAGGAACGTTCGGCGGTGGTTCTGTAGCGAAGGAGGAGGTCGTGCTTCTTGATGTACTCTGGGGTCCAACGGGCGGGCGAGAGGCCTGCTTGCGAGCATTCATGGCAGTCTAAGTTGCGCTGGGCACGCATGCGGTACCACTCGGCCTGGGCGGTTTTGAGGACGAAATCATGTAGGAGGGAGTCTTCCGGAGGTTGATAGGTCTGGAGCCAGCGATTGAGGAGGAGAAGCCAGGATTCCTCGGACTCGTGGGGCAGGATGAGGGTTTGCGAGCAGGAGCCGTGTTTGATGGAATTTCTGGAGGAGGTGGCGCGGCCCTCGGGCGAAGTGGGGCCGGTGCGGCCGCAGTTGCGTTTTTCGAGTTCGGGTGGAGTGGACTCCCACTGCTCGTCGGCAGTGGGAGAATCGTCGAGAAATTCGGAGTCGCGCATTTGCTTTCTGAGCTGAGTGTGAAGCGGCGGCGTTCGGGGTTTTCAAAAAATTGCGGGTAAGTGATTGATTGTGAGAGAAATAAAATTTTTGGAAAAATTGTTTGTGAACGGGGAAATGAAGAAGATAGAATCCAGAATCTAGAAGACAGAATGGGCGCGCGCAAGCGCCTTTACGAAACGAACTTGGTGGGTTCTCACGAAAATACAAACGCGACCCCGCCGAATCAACGATTTACAGAGTTGCAGTCGTGAGCCGCTTTTGGGATAGGATGATCCTACCTATTTTCATTGCTGGGGGGTGTCCAGGCTTCCGATCATAGATGATTCGTATTTTCAGATTGTGAACGGAGGGGATGGCGTCCTACCCCGTGGTAGGAACAAAACGGGCTCGGAAGCCCTCCTATTCGAAATGGCGGTCGTTTTTCAGAGCGTCGGTCGGCCCTTCCCTGCTGATAGTCCGCACCAAAACGCAATCAGTGAGGCTATAACCCTTGTCGGGCCGCGCGCAGTAAAGCTCCGAGCCGCATAGAAAGGTTTGCCGGCTTTTCGGAATGACATGGACGCCGTGAGGATCGGCTGGAGGCTGTACGGTATAGCGGGCTGTTTTCCGGACCGACAAATTTTTTTGGGCGAAGTGCAGCCCATTTTGCGCATATCGTTTTAGAGAACAACGAGCCAACGAACCGTCTGACATCGGTGATTCACTTGCTTGGAGACAAATGAAATGCCTTATTGCGTAAAATGCGGATCGGCCATCGAAAAGGAAGTTTACGCTTTTTGTGGAATTTGTGGCAGTCCGACTGAAGATTCCGCAAACCGGAAGAGCGGAACAGTTCCCAATGGTTCTACTGTCGCGGCCACAGCCTCCTCGACAGAGGAAATTAGCCCTGAGGAGAAAAAGGCGAGGGCGAGAAAGTGGGTCAACGGCTATGCCGTGACAGGCGGAGGTGTCGCCGCAGCTGCGATCATTCCGGGCGGCTCGACGATAGCCCTCTTCACGCTCGAAACGACGATGGTGCTGCACATTGGCCGCATCTACCGCGGAACTCACTTCTCCAAAGAAGACGCAACGGCTGTTGTCGGCGCCGCCGGCTTCATGGGCACGGTGGGTTTGGGGTCCAAGCTGGCAATGGAAGGGTTGACCTTTTTCCCTGTTATCGGCTGGGCGATTAAAGGCGGGATCGCGGCGTCGGTGATTAAAGCACTCGGAGAAGGAATTATCAAGTATTTCGATAGCATCGAACATCACAAATGAACGCTGGCGAATTACTTGTGCGCTGAATGCGCCCAGTTAGCCGCCGAACGCGCGGGGCAGTCGATAACGTTTTCCCATATGGGAGTCAATCGGAGGCGGCTCGAAAGCCGCCTGGCTGCCAGGAATGGCCGCCCTACGAGCGCAAGCGTCCGTTATTCTAGGTTGTAGGTTCTCTATTCTCCTCGAAAATTTATGGCTACCACCGTCATCGGCATCCGCCAGGAGCGGCCCGCGCGCTTTCTGGCCTCCACCAATGGCAAGAAAGTCGTCATGGCCGTCACGGGCATGATTCTCTTTGCCTTCGTCATTGGCCACATGCTGGGCAATCTGCAAGTGTATGAAGGCCCGGCCAAGATCAACGCGTATGGGCACTTTCTGAAAAGCATTCCGGAACTGCTTTGGGCCGTGCGCCTAACCCTGCTTGGCGCCGTCTGCCTGCACATTTGGGCCAGTATCGGTCTCGCGCTGCGCAATAATGCGGCGCGCCCCAAGGGCTATGCTCGCAGAAAGAACACGGTCTCCACTTACGCCTCACGCACCATGTATTGGAGCGGCCCCATCCTTTTTTGCTTCATCGTGTATCACTTGCTGCACTTCACCGTAGGCGTCGTTCATCCGGGTGCAACTTTTGTAGAAGGCGACATTTACCAGAACATGGTTTCCGGTTTCAGTGTCTGGTATGTTTCGGCCTGGTACATCTTTTCCATGATTCTGCTGGGCCTGCACATCCGGCATGGCGCTTGGAGTTTTGTGCAGTCGCTTGGTTTTAACCATCCGCGGCACACGCCGGTCATCAAAAAACTAGCGGCGGCGATGGCGCTTCTCATCGTGCTCGGGTTCATTTCAATACCCATTAGCGTCCTGGCAGGTCTGGTCAAATAATGGAACTCAACTCACACATTCCAGCAGGTCCGATCGAAAAGAAGTGGGATAGCGCGCGCTTTGATCTAAAGCTGGTCAATCCAGCCAATAAGCGCAAGTTTTCGGTGATTGTGGTGGGATCGGGGTTAGCGGGCGCATCGGCGGCTGCGAGCTTGGGGGAACTCGGCTATAACGTAAGCTGTTTCTGTTTCCAAGATTCGCCCCGGCGCGCCCATTCCATTGCCGCCCAAGGGGGCATTAACGCCGCCAAGAACTATCAGAACGACGGTGATAGCGTCTACCGGTTGTTCTATGACACCGTCAAGGGCGGGGATTTCCGCGCCCGCGAAGCGAACGTCTATCGACTGGCGCAGATTAGCGTCAACATTATCGATCAGTGTGTCGCCCAAGGGGTGCCGTTCGCGCGCGAATATGGCGGCACGCTTTCCAATCGTTCGTTCGGCGGGGCACAGGTTTCGCGGACGTTCTATGCGCGCGGTCAAACCGGCCAGCAACTTTTACTCGGCGCCTATCAGGCTTTGGAGCGCCAAGTGGAAGCAGGCTCCGTGAAGATGTTTGCACGCATGGAGATGCTCGACCTCATTGTGGTGGATGGCGTAGCGCGCGGCATCGTCGCCCGCAACCTGGTCAGCGGAAAAATTGAAACTCACCTGGCGCATGCGGTTATTTTGGGCACCGGGGGCTACGGCAACGTTTACTATCTTTCCACTAACGCCAAGGGTTCGAACGCGACGGCCATTTGGCGCGCGCACAAACGCGGCGCGCTCTTCGCTAATCCGTGCTTCACGCAAATTCACCCAACGTGCATTCCGGTGTCGGGCGATTACCAATCGAAGCTCACGCTTATGAGCGAATCGCTGCGCAACGATGGCCGGATTTGGGTGCCGCGCAAAGCGGGCGATAAGCGTTCAGCCGACCAGATTCCCGAAGCCGAGCGCGACTATTTTCTCGAGCGGCGTTATCCGAGTTTCGGCAATTTGGTTCCGCGCGACGTGGCTTCGCGCAACGCCAAGGCCGTTTGTGATGAAGGGCGCGGCGTAGGTGAAACCGGGCTTGGGGTGTATCTCGATTTCTCCGAATCCATCGCCCGCCTGGGCAAACACGTCATCGAAGAGCGCTATGGCAATCTCTTCGAGATGTATCAGCGCATCACCGATGAAGATCCTTACAAAGTGCCGATGCGTATCTATCCGGCTATCCATTACACAATGGGCGGCCTGTGGGTTGATTACAATCTGCAAAGCACCATTCCGGGCTTGTTTGTGATTGGCGAAGCGAATTTTTCCGATCATGGCGCAAACCGGTTGGGCGCCAGCGCGCTGATGCAAGGATTGAGCGACGGTTACTTTATCGTGCCTTATACGGTCGGTAATTATTTAGCCACGAGCAAGCTTGGCCCGGTGGCCGACTCGCACCCCGATGTGCGCAACGCCGTCAAGTGCACCGAACAACTGGTCGAAAAGCTGCTTGCCATCAAGGGCAAACGCACGGTGGATTCGTTTCATAAGGCGCTCGGCAAAATTGTTTGGGAGGAGTGCGGCATGTCGCGCACCGCCGAAGGATTGACGGCGGCTATCAGCAAAATACGCCAATTGCGTGACGAATTCTGGACGAATCTGAATGTCCCCGGCAGTGCTGAGGATTTGAATCAAAGTTTGGAGAAGGCGGGGCGCGTAGCCGATTTCTTTGAACTGGCTGAGTTGATGTGCATTGACGCGCGCGAAAGAAACGAATCGTGCGGCGGCCATTTTCGCGAGGAGTATCAGACGCCCGAAGGCGAAGCGTTGCGCGATGACGATGGTTATTCCTACGTGGCGGCGTGGGGCTATCGGGGTTATGGCAATTTTCCGGAGCTGTCACGGGAACCGCTCGAGTTCGAGTATGTCCATCCCAGCCAGAGGAGTTACAAGTAGATGCAGGTTAAATTGAAGGTCTGGCGGCAGAAGAGCCCGAGCGAGCGCGGCAAATTTGCGGTGTATCAAGTAGATGCGAATCCGGATATGTCGATGCTCGAATGCCTGGACGTGTTGAATGAAGGTTTGATCGAGCAGGGCGAAGAACCGGTAGCCTTCGAACACGATTGCCGCGAAGGAATCTGCGGCTCTTGCGGCTTTATGATCAACGGGGTGGCGCACGGTCCGTCAGCCGCTACCACCGTTTGCCAGCTCACCATGCGGCACTTCAAAGATGGTCAGGAACTGGTGATCGAGCCCTGGCGCGCCAAAGCGTTTCCGCTTATTAAAGATTTGATTGTCGACCGCCGGGCGCTTGATCGGATCGTGGCAGCGGGCGGCTATGTTTCGGTCTCCACCGGCAGCGCGCCTGACGGCAACGCTATCCCGATTTCGAAAGAAGCGGCCGATGAAGCGATGGACGCCGCCTCGTGCATCGGCTGCGGGGCCTGCGTAGCCGCTTGCCCGAATGCGTCGGCCGCCCTCTTTACCGGGGCCAAAATTACCCATCTTGGTGTTCTGCCGCAAGGCGTGCCGGAACGCAACCTGCGCGCGCTGCGCATGGTCACGCAAATGAACGCGGAAGGCTTTGGCGGCTGCACAAATATTGGCGAGTGTACCGGGGTGTGTCCGAAAGCGATTCCGCTTGGCGTGATTGCGCACATGAACCGCGATTACGTAAGCGGCAGTTGGACCGAGCGCGATAAGACGGTTGCGGTGCTGGAGCCCGTCACGGATTGGCGCTAAGCCGTATTAGCTTCTTCGCCCACCGCCCATCAAGCGGAGCACGATATTCAGCGTGGCCACAAAGACGTTGAACATGCCGGCGAATAAGCTCAACGCGCCTGGGATAGGACTATCGCCAGCCGAAGAGCGCAGCACGCTGCTGGTGGAATAGACCAACGTACAAACACCCAGTGCGCCAATGGCCAAGCTGATCAAAATACCGAGCAGGCCAATATGCAGAAAGCTATTCAGCAGCACGATTGCGATGGTAGAAAAAAACAGCCCCGCCATCAAGCCGCGCGGCGCCGAAAAAGAGCGGCCGGACATCATCACATAAGCGGTAACGCCGATGAAGACGCAACCGGAAACGGCCAGCGCGACCAGAATGAGTTGCGGATTGACCGTACGCGCCACCCAGAGCAGCGGCGAGAGCGCGATGCCGGCGAGAAAGCCATCGGCCACCAGCGCAGTCACGCCTAGAACAGGATTGTCGCGCACGGCGATGGCAATGCGCGGCACAATGTTCAAAATGAGTATGGCTACAATCCATCCGAGCCGGCCAGAAAAGAACTGGGCCAATGTTTCCGAAGTAGCTCCGATATAGCCCCCGGCCAGTGCGCAAAAAATGCTGACGCCAAAAAGAATATAAGTCTGCTTGATCACGGCAGCCTGTTGGGCCGTGAGCGGTATAGTGCCGGTGAGCTTCTGCAGGCCCGACGATTGTTGCTGGTATTCGTACATGGTTTCTCTCTACTCTACTAATAATTTAGACGTTTCGTATGGTGGAATCGTGTCAATGCGTTGGTTTCTCTTCGGGCTGGCCTGGGCAGCGGTCGGAGCTTGGCCGCTGAACGCCCTGGATCCGGCAAAGCCGCTCAGCAGCTTCCAGCGTCAAAACTGGCAAACGGAAAGCGGCCTTCCGCAAAACACGGTCCACGCCATAGTTCAAACACATGATGGTTATTTGTGGTTGGCGACGGAAGGCGGGCTGGTACGCTTTGATGGCCTGAAGTTCAGCGTCTTCGATTCTCAAAATACGCGCGCGCTGCATAGCAACAATATACGGGCGTTATGCGAAGATAGCCGGCACGCGCTCTGGGTTGGGACGGCGGATGGGCTCAGCGTTTTCGAGACCGGCGGAGCGTCTCTGTTCACCCGCGAGCAAGGCCTTCCCAGCAATAGCATCTGGTCGGTTTACGAAGACGGCGCGGGGCAGTTATGGGTGGTCACCGCGAGCGGCGTGGCCGCGTATCGGAAGGGACGATTTGAAGTACGTGAAAGCAAGGAAACGATTGAGGGCAACACAGGCGCGACTTTGCAAGACAGACAGGGGGCATTATGGATCGCGAATCGCGGTGTTAAACGGATCGTGAAAGGCAAGGTTGAGACTCTTTCCGCCACCGATCCCTTAGCCACCGATCTCATTTTATGCATGTTCGAAGACAGCGAAGGCGACATGTGGTTTGGTACTGAATCCGACGGCGTGACGGTGCTGCGCGACCCGACGATCACCACCTACACGGTGAAAGAAGGGTTGACGGACGACCTGGTGCGCTGCGTCTACCAGGATCGTCGAGGCGCCATATGGTTTGGCACCAATGGCGGACTCACGAAAATGGATGCCGGCCGAATGGCTGGCTTCACAGTGGCAAACGGTCTCTCAAGCAATCTGGTTTTCGCACTCGGCGAAACGGCTGCTGGAGACTTGCTGGTGGGGACGCAAGACGGATTGAACGTTCTGCATGAAGGAAAGGTGTCACTACTGACCACGGCGGACGGCTTACCGGACGATCTGGTGCGCTCGCTTCACACCGATGCCGATGGTGCTGTTTGGATCGGCACGCGCCGCGGATTGACCGTTTGGAAGGATGGGCGCTTTCGCACCTATACAGCGGCTGATGGTCTGGCAAGCGACCTGGTGGGCGCACTGACGCGCGCTAAAAACGGGGCTCTTTGGATTGGTACTTTGCACGGTTTGACGCGGCTAAAAGACGGGCGCTTTCAAACGTTTACCGGGCAAGATGGTTTAAGCGGCAGCGTGATCACGGCGCTGCATGAGGATACGGCGGGCAATTTGTGGGTCGGTACCGAAGACGGTGGTCTGGGCCGGATGCAGAACGGCAAGTTAGTCCGGTATCCTGCCCGTTTGGGCTTACCCTCATCCATCTACGCGATTGTGGAGGACGGGCCATTCCTGTGGCTGACGTCGAAGACCGGGATCTATCGCGTGGCAAAAGCGGAGTTGGAAGCGCGTGACCATGGCGCGCTGGCTATCGCCCAATACGGCACAGCCGACGGCATGCGCGTGAACGAGTGCAGCGAAGGCGGCCACCCTTCCGCTTGGCGTTCGCAAGATGGCGCCTTGTGGTTCGCGACGCTGCACGGCATATCCACCATTGCTAGCCGCGCCGCTTTGGCGAATGGCAAAGCGCCGCCGGTAGTGATCGAATCCATTGCCGTGGACGACCAAATGCTTAATTTGGGTTTGCAGAAAGACATTCCGCCCGGACATGAGAGGCTCTCGTTTGAATACACCGGCATCAGCTTCGCAGCGCCGCAACGAGTGCGCTTCCGCTACCGCTTGGAAGGATTTGATCGCGATTGGGTGGAAGCCGGCACCCGGCGCACCGCTTATTACACGAGTTTGCCGCCGCGAGAATACCGCTTTCTGGTGACCGCTCGGGCGAACGACGGCGATTGGAATGGAAAAGAAGCCGCCATCACGTTTCGCTTGCTGCCGCGCTTTTATCAAACCGTCTGCTTCTATTTGCTGCTGGTGAGCGCGCTGGCGTTTTCCGTTTACGCCTTCTATCGCTGGCGGGTGCGCCAGGTGGAAGCGCAATTCAATGCGGTGTTAGCCGAACGGAACCGCATTGCACGCGAAATTCACGATACCCTGGCGCAAGGCTTCGTGGCGGTTTCTTTGCAATTGGAACTCCTGGGCCGCAAGCTGGACAATGCACCCGACGGGGTAAAAGAACTGGTGCGGCAAGCCCGCGAGATGGTCCAAAGCAGCTTGAATGAAGCACGCCGGTCGATCTGGCAATTGCGGTCGGAGGGTTCGGAGGTTGATGATTTTCGGGCGCGTCTATCGAAAATGGCTTCCGAGATTACGCAGCGGTCGGGATTGAAAGTGCAATTCCAGGTTCTGGGCAGCTATCGCGCGCTGCCGGAAAACATCGAAAGCGAGCTATTCAAGATCGGCCAGGAAGCCGTCACGAATGTAGTTCGCCACGCGCATGCCAACGCGGTGAAGATCGATCTAGCTTACGACCGCAAGAAGGTGCGCATGACCATTGCCGATGATGGCCGCGGCTTTGAGGGCGCAGCGAATTCATCCGGCCCGGAAGGACATTTCGGATTGCGCGGGATGCGCGAGCGCGCGGCCCAGATAGGCGCGGAGTTAAAGGTCAAGAGCCGCCCGGGTGAAGGCACCGAGATCGATATTGAGAAGATGGTGCCATGAGCGGGCCGATTAAGCTTTTGGTGGTGGAAGATCACCACATCGTCCGCCAAGGACTTATCGCGCTGCTCAATACAGTGCCGGATATGGAAGTGGTGGCTGAAGCGTCCGACGGCGAGGCGGGTGTTGACTTGTTCCGAAAACATCAGCCGGATGTAACTCTCATGGATCTTCGCCTACCCCATTTGGGCGGAGCGGAAGCAGTGGCGAAAATCAGGGCGGAGTTTCCAGCCGCGCGCATCATTGTGCTCACCACTTTCGATGGCGACGAGGACATTTACCGCGCCTTGCAAGCCGGCGCGCGCGGCTATCTATTGAAAGGTATGTTTGGGGATGAATTGCTTGACGCCATCCGTGCGGTGCATGCGGGCAAGACGCGGATTCCCCCCGTGGTGGCGGAACGTTTGGCTAGCCGCATGGGCGGCCACGAGTTGACCGCGCGCGAACTGGAAGTGCTTGGGCTGATTGTGCGCGGCCAGAGCAACAAAGAAATTGGCGGAAGCTTGTCGATTTCAGAAGCAACCGTGAAGACCCACATCAATAGCATCTTGAGCAAAATGGGTGTGACGGACCGGACACAGGCGGCCACCAGCGCCATTCAGCGCGGGCTTGTTCATTTAAGCTAACCTTATGCAAACTCTTTCGCGGCTTGTTCTGCTGGCCCTTGTTAGTTCTTCCTTCGGAATGGCTGCATGGCGGCAGGCTACGGAAACCGAACTAAAGGCTTTAATTCCGGCGCGCGCCCCAGTTGAAAAGGAGCGGATTGAAACGGAATTTCGGACTGCCTCCGGCATCTCCGACGGCAAGGGCAAGTTTATTGCGGGCGTGGTGCTGATCACCGCCGGTTACGCTGCTGAAGGCAAGTATTCCAATTTCCTGATTGTGCAAAGCGACATGAAAATTGGCGATATCTCGCTCAAGCCGGGCGAGTATGTGTTCGGCTGGAAGAAAAAGGACGACAACGCGCTGGAAGTGAAGTTGTACGATGCGCATGCCGGCCAGTTATTAGGCACGGTTGAGGCGCACCGCCTGAGCCGCAGCGGCAGAATCGAGTCATTTAAGATATCGCCTCCGGGCGATAAATCATTGATCGAAATTGGGCGCTTTGGCATGAGCTATACGCTGGGAGAGTAGCGGGGTCCCGCTCAACCGGCGGCTTCCATTCTCCTTAAGAAATCGGCCAACGTCTTGCCCGTCTCAGGCCGGAACTCTTCGGAAGTGACGTCCACTTTGCGGCAGCGGTCGAGGCGGAAGTTGCGGAAATCGTTCTTCGATTCGCACCATGCAGTGAGCGTCCAGGCAGTCCCCCAAAAATTCAGCGCGAGCGGGCGCAGTTTACGCTCCGACGTGCGGCCGCCGGCGTCAGAGTAAGTCAGCAGCAGCTTGCGTTGTTTGAGAATCGCGCCGCGCATCAGTTCCAAGGCAGCTCCCGTTTTGGGATCGAGATGAAAGCCGGGAGCGAACAGGTTTGTGCTTTCGATCTCGGCCAGCCGCGACGAAGGCAAGGCCATAGCGATCTTTTCGATGGCCGAGCGGCTTGCCTTGGCCAACACAGGCCCTCCCCAACTCTCGACGATTCGCGCCCCGATGACGAGAGCTGCTACTTCGTCGAGCGTGAACATCAGCGGTGGCACTTCAAAGCCGCGCAAAATGCGATAGCCAAACCCTGCTTCGCCTTCAACGGGAACGCCCGAGCGCGAAAGATCGCTGATGTCGCGATAGACAGTCCGTTCGGAGACTTCGAGCCACTGGGCAAGTTGAGCGGCAGTTGTTAGCCGCCGCCCGCGGAGGTGTTGAACAACTTGAAAGAGCCGGTCGGCGCGCCGCATTTCTATATTGTTCGCTACTCGTAGCTTGAAGAAGTCTTGGACTTCCGGTCTTTCTCCCGACCAAAAAGCTGTTATAGAAGCCCTTCTGGGATGCCGTGTCCAGGAAGGCGAAGCCGTCAGCGTCCGAATTTTCGCGCCTGCTACCGTTCCACGTGAGCGGAAACTGGAGATCGCGGTTCTCATCGGGTGCAGAATTGGCCGCGAATGGGAATGTTGGAATCGTGAACTATCCACAAGGCTGCCAGTTACGATGGGGCCGGACCTGCTCAGCTGGGGTCGTTTCTTTGGAGACACGAGCCGCCATATCCGCGAGATGCCGGTCGCGATTCTCTTTGTTCCGGCTTCGCTGGCGATCAAGCGCGGGGGTGTATATGATCCCGCGTCCAGGTTTGTTGATTCATGTAGCGCTCCCTTGAAAAACACTGCATGTGGGCATCGGGTACCGCTCGTTGACACTCGCGGATTGGATTGTGCAGGGTGTCTCCTTTATCATGGGTGGGCCGCTGGATGGCCGTGTTTTTGAAGGGAGTGCCGATGTCCGGGAGGCCAAACTAGGTCGCTGACGCTCTCGGCTCCGAGCCGGTGGTGGGCCGAGGTTCCGCCCTCAGCCGCGCACACTGTCAATAAACTTGTGCAAACGTTCTAATCCGCGCTCTAATTCAGTCATTGACGTGGCGTACGAAATCCGCACATGCTCATTCGTCCCAAACGCCTCGCCCGGAACAACAGCGACGCCGGCAGTCGCCAATAATTGATTGGCAAAATCGAGCGAGTTCTTAACCTTCCCGCCCTTGAACGCAACGCTGATATTCGGGTAGGCGTAGAACGCACCTTTGGGCATGACAATAGAGACGCCGGGAATCTCGCGCAGCCGCCCGATCACAAAATCGCGGCGCTTGCGATACTCGGCCAGCATCGCAGGAACAGAATCCTGCGGGCCACGCATGGCTTCCACTGCGGCCTTCTGCGCAATCGAGGTTGGATTCGACGTGCTGTGACTCTGCAACTTCATCATGGCGCCGATAATCGGCGCGGGCGCCAGCGCGAAGCCGATGCGCCAACCCGTCATGGCGTAAGTTTTGGAAAGCGAGCCTGCCACCACCACATTCTCTTTCGCGCCGGGCGTGGCCGCGATCGAGAACGGCGCGGCATCGTAGACGAACTGGCAGTAGCATTCGTCGGTCATCAGCAAAATCTCGCGCTTGGAGGTTAGGTCATAAATTGCGCGAAATTCTTCCTTTGATAAAACTCCGCCGCTGGGATTGCAGGGCGAATTGATGATGAGGAGTTTCGTCTTCGGCGTCAGGTGCTTCTCAATCAATCGGGCGCTGACTTCGAATCCGCTGCTTTCGTCAGTCTCGACAAAGACGCATACGCCGCCCGCATAATTCACGACATCCTTGTAAGTGACCCAATACGGCACTGGAATGATCACTTCATCGCCCGGATTGATAAGCGCCTGCGTCAGGTTGAAGATGGCGTGCTTTCCGCCTACAGTCACCATGCATTCAGTGGCTGGCGCGTAGTTCGTGCCGAAATCCTTTTGGTGCCGCTCGCATATGGCCTCGCGCAATTCCAGCGTGCCGCCCGTATTGGTGTATTTCGTGAAGTTGGCGTTCAGCGCTTTGATGGCGGCCTGTTTAATGTTATTCGGGGTAGGGAAATCGGGCTCGCCCGCGCCGAAATCGACAATGTCCGCACCTTCTTTGCGGAGGCGTTCGGCATCCGCGGCCACCTTCATCGTGGAAGAGACGCTGATTGTGGAAATGCGTTCTGCGAGTTCTGCGGTTGCTTGCATAAATGTTACCTTCTAATTTACCTTTTATTGGCGGCGGGAAACTTCGTTTGCAAACGGCGCATGACTGGTTCGGGCACGAAACTGCTTGCGTCGCCACCCAGCGTGATGATCTCTTTGACCATGCGCGAACTGAGGAACGAGTATTCCGCGCTGGCCATCAGAAACACAGTTTCAATCTGAGGCCGCATGCGGCGGTTCAGCAGCGCCATTTGCAGTTCGGTTTCGTAGTCGGAAACGGCGCGCATGCCGCGCAGGATCGTTTGGGCGTGCCGTCGAGCGGCATAATCGACCAGCAGACCGTCGAAAAAATCGATCTCCACGTTCGGCAAATGCGCGCTGATTTCCCGCAGCATCTCCGCGCGCTCGGTGGTTGTAAAGAGCGGCTGCTTTTGGGTGTTCTGCAAGATCGCTACTATGAGGTGGTTGACCAGCCGCGCGCCGCGCGTGATGAGATCCAGATGCCCGTTCGTGGGTGGATCGAACGAGCCAGGGAAAATTGCGGTGACGCTGTTCGGCATGGATATGAAAACTTGAGTGTAGCGGAATGGTTATGAATTCACAGAGCATTTTCGATTCGGGCGACGCCGGCATTTTCGATGTGAAGACTCATGCCACCGGCCCGCCGGGAGCGTTGCCGGTAAGCGAGGAAATGCTGCTGGAGCAGCCGTCCGGTAATTTGTTCGGGCTTACGCAAAACGCGGGTATGGGCTGGGAAGCGGCGGCGTTGGGCGGCAAGCAAGTGTTGATTTTAAGCACGCATGGCGGCGTGCGCGCGCCCGATGGAACGCCTATTGCGCTTGGTTACCACACCGGGCATTGGGAAGTTGGCTTGCTGGTGGCTGAAGCGGCGCGCGAGTTGAAAACGCTGCGAGCCATTCCTTTCGCCGGCGCTTGCACCGACCCCTGCGACGGCCGCACGCAAGGCACCGTCGGCATGTTCGATTCGCTGCCGTTTCGCAATGACGCGGCCATCGTCTTGCGACGCTTGATTCGTTCGCTGCCCACCCGGCATGCGGTGATCGGCGTCGCCACTTGTGATAAAGGATTGCCCGCCATGATGATGGCGCTGGCGGGCATGCACGATTTACCGTGCGTATTGATTCCCGGCGGCGTTACTTTGATGCCCGAACAGGGTGAAGATGCCGGTAAGGTGCAAAGCATCGGCGCGCGTTTTGCGCACGGCAAAATTACGTTGGTGCAAGCCGCGCTGGAAGGATGCCGCGCCTGCGCGTCACCCGGCGGCGGCTGCCAATTTCTAGGGACGGCCGCGACCGCGCAGGTTGTCGGAGAAGCGTTGGGGTTAACTCTACCGCATGCGGCGCTGGCGCCCTCGGGGCAGCCAATCTGGCTCGACATGGCGCGGCGTTCGGCGCGCGCGGCCTTGCGTCTGGTGCAAGTAGGTTTGAAGATACGCGATCTACTCACGCCTGCCGCGCTTGAAAACGCCATGGTGATCCATGCTGCTTTTGGCGGTTCCACGAATCTGCTGCTGCATGTTCCCGCCATCGCGCACGCGGCGGGATTGAAGCGGCCCACGGTTGCCGATTGGAGCCGCATCAACCGTTCTGTTCCGCGTTTAGTGGATGCCTTACCCAATGGTCCGCGCAACCACCCCACAGTGCAGGTCTTTCTGGCCGGGGGTGTGCCCGAAGTGATGCTGCATCTGCGGCGCGCTGGCTTGCTGAATACCAAAGCGTTGACGGTGTCAGGCGAAACGCTGGATCAGTCGCTCGATTGGTGGGAGCAATCGGAGCGGCGCATGCAACTGCGCTCAAAATTACAAGCTTTGGACAAAATCGATGCGCACGATGTCATTCTTGCCCCGGCAAACGCGCGCCAGCGCGGATTGACCTCCACCGTGTGCTTTCCCAGTGGCAACCTTGCGCCTGAAGGTTCCGTGGTCAAAGCAACCGCGATTGATCCGTCTGTCGTCGATCCCGATGGCGTCTACCGCAAGCGCGGCCCTGCGAAGGTGTTTCTCACCGAGAAAGACGCGATTGCGGCGATTAAAGAAGATCGCATCAAAGAAGGCGACGTGCTGGTGCTCATTTGCCGCGGCCCACTGGGTTCGGGCATGGAGGAGACGTACCAAATCACGTCCGCGTTGAAGTTTCTGCCGTTTGGCAAGCACGTAGCAGTTATAACCGATGCGCGTTTTAGCGGCGTTTCCACCGGCGCTTGCATTGGCCATGTTTCTCCCGAGGCGCTGGCGCATGGGCCCATCGGCAAAGTGCGAGACGGCGACCTCATTGAAATTGTCATCGACCGCAACAAGCTGGAGGGAACTGTCAACTTCGTCGGAGACACCGCGGAGAGTTTCGCGGCACGTCCGATGCGCGCCGATTTGCGCGCCGATCCGAACTTGCCCGACGACACGCGCTTATGGGCTGCCTTGCAGCAGGCAAGCGGGGGGATTTGGGGCGGTTGCGTCTACGATTCGGAAGCGATTATCGCGAAATTGCGAAACCCATAACAATGATATTGAGGGCGTTAGAACTTACTGCCCCAACAATAGCGCGTCGCAAATAGAGATAAACGCGGTGAGTAGATCCGAGCCCTCATAATGATGGCGGGCTAACTCTCTTAGTGTCGGGTCGCCATTAATCGAAACAGTGTGCTCCAGTTCTTTGAACAAGTGGTAGTCGGACATGGAGTCGCCGAACGCGACGCATTGCTTTAAGTTAAAACCGAGTTGATGGCAGCGCCGCTCGACCAGAGTCGCTTTATCCGTGGGATTGAGAATGTGTTCGCGCTTTATCTCCTCATTTAGGCTGCTGGGAAATTGGGAGGCTTCTATGAAATCAAATCCATATTCATAGAACAAATTGGCATAGAAATCGGGCGACATGGTGATCAGGCAGGACTTGCCTCCCGCTTTGTGTATAAGAGTCGTAACTTCTTTTATGTTGGCTAGCTTTGGCGTGTCTTCAAACGCGGTCCGAACTACTTGTTCGTCCACCCTCCCCCATAGCGCACCGATACCTTGGGCGAAAGAAAATGCGTCCATTTCGCCGGCGGCGAACTTCTGCTCGAGGACATGAAGATGGTCGAGGGTGCCTAACACCTTGGCGACTTCAACACAGGCCGTGGTCCTAATCAGGAGGGTGCCATCCATGTCAAAGACGAATAGGCGGTCGGCGATGACTCGAAGGAGTTCCTCTTCAAAATTCGTTGACGATTTCACGGAGATTCCAGCATGTTGGCGCATCGGCATTTGCCTTCGCCATTTTTGCATAATGGGCGAATGTTTCTTGCATAGGCTGCCTGTTGTATAGTCTTGCTATGGAAGAAAAATCCGAGATCCCTCCCGGCACCTTGTACATGTTAATCCTGAAGACGCTGGCGCGTTTGGGGTCGATGCACGGCTATGGAATTGCCCAGTACATCCAGCAGACCTCGGAGGAGGTGTTGCAGGTCGAAGAGGGGTCACTCTACCCAGCGCTACAGCGGATGCTGATCAAGGGCTGGGTGGTGGGGGAGTGGCAACAATCGGAAAACAACCGGCGCGCCCGCTACTACAAGCTAACCGCGGAAGGGCGAAAACAACTCAGCCGCGAGCTGCGCGAGTTCGAACGAGTCATGGCCGCTATCGGAAGGGTGATTCAGCCGGTATGAAAGAGTTGTGGCGGAGATTGCAATGGTTCGCGCGCCGCGACCGGTTTGAGAGCGAGTTGGATGAAGAGATGCGCCATCACTTGGCGTTGCAGGCAGAGGAGCAAGGCAGCGCGGACGCCGCAAAGCGCAGATTTGGGAATGTCACGTTACTGAAGGAGGATAGCCGGGGCATGTGGATAGGGACGTTTTGGGAAAAATTTGCGCAGGACATTCATTATGGCCTGCGCACGATGGGCGCCAACAAGCTGTTTACCGGTATGGCTGTCGCTTCACTGGCCCTGGGAATTGGCGCCAATACAGCGATCTACAGTTTCATGGATGCGATTATGATCCGGGCGCTCCCAGTGAAGCATCCAGAACAACTGCTGATTGTGAATTGGCGAGTGAAGGGTGAATCTACCGTAGTGAACAGTCACTCCGGCAACTCCTACGAAGAACCCGGGGGCAGCGTGGCGAGCCCCAATTATCCTTACCAGGCTTATGAATCCTTGCGCGATCATAACCACTCGTTCTCCCGTTTGTTTGGGTATGCAGGGGCGGGGCGTCTCAATCTGGTGGTAAATGGACAGGCCGAATTGAGTGAAGGGCAGTATGTGACGGGCGGTTATTTCGGGGGGCTGGGTGTGGGGCCGGCAGTTGGGAGGCTGATTGGTCCTGACGACGACAAGGCGGGCGCAGTGCCGGTGGTTACTATTACCCACAGCTTTTGGCAAAAGCGCTTTGCAGGTAGCCCCGACGTTGTCGGAAAGTCAATCCTGGTGAACGGCAGGCCGTTCACGATCACAGGGGTTTCTGCTCCGGAATTTTTCGGCGTTAACCCGCAAAGCGCACCGCAACTGTTCATTCCGATTCGCCAACTTGGATTAATCGATCTCAACCCTTATCACGATGCGGGCGCCAGATTCATCGACGGGCATTTCTATTGGATTGAAATCATGGGGAGACTGAAGCCGGACGTGAGTTTGGCGCAGGCGCAAAGGGATCTCGGAGGGCTGTTTCAGAGCTGGGTGAGCGGCACGGCCCGGAATGAAAAAGACCGTAAGACGCTGCCGACGCTTTGGCTACAGGAGGGTGGGTCGGGAGTCGATTCGTTGCGACGCCAGTATTCGAAGCCGCTCTATATCCTCATGACCATGGTGGCGCTGATTCTGGCGATTGCCTGCGCGAATCTGGCCAATCTTTTGCTGGCACGGGCTACCAGCCGCCGTCGGGAAATGGCGGTGCGCCTGAGCCTGGGAGCGGGACGGCTGAGAGTGATACGACAGCTTCTAACGGAAAGTATCTTGCTCTCACTGTTCGGAGGCTTGCTGGGGATATTCGTGGGGGCACTGGGAATTCGTTTTCTTACGCTGCTCTTGGCGAATGGCCGGGACAATTTTACGCTCGGAGCGGAACTCGACTGGCGCGTACTCCTTTTCACTTTGCTGGTTGCGCTGGTAACGGGATTTCTGTTTGGACTGGCGCCCGCGATTCAGGCAACCAAGGTGGACATCACCCCGGCACTGAAGGAGACGCGAGCGAGCAACCCACATGCGGGTAAGCGGCGATCTGGAATTCCTTTTGGATTGAGCCACATCTTAGTGGTGGCGCAAATTGCGACGTCACTTCTGTTGGTTGCTGCGGCAGGCTTGTTCGTGCGCACGCTGGCGAATCTGCATGCAGTGAATATCGGATTTAATCGGGACAATGTGCTGGTTTTTAGCGTGGACGCGACCCAAGCTGGTTACCAAGACAGCGCGTTGAAGAACTTCTATAACGAACTGCAACGCCGTTTTAGTTCGCTTGCCGGCGTGCGGAGTGCAACGATGACGGACATGCCAATGGTGGCCGGCTGGACCAGCAGCACAAACGTCACGATCCCCGGTTTGGCGGGCGGGGACGGTAAACAAATGGACACCGATATTACGCAGGTTGGGCCGAAATTCTTTGAGACGATGCAGATTCCGATTCTGTCGGGACGGGCGATCGACGAGCGCGACCGGGAGGGAGCGCAAAGAGCGGCGGTAGTGAACGAAGTTTTTGCAAAGAAATACCTTGCGGGCGTGTCGCCGATCGGACGCCATTTTGGTTTTCACCAAAAAGTTCAGACCGACATGGAGATTGTAGGAGTGGCACGGACAACGCGCTATAGCTCGCTGAAGGATGAGATTCCACCGGTGGTCTATATCTCGTATCTACAGGCAGGGAAGAGCGCGCCCCTGCAGCAAATGTACTTTGAGATTCGCACGATCGGCGATCCTCTAGCCCTGGCGAATACGGTGCGCCGGATCGTGCATGAAGTAGGCCCGCGAGTTCCGGTTGCCGATGTGACGACGCAGGCTCGTCAAATAGACGAAACGATTGTCGAGGAGCGAACGTTTGCCGATCTCTGCACGTGTTTCGGAGTGTTGGCGCTGGTGATGGCCTGTGTGGGTCTCTACGCAACGATGGCCTATGCAGTGACCCGGAGGACGAACGAAATTGGGATCAGGATGGCCTTGGGAGCAGCCCAACGGAGGATCTTATGGATGGTGCTTCGAGAGGTGCTGCTGCTCGGCGGAGTGGGCCTCGTGGTTGGATTGGCGGCGACATGGGAAACCACGGCGTTTCTTAAAGCCTTCTTGTTCGGTCTGAAGCCGGACGACCCGTGGACATTGGGCGCAGCGGCGGCGATTTTGATGGCGGCGGCGATGCTGGCGGGGTTTGTGCCGGCGTGGCGGGCGGCACGTATTGACCCGATGGTGGCGCTACGGCATGAATGAGGTGTTTAGGGCCGATCTTTTAAAATCCGTCTAACGTTGCGCCTGCCCCGTAGGACCGCCATAATGCGTATCGGCTTTACGTCCGGTTGGTAGACGATCAGGAAGGAATAAAGAGGAAAGAAGAGAACGGGGCGTTTTGTGAGAGCTTTACGAGTATGTCCTTACCCCGGCATCCGCGCCAACGATTCGAACAGCGAATAGAACTCACCTTCAATTCGGTCGGCGAGTTCAACACTGTTTTGGGCGATGCGGCGCCATATTCCGACAAGGTCGTCCTGAGCCTCAGCCGAGACCTGGTAGCGCGCTCGCGAGACTCTTCGGCGGAGAAAAACTTGCCCCGCTCAAATTGCGCGAAGGCGCGTTCAATCTTCGCCTCAACCGCACCCTGTTCGTCCGCCAAGAATTCGTCCGCAGAGTTGAGCAGATCTAGGGCGTGGGCTACGACGTCATCGGGATTCTGAGAGGCTCCCGTGCGCATAGCTTGGGCGATTAGGCGTTCGTGCTCGGGTCTAAGAGTGATCGTCACGCGGAACTCCTTATTGCTATTGTGGCAAGTCGTTGACGAGATGCGCTCTTACGATGCGCCGGCGTTCACTCAGCCTTCAGACGTCCGATGGTTTGAGATGTTGGTAGTGTAGGACCGAGCGGTCGGTCCCAATTTGGCTTGAATGGAAGAGCGCTTTCAAAGGATATTGGTGCGGGCCACAAACTGGCTAGGCGATGCTGTGATGTCGGTGCCCGCGCTGCAGGCGTTGCGGGAACATCAACCGGGGGCTCGTATCTCTATCCTGGCGCGGCCTTGGGTGGGCGGGCTGTATTGTCGCGAAGCGGGCCGTGAAAGTTTTTGCGATGAACTGATTCCTTACGAAGCGCCGCGCGGATGGAACGGTCTGAATGAGAAGCGGCGCCTGGCGGCGGACCTGCGGGCGCGTAATTTTGATTGCGTGGTTTTGCTGCAGAATGCGTTTGAAGCGGCGGTGCTGGCGCGTTGGGCTAGGATACCAATCCGCATTGGCTACGACCGGGATATGCGAGGCTGGCTGCTGACAGATCCGATAGCAGTTCCGATAGCCGGGGAAATTCCGCGCCATCAGCGCTTCTACTATTTGGAACTGCTGAAGCGCGCGAAGTTGATTCCCGATTACGGAGTCGGATCGGCCATTCGGCTGACAGCGAAGCGTAGAACCGGGCGCGTGATTGGCGTGAGTCCAGGTGCTGCTTATGGAGGCGCGAAGCGCTGGTTGCCGGAACGGTTCGCAGAAGCGGCGGTAACGATTGCCCGCGAACGAGGGGCGCAGGTCGCGGTGTTCGGCTCGAAGGACGAAGTGGGCATTTGCCAGACGGTACTCGATCTGGTAGCCGCGGCGGGCGTAGCGTGCGAGAATTTTGCGGGCAAGACTCCGCTGGATGAATTCATCGAAATGGCGGCTGGCTGCGAGTTATTCTTGACAAATGATTCGGGCGCGATGCATGTGGCATCGGCGTTGGGCGTCCCGACGGTGGCGGTTTTTGGAGCAACCGACGATGAAGCTACTGGGCCGACTGGCGAGCGGAGCCGGGTGGTGCGTCACCCAGTGGAATGCAGTCCCTGCCTGTTACGCGAATGTCCTATCGATCATCGCTGCATGACTCGTGTGGATGTGATCGATGTGGTGGAAGCAGCGCATGCGCTCGTAAGCATTGAGAGAAGGTAGAAAATTTGGATACGCGCGAGAAGATTGTGCCGTTGCAGGATTTACACGGGCGACTCGGCACGGGCCGGTGGGTTGCGTTGCTGGGGCGGTTCGATCCGCTGACACGGGCGCAGGCGGAGCGCGTGGCGAAACTAAATGAGGATGGGCGCTCGATTTTGATTGTGGTAGAGCCGGGGGTGGATTGTCTGCTGCCGGTAGAAGCGCGCGCGGCACTGATGGCTGCGCTGCGTGGCGTGCAGCTGGTTGTGATTGGCGAGGCAGACGAGTTGCCAGCGCATCCACAGATGGAAATGTTAGCCGATGAGGAAGGCGAGCGGAAGCGGTCGGCTGAGTTCGTCCGGTTTATCGCAGAGCGGCAAAGGGCGAACTGAGCGATGAGTGAATCGATTCTGGTCATCCGGCTGGGCGCGATGGGCGATATCATACATGCGCTGCCGGCGGTCGCCAGTTTGCGGCAATCTTTTCCGAAGGCGCGCATTACTTGGGTAATCGCTGCCAAGTGGGTGCAGATGTTAGAAGGGAATCCGCATATTGATGAAATTGTGCCGTTCGAGCGACGCGGGAAGGGGGCTTTGTATCGGGCATGGCGGACGCTGCGCGCGATCGAGCCGGAAACGGCGATTGATTTACAAGGCCTCATACAATCGGCATTGGTGGGCCGTGCCGCGCGGCCGGGTCGCCTGATAGGGCTGCATGGTTCGCAAGCGCGTGAGTCGCTCGCGGCGCTGCTGTATTCGCAGCGCGTGAAGACGGCTGGACCGCACCGGGTTGAAACCAACCTGCAACTGGCGGCGGCGGCGGGCGCAACGGAGTTGACAGATCAAGCGTGGATTCCGCCGGGCCGAGCGGAAGGGGAACTGCCGAAGGGGGCATTCGTTTTGGCGAGTCCTTTCGCGGGTTGGACCAGCAAGCAGTGGCCACTCGAAAACTACGCGCTGCTGGCACAGGCACTCAAGACGGAAGGTTTGCCACTGGTGGTGAATGTCCCGCCCGGGGTTGGAGAAAGACTGGCGGACATGCACGTCAGGATTCACGAATCGGGTCTGCCCGGATTGATCGACGCGACTCGCCGCGCGACCGCGATTGTGGGGGTGGATAGCGGGCCGATGCATTTGGCTGCGGCGCTTGGCAAACCCGGAGTCGCGATTTTTGGGCCGACAGATCCATCGCGAAACGGCCCCTTCCATAGCCCGTTGGCGGTGCTACGGGCGTCTCATGCGATGACCACTTACAAGCGGGGGGAAGAGATCGATGCCAGCATGGGTGCCATAGGAGTCGAGCAGGTTAAGGCCGCGTTGCTTAATTCCATCCGGCGCGCCCGTGTTCCCGCGTGATGTTTCCCAAGAAGTACGGCGATTTTGCGCAGCGCTTGCGGGTGCCGGCGGGATTTGTACTGCTAGTGACGTTTGCCTGGTTATCGCGACCTTCGGTTTTTTCCATGGAAGTGGGCGTGCCCGTTTCGATTGGAGGTTTGCTGTTGCGGGGTTGGGCGGCCGGACATCTGGCGAAGAATCAGGAACTGGCGACGTCGGGTCCGTTCGCGTATGTACGCAATCCGCTGTACTTGGGAACATTGATTACGGCGGCGGGCTTAGTGGTGGCGGCGCGGGAGGTTTGGCTCGCGCTTCTCTTCGCCGCAGTGTTCGCACTGGTGTACCTGCCGGCGATTGAATTAGAAGAACAACACTTGCGGGCGATTTTTCCGGACTACGCGCAATACGCGGCGCGGATCCAGCGGTTTTTGCCGTTAGCGAAATGGGAGGGAAAGAAGAGCGGCTTTTCGTGGCCGCTGTACCGGCGGAATGAGGAGTACAAAGCGTTAGGAGGGTTTTTTATGGCCGTAGCCTGGCTGGCGTGGCGGTGTATTCGCTTAAAATGAGAGCGCTGATTACGATCGAAGAATTCGTGCAGATGGGCACACTCCGGAGACTGAGAACTATGAGTTGATTGATGGGGAACTGGTTCCTTTGCCGAGTGCAACTCCTAGACACGGAACAATTCGAGACCTACTTGGGCATTTGCTCTGGTCCTATTTCAAACGAGGCGATTGGCGAGATCGATTGCCGGCTGGCAGAGGATACAGTTCGGCAACCCGACGTCGCGATCTTTCTGGGCGAACGCTTGAAACAAATAGACATGGACAAGATCCCTGTTCCTTTTGCGCCTGCTACTGCAGTCGAGGTTTTTCCCCTTCCGAAAAGGCGATCGGTGTCGGGCGCAAGGTGCTGGATTATCTGCGTGCCGGCAGCCAGGAAGTGTGCTGCTGGACCATGCGAATGGCGAGATTCTCGTTCACACCAGCAACGGCATTCGCGTGCTCCAAGGAATAGACGTTCTTGATCGGCGCTGCTGCCCGGATTCGGCGTAGCTGTGGCTGACCTAGTAAGGCTGTGATAATCTTTCGCACATGAGAGTAGGCTGTTTCACCCCGTTGTTGTCACAATTTCCGCTGGAAAAAGTTCTCGAAAAGCTCAAGAAACTGAATATCACGACAGTTGAGTTAGGCACCGGCAATTATCCCGGCGATCCGCATTGCAAATTGTCAATGCTTGAAAACGCAAACGAACTGAAAGAGTTCAAGAAGAAGCTGGACGATCATGGCTTCACGATCAGCGCGCTGAGTTCGCACGGCAATCCGCTGCATCCCGATTCGGTTGTGGCGAAGGCGTATGCGGATACGAGCCGACGCACAATTGAACTGGCGGCGAAGCTGGGTGTGCCGGTGGTGATCGATTTCTCGGGCTGTCCAGGCGATAGCGATAGCGCGAAATACCCGAACTGGGTGACTTGCCCCTGGCCGCCGGAATACTTGGACGTTTTGGATTGGCAATGGGAAAAGAAAGTCACGCCGTTTTGGCAGGCCCACGGCAAGTTCGCGAAGGATCATGGCGTTAAGGTCGCCATTGAAATGCATCCCGGCTTTGTGGTGTACAGCCCGGAGACTATGCTGAAGCTGCGGGCAATTGCCGGCGACAGCGTAGGCTGCAATTACGATCCAAGCCATATGTTCTGGCAAGGCATCGATCCAATCAAGGCGGTTCGCGTGTTGGGCGATGCGATCTTCCACGTACATGCCAAAGACACGCAAATCTATGACGCCAATCTTCCGATGACGGGCGTGTTGGATACGAAGAAGTATACCGATGAACGTAATCGCGCGTGGATTTTCCGCGCGTGCGGTTATGGCCATCCGTACGGTTGGTGGAAGGAATTCATTTCCACACTGCGCATGTTCGGCTACGATTACGTGCTTTCGATTGAGCATGAAGACACATTGATGTCGCCCGATGAAGGACTCACAAAAGCGGCTGATTTTCTCAACGAGATCATCATCCGCGAACAGCCTGCAGCGCCCTGGTGGGTTTAAGTTTCTTAGCGCCCCGATTTTCGTGAGAGCTGTGAAGCTAAAATAAAATGGTTTTGCAGTTGCTCAAAACCCAGGAGATTTATGGGCGGTAATCATATTGGCATTTTGACAGGCGGCGGCGATGTTCCCGGTCTGAACGTTGTGATCAAGGGCGTGGTGTACCGGGCGACAACCGACGGCCACAATGTGACTGGCATTCGCTTGGGCTGGAAGGGGCTCACGGATCTCAATTTCGACGATCCGGAGAGCGTGAAGCGTTATATCCTGCCGTTGACGCGGGAAAACACGCGGCGCATTGACCGGACGGGCGGCACGTTTCTGCACACCAGCCGGACGAACCCTTCGAAGATGAAGAAGCTGCCGGAGTGGATCAACAAAGCGGATTACCCGGCCAATCCGCCTTACGATATGACGCCGCGCGTGCTGGCGAATCTCCAAAAGCTTGGACTGGATTCGCTGGTGGCGATTGGCGGCGATGATACGTTGAGTTACGCGGCCGTGCTGAACGCGAAGGGCTTCAACGTGGTTGGGATTCCGAAGACGATGGACAACGACGTGCGGAATACCGAATACTGTATTGGCTTTTCAACGGCCATATCACGCGCGCTAGACGCGATTCAGCGGCAGCGGACGACGGTGGGTTCGCATGAACGGGTTGGCATATTCCGCATGTTCGGGCGCGATGCCGGCTACACGGCGCTGTACACGGCGTATGTGACTTCGATCCGCTGCGGCATTCCGGAGTATGAGTTCGACTTGGACAAAATGATAGGCCTGATCATGACGGACAAGAAGGCCAATCCGAGTAACTATGCGTTAGTGATCCTATCGGAAGGCGCGCGTTGGAAAGGCTACGAGATCAAGGAATATGGCGAGGAAGATGCGTTTGGGCATCGGCATAAATTCAGCGTGGCCGAGGCGTTCAGCGATGCCATTATTGCGCGTACGAAGGCAGAGACGGTAGTAAGCGATTTGACTTACGATTTGCGCTCGGGCGCGCCAGATTTCCTTGACAATCTAGTCGCCACGACGTTTGGCACGATGGCCTACGATTCGATTACGAGCAACAAGTTCGGGTTGATGACCGCGATCGCTGACGGCAAGTTTGCGATGGTGCCGATTCCAGATCCGAAGCTTGGCCCGCGCAAAGTGGACATTGCCAGCATGTATAACACCGAACGCTACCGGCCGACTTACACAAGCAAGGAAGGCTTGCCGGTCTTTCTGACGCACGCCTAAGCGCATGACAACGCCGGCGACGCAGACGGAACTGCCTTTTTCAGAAACAGTGGAGGCACAAGGGCACCTCATCGATTCGCACATCATGGAACAGATTTTCGACACGGTCGTGGAGTTCGGCGGCCGTTTCGAGGTCGAACACTTTTCCATCGGACGGACGAACAGCGATGCGTCGCGGCTGCGGCTGCGCGTGCAAGCGCCTGACGCCGAGGAGTTGGAAAAGATGATGACGCAACTGCTTGGCTTGGGTTGCGCGCCGGTGGATATCGGCGAAGCCGAGTTGCGTGGGGCGGAATGCGACCGCTGCGCGCCGGAAGATTTTTATTCCACAACGAATCAGCGGACGCTGGTGCGCGTGGGGGCGCAGTGGATTGAAGTGGCCAACCAGCGTATGGACGCGATTATTGTGGTGGGCAACGGAACAGCCGCTTGCCGGAAGCTGCGGGATGTGAGGGCGGGCGACAAGATTGTCGTGGGGATGAAAGGCATTCGCGTGGTGCCGGAAGCGAAAGAGCGCGACCGCTTGCAGTTCGCGTTCATGAGCAACGACATTTCGTCGGAGCGGCAAGTGGAAACGGCTGTGGGTCAGACAGCCGCGATCATGCGGCAGGTGCGGAGCAATGGAAATAAGATTGTCGCGGTGGCGGGGCCGGTGGTGGTCGATACGGGCGGAGGCAAGCCGCTATCGCGATTGATCCGGAGTGGCTGGATCGATGTTCTGTTGGCGGGCAACGCTTTGGCGGTACATGATATTGAAGCGGCGCTGTTGGGGACGTCACTTGGCGTGCGCACAAGCGATGGACGGCTGGCGCAGCATGGGCACCGCAACCACATGCAGGCCATCAACGCAATCAATCACGCGGGCAGCATAGAGGCGGCGGTCGAAAGCGGGCGTCTGACGCAGGGCGTAATGTACGAATGCGTGAAGGCGAAGGTGCCGTATGTGTTGGCTGGTAGTTTGCGAGACGATGGGCCGTTGCCGGGCGTGATTACCGACATGAACCTGGCGCAAGATGCTTATGCCGAGCGGCTGCGCGGTGCGGGCGTGGTGCTTTGCCTGAGTTCGATGCTGCACTCGATTGCAGCGGGCAATATGCTGCCGGCTTGGGTGAAGATTGTGTGCGTGGATATTAATCCCGCCGTGCCGACAAAGGTGAGCGACCGGGGAACAGGGCAGGCAACGGGCGTGGTGACGGATGTGGGACTGTTCCTGGAATTGCTTGCTAACAACTTGGCCGCCCAATGAAAAAGAAGCCTGAGTATACCGACGGGCACGCGGAGGCCGGCGTCCATGTGGAGTTGCCGGAAATTGAGACGTGGCCGAACCAATTCGGCGAATACGAAATTGAGATTGTGATGCCGGAGTTTACTTCAGTTTGCCCAAAGACGGGATTGCCGGATAGCGGGACGCTGACGTTGGTGTATGTGCCGAATAAGCGGTGTCTGGAATTGAAGTCGTTAAAGATGTACACGCTGGCGTACCGGAATTTAGGGATTTTTCAGGAGAATGTGGTGAACCGGTTTTTAGAAGATGTGGTGACGGCGGCGGATCCGGCGGAGGCGGAAGTACACGGCGATTTTGCTGCGAGGGGTGGGATTACAACGAGGGTGACGGCGAGGTACAAGAGGAAGAGGAAGTAGGACTCTTGGACACGAATCGGCGCGTTTGACGCGAAAACCCATCTGTCAGCGCTACTTGATCGGGTGGCTAAGGGCGAAAAAATCACGATCGCTAGACACGGTATCCCAACAGCGCTATTGGTGCCCGTTGCCGAAGTTGAAACTAAATTTTCTCACAAGGAAATCGTTGAGGGGATGAGGGCGCTTCGCCAACGGGTGAAGCCGGGCAAGATGGGCGTACGTGAGATGGTCAATGAGGGTCGAAGGTATTGACGGAAGTTGTCGTTGATGCTTCGACGGCGTTAGCTTGGTGCTTTCCCGATGAGACGAGCGGCTATGCCGACAGCGTGCTGTTCTCTCTGGAAGGTACGACGATGCTGGTTCCGTCAATTTGGGGCTTGAAGTGGCGAACTCTTTATTTATCGGTGGGTGAGCGTAGCAAGCGCCTTAGACACTGGAAATCGGGCAGTTTCTGGCTTTATTGGACAGCCTTCGGATTGAACATGATTTGCAACCAGTGGGAGTGTACGTCGGCGATATCCTTCCCTTGACCTGCGATTACGGCCTTTCGGCTCACGACGCCTCCTACCTGGAACTCGCACTTCGGCACAGCGCTCCGCTCGCAACGCTTGACCTCAAATTGAGGAGAGCCGCTAAGCGAGCTGGTGCAAGGATCTTTGACCCGGTGCCGGCACCGTAGTCTAATAGAAGTACGCGTGAGAAAAGTTTGCCTAACGCTCGTCTTGGCCACCGTTGCCTCAGCCGCTGATTTTCATAGCGGCCAGGCGGCGCGCGCGGTGATTGGGCAATCCTCCTTTTCGGCGCGAGAGGCAGGGGTGAGCGCGCATGCTTTATCGCTCGTACACGGACGGCTGTTTGCGGCGGAGGCGAACCGGCTCGTCACCTTCGACGTCTCCAAGCCATGCACGTTGTGTGGTTTTGCGCCGATCTCGATAGCGAATCAAGCGGTGATGCGAGGCGTGGCCGGCGTAGCGGTCGCAGGCAAAGTGGTGGTCGCGGCGGACGCGATGAATCACCGCGTTCTAATCTGGCGAACGACCATGCCCAGCCCTGGCGTGATTGGAGCCAAGCAGCCCGATGTAGTGCTCACGATGCCGGAGCCCGTTTCGGTTGCTTATGACGGGCACCGACTGTTTGTCGGCGACGCGGCCCAGCATCACGTATTAGTGTGGAACGCCCTGCCGACCGTGGACGATCAGCCGGCGGACGCGGTGCTTGGCAAAGCAGAAAGCAATGCGCCCGATGCCGCGACGATTGGAACGCCTGCGGCCCTGATATCGGATGGAACGAGTCTATTTGTGGCCGATACCGAGAACCGCCGCATCCTGGTTTTTTCGCCCGGCGATCTCGACTTACCTGAAGAGGACATCGTCAACTCAGCGAGCCTTCTGGCAACGCCGCTGGCTCCTGGCACGCTGGTCACGATTCGTGCCGCTGGAGTGGCAAATGAGACGGAATCGGCGGAAGACTCCGGCAGCGAGCCATTACCGACCCGGTTAGCGAATGTGGAAGTTTATTTGAACGGGTCGCCGCTTCCCTTGCTCTCCGTCTCGCCGGACGAAATTCAGGCCCAGCTCCCCTACGATCTAGTGGGCGTGACGGCCGGCAGCCTCTATTGGCGCAGCGTGCGCGAGAATGGCACAGTGCTGGTTTCGAGTGCCGCGGCTGTGCAAATTGTGCCGGCTTCACCGGGCATTTTTGCGATTGGCACGCGCGAGCCGCGAAACGGTTTGCTGCTGCATGTGAGTAACGAGCAAGATGCGGTGGGCGGTCCGGC
The DNA here is from genome assembly GCA_963764105.1 of Bryobacterales bacterium. GTDB lineage: Bacteria > Acidobacteriota > Terriglobia > Bryobacterales > Bryobacteraceae > Bog-105. The sequence continues at coordinate 95,712 of CAVXRP010000019.1, forward strand.
GAAGGGCGTGCCCATCACCAATGAGAGTCCCGCTGCGCCCGGCGAGGTTGTGACAGTTTGGGCGAGTGGTTTGGGTTTGGTGGGCGGAGGGGACGGTGCTGCGAGCGAGGGCGACACGGTGCTGCCTGTGCGCGCGTTGGTGAACGGAGAACCGGCGGAGGTGCTGTCGGCGCGTCTGCCGCGCGGCGCGGTCGGCGTTTATGAAGTGGCTGTGGCCTTGCCGGCGGGTGTGGCGGCGAGCGATGAGGTTCGGCTGCAACTCGTTGAAAACGCCGTAGCTTCAAATACGGTGGTTTTCCCGGTGAAATCAGCTCAATAACGACATGCATCAGCTCCGTTGGCACGCGGTACTTCAGCAGTGGATCGTGTTCTCGACCGATCGCCAGAACCGACCGCAGATGCCGGCGAACTGGTGTCCGTTCGACCCTGGCTCCGGCAAGGTGCCGGATGACTACGATGTCTACTTGTATCCGAACGATTTCCCGGGGTTCGCTCCAGGCGCGGACGCGTTCGTGCCCAGTGACGTGCCGGATACGTTTGCAGTAAACGGTCCGCGCGGCGCGTGCGATGTGGTGCTGTATTCGCCGGAACATACGCTGCCGCCATCGAAGCTGAGCGTGGAGAACTGGCGCAAGGTAATCGATATTTGGACGAAGCGCACAGGCGAACACGCGGCCAATCCGGGCATTGCGCTGGTGGAGGTTTTTGAGAACTGCGGCGAGGCGGTAGGCGTGACGATGCCTCATCCGCATGGCCAAATTTACGCGACGCCGTTCTTAGGCCCGACGGTTGAGAAGGAAATCGAATCGACGGTCAAATTCGCCGAGGATAATACGGGCGGTTGTCTCTTCTGCCACTTGTTGGAAGAAGAGATCAAGCAGCAGGAACGGATGGTAGCCTCGAACCGGCATTTTGCGGCGTTCGTGCCCTTTGCGGCGCGGTTCCCGGCTGAAACCAACATCTACGCGCGCCGGCACGTCCGCACGTTGCTGGATTTGACGGGTCAAGAACTCGATTCGCTGGCTGAAATCATTAGTGTGATGCGGCGCAAGTACGACAATTTGTATGGCGTGCTGATGCCTTTGATGATGGCGGTAAAGCAAGCTCCGCTGCGGCGGACAGATGCGCCGTATCATCTGCATGTTCAATTTCTGCCGTTACAGCGTAGTGCTACTAAGTTGAAGTATCTGGCGACCATGGAAACGGGCTACGGCATTTTTCTGGCCGACACGGCGCCCGAGGAAATGGCTGAACATTTGCGGAACTCGGAACCGAGGACTGTGAAGGGGCTGACCTGAAGGTCAGCCGCTGGCAAGAATGCCCGCCCTACGCGCTGCGCTGAACGTCTTGTTCGTAAGGGCGGTATTTGTGGCGCAGTAAGACTTCGCGGGCGCGTGGCAGATCAGCCGGCAGAACGTAGAAGAACGCGCCGGTCAATTCGCGCCGGAAAAGGAAGCCACCCTCATAGGGCCCAGGCTCGACGAAATACTCTATTTCCGCCTGACCCAAGACAGTTTCGACAGCCAGCGCTTCGCGGAGGCGGCGGGCCATGTACAAGAGGTGCAGCTCGGCGCCCTTAAAAAAATCCAGATCGCAACGCATTTCAATGAGCGGGAACGATGCCTCGAACTCCACCCACAGTGACGATGTTACCGTGAACCTCTGAAGGCGCGAGCGTCCAATGCAGTTCGCGGGATGCGCCGGGAGCAAAATGGACGCGCTGAAAGCCTTTAAGCCAAGGAGTCGCGCCAGCAGGGCCGATATATAACTGCGCCACTTCGTCGCCGGCGACTTGCGAAGTGTTGCGAACGCAACCGAGACCAACAGCTTGCCATCCGGGCGCTTTTTCGAGCTTGAGCTTGGAGTATTCGAAAGTGGAATAGCTCAAGCCGAAGCCAAAGGGGTAGAGAGGCTGGCCTTCAAAGAAGCGGTAAGTGCGGTTTTTCATCGAATAATCGCTGAAGGGTGGCAGTTGTTCGGTGGATTGATAGAAAGTTACGGGCAAACGTCCCGCTGGATTGTTATCGCCAGAGAGCGTGTTGGCAATGGCTTTGCCGCCCTCCTGGCCGCCGTACCACGCTTCGAGAATGGCCGCGGCTCGTTTGCTAGCCGTGTTTACAGCGAGGGCGCTGCCGTTCAACAGCACGACGATCACGGGCTTGCCGGTAGCGAGCACGGCGTTGAGCAGTTTTTCTTGCGGTTCGGGAAGATCGATGTTCGTGCGGTCGCCATGCGCAAAGCCGGGGATCTGAATGGGCGATTCCTCACCTTCGAGTCGCGAGTTCAGACCGATGCAGAGAATGACGAGATCGCTCTGTTTGGCAGTTTCGACGGCTTCGGCTAGAGCGGCGTCGGGCGGCGGCGCCCAAACCAACTCGACGCCCGAGCCACCTTCGTGCTGAACGTATTCGACGCGCGCCTGATAGGATTTTCCAGCCTCGAGATGAATCTTTTTCGTGACGGTACGATGGCCACCGGCGGCATGGTTGGACTCGTCCACCAGCCTGTCGTCGTCGAGCGTGAAACGCCAAGTGTCGGTACCGGGACAGCTATCGCATTCCTGGCGACCGAGGCCGAGTTGGTATTCACCGGTCGCAGGGACGCGCAAGGCAAAACTCCAGCGGACGGCAAATGTGGGATCGGGCAGAGCTTTGATCACCGTCGAATCATGCATGGCCCAAACAAAATAGCCGCGCGGTTCGATGCGCTTCAAGGCGGGCTGGCCACTGAAATCTTCGTTGTTGAAGTATTCGGCCAAAATTCCGTTTTCGCCGGGAGCAGCCGTCAGAGCGCTTGGCGGGATGAGCGCGGTGGATGAATCGGCGTAAACGCTGCCGAGCGCCCAATGCACTTGGGTTCGGCCGGCAAATTTTTGCTGGATGCCGGCAAGAGGCGTGACGAGATGACGCGGCGTACCGTAATAGTTGCCGAGCATCACATCGGGATCGTCGGAAGGCGGGGCCGATGACAGCGATGTTGGCTGGCGGATGGTTGAGCGGCAACACATGGTTCTCGTTTTTGAGGAGCACTATAGATTTCTCAGCGGCTTCCAGGGCGATTTTTTCGTGCTCGGCACTCGCGATCTGGTCAGCGCCGATGTTGGAGTAAGGCACTTTCGCCGGAGGGTCAAAGAGACCGAGGCGGAAGCGCGCGACAAAGAGACGACGCAGACTTTGGTTGATTTCCTCTTCGCTGATGAAGCCTTTTTGGACGGCTTCGACGAGGGAAAGGTATTCGTTGCCGCAAGTCAGGTCCGTGCCGGCTTTGACGGCTTTGGCGGAGGCTTCGGCCAGTGAGCCGGCAAAATGATGGCCTTCAAAGATGTCGCTGATGGCGCCGCAATCGCTGACAACGTAGCCAGGAAATTGCCATTCGCCGCGCAGCTTGTCTTTTAAGAGAAAATCGCTGGCGCAGGCGGGGGAGCCTTCAAGACTGTTGTAGGCGCACATCACCGAATAGGCTTTGCCCGGGGCGAGGGTTTTACGAAAGGCGTAGAGATAGGTATCGTCCAGGTCTTCTTTGCTGACGCGAGCGTCAAATTGGTGCCGCGAAACCTCCGGGCCGCTGTGGACGGCGAAGTGTTTGGCGGTGGCGATAGTTTTGAAATATTTCCAGTCTTCGCCCTGCATGCCATGAATGAAAGCGAGCGCCATTTCGGAAGTTAAGTAAGGGTCTTCGCCGAAAGTTTCCTGCCCGCGACCCCAACGTGGATCGCGGAAGATGTTGATGTTGGGAGACCAGAAGGTGAGCCCGTAGTAGCGGCGGTGATTATCGTGCAGGATGGCGTCGTTGTACTTGGCGCGGGCTTCGGTGGAGATGGTGGTCGGCGATGCGCTGTTCCAATTGCGTATCCCAAGTGGCGGCCAGGCCAATGGCTTGCGGGAAGACAGTGGCCAAGCCGGCGCGGGCGACGCCATGCAGACCTTCGTTCCACCATTCATAGGCGGGGATTTCCAGGCGTGGAATGGCGGGGGCGGCGTTTTGCATTTGGCGGACCTTCTCTTCGAGAGTGAGGCGAGATACCAAGTCGACGGCACGCTCTTCGGGGGAAAGATCGGCGTTTAGATACTTAGGCGGCTCTGCGGCCGGGCTGCTGAAGGAGGCAAGGGCAAGGAGGGGCGCCAGGCCGAGAAGGCACAGATTGGGTATCGCGATTTTCATTCAGGGCTTAATTTATCACTGGATTGCGATGGTTAGGCGGCGGCTTGCGTCGTTTCGGGCTCTTCGATGCCGCTTGCCAGGGCCTTTTGCAGCAGTTGTTCTTTGCGCGCCGGGTTCAGGCCAGCGAGATAAGCGTTAAAGCGTTGAGTTGAAAATTCGAAGCCAATTCCGGGATTGTCAAAGGGCTGATTGCGATGGCGCGCGAGGAGAAGGGCGGTGGCGGCGCGCTCGAGAGCGGCGGTTTCGTTGGCTTTACGTTCCTGCTGGAGGCGGCGAAGTTCAGCCGTTTCCTTGTCACGGCGGCGGGCGAGGCGCGATTCCTGGAGCTCCAGATTGCGAAATTGCTTTTCGTAGATGAGCATAGCTTGGATATCGAGCACATCGCAGCGGTCGGCGGCGAGCGACGGGACGCGGTGGATCAGTTCGAAGCGGGCTTTGTTTAAGAGAGCCATGTGGAGACCGGGGATGCGGTCCAGACGCCAACGGATATCGGCGATGGATTGGACGAGACCGGCTTCTTCGGGACCGACGGGTTGGAAGAGTTTTTCGTAGGAGAGGATGAGGGATTGGTAGAGCGCGGCGTCGTCGCCGGGCAGGCAGACGGTGCGACCGGTGAGGCCGGTTTTGAGGGCGTTGAGACGGATGTTGGCTTTTCCTTCGTCTGTGGTGGGGCCGGAGGATTTTTGGGCGTTCTCGCGATTGGCAGCGAGTTGGGCGGCGGAGGGTTCGGATGCGGCGGAAGCTTGGGCTTTTTCTTGCTCGACGGCGCGGCGGTAAGAGGATTCAGACATTGTAGTGGCTCCTTCTTGGGTCTAGAAAATAAGAAAGCCCGCCGCGGAAATACCGGGCGAGCTCAATTGAAATGTAGCAGGCGAGGGCGGTTAAACGAACTGTAAGGAGAATTACAGAACAGGCAAATCAATGAGGGGGTTGGGGATAGGGGCGAAAAATAAATTTTTCTGGGCTGTGATTGTATGAGGACGCCCTGCTCCCCGGCTGATATAAAGGCAATCAGCCGGGCCCGAAGTGAAAGGAACGGGTCAGGAGCAAGGACAACTTATATGAAACAGTTTATCGGTTGTGACGTACACAAAAAGTACTCCGTATTCGTGAGTGTGGATGAGACAGGCACGGCGAGCGGCGCGGTGCGGGTTTCGCACGAGAAAGGCGAGTTGTCTGCCTATTTGAAGAACCTGCCAGCGGGCACGCCGGTGGCGGTGGAAACCACAGGGCATTGGTATTGGCTGTTGGATGAGATCGAAAAGGCGGGCCTGGAACCACATCTGGCGCATGCCTTGGCGGCCAAACGCATGATGGTCAATCCCAATAAAACGGACAAACTGGATGCCAAAGGTCTAGCGACATTGCTGCGCAACGGAACGTTGCCGGAAGTGTGGGTGCCGAGCGGAGACTTGCGCGATGTGCGCGGATTGATGCGTAGTCGCTTGGCGGCGCGGCGATTCGGGACGGCGCTGAAAAATCGGATCAGTGCGGCGCTGGCGCGTTATGGTTTGCCGAAGGAGTTTCGAGGCGATCTGTTTGGCCGTAGCGAAGCGGCGCAGCGCGCTTGGCAGCAAAGCCTGGCTGAGTTGCCAAAGCAGACACAGTTCGCCACCGAGCACGAGTGGAATTTGTGGCAAGAGTTGGAGGAGAATGTCGAACAGCTCAATCAGCAAATTGCTGGATCGGTGGGTAAGGTCGGCTGGGTGCGGCGCTTGAAAACGTTGCCCGGCATTGGCGAGATTCTAGGACCTACCCTCTATCTGGAGATTGGCGACGTGAGTCGGTTTGCGACGGCGGGGAACTTGGCCGCCTATGCGGGTCTGGTGCCGCGTGTCATCTCCAGCGGTGGGCACACGCGGCTCGGCAAAACACGCAAAGAGTGTAATCACTTTTTGAAGTGGGCTTTTGTGGAAGCGGCCGAGGTGATTGTGGCGCATCAGGAATCGATGAGCTCCCGGCATGTGGTGCGGTTGTACCGGCGGGTGAAAAGCAACAAGCCGGAGCGGCATGGCAAAGCGGTGGTCGCGGTGGCGCGGCACTTGGCCGAATCGGCTTGGCACATTTTGACGCGCAATGAAGATTATCGCGAGCCACAACCGACGCCGGGGATGATCCAGCGTTTCCACAACGAAGGACGCCCTTTGTGAAACGAGTTTGTTTTTGATTTTCGCTCTCGCTCGTAGTGAGCGAATTCTTCGTCCGGGCCTGGGTAAGCGCGTTTCTCGGTCTAGCCCTTGTGAGGCTTTAGCTGTGATTGCGAAACCTACGGCGAAGACGCTCTTGATCGGAAGTTACGACGAATAGATGACTGGCGGATGAAGTAGAGCAACACGGACGGGGGAAGCAGAGATAAAGGAGAGAGAGATCTGTCCAGCAAAGAGGCAAGAGTTTAACGCTTTATTGCCAGGATGAGTTTGTCTTAGAGATTCCAGAAAGGTAGGGAGACTTATGAACTCCCCACCTCATCCCGGCCTCCAGGCCGGCGCTCGGGTCGCTCTCCAGCGGAGCCCTATCCTCCGCCTGGCACAGGAGAAGTGTATCCCAAAAGCTTTGGATCGGTGCCGTTGGCACCGATTTTGGTTTGAATTTTTCCCTTGACAGAGGGAGCGTCCTCATAGATGACTGGCGGATGAAGTAGAGCAACACGGACGGGGGAAGCAGAGATAAAGGAGAGAGAGATCTGTCCAGCAAAGAGGCAAGAGTTTAACGCTTTATTGCCAGGATGAGTTTGTCTTAGAGATTCCAGAAAGGTAGGGAGACTTATGAACTCCCCACCTCATCCCGGCCTCCAGGCCGGCGCTCGGGTCGCTCTCCAGCGGAGCCCTATCCTCCGCCTGGCACAGGAGAAGTGTATCCCAAAAGCTTTGGATCGGTGCCGTTGGCACCGATTTTGGTTTGAATTTTTCCCTTGACAGAGGGAGCGTCCTCATAGATGACAGAGGGAGCGTCCTCATAGATGACCAGGTTTTGGTAGAGGATAAGGAAGTGGGTATTAAGTTGAGAACGGAGGACCGGAGGGGGCTATTGGACGCGCTCTGTGACGTGCCGCAGTTTCAGACTGTGCGGGAGCGGCGGACGTTCATTCGGATGGCGTTGGAAGGACAAGCTTACAGCAGGGATATTGAGAAGGCCCTCCAATGGGTGAATTGGGAGGGGAATCAGATAGCGGTGGCCGACGAGTTAGTGCGTCATCTTGAAGGCCGGGAGCTGGCGGCCGGGTTGCCAACCTTGCGCGTGTTAGTGGAGGCGATTGAGCCGCTGGCCGGCATGGAGCACCAGCAGGCTTTGGCGGATCTGAAGCAGCGCATGGGATGGGCGCCGCCAGCTGCTGCGACGCCGTTGGACGACAAAGGGAAGGCTCTGCCGTTTGACGTGTTTCTGTGTCACAACTCCAAAGACAAACCGGAGGTGAAGCGCATTGCGGAGCTGCCGATCCAGCGAGGGCTGCGGTCGTGGCTGGATGAGTGGTCTCTGCAGCCGGGGCTGGCGTGGCAGCCGGAAATCGAAAGACAGTTTGAAACGACGAAAGCGGCGGCGGTGTTTCTGGGCGCCTACGGTTTGGGTGAATGGCAAGAAGAAGAGGGCTATGCCATGTTGAGCCGCTTCAAGAAACCAGCCCGCCCGGTGATTCCCGTTTTTCTTGGCAGTGCGCCGGGGGATGTGCAGTTCACGCCCTTTTTCGATTCGCGCACGCGGGTGGATTTTCGAAAGACCGATCCCGATCCGCTGAAGCAACTGATTTTCGGCATAACGGGGCAGAATCCCGCGGGCGCGGGCGCCCCGCCGGAATGATGGCGGCGGTGCGGCAGAGATTTGAACGCCTCTTGCGCGATCTGCCGGAGTGGGAAAACGAGAGGGAGCGGCGTGTATTGCTGCGCGGCATTCTGCGCGGCCACGAAGTTTGGGATTATCTGCAAACGAACGGCAGCGTTGCGGTAACGGCGGGGAACCTACTTGATACCTGTGAGGAAAAAGCTCCAGAAGGGATGTGCCTGCTTTTGGATGGCTTGCGCGAAATCGCGAAGACAGATCCGGAGCGCCGTAAGGAGATTGAATTTCTGAAGGGGCAGCTTTCGAGCGGCGGCAGAACGCGGCGACGGGGGGTGTGGAGCGGCGCGCCGTATTTGGGACTGAATTATTTCGATAAGCAGGACGCGCCTATCTTCTTCGGCCGAGATGCGGCACTCAAGCAACTCGTCGAGGCATTGAACAAGGAACAGGGGCGGTGGTTCGCGGTGGTGCTGGGTGCGTCGCGTTCGGCCAAATCATCATTGGTGCGGGCGGGGCTGTGGGCGAGGCTCGAAAAAGGCGAGATTGCGGAAATGCCGGGAAGCCGGCAGTGGCTGATTAGCGCCATGACGCCGACGGATGCGGCGGATGCGAATCCGATGTCGGTGTTGCGGGCGAGCGCGCTCGAGGCGCTACGCCAGCACGACGCATTCCGGACGCAGTGCGATTGGAAAAGCGAATTTCGAACGCTGAAAGATGCCGGGATCGGGACACTGGCGCAACTGGTGCTGGCCCATGCGCCGGTGGAGGCTTGCTGGCTGGTGATTCTGGATCAGATGGAAGAGCTGTTTGCGGTGGAGTTCGCGCAAGTGGGGCGGCGTTCTTAGACGAATTAATTGAGGCCACGCATGCGTCTGCGGGGCTGCGAGTGGTGGCAGCGCTGCGTGCCGATTTCTATCACCACTGCCATTTGTATCCGGCGCTGCTGCGCCTTTTGAATCGCGACGGCGGCACGTTCCACTTGGGGCCGCCCGACCGGCGCGCGCTGGAGCAGATGGTGAGCGGGCCGTTGATGGAAGTGGATCTGAAAGAAGAACGCGGACACGCGAAGACACCGTGGTTTCTGGACCAGGAACTGCCGGCGGCCATCGCCGCGGACGCCGAGCGGCATCCGGGCGGTCTGGCGCTAATGGCGTTTGCGCTGCGTGAATTGTATGGACGCGTGCCGTGAATCGCGGTGCATGGACTTGACCGCTTACCGGAGCGAAGGATTTGGCGGATTGGGCGGCGTGATCGCGCGGCGCGTGAGAGTGAATGAGGATGCGCCCACGCGGCGGCGCGAGCGGCGGTCTGCCTGGGCTGATGACGCAGAAGCGCTCAAGGTCATCGAGGCTTTTCAGCGGGCGCGGTTGCTAGCGGCGGACCGAGGAGTGGAGAGCGACGATCCGGTGATCGAAGTGGCCCATAATGCCGACTTCTGGTTTATGCCGAGTCGGTTTGAGTTTCACTTTAGAAAACATCAAACCGACCAGACTTAGCGGCATAATCATTGGAAGAGGTTTAAGGTTAGCTTGCATCACTTGTACGCGCTCAGCGATGCCTCCAAAGCTGCTGCTGAGATCATGGCGTGCTATGAACCTTGCTGCGTAACTTATCGGTTCCTCAGGGGTTAAGCAAGCAAACGGTCTGGCCATACGAACATGTGACTCACATCACTGACGTTGCTTCCTCCAAGACGTAACATCCTGGTAGACAGTTTTGCCTCCCCGAAGAGCGCCTGCCACAATGGGACGCACCACCCCTAGAGGCGCTAGTAACAACTTTTCGGGTCACACAACCCGAGTTCATTTTGAGGAGGCTACGTGAAACTCAGGAAATTGACTTCTGCTACCGTCATAACCCTGTTGGCTTCGCTGGTGCTGCCCATGCAGTGCCTCGCACAGGGAAACAATCACAAACTACCTCGCTACACCGTCACCGATCTTGGCACCTTGGGAGGCACGTTTAGCCTAGCAGGGGGCATTAGCAACAGCGGTTGGGTGTCCGGCCAGTCGACCTTGCCCGATGGATATCAACACCCGACTGTTTGGCGCAACGGCGTGATCACTGACCTTGGCACCCTGGGAGGACTGAACGGTTGGGCCGGTTGGCGGCCCAGTGATCACGGTGACGCCGGCGGTGCGGCGGAGACTTCCACTCCAGATCCAAATGGGGAAGACTATTGCGGTTTCGGTACCTACCTTGAATGTCGCCCCTTTGTTTGGGGACACGGCAGGATCACAGCGCTGCCTACGCTTGGCGGCAACAACGGTGACGCTGCCGGCGTCAACAACCTGGGCCAGGTCGGGGGCGGAGTGGAGAACACCACAATCGACTTAACTTGCGTGGCGCCCAAAGGCTTCTACGAAGTTAAGGCCGTTGTATGGGAAAACGGGAAAGTTCGAGAACTTTCTACATTCGACGGCGACACACATTCATGGGCCTTGGCGATCAACGACAGGGGCCAAATGGTTGGCCAGTCCGGCAATTGCAACACATTCACTTTTCACGCCTTGCTGTGGCAAGACGGAAGGGTTATTAACCTCGGCAACCTCGGGGGAACGATGAACAACCTCGCCGTAGACATCAATAACCAAGGTCAAGTGGTTGGTTCCTCCAACCTGCCTGGCGATACCACCGGGCACGGCTTCCTCTGGCAGAAGGGCACCGGGATGATCGATCTAGGCACGTTGCCCGGCGACGTTGGGAGCGATGCTGACGGCATTAACAACCTAGGCCAGATAGTGGGCGGATCGTGGGACGCGGAAGGCAACGACCGCGCTTACCTCTGGCAAAACGGAGTGATGACGGACCTCAATACCCTGATTCCACCTGATTCCCCCTTGCATCTGATCGAGGCTACGGGGACCGTCAATGATTGGGGACAGATCGCTGGTATTGCACTGCAGATCAGCACGGGAGATGTACACGCGTTTCTGGCAACTCCCACAATGATGTACTGGGAGATCAGCGAAAGACCCAAGGTCGTCCTCCCGGAAAACGTTCGCGAACTGCTTCAGCAGCAGCGACATGGCAACCGCTTTCAACATAGACTGACAATGCCGCAGTGAGGATTGCGAGAAGACCTATCGCCAAGACAGTGAACTGAGTCAAAGTAAATTTGAAAGATTAAACAAGCCAGCCCGTCCGGCGGCGAAGGTTGATCACCGAGTTGAGCCCGCGCGCCGGGGCCACACTGCAGATCGTGCTGAAAAGGCACCAGTGAGCCTGCGGTCTTAACAGCCGGCGTTTCGAATTCATATCGAACCAGCAGCGGTCGAAGGACAGTTTTGCTCCCGATTGTTCGGGCCTTCGGTCTGTCCAATGGCGAATAAGCGATGTTGCCCCTGAAAACTAGCTAGCGATTCCTGCGAGGAGTCGGTATTCCCAATCGCCCGATCCACGCGCGAAATGGTACTTAACCACAGGAGTACCAAATGATTTCGTCTTCACCAGGAAACCTCGAAAAACAGTTTAAATTCGCCGATGGCCCACTTGCTGAATATGCTCAGCAGTTCAAAGGTCACATGGAAACCCAGCAGTATTCCAAGGCAACCATCTATCAATATCACTGCACCATTGACGCTTTCTTTCAGATCCTGAAAGAAGGCAACACAGACATACGCAGTATCGACGAAAGCCAAGTCGGCAAGTTGATTGCCTCATCAAACCGAGCGAGATTCGTAAGTATGACGTCACTGTCGTCCAGACGTTTATTAGATTCCTCAGTGGCCTGGGCGTGACTAAGCCTTTGCCGCCGCAGCCACTAGATGAGAGCACGCAAGGTATTTTGAGGCGCGAGTTCGAAGAGTATCTACGCAATCAGCGGGGCCTCAGCAAAAGAACAGTTAAGCAATCGTGGTGGTTAATAGCGCATTTCCTGAAGTTCTGCTTTGGAGAAGAAAAACCCGATGTTTCGCGAATCACCGCCTCTGACATTTTGAAATTCCTCCAGCAAAAGATTTCTCGGCCTGGGCCGCTTCGTGACCGCACATCTCCTTCAAATCTCAAGAACTTTCTGCTCTTCCTTTTCAAAACCAACAGAACCGTGAAGAATCTCGCATTGACCGTTCCAACCGTTGCACATAACTTTGGAACACGACTTCCGCGGCATCTCACCATCGAACAAGTTGACGCCGTGCTGGCAGCCTTGCGAGAAGACACGCGGCTTGGCCGCCGCAACTACGCCATGATACTGCTGCTCGCCCGACTAGGACTTCGCTCAGAAGAGGTAATAGCAATCCAAATCGACGACATGGACTGGCGCGCTGGCGAGATTCTCGTTCGGGGTAAGGGTAAAAGACACGATCGTCTGCCGTTACCTAAAGACGTTGGCGAGGCAGTGGCGGAATATGTTCGCCAGGACCGGCAGACGTCAACTCGATCACTATTCGTCACGGATCGCGCTCCACGGGTTGCAATTGCCTATGGAACTGTCCTGAATACGATTCTGAAGAAGGCCCTGCGAAGACAGGCTTAACGCCACCAATGCGCTGGGTTGGAACGCATGTGCTCCGTCACAGTTTGGCCGTTCGCTCACGCAAAAAGGTGCATCGCTCGAAGAAATCGACGGCATGCTGCGGCACCGCAGTCGAAACACCGCGATGATGTATGCCCGGCTCGATGTGGAAGGCATGCGTTCCATTGCTCAGCCGTGGCCGGCGATTAAGGGGAGCAAATGAACCACTTTGCCGGAGAACTCAAACGCTATTTAGAAATCCGCCGAAGCCTTGGCTTCGGTTTGGCCACTGCTGCAAGAATCCTTCGCAACTTTGTTCTCTTTGCGGACTCCAATGGAGCGGCTCACATTGAGGATTGAAGAAGCGCCCGCCGCGCCGAACACATTGACGCCGCTGCTTGCGCTGTCGAGGGTTATATTAGGGTCGAGAGTTATATTAGAGGAGACCTTATGACCGTCGACGAACGTCTTGTGTTTCTATTGCAATCGACGGAATCTTTGCATTCTTCCTTAGAGGAACTGCACGGGACGGTACGGGACCTAAAAGCTGTGGTGGGCCGCCATGACGGTCAAATTGAGAAACTGACTGTCAAATTCGAGCAAGTGGCCGATACCTTGGGTGATTTGGCCATTGCGGGTTTAAACCACCAAAAACGTTTAGGCAAATTAGACGGAGGCGGTGATGAACCGCCGGTGCAGAACAATTAATTCGAAAGACAGCTTGCCTTTTTGACGGTTTTCTCCCACCCGGTGCGAGATGAGGCTAGTGTATACTCGGTATTTCTATCTGGCCGCGTCGCCCCTGATTTGCCCTTCTGTAAGATAATTCACCCTTAGGAGCGATGTTTGATGTATTTACCAAGCCCAAAGTCACTTGCTTTTGTGATTTTAGCGGTGTGTCTGGCACCGTTGGCGCTGCTGGCACAAGACGCCACTGGCACCATTGCCGGCGTGATTGCCGACCCGACTGGCGCGGTGATTCAGCAGGCGAAGGTTACGGTAACCAACGTTGGTACAACGACCAACCAGCAGACCGTCACCGATAAGAATGGCTTCTACCAGGTGCAGCACCTGCCGATTGGGAATTACCAAGTCACGGTGGAAGCGCCGGGGTTTTCTAAGGAGACCTCCTCGTCTTCCTCGCTCGATATCAATCAAACATTACGCATCGATTTCAAGCTGCAAATCGGCCGCGTGTCGGATGTGGTGAACGTTGAGTCGCAAGAGAGCACGGTGGAGACGCAAAACTCCACAGTAGGGGGGACGGTGACGGGAGAGGCGATTTTCGAATTGCCCTTGAACGGCCGAAATACGCTTGATCTGCTGGCGACGCAGCCGGGCGTCACGCAGACCAATCCTGATAACGGCGGAGCAGGGAACTACAGCATCGGTGGCGGCCGCACGGATTCCGTGACCTACCTGCTGGATGGCGGTCTTAACAACGATTTGTTGTCTAACGGCGTAGTGGTGAACCCCAATCCCGATGCGGTAGCTGAATTCCGGGTGATTGAGAGCAGCTATGCTGCCGAATACGGGCGCAATGCCGGCGGCATTGTCAGCATTGTTACGAAAAGCGGTACCAACGATCTGCACGGAACGATCTACGATTACGCCCGCAACGATTTCTTCGATGCGAATGACTTTTTTTTCAACCAGCAAGACCAACCACGAGCGGTTCTGAAACGGCAGCAGTATGGCTTGACGATCGGCGGCCCGATTGTCATTCCTCATATTTTGAATGGACGCAATAAGCTCTTCTTTTTCTTTTCATACCAGGGTCAAAAGCAAACGCAGGTGGTACCCGAGGGCGAAGTGCAAACCTATACGCCGGCCGAAGCGAATGGGGATTTTTCGCAGGCGGTAAACGGAGGGCCGGATCCGAACGTGGTGGCGTTCCTGGCCAACAACCCTGAATATCAAGCGAATCCGCAGTTGGCGAGCCTGGGCATCATCGACCCAAGCAAAATAGATCCGGTGGCGCAAGCTTATTTCAAGAATGGACTGATACCCACGTCCGCCACGGGCTTTCTGTTTCCCACTGCTTCGGCTATTGACAATGCGAACGAGTATCTGGGAAAAATCGATTTCGTAGCTTCCAGCCGAGACACCATCTCCGGAACTTTCACGGCGCACGATGAAAAGACCACCAGCCCATTTTCCAGTGCTAACGTTCCGGGCTATACATCCGCCTCGTTTGTCCAGACTTACTCCGGCAACATAAACTACACCCACACCTTTACGCCGACCTTGTTCAATGAGGTGCGGGTTTCGGCGGTGCGGTCCACGCCCGACAACCGCGTACCTACTTCCAAATTGCCAGGTCCCCAGGAATTAGGCATTCAAATTACGCCCGACTTGATCACCGGCCCCACGCTTCTTTACTTCAATGAGAGCGGGCTTACCATTGGATTCAGTCCGAACGGACCGACCAGTTATGCCAACACGGTTTATTCTTACTATGACAACCTCTCTTGGATCAAAGGCAGACATAACCTGAAGGGCGGCATTTTCTTCTCGCCGTATCAAAACAATACCGATTACTCGTTTTATGTAGATGGTGCATTTAGCTTCAATGGGCCCTCTACTGTCGTTGGATCAGGCACTGACTTGGCGGACTTTCTGTTTGGATTGCCGGACAATTATTTCCAGGCGGCCAAAGCACTGAGCGATATTCGCACGCACCAATACGCCGGATATTTTCAAGACGATTGGAAGGTGAAGAAGAACCTCACTCTGAACCTGGGCATCCGATACGAGTACGCCGAGCCGAAATACGATACGCAGGGAAGGTCTTTTACGTTCATCCCTGGCGCACAGTCGGAGCGCTTTGTGAATGCGCCGACAGGCTTGGTCTATCCGGGAGATCCCGGCGCGCCCAAGGGCACAAACTTTCCCGACAAAAACGATTGGGCGCCGCGCGCGGGTTTTGCCTGGGATGTGTTTGGCAACGCTAAAACCGCGGTGCGCGGCGGGTTTGGGATGTTCTACGACATCTTGAAGGGTGAAGACAATCTGCAGTTCAACGGCTCACCGCCTTTTTATAGCGAGCCTTCCGTATACTTCAGTCCCACCGTACCCACGCCGAGCGGCAGCACCGCGTACACCTACACGGCGGCCAATCCTGGATTTTTGTCTAATCCGTTTGGCACCAATAATACCGGCACGCCCAATGGCTTCCCGTCCACGCCGCCGTCTTCCACCGTGAGCTATGCGCCTTTCGAGCCGCTCAGCTCAGGCGGCGGTATCTTCCTGGTCGATCCCCATCTCCGCACTCCCTATGTCTTTCAGTACAACCTCGACGTGCAGCAGCAGTTGACGTCTGGCATCGTTCTGGATATCGGCTATGTGGGTTACAGCGCGCACAAACTGACATCGCTGGTGGATATCAATCCGTTCCCGCTCGGTTCCAACACTCGCATCTACGATCCGGATTCTAACAATGCGATCTATGGCAATCTCGATCAATTTCAAAATGTTTCGAACGCCGGCTACAACGCTCTGCAGACGAGTGTCACCCGGCGTTTCGCGAACTCTAAGATTGGGAGTTCGTTCTTCACCTTCGCTTACACGTGGTCGCACGAGATCGACAACGCTTCCGGTTTCCGCCAGCGCAACAGTACGGTCCCGTATTACGATCACAACGAATTCCGTGCTTCCGGAGATACCGACCTGCGGAACACGCTGACGTTCTCGGGCGGTTGGGATCTGCCATTCGATAGGCTCGGCGGCCCCAAAATCCTAACTAAAGGCTGGAGTGTGTATCCACTTGTTACCTGGCGTACGGGTTTCGCTCTTGACGTCTTATCCGGCCTTAGTACGACCAATACCGATCCGGGTCCGGCGGGCGACGGGGAAGCGGGCGCAGTTAGAGCGGATTTGATAACGCCCACCGTGGCCACTTACAACCCGCGCGGGCAACAAACGATTGGCGGCAATGTCGGGAATTACTTCTTTAATCCTTTGGCATTCTCTAACGCAAACGCGCTGGCGCTGGATCAAATTGCGCAGACCAATGCCGCCGCCATCGCTAATCAATTCACCTACGGCACCCTCGGCCGCAACGCCTTTCGTGGGCCGGGATCGATCAACACCGATGTTTCCATTGCGAAACACTTTTATCTGCTGAAGGAAAAGCTCGACGCGGAGTTGCGGGGCGACGCGTTTAATGTTTTCAATCACGCGAATTTCAGCAATCCGAATACGAATATCGAGAGCCCGTTGTTCGGGCAAGTCTCGACGACGAATGGCCCGCGTATTTTGCAGGTGGCGCTGCATTTCAAGTTCTAGAGTCTGGTGGAAGGTCCGGCAGGCCAGATGAAGGTGGCCCTAGGGGGAGCGCTGCTGCCCCTAAACAACCCCCTCGGGATTTATCGCTTTCGGCCAGGGGCTGATTGGATGTTTAATCCGCACTGCGGCGAATCTTCCACCTTTTGGGATTACGCCGCCCGTGGATGCAGCCCAAAACCACAATCCGCTCCGGCTCTGCTTGGAAAAAGATTCCATAGGGGAATCGCCGGATTCCTACGCGCCGCATTTGGTTATGAACAGTTTGGAAGCGCAGCGGGTGCTCGGCAATGATTTGCACTGCCGATTCCACGGCCATCAGGAACCGCAGGCCAAGGTCGGGATTTATGCTCTCGTACCAAGCCGGTGCTTTCTTTAGGTCTGCATTCGCTTCAGGTATCCAGACGACCGGGAGGCTCACTGTTTTTAGAAAGGGCCGCCCGGACTTGCTCCCACGGAATCACATCATCGGGGTTGCGTTGATATTCCGTCAGCCGATGGTCCAGTTCCTCGCGCTGCGCTGCCGTTAGGGCAGCTCATCCGCCTCAAGGCTCTCCCAGAGTGCGTCAAGCAAATCAAATTTTTCCGCAGCAGAGAGATTTCCGAGTTGATTCTGTAGATTGCTCATTTTGCTAGCGCCTCCCTTCCATTATCTGCAAAGCATTCCTGGCATTTACGAGAAGGCGGAAGGGTGTGTTTCCACACCCTCAAGGCCACCTGAAGGTGGCCCAGGGCAAAAGAACCGCTCGAATGAAGGCAGTAGACTGGGCGAATGGAACGAAAGATCTTCTGGACCACTTTCACTTTGCTGAGTGTGGTGGCCGATTTCGTTTTACCGCTGTGGTGGGCGCTGGGAGCGATGATTCCGTGCTTTGTGTTCAGCTGGTGGTTGGCCTATCGGAGCGGACGGTTTTAGTTTAATGGTCCCGCACTTCGGTACTTAGCTGCTGCAGGATCTCGGTGCGCTGGGTGCTATCTAATTCAGTCTCTAAGCGCCGCAAGGCGTAGCCGACAATGTCGCGATGGTGCAGGCGGGATCCTAGCTTCTCATCGGCACTCAGCTTGAGCCACAGATCGTGGAGCTTATCGACATCTTCCGGCCACAGGCGCGGTGGATGCGGGCCGAGGTTGACAAAGGTGGAAGGCCGGTCGGGACAGATGATTTCAAGAGAGAAGGGATGGCGGGGTTCGGGCAGGCGCTCCCAGGCCAAGCCGATCTGGCGGGCCAGTTCATCGGAGGTCATTTTCGGCGATACGCCGGTAATTAGGCGCGAAACTTTCAACTGATCGGCGGTCTGCACCAGAGCGTCGAATTTATTAATGGCGGGCACCACCAGCAGTTCGACCGGCTTGCCTTCCTTCTCGGCCAGGTTCACGACCGAAGTAAACAGTTCCTTCTCATCGGAGCCAAATACCTGATCGTCCTTCAGATCGTATTCGCTATCGGGCGCGAGGGGACGAACTGTCATGACCACAATGTCGTTGCGCCGCAAATTGGTTCGCTGCAGCGTGCGCTGCAAATGCGACATGTTGTTGACGTTGCGCACCGCTACCAGAATGCTGCCGGGACGAGCATGTAGCGACTTGGTAACCACCTGTGGCTGATATTGCAAATTGAATTCTTCGAGCGTGTGGGCTTGCTTCTTATGGCGTTTCGAGTTGATCTTTTCGGAGATGGAAAAAAGAATAAAAAAGC
The DNA here is from genome assembly GCA_963764105.1 of Bryobacterales bacterium. Taxonomy (GTDB): domain Bacteria; phylum Acidobacteriota; class Terriglobia; order Bryobacterales; family Bryobacteraceae; genus Bog-105. The sequence continues at coordinate 114,083 of CAVXRP010000019.1, forward strand.
CGATGGTGAAGGCAATGCCGAATTTGGTGGCGTATTCCTTGGAGAACAGATTCGCGACAGCGGTGGCCATGAGGACCAGCGTAGTGGCGCCGAGGCCAACCGGGATTTCCTTGCCACCGATATGGAAATTAAAGGGGACCTTGTATTCCTGATCGTGCCTTTGAAAACGCAGAGCCAGAACGCCCAACGACTTTAATGCGAAACTCCAAACCACGCCGAAGGCGTATGCCTCACCCAGGAGCACCATGTTGCCGCCGCTCAAAACGATGGTGAGCACCTGCATGATGGTGATGAAGTTAATGATGCGGTAGGTGGTGCCGTACTTTTTGTGAGGCTTGCGCGCTTCCTCGAACAAGACGCCGTCTTCGGCGACGCGGTTTAGCACGCCATTTGCGCCAATTAACGAGGTGTTGACCGCGCCGGCCAGGATGAGCACTCCGACCGCCACAACGAACACATGGAAGCCCAGGCGCAGCAACTCAGGCCCGGCGAGGTTCATGGCCAAGCCGCCGAGCAAATTGTCGGAATACGTTTTGCGGATCTTGTCGGGGATGATGATGGTGGCAAACATGGTGATGACGCCGGTGGAGATGATGGCGTAGAAGCACACAATGTTGGCGGTGATCTTCAAATTTTTCATTTTGGGAGAAGCGATCTCCCGGTAGATTTGAGCGAGCGTTTCAAAGCCGCTCATGGACAGCAGCGAGTGGCCAAAAGCGATGATAATGGCAACGATGGGGAAAGTGGGCCAGAAGGTGCCCTTGAACCAGCCCAGGGAATCGTCATTGAAGACCAGATTATGCGGAGCAGGAGAAAGCGGTAGATGCCACTTGCCCTGCAGCGCGATGGTGATGGGGCACCAGATCAACAAGGCCACGACCATGACGGTGGTGATTTGCATGATTTTTAAGGCCGCGCCGCTGGATTCGTGAATGCCTTTTATGTTGCTGCGCCAGAAATAGAGCGTTACCAGCACCGAAAAGAATACTGAAAACAGATTAGGGTCGATATGGGTGCCGCGTTGCCCGTAGGCGAGAATTTCGTTGATAAGATTGCCGAGATATTGGCCGGCGCTGACGGCACTGATGGGTCCGGTGAGGATGTAATCGAAAACGAGGGCCGAGACGGACGCTTTAGCCACGATGGGGCCCATGCTGTCCTTAACCACGACGTACACGCCGCCGCGGACGAACATGCCGCAGCTTTCCATGTAGACCGAACGGACGGCGAAACTGAAAATCATGACGAAGAGCACGAACCATGCCGCGGATGGACCGATGGCTTGTTCGGCGATGCCGCCGGCGTAGAACATGGACGACGCCAGGTCGCTCAAGACAATGGCGGCGCCACGCCAATAACTGATAAAGGCGAGGGCGACAGTGGTGGCAACAACTACTTTGGCGGTGGTGGCAGCCTTCGAGGCTGTCTCAGGAACTTTTGAGGTCGCTTCCATTTAGCTGGATCGGGGGGTAACTGCGAATAGGCTACGGAGACTATGCGCGAATAATCGTCGTCGTTAAAATTGTAGCTAACCTTGAACTGGGAGAATTATCAGGGTTCGGGAATTAAGGTGTCTGACACCGAATTGGGGAGCTGCGGCTAAGCTTGAGAGATGCGTTGGTTTCTGATTCTGCTGGCGGCGAGCGCGTGGGCGCAAGTCTTTGAAGCGGTTCCGCAAAAGCCCACTCAGGGCGAAGTGATCAAGGTTACGAGCGACAAGGCTTCTGCGGCGCGACTGCATGGGCGTACCATTACTCTTTTCCCACAGCAGGACGGGCCGGCTCTGGGGTTAATGCCCGTTCCCACGCTGGAAGAGCCGGGGAAGTACCAATTGGATTTTCTCGATGAAAGCGGCGCGGTGCTGCATTCGACTGAAATTGAGGTGGAAGACGCTTACTACCGGCGCGAAGATATCACCATTGCTCCTTCCATTTCGAAGCTGAAACCATCGCCGGGCGAACAGGCTACGGTCAGCAAGTTCCGCGAGACGGTTTCGAGCGAACGGTATTGGAAAGAGCCGTTCGAAGCGCCTCTTCCGGGGTGCGTCACATCGCCGTTTGGTTCAACGCGCTTGCACAATGGGAAGCTGACGGGCGATTTTCACGCGGGGGTGGATCAGCGTGGCGCGGCGGGGACGCCGATCCACCCCATCACGGCAGGTGTGGTGAAGATTGTTCAGAAGTGGAATCTGCGCGGCGGCACAGTGGCGATTGATCACGGCCAGGGCGTAGAGACGATTTACCTGCATATGTCCGCGTTCCAGGCCAAGGTGGGACAGCAGGTGGGGACGGGCGATGTGATTGGATACGTGGGCGAGACCGGGCGCGCGACTGGGCCGCACCTGCATTGGACCATCTATGTGAACGGTGTGCCGGTGAATCCGGGACAATGGATGAAGCTTGAGCCCTGCGCAGCCGGTTCGCATCCACCCACTGCGACCACTCATCCGAGAGCAAAGCCAAAACCGGTTGCGAACGCGCCGCAAGGATGAAGGTCGGATTTGATTTCGGCACCACCAATAGCTCGATTGCGCGGGTGGCCGAAAACGGCGAAGTGCAGTTAGCGCGCTTTCCTCTTGCCGGAGTGCTAACCGAATCATTCCGGTCATTGTTGTATCTGGAACGGCAGCGCACGGCGGGGCGCAACACTATTAAATCGTGGGCGGGTCCGAACGGCATTGAGCGCTATCTCGAAGCGGAGGATAAAGGGCGGCTGGTTCAATCACTCAAGTCTTTTTTGTCGAGCCGCAGCTTGCAGACGACGGAAATTTTCGGGCGGCGGTTTCAGCTTGAGGAGTTGGTGGCGAACGTGATTCGCGACATCCGCATCGCGGCGGAGAAGCAATTTGGTGGGCCGATCAAGAGCGCCGTGGTCGGCAGGCCGGTGCGGTTTGTGGGCGCGGAGAACGAGGCGGACGACGAGTTCGCCTTGAGCCGGTTGCGCATCGCCTTAGAGAAGGCCGGTTTAACCGACGTTCAATTCGAGTTTGAGCCGGTGGCGGCGGCATTCTATTACGAATCGACGCTTGACCATGATGAACAAATTTTGATTGGCGACTTCGGCGGCGGGACCAGCGACTTTTCATTACTGCGTGTGGGGCCCAGTGCGCGGAAAACTAGCCACGATGCGCGTTCGGTGCTTGGCAACGAGGGGCTGCCGCTGGCGGGGGATGCCTTTGATGCGAAGATCATTCGACATGTGGTTTCACCGGCTTTGGGGGCCGGCACATTCCTAAATTCGCATGGGAAGAAACTGCCCGTGCCCAACTGGGTTTATTTCAAATTAGAGCGCTGGCACCACCTATCGTTTTTGCGCTCGCGAGAGACATTGAACATGCTGCAAAGCGTGATGATCCAGGCTGAAGAAACGGAAAAGATCAAAGCCCTGCTGTATCTGGTGAATCACGATTTGGGGTTCTACCTGCATCGCGCGGTGCAAAAGACGAAGGCTGCGCTATCGCAGGCCGACAGCGACCGCTTCGTATTTCAGGATGGCGATGTGGAACTGAATGCGTTGGTAAAGCGCGTGCAATTTGAAAGCTGGATCGCGGAAGAGTTGGCCGGTGTGGAGCAGAAAGTGGACGCGTTGCTGCGGAAAACTAGCCTTGACGCGAAAGACATCGACATGGTTTTTCTGACTGGCGGATCTTCGTTTGTGCCGTCGGTGCGGCGGATTTTCGAAAGCCGTTTCGGGGTGCAAAAGATTCGGACGGGCGATGAGTTTACGTCGGTGGCGCGAGGGTTGGCGTTAAGCGCAGCGAACTAACGGCCGGAATCGCGTCTGACCTCGGAGGCACGCAGATTTGAGGCACTCGCCACGCAAACCATCTGCAGGCCGCTTTGCCTTGGCGCGGTCAAAGGACAGACCAGAAAATCGGCGTACACTTCAAAGCCTTCGCCGCAAGCTATGTTCGAAGGCAGCGCGTTGGGATCTTCCACACCCAGGAGGTGGGTTGTGCCCACGGGCCAGATTCGGCATGTTGGATTCGAAGTGTAGGCCCGCAAGCGCCCTCGAACCTTGTAACAATCGCCCGCCAGATCTTTTCTGCTCTTGCAGGCGGCCGCTGTTTGGGCATTGCCCTTCGCCGCATCGGCGGCATCGTTTATGAAACAGCTCATAATGCAGAAGAGGACTGCTATGAAGACCCGTCGCATCTCTCGATGATTCCATAAAGCATTGCTCCATGCACGCTTTGAAAAAGCGGATGAGTACTGTGTCTGTATAATCAATCCATTCGTTTTTCGAGCTAATTGATATTTTTCACAAGGGAGTCGTCCATGTTGCCAGACTACATTTCGAAGGCGGCGCCAAATCCGGCGTCCAATCGCGCGCCCTGGTATACGAACACCGCGCCCACGTATGCGGGCGTGTTTTTGTGGATCGTGTTCTACAAGCAAATCGCTAGCGGCACCGTTGACCGAGCGGGCGTGGCGCTCAGTTTACTCGGCCTGCTGGTTGCCGGCGTTTTGAGTTACGCGCTTTTCTACCGGGTACCCGCCATGCTGGGCATGCAGACTGGCTTTCCGCTGTATGTGGTGGGCAGTTCCACGTTTGGAACCAAAGGCGGCTATTTGATGCCGGGTTTGTTGATGGGCGTTTTGCAGGTTGGATGGATGTCGGTGAATGCTTTCGTTTCGACGACGTTTATTTTGAGCGCGGTTGGTTCGAAGGCGGGGCCAGGCAGTTTACCCTTTGCCATCATCGCCGCGGTGTGGGCGCTGGGCATGGGATATGTGGGGGTGAAAGGGATTCACTATGTTTCTAAATTCGCGATTATTTTAAACGTCATTCCGTTGTTGATGATCATTGCGGTTTTTGCCAGCACGGCGCGCGGCGTATCGCAATACACTGCGCCGAATCCGGCTCCGTATATCGGTTTCATGGCGATTATCCAGATTGTGGTCGGCTTCTTTGCAACGGCCGGCGCGGCGGGCGTGGACTTTGGGCTTAATAGCAGAGACGAGCGCGATGTGCGGCTGGGCGGATGGGTGGGCATCGTGCTGGCGATTCTGGTTGCGGGTGGGCTTCCCTTGATGGCGGTGGCCGGAGCTAAGGCGCTGTACAACATCCCGGATCTGGATTTTCAAACGGTGATTGCGCAGACGGGCGGTTTTGTGGCGACCGCGATGTTCGGCTTGTTCGCGCTGGCTTCGATCGCGCCTGCTTGTGTTTCATCGTTCATCGCGGGCAATAGTTTCGCAACGATGATTCCCGGCGTGCCGCGGCTTTCTTCAACGATGATCGGCGCGGTGATTGCGGCGGTGTTGGCGATTACCGGGGCGGCCGCCGATTTGATCGGCTTGTTTACGATTATTGGCGCATCGTTTGGACCAATTTGCGGAGCGATGATGGCCGATTACTTGTTGTCGGGACGCAAATGGGCAGGGCCGCGCGAAGGTGTGAGTATTGCGGGCTACGGCGCTTGGGCGGTTGGGTTCATCGTGGGGATCTTGCCGTTCCTACCGATTTCGGCTGATGTGAAGCCGTATCTTCAACCGGCTGCTGTCTATAGTTTTGTGGCGGGCTTTGTGGTTTATTTTGCGCTCGCGAAAGCGGGGTTGCAGCCGAAGGTTGTTTCGGAAAGGGTTGTGACGGCCGCTGCGTAGGGGTTGGGGCGATTAATTAAATTTCGTCGCCCGCGACTGGAGGTTATTGGGCATGGTTTCTGGGGCGCTTACGCTTCCGGCTCCGTTTGAATTGGCCGGCTGGACGGCGCGGCATCCTCAGCTCGTGAACTGTAGGCGATAGATCACTCCCGATTTCAGGTCCAATGTCATTATTCCATCGTCGATGGTAGGCGACACGGGACTACCCGACTCGGTCACCACGATTTTCGAAACTCCCGCAGGTATGGCAATCTTCCGTTGTCTTGCCAAGCGGGGTTTGAGTGTCACCAGCGTCGCGCTTCCTGCCGACCAAGCTAAGTCGATCTCAATGCCGCCGCGCGCGCGCAGTCCACTCACGCTTCCTTTTGGCCAAGCCTTTGGCAACGCGGGCAACAGACGCAAGACTTCTTCATGACTCTGCAACAACATCTCCGCGAGTCCGGCCGGACCTCCGAAATTGCCGTCAATCTGAAAGATCCAACCGTCGCCCGCGGGATGGGTATCGAACAAATTCGGCCCGGTACTGTGCTGGAGCAAGCGGCACAACGATTCGTGCGCGCGCTCTGCGTCGAGCAAGCGGGCCCAAAGGCAAATCACCCAAGCGCGGCTCCAGCCGGTGTAGCCGCCGCCTGCGGCGAGGCGTCTCTCTAACGACACGCGAGCCCCGTTCCAAAATTTTACTTTCTTCTGCGAGGTCAATTCGCCGCCCGGATATACGGGATAGAGATGCGACATGTGCCGTTGGCCGGGTGTATCCTCTGCGAAGTCTTCCGACCATTCCTGTAACTGGCCAAATCTGCCGATCTTGTAATCCGGCAACATCGCCAGCTTGTCCCGCAACGTTTGCCGCAAGGCTTCGTCCACGCCGAGGATCTTGGCCGCTGTTTCGCAGTTGCCGAGGAGTTCTCGCAGCAAAGCGATATCCATGGTGCATCCCGCGCTCGTCACGCAGTGTTGCCCGTCGGGCGACAAGAAGCTATTTTCGGTTGAAAACGATGGGCAAGTGGTTAAGCCGCCTTGCGGATTCGGAATCAACCAATCCAGATAAAATTCGGCCGAGCCTTTCATGAGCGGATAAGCGCGTTCGCGTAGAAAGCGCTCGTCTCCGGTGAATAAATAGTGCTCCCATAAATGAGCGCATAACCAGGGGCCGCTCATCTGCCAGTTCGCCCAAGTGGGATCGCCTTGGCCGAAATCACCCACGGGCGCCGATTGGCGCCATAGGTCTACATTGTGATGGGACACCCAGCCGTGGGCTTGGTAATTCACCTCGGCGGTCTTCTGCCCGGTTTTGCTCAGCCCTTGTATCAGATCGAACAAGGGGCCGTGGCATTCGCTCAAATTGCACGTTTCGGCAAGCCAATAGTTCATTTGGGTGTTGATGTTGACGGTCCAGTTGCTGCTCCAGGGAGGACGGATCAAATCGTTCCAAATGCCCTGCAAATTGGCGGGTTGTGAACCGGGGCGCGAACTGGCAATCAACAAGTAACGGCCATATTGAAAATAGAGCGCCAGCAGGTGTTGATCGGTTTCATGAGTAGCGAATTTCTTAAGGCGTTCGTCAGTGGGCAGGGCGGTGTCGTTCGTTTTGCCTAAGTCGAGCGAGACTCTGCGGAAGAGGCCTTGGTGGTCTTGGATGTGATCGGCGCGCAATTGCGCGTAAGATTTCTTGAGGGCGGCGTTCAGGCGATCTTGGCAGGTTTGGGAGATCTCTTCGGCGCCGCGATCGGGCATTTGATCGAATCCGCGGTAACCGGTGGCCGCTGCCAGCAGAATTGTGACCTCACTCGCATCGCGAATTCGTAAGCCGCCGCTATTGGCTACGATTTGCCCGTCATTTTTCCGAATCTGAAGGCGGCACTCAAAGCGCATGCCTTTGCCGTCGGCGTCATCATAGACGACCGGATCTTTGGAATCGACATAATTCGGTTCCACGTGGGCGGGTGCCTTCCCATGAAGGCGAAGCTGGTTTCGGTCGACGATGACGCTGTTGGATCGCAAGGGACTGTCGAGAGTGACGGTAAAATCGAGCGCCCCCTTCAAGCTTGCGCTGAGCCGCAGAGCCATCACTTGATCTGGCGCCGAACAAAATACCTCGCACGTGTAGGTAACACTGGCGGTGGTGAAAACAACCCTCGCGACACCGGTGTCCAAGTCCAGCTCTCGACGATACTCGCTGACTTCCGCCTCGCGCTCGCGTTTTATATGGAGATTCGCCAGCGGCTGATACGACTCGTTGTACGGTCCTTGCATGCGTCGGCAAACGCCATCGGCTTCTTTGTATTTCTGTTCTTCGAGGACCAGGCGCCGCACTTCGGGTAACACTTCGCTGGCATGGGGGTTGTTCCAATCGCGCGGATGGCCGGACCATAGCGTGTCTGTGTTCAGTTGCAGGCGTTCTTCGTTGATTCCGCCGAACACCATCGCGCCAAGGCGGCCATTACCCACCGGCAGGGCATCCGTCCAGATCTTGGCGGGTTGCTTGTACCAGAGCGTCCATTCGCTGGGTAAGGATACCTCCTGCCGCCTGTCGAATACCGCCAACGCCACGGGGACTTGGGCAAGGAATTTGCGGCGCGAATGTTTGGGCATGGGACCGTTGGAATTGTATCGAACAGCGCCTGTCTTCATTTAATCGAACGGAAGGCTCAGCGCAACTACCCGCGCTCGGAACCGCATCTGCTTTAAGCGGCCTCGGACACTGATCTCGTCGTGAGTGAATAGCTGTCCAAAAAACAACTATCCCCCTACCAATTGTGCGTACACACTGCGCGCGACACCTACGTCTGTTGTGCCTTTCACGATGGCGCGGCCATCCGGGAAAAACGTCACGTCATATTTGGGCACCGACAAGCGCAGCGCGAACTCATTTACCCGCACCGCGCCCAGCGGCCGCAGCCGAACCGCTAATGCCTCCAGGTCCAGCGGCCGGGCATTCTCATGCAGCTGTACGGCATTCCGCCCGCACAAACTTACAGGCGTTCTCCGGCGTCCTTCCAAGTAGCGGAATTCGTGTGCGCCGCAGACGCGGCAGTCCGGATCGCGGTCACCGGCGGCTACTTGCCTGGACGTGCCCTGCCAAAGATCCATCGTATGGATGAAGGCCGCAAAATCATGCCAACCGGCGATTAAACGCAAGGCCAACGCCACCTGCAACGCCGCCACCGAAGCGGTTACCGAAGAAATGACTCCATTGACATCGCAAGTGGGCTGCACGCCGGTAGGACTTTCAGGATAAATGCAGGCTAAACACGGCCCTTTTTCGGGCACAATGGGCATCACCACGCCGTAACTGCCGACGGCCGCCCCATAAATCCAAGGGGTTTTTGATTTGACGCTAAGATCATTGATGAGATAGCGCGTTTCAAAATTGTCTGTACCGTCTAGAATCATGTCAAAACCGGCTGCTAATTCTTCGGCATTCGACGGCGTCACATCCTTGACGAGTGCGTCAATTTGAACGTGGGAGTTGATTTTTTGCAATCGTCGTGCGGCCGCAATGGCTTTGGGGGACTCGTTGTGAGCGTCAGACTCGTCGTACAGCCACTGTCTTTGCAGATTTGTATAGTCAACGTAGTCGCGGTCAATGAGCCTGAGCCGCCCAATGCCTGCGCGCGCCAATGCTTCAGCTTGAAAGCTTCCTAGTGCGCCGCAGCCGACAATACAAATCGCCGCTTGCTGAATTCGCTCTTGGCCCTGGACGCCCAGGCCGGGGAACAGAATCTGCCGGGAGTACCGTTGATCTAAGGCACCCGCGCAAGACGGTCGCGGTGTCAAGCGGCCACCGAAAGAGCTGCGGAGTGTTTCCTCTCTCATGGTGGCGCGCAGCCGCGCCCTTTGCGCTTTTTCACCGGCTGTCATCTATCACGATCCTAGCAACCATAGCCAGCCTGCCGGTCTTGTGCCAGCAATCGAGCTCAATGCTTTTGCGGGAAGCCCTTCAATATGAAGGGCGCATCATTGAGAAGGTGGAGTTCGAGCCGGCGGACCAGCCGTTAACGAAGGAAGAGCTCGAAAAGCGAATTCCCTTCCACGCCGGCTCGATTTTTCATGAGCGTGAGCTGCGTGCGGCGCTACAGAATCTATATTCCTCCGGCCGCTACGCCGACTTGGCGGTGGATGCCAGCGAGGAAGGCGGCGGTGTGGCTCTGCGATTTGTAACGCAGCGCGCCTATTTTGTCGGAAGAATTGAAGTGCTGGGCGCCAAACAACCTCCGAACGAGAGTCAGTTGGTGAGCGCATCGAAGCTGCGCTTCGGCGCGTTGTACTCGAACGCCGACAAAACCCAAGCCGTAGAATCGCTGCAGGTTTTGCTGCGCCAGAATGGCTTCTACAACGCCGATGTGACGGCCGATGTCGATTATGAGCCGCAATATGAGCAGGCGCACGTCACCTTTAATATTGATGCCGGTAAGCGAGCTAAGCTTGAGCGGCCGGCGATTAGCGGCAATACCAACACCTCCGCGGCGCGCCTCGTCCGCGCCACTCATTGGAAGCGTCTCTATGGGTTGTTTGGCCTTGGTTGGCAGCCGGTGACGAATGCGCGGGTGCGCAGCGGGTTGGACAATATCAGGCGGTACTACGAAAAGGAAGGCCTGTTGCAATCGAGCGTAACGCTCACGCGCCTGGATTACCGGGAAGATTCCAATACGGCGAAACCATACATTGAGATCAAGCGAGGGCCGGGAGTGGTTGTGCGGGTGGAAGGCGCTCACATTGGCAAAGAAAAACTAACGGACCTGGTGCCGCTCTTTCAAGAGCATGCGATCGACCCCGACCTGTTAAATGAGGGGGATCACAACATTGAACACTACCTGGAAGCCGAAGGTTATTTTGAGGCTGAAGTTTCGCATTCCATCACGGACGGAAAGGATGCCAGCGAGCGCATTGTCACTTATATCGTCGATCTGGGCGGCCGCCACAAGTTGGTGTATCTCGAAATCCTGGGAAATCATTATTTTCCCGAGCGGATGATCCGCGAACGACTTTTGACTGAACCGGCGCGGTTACCGCGATTCCCTTTTGGGCGCTTCAGCGAAGCTTATCTGCGGCAGGACGTGCAGGCGGTGCAAAATCTCTACCTTTCCAATGGCTTTCGCGATGTGAAAGTAACTTCGCGTGTGCAAGACGATTTTCGCGGGCACTCCAATCATCTTGCCGCCTTTATTCAAATCGTCGAGGGTCCCCAATGGATTGTCTCCGATCTCGCAATGGACGGGGTGTCTGACGCAGACCGCAAAGCGCTGGAAGGGATGCTAACGACGGGGAAAAATCAGGTGTTCAGCGACGCCAGCATTTCTTTGGACCGTGAGAATCTCCTAGACTACTACTACGGCCGCGGTTATGTGAATGCCACCTTCGATTACTACGTCACGGTCGACGCCGAGCCGCAACATGTGGACTTGCGATATGTCATTAAGGCCGGCGCAAGGGAATATGTGAGAAATGTGCTTGTAACCGGCTTGGAAACGACGAATCCGCGGCTGGTTTTCGAACGCATGGAGCTGAAGAGCGGCGAACCTCTTTCGTTAGTGAAGGAGACCGACAGTCAAAGGCGTTTGTACGACCTGGGTATTTTCGCGCGCGTGAACACGGCGATCCAGGATCCGAACGGGGATGAAGACGCTAAGTATGTGCTATTCGATGTGGACGAGGCACGCCACTACTCGACTACCTTTGGTGTGGGCGCGCAAATTGCGCGTATTGGCGGAGGGGTAACCAGTTTGGACAATCCCGCAGGCAGCACGGGCTTCACGCCGCGCTTCGCTTTCGGGGTTAGCCGTATCAATTTGTTTGGTTTAGGGCAGACTCTCGGCCTGCAAACGGCGGTCTCCACCATCGAACAACGTGCTGCGGTCACTTACTTCATTCCGCATTTCATTTCAAACGACAAACTGAGCGTCACCGCCACGGTTCTCTACGACGACTCGAGCGACATACGCACTTACACCGCGCATCGCCGGGAAGGGTCCGTTCAGCTTTCGCAACGCCTTTCGCGCGCCTACACTTTTCAATACCGCCTGATTTATCGCAACGTCACCTTGTCAAATCTCAAAATTACCGAGGGTGCGGTGCCTATTCTTTCGCAGCCGGAAACCGCCGGAATCGCGAACTTCACAATAATTGAGGACAAGCGCGACGATCCCACCGACGCGCACCATGGAATTTACACCACGATCGATCTAAGCTATGCGGCTGGCTTCTTAGGATCGCAAACTCATTTCGCGCGCGGCCTGTTCCGTAATTCCACTTATCATCCGCTGGGCCGAACATTCGTTTTTGCGCGCAGCACTCAATTTGGCCTCATCCAGCGAACCGGCGGTAAGAACGATGGCATTGGCGACGTTAACGATATTCCGCTGGCCGAACGCATCTATTCGGGTGGATCTACCTCATTGCGGGCTTTCCCGGATTTTCAGGCTGGCCCGCGCGATCTCACAACGGGATTTCCCATCGGCGGTAACGCCCTGTTGGCCAACAGCTTTGAGTTGCGGTTCCCGTTGTTCGGCGATAACGTAGGCGGCGTGCTGTTCCACGATGCAGGGAACGTCTATACGGACATCCAGGATTTTAGCTTTCGTTTCCGTCAGCGCAACCTGGCCGATTTCGATTACATGGTGCAATCGGTGGGCTTTGGCATCCGCTACCGTACACCCATTGGCCCATTTAGGGCCGATTTTTCCTTCAGCCCCGACGCGCCGCGTTTCTTCGGTTTGAAGGGCACGATACAGGATATTCTGCAGGGCGAAGTTTTGCCATCGGTGGTCCAAAAGATCAACGCCTTCCAATTTCATTTCTCGTTAGGGCAGGCGTTTTGATGCGCGCGCTTAGCCTCATCGTGTTCTGCTTCAGCGCAGTCATAGCGCGCGCCGAAATTATAGACCGGCTTGCCGTTGCGGTTGGCAATCAAATTATCACGGAACTCCAGATAGACGAGGAACTGCGCGTGACCGCCATGCTGAATCGCAAACCTGTTGTGCGCAGCCTAGAAGCGCGGCGCGATGCTGCAGACCGGTTGGTGGAGCAGTTGTTGATCAAGCAGGAGATGGACTTGAGCCGTTATCCACTGCCGGGCCCGGGCGACGTGGACAAGTATCTGCAGCAAATTGTCGACTCGAGCGGCGGCACCGCCGATTTCGACAAAATGTTAGCGAGTTATAACTTGACAGTGGAGACAATGCGGCGGCATCTGGAGCTGCAACTTATGGAGTTACGCTTCATCGACTTTCGCTTTCGGCCGGACACGGTCGTTTCAGATAGCGATGTGGAAGCGGCGTACCGGCGGCAAGTGGCCGGCTGGAATGCGGCGCATAGCGGCGCACCGCCCACTTTCGAGGGCTCGCGTGAAGCCCTCCGCGCGGTGTTAATTGAAGAGCAAACGGATGGAGCGCTCAACACATGGCTGGGCGAAAGCCGCAAACGAGTGAGCATCGTTTATTTTGATAAGGCACTCGAGTAGCCCTGAATATGAGACCGCGACGCAAAACCATTGGGACGGTTCTAGCCATAGCAGGTGTCCTCTTCTGCACATTCGCCGTGGTGCTGCTCGGGGTTCTGCAATCGGATTGGTTTCGCGATCAGGTGCGGCGGCGCATCGTGGCGCAAGTGGAGGCGGCTACCGGCGGAAAGGTGGAGATTGCCGCTTTCGATTACGATTGGCGCAAGCTCACGGCGGACCTGCGCGGCTTCGTGATTCACGGTTCGGAACCGCCCGCAGCGGCGCCGCTGCTGAGTGTGGAAACGGCGCGCATTACGATTAGAATCATTTCGGTTTTGGAACGCTCAGCCGACGTTTCTGCCATCGTCTTGACACGCCCGCAAGTCAATCTGATTGTGGCGGCCGATGGATCGACAAATCTACCAACGCCGCTCAGGCTCAGGAAAAGCGGTAGAGATCCGATTCAGGAATTGTTCGCGCTCAAACTCAAACACTTTGAGATTTTGGACGGCTTGGCTTTGGTAAGCGACAAACGCATTCCGCTGAACCTGCGCGGCGACGGCGTAGATGTGCTTGTATCTTACCGCTTAGCGGGACCTAGCTACGAGATAGCGCTTACTTCGCGGCAAATCGATCTGGGATTCCGCGGAGTGAATCGCGGGCCCCTTAGTCTGGAAGCGCAAGCAACTTTGCAAAAAGACCGAGTCATCGTTCAAAAGGCGGGGCTGGCGAGTATCGATTCGAAAGTGTTTGCGAGCGGTTCCCTGGTGAGCTTTGCGCATCCCAAAATAGACTTTCAGCTTGACGCGAGCGCTATGACGAATGAAATTCTGCCCGTTATGAAGATAACCAACGTGCGGGGGGGCAAGCTGGTGCTGCGGGGACTGGGGCATTACGACGAAATAAGTGGCTGGTCTTTTACGGGTAAAGGGGGGGCGGAAAAGACCGGCTATTATTCCCACCCAGTTACTGTCGAAGGCGTGAATGCCAGCGCCGAGATCGAGTTACAGAAAGCGGGTATGCAATTGCGTCATATCAGCGCTGCCACGCGCGGGGCGAAATTTGTGGGGGAAGCGACGATCAGGAACTTCCGCACTCTGGCGGTGGACGGCAATCTTAGCCAAGTGACTTTGCGCGAAGCTGGTTCGTTCTTTACCAATAAACCGTTGGCGTGGCAGGGCACCGCGAGTGGGCGCGTGCGGGTCACAGCCACTTTGGATTCGAGGGTGAAAGATTTCGCTGCGCAGGCCGGGTTGCAAATCTCTCCATTACCGGCAGGCATTCCAGTTTCTGGATTTGTTGACTTTAGTTACCTGCGGCAATCGAATTCGCTGACGTTCGGAAATTCGCACCTGAGTTTTCCGCATTCCAACGTTGCGTTCTCGGGCACGCTGCGCGATCGGACGCAAATCTCGATCGACAGCAGCAATCTGGAAGACGTCAAACCGGTTTTGAACCTGATCGGTTTGAGTGTGCCAGCCGACGCGTGGCCCGTTTTACTTCAGAGTGGCGCGGTCCATTTTGACGGATCGATCGTGAATCTCTTGAGCAGTCCGAAGTTCGATGGCCAGTTGAAAGCGTCGGAAGTGCGTCTGTTCGGGCAAACGATTAACGACGTCAATACGAGATTCGTGGTGAGCGCGAATGGCCTAGATGTGGCCTCGGGCGAAGTGCGGCAGGGAGATACGAAAATCAGCGCGGTCGGGCTGCTGGGTTTTGAGGGTTGGCGAGTGCAACCCGACTCGCCCGTGCGCGCGGCCATTGCGCTTCGCAGCGTCAATGTGATGCAACTAGCGGGCTACTTCCCGAAAATTGAGTTGCCCATCATTCAAGGCATTGCCTCCGGGTCGGTTGAAGTGCGGGGTACGATTGGACATCCGGAGGGGCGCGCCCATATTGCCAGTAACAGCCTGGATGCTTACGGGGAACGGCTGAATCAAGTGCAGTTTGACGCGACTCTGGCGGGAGATCAGTTGAGGATTAGTAGTGGCCGGGTTGTTGCCGGTGCCGCCATATTAACTTTCTCGGGAGATTATTTGCATAGCGCGGCCGCCTGGACCAGCGGTGAAGCGCGCGTGAAACTGGATAGCAATGGATTCCCCTTGGGCAGTTTATCGCCCGCTCGCAAGTATGTGCCCGCGCTGAACGCGCAGGCTGAGCTTCACTTTGAAGCGGCGGCGCGGTTATCGCCTGGGAAGTTTTACCCGGTTAGCGCGAACGGAACGATCGAGCTACGCAACGTCACGTTAAACAAGGTTTCCTATGGCAACTTGTCCCTGCGGAGCACGACCCGCGGAGCCAATTTGGGTGTCGAGATTAGCGGCGATTTGCGAAAGAACCCGCTGCATGGGACAGCGCTCGTTGAATTAAGCGGCGACAACCAAGCCAGCGCCGAAATCGACTTCAATCGCATTACCGTCGAATCCATTTATTCGCTGAAGGGAACCGAAACCCCTCCGCTATTTGGCGGATCCATGTCGGCGAAACTGCTGCTCAAAGGACCCCTGCAAAAGCCGGACGAGATTCACGCAACCTTACGATCCGACCAATTGCAGCTTTCCTCGCGCCTCAACGCCGATCCGCTCGGCAAGTCAGTGGGACCCGAGATTTCCCTGCACAACGCGGGTCCGTTGGTGGTGGAAGTTTCGCAAGGCGTGGCCACGGTACGCAGCTTTCATATCGAGGGCGATAATACCAGCCTGGGCGTGAGTGGAACGATTCCCTTCGAAAACGGCAAAAGCATGGATGTGCACGTGGCGGGGTCGGTGAACTTGCAGGCCTATCATTTGTTCGACCCGAACGTGCAGTCGGCCGGGGTCTCGATTATCGCGGCGGCCATCGGTGGCACGCTGCAAGATCCGGACGTGAAAGGGACCCTCGCTATAAAAGACGGTTCTTTCTTTCCCGAGAACATTCCGAACGGTTTAAGCGCGGTGAATGGTACTGTCATGTTCAACCGCAACCGGGCCACGCTACAAAAGATGACCGCGATTTCAGGCGGCGGAGAATTAACGCTGGGCGGCTTTCTGAGCTTCGGCGGCGGCGGTCCGTTGGTTTATCACTTGGAAGGATCGGCCGAAAATGTGCGCGTCCGCTATGCGGGCACCATCAGCGTCACTGCTAGCGCTAAGCTGCGCCTGAGTGGCGCCAGCACCAACAGCCTGCTTTCAGGAACGCTCACGATTTCGCGCGTCGTCTTCAATACGAATACCGACGTGGGGAACATCCTGGCGGGGCTTGGTTCTTCTAGCGGATCGCCTACCACCGACAACGATTTTCTCACCGGCCTGCACATGGACGTGGT
Source organism: Bryobacterales bacterium (assembly GCA_963764105.1). Taxonomy (GTDB): domain Bacteria; phylum Acidobacteriota; class Terriglobia; order Bryobacterales; family Bryobacteraceae; genus Bog-105. Next base: position 130,431 of record CAVXRP010000019.1, read on the forward strand.
GATTGAAAGCGCGCCGAATTTGCAGTTGAGCACGTCATTAAGCCGCGATGTCGAGGCGGAGATCGATCTCAGGTTGCGCGGCACGCCGGAGCACCCGGTGGTGCTGGGGAGCCTATCGGCTAATCAGGGCGATATCACGGCATTCGGCACCCGCTTCGGCATCAACCGCGGCGAGATTTCCTTTACCAACCCCGTGAAAATTGAGCCGGTGCTCGATTTGGATCTGGAGACACGCGCCCGCGGCGTGACGGTAGACATAACAATTTCAGGCATCTTCAGCAAACTGAACATCGCGTACCGTTCGGACCCGCCATTGCAACCGCGAGAGATTATTGCGCTACTGGCAGTGGGACGCGCGCCGGAATCAACAGACGCAGCGCAATCGCTGCGCACCAACTCGGTGAATAACCTGCAAGCGGGGGCGAATTCGCTATTGGGTGCAGCGGCTACTTCGCCGGTCACGAACCGCTTATCGAAGCTGTTCGGGATCTCCAATATTAGGATCGATCCACTGGTGCAGGGCATCACCAACACGCCGCAAACGCGCGTTACGCTGGAACAGCAGATTTCGCCGGACGTTACCATCACCTACATCACGAACCTGACGCAAACGTCGGAACAGATTTTTCGGTTCGAGTGGGCGTTCAGCCGGCAGTTCTCAGTGGTGGCGTTGCGCGACGACAATGGGGAGTTCGGGATCGACTTCCAGTACAAGAAGCAATTCAAATAGGTGGCGTTCGATGCGGCTGCGGGCGGAAAAGAACAAACTGAAGATCGAGCACAGCATCATTGATGGGCTGCGGCCGGTATTGGAACGTTTGCTGAGGGATAACGCGGGTATTCGCTCGATCATTCCAGGCGTGATCCGGCAAGTGCGCGATGCGAAAGGACCACCAGTGATTCGCATTACCGTGCCGACTACCAATGGCTGGAAAGCGATTGCATTGAGCGCGGGTGCGCGGCAGGAATTGTTCGTCAGTACGGCGGCGGGTAAGGATGAGCTGGCGGCTATGATTAAGGCGGCGCTGGATGATGGTTGAGCGAGCGGGCCCGGGGCACGTCAACAAAGCGAGTGGGCAGCGCCTGAATTTCCTGCCACAGCAAGAACGCTTTTTCCGGCTCAAACGCTTGGGACGGACTGTAAAAACAAACCCAGCCGCTCGTTGGAGTGCCCGAGGCAGGGGCCGTTGGGTAAGCTTGAGAATACGAATCATTGATGACCGGGAGCCTGGACACCGCTAGCAATTTGAGCTAAGCCGCGTTTCGGGAGGGATTAGCGAAGGTATCCGCCGAGATTCCGGGACGTGGGTTAGCTGCCTTAACAACAACGATTGCGATGGACCGACATAAACTTCCTACGGCTTGGGGGCTGGCAATCGATTCACGATGAATTCGGCGATGTGGCCGGCGGCCTCCGGATCCATGTTCGCGAGTACCGCCACAACGTAATTGGCGTCTTGACAGACGTCAAGCTCGCCGTTCATTCCGGGTGAACCGCCGCCGTGGCCGAAGCACCGGGAACCGTTGAGCTTGCGCTCGTGAAAACCGTATGCATAGCGTCCGTCGAATGGCATGTCCACCCTCCCAGTTGTCAGCAGTTTCGTGTACCTCGCACCCAGTAATCTATTCTCACGAAGAGCATTCGCAAACTGAAGCAGATCTCCCACAGTACTGTAGCCGCCGCCCGCAGATGTCCCGCGGAAGGGAAGAAAACTCGTATTTGGGCGCAAGCTGCGGCAAGCCAAAATCTAAGCTGCTCAGCAGCAGCTGGCGATGGCGTTTGAGCAAGCGAGGACAGGCTAAGCAGGGCGCAGAGTGAATTAAGTGGAATACCGCCGATAGCCAAATCAAGTCCCCAACTATAGACTAGCGGGGCTCCGCGAGAAGGCTCACCTGCAGTGATGTAGTCAAGACGCATACCAAAAGCGCCGAAGCAATTCTAACGCCGCCGCGCTACGCTAAAGGCATGTCTGAAACCAACGGCGGCCACCGGCTTGACGATCACGAGCAGCGGCTGGCAAACCTTGAGGCGGCAAGGCGGGAACTCGAAAACTCGTTTATCGTTATGACGCACCTGGAAACCAAAGCCGCCGCGCGCGTGAAAGAGCACGCTGAATTCATCGCCGGCCATCAGCAGGCCATCCAGGAGATTGACGCCAAGCTCAATGCCCTGATAGACGTCGTCGGGAAGACGCAAGGCGGCATGGAAACGCGCCCGTCGTAGGCCCACTTTTTTCTCATAACAGATAGCGGACGAAGAGTTATTAGGATCGAGGGTGAGGGCGTGCCGGAGAATGCTTTCGGCGTTGGCATAATTAGCCGTTTTGACATAGCATTTGCCGAGGACGATGTATGGGCCGCTAAAATCGGAATTCAGCCAGATGGCGCGTTCGAGGTTTGGAATAGCGGCCGACCAGCGTTCCTGGTGGGTCAATACTTCGCCGAGACGATACCACGCCATCGCATAATTCGGATTGACCTCGATCTCTTTGCCCATTTCGGCGATACCATCATCGAGTTGGGCGTGAAAAATATCGATCTCGCCGAGCATGAAGTGCGCGCCGAGCATTTTGGGGTCGAGGGCGAGGGCTTTTTTAACTTGGGCGAAGGGCGTCGTCCTCGTATTCGCGTTTCAGCATGAGTTCAGCGGCGAGGATGTGGGCGGCGGCTGAATTGGGAGGAACTCCGAATAAACGGGCAAAGGCGATTTCGGCACGATCGACATCGCGAATCTGCATGTACGCATTGCCAAGCATGTAGTTGACTTCTACTGTAGGTGCGGTTTTTTCGAGCCACGGGATGGCTCTCGCGGGTTGAAGAAGAGAGAAATAACTTTGGCCGATGTACCGAGTGGATTCGACGTACTCAGGAGAGTGTGGGTCTTCGGTTTGTGCGGCTTTCTCTAGAGCGGCGATGGCCTCGGGATATTTTTTCTGATCGTAAAAAGCGGCGCCCTGTTTATGGAGTTCGCTCACTTGCGGGGCGGAGTCTGCAGGCAGAGCGAAGACGGAATATAGAATACAGGAGACAGGAACTGGATAAAAGTCTTCGATCGAAAAATCAAGGGGCCCAGGCTCTTTTTAGCATTGTCCCATTGCGGGGTTGGACAAGGCTGCTCCTCTGCACTTTAACGCTTGCTTGCGCTTGCGGCGAGGCGGCGGCACACAAGTTCAGAGCCGTGATTGTGGACGGAGTGAATAATCACGATTGGGTAGCGGGAACTGCGGCAATCCGAAAAATTCTGGAAGGCACGAAACGGTTTACGTAGACGTGACCACTTACCCGGCATTCCCGGACTTTGCACGCTATGACGTAGTGATTAACAATTTCAACGGCTGGCACACGGACGCCGGCACAAGATGGCCGAAAGAAGCCGAGCAGGCGCTGGTCGATTACGTGCAAGGCGGGGGCGGGCTGGTGATTTTCCATGCGGCCAATAATGCTTTTCTTCGTTGGCCGGAGTATAACGAGATGATCGGGTTGGGGTGGCGCGACCCATCGTTTGGTAAAGGGATCGCGATTGGAGCCGACCGGCAGATCATCATCATTCCGCAAGGCGAAGGGTTGCCGCCCGGTCATGGCCCACGCCACGACTTCGAGATCTTTGTTTTGGATAAAAATCATCCGATTACGCGCGGGCTGCCCGATCACTGGATGCATCCCTCTGAACAACTGACTCACGGTCAGCACGGGCCTGCGGAGGGATTGACAATTCTGACCTCTGCTGTTTCGGAGGTGTCGCATCAAGGCGAGCCGATGGATTGGGTGCGGCATTATGGCAAGGGGCGGGTGTACGTGACCATGCTGGGGCACACTTGAAGGGCGGAAAAGAACAAACTCAAGATCGAGCACAGCATCATTGATGGGCTGCGGCCGGTACTGGAACGTTTGCTGAGGGATAACGCGGGTATTCGCTCGATCATTCCAGGCGTGATCCGGCAAGTGCGCGATGCGAAAGGACCACCAGTGATTCGCATTACCGTGCCGACTACCAATGGCTGGAAAGCGATTGCATTGAGCGCGGGTGCGCGGCAGGAATTGTTCGTCAGTACGGCGGCGGGTAAGGATGAGCTGGCGGCTATGATTAAGGCGGCTTTGGATGATGGTTAAGCGAGTGGGCCGGCCCAGGACGCGATGCGCGTTGCCGAAACCCTTCAGTCTTAAGTTGTCAAACGCCTGTCTGCCAACGCTTCGAACATCCGGCGGCAAAGAGTCCTTGGCATGTATCTCGAGACTATTTTCGAGGCAAGAAAATCATTTGCCGTTTGCGTTCAATGCCGGTGAACTACGCTACAAAGACGGCCATCCTTACGAAACAAATTCCAAGTAGTCCGCTCACCGTTGCGGCCGGTCCCAGCGATTCGGGCAAGCGTCTTGATTCCTTTTTACATGAGCGCTTGCCTGAATACAGCCGCTCGCGGTTGCAAAGCTGGATCAAGCAGAACCTCGTTCAAATTAACGCCGCGCCTGTTCGCTCCTCTTACATGCTGCGTCCCGGCGACACAGTGACAGTCACGACCGTCGGCCTTCCGCCACTGCAAGCCGAGCCTGAAGAACTGCCGCTCAAAATTCTGTATCAAGATGACGATGTCGTGGTGGTGGATAAACCAGCTGGCATGGTGGTGCATGCGGGCGCCGGGCACAGCCACGGCACGCTCGTCAATGCGCTGCTCCACCATTTCGGAACTCTTTCCGGCATCAATGGTGACCTTCGGCCGGGCATCGTCCACCGCCTTGATCGCGAAACGAGCGGCGTGATGGTCATTGCGCGCACCGATCTGGCCCATCAATCGCTCGCCGCCCAGTTCCAATCCCGCAAGGTCGAAAAGGTCTATCTCACGCTCGTGCATGGCCTGCTAAAGCCGCCGCAAGGCCGCGTTACCACGCCGATTGCGCGGGACCCGGTGCGCCGAACGCGCATGACGACTAAACTCCTGAGCGGCCGCTCGGCACTCACCGAATACAAAACGCTGGAGTTGTTCGAACGCTTTTCTTACCTCGAAGTGCGGATTGGCACTGGACGCACTCACCAAATTCGCGTTCATCTGGCCAGCCTGCATCACCCTGTTGTAGGAGACCGTCTTTACGGCGCGCCCGCATCGCCGCTCGATCTTACCGATCCCAAGCGCTTCTTCCTGCACGCGCATCGCTTGGCATTCGATTCACCCAGCATGGGGCGCCGGATTACCATCCAAAGCCCGCTTGCACCTGAACTGGCCACGCTCCTCGAAACTCTACGCGGGAACACGGTTAATATAGATGTAGCAAAATGAAGTGCAATGCCCGTTCCCTGTTGACGCTGGCCGCCCTTGGCATCCTTACTCTTGGCGCCATCCGCGCCGCGCAACAGCAGGACGTTCCCAAACCTAGCGACGACAACATCATCCGTACAGACGTCACCCGCGTCAACATGCTATTCACGGTCACCGATAAGCGCGGCCGTTTCGTCACCGATCTCACGCGCGGCGATTTCACCATATTCGAAAATAAGAAGCAGCAGAATATTCGTGAGTTCACGGCCGAAAGCGATTTACCGCTGCGGCTGGCTATCCTGATCGATACCAGCAACAGCATTCGCGACCGCTTTCATTTCCAGCAGGAAGCTGCCAGTAATTTCATTAACCAAGTCATGCGCGAGCAGGATAAGGCTGTGGTGGTCAGTTTCGACACGGCCGCCGAACTCGCTGCCGATCTGACGAGCGATACTCACGTTTTGGACACTGCTGTCCGCGGCTTGCGACCTGGCGGCGGTACTTCTCTTTATGACGCCATCTACTTCGCCTGTAAAGAAAAGCTCATGCTCGATCAGCCCATGTACAAGTTTCGCCGCGCGATGGTGATCTTGAGCGATGGCGATGATAACGAAAGCCGCCATAGCCGGGATCAGGCTCTCGAAATGGCGCAACGCGCCGATACCGTGATCTATACGATTTCAACCAACATCAGCCACATTGAGACGGAGGGCGATAAAGTGATGCGCTATTTTGCCGACGAAACCGGCGGCATCCCGTTCTTCCCGTTCCAGGCCGAAGATCTGAACCAATCATTCGAAAATATCGCCAACGAACTCCGCCACCAGTACAACCTTTTCTATGCGCCCGAGCCGCTGAATAACGACGGTATGTATCACAAGGTCCTCATCAAAGTGAGAAATCGCAAAGACCTGATTGTGCACGCCCGCAAAGGCTACTACGCCCGCCGCGCGAGCTAACCGCCAAACTCCTTCTAAAACATCTTGGCCTAATCCTGTTTCGAGCTATACTGGAAACTGCTTCCCCCGCTTAGATCTCCTGAAAGGATTTCCATGGACGAAAAAGAGCGTAGCCGCACATTAACCCTCACGTTAGGCCAAATCGAAAAGCAGTTTGGAAAAGGTTCTATCCTGCGCCTGGGCGCCAAGGAAGCCATTGTTCCCGTCTCCGCCATTCCCACCGGATCGATCTCAGTCGATTACGCGCTCGGCGTCGGCGGTTTGCCGCGCGGCCGCATCTGCGAAATCTTCGGCCCTGAATCTTCCGGCAAAACCACTATCGCTCTTCAGGTCATCGCCGAAGCGCAAAAAATGGGCGGTATGGCGGCCTTCATCGACGTCGAGCACGCGCTCGATCCCGTCTATGCCAAGCAACTGGGCGTCGATGTCGATAATCTGCTCGTCTCGCAGCCCGATTTCGCCGAACAAGCGCTCGAAATTACCGCCGCCCTGATTGCTTCAGGTTCTATCGATGTGTTGGTTGTCGATTCGGTCGCCGCGCTTGTTCCCAAAGCCGAGCTCGATGGCGAAATGGGCGATTCGCACATGGGCGTGCAGGCGCGCCTGATGTCGCAAGCCATGCGCAAACTCACCGGCACCGTTTCCAAATCGAATACCTGTTTGATTTTCATCAACCAGATTCGCGAGAAAATTGGCGTGATGTTCGGTAATCCCGAAACCACCACCGGCGGCCGCGCACTCAAATTCTATTCGTCGATCCGTTTGGACATCCGCCGCATCGCCGCGATCAAAGACGGCGAAACGGTCACCGGCAACCGGACGAAAATTAAAGTTGTGAAGAACAAGGTCGCGCCACCTTTCCGCGAAGCCGAGTTCGACATCATTTACGGCGAGGGCGTTTCCCGCGAAGGCGATCTGCTTGATTTGGGCGCCACGCACAACGTGATCGAAAAAAGCGGCTCGTGGTTCAGCTATAAAGGCGAACGCATCGGCCAAGGCCGCGAAAACGCCCGCCAGTTTCTTAAAGACAACCCCGACATCCGCGCCCGGATCGATACCGAACTGCGTAAAACCCTTGGTTTGACCAAAAGCCTGGAAGCTGAAGTTCCCGTTCCGCCGCCGACACCCATCGATACGGTGGTTCCTAAGGCCGCTTCGCGAGGCCGCTAGAGCTGCAAGACCGTAGGCAGTCCGTCATCGACGGAACGCTGCAAACGCCGCGATAGGGTGCGGCGTGCTCAGTCAGAAAGCTGCGGTCCAGCGTCAATAGTTGAGAGGCATTTACTACCGAGTCTCGGGAACGACCAGCCGAACTCGCCCGTATTAGGCCATCTATTCCGCCGCGCCCGGCGGCTTGGTTGACGTATTTGTCGTTGGTGCGCTCTTGGGTGGATCCCCGCCATTTTGCGAAGTTTTATCGAAGAGCGCAATGATCTCTTTCGTAATGTCGGCTGCCGGAGATGCGAAAAGCAGCGGCGTGCTTGGGCTGCTGTCGTCGAGGATCACGGTGTAGCCATGATCGGCCCCATATTTATCGATCACCGCCATCAAGCGCGTCCCCAAGTCGCCCAGCATTTTTTGCTGCTCGTTCCTGAGTTCTTCTTCCGCGTCTTGCATATCGCGCTCCAAACGCTTCTTTTTTTCATCAATGTTGCGCGCGATTTGATTGCGCTTGTCTTCGGCCATGACCGAGCCACTCTTGTTGTATTGATCTTGAAGCTGCGCGATCTCGCTTTGCCGCGACGCAAACTCCTTTTGCTTTGGAACCACCTTTTGATCGAGCTCCTGCGCGGCCTTTTGACCCTCCCTGGTTCCGGCGATCGCGCCCTGAATGCTCACGATCCCTATCTTGCTAGTGGTTTGCTGCGCGTCGGCACACGAGAGCACAACCGCCGCCAAAATAAAAACCACTTTTACAATCATCCACTGAATCCCTTTCTCCGCATTGCGACGACATAGAAAGACGGTCATCGGCGAATTTCTTGCAGAGTTTTTCGAAGTCCGATTTGGGGAGATCATTTCTGAAACCGCACTAAGCGCAAAAAACGTCTGACTGGCTTTGATGAAAGATTCCCTGGGCTCCGAGGAAGGCCGGACGCAGGACCGGTGCGATCCACTCTTTTGGGAGTTATACAAGGCCTCCGAGGGCAGCGAGATTGGCCTGAGTTTTGCTCATTTCGCCGAGGCGTTGTCCACGATCGAGCAGCGCTTCCTGGCGCCGGCAGCGGATGACCGTCAAATCACCCAGTTCTACTCGAAGTTGCACCTGAAGGATCTGGCCTTGGCGCAAGCATGCAGCCGGGGCTGCGCGGCCGCTTGGGAGCGCTTCCTCAGCCGCTACCGGGAAAAGCTATACTCTGCAGCCATGCTTATCGCAAAGAATGATTCGATGGCGCGTGAGCTTGCCGATTCCCTGGCCGGAGATCTGTTTGGAACTGGGGAAGCTGCGAATATCGCGTCCAGCAAGTTGGCATCCTATAGCGGCCGGGGTTCACTCGAAGGGTGGCTCAAGGCGGTCCTGGCGCACGCCTATGTCGATCGCTTCCGCTCGCAGCGCCGTGAAATAAGCCTTGACCAGCAACTGGCAGCCATTGGAGCGGCCTGCCTCAGCCAACCGGCTGCCCAGCAGGGCCGATTGCAATATGGAACCGAAGCCGATGCAACGGCGCGGCTGCACTCAGCCATTGAAGAAGCATGTCTGGCGCGCACGCCCGAACAACGCTTTCTGCTGGCCGCCTATTTTTTCGACGGCTCGAGCTTGGCGGATCTCGCCAAGAGCCTAGGCGTGCATGAATCGACCGTCAGCCGGCGCATGGACCGGGTGCTGCGCGACCTGCGGCGCGCCATCGTGGCCGGTTTGCGCAGGCGGGGCATGAGCCCCAGGCAAATCGCAGAGTCAATGGAGAGCGGCGTTCGAGAACTGCCCTTTGAAATGCACGGCGTGTTGCTGAGGGGCATTAGCCTCGCGCGGGATTAAGATGGAACTGTTTAGCAGACGCGGCTTGAGAACTCACTTGGACGCCGACACGCTGGCGGCCTTTGCGGAACGCTCCCTGTGCGGCGACGAAGAGGCTGCTGTGTTTGCGCATTTAGCTGAGTGCGCAATTTGCCGCCAGTATTTGGCAGCGCACTCTGAGTTGGACGATTTTCAATGGCGTAACGGTCAACAGCAAAACCGCCGCTTGCCGCGCTCATGGTCCTTTACGCGTTCGCTTAGAACCGCCGCCGCTTTTGCAGGCGCGGCGGCCGCTCTCTGGCTGTTGTTTTTCTCGCATACGCAACCGCCTAGCGTTGTTGCAACTTCCCGCATCCCTGTCGACTACAGGCCCTCCGCGCCGCCCATCAAAGGGCCTATTCTTGCGAGAGGGATAAAGAAGCCGGCCCACCATTCTTTGGGAGCGCCGAAATTGAAGCTACCGGCTGTTGCGATTCGCCACTTCCCAGCGCAAATGGCGCGGCATATCGGCGCGCCTTGGGGCAGCGACGAGTTCCGGAAACTTTCCACCGGCGATCGCTTGGCGGCCCGGAATTGCCAAAGATTCCTCGACGAAGTCACTCTGGCAACTGTCGCTTTCGGCGGAAAGCCAACCGCAGACCGAGGAGATCGCGCAGCGCTCGCGCTCAACCAGATCGCACTGAAGACGCCCTTTGGCGATCGGCGGATTACGCTGGAACGCGAGCGCCGTTTCACCTTGTTACCTTAGAAGCGTCTGCCCTCCTCATCACCGTCTCCCATCTGAGACGGCCGGAAGAATCAGGTTCCGGTTGTCAAAAGACTTTCGCGAAAATTAGAGGTCACAAATTGTGACCTCCAATCCAGCCTTGTGGGCTGAAAGCACTCGTCTGATAACATTTGTTTCGTGCTCATTACAGCGGCCATTCTGGCGATTTTTGTTTACGGACTCATCGCACCGATGTTGGGCGCGCTTCTCCCCAGCTATCAACTAACGCACGGCCAGGAAGGCATTTTGGGATTAACGCAAGCGGCGGGGTTGGTGATTGCCTCGTTATCGGCTGGGCCGGTTATCGATTTGCGGGGCAACAAGTTGGCGTTGTTACTGGGGTTGTTCCTGGTGGCGGCATCGCTGTTTGCAGCGCCGAACGCGGGCGGTTATAGCGGCTTGCTGGTGGTGTATTTCGTGCTCGGATTGGGCGGCGGCATTGTGGTGACGGGGGCCAATTCGCTGGTTGGCTCGTTAGCGCCGGATGCCCGCGGGTCGGCCTTCAATTTCCTGAACCTGTTTTTTGGTTTAGGCGGCATCATTACGACTTGGGCGGCCAGTTACCTGTTCAGTGGTCTGACTCTTTGTTACGCGGTAGCGAGCTTAACAGTAGTGGCGCTGCTAGTGAACGTGCTGGCTAAGATGCCGGGGCCATCGGGTGAAGTGGCGTTCCGGCCGAGCGAAATTCCCACGTTGATTTCCAATCCCTCTTTGATCTTGCTCTCGCTCTTCCTGTTCCTATACGTATCGTGCGAAGTAGGTGTTTGGAACTGGTTGAAGACGTACCTCATTTCGGCTGGATTCACGGAACAACGCGCGGGCGGCGTTGTCAGCTATGGATTCGCCTTCGGTATTTTGGTGGGTCGGGTGGTGGTGTCGCGAATTCTGACGAAGGTCAAGAACATTACTGTGCTCATAGCATCGGCCGCGTTGATAGCGATTACTACCTTCGCCGTGCTGCAGAAGCTAGGGCCAACGGTGTTGACGGTGGCGGTCTTTTGTGCGGGACTCGCGATGGCGCCCGTCTTCCCGACCGCGCTGGCTACCGTCGCGGACACTAACCCGCGCGGCACGGCTACCGCACTCGGTGTAGCGATTACCTGCGGGTGGATTGGTTTGGCGGTGAGTTCGCGTATTATTGGATATATCGCAGACCGGAGCAGCTTGCATGATGGACTGCTGCTCTTACCGGCCTTTGGACTCGCAATGGTACTTGTCAGTTTGGTACTTCGGTCTGCCTTAACGCGGCCGAGTCCTGTAACGGTCTAGCGTTTCAACCCACATTCAAATAGACTCGAAGAGATCTTTGAGACCAGGAGAGAAAACATGGCGTTTTGTCCAAATTGTGGAACTCAGTCACCGGGCGCATTTTGTCCTAACTGTGGAGCAGCAGTAGCGGCGGGATCGACGCCTCCCCCCAGCGGTGGCGCACAGCCTCAGTATCAGCAAGGGCAGCCCTTGAGCGCGCCGGGCTTGAGCGACAACGTGGCCGGCGCTTTGTGTTACCTGTTCGGATTGATTACGGGCATCGTTTTCCTGGTGCTTGCGCCGTACAATCAGAACAAGTTTGTGCGGTTCCACGCGTTCCAATCCATCTTCTTAAATATTGCGTGGCTGGTCTTGTGGGTGGTTCTGGGTCTGCTTACGCACGGCTTGATCATCTTTCTTTCGCCCATCATTGGTCTAGCTGGCGTGGTGATTTGGTTGTACATGATGTACACGGCGTTTAACGATAAGAAGGTCAAGCTTCCGGTGATTGGAGACCTTTCAGAAAAGCAAGCTTAGCCCAAACAGCGCGCGGGATTCGGTTTGGCCATTCGGGCAATTCGGGGCAATTCGGTGTCAAAGCCCTCAACTCCCGAACTCCCCGCCGAGCCCCGTCCCCAGTTCCAGCGCGGCAGCAGATTGATGCATCAAGCCCAGCGCCCGGCGGCTTAAAACCGCCGTTGGAAGGTTCCTGGAAAGCGGCAGCCGCGAAAAAAATGCAGAATCGACCCTAAAATAGCCGCGCGCATCTCTCGAAGAAGAGCAGTCAACGTTTGAAGTATACCCGCTCTCAAGATCATCATTCTCTATTCTGGATTCCTGTATTCGGCCTTTAGCCTTGCTAAACTGAAGGCGAATGAGCGACTTTTCGCAGCGCCTCAGTCTGACGCAATCCCAACGTCAGATTCTCACCCCCGGGCTGATGCAGATGGTCGCTGTTCTGCAATTAAATCGCCTCGAACTAAAGGAAATGATCCTCAACGAGGTGGCCGAAAACCCTGTTCTGGAAGAGGCCTCGGAAGCCGGCGAAGATCTTACGCCCGCCGAACTGCAGGCCATCCTCGAACTTGATCCCCGCGCCGATCCCGCCGATGCCGCCCTTCTCGAAAAAGTCGATCAAAGCGATATCGAAGCGTACGCCGATCCGCCCGTCCCTGAAAGCGCGCCCGAGTTGGCCAACGGCACCGCTCCAGTAGGCGAAGAGCCCCCAAAAACCGAAACCACCGATCCTTTCGATGAAATCGATTTCGGCAGTTTCTTCGACGATTATCTCGATCCTGGCTTCAAAAGCCCTGCTTCCGAATCCGTCGAAAAGCCGTCATTCGAGACCTTTCTCTCCTATCCTGTTCGCTTAAGCGATCACCTCCAATCGCAGCTCAGCGTCGAACTATTGCCCGACCGCGTGCGCCAGGCCGCCAACAGCATCATCGGTAATCTGGAGGAAACCGGTTATCTCGAGACCCCGCTAGAGGAAATCGCCGGCCAGGAAGGTCTCACGCTGGCGGAAATGCAGGCTGGCCTCAAAGCCGTCCAGTCCCTCGAACCCACGGGAGTGGGCGCTCAAAACATGCGCGAATGCCTCCTGTTGCAACTTGAAGCGCGCGACGCCAAAGGTTCCGTGGCCTGGAACATTGTGCACGATCATCTCCGTCTCGAAACGCCCCGCCAGTTGGGTGCACTGGCCAAAGCTCTGGGCCGCCCGCTCGAGCACGTGCAGATCGCTCTCAACGTCATTCGCCATCTCGACCCCGCGCCCGGCTTGCGCTTCTCCGGCCCGCCTGCCCAAAAAGTCGAACCCGACGTCTACATCTTTAAAGACGGCGACGAATTCGTCATCACCCTGAACGACGACGAAATCCCCCAACTCCGCCTCAACGCTGATTACCGCCGCATGATCGATCGTGTCCAGCAGCCCGATAAAGAAGTTCGCAACTACGTTAAGGAACGCTACGCCTCGGCGCTTCTCCTTATCAAGAACATCGAGCAGCGCAAGCAAACCATTCTGCGGGTCTGCCAATCCGTCGTCCGGCGTCAAGGTGAATTTCTCGAATCGGGCATTGATGCTCTGCGGCCCATGATGATCAAGGATGTTGCCGAAGAAATCGGTGTCCACCCTTCCACCGTTAGCCGCGCCGTCGCCAATAAGTATGCGCACACGCCGCAGGGTATTTTTGAACTGCGTTACTTCTTCTCGGAAGCCGTGCAAGGGCCGGTGGGCAGCGCCACGCCGCTGCTGGTGGTGAAAAAACGCGTTAAGAAAATGATTGTGGAGGAGGATGCGGCGCATCCTCTGACCGACGAACAGATTACGGCTCGTTTGCAAGCCGAAGGCATTCAGGTAACTCGCCGTACGGTGGCGAAGTACCGGGAGGATATGAATATCCCTTCCACGCATCAGCGTAGAATCCGGCCTGAATAACGCTTTCGCGTCACCCTGACGCGTCAAGCTAGCAGAGAGAGGCATTCATGAAGCTTATTTTTTCCGGTAAGACCAAAGACTTCACCCCAGACCTTCAAAAGAAATTCAGCGCCAAGCTGGCCAAACTGAGTAAACTGGTCGAGCGCCGCGGGGAAAAGGAAGCCCACGTCATGCACCAGGTCGAGCGGCACCTGCATAAGGTCGAAGTGATCGTTAATTTTTACGATCACGCCCTCGTCGGCGAAGGCTCAGACACCGATCTTGACAAAGCCCTTATCGGCGCCGCGGCTAAGCTCGAGAAGCAAGTGCTCAAGCTTCGCGGCCGCTGGCGCGACACCCACCGCGACGCTAAGTCCGTTCGTACCAGCAAGGAGACCTGGGCAGAGGAAGTTCCACCCGCCGCTGCGCCAATGCCGCTGGCCAAACCGTCCGCAAAAAGCAAATCCAACGGTGTTGTCCGCAATCCAAAACCGAAAATCTTCAGAGTCAATTACCGCGAAGGCCGCAAACCCATGACGCTCGAAGAAGCGATACTGGAGATGGACGCCAACGTCAACTATGTTGTGTATAGAGACTCCGGCCGCGATTGTCTCTCGGTACTGGTCCGGCGGGCGGACGGTAATCTCGACCTGATTGAATCGTAGAACCTCACAATACCGGCGGCGGGTGAGCGCTCATGGCTGAAGCGAAGGCCGTTCGCGCCCGTGATTTCCCCGAATCTTCGGCCGAAAGCCAGTCCCTCGCCGCAGCCGATTTGGTCATCATCACCGGCATGAGTGGCTCTGGCAAGCTCACCGCTCTCAAGGCCTTTGAAGATCTCGGCTTCTACGCCGTCGACAATCTCCCGATCGCGTTGGTGCCCAAATTCGCCGATCTCACCCGCGATTCCAAGACTCGCCGGCGCGCCGCCCTCATCATCGATATCCGCGAGGGCGATCAACTGCGCCAGTTCCCGAAAATTTTCGCCGATCTTCGCAAGCGTCTCGATACCCGCTTAATCTTTCTCGATGCCGGTGACGAAACCCTGCGGCGCCGCTTCAGTGAAACTCGCCGCCCTCATCCGCTCGGCCCCGAAAGCACCGTGCTGAACAGCCTCAAAGACGAACGGACTTTGCTGAAGCCCATTCAGAAGCTCGCTGACCTGTATATCGATACCAGCAAACTCAACGTTCACGAGTTGCGCGCCCTGATTACTTCCAAGTTCCAAAGTGCCGAGCAGAGCGGTAGCATTGTAGTCTATGTGAACAGCTTCGGCTTCCGCCACGGCGTCCCGCCCGATAGCGATCTGGTCTTCGACGTTCGCTTCCTGCCCAACCCCAATTACATTCCGCAATTCAAGAAGCTAAGCGGCCGCCATCCCAGCGTGGCGCGCTATATCCGCTCCTTCCCGCAGAGCATGGAGTTCATCAACCGCATCTCTGAATTGCTGATTTACCTTCTCCCCCATTACATTCGCGAAGGCAAATCATATCTCACCATATCTTTCGGCTGCACCGGCGGCCATCACCGCTCTGTGCTCATCGCCTCTGAGATTTTTAAGCGCCTGAAGAAAGCCGGTTTCACCGTAAAAGAACACCACCGTGACATCGGCCGCCCATAGCGTAGCAAAAGGGTACTGGCTTCGGCTGTCCGCCCCCTTTGCTCTGCCCTCCAACCTCTCACGCCCAAAAATTCAAAGGCCCATATCCCTGTCCCAGGGCCGGCGCCGTCTCAATCCCCGCCTGTACGAACCGTTTCGCCCGTCCCACGGCTTCTTTCAACCCCAACCCGAGCGCCAGATTCCCCGTAATCGCCGCCGATAGGGTGCATCCCGTCCCATGCGTATGCCGGCTGCTTACGCGTGGCCCTTCGAAGCGCGTCACCTCCTCGCAATCGAACAAGAGGTCCACCGCAGGCCCATCCAAATGGCCGCCTTTGATCAATACCGCCAGTGAGCCTGAGTGGCACAAGCGCCGCGCCGCCCGCAGCATATCCTTCTCGTCGCGGATCTCCAAACCGCTCAATAATTCGGCTTCCGGAATATTAGGCGTCACCAAAAACGCCTGCGGCAGCAACTCGCTTTTCAAGGCGCCTTCGGCTTCAGTCGAAATCAGCCGTGTGCCATGTTTGCTGATCATCACCGGATCGACAACCAGCGGAAACGTAAAGTCCGCCGCCATCGCCGACACCGCCTGAACAATTTCGATACTCCCCAACGCGCCTGTCTTCGCGGCGTTTGGCGGAATATCGGAAATCACCGCGGCAATCTGCTGTCTCACCAAATCGGCGGCCAGAACCTCCACCCGCGAGACCGAAATCGTGTTCTGCACAGTAACCAGCGTTACTGCGGCCGTGCCATATACGCCAAGCTGATGAAAAGTCTTCAAGTCGGCTTGTAGACCGGCTCCTCCACTTGGATCCGATCCCGCAATTGTAAGCGCCACCGGTGGCATCCTTCGAGCGTACTCGAAGTTTACTGGAACGTCGCGCTGCTCGTCGTCTGGCCGAGTGAGTTTGAAAGTGCGGCAGTCACCGACCCCACCTGTGTCACATTGCCCGTTACCGGGAAACTGGCTTGCAACGAAAACATACCGCCCATCGTATTGTTGGTAAAAAAGAGCTGCTGAAAGTCGGAGGCGGCACTCAATTGAATCGGGCTGCCAATCGCTTTTCCCGACGTATCGTAAAAGGTGAATGACAGCTGACCCGCGCTATAGGTGTTGTCGTATCCACTCATCGTCACGATCAGGTTCGGGCTCTCGGCAATTGCCTGCACGGTGGTCAGTTGGATGGCCGCCGGAGCGATGGTGAAGGATTGGCTGTAAGTCGGCGTATCCGGAAAGGCTACCAAGAAGGTAACCGTCCCAGCCGTAGTTCCGGTTTGGAAGGTAATAGCCGATTGGCCGTTGTAGGTGGCAGTTTGCGCACCTGCGGCGACGTCGATATTGAGCTGGCGCCCACCCGTTCCTAGAAACGCAACCGCTGCATCATCCGCCACATTCACTATGCCGGGCGCGAATTGCAGCGTTATTGTTCCGATCGCCGCCACGGTGGAAGGCGAGCTGAACTCGACCATCAAACTTGCCTGTTGCTGGCTCGCGATGGGCGAGGCGAGGGTCAGGCTGAATTTTGGGAGCGGCGACGCCACCCCTATGGCGCTGATCGTGAATACGCGACTCCCTATCGAAAGGCTGCCGGTGAAGGTCCCCGACGACGTCGGTGAAAAGTTCAAGTTAAAACTGATGGACGCACCCACCGCAATAACTATGGGAGCCGCAGGCACATTGGAGAGTGAGAACGCCGCCCCCGAAACGGTGATGCCAGTAAGGGTAACCGGATCGTCGGCCGTAGCAGGGTTCAAGACGTTGAACGCCAGTACCGCGCTGGCGCCGCTCCCGGGAACCACCTGGCCGAAAGTGATGGGCGTCGCGGCTTGCGGCGATGTCCGCACACCCGTCGAATTTGTGTATGTAATCTGCAGCTGGTCGATATCCGCCACAATGATGCCCTCACCCGCTATCGGATAAGAGTTCGCGCCGATCTGCAAGATGCCGTCCGTGTAACCGGTCTGACCCGGGGCAAAGGTCACGTTGAAATTAGCCGATTGCCCCGCTGCAATTGTTGTGGGCAGAGTCGAGGTGTCCAGCGTGAAACCGCTCGGCGCGTTCAGATTCACGGTCGGCAAGGAAATCGCCGGCGTCGGCGTGTCAACCGCGGTCGGATTGGTGAGCGTAAAAGTGATCGTGCTCGTCTCGCTTAACGAAGTATTGGGGAAGTTGAGGGGTGAAGCGCTCGCAGGCAGCAGCACAACTGGACCCGCAGCTGTTTGATAACTGACTGTCAGCAACGGCGAAGTCGCTGTTCCCGTCATGGTGCTCACGTTCACCCAGGCGCTCGGGCACCCGTTCACCGAACTCGTTAAGGAACAGCCGTTTTGCTGGATCTCAAACTCGACATTCAAGAATCCCGTGAGCGTGCCGGTTACGCTTGGGCTGAAATTCACCGTAAACAGGACGTCACCGCCCGGTGGAAGGGACTCATCGGCAAAAAGGCCGGTGACGGAGAAATCTGGATTTGCAACCTGTGACGTAGCGCTGACCGACATCAGCGCGACGATAAAATAAACCGAATTTTGCGACGAGTTGACCATCTTCAGCACGGTGGGGCTGTAGCCGCCCACCGGCGTTTCCGCTAATTGATAGGCTGCGGGTAAAGGTGTATCGGGCGTTGCTCCGGTTGTGTCGTGGATGAAGAAGGTGAACGGCGATGCCACTTGGCAGTACGCCGCAATCGGTGTCAGCAGAGCAAGAGCCAACAGTAGTCGTTTCATTTGGCGGCCTCGCGAATAGGCGGTGGAAGCAGCGAAACACTAAGGTTCCTGGCATGCAAATAAATCGCCCAATTCGTCCCCATCGATTCCGACGAAACGTGCAGCCAGTCGTTCGACATCCGTTCGATTCTCAAATCGTCCGGCGGTAACGGCCCCTTACTCAGCTCTATCGTCTGCCGGTTTCCGCTGGGCCATTCGGCGGTCAGTCCGCGCCCGTTTTGCCAAAGCAGCCAGCCTTGCTGCACAAAGACCGCGCCGTGCGCGCCGGGTTCTGTGTGAGCGTCAAGTAAGCGCCCTTCCGTCAGCGAAACCGTGAGTTGGGCAACTGAACCGTCCGCCCGTTCAACGAACAGTTCGACGGTCTTACCCGCAGCCTGCCTAATAAAAGTGACTTGGCCGTCAAACGCCGAATCGTCCACTGCCATCGTGGTGAACGCCTTGCCATCCCACCCGAGGAGCATGTGCTTCGACGGCAGCCAAACCACCGCCGAGAGCAATGAGGAATCGATATTCAGGATCGGTCGTGGCTCACCTGACTCATATTCGCCCAACACCGCGCCCGCGGCACTCATGAGCCGGATTAAGCCTTGCAAAGACGTCAAACCTCCGGAATTGGAAAACGAGGTGCTGTCCGCCTTGCCCAAACACCGCGGGTCCACAATGATGTTCGCCGCCAGCCCGTCCACCCAATGCACGGATCCATCGGCAAGACGAACAGTGCCCAGCTTTGGAACGCTCAATTGGGCGTTCAGGAGCCCACTCAGTAACAGCGCCGCGCAGCCGCCTTTAGCAATACGTTTCATATAAACCCTGTTCAGCGAAATTAATGACTAACACTGATGGTGGGAGCTCCAATCGAAACGCTGCTCGAGCTTGTCGCAGCGGTGCCCGAATGCCCTTTAAGAGCCAGCACCGCGCCCACGCCAGCAGCCGCCCCTACTGCGGCTATGATCAGCCACTTCTTACGCCCGCCGTGCCCCGCTCCGGTCCCAGAGCTCGTGATGCTTACCTGCGGCTCCGGCGCGGACGCATGAGTCTGTGCCGTTGCCGTCGAGTCGGGCGTCAGCGTGTGCCCGCCATCTTTGGGTATGGTTGCGCCGCTTTTGGAGGTCGGCATTGGAAGTGTATCGGCCAACGCCGGGCTCGGTTGAGGTGTTTCCACTACAATCTCAGGTGCCGGCGGCAGCGTCGCCTTCGGAACTTTGGCCGCGGCAACAGCGGGTAGAACAAGGCCTGCCGGTTTCTCCGCCCCTACCTGTTGCTGGACCAGCAACCCGGCGTGCGTCGTTCCTTTAGCGGCCGTCACCCGCAACTCCGCCAACCCCACGCTTCCTTCCCATTGAATAACAGGAAAGCGTGCCAATCCGGCCGGATCTGTATAGGCAACCCAAGCTCGCAATCCTTCGCCAAAATGCCCCGTCGCGCCTTCGTCAGGGAGGCGCAACGCCACTGCCGCATCCGCAATCGGAGCACCGGAAGAATCGGTTACTTGGATCGCATATCCTTTAAGGGATGTCGAATTTGGAAGCGGAGGCCCCGGATCGTCCACCACACGCACTCGCAGCGCCGGCTGAGGGTCTGCTGTCGATTGTCGATCACTGGCTTTAGCTTGTGCCCAGACTGGGTTAACCGCGGTTAACCCAGCCAATAGTACTGCGAGAAATCTCATTTAGCCTCTAGTCGCGGCTAACTAGACGAGCTTGATCAGGACAACGGTGACGTTATCGGGCCCACCTTCGTTTTTTGCCGCTTCCACAAGGTAGTGGCACTTCTCTGGCAGAGTTTTCTCGGAATCAAGCGTTTCACTCAGTAAGTTTTCACTGATGATCCCGTGCAGCCCGTCCGAACACAGCAATACGAAATCGCCAGGGTGCATTTGGACAATACTGGTCGCAACCCGCAGTTCCTCCGTGCTGCCGACTGCCATCGTCAGTACGTGGCGCATCGGATGCTTCTTAAGTACTTCTTCGCTCAGGCCCAGCCGCGCCCCTACCTCCGCCACCCAGGTCTGATCTTGCGTTAACAGCGAAAGCAGTCCTTCCGAGCACAAATAAGCTCTACTGTCGCCTACACTGCCAATCTGCATGCGCGCTTCGCCAAGATCCCGCGCCACCACCAACGTGGTCCCCATGCCCATGAGTTCAGGATTGCTCCGAGCCGCTTCCCGGACCGCCCGATTCGCTTCCACAAAGCCCTGTTCAAGCAGATTGAGGCCATTGGCGTTCGCTGTGTTCAGCAAATACTCATAAATCGTTTCGGCGCTGAGGCGGGAAGCGCACTCGCCGGCATTGGCGCCGCCCATGCCGTCGGCGAGTATGAAGATTCCGGATTCGCTGTCGCTGATGAAGTAGTCTTCATTGTTCGAGCGCACGCAGCCTGGATCTGACAGGCCAAAAGCTTCCAGCATCAAGAGCTTTGATTATACTTATTAGCCCCCAAGCGACGCCCCTATTTCGTCTTCGGTTGCAACATCGCCTTCAGCTGCCGGAAAGCCGTGGAATCCATCGACGTCTTCAACCGCTCTGGCGCTAGCGGCTTAGCGTCGGCAGCGCTGATTTGATGCGCCTCCGCTTGCGCCAGCAACTCATCCGCCTCCGTGTCGTCCGGCGAATGATCGACCACCGCTTGCAATTTCTGTTTTGCCTCGTCAAACAAATTGCGCCGCAGCAATGCCGCGCCCAAATTGAACAGATAGGCGGTGTCGGCCGGGTCGCCGTCCACGGCGCGCCGGAAATCGTCGATCGCGGTCGGCAGATTGAGCTGGTCCTCGGCGGCAGCCAAATTGTTATACACCTCATGCAGCGGCATTACGTTCGCCACATCTTTGAAGTAGCTGGCGGCCGCGTTGAAATCGCCCGCTTGATACGCTGCAATTCCCATGCGAAAACGCGCTTCTAAATAGCGGGCATCCGTCGCCGGCACTTTTTCTAACCATTTCAATGCTTGCCGCGGCTCTTTTCGTTCCAGATATACCTTGCCCAGTTCATAGGCCGGACTCACGAACTGCGGATCTAAATTCGCAGCCTGCAAAAACCATTTCTGCTGGTGTTCCTTATCCGGTGAAAGAAGACCGTGAATGTAACTCTCCTCCGCATCCAGCCGGGTCAGCTTGCGGCCGTTCATGAATTGCTCAAATGTCACGTGGCTGCCCGGATCAAGATAGCCGAGCACTTCCCAAGCCAAATGCGCTTTGTATTTGGACAATTCGGCCAGTTTACCCGCTTCTGAAATATCCGGCGCATTTTCGAGCTTGCGCAGGTCAATCAACTGCGCGTCAATTGAGATATTGCCATCTCTGAGTTGTGAAACGCCGGCCGGCAGCTTGACGTCGTAGCTGCCGTAAATCACCACGTCCGCTTCGAGCGTTTGCGACAACCGGATAATGGAAGCCTTGGTGAAATTAGCCTCCGGTCTTAATCCGAGCCGTTTCATACCGTCTAAGCTCGCGGCGCGGTCAATGACGATCTGATTCCCCTGCCCAAGCTCCGCGCGTAACGTCTCAGCAATGCTTTCGCCCACCCAATTTAGTTCGCTAAATTGTGAGCTATTGTTGAAGCGCAATACCAAGACGGTAGAGGACTGGGCACAAAGGCCAACGCAAAGAAGTAACGCCAGACCGGCAGCGCGCGTGCTTGCGCAGCAAGCTCGAACCGGTCGCCCGGAAACCGAAAGCAGCACGCTTTCATCGTAGCGTGAGCATACACAAAAGGGCAGCGTGCTGCTTTCGCCACCTGGCTCTCCGCATCGCGCTTCAGCCGCGGCCACAAACTCGCCGGCTCGCTATCGAACACATAGCGAGCCCCATGCGTCGTCGTCCAGGCACCTTCGCGGATCTCGTTCTCCAATTGGCCCGGACCCCAACCCGCATAACCCAAATAGACCCGGAATTTGTCGCTGGTAAGGCGATCGGTAATTGATTTTTCGAGCTGCGCCTTGCGAACTACCAGATAAATGTCCGCGGCGATATTAACGGCGTCCGCGGGTTTCGCCGAAGTCCGCCATAACCCCTGCACCGCGTCAGGTGAAACGGGGCCACCTTCGTACACCGGATCGCTGTTCGCCTTCAGGCTGGGGAACGCTTTCGCCAGGGTCACGTCCATGGGACGATTCAGCACCACGCCCATGGTTCCTTCCGCTGCGTCACGGCGCGTGATCAACACCACCGTCTCGGCAAAATTCGGGTCCCCCAGCTTATCGCTCGCTACCAGCAATGTGCCCGGCGTCAGCGAGTCAGATCCATTCCCGCTGAACTCCACCAAGGCAGCCAGGCAAAGAATCGTGGACAGCCCGACCGCGACCAGCATTCTGCGGAGCATCCACTTTATGTTATCGGAGCTCGAGCCACGCTGCGCCCGAACGACAGCCAAAGCAACACCACCATAACGCCGATTCCCAAAGCGAGCAGCGGGACCTGAATGAGAACCGGCGGCGTAATCCGCGCCGGCAAAGACCACACCCAGACTACAAAAAAGTTGAACAGTTGTAGAACCAGCACTGAGACGTAAACAAAGCGCGGCAGAGCCAGCACAAATCCTAATAATCCAACGCTAACCAGCATAATGTCTGTATAGGACGAGTGCGTGGTGATGGTTTCATTCGGTCCGAAGGTTATGAACGCCCAAAAAATGAAGTTCACAATCGCCAACCCGATCAGCCAACCTGAGAACGGCACCGCAAATTGCTTTCGCCCTACTCCTAACAGAACAATGGGTATCGCAAGCCAGCCGAGATTGGGGATGCCTACCGCGTTCCAAATAAACTCGCGCTGCGCTATCCGCGAGACCTCTGTCGCGGCAGCGTCTACATGCAACCCGCCTTGCAGCCTTAAGGCACTCAGACCATATGAGTCAAAAAACTTCCTGCCTCCCAGGAAAACTATATTCGACCATTTATAACGTATGATCTCGTCCAGTGTGTGGTCTCTGTAGGAATCTCTGAGGGTCACCCAGATCGAGCGCGAATCAATTCCTACTACCCCGGCCAAGTGAATTTTGAGCAGGCGGTTACCGGGCGGGTCGACATATTTCTGATAGGCGCTCCAAGGAAGATAAAAAGCGAGGACAACCGCCACCGCCAACCCAAACCGCCTTAATGGAAAGAGGCGTCGGAACCAGAGTGCAAGCAGGGCTACCCCAGCCAGACTGAAGGCACAACCGGGATGCGACATCAAGGCAAGTCCCAAACACGTAGCGGCAATGAGCGCCTCTAAATTGGTCATTACCTGCCGGGTTCGGAGTACCTGAAAGAGGATCGCCATTACAAACAGCAGCAATGCTGCCGCTAGCAGTTTCGGCCAGGTATACACGCTGTTGAAAAACAGAAAACCCGAGAAAATCAGAAACCCAAGTACTTGTCGGATGCGCCGGTCCGGGGTATCTAGCGCTGTCAGCAGACACCACACTCCGCATATCCAGAAGCACTGAATCGCTGAAGTCAGCAATTCGTACCTCAACTCAATATTCTTCGTCAAAGGGAACAGGCGTTCCAGCAGGACAATACCCGCTTCAAGTGGCGGTCGGTCGCTACTCAGCCAATCGCCGCAACAGAACGGGCGAACCGGTTCGCGCGAGTAAATCTTCTCAGCCAAGATGTGAGGGATAACGTTGTCGCCCGGAAAGGCATCGACAAAGAAACGTTCGCTGGCGAAAATCGAAGCTTGCGATGGATCGACGAACAAGAAGAAAAAGCACAAATAACAGAGTCCCGCCAGCGTTGTGTAGAGCAGAGGCTCGGCAATCTGTTTGGCCGTGGCCTTCAGCGCGATCTTAGAGCGCACTGACGGAAAGAGCACACTGGCCGAGAGTGCATACGCACCGTAGCAGAAGATCTTCCCCAATAATTTCAGCAAGAAGAAGGCCCAAAAGGCCAGGTAACCTAGAGCAGCTCCGGTCACGATGACTATGATCACGAGGTAGATCGCCGCGCTTGGACGTTGCGCAGCCAGCCAGCTGGCCAGAACAAAACCAGGCCACAGAAAGAGCACCAGCTGAACCAAAAAAATGAGAATAGGGAGCAGCGACGATCGCAGCTGCTGCTGAAGCAAACCTGCCAGCGAAATCTTACGGGGGTTGCTGACACCTAGCCAACTGGCCGTCGAAGTGTCCCAAGCGACCAGCCGCACGTTGTGTCCTTTTATATGCGCGGGAATCCACCACTGAAACTTCTCCCACCGTTCCATCGGTTGTCGTCCAATCGGCAGCGGAAATCGGCTGTGGTCATCCTCTCTTTCAAGGGACAGCGCAAGGCCGGGATTGCCTGCATACCCGGCGATCAAAAGCTCGAGAATGCGCGGAGCTTCAAATATGGGTGAGTACAACTCTCCAGTGCTCTTATCACTCCCGCACCAAGATCCCCATAGACTCAGGTCGCGGCGATCGAGATGTGAGATCCCTTTCGCAAACTGCGTGCTGGGATATACACCGTTCGCCTTAAAACAGCCATTGCTCGACCACGTTGCGCCGTTCGAAACCAGATTGACGGAATGAATCGGCAGAAAATAAATGGCCGACAATAGCAGAGCGGCGAACAATAGCCAAACAGCCCTGCCGCTTTTCAGGAAGCCGCGCAGCCCTGGTTTTATGCCAGCTCCATCAAGTCTTCTCGGAGGAATGCTGCGAAAGAAACCTGCGAACGAGCCGGCCAGCTTCCTGGTGAACGCCGGCATCGTCCCCAAAACCATTCAGCCAGTGTACATCGGCCTGTGCCCTAAACCAAGTCATCTGCCGCTTGGCGTATTGGCGCGTCCGAACCTGACAATCAGCCATCGCTTCCGCCACAGGCAGCCCCGCTGTAAGCACCTTCATTGCCTGCCGGTAACCTAACGCCCCCAGTGCCTTCCCGGCTGGAGAAACCCCAGAATCCAGCAACGCCTTTGTCTCAGCAAGCAAGCCATTTTCAAACATCCAGATTGTCCGCTCGTTCACCTTTTGGTAGAGTGGGCCGCGCTCTGGATTCAATCCGATTTTCAGCACCCGGAACCCCTGCAAGGCCTGCCTCGGCTCGGTTATGCCATCTGCCAATTCAATGGCTCGTATCAATTTTTGGTGATCGTTGCCATGAATGCGGGCTGCTGCAGCCGGATTCCGCTGCCTCAGGAATCGGTGCAGAGCCGCCGGTCGGCGCAGCGCGAGCGCGCTCAGTCGTGCACGTAGCCTCTCGTTCCTGGCCGGCGCCGGTGACAACCCATCCAATAAAGCGCGCAAATAAAAGCCTGTGCCGCCGGCAACGATTGGCAGCGTGCCTCGTAAGCGGATCTGCCGCAAAGTCTCGGCCGCCGCGCGAGCGTAGTCCGCCGCCGTCAATTCCTCACCAGGATCGACTACGTCTAACAGGTGGTGGACAATCCCGCCACGCTGCGCTGCGGGCGTTTTAGCCGAGCCGACATCCATTTGCCGGTAAACTTGTACCGAATCGCAGTTCACGATTTCGCCCGCGAAAGTTTTCGCCAGATGAAGCGCTAACGCGCTTTTGCCGGCGCCCGTAGGACCGACTACTGCGATCAACGGGTACGCGTCAGCCACAACGGTTCGTTGAACGGAGCTATACTCAGAATGAGCCAACTTCCCATGATCGCTTGGTTGGCGAAACCACCAATTTAAAAGCAGTTGAATGCCCTACTCCCACTTTAAATCGCTGAGAGCCAACTTCTTTCTAGCCGCCGGGCTCTCGGCGGCACTTCTGCCGGCGGATGCGGCGCAAAAATATGATGGCCCAGTTCTTCCGCCCGTCACCAAGCAAGCGAGTTCCGCGAAAGCTGCTGCCTATTACCACTACTCGCTAGGCCATCTGTACGCGGAAATGGCCGCATCCTATGGTAACCGCAGCGATTATTTGAATAAAGCCATTGAGAATTTCCGCCTGGCGATGAAGGAAGATCCCGCCGCGGATTTCCTGGTTGAAGATATCGCCGAACTCTATCTGGCTGCTGGACGTGTGAAAGATGCTGTTGAGGAAGCCCAAAACGCCCTGAAAGCCAACCCTGACCAACTCAACGCTCATCGTGTGCTAGCCCATATTTACCAACGCCAGATTGGCGGGGATGGACAAAGCCGTGCCAATGAAGGCATGGTCCGGCGAGCGCTGGATGAATTCAAAATCATTACGGAAAAGGATCCGAAGGACATTGAAAGCCTGATCATGGTGGGCGGCCTCAACCGTATGTTAGAAAATTCAGTTGACGCCGAAGCCGCCTTCAAGAAAGCACTGGCGATAGAGCCGGATAATGAGGACGCTCTCGTGGGCTTAGCCGGCGTTTATGGCGAGCGTGGCGACACCAAAGCTTCCACAGAGTTACTCCAACGGCTCGCCACCAAAAACCCTTCCGGTCGCGCTTACGCCATGCTCGGTCAGAACTATGAATCAATGAAAGAGTGGGCGCTTGCTGCCGAGGCGTTCAACAAAGCCGCCGAACTTGAACCCGCTCAACTTGACTTCAAGGCCGAAGCCGCTCTTGATCAAACCCGGGCGGGCCAATTGGATGACGCGGTTAAGGCCTACCAGGAAATTGCCGATGCCAAACCGCTCGAAGCCGAACCGTACATTCGCATGGCCGAAATTCGCGAGGAGCAGCGAAATCTCGAAGAAGCGCGTCGCTTAGTCGACAAAGCCAAGGAGGTCGATAAGTATAGCGCGGAAGTTCATCGCGCGGACGCTTTGTTGCTCGCCGAAGAAGGAAAACTTCCTGACGCGGTGACGGCCATGAAGGGTGTACTCGACATGACGGCCAAACCCAACTACGATCCCCAACAAAGGGCTGCGCGCGCCGGATTGTTTGGTGAGCTTGGCAGTTTGTACCGTCGCAACGAGCAGTGGGATCAAGCCGTGGACAGTTTCAAGCAAATGACGGCTCTTGATCCTGATCAAGGCGCCGAAGCCGCCGTGCAGATCATCGAAACGCACCGCGAAGCTAAGGAATACTCAAAGGCCCATCAAGAGGCCGACGCGGCCCTGGCGAAGTATCCGAACAACGTCAAGCTACGGGGCGAACGCGCGGAGTTGTTTTCGGACGAAGGCAAGACTGATGATGCCGTCGCCGAGTTGCGTAAGATGCTGGACGGAAAATCCGACCTGGATACCTATCTCGAGATCGCCGAAACTTATCAGAAGGGCCACAACTACGCAGAGGCAGCGAAGGCCCTGGATGCGGCCGAAAAGCTTGCGAAAGACGAAAAAAGCCGGACCAGCGTCTATTTCAACCGCGGCGCTTTGTACGAGCGCCAAAAGAAATTCGAACTAGCGGAAAAAGAGTTTCGCAAAGTGATCGACACCGATCCCAAGAACGCCTCGGCGCTGAATTATCTCGGCTACATGTTGGCTGACGAAAATGTGCGTCTGGCTGAAGCGCAGGATTACATTAAGCGCGCGGTGGATCTGGAGCCGGGCAATTACGCGTTTCTGGATAGCTTGGGGTGGGTGTACTTCCGCATGAACAGGCTGGATGACGCTGAACAGCAGCTATCGCGTTCGTTGCGGCTCATGGGAAACGATCCGACGATTCACGATCATTTGGGCGACGTTTATTTCAAGCAAGGCAAGTTGAAGCTCGCCATCTCTCAATGGCAATCCTCGCTGAAGGCATGGAATGCGAGCGCGCCGAGCGACGTTGAGCCGGAAGAAGTGGCGAAAGTTCAAAAGAAACTCGACGGCGCGCGTGTAAAACTCGCCAAAGAAGAAGCGCCCGCCAATCGGAATTAATCCTACCTTAATGGCGTGTGTGCTGGCTTCAGGCGCAGGTAACGTTACCTGGGCCGTTTGAGCTGCGCCATAATCATCGGAGGTAAGGTATCCGAAATGAACAAAATCAAAAATAAATGGATTTTCAAGACCTTAGCAGTCGTAGGTCTAACAATGGCGGCAGCGTCTTTCATGTCCGCCCAACACGGTGATGAGCATCATGGCGGCGGTGGCGGAGATAAAGTGGGTGGAGGTTTTGTACCAAAGCGGGGGCCGGCACCGGCCCGCGGAGAAGCTAAACCTGCCCCCCAAGCTGGCCACCCCGACCGAGAGGGGCATCCGGAAGCACCCCACGTTCACAACAACGGCCAATGGGTGGGTCACGATACAGGCCGGGGTGATGCCAACTATCATCTCGACCATCCCTGGGAGCACGGTCGGTTTACCGGTGGCATCGGGCGCGGCCACGTTTGGCGTTTAGGTGGCGGCGGTCCCGCGCGCTTCGGCTTCAACGGATGGTTTTGGAGCGTCGCGCCTTTTGACGTTGCCTATTGCAATGGATGGTTGTGGGATTCTGACCAAATCGTCATTTACAACGATCCGGATCATGTGGGCTGGTATTTGGCCTACAACGTCCGTCTCGGGACCTACGTTCACGTAATGTATTTGGGGCAGTAGCTTTGCTGTCGGACAGGCTGGTTTACTTAATCAGCCTGTTCCGCTGTCGCACCACTTCGCCGATCACCATTACAGCCGGACCGTCAACTTCCACCTTTCCCTCGGCGACAGTATTGAGGTCGGTTTCCACCACGCGTTCATTCGGGAGTGAGCCGTGCTCGACAAACGCTATCGGCTCGCTCGGGCTGCGGCCGGCCGCGATCAAAGACTGAGCAATGAGCGCGCGCTGCTTCGTACCCATGAGTATGACGAGCGTGTCGATCTTCGCATAGGGAGACCATGCCATGTTCGTCCCACTTTTCCAATGGCCGGTGACAACCGCAAAGCTGTGCGAGACCTCACGGAACGTCAGCGGAATGCCAGCCAACCCGGGTACCGCGATAGCCGAGCTGATGCCTGGAATGAATTCAACTTCTATGCCGTGCTCAACGGCGATTCCCCATTCTTCCGCTCCTCGCCCGAAGACGAGCGGATCGCCGCCCTTCAGCCGCGCCACGCGCCGGCCGGCTCTGGCATGTTCCAGAATGAGCTCGAAAATTCGCGCTTGTTCACGTTCCTGCTCACCATCGTGTTTGCCGACATAGACAAGTTCGGCAGCGGAGCGTGCCAGCGCCAAGACTCCCGGCGTGGTTAGCCGATCATAGAGAACAACGTCGCACTCACCCAACACGCGCGCCGCTTTAACGGTCAGCAACTCTGGATCGCCTGGCCCAGCCCCTATTAGATAGAGCTTGCCTAAGGGCATGAACTGGCGGGCAAATTTCCACCAACAAAGAATTCATAGGTGGAGCGGATGCCGGCTTCGAGTGGAATCTGATGCCGCCAGCCCAAAGCGTGGAGGCGGGAGACGTCTAAAAGTTTGCGCGGGGTGCCGTCTGGTTTTGAGGTGTCGAAGGTCCATTTACCAGGGAATTCCACGACGGAGGCAACGAGTTTCGCCAAGTCAGAGATCGCGATGTCTTCACCTGTGCCAACGTTTATAAACTCTTTATCATCATATATTTGCATCAATAATATAGCCGCCGAAGCGAAGTCGTCGACATGCATAAACTCGCGCTTCGGAGTGCCGGTTCCCCATAAAACAATCTCGCTCGCACCATTGATTTTCCCGTCATGAAATTTGCGGATGAGCGCGGGCAGGACGTGGGAGGATTGCAGGTCGAAGTTATCGCCGGGGCCGTAAAGATTCGTGGGCATGAGCGATATGGCGTTGAAGGAAAATTGTTGGCGATAGGCTTCGCAAAGCTTGATGCCGGCGATTTTGGCAATGGCATACCATTCGTTGGTTGGCTCAAGGGGACCGGTGAGGAGATATTCTTCCTTGAGGGGTTGCGGGGCGAGTTTCGGATAGATGCAGGATGAGCCGAGGAACTGGAATTTGGCCGCGCCATGGCGGTAGGCAGCGTCGATGACGTTGTTCTGGATGACCAGGTTATCGCGAATGAAATCAGCAGGATAGGTTGAGTTGGCGAGGATACCACCTACCTTGGCGGCGGCAAAGAAAACATATTCCGGCTGTTCTTTGGCAAAGAAAGAATTGACTGATGCGGCATCGAGAAGGTCAAGTTCAGCCCGCGTGCGAAGGGTTAGATTTTCGTAGCCTGCCGATTTCAGATGGCGAGTGATGGCGGATCCGACTAGCCCCCGATGGCCGGCAACGAAGATTTTGGAGGATTTAAGAAAAAAATTGCACGTAAACGGAGCCTAGGATCAGCTTTCGTTCGAGCGAAGAATGGGCGAATAGGAGTTGAGCTGCGATTCAGTTTTGGCGAGGTGAATGTCGAAGTCTACCATCATGCGGACGAGCTGCTGGAAGGAGGTTTTGGGCTTCCAACCGAAAGTGCTGCGGGCTTTGCTAGGATCACCGAGAAGGTAATCGACTTCAGTGGGGCGGAAGTAGAGCGAATCGATTTCGACGTACTCTTTCCAATCGAGGTTGGCATAGCCGAAGGCTTCATCGAGAAACTGCCGCACGGAATAAGCCTCGCCGGTTGCGACGACAAAATCGCCCGGCTCGGAGTGCTGCAACATCATCCACATGGCTTCGACGTAGTCGCCGGCAAAACCCCAATCGCGGCGAGAATCAAGATTGCCGAGATAGAGTTTTTTCTGCAGCCCGGCTTTGATGCGGCCCAGCGCGCGGGTGATCTTGCGGGTAACGAAAGTTTCGCCACGGCGCGGAGATTCGTGGTTGAAGAGAATGCCGTTGGAGATGAAGAGATTGTAGGCCTCGCGGTAATTCACCCCGTACCAATGAGCGGCGACTTTGGAGACGGCATAGGGGCTGCGGGGATAGAAGGGCGTTAATTCGCTTTGCGGCGGCTTGGCTGCTCCAAACATTTCCGAAGAGCCGGCTTGATAGAAACGCACCTGGCGGCCGGTGTGCTGCATGTAGTCGCGAATGGAATCGAGCAGGCGTAACGGGCCGCTGGCGACGGAATCGGCCGTGTATTCGGGATTTTCGAACGAGACTTTGACGTGGGATTGCGCGCCAAGATTATAGACTTCATCGGGCTGAGCGATTTCGAGAATGCGGCGGAGGCCGGTGGAATCAGTGAGGTCGCCATAGTGGAGGTTTAGGCGGCGACCGGCTTGGTGGGGGTCCTGATAGATATGGTCTATGCGCCCGGTGTTGAAGCTCGAACTGCGGCGAATGATGCCGTGGACGGTGTAGTCTTTGGCGAGAAGGAACTCACTGAGATAGGAGCCGTCTTGGCCAGTGATGCCGGTGATAAGAGCAGATTTAGCCACGGATAAATGCAGATTAGCACGGGCCCTCATTTTGCCGGAAGATTGAATTTCTGCGTGAGTTGATGATAGTAAGTTTTGGCAAAAAGTAGAACACTCGCAGGAAGCATTGGAATAAGTTTTTCAAGGGGGACTGGCTGCTCATTCTTCAAGTGCCACTTTCTTGGGTGCACACGCGAAAGCGACTGTAAACCTGCTGGCGCTAAGCGGCTGAGGTCCGGCAGGGATGTCAACTTTGTCATTTTGACAAACAGAAGCGTGTTCTGGGCGTACCACCAATCGACCTTTTTTTGTTATCCCAAACGTGATCGCGGATCACGTCAAAAGGAAGATAGCCGTGCCGCGGAAACAAATCCCCCACTACGCAGGCCATTGTTCGTTCACGTGGTTTGTGCCGCCTTGGTAGGGGATTGCAGGTGCCGGTGCCACAGCCGACATCGACAATGCTGGCTGGATCGATGTAGCGTTTTACAACGGGAAGTATTTCTCTGGCGGATGCGATTGAGCCACCCGATCTTGCGGAGTAAAAATTGGCGTCATAAGCAGTTTTGCGCATATTATTTAGAAAAGCGAGCCGGAGGATTGGTGTCCGCCGAGAGAGCGGAGGGGGAAAGCTTGCGAGACATAGTAGCCGAGTGCGTCGGAGGCGTGGGTGCGGGCGGGATCGCGCTTATCAATCTCGGATGCGCCGGGAGCCCAAGAAACTTGTTCGAGATCGCGGATGAGTTCGCGGCAACGCGGGTCGATGAAGAGGTGGGCTTCGCCGAGGGCATTTCGAAGCCGAGCGTTGACGCAGTTTACGCGATCACGAACGCCAGGGTTGACGGAATTTGAGTGAATTGAGTGGTTAAAGTGTGGAACCGTGCGGGCGAAAAACTCGCGAATGATGGTCCAATCGGTGGCTGCGCCGGAAGTGCGGCGTTGATGGCCGCTGGCATCGCCATAAATTTCGACCGAGACGGGACGGACGTTGTTGGAGATGAAAGGCCACGTCCGCTGTAAGAACGCATTACAGGCTGCTTCGGTGTTGGCGGCGGGTTGAATGACGATCTCATCGAAGACATAGACGCTATCGTATATGCGCTGCATGAGAAGCATGCACATGGGGTTGACGTTGAAATCGATGGACCACACGAGAGGATGGTAGATCTCGAAGCTGAGCGGCTGAAGATGGATAGCGGGATCGAAGGCGTAGTAGACGCGATTGCGGCCAGCACCGGTGAACTCGGCTTCAAATTCCTGCCTATAAGATTCGGGATCGAGCTGGCGGGCGGCGCGGCGAAGTTCCTCGGCATCGACGATGCCACCTTGCGCGGTGGTGAATTGAAAAACCGCCCAATCGGAATCGGTTTTGGCGAACTCGAAATGTTCAAAAAAGTGATTGCGGCCCTTGGGCGTGCTGATGAAGAGAGCGCGGCCGTGGCGGTCAGCGAGAGAGGGAAAAAGAACCTCCGACCAAGCCTCGGGACGCATGGAAGCGAATTCATCGAGTACCACAAGGTCGAGGCCATCGCCGCGAAGAGAGTCGGGACGGTCGGCGCCGCGGATGGAGATGGATGAACCGAATGTGAGGTGGATGGTGAGATCCGTCTCGGATGGGAGTTTGGACCAATAGGGGCGAGTGAGTTTCTTGAGGCGAGTCCAGGCGATGCGTTTGGCTTGGCGATAGGAAGGGCCGACGTACCAGATGTTGCGGCCTTCTATTTGGGAGAAATGGAGCATTTCGGTGAGTGCGAGGTGGGTTTTGCCGAAACGGCGGCCGGCGACGAGGACGCGAAAACGGGCCGGGGAATTAAACACTTCGAGTTGGTGCGTGCGGAGGCCGAGGATGTGTTCGCGGGAGTTACGGGGTGGCATAAGGAACGGCCGCAGATGAAACTGGGTGAGACGAAGACGGAACAATAGCCACAGATGAACACAGATGAACACGGATGAGATGAATTTGCTGACGGAGAAAGTGATTGGGGCGGTGTTTGAGGTGTCGAATACGCTGGGAGCGGGGTTCTTGGAGAAGGTTTATGAGAGGGCGTTGGTGAGGGAGTTGACGTTTAGGGATATGAAGGCGGCGGGGCAGGTTCCCCTGGCCGTGATTTACAAAGGCTACGAAGTTGGGGATTATTTTGCGGATATTTTGGTTGAAGATACTTTGATGGTAGAACTCAAGTGCGTGGAGGAGCTGACCAAGGAGCATGCGGCACAGTGTTTGAATTACCTGCGGGCCTCCGGACGCAGGTTGTGTTTGTTGGTGAATTTCCAGAGACCCCAGGTAGAGTACAAGCGGATTGTGTATGGGTAAGTTAGTCGGCACGAGGGGCTCCGTCGTTGTTGAGGACAACAATTGTGCTGGGAGGGAGAGCAGCCTTTGAGGGATTGGGAGGCGCGGAAGGAGGGTCGGTGGGACGTAAGCCACAACGGGCTTTGGCCCAGAAGATAGAAGCGGCCGTGTTCTTGCCAGAGGTCGCCATTTCGAATAACGTCTGGATGACTTGAAAATTGGCCTCGATGCCGGCGGCGCGGAGCTCGTCGCGAAAGTGCTTGCGAAGTGTTTTGTCAGAAATGCCAAAGACAGTGGCAATTTGGGTTTGCGGCATGCCCATGAAGGCCATGCGAGAGACCTTGAGACGGTCGTCGGGAGTGGGTGCAAAGGGTCGGCGCCCATGTCGGTTTTGAAAGTTGCATACGACGGCAGGTTAGAATGGCCGACGTGCAGGGTTTCCAAAAAAAATGGCCGCAAATACTTGATTGCAAAAGAGATAAAAAATAGAGGAACTTCTGTGACTGATAAAATTAGCCACGGATGGATACGGATGAACGCGGATTAGAGCTTACGAAGGACGGAGGGAGGGAGGTTGCGTTCGAGGAGGTCGCGGAGGAGGGATTGGGTGTCGAGGGATGCGCCGGGGAGGGGTTGGGTGCTGCTGAAGGTGATGGGCAGAGGAAGGGCGGGAGGTTGAGGGAGAGTGAGAGGGGTCGGGAAGTCTGGTGTGGCTGAGAGCGAGCAGGCGATTTGGATTTGTTTTTCATGCCCCAACGATAGCGCGGGGCAAAGCGGGAGCTGACGAAAGACAACGGCTAACTTGTTGAGAGCACGGGTTTAGAATAATTTTGGAGGATTTGTTGTTGTTGTGGTTAGGATTCGAGGTGCTCGCCCACGAGGCGGATGTGGAAGGGGCCGGCGGAGATCTGGCGTTCGTAACGGGCGTCGAGGGCGATGGCGAAACCGAAAAGGATCAGACCAAGCTTGAGCAGCATTTCGTACCAATGGAAGCTGTGGCCTCTGACCGATGACGCCTTGCAGCGTTTCCACGCCCATGGCAGAGATAGCGGCCAACATGATGCCGCGATTGAGTGCATTGAAGCGCCAGAAGGCTAGGGGCGCAAGATAGCCAACCGCAATGAATAGAAGCAGTTTGAAGACTTTGTATGAGTAATGGGGAATGGGCGAAAGAGGGGGATTGGTCGGGAGCAGCAAGACTTCGGATATGATCGTAACGATCACAACCGCGATCCACAGGATGCGCAGAGTGGGGGTGAAGACTCTCAGCATGGCAGCGGTGCCGGGACGTTCAGTAGGCGCCGTCCGCAGAAAGAACTGCCCCGCAGTCCGGGTAAGAATATAAATGTCTAGCCAAACGGACCAATTTTGGATCACGTATTTGTCGAGGGTGGCGCGTTCCGCGAAGGTGAGATGGTTTCGACCCGACACCTGCCACAGGCCTGTAATTCCGGGACGAACCTGCTTGTATAAGTTAAAGGCGGGGCCGTACATGTTGACCTGTTTCTCCAGCATCGGCCGCGGACCCACAACACTCATTTCTCCGATGAAAACGTTCCAAAACTGGGGAAGTTCGTCAATGCTAGTTTTGCGGATAAAGCGCCCGATGCGAGTCAGGCGAGGATCATGCTTCAATTTTTGGGTGGCGTGCCAATGGGCGTGGTCTAACGGATTTTTTTCGAAGTGTTCGCTGAGTACACTATCACCATTGGTGACCATGCTGCGAAGCTTCCAGGCGTTGAATCTCCTGCCAGCGTGGCCGATGCGCTCATTCGAATAAAAGGCGGGCCCGGCATCTTCAAGCTTGACGAGGATGGCGAAGAGGGCCACGAGTGGAATCACGATTGGAGCAAGCAGAATCGTAATCGCCAGATCCAAAGACCGCTTGAGAAACTTAGACCAGGGGCGAAGCAATTGCTGCTTGACTTCCAGCCCGACAATGCCGCCGATTTCTTTGGCGGTGATACCGAGACTCGTCATACCAACCAGGTTCGGAATGACGAGGAGATGGCCGAAGCACTGGCCGTAGCGGTCGAGGAGGTCGAGCAATTCCGTGCGCGAGAGGCCGGGCATGCAAACGATGCCGTAAGAAATCTTGTGCTTGGCAGTAATTTCAAGGCAGCGGGAGAGTGGGCCGGTGATCAGCCCGTCGGTATCGTCGAGTTTCGCAGGGTCGTCATCAAGGACAGCATAGGGTTTGAGACCGTACACAGGATTTTTCTTCAGCTTGTCGCACATGAGTTTGCCGGTTGCTCCGAAGCCGAGGATAACTACTTGGCTTCCCCACCATGGTTTATGGCAAAAATTTTTGCGGGTGAGCGCGCGGGCAAGCGGGACCATTACGATGGCTAACAGATATGCCACTATATAGACGAACCGAGAGGGAGAGAGGTCATGAAGAAAGAATGTCGCCGACCACAAAAGGAGGAAAGCCACACTAGTGGCGCGGACTGAAAGGCGCAATTCGTCTATCGGATTTAGGGAGACGCCTGGATAAGGCCGACTGCTACAAAGCTACAGAGCACGAGGACGAGTGCCGGGAATATTATCCCGGCAATCGGTGTACCCTTAATCGGGACGAATCGCGCGTGCGCAGCGGACGCAAGGAGGAGCGGTATTACGATGACAGAACGTCCGCCATGGCCAGCGAAGCGATGGTTCCGAAGGGGCGGTCACGGAGATAGAGGTTAGAGTTTCTTGTGGAGGCAGGGCCACAGTGGGAGTTGGCAGTTGCGTTTCCATAGATTCTGTTTGCATGGGTGGCTCGGTGCAGCTAAAACGCCCTCGGTTTTTTGGCAAGGTTGGGTTCTTGGTGGACATAATGATGACCGGGGTGGGGGTAGGGATTGCCAAGTTTGGCGCGCTGCCGCCGTTCACCCCGTCGGGTTGCCATGTCGTGGCGGTCTAAGTTTACTTGAAGTCATAGCGGAGGCTTGCGTAGAACTCCCGATTATAGAATTTCTGCAGGAGGTACCTCAGTCCACCGCGCTGCGAAAGGATTTCGCGGAGCCGCCGGTGCGGGGGCGCACGCCCGCAAGAAAATAATAGACGGGTCTAGAAAACGCAACGGCCGGTAGTCGCTGTAGCAGTTCGCGACGACAACGACGAAGGCGGAGCACGGGAGACATATGAACAGCAGCGGGCGGATTCAAGGCCCAGTGAATGCTTCCGGCCGGAGGAGATATAACGCGAATGTCGCGTATTGGCCCTTTTGCATGAAAATTACTTTCGATTAGCCGACCAGTTGAGACTACCTCCGAAATGTCGGTGAAGGAGGAAGAAATCATAGAGCGTGCGAAGAGATGGATTGATGCGTTCGCGGTAATGGTCATGCATTTGGGAGTGCATGATGTGGTGGGACGAAGTGCTTCAGGCGATGGGATGCGGATGGCGGCACCGCCGAGATGGTAAACGGTCGAGCGGCATATGATTTCGGAAGTAGGCAAAAATGACGCGCAGATGCCGAGGCCCATTGAGCGATGCAGGTCTATCTCAAGGGAGTGGGCGCGGGTGAGAGGCGGGTAAGAATGGCCGATGGCGAGTTCTACCGGATGGGTCGGTTCCGTTGAATAGCCGAGATTCTGGAAGATGGCGACGGCTGCTGGAAACTGATGAGTGGGCACGAGGAGATCGATGTCGGCAAGATAGCGGGAGCCAAGGTCGGGATAAATCCCGACAATGATGTTGGCAAGGCCCTTGAGTGCGACGGGTTGAATGGCGACGTCATTTAACGCGGCGGCGAACTCCTGGGCTTGAGCCAGAGCGATACGATTCCGTTCGGTGTTTAGGGTGTGGACTGTAGAGAGAAGGGTGGCGATCTCCTCGGGGGGTTGGATCCCGAGGGGCATCTTGGCGGAGCTTTGCTGCAGGGACGTCAGGATGGAGGAGTTAGCCGCGATTTGAATCAGGTTGTCCCATATTAGAGCTTGCGTGGGAGGGGTTTTGTCACTCCCGCCCATCAGCCATTCGCCTAGAGCTGATTGGTAATGGTCCTGGTTTGGCACGGCTTGAAGCTTGAACTTGTCCTGAGTGTTCTGTTTCGCGGGGCGGGGAATGTTGTTTCTTGGTTTTTAGGGAGTGGGGCTTGGCACACGCACCCAAAACTCCCGAGTTCGATAATCTGGGAATGTGAGAACCGTACTTGTTTTCCGCGAGAATATGTTACCGCTATCTGAGACCTTTGTCAGGGCTCAAGCGGCTGCGGTTGATGCTTTCTTGATTCGGTTTGTAGGGCTCCAACCGGCCCGACCCACACTCGACTTGCCTTCTGATCCGATACTACTTTCCTCGAGGCGATCTGTAGTTTCGCGGACCCTCACGAGGCTCTACGCTTTCTCAGGTGTTGCCCCTGGATTCCACAAAAGGATCCGCGATACGGCTCCAAGCATGATCCACGCCCATTTTGCACCGGATGGGGTCTCGGGGCTTCGGATCGCGCAAGAGCTTAAGATACCGCTCGCAGTAAGTCTTCATGGTTATGACGTCAATATTCATGACCGTTATTTGGCCCAGTCTTTGGGTGGAAGACAGTATCTCAAGTCGCGAGCCCGACTTTGTGATGCTGTGTCAGAGTTTATCTGCACCTCTGAATTCACTCGCCGACAGGCAGTGAAGAACGGCTTTCCAGAGGCGAAGCTCCGAGTACACTATATCGGAGTGAATCGGGCGCAGTTTGCGCCCGCAGAGAGATCACCACATCAGCGGGTTCTCTTCGTCGGGAGGCTTGTCGAAAACAAAGGTTGCGGCTTTCTGTTGAAGGCTATGTCGATTGTTCGTCAGAGTGTATCGTCCGCAGAACTAGTCGTGATCGGGGAAGGCCCACTGCGCCGAACTCTGGAGCAGGAAGCTGCGCGGCTGAGTATAAAATGCGAATTTCTCGGTCACCAGCCAACTTCGGTGGTTCAGGACTGCCTAGCGAAAACGTCGATGCTTTGCATTCCAAGCATTACGGCTGAAAACGGGGCTGCCGAAGGTTTGGGAATGGTTGCACTCGAGGCACAAGCACGAGGCCGGCCGGTTGTGGGGTTTAGAACTGGTGGCATACCGGAGGCTGTCCGACATGGAGAAACAGGCTTGCTTGCCGCGCCTTCGGACCACACCAAGCTCGCTGAGCACATCGTTACCTATCTCACTGACGAGCGCTTTTGGCAAGAATCGAGCCGCCGGGCGGTGCAGTGGATCGCAAACGCATTCGATCTCGAAGTTCAGACCCGGAAATTGGAGAGCATTTACGCCGGAGTCATCGGTTCTAAGTCATGTGAAGATAGCTAAGGTAGAAAAACCGCAAACGAAAGCGCCTGCGCCGCATATCTGCAGAGCAGGTCGGGCAGACTGCGGGCCTGATATGAATCTCTACGGGCGCGATAGGCTCATCATCTCCGCAGCCTCCGCGCGTGAGCGGTCGCCGAGCCGCACCCAAGCCTGTGACTCGACCACCAGTGCGAGAAGAGGGAAGAGCCACACGACCCTGGCCTGATATCTGGGAAGCTGATTGGAGATGCATCCGCAAAGGATTGCGTTGACAAGAATTCCGGCAAATACCCACCGCGACACTCTCCTGAGGCTATTGCTCATACGTCTTCCCGGCAGCCGACCGGATAGGGCGAGAGAGAGATAGACCAGAGAACCAGCTACAAATATATACAGAATTATCGTCAGTGTCTTGACCGGCATTTCTCCTCGGTACGCAGCGCTGGCGCGCACCTGAGCAAGCGTTTGCAGTGGAAGGGTCCGATCAAAGAGAGTTTTTCGATCTGGGCTGTAGTTGAATTCCACCAATCTGAAGTCGATTAGCTGTTTCGCCCCGTTGCGCAGGGCCGATTTCAGGACACCGACGGGATCATACCTCACAACGGCAAGGAGGAATCGGAACTGTTCCTCGCTGATCGCTCGACGCTGGGGGTAAGAAGCGAGCTCGAAAACGGACAGCGGAGGGGTGGGTCCGTAAAGAAACTCTTCCGAGGGCATCGGAAACAGGTTGACATACTGGCAGAGCGTGAAATGACTTTCCGGACATGTGACACGCAGATATTCGGTGCCAGGTCCGTCCGCAATCAAACGCGCTGAGAGAAAAGGGAGGCGGAGCGGCGTCTCGCCCGTTGCCCGCTTCACACCGTAAGCGACCAAAGATTGGCCGGCGTAAGCGGTCACGGCCGCAAGCGGAATGACGCATAGGGCGCGCCAATTTATCCAAGAACCGCGAGGCAGATTCGCGAACTACGGCGATACCTAGTAGCCGAAAACCAAGATGAGCGCGCACGAACATGGAAAGAACATTGCCGGACAGACAGCACCAGATACCACAGCGCATAGTCCTTGGCCGGCGAGGCGGCGGTTGATGGATATGAGAACGGCGCAGGCCAGAATTGCGATGCCGGCGAACAGGTCCGGCATGAGATAGCTGGCAAAAAAAGGCGCATCGGACACGAAAGATAAACCGATAGCAACGTAGGCTAACTGCGGGCCAGAGGGGATGACTTAATGCACGCAGAGACAGATATAGGGTGAACACTATTGCGCCAGCCTGAAGAAGGATCGCCAGCCAGAACCCGCCCCGATGGCGCCGATATACAACAGCATTCCATAAAAGGGCGACTGCCCAGAACCATTCCCCTCTTACTCATCTCTGCTATACTTCGAGTTCGGGTCACGCCCGAACTATGCGCCGGCAGGTCGGGGGGGACTCTCGTTGCTCCGGCTCACTGTGGCAATGGCGGAATGGTCTTGCGCTGTCCAGGCAGTTTTGATATTTGTGAGCTTATCGCAATGGCATCGGCACTGCGCATGTAAGTTCTGGTATCGGGATAGAAGAAAGGTCCATGATTCCAGAGGGCGGGCCAGATGAGCGCAGTGGTTAGGCCGAATAGGCCGGCCATTCTAAATTGGAATTTCATCTTCGACAAGGATTTAACCTCGACGCCACAAGCGAACGTCCACTAGCAATGGGCCGGAGGCGCACGTTCAACGGATATGGGCGGTTGAGAGGATGCCTGAGAGCATGCCAGGTTCAAAAAACCGACAGCTGGAGCGTATTTACTTTACTTTCTTGGCTGCTCGACGGATCAGATTGCAGCTAGTGACATGGCGTCTGTGATGCGCCGGTTATTTTAGCCACCGCTTGCGGATCATGAGTTTTCTCATCGTTCTTTATCGGTTACGCCCGTGCCCGCAACTAAATGACCATTGGGGGTCGAATGCAAGAGCGTGTTGTTTGAGATCCTTACAGTTTGGGGATTTGCCTGCACGAGGACGTCAACGTACATGCCCGTTTTATCCTCCTGTGGATTCAGGACTGCCATCTTGTTGTCCTGGACTTCAATCGCCGAGACGGCGCGCTTCTTCTTCCCAATGTCGTTTCCGAGAATTATGAGGCCACGCATCGTGCCCACGCCGGTCACCTGATTCTTCAAGGTTGTAGAAATCACATTCCCTTTGATGACGAGGCTGACTGCGCCGATCTGCGTCACGGTCTGAATAATATCGATCGCGCCGCCGGTGAGAAACGTGAAAGAAGTTATCCTCCATGACCGCATTGGACGAGACGCTACGGCTGCCCTAGCATCAGAAAAGCAATTTTTACGGATTATCACTCCGGGTACTTGATCATAGATCGCGTGGGTAAAGGTCGCTTTCGGGATGGGCGCACGCACAGTTATGTATGTTGTTGTACTCTATGACTACGTGGGTAGCCGGGGATGTACCCTGATGGATATGAATACAGTCTTCTGGAGCCCCGGAGATCTCATTGTGCTCGATCGTGACGTTGTCAGTTGGATGATTGCCGCGGAACCAGATCGCCGTGATGGTGTCATCTTTGATAACGACAATCTTTAGCGCCGTCGATTTTTAGGTAAGTTCCCTTAACGGTCGAGTTCGTGAGCGTAACGCCGTTGAGTTGCTCGTAAAGTTTAATTGCCACTGACGTTCAAACCTTTGGTGACTACGGCTATTTCCGCCGACGGTTTGCGAGGCGCCGTCGTGCGCGAGCAAAGAACTGAAACGTCAAATAAAATAAGAGAAACCTACTTCCCTTCATCTTTCACCTCGATCTCGCCCCCATCAGAACAAGTGGAGGTAGCCTCTCTTGCATCAGGGGTCATAATAACATAGTCAAAAACCCAATGGTCGAGACTGATCCGCGAGTTTGAGTCAGTCATTCGGGCTCCCAAAGTCTCGATGGGGCTGTTCATTGTCGTCGGAATCAACGCGCTGGAAAGAGGAAGGACGTTGTGAAAGTCGCTGTCGAGGCTCTCGCTTGTGTTGGCAGCAAAGGGGCGGCTGGGGACGCTTCGCTGAGTGGGCCGTTTCACTTAGACCAACTACAGCGACTAGAAAGAGAAACCAAACCAAGTGCGGTAAAAGCAAGGAGGTTTCGCCGATGTTGAAAGTCAACGTGCAGACGATAACGACAATACACCATCGCACATAGGAGTTCTGTTCGGCCGAATGAAGGCTAACGATGGCATTTTTGGCCGCTTGCAGGACGAGCAGAAGCAAGACTACGATGCCCACTATACCCAAACCTACAACGACAAGTCAAGATAGCCATCTTGTGCTTGCGCAAAGCAACCACCCGGCCAATGAAGAATCAACATGACTAGGGCCCGTGAGACGCGGACCAAAACGCCGCATAACCGTACCCGAGGAAAGGATGCCGGCCTATC
>CAVXRP010000020.1:0-35785 GCA_963764105.1 Bryobacterales bacterium
AAAGCGGACTTCGCCACAGAAGGGGATGAAAACGGGCGCAACAGAGATAGAATTGTGGGGCCGCAGGCGAGGAAGGCCGGTAGCGGTCTGGTGCAGTTTAGGCCGTTTGTGAATGTGGTCGAGGACGCGTTTTGCGGAAAGAAGAATGAGGCTCCTGCCGCGAGGTAGGAAGCCCGACAAGGAATGCCCGTTTTAACTTGAGCGTCCTACGTTTTGCGGCAGGAGACGACAACGATGAAAGAAGTATAGCGCCGCTGCTGCGGCATGGATGTGCACAAGGACAGTGTGGAAGTTTGCGTATTGCCGGCGTTGGGAGAGTCCGGCGAGGTCAAACGCAAACGCTTTGGAACATTTCGCAGCGAGTTGATTCAGATGCGGAAATGGCTCAAGTTGTCAAAGGTAACGGAGATTGCGATGGAATCGACCGGTGTCTATTGGCGGCCACTGTGGAACGTTCTGCAGGATGAAGGTTTCGAGCGACTCTTGTGGGCGAATCCAGCGCAGGTGAAAGCCCTGCAGGGACGCAAGAGTGATCGGCGCGACGCGCAACGCATTGCCGAGTTCCTGCAGGATGGCCGGCTGGATGGAAGTTTCATCCCGACAGCGGAGATGCAGCGCTTACGGCTGCTACTGCGGCAGCGCAGCGCACTGGTTGAGGAACGCAATGAAGCGCACAACCAGATTCGGGATTTGTTCGAGACGGCCAGCCTGCAGTTATCCAGTGTGTTAAGCGATTTGTTAGGGGGAACGGGGCGCGGCATCATCGAAGCGCTGATTGGCGGTGAAACATCAGCGGACAAGCTGAGTTGGAAAGTGCGCGGCCGCTGGCGTAAGAAGGAGAAAGAAGTCAAAGAATCGCTGCCGGGGTGCTTTGACGAGACTCATCGGCTCGTGCTAACCCGTTTGTATCGGAAGTACCCATTTCTGAGCGAGGAGATCGAGCAGTTC
The DNA here is from genome assembly GCA_963764105.1 of Bryobacterales bacterium. Lineage (GTDB taxonomy): Bacteria > Acidobacteriota > Terriglobia > Bryobacterales > Bryobacteraceae > Bog-105. Next base: position 949 of record CAVXRP010000020.1, read on the forward strand.
GAGAAACTGATTGCAGAACGGATGGCGCCGTATGCCGGGAAGGTGGCGCGGTTGGCTGGGATTCCAGGAGTAGATCGGCTGGTGGCTTGGCATTTGATCGCCGAGTTGGGCGTCGATATGACGGTATTTCCGGCTGCTGGTTAATGTGCCAGTTGGGTGCCGGGCGAGAACGAGAGCGCCGGACACCGTAAGGGCAACCGCTGCCGCAAAGGAAACCGGGTGCTACGGCGAGTGCTGACACAAGCCGCTGGGGCCGCCTGGCGTACGAAGAAGGGTTACTGGCGGGTTTTCTTCCGGCGCTGTAAAGGACGCAGCCATTGGTCCAAGGCGATTGTCGCCACTGCCCACAGGATTCTTACCATTGCCTATTGCCTGTTGCGTGACGGTACTCCTTACAAAGTTTGGGCGATGACTATTTTGACAAACTCAACCCCGCCCGCACCGCTCAACGACTTCTCGCTAGCCTCCAGGCCTTAGGCTGCGATGTCCAGCTCTCGGCGCTGCCAGTTGCTTCGGGGTTAAGGCGTTGAACATTCGGGACTTAATGGAGATTGTTTTCCAAGGAACGGCGGAATCTGATGTAATGGCAGACTCGAAAATACATCGATCGGGGGTTGGACTTACAACAGCTAGGCCGTGCCCGCATCGACTTCGGAGCCACGAAAGAAGGCCATGAAGAGGCAAGCACCCAATCACGTCAGCCGCAAGCTAAGTGAATTTGATGGCGGGTCCGCCATGCCTGGCGGCGCTGTCTCGGGAGAGTTTGTCACCGCGATGTTCGAGTACGACGGTGGAAGGCAGGTCACGGTGTACGTTCCAGCGGACCGGGCCGAAGCAATCGTCTTCGCCGGTGACGGTGAGCGAATCTCGAAGTGGGGCCGGTTGCTGGAGGTGGGCGACGTACCGTCCACAATGGTCGTCGGTGTACATGGGCTGACGGATGAAACGCTGCGGCTGCATGAGTACTCACCGGGCTTTGAGCCGGAGCGGTTTGCGGCACATGAAAAGTTCTTCGTCGAGGACGTTCGGCGATGGACGGAGTCGCGGTTTGGCGTGGCGCTGCCCACTCAACGCACCGCCGTGTTCGGCGTTTCGGCGGGTGGCGAACTGGCCCTTGCTGTTGGGCTTCGGCATCCACATGTCTATGGTGCGATCTTGTGCGCTTCGCCTGGCGGCGGTTACAAGCCGCCTGACATTATGCCGCGCACGGTTCCGCGCACATACCTTGTCGCTGGCACACAGGAGCCGTTCTTCCTCGAGAATGCGAGGAGGTGGGCGGACGCGTTGCGCGATGCCGATGCGGATGTCGTGATGAATGAGCGAACTGGGTCGCACGGCGGGGCATTCTGGCGAGAAGAGTTTCCGCTGATGGTGGCATGGGCATTCCGGACGATGACGCATCTCGGTGCCTCATCGGCGGTCTGATACAACAACTCGTCTCGTGTGATCATCGCCAGGCTACGAGGGCTGGCACTACTGGATGAAATTCTTGTCCTGCTCTGTGCCGCCACGATTCCCGCTGGTCGACGCCACATCAATCCGACTGAGGCGCGGCGTGGCGAATGAATGGCTCCGAGTTTTGGGACGGAAAAGGGGACAGACTGCCAGCCATTGTCAATTTAGTGGCGGTGAGTGAGCCGGGATCTCCGAAAAAGTTGTCGGTCCCCTTCGTCCTTTTGTCGGAAATAGGGGAATGTCTCGTCCGTCCCGGGTTTAGTTCTTGTCGGAAATAGGGGAATGTCTCTCGTGCACTGCGTCGTGATCTGAGACAGGCTAGTTTGGGGACAGTTGCCGTTCGCTGAAAATTGCTGGCGAACGGGAGGTTCTTGGTTAAGGATGAGGATAGCAGGGGAAGCGGAGGCCGGCTCTGCTGGAGAGCAACCGGCCAAGGAATACTCTGCTGGAGACTCATCCTGATGAGACGGCGGAGAGCACAATCGGCTCTCCGCTGCAAACGAAAACGCTCAGGCATCAGGATAGATCTCCCGATGCCTGGGAAAACTCAAGCCCGCCGACGGTAATGATTTTCTCCAGTTCCGTTCAAACTCGTCGGGGGAAAGATAGTCGAGCGCCGAGTGAAGTCGTTCACGGTTGTAGAACTCATCAATGAACTCGGCGATGTTCTGTTGTAAGTCTTCCATTTTTGAGTAACGAACGCAAGCGATTTGTTCTTTCTTCAGCGTGCCCAGGAAGCTTTCGCAATAGGCGTTTTCCCAAGGCCGCGCGGGTCGGCTCATACTGATCGTCATATGCGCTTCTTCCAAGCGCTGCACGTATTCGTTGCCGGCATACTGTGTGCCGCGATCGGAATGATGCACCAAGCCGCGGCCTGGCTGGCGCTCCGCAATCGCTTGGTTCAGCGCTGCTAACGGCAACGCCACTTGCAGGCTGCGGCCTAACGACCAGCCCACCACGCGCCGCGAGAAGACATCCAGCACGACGGCTAGATAAACAAACTCGCGCCCGAGTCGCAGATAAGTGATATCGGCCACCCATAGTTGATTGATCGCCGTTACTTGCACATACTGCGCTAGGTTCGGATAGACCGTGTAGCCATGGGCGGAGTCGGAGGTGGCGACAAACTTGCGCTTACGAATTGCCAGCAGATTGTCGTTGCGCAGAATCCGCCGCACGACTCCTTCGCCTATCGCGATTCCTTTCTTTTGCAACTCGCGCGTGACACGACGATAGCCATTCACTCGCCGCCGCAGCGCTTCTGTTTGCACCGCTTCGCGAATGGCCATCTCTGCTTCTTGCGGCTGCCGCTCTTGCCAATCCCGATAAAAACCCGCGCGGCTCACTTTCCCCAATTCGCACATACGTTCAATACTCGCTTCGCCTTGCTCAGCTGCCTGACGTTGAATCACTTGATAGATCTCCCGTCGGAACTCGCGCCGCTCTTCGGGCGCGCTCCCTTGACACTGCGCAAGGCTGCTACGAAAAAATCCAGTTCCGCCGTCTGCTTTCCCGCCAAACGCTCCAGTTCGGCGATGCGCTTCTGCAGTTTTTCAATCTCTCGCTGCCTTGGATCTTGCTCCTCTCCTTCCGGAGCTTTTGGCGTTCCTTGGCTACCTTTCCCTTGTGCTTTCCAGACATACAAAAATTTCCTTCGAATGCCTAGTTCACGCGCCACCGCCGCCGGGCTCTCTCCGCCCACCATTCGGTCTACCGCTTGTCGCTTAAACTCCGGGCTGTACTTGTACCACTTCCGGCCACCTGCGTGTTTTGACACCTTCTTTTTCCTTTCGCTGAAAGTGTCCCCTAACTCCCCTGTCTCATTTTTCCACCGCAGTGCACTCGTCCGTCCCGGGTTTAGTTTAGTTACAGCTCCGCGTCGGCTTCTATCTCAATGAGCATGCGCGGATCGATAAGCGCGCTCACTTCGACCATGGTTGCGCAGGGCTTGATGGTTTTGAAAAACTCGCCATGAGCGCGACCGTAATCCTCCCAAAGCTGGATATCGGTGACGAACATCCTTGTCCGCACCACGTGTTCCAGTGTCGCGCCTGCCCTTTTTAAGACTTTCTCGATATTCCGAATGGCCTGCACACTCTGCGCATAGGCATCACCTTCGCCCACCAGATTGCCCGCTTCATCGAGCGCGGTTGTGCCGGTCACATAAATCCGGTCGCCGACGCGAATGGCGCGGCTATAGCCAACGATGTCTTCCCACTTCGCGCCGGAGGAGAACTTCTGCCGCTGCTGCATCTAGATCAGGCTCCTTTCAGAACAATGGTGAATTTGGCGCCGCGACCCAGAACGCTTTCCACGCTGACCGATCCGCCCATCTGTTCAACCACTTGTTTGACGATAGGCAATCCCAAACCCGTTCCACCGGCGGGCCGGCTGCGAGACTTATCGACGCGGTAGAAGCGCTCGAAAACACGTTTTATGTCCTCGCTTGGAATGCCGACACCCGTGTCGCTCACGGAGATCCGCACCTGGCCATCCAGCAGCGGACCGCAAACAACTACCACTTCGCCAGCGGTTTTGTTGAATTTGACGGCATTGTCGAGCAGGTTCACCATCACCTGTTCCAAACGAAACCGGTAGCCCACCACCCAACACTGCTGGCACTGATCGCGGACCAGCCGAATCGCTTTCGCCGCTGCCGCGCGTTCCACGGTGTTGAAGGCGGCATCCACCACTTCGTGAAGGGCGATGCGTTCTGGAGGCGCCGCCGGCATGGCATTGGAATCGAGTTCGGATATCACCAGCAAGTCCGCCGCAATGTTGTTAAGACGGATGGCGTTGTCTAGAATGATCTCGACGAACTTGCGTTTGTGGGTCTCGTCTTCCAAGCCGCCATCCAATAGCGTTTCCGCGTAACCGCGGATAGCAGTCAAGGGTGTCCGCAACTCATGCGAGACATCGGCTACAAACTGCTTGCGCACTTCCTCCTGACGTTCAATGTCGGTCACGTCATGCAACGCGATCATGGCGCCGCGGCGCGCCTCGTCGCCTAAAGGCAGCGAGCGGGCTTCAAACCAGCGCCCAGCCGCGCTCGGCAGCCGGAACAGATCCTTTTCCGGCACACCGGTCTTGGCCACGCGCTCCAGAATATCGCGCAACATGGGCTCACGCACTACCTCGTAAAGGGTTCTACCTTCACTTTCCGGCACGCGTGTGCTGAAAGCCTCGGCAAAAGCGGCGTTGCAGAAATTGACTCTTAGATTCTTATCGACGGCGAGGACGCCTTCGGCCATGCACGCCATGATGGTTTCGCGCCTGGATAATTCGAGATTCGCCCTTTCCACTAGGAGCTGGACGCGGCGCGCCATGCGCCGCATGGCCTTCGCTAAACTCTGCAATTCGTCCGGTCCGCCTTCCGGCAGCACGGCCTCGTTGCCCGGCAGCGAATCGGCAAATTTTTCCAACAGCTCGGTTCGTTGAGCCCAACGTTTGGAAACCGCATAGGTGAAGACGAGTCCGGTGGCGCCCACGGCGGCCAGCAAGACGAACAGTTTGAGTAAAACCTCCCAGTCGTGGTGCGGCAGGAGGTCGGGCATGAGCCAGAAATAGGCGAGCGGTAAGGACAGGATCAGGGCGCACCAAGCTCCCAGAAGCTTCGCTAAGGTATTCTGCATTGTTTGGGCAAGGTATTCAAGCCTCGTGCTTCATGAACCACTCTTGCGCATTGACAACCTTTTTGCCATGCTTAGCGAGCTGCCGGATAAAACTGCCGTCGGGCTGCATGATGCGCGATCCCGACTGATCTGCCAGGTATTTGTCCAGAATCTTGTCGCGAATCCGGCGCACGATCCGCGTGCTTTCAATGGGGAATAGAACTTCGACGCGGCGATTCAAATTGCGCGGCATCAAATCCGCGCTACCGATATAAACCTTTTCTTCGCCGCCGTTGTGGAAATAGTAGATGCGGCTATGCTCCAAAAAACGGCCAATAATGCTACGGACCCTGATGTTCTCGCTGACGCCGGGCACGCCGGGCCGCAAGGAGCAAACGCCGCGCACAATCAGATCGATGCTCACGCCCGCGCGCGATGCTTCATATAGATGGCGGATCATGCCGGCATCTTCAAGCGCGTTCATTTTAAAGATCATATAACCATCACCATGCTGGGCGTGCCGCTCCATCTCCGCACGGATGAGCTTTTCGAGGCCGCTGCGAATGCTATTGGGCGCGACCAAAAGCTTGCGGTACGCTTTCTTGGCCGAATAGCCAGTGAGGTGATTAAACAGATCTCCTACATCTGAGCCGATTTCTTCGTTGCAGGTGAATAAGCCTAGATCCGTATAGGCGCGCGCCGTGCCGGGATTGTAGTTGCCCGTGCCCAGATGGAGGTAGCGGTGAATCTTATCGCCTTCGCGCCGCACCACCATGGCCATCTTGCAATGGACCTTCACATCAGGCAAGCCGTAGACGACATGCACGCCTTCGCGTTCCAGCTTCTGCGCCCATTCGATATTGCTCTCTTCGTCGAAACGCGCCTTCAACTCCACGAGAACGGCGACCTGCTTGCCATTCTGGCTGGCCTCGAGCAGCGCTTCGACGATGGGTGAGTTGCGCCCTACGCGATAGAGCGTCATCTTGATGGCCAGCACGTCGGGATCCTCCGCCGCCGCGCGCAAAAAATCGACGATCGGCTGGAAAGATTCGAACGGGTGGTGCAGTAAAACGTCACCTTCTTGGATGGTCTTGAAGATCTCGCAGCGCGGTCCGGCGAACCCTTTGGGCGTGGACGGCATGAAGGGTTTGTCGTATAAAGCGGGCCGGTCAATGCTCAGCAGGGCTTTCACGCGGCCAATATCGACAGGCCCATCGACCCGGTAGACGTCATTTTGATCCAGCTCGAGGTTACTGGTCAGCAGATCAACCAATTTTTGCGAAGTGCTGGCTTCCACTTGCAGCCGCACGGCGTCACGAAAACGGCGTCGCCAAACTGCTTCTTGTATCGATTCGAGCAGATCTTCCGTTTCCAGTTCCTGAATGGCTAATTCCGCGTCGCGGGTGACGTGAAATACGTCGGCTCTGAGAATTTCCATCTCGGGGAACAGCATGCCCAGGTTGGCGATGATCATCTGTTCCGACCAGACATAGGCGAGTTCACCATGATCCACGGTCGGCACAGCGAGCAGTTGGGGCAAAGTACCTGGCACCTTGATGCGGGCGAAGCGTTCGACGCCATCGCCATTGGTGACCGAAGCGCCAATGTTGAGGCTTAAATTCGAGATGTGCGGAAAGGGACGGCCTTGATCGACGGCGAGCGGCGTGAGCACGGGATAGACTTCGCGCGCGAAATAATCGTCGACAAAGGTGCGCTGTTGGGTGTTCAGTTGATCAAGATTCAGAATGCGAATGCCGGCCTTATCCAATTCGGGCATCAAATCTTCGCGCCACAGCCGGTAGATCTCGCTCATAAGACCGGTGATTTCGATGCGGATCAACTCTAATTGCTCGAGCGGCGAGCGGCCATCAATGCTCATCTCGGTGGTACGCGTTTCCAACTGCTGCCACAAGTTGGCTACGCGAACCATGAAGAATTCGTCGATGTTCGAGGACAAAATGGAGACAAACTTCACCCTTTCGAGCAGCGGGTTGCTCGAATCCTGGGCCTCTTCTAAGACGCGTCTTTGGAACGCCAACAAACCGAGATGGGGGTTGAGATAGAGTTCTGGCGAATCCAGCTTGGGCAAATGCGCCGTTTCGCGGCGCACAACGGAGGGTAATTTACTTGGTTCGGCTGACATACGGGTGGAGGTACTGTATTTAATAATGTAGCGCCTACGAAAAGTAACAGGCGATGAATTCGCCGGTTTGGTTGACCGCTGCCCCGGCGGTTGTTACCATTGTAGAGCGGGGTGGAGCAGTCAGGTAGCTCGTTGGGCTCATAACCCAAAGGTCGCAAGTTCAAATCTTGCCCCCGCAACCATGTCTGGACTCCCGTGCCGGACAAGGCCCCATTGCCCGGAGTGGACCCTTCTTGCCGAGCCATCGGACCGCATTGCCAGGGGGACAGGCAATGAAAGCAACCGATCCGCGGTTCTGCAGGCGGCATAGACATAGGCGCCGGATGGATCTCGCCGGGCATACGTCCCTAGCCTGTCCGTTCCAGCCTCATCGGGCTGAATTCGAATGGGAGCGCAGCACTTGCCGGGTCGACAGAATAGTACTCTTCCGGCAGCTGGAAGGTCGGCGGCGTGCCGCTGCGCCGCGCAACATCTCGTTAGCAGCCCACTGATGATCCCCGGAGGGAAACCCTCCATCGAAACAAGCCTGGATTTCCGGCGGACTAACCGAAGTTCGTCACGGATAACGCCGCAAAGCAGTTAAGTCGTTCAGAATCAGTTCAGGCAATGGCCGAGTCTACACTACATTTGCGATTGAGTTCGAAGCGCTCGGGGAGGTTGAGGCCGAGCCGATGGAGAAGTGATTTCTGCTCGGCGTTGAGTTCGGTGATGCGGCGCAGACGGATTTCACGACCATCGGTGGTGGGCAAAACGATGTCGGCGCTTTGTAGGGTGGACAGCAAAGCGAGCGCCTTCATCGCCGACCAAGGATGCGCATTGTTGACGCCACTAACGGAGGGTTGCGGGACAATCGCGGGCCGGCGTTTCAACAGATGCTTGAGCGTGACCCAAAGCGCGTAGCCGAGGAAAGCCACCATCACATGGGCCTTGACTCGGCGCTCCAGTTGATGAAACAGAGGCCGGATAGACAATTCGCTTTTCAGCGCCCGGAACGATGCCTCGGCCTCCGTTAACTGCATATAACGAGCCCAGAGTTCTTCAGCGGTGCCAGCCTGCAGATTGGTGCGCAGCATGTAGGCACCTTCCCGCAGGCCGCGCCAAACCTGCCGATCTTTCTTAACCTCCCATTGAAGACGAACGCCCTCGGGTGTGTCCCGCAAAGCAATTTCGTAAAGATCGTTGACCTGAGAATGTTGCGCCTGGATGCGCCCCAAACGCCGCTCCATTTTGTGGCGATCTTTCAAGCGGCCCGTCTCAATAGTCTTCGCCAAGCGCTTCAGTGCGTCTTCCATGCGACTGGAAAATCGATTCCGAATGGCCTTCTCCTTTTCCTTCCGTCCGCTGGTGCGACAGAGAATGAACGTCTCCTCGCCTTTGGGAACCGCTACTTTCTTTACCTCAACTTCGGGTCGCACCTGCAGCCAATCGTCCTTTAATAGCTCTTCTTCGAACTGCTTCATCTGGCTGCGCGGTGTGCCTACCAGATATTGGCCGCCACGTTTGCGAACCGCCTGCAGATTCTCCTCACTCACAATGCCGCGATCGAACACCCAGATGCGCCGCGCCCGGCCATACTTGCGTTCCACCATGCGCAGAATCGTTTCCATCGTCGAAACGTCGGCGCGGTTGCCGTCGAACGTCTCATAGCTAAATGGAAAGCCTTCACTGTTGACGATCAGTGCGATCACCAACTGCTCGCAATCGGGGCGATGATCGCGCGAGTAACCTCGCCGCATCATGGGATTCTTCTCCGCCGCGCCCTCTACATAGCTGCTCGTCAGATCGTAGAGCAGCACGTCGAACTCAGCTCCAAACAGCTCTCCGTAACGTTGCTTCAGATGCCGCTCCAACTTCGTCTTGTGTGGCAGAATCTTGTCCAGGCAGCGATACAACCGCGTATCGTTGATCTTGTCTTCCTCAATCCCCAACAGATCGTCGAGCGCTGTGGCTGGATACCAGCGCTGTTCGATAGCCAACTCACTGCCGGGTGCGCACAGCCGATTGATGGCTAGTACCGCCGCCACGCGCGACCACTCGACGTCGGCCTCTTCCTCGTCCACCGCCTCTTGGAAAAACTGATCCAGTGCCAGACGCCGCCAAAGCTCCAGACCCAGCCAGCAGGCTCCGAATTGCCGCGTGCGCTCCAGGCGCACCTTGTTCAGCAGCACGCGCGCCACTTGTGGATCATCCGCCGGCGGCTCCACCTCCGACGGAAACAGTTTCAACTGCTGTGACTCACCTTGCTCGTTGAAGACTTCGATCGTTTTCAGCCAACGCGCCTGCGCCGAACTGTTCAGCTCACCCAGATAGCACAGCGTCTTCTGCCGTGGCCCGTCGGGCGTGCGCACCGTCTCCACCAGCGACCAGTAGTTGTGGTCCTTGCCATCCTTGAGCCGCCGATTTGGACGCAGAAACATTCTGGCCCGATCTTGTCATGAGTTTCGCTTCTCTTCAAGAGGGTAGGTCTACACTACATCGGCTTTCCGACCGCCGCCATTGAGGCCAAAAGGCTTGCCTCACTCGTAAGCTCAAAAATCCTTCGAAACGACCCAACCGTGACGAACTTCGGCTAACGGAGGGCCAGTGGCTAACATGCAATGTCTTCCGGCTTGTTACACCCTAACGTCCTCGCTTCAAGTATGTTAGACTCACTTACCACACGAGGAGGGTTATGTCGATTGGCAAGAATTCCGCATTGCAGCCGTTTTGGGCTTACAGCAGAGGAACGACTTGAGCAGGATTCGACCCGGCAATGCCCTACAAATACCACGCTTTTATCTCTTACAGCTCTAAAGATGTAGAGTGGGCGGCAAAGTTGGAGGCCGAACTTAAGCTCCGAGGAATTCAAGCTTACCGTGATCAGAGTCGTCTCACGGCGGGTGACCGATGGGATGATCAACTGCAGGCCGGCATTCAAGACTCCCAGCATCTAATCGTTCTTTGGAGTAAGCAGGCGAGTGAATCCGACTGGGTTGAACAGGAACGAATCTATTTTCAAGCAGATGATCTAAAAAGCTCGAAGAATCCTTCGGAAAAGCGCCGCTTGGTGGCTGTGAACCTGGATGCGGTCAACAAGGCCCTCGCCCGTTACGAACAGATTAATGACATCAAGAACGCCGACTTGTATTCCCGAGGAGCGGCCTCGCTAGCTAGCAACGGCGCGGTTTGGAATAAGGTTTTGGACAAAATTGAAGATTCTGTAAAGGAGAACGACTCCATCCCGATTTATAAAATTCTGATGGTTTCAGCGCTTGCCAGCCTGCAGAATCTGGACTTACATTCAAAGGCCGGCTTGGCTCCTCCGTTCGGCGAAACTCTGAGTGAGCTCGAGATAAAGAAAGACGGAACAGAGGCATACAAGACCGAACTGGGCAGATACTACGGCCAAGCCCGCTCTGATTGGAAGCCGTTTGGCCAGACGCAAACCATCGACACGATCTTGGATGAATTACGCGACAACGTCCATGCCGATCAACGGGCGCCACGAATTCGCTGGCGAGACGTGGGCGAAGAGTTCTGGTCCGACGACGTTGACAAATTCGAAGCGGCCCTGAAGAATATTTCGCAACATCTGGCACTGATTGTTATCGACCCCATTTCGCTCTACGATCCAGCGGTATCTTCGCGCCTTTCGGACATGCGCAATTACCTGAACCCTGAGTCGTGCGCCACGGCGGTGTTAGCTCCTTTTTCCATTCCGAGCAAGATCTCGCACATTCGCAAAATCCTGCGGGGCGCAGCCAACCCAATCTTCCGGCAGTATGCGAACCCATCGTTCAATGGGAGCACGTTATATCCGTTAAGTGTGTGCGCGCAAGACCCACTGGAGGTGAGCCGCGTTCTTTGTTCCAGCCTTGATCTAAAGCTGCGGCAGATCACCCAACAGCAAAGCACTCCGTTCACCAGTCACGGCAGCGTTCGATGATCTATACCTTTTACTCTTTCAAGGGCGGAGTTGGCCGCTCGATGGCGCTGTCGAACGTCGCCGAGTTTCTTTACAGCCGCGGCGCCCGCGTATTAATGGTGGATTGGGATCTGGAAGCGCCGGGCCTTGAAAGTTTTTTCTTTCCCCCTGAGGACGTTCGGTCTCTCGAAGCCCGCTGCCGCGTTGGTCTTATCGACTATCTGGATCAATATCGCCGGCAGTATGATGCCATTCGTTCCGAAGCGAAGCTGAAGAATTATAAGAGCTTGAGCTCAGAAGCCAAGACAGAGGAGGCAGGAAACAGGCGAGCGGACGATAAGCCGGGACCACCTGATGCCGGCGGAACTAAGGGTAAGTTCGAGGAGGCGGTTGACGATTTACGCCCGGTGGAGAAATTTCTATTTCCGATCCATCCCCCGTCACCAAGCAACCCTAGCGGCGGAGAGCTTTGGCTGTTTCCGGCAGGCTGGCGGGCTTCCAAAAAGCCCGCCTCGGAAGCGAACCCTACATTCGACGACCGCTTCTCGAAGTACGCGGCGACGGTGCAGGATTTTGGCTGGAGTGATTTTTATGCGCGCTACGAGGGACAAGCGTTCTTCGACTGGTTTCGTTCGCGATTGTTGGCCGGGCCGCCTCCTGACCTGACTCTTTCTGAAAATGTGCCCAGGCGCGGTTTTGACGTCATATTAATAGATAGCCGGACGGGCGTTACGGAGGTGGGCGGAGTTTGCACTCGTCAACTGGCCGATGTGGTGGTGTCTTTCTGCGCGCCAAACTATCAAAACCTGACCGGCGCCGAGCGCATGTCCGAGTCGTTTGCCACGAAGGATCTGGAAAACGCGCGGGGCAAGCGGCCTCTGGAGGTTGTTGTCATCCCCGCAAGGGTGGATGAAGCCGGTGAAACTGATGCGCAAAATCGCTTTCGCAGCCAGTTCGTCAAGGTCATTAAAACGCCGGCTGCTTTGCAGGAGTCGATTAGTTCCTCGTGGCAACTGCTGGTTCCTTACGTCACTAAGTATGCGTACCAGGAATCGCTGGCTATCGCGGTGGCAGACAGCAACCAGAAGCTGGAGCAGGCTTATAAGAAGTTGGCTTCCCATCTTGTGCTTTTGTCGCCGCTCGAGAGCAGGCTGCGAACCTGTCTCAGTACAGAAATTCAGGCTCTGCGTAAAGGGCGCCCGCGGGCGTATATTCTTTATGCGGAGCCAGCAGATGAAACAACGTTCAACTTGAAAAGCCGCTTGCCGGGCGTGGAACTGACAGGTGACATCGCGGACGCGGAATCTCTTGTTGTGTCGTTTAGTCAACCCACGCTTTTGCCGGAAATCAAGCAGCAGATTCGCAACTGCCGGCAAAGAGGTGTGTGCGTCTACGGCTTTCGTAGATCTGCTTCGGCGACGGTTCCCGCGCTGTTGCGCAATTCCAGCATCTATGAGGATACAGCTTCTTTAGACGAATTGGTAGAGAAGCTGCGGACTCCTTGTCAGCGGCGGCGCGCGCCGTTCATGGTCCCCAACCTGACTCCTGGTTGGGTGTTTAGGCCGGATATCATGAGCCGTCTCAAGAGTCTTTTTCTAGAGCAGGCCAAGGGTAAGAGTCCGGTTGTCGTAATCAGGAGCCCGGTAGGATTCGGCGCCACCACATTGGCCGCAGGCTTATGCTTCGATGAAGAGATTTTAGATCATTTTATCGACGGTATTTTTTGGGTGAATGCGGGTGGCAACGTCGATCTGCTCGCTTGCTTGAATGCCATAGGTTCGGCCCTCACGGGTGAATCGGCAAAGTTCGAGAGTGTCAGCGAAGCGACGGCGCGCTTGGGTCAGCGGCTGGCGGGCACGACCGCGCTGCTGGTGGTGGACGATCTCGCTCGCGAAGGGGATCTCATTCCATTTCGCACTCTGCCGGTGGCGCTGCTCACGACCGTAGGGCAAGCCGTTCCAGTGAAGGATGCCGTTGAGGTGACGCTCGGGCGCATGTCACATGCGGAAGCAGTGCAGGCAATCACATCGTTGGCACAATCGGTTTCCGCCGTTGCAACAATTCCAGCAGGGCCAGGGATCGAACGGCTGGCGTATCGCCTGGCTCACTGGCCACTCGCATTGTCTTTGGCCAAAGCCCCGCTGGCTCAATTGAATGCCAAAGGCCTTGATGCTGAGAGCGCGGCCAATTCGCTCGCTGACGATATTGAGCGGGGGGATTTCAGCTCGTTCGGCGACTCTGCGCGTATGCTGCTGAAAGAATCGCGCCGGCAAATTGCTGCGGCGCTTAATTCACTGCCCGAACGGGATCGTGAAGTGTTTTATTCGTTGAAGCCGCTGATCAATACTCCCAGCTTCCCCATCGACAGCTTTCCCGGCCGTTGGACACTGGGCGAGGAAGCGTTCTCACTCATTCAGACGCTCGCTCGTGAAGGACTCATCGAAACGGATTCAAACCTTAAGACGATTGAGTTATCCGCCTTCGCCGCACAATACCTCCGCGAGTTCCGTATCAAGGCAGAATCAAAGCATACAGTTTTTGTTCTTCGTCCTTTTGGCAACCAGGCCAATATCGACTTTGATGCCGTGGAACGGGATCTCATCGCACCGGCGCTTGAGGAACTGGGCATTCGCGGCGTTACGGGCACCATTCTCGAAGGCGGCAATATTCGGAAAGACATACTCGGTTCGTTACTTTCGGCCGACTTAGTCATTGCCGATGTTTCGCTTCCCAACTCAAACGTGTTCTACCAATTGGGTGTTCGGCATGCGCTACGTGAGAAACGCACTTTCTTGATACGCAGCACGACGGCAGCGGGACCCGACAGCTTACCGGACTTCGATCTAAGAACGGATCGGTTCGTGGCGTACGATGGCAGGAATCCAGCGCAAGCGTTAAATTCGTTTGCCAGCGGCTTAAGAGCAACTCTGGCATCGGACGGTACGGACAGTCCGATGTTCCTGATTCTGCCGAATCTAGTGCCTTTAGAACCCGCTCAGGCGGTGCCGGTTCCATCCTCATTCAGCACTGATGTCGATGAAGCCGAACGCGGCAAGTCGGTGCATAATTTGCGGCTGTTCTCCATGGAAGTTCGGGATATGCCCTGGGCTTTGCCAGGGCTGCGAAGAATTGGGCGGGCGCAATTCCACCTGCGAGCGTTCGCGGATGCGGCCTTGACATGGGAAGAAGTTCGCCGCTCGGATGTGAACGACAAAGAAGCCAACCTTTTGCTGGGCACGGTGTATCAACGGCTTGACGACTTCGCCGCTTCCGACGCCTGTTTGCAACGTCTCTCCGGCCGCCCCAATCTTTCCGATTCAGAACACGCCGAGACCTTCGCGTTGATGGCGCGCAATTCGAAGGCCCGCTGGCAAAAAGAATGGCGCCAGGAGGCCCTCCCGAAGTCAGCGGAGATCGCTCTCCGCTCTCCTATGTTGTCGGAAAGCATAAAGCGTTATGGTGATGCGCTCGAACAGGATCCGCACTCCCATTACGCCGCCCTCAATGCGCTGGCGTTGCTCGCCGTGCAAATCGAGTTGGCGAAGATCCATCCGGAAGTGTGGGCCGACCGATTTGATACGGACGAAGAAGCAAATGTGGAATTAGCGCGGCTTGAACGGGAGCGTTCGCTGGTGGCGGCAGCGGCTGAATTGGCGCTGCGCAGCGCTGAGCGGTCAAAAAGCGACGACTTTTGGATCCGGCTCAGCCGTGCCGATCTAACTTTATATACGTCGGGCAAAGGCAAGCGCGTAGCCTTTGCGTACCGGCAGGCCTTGGAGGGTGCGCCGCCCTTCGCCGTGGACTCCGTCCGTAACCAACTCTTGATGCTGCTCGACTTGCGAGTGATGGCTGACAGCGTTCAGTCGGTGTTGGATTCGTTTCCCGCGGCGGCTGAGTTAAACGGTGGGCAAGCCGCAAAGAACAAACAGCGGGCGGCTATCCTATTCGCTGGTCACGCGATAGATCGGCCAGATCGTAAAGAACCGCGCTTCCCGGCGGATGCTGAGACGCAAGTACGAGGCATGATGAAAGAATCGTTAGTCAGGCTGATCTCGAATGCACCCGCACCGGCGGATGTGGTTGGGTTAGCGGGCGGCAGCGCGGGTGCCGACATCATTTTCCACGAACTCTGCCAAGAGCTGGGGGTGCCGTCTATTCTTTGTCTTCCTTATCCCGCACAAGAATACGTTTCGTCTTCAGTGCAGTATGCCGGAGCAGACTGGGTGGGACGGTTCAATCGTCTGCTGAAGACTTTGGAAGCTAATGTCCGGGTGCTCTCTTCGTCAGCTGAAATGCCGAAATGGCTGAGCAGCCGCACTCATTATTCCGTGTGGCAACGCAACATACTTTGGATGTTTGGCAACGCTACCGGGGAAAGTAGCGATCATGTTCGCGTGATGGCTCTTTGGGATGGGCGCCAGCGGGCGGGGTATGGCGGTGTCTCGGACTTCATTCATCAAGCGCAAGCTCGCAGCATGGCCACTGAAGTACTCACAATAAGCGGTTCACTGAAGTAACAAGAAACGCGGTTCGCCGGTGGGAAGGCCAAACTAGGTCGCTGACGCTCCCGGTTCCGAGTCGATTTTCATTATCCATTGATGGGCCGAAGAAGGGCTGACCTGGAGGTCTGCCCCGCTACCATAGGGACACCTGAAAAGGGTGCCATTGGCAGCGGTTCATGGCTACTTTACGCACGTTTCATATGCATCAGGCGTTAGGTTATTGTCCGCGCAGTAGAACTGCGGGTAACGATTTGGCGCCACGGAGCTTGCGGCCGGACTCGAAGTGGAATAGAGGAGCCACCAGCGGGCCGCTTCTTCTGAAGAATTGGCGATTCGCTCATATAGTTTCGCGTAACTCTGTGCGTTCAGTTCCGAGACTTTCCACTCCTTTCGAAAGTCATATTCCAACTCCCAATCAGGAGACTCTCCACGGGCCGCCTCTGTAAGATTTTTCAGATAATAGGTCGCTTGATCTTCCAGCTGTCCGCCGGCCGCAAATTTCACCAAACGAAACGTTGGATTCTGTCCGGTAATTGGGCTGACGGCCGGCTCCCCCACTACAAACGGGGAAGTCTTCTCCGCGTTGCCCAGCAACCGAAAATCGTCGACATGAATGTGCCCGGCGAAATTAGCTCCCACCACTCCTGAGTATTGAGAGAGAAGGCTCAAGAATTTTGCCTGGTACCTCTCCTTCCAGAGCAATGTCACAGAGCCAGCCGCCATCTGCTTGGCACGCGTGGTTGCATAGGCGTCTACTCCTGGAGGGATGTGATAAACCAGCCACACTTTGTCATGCCTAGACTCGGCCTCGCGTAATTCGCCCGCCAGCCACGCTAACTCATCTGAGCCGGGATCATCAGTCGCATTTCCACAGATATTGTGGTAGCGAGGCGAAAAGAAGACGGTGTTTAGAACGAGAATGCGCTGATGTTTTAGGGCAGGATTTTTCAGGCTATAACTTCCAAAGCGCTTGTACGAATCGGAATCGTTTACAAACTTTGCGGTATCGGCGAGAAATGGGCCGCCAGGCTGCAGCGCATAATCTCCGCAGTCACTATCGTTGTTGCCAAGGGCAAGGATGAGCGGCGCACCCGCCAAACTCTGGCTAATCTGAAGAGACACAAACTCCGCCGTCTTGCGGATAAACCTCCGAAACGCTTCATCATCGTGAATGCTAGCCGCAGCGTTAAATCGTTCTCGAAAATGGTGGCCGAGAAGATCGCCAGTGACAATGGTGAAAGCCGGCTTAGGTTCGATTCTTGCGGCTGCCTGTAACAGCGATGCGAATAAAGGCCCGTTCGTATCATGGCCAAAATCGGGAAATTTCGTCGAGCCGCTAGTGAGAATCGCGGCCCATTTGGCGGGTTCCGCCGCGGCAAGTTGATCGACGATGGGTGGATCGGCCAAAGGATCGAAGTGTATGTCGGAAAGCCAGACAAATTCGCCGGCCATCGCAGGCAGGGCAACCGTTAACAGCAAAAGTCCCAAGCGGGAGCGAAAGGGGGTGAAATGACTCGGTTGCAATGCTTTTTAGTTTGGCATGAATCGCTGTGGGTGCTGAACGCTCGGTTGAAAAGCCGCTTGAACATTTGGCGGATCGTCGTGGCGGAAAGTGTCTATAATGCGAGCATGCCTCTGCGCGTAAGCCGCCGAAACTGGGTCATTCTGTTGGGAGCCACTCCGCTTCTGGCCCAAACACCACCGCAGTCGACTGCCCTGCCTGTAACTCCTGAGCAGCGCACGGACAAGGCAAATTCGCAAGTGCGTCAAGTCAGCGACAAACTGACGGCCATCGAAGTCCCTATGAACATCGAACCGGCATTCCGTTTCCGTGCATAGTCAATGGGAAAACACAAAATCAACCTGGATGAGAGCACCCTGGCCTTCGCCACCATCACTGAGCTGGGTACTGCCTTGCGACAGCGGCAGATCTCTTGTCTCGAACTAACGAAATTTTTTGGTGAGCGGCTGGAAACGCAGGGTCCCGAGTATAATGCGTTGGCGCTTTCGTTGCTGAAAGACGCGCAGAAAGCGGCCAAAGATGTCGATTGGGATATCAAACACGACAGATTTCGCGGCCCTTTACACGGGATTCCTTTTGCCGTCAAAGATTTACTCAGCGTGGCCGATTACCCGACAACTTGGGGCGCTAAGCCCTTCGCCGAGCAGGTTTTCGATTACGATGCCACAGCCGTTCAAAAGCTAAAGGGCGCGAAGGCGATATTGATCGGCAAGCTCGCCATGATCGAACTGGCGGGCGGCGGCGGATACACTTCAGCAAGCGCCTCGCTACAAGGTCCTGGAAGGAATCCGTGGAACAAAGAATATTGGTCGGGAGGTTCGTCCAGCGGTTCCGGTGCGGCGGTAGGAGCCGGTCTCGTGCCATTTGCTCTCGGTTCGGAAACTTCCGGATCGATTCTCACGCCTGCCAGCTATTGCGGTGTGAGTGGGCTGCGCCCTACCTACGGGTTAGTGAGCCGGCACGGCGCCATGGCGCTTTCGTGGACTCTCGACAAGATTGGCGTGCTGGCGCGTTCGGCCGAGGATTGCGGTTTAGTGCTCCACAAGATGGCGGGCGCCGATGACGAAGATCCCGGATCGGCGGACAAGAGTTTTTACTATACGCCGCAATATTACAGCAATTTGAAGGATCTGCGGATCGGCTTTGCCGAGATCGATTTTAGTGAATGGCCGCAAGACAGCTTGCGTCCGGCGTTTGCGCAGGCGCTGGCGGTGGTGAAGTCATTGGGCCCGGCCATGATGGAAACGAAGTTGCCCGACTTTCCTTACGGGCCAGTCATTACCTGCATCCTCGACTCGGAAGCGGCTTCGGTCTTTGAAACCTTTATTCGCAGCGGGCGAGTGGATCAATTGGCGGACCAAGGGCAGATTGACGGGTTGAAAGCCTCCATGAATTACTCGGCGCTTGATTATTTGAAGGCAATGCGTTTGCGCACACAAATTCAAAAAGCGTTTCGCGAGTTGTTCGTGAATGTGGACCTGCTGGTGGCTCCGACGAAGGTGGACGTGCCCGATAAAGCCGATATACCTTTCGACGAGACGACTCCAAAGCGACCGGAAACAAAGGGCGTCTTTGCGGGTTTGGTGCAAGCCAGTAACTTGTGCGGCCTCCCGGCGTTGACCATCCCGTGTGGGTTTGTGAACGGCTTGCCTATTGGTTTGCAGATTGTGGGGCGGCCGTTTTCCGAAAATCACATCCTGGCGCTAGCCGTAGAATTTCAGAAGCAAACTAATTTCCACAAACAGCGCCCGGGCAAGATCGCCACTTAGCAGCAAGGGTTCCCCGCCTACTGGTACAACCCCGCTCAGTAAATCTGACGAGGTAACGACATCCGCTTCTTCCAGTCGAACCTGCCGAAAGGACAGATATCTAAATGGCAACAAGTTCACAAGGTTCGGCAGGCCGCCGCCTTTTCGTTCCTCTGACGGCCTGTATTTTGACTATCTCAGCAGTGGCGCTAGCCGATTCGCTCAATTCGAGTGATTCCGATTTCTTAAAGAAAGCCGACAAAGGAAACCTGACGGAGGTCGAGCTCGGTCATTTGGCTGCGCGAAAAGCGGTTAATCCGGAAGTAAAGCAATTTGCGAATCGCATGATTCGCGATCACTCGAAAGCCAATCAAGAGCTTATGACTCTAGCGGCATCGAAAGGCCTAGAAGTTCCCAAGAGCGCCCCTCTGAGCGAGGATGCGTCGGCAGCTCACCTGAAGATGTTATCCGGAAAATCGTTCGATGAAGCGTACGTCAAACTGATGGTCGAAGACCATAAGAAGGACGTCGCCGATTTCCAGCAGGAGTCCCAGTCCGCTACGGACCCCGACGTGAAGAACTTCGCTTCGAAAGTTCTACCGGTTCTCCAAAGCCACCTGGATAAGATCACGCAGATTCAGGCTGACTTCAATAACGGCGGAAGCAAATAACCTCACTTTGGAATGAAGACGGCGGCGCGGGGACAGTCTATCGCCGCGCCGCATTCGTCTGATCTGCCGGTTCAGGGGTATTGACGGGGCAGAATTCCGTGTAAACTGTTTATAGGTACTACATTTGATTCAAACCTTTTCCCACCATCCAGCGCGGAACCGCGCCGACCGTTAGCCCCGGCATGTATCCACCAAGAAGCCTTCCACCCCGCCGGCCTAAGATCCGAGAGAACGTAAACGAAGCAATCCGCGCCCGGGAAGTACGCGCCGTATTTCCAGACGGCACGGTTGAGGTGATGCCCACCTTAGCCGCCGTGCGCAAAGCGCAAGAGTTAGGGCTCGACCTGATTCTGATTGCTCCCACTGCGGAACCGCCCGTGGCCAAAGCCATGGATTACGGGCAGTGGCGTTACGAGCAGAAGAAAAAGCAGCACGACGCAAAGAAGAAGCAGCACGTGATTCAGGTGAAGGAATTGAAATTCCGGCCGAACACCGACGATCACGATTACGACTTCAAAAAAAATCATGCGATCCGGTTTTTGAAGGACGGCAACCGCGTAAAGGCGGTGGTGCAGTTTCGCGGGCGCGAGATCGCGCATACCGATTTAGGGCGCAAGTTGCTGTTGCGATTTGTTGAGGACTTGGCGGGAGTCGGCGCGGTAGAAGGACAGCCGCGCATGGAAGGCAAAGCGACCCACGTGATTATTAGCCCGGTGAAGGCGGCAACTGGCGGCGGAAAAGAGAAGTCCGAAAAGGTGAAGGAACCGGGGCCGGCCGTGGTTGGTCCACCTCCTGCGGGGCACTAAGGGCGCAAGCTTGGCTACTGAACGTCGGTCACTTTCCCCGCTTTGAATGTGATTTTCATGTCTTTGTAGACATAGATCTTCTTGGTAGCTAGCTGGAGTATCATGTCTGGCTCTCCCATGGCGGCGACAACTTCTTCGATGGTCTGGCCTAGCGATATTTTCTTCGCCCGGTCCGACTTGCCAGTTTTGGGCTGCGGGGGCCAGGGGGCTGCCGAGGCTGCTCCAGAAGAAACGCGCGGGCCAGCGGCGCTAGTGGTGGAGTGCGGCGCCGCGGCCGAAGCATGAGTCGCCCGTTGCCCTTCCGCTTCAGATTCCGGAGCGTCGAACACTTGAGCGACCATCGCGGTCACCCCATTGACCGTTGGTATCGAGCCGTTTGGGAAAGGGAACCTCAGAGTCGCTTCATAGCGAGTATCTTGGTATGGGTCGGTCAACAGATTGAAAACTACTCCCGTCTCCTTGATCTCGATCCCCGTCACCCACACCTTCTCCCCGCTCGCGAAATCGCGCTCTGCGCCACCCGCCGGTGTTGCGGCGGGAAGTTTCTCCCATACTCTTTTAGCCTTGATTAGTGAGTTTTTTTGCAAAATTCGCCCGTTTTGATAGGTGTTTTGATACAGATTCCTGCTGCTTACATCAACCGCAATCAGTCCGCTTTTTTTCAAGGTCACTACCGTTCCCGGAGTCACAATTTCTTTCCTGTCAGCGGTCACCGCTGTTAGCACGTATCTTGCGTCCAAAGCGCGCCTGATCTCCGCTAGCGAATTCTGATCCTGCGCTGCGGGAGTAACTGCCGCCGTATCGCTCGTAGGACTTGCCGGGATCGCGCTTAGATCGGGAATTGGGACATCCGGGCTCGGCGCCGCAGGGGCTGAGGCCAAATCGTTTGGGGGCACAGGCGGGGATAACGAGAGCGCGTTCGTATTTGAGCGCTGCGCTGGCGTTTTGTTCCCCGTCGGACCGCCAAGTTCCTTAATCGCGCCGCTGCTGGGGAACGCAGGTGTCACCGTCGGAACGCTTTTTTTTGATTCAAGGTGAACCGGAGCCTTGGACGGCTCGCTGTTTTGAACCGGCGCTACCGGCGCAGTTGGATGATTCTCCGCTACCATTTCGACATCGCGCTTTACCTGCCCCCGATCAAAAAGCAACCAAGCCCCTCCGCCGAGGATCACCATGGCAAGACCCGCAGCCATAACCGAGACAAACTGGCCTCTCCCCGCAGACCATTGAAACCAGATCTTCGGCACTGGTCTCGCAGAGATCGGCAAAGGGTTCGCCACACGGTCGCGGTAGACCTTGGACAAATACGCCGCCTGCACGGCCGCGTTCCGCTCCAACGTGACCAGATAACGCGTTTCAAAATGTTGCCGTTGCTCGCGCGTCAGAGTGCCTTCCACATACGCATCCACCAGATCGGTTTCCAATTCGTCAAGCAGCTCGCCGTATTGCTCGTCGAAAAGATAGCGCTCTTCTATCTGCTCCCGCTCTGGCTCCGTTAGTTCACCAAGTAGGTAACGGACAAGCGAGGCGTGTTCTCCGCTCGAGATCGTCTTCATGAGACACCCCGCTTCAATCCGAGGCAACGCAAAAGATCGTCAATCCGATTGGATGCTAATAACATTTCCTCGAAACGGATCCGGGTCCTTCGGCCGCGTTGCCGCATCGCTGGCGCTTGAATGCCTTTTTCTTTCGCCATCGCCGCCAGAGTTCGGCGGTAATCGGCATTAAGCACCGTCTGGGTAAGAATGTCACGATCCTCAGCGCTCAACTGGGCCAAGCTCCTATTTACAGTTTCTAAGAGCAATTCGAGACATTCGTTGCCGACCAGATCGACTGGCGGAAGACGGAACGCAGGCCCATCCTCTTCGCGTAAGCTCATCTCCCTGGCACCCGGCCTGCGCCGCCACTCCGAGAGAACATTCCTGGCTATCCCGAAGAGAAATTTCGTTCTTACATCTTCCGAATCGCTCACCTCAGGCTCGCCGCTAGCGAGTTTCCTCGTCAGCCGGAATATCGATTCCGAACTCAAGTCGTCGGCAGCGGCGCATCCGTTACCGGCAAAATAACGCTTCAAATTTGTCATCAGACGCTTTGCATATTCCTGGTACGACGCCTCATCGTCCGCCAAATGAGGCGCGAGCCAAAGGAACGGATCGCGTTCTTTGATGACCATTTCGTTCGATTGTACTCGCGCGAAGCCAAGAACTTCAAGCGTAAGTTGTCACGCTTATGAGCCAACTCCCATAGCTTGTTAGACGCTGATTGTATGTGCGAGATCTTCCGAAGGCAGCGTACCGGCGTCAAGATCTCCAGAAATTTTGTGACGGTTTGGCTGATGTTTTGCGCAATACCTAATAGAAGACGATAGGGGATCGATCAATGGGACGTAAGAAATCATGCTTTGGAGGGAGTTTTCCATGCGAAGAACAAAGATTTTCACTGCTATCGTCGTGCTAGCCACGGCAGTAGCTTCTTCTGCCCGGTCGGAGGATCTGGCCGCGATCAGACAGGCGTTGGAGGCAAAGTACGCCCTCACCACGCCGACTGCCGATAAGACAGACATTGCCAAGGCCGGATCGGTGCTGGTACTGAAAAAGAGCAATCTGCTGACCATAGATGTTACAAAGGTGGCTTTCTTTCCTAACACTTACAAGAACGGCCGGATCACTTACAACAAATTGGCATTGCTGATGAAAGATGCAACGCGAACATTTGTCTCTGGTGAAAAGTTATGGCTTACTGGGATCGACATCAAAGATAATGCGGTCGTGTTCAATCTTTTCACAGATGCCTTCTCCGACGTTCGTTATCGCGGAACGCTTAAGTTCCCCCTGGATAAAGACTCAGCGCCCACAGTGATTGCGGTAACGGCCATGGTGGCCGAAGTGTTTGACGTGGAGCAGTCCGACGCGCAGGCGCAGGTGCCAGCGGCGCAGCCGGTGAATTCTCCAGCGGCACAGTCTGAAACGCCTCCGCCGCCGATCGCTCCGCCGCCACCTCCGGAGGGTTTATGAATTTGAGAAAAGATCACCGAAGGTTTTCCGCCAGTCTTGTGATGGCGCTGGATCTCTTGCTGGGTGGGTCCAGGGCCGGTGCGCAGGTAAAGAAGCCGCCGGCCCCCGCCAAGGTGACGGCTCCAGCCAAGCAGAAAAGTACTCCCAAGAATACTCCGCCGAGCAAACCGCCGGTTCGGAAAGAAGTTGCTGCGAGGCCAAAAGACGAGATCAAACCTAACATTTCGCATGAAAAGCCCCTTCGACCATCTAGCAAGCCGGATCGGATGACGACAGAACATACCAAGCTTGGCGATGTCAGCAAGGTGAACGGCCGGGTTAGCGACGTGCATACCAAGAACGGAATGGACATCCATCGTAATTTGGGCGGCGGCCGGCGTGTGGCAGTGGAGCGGGCCGACCACAGCCGGATTGTCGCTGAGCGTGGCGGACGGGGATACATCGAGCACCCTTATCGCTATCACGACCGTGAATTCGCCCATCGGACTTACTATTACAATGGTCGCGCTTATGACCATTACTATGGCCGTTACCAATATCACGGGGTTTACGTGAACTATTACACCCCTGGCTACTATTACAGGCCCGCGTTTTACGGTTGGGCTTACAATCCTTGGGTTGCTCCCATGCCCTATGCGTGGGACTGGGCAGGAAATCCGGCGGCCAATCCCTGGTATGGATATTATGGCTACTATTTCACGCCCTATCCTGTTTATCCGAGCGCCTCAGCCTGGTTGACGGATTACATGATTTCCGCCAGTCTCGCGGCCGCTTACGAAGCGCAAGTGCAGGCAGCGCAGACCCAAGGAGGTCCACCGCCCGATGCGGCGCCGCTCACTCCCGAGGTGAAGGAGATGATTTCGGCGGAGGTGAAGCGCCAGATCGCACTCGAAAATGCGGAGGCGCAAAACGCTCAAACGGCCGTTCCCGATCCGGCATCGAGCAGCGTGCAAAGGATTCTGACGGATGGCCAGCCGCATGTCTTTCTAGTCGGCAATCAACTGGATCTGACAAATTCCGCAGGCGCGGAATGCGCGGTCAGTCAAGGAGACGCGCTGCAATTGGTGGGACCGCCTCCTCCCGACTCGCCGACCGCGAGCACGCGGGTCCTATCCAGCAAAGGTGGAGTGGAATGCCGCAAGAGCGACACGGTCGCCGTGCAGATCGCGGATCTGCAAGAGATGCAGAACCACATGCGTGAGACTATTGACGCCGGCATGGGTGAGTTACAAAAGCCCGGTAACAAGCTGCCCGCGATTCCGACGCGCGCACAAGGCCCCCCGGTGAAAGCAACTTTCATGACGGATGCTCCGCCCCCCGACCCGAACGTTGCGCAGGAGATAAATCAGCAGCTTGTAGCGGCGGATCAAGCAGAGAAGGATGTCACGGAAACACAGAGTGCCAACACTCCTCCAGTGGCAGCGCAGCCGATTCAGATATCTTTGGGCGAAAGCATCGATCAGGTGACAGCGGCGCTTGGACAGCCAGTCACAATCGTAGAGCTGGGCGAAAAGAAGATCTACGTTTACAAACAGGAGAAGATCAGCTTTAAGGACAACAAAGTTTCGGATGTTCGGTAAACGCTGAGGGGGGAAAACCTATGAGTTCGGGCTGGCGTTACCTCATCTTCACATTTGGGGTCTTTGGGTGGTTCCCACAACAAACCGACGGTCAATCCACCACAGCGGTTCGGCAGATTGAAATTACTTCCAGTTGGTCGGGCCTTGCGGCTGGGGGCAAGACAGACGTCTTGATCTCCAAGGTCGGCCCAGCGTATTATCGCAACGATCAATCGATCCCTGCGGATCTCGTCGTCGCCCTGGTAAAGGCGTTGAAAGCAACGCCCAATTCAGAGCCTCGCCTGGAGGACCTGGGAATCACGCCTGCATGGCTCAAGGCCAACGCCTCTTCCGCCGCCGAGAAAGAGAAGGGAGCCTCAATGAACGGCCGCTCGGTTCATCTGGCCGACCTCGAAGCGATGTTCGCAGATCCCGTTGCCATGGAACCTGTGGCACTTGCGCTTTTCAAGAATCGGCACACGGACGATTATCCATCCGTCAAGGTGGTTGTCACGTTCGAGGACGGGACAAGTCTCTCCGCGTCATCGCACTCGCAATTCGCTTTTCTGCTGCCCTGGAATCTGGATAAGGATGGCGGGAGCATAATTGCGTACAACGCCGACATCTCTCGCGCAACGGCGGCCCTTATGCCGGAAAACGCAAAGAATCGTTCCCGTCTCGCCGGTGAGAGCCTGATCGGACTGCTGGCTCAAGCCGCAATGTTCCAAATTGAACATAAATATCAGCTGCTGGCGGTGGAGGATAAGACCGGTAAGACCTTCGGACTGCTGCGAGCGAAGTATTCCATCCTATCTGCCGATATTCGCCAGCCGTCTCCGCAAGTCACTGAAGCATCGCAAGAGGCCGGGCTTCATTTAAGCCTCAAGGCAACTGACCTCCCGCCAAATTTGAGCGAAGAAGTAATGCTAGGTTACGTGAACGGGTCCGTCGTCGGCACCGAGGCATTCTTGCGCAGCGTAGAACAAATTGAGAAGTGTGTCTTGTCGGTTCCGTGGCTCAACCGGTACATGAGCGAGCACGCAAAGGTGTCGTTCCGCTTGTCGTATGTCCAAGATTCTTCGTTTAGCGAGAAAGACATGGCGCTCTTTTCCGCGGACATGCATTCGCTCGGGCGTGAAAAACTCATTCCTGAGGTCGAGCGGGCAAAAAGCCAGATCGCCCTGCTTTCCGTTGGGAACTTCACTTCGGATTGGTTGATTTTTCCCGACGGACATGCGCTGCTCTGGAGATACTACGATTTCAGCAGCATGGCGGTACTTCAGCCGATCTACAACGGCGGCAAAGCAAGCATTTTCGATTGGTCAGTTTCCGAATTCCCCACGAAGCCGTGTTCGGACAATCAGCGGTATCGCCGTTGCGTAGGAAGAGCAGTTTCATCAAGTGGCACGTTGCTGCCGTTCGAGTAAGTTACCACAGTGCTAGTCGGAATAGAACAGATATTTGCGCCACTGGTCGTCACTGCGTCCCAGCAAACGCATCAAGTGCCTGCTGGTGTGTAAGCTGAATGGTCGCGGCGGCCGAAGCAGTTTCATGCCCGCTTCTTCGGGTGTGCGGCTGCCCTTCCTGTTGTTGCAGGGATGGCAACACGCGACAAGATTTTCCCAGGTGGTCTCACCGGCGCGCGATCGGGGAATCACATGATCGAGGGTCATTTCGCCGGACGGCAGCGTGCGATGGCAATATTGGCATGTGTAACGGTCGCGCATGAGAATGTTTTTACGCGAAAGAGCCCGGGTTTGGTGAGGGATGCGGCGATATTCCAGCAGGCGGATGACGGAGGGGACGTACAAGCTGCGTTTAGCGGAATGAATCTGCGAAGGGGCCACTTCTTCCGCCGAGGCGACGCCCTTCAAAATCAAAACCAGGGCGCGGCGCGCGGCGCAGATGTTGATGGGCTCGTAACTGGCGTTCAAGACAAGTACCGGCCGATGAAGCCGATCTGGACTAGGCATTTCAAGCTCCCTTTTCGCTCTCTTCTGCTAACGACTCCTCGAACCTACAAAGACGGGCCAACTTCTGAACGGGTAGGCGGATGCGCCGTCTGGTCTCCGGCCACCAAAAAACCCGCGGCGCTTCCCCAAGCTGCTGCGGCGCTCTTCAATGCTGTCCGCGTGGAGATCGCGCGATCCACTCGCGCCAGCGTCAAAGCCGAAACGTGTGCGCTTCCGGCCGCTTTCAAAACGGCAGCGGCGGCGCGTAGCGTGGCGCCAGTGGTAAAGACATCGTCCACCAACAGAATTCGTTTACCGGCCAACTGATCGGGCCGATGAACCCGAAACGATCCGCGCAAATTATCGCGGCGCGCCGATTCTGTCAGACCGGCTTGTGACTGGGTATAGCGCGTCCGGCGCAGATTTGTGGCCAAAGGCAAAGCATAGCGTCGAGCCACCGGCGCGGCTAATAGTTCAGCTTGGTTGAAGCCGCGTTCCCAGCGTTTGCGCCAGTGCATGGGCATCGCCATGATGAGGTCGAAATTCGCTTCCAAGGGCAGGGTTTGCAGGAGAAAACGGCTCAAGGGCCGGGCTAACGTTTCTACCTTGGCGTATTTAAAGAGATGAATGAGTTGCTGGAGAGGACCATCGTAGCTGCCGAAAGAGTAGGCGGCATCGAAGTTCGCCAGCCCCTCGCGGCAGACCGTACAGATATCGTGCTCATCCAGCGGATAGTCATCCGCGAAGGGGGTTCTACAGGAGCGGCAAAAAAATTCAGCCTGGAGAGGTTGGGGTAAGGCGAGGCAGGCAGGGCAAACCGGCACGCGCGAAAGATTGGACAAGGGCCGTTCACAAAGCCGGCAATCGTCCGGAAAAACGAGATTAAAAAAGAACGCGCTGAAGTCAAGAACGAAAGCCGAGCAAGCTGCTGGCCAGTGACCGTTTTGTGTTAAAACCGTCTGCGTCGAGAGGCTAGGGAAAGCGCACCCCCACTAAACTGCCAGTATACATCACAGATCAGAATGCCTCACTTCTAAGAATGCCTCACTTATAAGAAGCGCCGCCGACTTTCCCAGAAAGGGACTAAAGTTTGGTTGGCAAGTGGACGATTCTTAAGTATGCTTGTAATGTTCGTATTGGAAGGCGAGCAGCGGGCGAACTTGGCGCTTGTGAGTAAAAAAAGGACATGAATTCGTTGAGGGTTTTGCTTGTTGATGGGGGTTCAGAGAGGTCGGAAGAGATATCGACCACTCTGGCGAGCGCCAACCACACCGTACTGCCGGCCATTGGGCTGGAAGAGGCCGGTGAAGCGCTGTTTGTAGAACAGTTCGATGCGGTGTTGTTGGCGTCGAACTTCCCGGCACGGAATTTGGCCGACTTCACAGCGAAGCTGCGGCGGGTAGAGCAGAGCCAAGGTTCCGACACGCGGATCCCTGTTTTGGCCTTGCAGTCGGTGAGCGAGGGAGGAACGGACGGCTCAGTCGAAGAGCCGATCGATCCCATAGCGCTGACTGAAGCGGTGCGAAACTTGGCACACGCGCTCGCGCAGCCGACGAAGCTTGGAGTGGCTTCCATGAAAAACGATTTGCCGGTGCTGGAACCTGAAAAATTCGAAGAGCAGGTGGGCTACGACAACGAGTTGATGGTGGAAATTATCGATCTTTTCCTGGCGGAGAGCCAGAAAGATCTTTCTGAAATGAACGCAAGCGTGGCGAATTGCAATTGGGATTCGCTTTCGAAAACCGCCCATACTATTAAGGGTTCGTTGGCCAGCTTGCATGCATCGCGAGCGCGGGCGACTGCCCAGGAACTGGAGTCCGCGGCTAAAGACGAAGAGGTGGATGTAAGCGTTCGAGCTTATCACCAACTGGTGAAAGATCTGCGGATTTTGGAACCGCGCCTGCGGGAATTGCGGGACAGCGTGGTCGGGGCGTAGTCTAGCCGATGGCGCGTCTCAATCGAAAAGGATCCGTATCCCCGCGTTTCTGAATCGCCTGTTAAACTGAAGTTGCTCTCTCCCAGTAATTCTCTATGAGTTCCTCCCCGGTGCTTGATATCGTCTGCGCCCATAGTCCCGATTCTGACGACGCATTCATGTTTTATGCGCTCGCGACGAAGAAGGTGAGGTCGCGCATCCTGAACATCCAGCACGTTCTGGAAGACATTGAATCGCTGAACCACAAGGCGCAAGAGGGGCGTTATGAGCTCACGGCTATTTCCTATCACGCCTATCCCTATGTGGCGGACAAATATATCCTGATGGCTTCCGGCTCGAGCGTGGGCGATGGCTATGGCCCCATGGTGGTCAGCGCGAAAGCCACGATGACTGCCGAAGATCTGAAGGGAAAGCGCATTGCCATTCCCGGCACCATGACAACGGCATTCTTGACACTCAAGCTATTCGAGCCCGATTTTGTTCCTGTCGTTGTGCCCTTCGATAAAATTCTGCAGGCTGTCAAAGATCAGGACGTGGATGCCGGTTTGATTATCCATGAAGGCCAGTTAACGTATGGCAGCGGCGGGCTGCATAACGTGGTGGATTTAGGGCGCTGGTTTAAGCAAAAATACGACTTGCCGCTGCCGCTGGGGGCAAACGCACTACGCCGCGATCTTTCGAAGGAAGTGCAGTCGGAATGCACGCGCATGATGAGAGAGGGAATCCAATATTCGCTCGAGCACCGCGAAGAAGCTTTAAACTACGCGCTCCAGTTCTCGCGCGACCTTGATCCCGCGCTGGCCGATCAATTTGTGGGGATGTATGTGAATCACCACACGCAAGATGGCGGCGATATCGTGCCTAGAGCCGCGCAAAAGCTCTTGGATTTGGGCTTCGAAGCTGGCTTAATCCCCCATAAAACTATCATTGAAGTTCTGCGCTAATCCGGGTAAGTTCAAAGCATGCGTTTACTTTGGGTTGCCGGGTATGGGTGTGTGCTCCCGCTGCTTCTTTTCAGTCAGGAAAATCAGAAGGACCGAGATAAGGCACAAATCAGCCGCATTCACGCGCTGGAAAAGAATGGCACCGGTAGCCTGGCCGAACTGAGTGGCTTTCTCAAGGATCCGGATCGGCCCGTCCGCGTAGAAGCTGTGAACGCAATCGTCAGGGTGGGCTCAACGGCTAGCCTCGATCCGTTGGTGTCGGCCACGCACGATCCGGACCCCGAGGTGCGGGTGCGCGCCACGGATGGCATTGTGAACGTTTACGTACCTGGGTATGTGGCGAACACCGGGCTGAGCGGCTACTTCACGCGCGGTTTAAGGCAGGTGAAATCGTTTTTCTCGACGCGCAACGACAAAGTAATTGATGACGATGTCAAGGTGCGAGAGGACATTGGGCCGGCGATGGCGGAAGAAATAAACTTCGGCGAGGATATGGCGGCGCGCTCAAATGCCGCTCTGGCGGCCGGCATCTTGCGGCTACGGGTCGCTGTGCCGGCTCTCGTGCAGGCCCTGCACGCCAAGGATAATGACTTGATTTTTGAAAGTCTGGTGGCATTGCAGAAGATTCACGATCCCAGCGCAGGCGAAGGGGTCGGTTTTCTGGTGCGCGACCTCGACGAGCGCACACAGGTGACGGCGCTTGAGACGGTGGGCGTTTTGCAGAGCACGCAGGCAGCGGCCGATGTACGATATGCGCTGGGAAATGCGCGCGATCTAAAAGTCAAGCGCGGCGCCCTTTCGGCCTTGGCGATGTTGGCTCTTCCGGAGGACCGCACGATATTCAGGCAGTATGTTATGAATGCCGATCCCACTTTAAGAGCGGCCGCTCTGGAAGGATTGGGGCGGCTGCGCGAGCCCGAAGATACGCCCACCTTGCAGACCAGCTACGACGAAGCGAATGCGGACTGGCGCATTCACCTGGCAGCGGCGTTTGCCTTGGTGAATGAGGGTAACGTTTCCACAGAAGAGTTCAGCCCGCTGCCCTATTTAGTGGAGAATCTGAATTCGCGTCAAAGGGCGGATGCGGCAGATGCGTACCTGAAGGAATTGATCCATCGGGAAGAGGTACGAAAGAACATCGTGAAGACCCTAGACGAAGCGACAAAGGCGCAGAAACTGGCCCTGTGCTGGATTTTCGGGGAAAGCCACAGTGACGATCTGCTGCCCGCGCTTAAAAAGCTAGCGCTTGACTCGGACGGCGAAATAGAAACAGCGGCGAAAAGGGCCGAACACGTGTTGGAAACCCGCCGGGATTAACACCGGCGGGTTCGAAGTTACTTGGCTTTCTTCTGCTTCTGCTGACCGACGCGGACTTTGAACATCTTGTCTTTAGCTTCCTGAAAAGCCTTGTGATCGTGCCGGGCGACGGCATCTTTGAGATACGCGTCGACATCGGCCTCTTTGGGCAGGACAGCCATCAGAGTGAAATATTCGCTGCAGGTCGGGCAAAAGGGCCGAAAGCGCTTGATATTCGGGATTGCCATAGACCTTTACGATAACAGATCAACGAACGAGCTGGGCTAAAGACTCCGCCAGATCCGCGTGCTGGAATTGGAATCCCGCATCCTGCGCAGCGACGGGGCTGACGCGCAGGCTATCAAAGAGAAAGCTTGACATTTCACCCAATGCCAGGTTCAGCGCAAAGCGAGGAATGGCGAAAAGCGCGGGCCGGTGGAGGGCGTGCGCCAGTTTACTAGTAAATTCGGCATTCGTGACAGGTTGTGGGGAAGAGCCGTTCAGGGGGCCGCTGATAGGGTTGTCCGCAGCGAAGAGAAAGAGCCGGATGAGATCATTCACATGAATCCACGACATCCATTGCTGACCGCTGCCGAAGCGGCCGCCGACACAGAGGCGGAAGGGTGTGAGCATTTGCGGCAAAGCTCCGCCGTCGCGTCCCAGGACTGTGGCAATGCGAACGCACACAACACGCAGGCCGAACTCCGCGGCGCGCTGGGCTTCGCGCTCCCATTCCACACACACGTTAGCG
Organism: Bryobacterales bacterium; assembly: GCA_963764105.1. GTDB lineage: Bacteria > Acidobacteriota > Terriglobia > Bryobacterales > Bryobacteraceae > Bog-105. The sequence goes on from CAVXRP010000020.1 coordinate 32,763, forward strand.
AGAAAACCGGAGCCGGCGGCGCTATCTTCCGTCAGGATTTCAGCGCCCCGATTACCGTAGTAGCCCACCGCGGAAGCTGAGATCAATACCGACGGCTTATAACGCAAACTGCCGATGGCCGAAACCAATTGGCGTGTGGAATCGACGCGGCTGCGGACAATGCGGTCCTTCACCAGCGGTGTCCAACGTTGTGCGATCGGTTCGCCGGCGAGGTGGATAATCGCATCTAAGCGGGGAACGCTGTTGAGAGGTGGAAGAGTTTCGCCGTCCCAAGGGTGAAACGCTGCCCGCGAGCTGATTGTTTTGCTCTGCCGGCGGCCCAGATAGTTCACCGAATCGCCGCGCGCCAGCAACGCGCTGACGAGTTTCTGGCCAATGAAACCGGTGGCTCCGGTAATTAAGAAGTCCATAAGGCTTGTTGTAACGGTGATTGGCCGTTCATCTGTTCGATGTACGCGCGAGTATTGGTTTTGCGCTTCATCCCTTCGAGCGACATATAGCGCATTTTGCCAAAAATGGGGCGCTCGGGCCAAGGGCGGTCATGCAGGCCGAAACACCAGAAAATGTTGGTGTAGGTGTTGGGGTCCCGGCCATCCAGAGCATAACGGCCGTGGATATCGATCATGGTTTCGGCGGCTTCTTCGTAGGTGCGCGACCATTCAATGATTTTCTTGCCCCAGTACATGCGGTAATAACCCTGAATTTTGCCGTGTTGGAGCATTTCGTTTTGGGTGGCATTCCAAAGTTCATCGTGCGTCTCGGCGCGCGCAAACTGCTCAGGCGAATAAACGGGGTCGCGCTTGTCTTTGGCGTGCTTCTGCATGTTGAGCTGGCACCAGTCTGGCAGATTCTTGAGATCGCCTGGGTCTTCGACGAAGCGTGCATAATTGAAGGCCAGTTCGCGCCGGACAATGAGCTCTTCGAGATACTCGTCGGCGATCAGCTTGTGCTCCTGGGCGTATTCAGTCACTTTGAGGGCGATTTCAAGCGCGCAGATTTGGCCGAAGTGAAGGTAGGGGCTCATGTCGGAGGTGGCATGGGTCGATGGCTCGTTTCGGCCTTCGGCATAGTGACGCAGTTTGTCGCGGAGGAATGTGTTGAGCAGTTTTTCGGCGGCGTGCCGGCCTCCCTGAAACTCGGGCGAAGGAGCGATGGAGTGATCGATCCGGCAGGAAGAGACCAGCTCCTTAATATTCGCAGGGGTGACTTCCGTGTGGAATTTCGGAAGGGCGCCGGCGAAGCGCTGTTTGGCGCGAAGTGGGTCAGCGGGAGTGAGATAGGTCGGGAGGAGGCGGTGAATGCGGGGCCGTATGGTGTACGCGCCATATTGGCGGTGAGGAATCTCGCTCATCGGAACGATGCAGCTTGAATCGACCGCGTAGTAGGGGACGTCGACTTTGGTGGGTACCGAGGCGTTATGGGTGCGCGCAATAAAGGTGGGGTAGTCGTCAGTGACAATCGCGGCAGCTTGTTTGGCGATGGTGTAAAAGGCGTCGTTAGGGTCGGCTTTGGTGCGGCGTAGATAGAAAATATAGCCGATGCCGGCTTTTTCTAAGCGGCGAGCGGTTTCTGGGACGGCTTCCAGCATGAAAGTATGCAAGCGGTCGTTAGCGTATGGGTAGCTGCAGGTAAGGGCCTCGTAGACGAGAACAGGTAAATTGAGACGGTTGGCAATTTCGACGGCGTAAAGAAGCGCGTGATTGGAATCGACGCGGCGATTCATTTGGGACCAGTAGAGAATGTAAGGGCGATTGGGTTGGACCGCCGCGGAGTTGAGTTGGCGGATACGAGCGGCGGACACGGGCATTGTATGTTGGATGCCACCAGCACCCGTTTCGCGCTGCCGCGTCACCGGGAAAATTCAGGGGTTTCGGCCGCATCCCCGTACCGATTCCTATACAGGGGACCAACGCCCACTTTTTACCCTTGTGCGCCCGCTCCCAGAGTCACTCCGCCCACCGCCAAACCGCCGCGCATTTATCACTTGGCGCTGTCGATTCTAGATGCGCTATGCCCTCGTTTTTGCTATAATTTAGAAGGAATTTGAATCCCCCGCAGTTCCTGCTGATACCATCTCTTTCTAGTACCATTTCCGGTCCTAGAGGATTAAGAAAAAGCCCGGTAAGGAGCTCCAAGAAGAAACCATGGAATTTACGGTAAGCAAGTCAGATCTGGTGCGGGAACTGGGCCTCACGCAAGGCGTCGTCGAAAGGAAAACCACCATTCCATTCTCACGAACATCCTGGTGGAAACCGATAAAGATCAGATCTGGCTCACCGCCACTGATTTGGAATTGGGCATTCGTTGCTCTTGCCCGGCGCGCGTCAAGAAGGAAGGCGCCGGCACCATTCCGGCGCGCCGCTTGCTCGATTACGTGCGCTTGCTGCCCGATGCCGATGTGCAGGTCAAGCTCGCCGAAAACCACTGGGCCAGCCTTGTTTGCGGCCGTTCGCGCACGCGCATTGCCGGCATGTCGCGCGAAAGCTTTCCGAGCTGCCGGAAATGCCCGAACCGCTCGCCAAAATTCCGCTCGGCGTCCTGGCGCAGATGATCAACAGCACCATCTTCGCGATTTCGTCCGAGGAGTCGCGCTTCACTTTGAATGGCGCGCTGCTGCTGTTGCGTGAAGACGGTCTCGTCATGGTATCCACTACGGCCATCGCCTTTCGCTCATCGAAAAGCACGTCCCGCTGCCCGGCCTCACCGCTCAGTTCAAAGCCTTACTGCCGCGCAAAGCCATGGCCGAGATTCAAAAACTCGCCAGTGACGATTCATCCAAAATGGTAGAATTCTCCGGCAATGAAAATCATCTCTTCTTCCGAATCGATAAGCGCCTGCTGCTCAGCCGCAAGCTCACCGGCAACTTTCCGTGATTATGAGTGTGCGCCGCCCAAAGATCATCCGCATCACATCGTTCTGGATCGCGATGAGCTGAAAGCCGCTATCGGAACGCGTGGCGCAGTTTGCCGACGAACGCTCGCGCGCCATCCAGCAATACGTAATGAAACCAGTAAAGGCCACAT
>CAVXRP010000021.1:0-148274 GCA_963764105.1 Bryobacterales bacterium
CGACCGACCGCATAAAACAGATGCGTATTACGATTCGGTAAACTGGCCAAAATTATTGCGGAACGACGCCGCCGCTGCAGGCGTTTCGCAGGCCAAAGTCCTCCGCGATCAGTTAGAGAAACCACGCACCCGCGAAGACCGGGCCGTTCCTTCGCTTGGCTGGCAAAGTATCGGAGTGCGCCAGTCTCTCCTCTTTCAAAGGCTTCTCGAAAAGTGAATGCGCGTTGCTACATCCCACTCACCAAAACGAACGCGGCGGCTAATACCCCACCCGCGATCGGTCCCAGCACCGGCACCCATCCGTAACTCCAATCCGATCCGCCCTTACCCGCGATCGGCAGCAGAGCATGGGCGATTCGCGGCCCGAGATCGCGCGCCGGATTGATGGCGTATCCCGTAGTCGCGCCCAGCGACAGGCCAATACTCCAAACCAAAGCGCCCACCAGCACCGGACCCAATCCCGGCGCCACCCCATTCACCGCCAACTTGTGAGAAGCGAACGCCGATGCCACCAGCACCAGGATGAACGTGCCGAGCAATTCACAAAAAAAATTGTAGCCATAGCGGCGAATGCTCGGATGCGTTGAAAAGCACGCCAGCTTTAGGATGCGATCCTCGGTAATCGCAAAATGGGGCCGATAGAATAGCCAGACCAGGGTCGCACCGCATATCGCCCCCAGCATTTGCGCCGGGATGTAGGTCAACAAACGTTCCGGGCGGCCATTCATGAGCACGGCCGCCACCGTGAAAGCCGGATTCAAATGCGCGTCCGAATCGCCCAAAGCGATGGCCGTCGCGATCCCGCAAAAAACCGCCAAACCCCAGCCGGTCGTGATCACCATCCAGCCGGCATTCTCAGCCTTCGTTCCTGTGAGCACAACACCGCCCACGACTCCATTGCCTAAAAGAATGAGGACCATGGTCCCCACAAACTCACCGAGCACCGCTGCATCTACGTGCATAAGAGGGCCGAGCCCACCTTTCTGGATTTAAGGTACTCCGCTATTTAATCACTCCACACATATTGTTCGGCCACCGCATCGAAAGCCGCCACCTGTTTGTGCTGCCACAATTCGTCTTTGCCCAGTTCCTCTCCGAGCAAGCGCGCCACCAAGGGAGCGGCTTCGATACTCGCTCGGGCATCCATAAAAAGCGCCCTGGTGCGACGCGCCAAAACATCTTCCACAGTGCGCGCCATCTCCTGACGAACGGCCCAAATGACTTCCGCTTGTTGAAAGGGCAAGGCGGGATGAAGCGGCTCCGCAAGGTTAGGATCAATGGCGGTAACGAGCGGTAGATCCGAACCATAGACCTGTTTCCAATCACCGCCGGCGGTTGCATCCTCTAACCACCCATGCAAACGCAAATCGGCTGTCTTAGAAGGAGATTGCGCCAAACCAGCGAGCGCCGTGGCTCGATCAACCACGTCCTCACCCATCTTTCGGTAGGTGGTCCACTTACCGCCGGTAATCGTAACGAGTTTCGACTTAGAGATCAGAACAGTATGATCGCGCGAGATGGCGGCCGTGCTCGCAGCGTCAGATTGTTTGACTAACGGCCGCTGTCCCGACCACATACTTAATATTTCCGTCGCCGCAGGCCGTCGCCCCAAAAAGCGCTCGACGTGATCAATCAGGAAACGCCGTTCGTCTTCCATCGCGCGCGGTTCGTACTCGGGTTGCGGCACAGGATCGTCCGTCGTGCCCACCACCACACGGTCGTGCCAAGGAATCGCGAACAAAACGCGGCCGTCGGAAGTGCGCGGAATCATTAACGCGGAATCACCGGGAAGAAACTCGCGCGGCAGGACGACGTGGCTTCCCTGACTAACGGCCAGTATTTTGGAAGAAGCTGGCTCGTCCATGCGGCGCAGGTCGTCCGAGAAAATGCCCGTAGCATTGATGACAACTTTGGCGCGACATCGAAACCGTTCTCGCGTTTCGCTGTCTTCGGCGATCGCGCCGCAAACCGCGTCGCCCTGCTTGAGAAGGCCGATGACGGGAGCATAGTTCAGCGCCAAGCCATCTTGATCGAACAGAGTGCGCAGCAGGGTAATGGCGAAGCGCGCGTCGTCAAATTGCCCGTCGTAATACAAGATGCCGCCTTCGAGACCTCGGCTCTTCACCGTAGGCAGTTCTCTGAGCACGTTGTCTTTGGAAAGAATGCGCGATCTTCCCAATCCTTCTTTACCGGCAAGCATATCGTAAAGACTGAGGCCAACGCCATAGAAAGGAAACTCCCACCACACATAGGCGGGCACGATGAAGGCGCGCCGGTGGGCCAGATGCGGCGCATTGCGCAACATTCGTCCCCGTTCGCGCAAAGCTTCCAGCACAAGCTTGACGTTCCCCTGCTGCAGGTAACGAACGCCGCCATGCACCAGCTTGGTGCTGCGGCTGGAAGTCGCCTTGGCGAAATCCCACGCTTCGAGCAGCAGCGTTCGGTAGCCGCGCGAAGCCGCTTCCAAAGCTGCCCCCAGTCCGGTGGCGCCACCGCCGACAACCAGAACGTCCCATTCCGCCGTCGATCGAATTGCACTCAAAACATCTTTGCGCTGTGAACTTTGGGGCACGAGCTACGCGGTCTCCCAATTGCGACTGCGGTCAAGCGCGCGCAACCAACCAGCGTGCCGGTCCCGGCGTGTTTGGTCGTCCATCTGCGGAGAGAAGCGGCGGTCGGCTTGCCATTGTTTGGCGATTGTCTCTTGATCGGGCCAATAACCAATCGCAAGTCCGGCGAGGTAGGTTGCGCCCAGCACGGTTGTCTCGGGATTAGCCGGGCGGGTGACCGGTACGCCCAGCGCGTCGGCCTGTAGCTGCATCAGCAGATTATTACGCGCCGCGCCGCCATCCACGCGCAATTCTTTCAGCGGCACACCGGAATCAGTCTCCATGGCTTCGATGATATCGGCGATCTGAAAGGCAATCCCTTCGAGTGCGGCCCGCGCAATGTGGGCGCGATTCGCGCCGCGCGTGAGACCCGTAATGGCGCCGCGCGCGTACTGGTCCCAATGCGGAGCGCCGAGCCCTGAGAACGCCGGCACAAAATAAACCCCCGCTGTATCAGGCACGCTGGCGGCGAGTTCCTCAATTTCCGCAGCGCTGCGAATGATTTGCAATTCATCGCGCAACCACTGCACCACGGCCCCGGCGATGAATACGCTGCCTTCCAGCGCATAGAACGTCCGGCCCTTGATGCGCCACGCCACCGTGGTCAACAATTTGTTCTTTGACATCACCGGCGTTTCGCCCGTGTTCAGCAGCATGAAGCTGCCCGTCCCGTAAGTGCATTTCACCATGCCCGGCTGCATACACATCTGGCCGAAGAGCGCGGCTTGCTGGTCGCCCGCAATGCCCGCGATCGGTATGCCACTCAGTACGCCGGACGTCCTGCCGCAGACTTCGCTGGAGGAAACCACTTCGGGCAGCAGCGATTTCGGCACACCTAGCAGTTCGAGCAGCTCATCGTCCCAGCCGAGGGTGTGCAGGTTGAAGAGCATGGTGCGCGAGGCGTTGGTGACATCCGTGACATGCCGCGCCCCGCCTGTGAGATTCCAGATCAGCCAGCTATCGACCGTGCCAAACGCGAGTTCCCCGTTCTCCGCCCGCGCCCGCGCACCCGCCACGTTATCGAGCAGCCAGCGAACTTTGCTACCGGAAAAATAGGCGTCGATCACCAAGCCGGTTTTCTGCTGAATCAGAGCACCGTGGCCTTGTTCGCGCAGTTGATCGCAGAAGGCGGACGTGCGGCGGTCTTGCCACACGATGGCATTATGGATTGGTTCGCCTGTTTTGCGGTCCCACACGATGGTGGTTTCGCGCTGATTTGTGATGCCGATGGCGGCTACCGCGTTGGGCTTTGCTCCGGCTTTGGCGAGTGCTTCATTAGCGACGCCGATTTGCGTCGACCAGATTTCCACGGGATCGTGCTCGACCCAACCTGGCTTTGGAAAGATTTGTTTGAAAGGTGTTTGTGCCAGCCCGTGAACCTGCCCGTCTTGGCTGAGTAGCATGGCGCGCGAACTGGTTGTGCCTTGATCTAAAGCCAGAATGTACTTCATCTAGGCTGCCCACCGGGAAGAAGCAACAGAGCTACAGGCATAAACAAGAGGGTATCAGTTTGCGCGTGTCGACAAAAAAAACGGGCAGAGCTTTCACCCTGCCCGTTCTTATCAACTTCGGAGTTACGTGGAGAACATGTACAACGGCGTAGCTGGCATAGGCGTCGCTTCCACGCCGCCGGCCGCAACCGGCTGGCCCTCCAGGTCGCCCGTCTGCCGGCAATAGATGCCGTTGTCGCCCAGGTAAACGGTCAGTTCCGCAGGGCGAGGCAGCGAACCCTGAATCAGCGCTTCAGATAGCGGATCCTCTATATATTTCTGCAAAGCGCGCCGCAATGGACGTGCGCCGTAGCTGCGGTCGCCGCAGGTTTTATCGAGGATATATTTAGCCGCGTCTGGTTCAAGGCGGATTTTGATCTGCTTGGCCACTAGGTTGACGTTCACCTGCTCAACCAAAAGCTCCATGATCTTCAGCAAGTCTTCGTCAACCAATGACGTAAACAGAATCACTTCATCGAGCCGGTTCAGGAACTCCGGATTGAAGGCGCGTTTCACTTCGCTCATCACTTGCTCTTCAATCTTGGCGGGGATACCGGTTTCAGCCATGCCTGAGAAACCGATCTGGCCCCGCTTGTCCAAGAAGCGCGCGCCCAAATTCGACGTCATGATGATAATAGTGTTCTTGAAATCGACCGTGTTGCCGAGCCCATCGGTCAATTGCCCGTCTTCAAACACCTGCAGCAGGATATTGTAAATATCCGGATGCGCCTTCTCAATTTCATCCAAAAGAATAATCGAGTAGGGTGCCCGTTTTACCCGCTCGGTGAGTTGCCCGCCCTCTTCATAACCCACATAGCCGGGAGGCGAGCCGATCAATTTCGAAATCGAATGCTTCTCCATGAACTCCGACATGTCGAAGCGGATCAAAGACTTCTCACTGCCGAACAAGAACTCGGCTAACGCGCGCGCCACTTCCGTCTTGCCCACACCCGTCGGTCCCAGGAACAGGAACGAACCAGAGGGGCGCTTCGGTGACTTCAGCCCGGCGCGGGAACGGCGGATGGCGCGTGATAAAGCACCGATCGCCTTTTCCTGGCTAATGATGCGCTTATGCAGCTCTTCTTCAATGCGCAATAGCTTATTAATTTCTTCTTCCTTGATGGAAGTCATCGGGACGCCAGTCCAGCGGGCGACTACGTCTTCGATGTCGTCTTTCGAAACCACCCCGGTTGACGTGTCGTCCAGATTGTATTTTTCGCGAAGGGAACGCAGGTTTTCCCGCTCTTTGCGTTCTTCATCGGAATAGAAGCGGGCCTTTTCGAATTCATGGTTCGCGATGGCATTTTCCATGCGATGAACAATGAACTTGATGCGCTTCTGAATATCGGCCACTTCACTGGGCAGCGTCGTCTGGCGAAGCTTAACGCGCGCGCCTGCTTCGTCGATCAGATCGATAGCCTTATCCGGCAGGAAGCGGTCCGGAATAAAGCGCGTCGACGTGTAAACAGCCGATTCGATCGCCTCGTCCGTATAAGCCACCGCGTGAAATTTTTCGTACCGCTCTTTAATCCCGAACAAGATGCGGATGGCGTCCGTCTCGTTCGGCGGCGGAACCTTCACCGCCTGGAAGCGCCGCTCCAGCGAACGGTCTTTCTCAATCGACTTCCGGTATTCCGCCGGCGTTGTCGCTCCGATGCATTGAATTTCGCCGCGCGACAGAGCCGGTTTTAAGATGTTAGCCGCATCCAGCGATCCTTCCGCTGAACCCGCGCCTACCAGCGTGTGCAACTCATCGATAAATATGATGGCGTTTTGATTTTCCATCAGCTCTTTCATGATGGTTTTCAAGCGCTCTTCAAACTGCCCCCGGTATTTGGTGCCGGCCACAATCAAAGACAGATCGAGCGCAAGAATGCGCTTGTCGGAAAGGAAGGACGGCACGTCCCCATCGGCGATCCGCTGCGCCAAGCCCTCTACAATCGCTGTCTTACCTACGCCAGGTTCGCCAATCAGCACGGGGTTGTTCTTGGTCCGGCGACAGAGAATCTGCACGACCCGATCCACTTCGCCGTCGCGTCCAATCAGCGGATCAAGCATCCCATCCACCGCGGCCTGTGTTAAATCCCGGCTGAATTCAGCAAGTAACGAGCTTTCCTTCGGACGGCTGGCCGACGTTTTCTCCGAAGCCGAGCGCGAAATCTCTTCGCGCACAGCCGACAACCGCAGCCCGCGTTCATGCAAAATTTCCGCCGCGAAGCTTTTCTCTTCACGCAATAAGCCGAGCAGCAGATGCTCTGTGCCAATGTGCTTGTGGCTCAGCCGCTCCGCTTCCTCTGCCCCATAAGCCAGCACGCGTTTGCATTCATGGCTGAGCGGAAGATCCACCGAAGTCGAAACCTTCTCGCGCACCGTGGTGTGAGCCTCAATTTGCTTGCGGATCGATTCAATGGCCGCGTGCGACCGCAGGAATCGATTAGCCAGCGCCTTATCCTCACGCAACAATCCTAATAAGAGGTGCTCTGTCTCGATATAAGGACTGCCGAATTGGCTCGCCTCATAGCGCGCAAAGAAAATCACACGGCGAGCTTTCTCAGTATAACGTTCAAACATAAGTGCCACCCGGACGGGTTGCGTCCTGAATTACTCTGGCGTTCTGCAGTTCCAAACTGGATACAGGCTGCAATACGCCCTTTTTCAACTCCAAAACTCGATCGCATCGCGAAGCCAGGGCGAGGTTGTGCGTGACAAAAATGGATGTCAAATTATGCGAAGAATGCAGATCACGCAGCAATCCAATCACCATATCCCCTGTCTTATAATCCAGACTACCGGTGGGTTCATCGGCCAGCAATACGCTTGGCCCGGCAGCCAACGCGCGGGCTAGAGCAACGCGCTGCTGCTCGCCACCAGAAAGCTCTCCCGCGCGGTGCAGCGCTCGAGCCTTCAGACCAACTTCCCGCAAACGGTCTTCCGCGTAGCGCGCCGCCGCTTCCGGCCTTTGTCCTCGCACCAGCAAAGGCATCATCACATTTTCCAGAGCCGTGAAATCCGCTAGCAGTGACGGGTTCTGCCACACGAACGCGACTTGGCGATTGCGGAACTCCGCTAAATCCTCATCGTTTAAGGCAACGATGTCGCGGCCCTCGTATTCAATACAACCGCTCGTCGGCCGGTCTAATCCGCCTAACAAATGCAAGAGCGTAGATTTACCTACGCCGGATTCGCCTATGATCGCTAATCGCTCATCGCGCGACACCTGGAGCGATAAGTTTTTAAAAACAATTACTTCCGCCCCCCCTGAGCGATAAATTTTGGTCAGGGAGTCCGCGCGAATCGCACTCTCAGGTTCCAAATTGCCGCCTTTACTCTTTAGCTTAGACCAAGTAATTCCAGCATACTCCGAATCTTTAACCCAAAGGGGCGCGGCAGCCGATAAATTTGCGGGCGCGATGCTGATCAGCCAACTCCCTCTTTCCTTTTTGACGTAGACTCGCGAGCGGCGGATTCTTTGAATCGAAGGGAAGAAAGCACCGTCTGCCACCTTATCGGCACCAAGGCACTGGAAGTGCATGTTGGACGGGAGAAAAAGCGGATATCCTAAGGGATGCTGAATCTCATCGAAAACGCCGGCGACAGGGTGATTTTTCAGCCGGAGAATCTCGAAGACCGGGATCAGGCTTTTGAGCGTGTCCTCCGCCTTTATCCGGATATGCGGGTTGAAATCTATAGCTTGCCGACCGGCGTGACGATGTCGCCCGACGCCTCATGGGTGCCCAATACCGTTCTGGCAAAGTTTGGGAAGCCCGCTTTGAGCAAGGTGACTGGGGCGGTGATTGCGCCTGCGTTCGTAATTGAGGTGCGCTCGCCTCAACCGCCAGTTGAACAAGTGTGCGCGCTGGATCAAAGCCGGCGTGCTGGAAGTGTGGCTTGTTGATCCTATGAAGCGGAATGTTCATGTCTTTCGCGCGGGGCGGAAGGTCTAGCTTCTAACAGATCCCAAAGCAGTGAAAAGTGACGTGCTCGATGGTTTCGTGCTCGACTGCGGACCGGTTTGGGAAGATTGAGTCTCGTGGAGGGGGAGAAAATAATGTTGCAAGATGCCAAGTTGATGGCGTTTGTCGCTATTCGCGACGAGAAGCAAGCGACCGATTTTTATAGCGGCATTTTGGGATTGAAGAAGCTTTCAGCCGATTCCTTCGCGCTTGTGTTCGACTCCGCCGGAGTTACGCTGCGAGCTGCGTTCGTAAAAGAGGTAGAAGAAGCGAAACACACCGTACTAGGCTGGCAGGTAAAAGGAATCGAGGATATCGTCCGCGGACTCGCCGCTAAGGGCGTAACGTTTGAGCGCTACGCCTTTATAAAACAGGACGACCTGGGTATCTGGAATGCCGGCACGGATAAGGTGGCATGGTTCAAAGATCCGTTCGGGAATTTGCTGTCGGTGTCAGAGCATGGCGTAGCGTAATCGCCAAGCTAGTACTCGACAATCGCAGAAAGTGAATCGCCCTAAACGATCGCGCCGTATTTCGCCGGTATGACGCGACGTATCCCGGCGCTTTGGGCCACCTTCTTGCTGGTGGCGCTATGCCCCGCTCAGCAGCCAACCCTCTTTCGCACAGAAGTCAATCTCATGAATGTCAGCGTCCTGGTCCGATCGTCCGACGGCTCCCTAATCACCGGCTTAGGCAAGGACGATTTCGAAGTCCTGGAAGATGGCGTCCCGCAGCGCATCCAATTCTTTGCGCGCGAGAAAGAAATCCCGCTCAGCCTCGGCCTCGTTGTGGACGTGAGCGGCAGTCAGGACAAGTTCATAAAACAGCACAACAAAGACGTCGAGCTGTTCCTCTCATCTGTGTTATCGCCCGCTGACCGCGCCGTCGCGATTTGTTTCGGCAACCATCTGCGGCTGGTGAGCGACGCAACCTCTTCACCGGATCGAATCATGCACGGTCTTCAGAGCTTCGCCAAAGGAGATCGCGATTTTTCGGAAATTGGACCCAAAGAATCGCGTGATCTAGGAACCGCACTCTACGACGCTCTATACTTCACGACCAAGGAAAAACTCAACCAGGCAGACGAGCGCCGCAAAGCCATTGTGCTTTTCAGCGACGGCGAAGAAAATTCCAGCGAGCACGATTTACTCGATGCCGTGGAAGCAGTGCAAAACGCCGACACGATCGTTTATTCCATTCGCTACACCAATAGGGAAAAGGAAAGTCGCGACTTGAACGCCCGGAACAAATATGGAATCAGAGTCATGAAGCACCTCGCCACGCTGAGCGGCGGCTCTGAATTCGACGCGCTAAAAGCGAATTTGGGAGACGTGTTCTCAGAGATTGGGATGGAGCTTCATTCGCTCTACTCCATCGGCTACCTCTCTACGAATCCAAACCATGACGGCAGCTTTCGAAAACTGACGATCCGCTGCAAAGCGTCCAACTCCTTTGTTAGAGCCAGAAGCGGCTACTACGCAAGGTAGGCCCCAAGCAGCTACCGCGCCTTTCGCAGATCGCATTCCAGCAGCGTCACCGTCAGTGGCGCGAAAGTATATCCAATTGAGCCGCCACTAATTGCAGCCGATGTGGCAGAGATCGCAATCCGCTTTGGATCGTCATGTGTATTCATAGCTTCCGAGTCACCTGCCCGCTGCGTGTCGCTCAACGTCAACACCCGTGCCACGCCGGTCACTCCCACTAAATTCTTAAAATGCATTCTCACCGTGCGTGCCTGCGCAGTCGAATTCACCGCGTAGATTCGCAATGTGCTCCCATCCGCGCTCAGCGTCGCGCTCAAATCCGGTTCTCGCAAATGGTTCGCAAGCCCGCTTTGGCGAACTATTTCGAGCGGAAACGTGCCTGCAGCCCGCTGGTATAGTGCCTGCGAATAGTAGGTCGGCGATAGGTACAGCCATCCAGGTCCTGGCTGAATGACGCCCGACCCGAAACTGTCGGAAAGATTCGAGCGGATCGCAATCTCCACCAAACCGCTATACCGCTGCATCAGGTTCTGATACCGCGAGCAACTCAAAGCATTCCCTAACGTCAGCAACATTCCTCGCGTCAAACCCATCTGGCCGGCGGTGGTGTTCCACTCGGTCACCGCCACGCGCACATCCTTACCATTGGCATACTGCGCAATCTGACTCTGCAAGTTCTGGAAGCTCCGCTCCTCCGCAATCAGATTGGCCACATCATAATGGTGGGGGCAGAGATAATCGAGATAGCCTCCACCCATCTTTAACGTCTCCGTGGAAGGAAACGAAGACAGAACCTTTATGGCTGGATCCACCCTCCGCATGGCCTCGGCAAAGGCTTTCACCGAAGCGTCGTAGGTACCTCCGCCGATCTCATTGCCAATTTGCCAGTACTTGATACGGTACGGTTCAGGATGCCCGTTTTCACTGCGCACGCGTCCCCACTTCGTATCGCCGCTTCCATTAAAGTATTCGACCTCCGCCGCCGCATCTTCCGGCGTCTTACCGGTCCAGCGCACACAAATCAATGGCTCCGCCTTGACGTAGCGGCAGAGTTGAACGAACTCCTCGACACCAATGAAGTTAGGGTCGAGTCCGCCCCAAGGCTCAGTGGCGTAAGGAACACGCCGGTCCCAATTGCCCAGGCACTTCTCCCATTCGAATACTTCCAGCGTGCTGCCGCCGAAGCGGATCACACCGGGATTCATCGCGGCGAGTGCAGCGACTACGTCAGGCCGCCAGATCCCGAGTACCGCGTCTTCATCAATCAAGTAAATTCGATCCAGCCACAGCGTGCCAGGACCCTGAAATTCGATGCTGAGGGTGGCGTTCATAGAGGATTGGCCCGCTGTGAAAATCGCCTCCGCACCCTTCCACTCCTGTGATCCCACACCCAGAGAAATTGGCTGCGCAATGCTCGCTCCATCACCATGCAGGGAAGCGCGCACCGGCACCCTTCCCTCACTACGGAGGTGCAGCCGCAGACGATAGCGATGCCCTTCGGTAAGGTAAAAACCATCCTGCGAGATGCCCGCCCACGAGTGCGCAGCCGGCAGCTCGATCTTCTCCGATTGCTTACCGTTGTAGGGATTGTTCGTGTCGCGCGAATAGCGTGCCAGATGCACCGCCCCATCCGGATACCACGGACGATAGGGTTTGTCGATCTCGCGCTTATAGCTCGGCTTCCAAGCGGGCTCCTCTTCAAAGCTCGTCGAATCCACCTGTTGCGCCACCATCGATGAAAGCAGACGGCAGAGTGGCTCGATAAACTGGCCGCCTTGCTTCAGATCGATAGGTCGCTCGCTCAGCCGCGAGGAAAGAATCTCAACCTCTTCGGTTCCTTCTGCTTCTTCCACCGGTTCCAGGCGTACATTGTCGAACCACACTTTGCCGCTCGCATGGTCAAATGCGGCGAGGCGCAAGCGAATCCAACCGGGCGAAGGCACGCGGAAGAGAACCTGAGTCTCTTGCCAACCTTCTTTTCCCGCCGTTGGCTGGCTCATCCCTTGGTCGCCCGCCGGCGTTTCGATGCGCAGCGCAGCAGTGCCAGTGCCGCCTTCCTGCTGCATCCACGCGCTGGCTCTCCACAAACTCCCTGTGCGCAGAAATACTTTCTGATATAGGCTGAAGGTGGCTTCATGATTCGCCAAGATCAGTAGCGATTGCAGACCATCTTGCCGGTTGACTGTATCAAGCTGAACGGAAACACCCATCGTCGCATCGGGAGGCGTGCGGCTCCATCCACCGGCCACGCCGGAAGTCTCGAATCCACCGTTCACCAGCAAGGGAGGGTTCTGCGCGGCATAGGCAAACAAAAGCAGAAAAGGTGCGAAAGGCATGCGGATTGTTCTCGTGTCTCGACTATCCTATCCGAAGCGCATGATACGTTAGTCGCACTCTCGCTCACAGAAAGGATCAACAAGGTGCACAAACTCATTGTGAAAGCGCTTCTCGGTCTGCTAGGCGGCGCACCGTTTTGCGCCGCTCAGTTCTCGGTCAACGACCTGCCAAAGCTTCGCGACTATGAATCCAGAAGAGCGTCGAGCTACGCCCGCGATGGCTCTAACCGCGATTACGAAAACTTGAAAGCCGGCGGCGAACTCGTGCTGTTCAACGAAACAGGACCCGCTGAAATCAGGCATATCTGGATCACTATGGCCAGTCCCGAAGCCTATCATTTGAAGAAAATTGTGCTACGTATGTATTGGGATGGCGAAACAGAGCCAAGCGTAGAAGCGCCCATTGGCGATTTCTTTGGCCTGGGATTAGGAACCTACACCGTTTTCAATTCTTCTTTGCTTGTGGTCGCACCCGAGAAGGCCCTGAACGCCTATTTCCCAATGCCCTTCCGCCGCACGGGCCGAATCACCGTGACGAATGAAGGTTCGAAAGACGCCACTGACTTCTATTGGAATATCGATTGGGTTAAACTCCCATCGCTCTCCCCTGATGTTGCCTATTTTCACGCCCAGTATCGCCAGTGCACGCCGTGTAAAGGCTGGTATCATGGCAACTTTTACGGTAACGATTTCACTGAGGCGCGCCAGGACCCCCGTTGGCATAATGTCAGTGGCGAAGGTAACTACACATTTCTCGATGCCCAAGGCGATGGCCAATTTGTAGGCGTCACGTTCTCGGTCTTCCAAAACCAGTGGGGTGGCTGGAATGAGGGCGATGAGATGTTCTGGCTCGATGGCGAAAAGGACCCTCGCATTCACGGCACCGGAGGTGAAGACTACTTCAACGGAGCCTGGGGCTTTTCAAAACTATATTCATTCCCACTCGTCGGTCTCACAGAATTCCACGACTGGGAACCCGGCTCCCGCTTCTCGCATTACCGCTGGCATCTCGAGGCGCCCATCCGTTTTCACAAATCGATCCGCGCGAGCATTGAAGACGGCCACGCGAACCTCCGCTCGGACAATCTCTTCTCCGTCGCCTACTGGTATCAGAACGAGCCGCACCATTCCTTCCCGCCGCTTCCACCTGCCGAAAGCCGGATTCCTAAGTTCATTGTCACCGGAGGACCCGGGCAGGATCCCGCCATGAAATGAGTGCATGGGGCAGGCTGAAGCCTGGATGCTATCCCGCGCGCCGATTGGACCCAGCTCTAAGCTCGTTGCATCGCGCCAATCCCAGCGGCCTCGCGATCTCCCTCATTAAATGTCCAAGACTTGTCAATGCCGCCCACGGGACCCGGAATGGCGCTTCGATCCGGATGCACCCAATCGTAATACTGCGCCAACTGGTCGATCAGCCTCGACTCTTCGAACCTCTCATGCGCGACGAGACCATCTAGATAGGTCGAATCTTTGGTCAGTTCCGCAAGAGGCGTGGCTTCAAGGTGATCAACAGCGCAACGTAGTGTATAGCAGGCTATACGATTGCAAACAGCGGTCAAATATTGCAGATAGGCGCGCTGTGATTCTGTCACTCGGTTGCGTCGAGGGAGCCGCAATCGAGCTTCAAAAAGTAGCCCGCGCAAGATGTGGCACAGACCTTGATGAGTGAAATTGCGCTCGTAAAACGCTTTGATCATCCAGTCATAGAAGATATCGAGCTTTGGGTCGAGGAACTTGTAATCTGGATCGAACTGTGTACCGAGCAAGCGACCCTCGGTCTGAAGGCGTCGCTCGATCGGAGTTCCCGCATAGGGAAGCATCCGGCAGAATGGCGCAACTGCCCAGCCATCGCCAATGAACGTTTCCAAGAACGAGATATTTTGCCGGATGCTGTGAAAAGTCGAATAAGGGTCCAGCAGCATGAAACCAAAATCGAAGGAGAGGCCCGCTTCCTTCAGAATTCGACCAGCTCGGTGGTGAGTCTCTGGTCGAATTCGTTTGCTCATATTTTTTAGTCCCTCTTCGTCGCCCGATTCCACCCCCATGTAGACGTGCGTGAGTCCACCCGCCATCAGCCGGCTGAGGATCTCCGACTCTATCTCGTCCGAGCGACAACTAATTTTGAAGGCAATCTCACCCGCACAGCCCGATTCCGCCAATAGGTCCGCAATCTCCATCGCCCAACGCTTCGCGTTCTTACCGCCAGCCAAAAAGTCGTCGTCCTGAAACAAGAAGATAGGTACATGACGCTTGCGGTGTAAGTCGAGCATCTCCTCGACGACTGCTTTGGGTGCACGCAAGCGCCGTAATGGGCCACCCTGTTCCTCATAAAAGGGTCGGATGCTGCAAAAAGAACAGTCCCAAGGGCAGCCCCGACTCCCGAGAATGGAAGCCGTTGGCATGGGATGGCCTTCGTAGTCAATGGTCCGACGGTCCGGTAAGGGCAGGTTATCGAGATTCTCGACGACCCTAGCCAACGGCGCCAGCTGAATTTCACCGCTATCCGAGCGGTAGGCGATGCCAGGAAGGGAACGGTAGTCCGATCCCTTTCCCAAACAGTTCAATAGATTGACAAGCGTAACTTCGCCGTCGAAGCGGACGACGGAATCGAGGCCCGGAATGCGTCTCAAAATCTCGCCGGGTTCAAAACTAGCGTAGTGCCCACCCATCGTAAAATGCACGTTGACGCCCGCGTCGCGCAGCGCCTGAATCACACGTCCGAAGTCGGGCGCCATATACTGAAAAATCAACGAAAATCCCACTACATCGGGCTTCTCGAGGAATATACGCCGCAAGATATCCTCGGGGTCCGACCGGTAGGTCATGATTTCCGCTTCATGCCCGACCGAGTTGACGGAAGACATCAGATAGCGCAAACCAAGGTTGTCTTGGTCTTGAAAGCCGATCAGCAGGACCTTCTGTTTGCGGGCTTGCGGATCGAACGGCGGTAACTTGACCGACTCTTGGCTCAGTATTTGCATCTACCCTCTCCCATGGCAATCAAAGACGAACGATAAGCCAGTGGGGGATTTTAGGCCCCCTTAGCTTTTGCCTTTTCCAGGTGCTGGTTGATTAACGACTCCATCGCGGCGAGCCGAGTCTTCTCCGCGTTAATGGAGTGAAGCGAAGCTTGCAACTGAGCCGTAGAAAACCGGCTAATATCAGTCGGAGCTGGATCGCCAACAGGGCCGTGGCCTGGACGGAAAACGCCACCCCCTGCGCCCACCCAAGGACCAGCGGGATCCACGATTGCGCTTCCTACTGCCGTCTCTAAACGGGTAACACGTTCTTCGAGCTTTTTAATATGATCAGCGTCAGCCATACTCTCCTCAATTCTAGGTATGATTTGGGTTGTTGGTTAGGCGCGACGCTAGGTTCGCGTCTGGGACAGAGTTCGTACTTGCGAAGAAAACGCGACGTACTTCTTTCGTCGCCACTGAGTTTCTCTTGAACATCTTGGAGTTACTCGCCTTCCATCAAGAAAACTTCCTCGCAACTTGTCAACCGAATGAGCATATCACTTTTTCACGCCCGCGTGACAAATGGAACTCTGCGGTGTAAGTTGGGCGCTGGGTCCGAGGGATTTGTGAACTATCTCACAGATGATAAGTTGCGGAACTCGAATCCCCGGAAGGATACTTACGGTGTCGGCGTTCGTAGGGCCGCCATTCCTGGTAGCGAGGCGGCTTTCGAGCCGCCTCCGAGTGACTCCTGGTCACGCCAAAACATTACTATATGGAAACGTTGTTAATCAACAATGACTAACGGCCTAGTTACCGCCAAGGAAGCTGTGGGTCGTAGCCAGATTTCATTTGTGCGACAATTTTCCATTAACATTGAAGCCGTTGTCCAATGCAGCGCAACATAGTTGCTTTTCTTGCCCTCATTTGCCCTGTCCTTTCAGCAGCGCAAAGCGCCGGACGCGCCTCGGCATCCGGCATAGTCACAAACCTGCAAACCACTGCTCCACTCGCCGGGGCCTCCGTCATTTTGCACCTCCACACAACCGATAATCTCGCCGCCACGGCGCCTACCGATAACTAAGGACAATTTCTTTTCGAACCCCCCCCGGGAACCTACACCTTGCAGGCCAGCCATCCTGGATTTGATGCCAGATGGTTTGGCGCCTGCACGGATGAGGATCAGGGAGTTGCCTTCGAATTGCAGGCCGGCCAGAATCGGACAAATATTAAAGTTCCCCTGCCGCCCCTCGGCGTCATCGCGGGAACCATCACGGGCGCCGCCGGCGAGCCTCTGGCGCACGCCATCGTCGATGCCCGGCCCAAGGACCTTGTGCCAGGCCGCGCAGTGAGCCGCCATGCCGCCATTCGGCACACCACTACCGATGAGAGCGGACACTTTCGTTTGTTCGACATTCGCGCCGGAGAGTATTTCGTGAGCGCGTTTGCGACCAATGACCTAGTCGCGCCCACGGCCGACCCCCAAGCACAAGGGTCGCAACAATGAAGTATCAGCCGCTGTACTACCCCGGCGTTCCCTCGCGCAAAGAAGCGATCCCGGTTCATCTATCGCGCCCGCGGAGGTCGATACGGCAGTAAACCCAGCGCGGGAATCTCTGTCAAAGGGTCGGTGGCGCTCCAGTGACGAGTGAAGCCACGCACAATACTAAGCCGCGCGGCCCATTCATAGGGTTGCTGATTCTCATGTCGTGTGGCCCATTCCAATGCCAGCTTGACTGTGATGACTGCACTGCGTTTTTGTTCCAGGAATAACAAGAACTCCCGCAGGGCCGTCTCATGCCTTACCAACTTAAATCCGAGGCCGCGACGCATCGTCAGGCAATCTCGAACAGCTTTTGTAAGTGGCTTCATCGACCGCACCCCGGCCACGGTAATGCCAAGGTGTGCAAAGCGGTCACATCCACTTTGCCGTAGATCGCAGTGGTGTTTGGGCTTTTGTGGCGCAGAAGTTCCCCGATCTCGTCCAAGGAACCTCCCTGCCGAAGCAAAGTAGTAGCCAGCGAATGCCGAAGGACATGCGCGCCCTTATGCACTGACTCGACGCCCGCATGTTTTATCGCGCGCATCACCAGGGTGGAGATTGCAGACGCGTTGGCAAAGCCGACTAACGGCGCGCGATGTCGTATGAAAGCTCTCCGACTGACACAACGGGGACGATCTTTACTCAGATAGACGGCCAGCGCTGCACCTACATCTGCCGCCAAGGGCAACGGCACCGACCTCCGCCTTTTCCGCGAATCGTGATCTGACCGGCGTTCCAATCGATGTCGTCTAAGGTCAGCCCAACAACTTCACCGGCTCGTAAACCGAGCCTAGCCAGCAGCAGCAAAATCGCAAAGTTCCGTTTACCGACAGGGCTTTTTCGATCACAACACTTCAGAATCCGCTCGACGTCGCTGGTGGGGATAAATCTGGGCAGTGTGGAAAGCGACCAGTTAGGGACGGCAGGAACGCAACCCGAAAGATCAATGGACACCTTTCCTCGATGGCGCAAATAGCGAAAGAAGGACCGAAGTGCTGTCACCACCAGTCGGGCGCGCACTGGACTTAATCGATGGGTTTGGTGCACGACGAACTTGGTGATGTCAGACGCACAAAGCAGCCGGACGTTTGGAGTCTCATCACGAAAACTTTCGGACAGGAACTGCTCAATTACAGGCACATAGTTAAGGAGAGTTGCTGGCGACAGTCCGCGCTCTTCTGATAGATACCGCTGGAACTCGGCCGTGACTTTCGAAAGGGCGTTGCTCGCGGCTGCTTTCCGCTTCTTTAGAACTCCCTTCGCGCGCAGCATGGCCAGCATTCGTTTCAGCGCTGTCGGATCGCCTCGGCGTACTCGCTGTTGCTGTTGGCGAAATCGAAGAAATCGAGGGTGTAAAAAAGAAATCGATCCACATCGGCGGCCTCCAGACTTCTGACTGCAATCTCCTGCCGTTCAATCCAGCCGCTAAAATCAGCGATGACGAGAATCTGCTGCCGTATCGAATCCCGTTCATAGCCGTGCTCAAACTGAGCCGCCGAGTAAGCATCCAGATACTTGCTCCAAGGCCCCTGTCGAAGACGTTCTATCGTTCTTGGGAAAATGAAACCTTTCTTGATCATTCATCCAGAGTGTCCACCTCCGCAACCAACTTATGCCGCAATAACAAAACAAAAAGCGCGCAAATTAAGCATTGTCGAGCTACAGGCGGCATAGTCCGGGAGGCGGTGTAGTGCTTTGCGACGCACTTGCTCGAACAAGGCACCCACCTGCGCGTCATTAAGGTGCTGCTCGGGCACAGCCATGCGGAAACCACACCCCGCCCGCAAACGCCGATTCGATTTTTATCAGTCACCGCCCTTCAAAAACAATTTTCTACTATTCCTTTCAACCACTTACCTCGAAAAAATCCATTTCCCCGTTCGCCGCCGCTCTACCCTTACCTCGTAGCGGCATCCCACGTTCGCACGTTAGTCGCTCAATTTAACGAAAGGAAAACCACCAGCTTGAACACCGCGCCGTCAACCATTCCGCCCCGATCTTCTTTGCGGGAAAAATTGCCCACCCAAGGCCCCCCAAAAGCGCTCGTTTCCCGCGCGCCGCGCTTATTTTTAATAGGCGGGACGGAATCGCCTTTCTCGACACTCCTAAATCCCGTCAAACACCCCCCTTTCCGCGCATCAAAGGCCCCTCCCCGAACTCTCCCAACCCGTCGCGCTATGTTCGTGGGAGAGATGCTCATTCTGGCCTCGGCCTCCCCCCGCCGCCACGAACTCCTGCTCGCCGCCGGCTTGCCGCATATCGTCCGCCCCAGCGCCATCCCCGAAGAACCGCTACCCGCCGAATCGCCCACCGCCTTCGTCCAGCGCATCGCGCAAGAAAAAGCGTTCGCCGTCCCACACGATCCGGCCGACATCGTTCTCGCCGCCGACACTGTCGTTTGCCTCGCTAACGGCCCTAGCCCTGAAATTTTCGGCAAGCCTCGCGACGACGAAGACGCCCGCCGCATGCTCCGCCGCCTCTCCGGCCGCGACCATTTTGTGTATACCGGCATCTGCCTCATCGCCGGCCACCGCGTCATCAAAGATCTCGCCGCCACCAAAGTTTCCTTCGCCCCGCTGACAGAGCAGGAAATTGAGGAGTACACTCGAAGCGGGGAGACGCGTGACAAAGCTGGCGCCTACGCCATCCAAGGGCGGGCCTCGCGCTTCGTAACGCAAATACATGGGAGCTATCACAACGTCGTCGGTCTACCGGTCTCACTCGTGTATTCCCACTTAAAATCGTTATGACGCTTCTATCCTCCAAGCTCCGCCGCTTCACCGCTTGCGCGCTCCTTCTCTGTTTTATCGGCGCAGCCAAGGAAAGCGGGCTCCCCGCCTGGAACCAGCAGGGCGTCATTTTCCTCGATGAATCTCCCAACGCCCGCCAACACCCGGTCCCTGTCCAAGCCGTCCACGTCGCTGAAGGTTTCTGGGCCGCTCGCCGCCGCGTTGTCACCGAGCGCAGTCTCCCTTCGCTGCTCCTGCTTCTCGAAGAGCACGGTGTCGTCGATAACTTCCGCCGTCTCGAAGGCCGCCCCGATCTTCCGCGCCGCGGGCCCCTGTACACCGATTCCGACCTCTACAAATGGATCGAAGCCGCCGCTTGGGCGCTCGCTTCCAATGAAACATCCGATGCCGCTCGCGCACAACTCAAAGGCGATATCGATTCCCTCATCGGCCACATCGTTGCCGCCCAGGAACCCTCCGGTTATCTGAACACCTATTACACCGCCGACAAAGCTCACCTTCGTTTTACCGAGCTCACCCGCTCGCATGAAGACTATTGTCTAGGTCATCTGTTGCAAGCCGGCATCGCTTACTATCGCGCCACCGGCAACCGCCGCCTGCTCGACGCGGGCATCCGTTTTGCCGATTACGTTGTCGATAACTTCGGCCCTTCCAAGCGTCCCTTCGTCACCGGTCATCCCGAACTGGAAATGGCGCTGGTTGAGCTTTACCGCACCACCCGCCAAACCAAGTATCTGGATTTCGCCCGCTATCTCTTGAGCGGCGTCGAGCACGAACGCCTCAAACTCAAGGATTCCGACATCCACTACATGTTCAGCGGCAAACCGTTCACCTCGCACACCGAATTCGAAGGGCATGCCGTGCGCGCTCTCTACGCCGCATCGGGCGCCACCGACTACTTCACGGAAACTGGCGACCCTGCCTACAAGAAAACTCTCGATGTCCTCTGGACCGATCTCGTCACGCGCAAAATGTATATCACCGGCGGCGTGGGCTCACGCTCGGGCGGCGAAAGTTTTGGCGATCCCTACGAATTGCCGAGCGAACAAGCCTACGCCGAAACGTGCGCCGCCATTGCCAATGTGATGTGGAATTATCGCTTGCTGGCCCTCACCGGCGACGCGCGTTATGCCGACCTTCTCGAACGCGCCCTCTACAACGGCGTCAATTCTGGGCTTTCCCTTTCGGGCACCCTCTACTGCTACCGCAACCCGCTCGCTTCCTCCGGCGACAAATTGCGCAATCCCTGGTATGACACCACTTGCTGCCCGCCCAACATTCAGCGCCTTTTCGAATCGCTTCCGGCCTATCTTTACTCCACCAGTCGTGACGGCGTTTACGTCAATCTGTATCAAGCTTCGGAACTGGATTGGCATCTGGACGACGGCACGCCCCTAAAACTCAGCCAAACCACCAACTACCCCTGGTCCGGCGACATCCACCTCACGGTCGATCCCGCGCACGCCGCCAATTTCACTGTCTATCTCCGCTGGCCCGAGTGGGCTTCTAGCATGGATGTCCAGGTGAATGGTCAACCGGTGCCTTTACCCTCCGCCCATCGGGGTTCCTTCGTCCCGCTTTCGCGAAACTGGCATGCCGGCGACACCATCTCGCTGAATCTGCCGCTACAAACGGTTCTAATGTCCGCCAATCCCCGTTTGACCGACGACTATGGCCGCGTGGCCGTCCAGCGTGGACCACTGGTCTATGCTCTCGAGCAAACCGATCAGAACGGCATCGCCATCGCCGACGTATTCTTAAAAGCGAGTAACCCTTTTTCCGTCGATTACAGGAAGGATTTTCTCGGCGGCGTCGCCGCGCTAAAGGTTTCCGGCTTAGTTGCCGAAAGGTCAATGGGAGACGAACCGCTCTATCAGCCTTTTACAGGCGGAGGCACGCGCCCGAAACGCATGGTCACGTTGACTTTTATACCTTATTACGCAATCGGCAATAGAGATAATACGCCCATGGAGGTTTGGGTACCCCTGTCACGATCCGACCCCACGATTTTGTCCGGCAGCGCCCGGAGGCCCTTCTGAAGCCCGCTAGGTGGGGCAGGCCTTCTGGCCTGCGGCTGATCTCCCGGTCAGCCCCTCCCAAATCCACCCCAAAACCGTGTAGAATCATGATAGTTCCCATTCATTTATCGAAACTCATGCGAAACTTTTTCGTTGTGCCGAAACTCGTTCTATTCTCGTCCTTTTGCACCCTTTCTTTTGGCCAGCAAGCTCCCCCGGCGCCTATCATTCCGGATTCCACTCAAAAGCCGCCATCCAACGATTCGTCCAAAGCCGATGCGGACCGCAAGCTGGAAAATTCCGTCGGCGCCTCCGTCG
Source organism: Bryobacterales bacterium (assembly GCA_963764105.1). Classification (GTDB taxonomy): domain Bacteria; phylum Acidobacteriota; class Terriglobia; order Bryobacterales; family Bryobacteraceae; genus Bog-105. Next base: position 21,465 of record CAVXRP010000021.1, read on the forward strand.
ACACCAACACCTACAAGGTCGGTCCCGCCGATATCCTGATGGTCAAGGTCTGGGGTGAGGATAAATTTACCGGTCCTGTGGTGGTACATCAGGACGGCAAAATCACCCTCCCGCTGGTCGGTGATCTCGAAGCCGGCGGAGCCACTCCGCACGAAATTGAGGCCACGATCACAAAAGCATTGAGCAAAGAACTGAGAAAACCTATCGTCACCGTAACCGTGCAGGCGGTCGAAAGCAAGAAATACTACTTGGATGGCGAAGTGAACCATCCTGGCGAGTTCCTATTGGACAGGCCCACCACCATTCTCGAAGCCATCAGCAAGGCTGGTGGTTTGCAGGATTTCGCGAACAAGAAGAAAATCTATGTCCTGCGCGGCGACAAGAAAATTCCATTTAACTATAAGGAAGTCATCAACGGCAAGAATATGGCGCAGAACATCCCTTTGGAACCTGGCGATCATATCTTCGTGCCCTAAAGCGGAGACAACACCATGCTAGACAGACTTTCAGTTCCGCGTCGCGCGCTCGATTTTGAAGACTACATTGATATTCTCCGGCGGAATGTGCGCTGGATCATCGGCCCGGCCTTTGCCGGTATTGTGGTCGCCACAGTCATCGCCTATCTCATGGAAGACACCTTTGTGTCGCAAGCCGCCATCCGTATCGTGCCTCAACAAATTTCCGGAGAGCTCGTTCACAGCATCAGTTCCCAGGACGTTTCCGATCGAATTAACGGCATGGCCCAGCAGATCTTGAGCCGTAGCGTACTCAGTTCTCTGATCGCCAGCTACGGTTTGTATAAGGAAGAGCTGAAACGCGAACCCATGGAAGATGTGCTGAACACCATGCGGGAGGCAATCGTCATTCAGCCGGCCGTCGGTGTTACGAATATTCAGAGCGGCCGCAGTCTTCCCGCCATGAAGATCCAGTTTTCTTATCGCGAGCGCCTCACCGCCTATCGCGTTTGCACAGATCTCGTCTCGCGCTTCATGAACGCCAGTTCGCAAGAACAGTTAAGCAGCCAGATTTCAGCGAATTCCTTCCTAACCGACGAGTACGACAATGCTAAACGCGAGCTCGAAGCCGCCGATCAGAAACTACAGGATTACCGGCAACGGAATCAAGGCAAATTGCCCGAGCAGGTGCAAACCAACATGGCGCAAATGGCCGCGCTCGAGCAGCGCCTCAGTTCACTCACTGAACAGGCCATGCGCAACAACGAGCGCCGCATGACGCTCGATACCACGCTCCATATCTACAAAGACCGCCTCGCCTCAGTCAAGGCGACCACCCCGGCTTCGCAACTCCACGAGTCCAAAACTTTGGAACTGGAGAATCAAATTGAAGCTCTGCAATCGAACATCTCCGCCATGAAAGAAAAATATCAAGACGGATACCCCGATCTGGAAGCGGCAAAAGATCAATTGGCGCGCCTCAAGACAGAGCGTGACGAAGCTCTGAAGGCGCCCGCCCCGAAGGTTACTGAGACTTCCTCCGACAACCCCCTCCTGGCGCGTGAACGCATGGACGCCCAACAGCAGATAGAAGCCGTTCAGGGCCAGATCAAAATAGCGCAATTGGAGGAAACCGGCATCAATCGCGAAATTGCCAGCGTCAACGCCGCCCTGCGCGCCTATCAGTCCCGCATTGAAGAACAGCCCAGCGGCGAAAAGGAATATACCGAATTGCAGCGCGACCGCGATAATGCTCAGGCCGAGTTCCTCAAACTACAACAGTCGATTCAAATGTCCAAGATTTCGCTTAACATGGAGCGCCAAAAGCAGGGTGAAACGCTCGAACTTCTCGACGCGGCCTCTACTCCCACCACGCCCACCAGTCCACAGCGCGCCAAGATCATTCCTTTCGGTTTGGCCGGGGGATTGGTGTTAGGCTTCATTCTGGTCGGCGTCCGCGAAGTACGCGACACGTCGCTCAAAAATCTGAAAGACGCCCGCCTTTACACCCAGCTTTCGATTTTGGGCAGCATCCCGTTGCTTGAGAACGACGTTGTCGTGCAACGCCGCAAGCAAGTCATGTGGGTCAGCTGGGCAACCGGCACAATCCTTGGGATCGCTATCATGGCCGGTTCCGTGGCGCACTACTACTTAAGCAAGGCATAAAAGAAAGCATATGAGCCGAGTTCACGACGCGCTGCGCAGAGCGGCACAAGAAACCCCTGAAAAATTGAGAGGCGACACCTCCACCACAAGCCTTGCCAGCCAGTCGGCGGACCGCGCCCCGCGCTACCCGGCGGGTTTCGATCCCAGCGCTCCGGCATTCGCGCCGCCCTACGAGGAACCTGCTGCTGCCGAGATCGGCGATATCGAGTCCTATATTCAAAACGCGCGCCGTATCGACTATAGCCCTTTGAGCGATGCACTGCTGGTCAACCCATCTAAGCCTCGCGACGCGCCCGCCGAGGAATTTCGCACGCTGCGCACGCGGCTGAATCACCTGCAAACGCTGCAGCCGCTGCACACCTTGGTGGTGACTAGCGCTTCACCCGCCGAAGGCAAATCCTTTACCGCCGCCAACCTCGCTCTCACCCAGGCGCAACTCGCCGATAAGCGTGTTCTTTTGGCCGATTTCGATTTCCGCCGCCCCACAGTGGATAAGACATTTCAAATTCCGATCTCGCCCGGCATGACCAACTACCTTCAGGGCACCGCCTCCCTCGGCGACATCCTGATGCGCATCGGCGATTCTAATTTGTACCTCATGACCGCTGGCGACGCCGTCCCCAATCCGCTCGAACTCTTAAACCTAAAAGAGTGCCAAAGTCTTATCGGCGAACTGCGCAGCCATTTCGACTGGGTGATTATCGATAGCCCACCCTTGCTCTTCGCTGCCGACGGTAACCTGCTCGCCACCATGTGCGATGCCACCGTTCTGGTTGTTCGTATCGGCACCACCACCTTTGATTCGGTCACTCGCGCCTTGCAGTCCCTTTGCGAGAATAACGTGTTAGGCATTGTGGTAAACGGCGCTCGCCGTGGCGAGCTCTACAGTAAGTACACTTACTATCACGATTACTATTCGTACGGTGACGACCAAGATGCCGATTCGGAGGCTGGCACTGAACCTGAACTCGCGGAGACGGAATAATCTTGAGCACAAAACCTTCCCCGGCTTCCCTGCCGTCGGGCAAATACGCCAACACTAAACCTGGCGTTCACGAACTCTTTCGCGTGCGCTGGAGTCCTCGTTCGTTCGCTTCGCGCGAGATCCCGAACGACGTTCTGGAGACCATCCTCGACGCCGGCCGTTGGGCGGCTTCCTCTTACAATGAACAGCCTTGGCGTTTTATCGTCGCCAAAAAAGAAGATACCGAAGCGTTTCAGAATATGCTTTCCGTTCTCATGCCCTTCAACCAAGCTTGGGCTAAGAACGCTTCTGTTCTCATATTGACGGTGGCCCGCGCCAACTTCTCGCATAACGAAACGCCCAACGCCTACGCCATTCACGACGCTGGCGCCGCGTTGGCCTACATGATGCTACAAGCTACCGAATCGGGCCTGCAGGCTCACGGCATGGCCGGCTTTGATCAGCAGAAAGCCCGCGAAGTTTTCAACATCCCTCCCGAATTTCAAATCGGCGCCATCGCTGCCTTCGGCTATCCGGATTCACCCGAAAAGCTTGACGATCAACTGAAGCAGCGCGAGCTTGCCCCTCGCACCCGCAAACCGCTTTCGGAAATCGCCTTCAATGGTCGCTGGGGCGAGCCGCTCGCAAAGTAACAATCGTCGCCCCCCATCCACCGGCCTCGGCCGGCGCGTCCCGGTAGTCGACGACCCAAGGCGTGCGCTCCAACACCTTTCGGACAGTCTCGCGCTGCACTCCAATGCCGCGCCCATGGATGATACGCAATGCCGTCAACCCCTGGCGCTGCGCTTCTTCTAGATACGCCTCCACCGCGTCCCTCACATCCCGCGGCGCGAACGCGTGTAGATCGAAGACGTCGCTAATTGGAATCTCAACCGGCTGGGGCAGGCCGTCTCGCCTGGCGGTTCCGCCTCCGGTTTTCTGCCCTCGCGGCTTCGTCACCCGCACCCACCCATCTGGTAGAGTTTAGCAATGCCCAAACCTGGACGCTCGCATATCCAGCCATTCTTCGCCGCGGTCGCACTCTTTTCGTCCGCCGCCATCGCGCCAGCCCAGATTGCCGACACCATCCTCCTCGACGGCAAGTTCATCACCATGGATGCCGCCGATTCCATCGCCGAGGCGATCGCCACCCGCGGCGGCAAGATTATCGAAGTCGGCACACGCGAGTCCATCATGAGCCATAAGGGAAACGCCACGCGCATCATCGACTTGCAAGGGCGCACCGCAACGCCGGGACTGATCGATGCCCATTTGCACTTCGCAACAGTTGAACCCGTCTACTCCATCGATCTCAGCAAAGTGCACAGCGTCGCCGAAGTGCTCCAACTCGTGCGCGAGCGGGTGGCGCAGGCACAGCCCGGCGAATGGATTCAAGGGCAAGGTTGGGACGAAGGCAAGCTGGCCGAACATCGCTATATTTACGCGGCCGATCTCGACCTCGTCGCGCCGCGCAATCCCGTGTGGCTCATTCACACCACCGGCCATTACGGCGTAGCTAACAGCGTGGCGCTCCGCATGGCGCATATTGCCACCGGCGCTAAGAGTCCATCAGCCGGAACAATCGATGAGGACACCAAGGGTGAGCCCACTGGCGTATTGAAAGAGGAAGCGGCCATGCAGATTCTGACTAAGTTGATCCCGCCGTATTCGCATGGACAACTGCGCGATGGCTATCTGACTACGATGGCGGCATTGAACAAGGAGGGCATCACTGGCGTGAAAGATCCTGGCATCTCGATGGAAAATTGGACGGTTTACCAGGAACTGCGCGACCAGCATAAGCTCACCATTCACCTGTTCGCTCTATGGCGCGGCGGAACCACTGTCAAGCAAACACAAACAGTGGTGACCCGCATGTTGAGCCTGCCAAAGACAGAGGACGACCTGTTGATCTCCGGCGGCGTAAAACTCTTCATGGACGGCAGCGGCGGAGCGCGTACTGCCTGGATGCATAAGGACTGGAACAAGAACTTCACGGAGATCGATACTGGGAACCGCGGTTATCCGCTGACAGACCCGCAGGTCTACCGCCAGCAAGTGCGATTCATTCACGATGCGGGCATTCACATTGGCACCCACGCCATTGGCGATCGCGCCATTGATTGGGTGGTGGACACGTACGCTGAGGTGCTCAAAGACAAGCCTACAAAGGGTCTGCGCCACAGCATCATCCATGCGAACATTCCATCCGATCACGCTCTGGAGACGATGGCCGCGCTCGAAAACCAATACGATGCAGGTTATCCGGAAGCCCAGGCGGAGTTCATGTATTGGATAGGCGATACCTATGCCGGAAATTTTGGGCCAGAGCGTTGTCTGCGGCTTATGCCATTCCACACGTATACGCAGCGAGGTATTCGTTGGGCGGGCGGTTCTGATTATCCGGTGACGCCGTTTGCGCCGCGCTTAGGCATCTGGGCGTCGCTGGCGCGCGAGACGCTGAACGGCAGCTATGGCAAACAACCCTTCGGAACTGCCGAAGCTGTGGATATTCACACCGCGTTACGCTCCTATACCGTCTGGGCCGCGCGTCAATTATTTCTGGAGAAGCGGATCGGGTCGCTGGAAGCGGGCAAGGATGCCGATATCGCTGTCTGGGAGCGCGATCCCTACACCGTTCCCACCGATCAACTAAAAGACATGAAATGTACCATGACGCTCTTTCAAGGGCGCGTGGTCTACGGTCAATCGCAGTGAGCATTCCGATGATCACGCATGGACGCCAAAAACCTTTTCAGCGTAAATGCGGCTCAACCGCAAATCGTCGGCGAGCGGACGCGTGACCGGCGTATTGTCGCGGTACGCCAACTCAACCACCAACAACGGCTTCATCGATTGTTTCTTCAGATAAGCCGCAATTTCACGGTAATCGATATCGCCATCTTCTAAATCTTCGAGCCAGAGCTTGTCTTTGGAATTGCGCAGATGAAGTTCATGCACGCGCGTTCCAGCTTCACGTAGCAAATCAAGCGGCTGGAAGCCGCCTTGGTGAACCCAATCAAGATCGAGGCATAGCGCCACATATTCCGGGTTGGTGTTATGCAAGATATAGCGCCACTCGCGCGCGTTGTTCACCAGTTCCGGCGTGTGATGATGAACGCGCAGTTCTAATCCGTCATCCTTAAGAAAGCGCCCTAAGGTGTTCAAAGCTTTCGCCTGGAATTTCAATTCCGCATCGGTCTTCTGGGCGGAGGCGGGTTTGGGTTCGGGATTATTCACTACGGCGATGCAACCGAAAGGCTGACACAGCCGAGCAATATTCAGCGCTTTTGCGGTAGTCGCCTTCGCGCCGTCCTCCGTATGCATGACGCCGCCAACGTAGACCGAGGGCATTTTCAACTGCTTAGCGCGCAGCAGAGCGAGGGTGCGTTCTTTAAGCTCGGGCGTAAAGAAGGCCTGATTAATTTCGATATTGTGGAAGCCGGCGCTATGCGCCATGCTAAAAACTTCGTCGAGCACAGCGCCCAGGCTCTTCTTCTGGCGAGCGGCGTACTGCTGGAAAATATATCCCTCAACCGACATTCGCGCCACGCTCTGGCGCGCCTTGAGCGACGCTGCGGCCAGTAAAGAAAGCAGCTGGCGACGCGTTAGATTATGCATAGACTTATCCTGAAAGAGATGACTCGCGCCGCCCTACTATTTGCTTTCGCCTGCGCCGCCCCTCTGTTTGCCCACGATATCATCACCACAAATCTGACCTTCACGCGCGATATCGCCCGCATCTTCGACCGCCGCTGCACCGGCTGCCACGGCACTTCTGCTGAAATACCGCTGGCTACCTACGAGCAGGCTCGCCCCTGGGCGGTCGCGATCAAAGAGCAAGTGCTCTCACGCGCCATGCCTCCGTGGGGTGCGGTGAAAGGCTTTGGAAATTTCAAGCCTGACCACGCGCTCACACAAGAAGAAATTCTCATCATTGCGGCGTGGGTCATCGGCGGCGCTCCGCAAGGAGATCCCGATTGGCTACCCAAGCAAACGCGTAGCAAACCGGCGAGCCCACCTCCCAGCCTGAAGAGCGTGCTAACCGGCGGCAATCATATGACGCTAACAGAACCATTGCAAGTCGCTGCGATTCGTCCTTTGGCGGCGGAGAAAGTGGAATCCGCCAAAATTATCGCGCGCCTGCCGAACGGAGCGATTCAGCCATTGATTTGGCTCTATCAATACGATCCGAAGTGGAATCGCGATTTTCTCTTTCGCGAGCCCATAAATTTGCCGAAGGGCGCGGTGATCGAAACCACGGCGCCGGTTCGCTACGTATTGGAAAGCGCTAACTGACTTTGGTTAACTTGCTGACGCGGCCCACTTCCACCCACTCGACGACAAAAATGTTACCCGCATGATCGAAGCATGCGCCGTGCGGACAGACAAACTTGCCCGGAGTGAAATCGTCGCGCGTCATCTTGCGCGTCTCCATATATTTGCTTTGTGAATCGTCGCCCAGCTGCTCGATTACTTTATTGTTGCGATCAAGTAGCGTCACGCGCGCAAACAGATCGGGTACCACAACATCGCCGTTCTTATAAATATTGAAATGGCAGGGCGCAGGGAAGTCCTCGACAAAATCGATATGCTTGCCCTCCAATGTGAAGCGCTGCAAACGCTTGTTGCTGCGATCGGCCACGGTGAGGTTCGGCTCGCTGCCGCGCGCATCCAGAATAATGCCGTGTGGGCAATCCAACTGGCCGGCCTCTTTACCCTTGCCGCCGAATGTGCGGATGTATTTGCCGCTGCTGTCGTATTGATTGATGTAACTGGACCCGTAGCCGTCGCCAATATAGATGTCGCCATTCGGCGCGATGGCAAGATTGGTTGGGCTGTACTTAATCGGCTCCTTGGCGTACGGCTCGGCTTCTTTCGGGTATCCCAGTGTGAAGACTTCTTCGCCGTCTAAGGTGGTCTTCACCATCAAGCCGCGTTTCGTATCGCACAGGTAAAGAAACTCCTGTTTCCCTTCCTTGCGAATGAGCAACCCATGCGCGCCACCCTTGAAGTCTTTGCCCCAGCTTTTGACGAACTTGCCTTTGTGATCGAAAACCACCATGCTGTCGGATTTTTCGCTGGTGGCGAACACAGTGTGGTGTATGTAGATGTGGCCGTGCGAATCTTCGCAAACGCCATGCGTGTTGCCATAGCTGATATCAGCCGGCAATTCGCCCCAATCGTGAGTGACCTCATACTTGTGGTCGCCTTCGCCCAGAATGGGCTTCTGTGAGCCTGATTTGTTATCGGCTCCCAAAATGAGCGGCGCAGCGAGGCCGGTGCTTACTTTCTTCATAAAGGTGCGGCGTGACGATGACATGATCGTTTTTCTCCTAAGCAAGAATCTTTTGGTTGACATTACCGGCCACGTCCGTCAGACGGAAATGGCGGCCTTGAAATTTATAGGTAAGCCGCTTGTGATCGATGCCGAGGCAGTTGAGCACAGTGGCTTGGATATCGTGAATCGGCACAGGGTCGGAAACTGGATTATACGAATAATCGTCCGTTTCGCCCAAGCTGAAGCCGCGCTTGACCCCGCCGCCGGCAAACCACATCGTAAAGCAGCGGGGGTGATGGTCGCGCCCGTAATTCTCTTTCGTGAGATGACCCTGGCAATAGACGGTGCGGCCAAACTCACCGCCCCACACCACCAGCGTGTCGTCCAGCAAGCCGCGCTGCTTCAGATCCTGCACCAAGGCAGCCGAAGCCTGATCGGTGCCCTTACATTGCAGCGCGAGATCGCGCGGCAAATCGTTATGCTGATCCCAACCGCGGTGATAAAGCTGAACGAAGCGTACGCCGCGTTCCGCCAGACGGCGCGCCATGAGACAGTTGGCGGCGTAAGTGCCAGGTTTGCGTGAATCGGGACCGTACAGTTCGAAAGTGCTTTCAGGTTCCTTTGAGAGATCGGTCAATTCCGGGACGGAAGATTGCATGCGAAACGCCATCTCGTATTGTGAAATGCGCGCGTTGATTTCCGGATCGCCATAATTTTCTTCTGTGATCTGATTCAGTTCACTCAAGCTATCGAGCATGGCGCGGCGTGTCTCAGGATCAATACCGTCGGGGTTGGCCAGAAACAAAACTGGATCGCCAGAAGCGCGGAACCGCACACCCTGATATTTGGAAGGCAGGAAACCGCTCGACCACAGGCGCGTAAAGAGCGGCTGATCGCGATTCAACGCATTCGCCTGCGAAATCAAAACCACAAACGAAGGCAAATTGCGATTCTCACTGCCCAACCCATAGCTCACCCATGCACCCATGCTGGGGCGGCCCGGTTGGGTAAAACCGGTTTGGATAAAGGTAATGGCCGGATCGTGGTTGATGGCATCCGTGTTGACGGTCTTCACCAGCGTGATGTCATCGGCGATCTTCGCGGTGTGAGGCAGCAGTTCGCTCATCCAAATGCCCTGCTCGCCGGTACGCGCGAACTTAAAGATGGATGGCGCGACCGGGAGCGAATTTTGCCCGGATGTCATGCCGGTAATACGTTGGCCTTGGCGAACGGAATCGGGCAATTCGGAGCCGGCCACATCCGCCAGTTTCGGTTTGTAATCGAAAAGATCGATCTGCGAAGGCGCGCCCGATTGATGAAGGTAGATAATGCGTTTGGCCTTGGGCGCGAAATGCGGCAGGCCGGGCAAGCCGCCAACCGCTGAAGCATCCTCCGCGAACAAGTTCGGATTGAGAAGCGACGCGAGCGCGGCGACGCCTATCCCGGTGCTGGTTTTGCCCAGCAACTGACGGCGCGTCATGAGCAATTGTTCCTGGCGAATAGGATCCATGTTTTTTCTCAATTCTTCGTTACCGCCTCGTCCATATTCAGAATCGTGCTGGCCACCATCGTCCAAGCTGCCAGATCCGTCGGATCCAAATGGGCATCCGGTTTTGATTCACCGATGGTGATCAACTTCTCTGCGGCGTCTTTGTGCGATTCGTAATGCGCCCGTTCCTTTTCGTAGAGCTTCGAGAGCACAGCCGACTCTTTAGTGGAAGGGTCGCGCTCAGTGACTAAGCGGAAGGCATAGCGGATTCTCTGCTCCTCATTAGCAGGCGCTTCTTTGAGATCGCGTTGCGCCAAAGCGCGCGACGCTTCGAGATAAGTTGGATCGTTCATCAACAACAAAGCCTGCAGCGGCGTGTTGGTGATGGTGCGGCGCGCCGAACACTTCTCCCTGTCGGGTGCATCGAAGGTATTCAATCCCGGGTAAGGAACGGTTCGCTTCCAAAACGTGTACATGCTGCGGCGATACAAATCGACGCCATGGCTTTGCACATACGTTTGCGCCGAGAAATCGCCGCCAAACGCCATCTCTTCCCACAAGCCTTTCGGTTGATAGGGCAAGACGCTTGGGCCGCCGATCTTATCGTTGATCAAGCCGCTGACAAAGAGCGCGTTATCACGAATCATTTCGGCAGGCAGTCGGAAGCGCGGACCGCGCGCCAGCAAACGATTCTCCGGGTCTTTTTCGTACAGTTCCGGCGTGACCTTCGACGCCTGGCGATAAACAGCCGAAGTGACGATCAAACGCTGCAGCGCTTTCACGTCCCACTTGCTTTTGACGAACTCCGTGGCCATCCAATCGAGCAGATCCTGATTCGCCGGCGGATCGCCCTGCGAGCCGAAATCTTCCGCCGTCTTCACTAAGCCGATGCCGAAATACATCTGCCAAAAATGATTGACAGCGACACGAGCAGTGAGCGGATTGGTAGGATCGACAATCCACTTAGCCAGCGTCAGCCGGTTACGCGGCGCATCCGTAGGCAGCGGCGGAAGAACGCCGGGCGTGTTCGGCAGAACTTTATCGCCGGGCATGCGGTAATCGCCGCGCTTGAGCACGAAGGTGTCGCGCGGTTTCTCCATCTCGGCCATCACCATGGTCGAGGGGATTTCGTGGTTGAACTGTTCGAGCCCCCGGTTGAGGGTATCGAGATCTTGTTTCTCTTGCTTCTCCAGCGGGTTCGCCACGTTCGCCACGAAATAGTCGCGCAGCCATTTGCTTTGCTCTTTGGAACGGCGGTCGGCCGGTTCGTCCAATACTTTATGCAGTGGGCTCAATAGACCAAGTTCGAGAGCTTCATTGGCATAAAGGCGTCGATTGTAAAACCGCAAGTCGCTCAACTGGCCCTTGAGTGGTGTGCCCCATTCCTTGTTGCCGGTTTCGAGTTCGCCCTTGTCGAAAGCGGCGTTGACTGGCTGGTCGCGGATCACATCGACCGGAACCGCTTGGCCGCCAACATAAATCTGCACACCCTTGGCTTTGCCCGAGCCATCGTAAGTGACGGTGACGTGGCTCCACGCTTCCAAAGTGGCGCCGCGTTGCGACTTCACCTCGATGCCAGATTCGGCACCTTTATCTCGAAGCCGCACAATGACATCGCAGGTACCCTTCGCGCAATAGTCGAGGGCGACTTCGTAACCCGCGCCCTCCTTCGGCGACTTCTCATAGCGCTGAAACAGTGCCATGCCGGAGGGTCCATCGGCCTTCACCCAGAAAGCAATGGTGAATGGCTTGGCACTCGAAAATGCGCCCGCGGTGCCATAAGAAACCTGCGGCTCAGCATCGAAATCAGCTGCGCGGCCGGCTATGCCGCTTACGTATTCAAGCTTTCCATTCAACAATTTAGCTAGTGAATCTGCATGTAAACGATCAGCCAAGGAATCGTCCATCGCGTATTCGGCAATGAGGTCGCTGGTCACATCGGCTACTGGCATTTCGCGCTGCTGCCGTTCCCAAGCAGATTGCGCTTGAAGCAATTCCGCATCTTTTTGTTTGATGGCGTTTGAAAGCATCTCTTTCATGGCCGTATCCTGTGGGCGGGGCAGTTGAAGAAATGGTTTAGCATTTCCCTTGTAGCCGTCCAATCCTTGCTCAGGGACTCCATTGAAAAATGCTCCGAAGCTATAGAAATCCTTCTGGGTTAGCGGATCGTACTTGTGATCGTGGCAACGGGCGCAGCCGAGCGTGATCCCGAGCCAAGTGGTAGACGTGGCCTCAATTCGGTCGACAATATATTCGTTCTGATACTCCTCGGGAATGGCTCCCCCTTCGAAGTTGATCATGTGGTTGCGATTGAAACCGGTGGCGATCTTCTGCTGTTCGGTGGCATTGGGCAACATGTCGCCGGCGATCTGCTCGATGGTGAACTCGTCGTAAGGCATGTTCCGGTTGAAGGCGTTGATCACCCAATCGCGCCAGGGCCACATCTCTCGCGCGCTATCAATGTGGTAGCCGTGGGTATCGGCATAACGCGCTAAATCGAGCCACGGAACGGCCATGCGTTCGCCATAATGCGGCGAAGCAATCAAGCGGTCGACCACTTTCTCGTAAGCGTTGGCGGAGTTGTCGGACAGAAAGGCTTTCACTTCTTCCAGCGTCGGCGGAAGACCGGTGAGATCAAACGTGACGCGCCGTAGCAGCGTAGCCTTGTCGGCTTCGGGCGAAGGAGCAAGACCTTGGCTTTCGAGCTTAGCCAAAACAAAGCGATCAATCGGCGTCCGCACCCAGGCTTCTTGCTTCACGGTAGGCAGTTCCGGGCGCACCGGAGCGACGAACGCCCAATGCCGTTCCCACTTGGCGCCTGAATCGATCCAGGCTTTGATCGTTTCAATCTGCGCCGAGGTGAGTTTATGTCCGCTTGAAACCGGGGGCATACGCAGCGCTTCATTTGGATTCGAAATGCGCAGAAACATTTTGCTATGCGCGGAATCACCTGGAACAATCACGCCCGGTTTGCCGAATGCGCCTTCTTTCGTATCGAAGTGGAGACCCATCATGCGCTGTTTTTCATCCGGTCCGTGACAGGTGAAGCAATTGTCGGAAAGGATGGGGCGAACTTGCCGGTCAAAATCGACGGCGGGCGCGGCAGCGGCGGGGAAATGCAGAGTAACCGCCACAAGCGCCCAAAGGGACCAGGAACTTGCGCTCATTTGTTTGGACTGAGACGAGTATATCGAAGAATGACGGCGTAAGGTGTCTGCCGCCCTTAATGAGTGTCCAGATCGAGCGCATAGATTTGACTCGAACTGATGTAGCGGGAACTCACGATCAAGTCAGACGGGGTAACCGTGAACCAGCGGCCGTTGCCGACCTGGAGGTTTTTCGGACTTCTGATGGGTTCGAGCTTGTGGTCGCGGATGCGCACCCGCCACCAGCCGCGATCTTCTCCAGAGCCGGCAAAGTAGATATATTGATCATCCGGTGACAAGGCCGGATAGCTGGCGCGAAGTTTCGAAAGTTCAGTCTGGCGCTGTGTGCGGAAGTCATACAAAATCGGCTTCCAACCCGGGGCCGACAGACCAACCAGGAAGCGCCCGTTGCGTGAGCAGTGAGGAGACCACATTCCATCCGACCCCGGCAGGTCGGACACCGTCCGCGTCTTCAAATCGAGCCGATGCAGCTTTCGCCTGTCCTGGGGTAGGTTCGCTGTCTCGTACGTATCGCCGAAAATAATCGAGTTGCCGTCAGCCGCCCACGCCGGATCCCAATCGCCCCCTTTACCGTTGTTCGCGTCAGTCAACTGTTCGGGCTGGCCGCCGTCAAAGGGCACCAACCATATTTTTGAATCCGAACCCTGCAGAAACCGGCAGAAGGCGATAGATCGTCCGTCTGGTGAGAAATGGGGCACCACGGCGGCAAAACCTTTGGGGGTAAGCTGGTGCCGTTGGCTGCCGTCTGGTGCGCTGCGCCAAAGCAAGTCGCCGGTAACAAAGATGATCCATTTGCCATCGCGGGAATACTCCAGGTAGTTGGCGTTCAACCCGCTGAGCAAAGAATTCATCTTGTCGGATTTCGGATCGTACTCAACCAGTTCCATGCGCGGCTCGAAACTTTCCACAAATAGCCGGGTACCTCCCGGCGCGAACGACGGCGCGAAAGACGATATGGGTCCGGTGGTCAATTGTACGGGTGGCGCCCGATTGAAGGCTGGGGTTCGCTCTCGCGACAGCCAGATCTGCTCACCGGAATTGAACACAAAGTATTTTCCGTCGGCGGTCCAACTCCCTCCCCGGCAGCTAGTCTTGTCCAGCGTGGGAAACAGCGAGTGCAGGTGGCCGCCGTGGGGGTCCACCTCCCAGAGGTGAACCGTTAAACCCTTGTTTGCCGAAACGCTAAAGCGAATCTTCTGTCCATCCGGCGACCAGCGTGGCCAAAAGGGCGAACCGTTAACGGTGGCGATCGCTCGCAAATCGGTCCCATCGCTCTGCGCAATTCGCACTTGATTGTCTGCTATGTAAACGATTTGCTCGCCATCCGGCGACCAACCGGCGCAGGGCATGTCCGCTTGCGTGCAGAGTAAATTTCCAAGACGCCGCGGAGAGCCGCCCAGGGTGGGCGTGACCCACAGTTCAACTCCGCCGCCATAGACCGGCTGGCTGCCGATGAGAAGAGCCGAGTGATCGGGCGAAAGATCTTCTATATGCACGTTCTTCAGCGACGTGACAAGAGGAAAAGAGTCGCCTCCGCTAATCGCTATTTGGCGCGGTAAGGGAGCCAAATCCTCACCCGAGTTGAAGTAAATTCTCGAGCCGTCGATGAGTAAGGGCTCGCGCTTGGCACTGGCATCGTTATCGTTACTAATTTGAATTGATTTAACGATTCTGGGAACCGGGAGAGGTTGGAAAGCCCACCACAAGAAGCTGGCGGCCGCAATGGCGCTGCCCGCCAGCAGCAGCAGCCACCAGGCACGTTTGCTTGTCTTCGCCCCTTGCGCCGGCATGGCAGCCACGGAAGGATGCGACTGGCCCGACTCCAGATCGCGTTTCAAGCGCTTCAAATCCGCTCGTAAATCGGCAGCGCTCTGATAGCGCATGTCGGGATCTTTCTCAATGGCGCGCGCGATGATTTCCTGGAGTTTCGGCGGTATCTCCGGATTTACATCCCACGCCGGCTCGGGCGTGTCATGCAGAATCGCGGCCATCAAGGCGCCGGAAGTCTTGCCTTGAAACGGCATTCGACCGGTGGCCATCTCGTAGAGCACGACGCCCACACTGAAGAGGTCGGTACGCGCATCGAGTTTGTCGCCGCGTACCTGCTCAGGCGACATGTACCCTGGCGTACCGGCAACCGTGCCCAACGTCGTCGGTCCGCTGCCCGAAACAGTTGTCAACTCCGCCCCAACCAGCGCGCCGCCGGCGCGAAGACCAGCCAGCTTTGCCAGCCCAAAGTCAAGAATCTTGGCGTGGCCACCGGCGGTGATAAAGAGATTTGCGGGTTTGACGTCGCGATGAATAATGCCGCGCGCGTGGGCCGCATCCAAACCGTCGGCGATCTGGATGGCCCAGTCGAGGAGCATTTCGGGGGCCACCGGCTTATGTCCAATGCACTGGCGCAGCGTTGCCCCCTCCAGGAATTCCATCACCAGAAAAGGACGGTTGTCATGCTCGCCGATTTCATAGAGGGTACAAATGTTGGGATGATTGATGGCCGCGGCGGCGCGGGCTTCCCGTTCGAAGCGCTGCAGCCGGTCGCCGCCAGCGGCAAACACGCGCGGGAGCGTCTTGATGGCGACCTCGCGCTTCAGCCGCAGATCGCGCGCGCGGTAGACCTCACCCATACCGCCCCGGCCGAGCAGTCCCACGATTTCAAAGTTCCCGAGCTTTACTCCCGCGCTGAGCAGTTGCGTGGTCGGGAACGGCGAACTCTCGAGGAAGGAATCGGCTTGCTGATCCAGCAAAGACTCGACTTCTTGCTGGAGTTGGGGATCGTGGGAGCAGGCCTCCGCCAAAAACTCCGCGCGCCGCTCCAGCGGTTGCGCGAGTGTAGCTTGGTAGAGCGCCTCAACTTTCTTCCACAGCTCAGCCTGCATGGGCGCCTTTGGCGCGCAACTCGCGTTTGAGCCAAGCCTTGGCCAGGCCCCAGTCGCGCAGCACCGTATTCGGATGCACCGTTAGCACAGCCGCCGTTTCTTCGATGCTCAATCCTGCAAAATAACGAAGTTCGACAATTTGCGCCTTGCGCGGGTCGAAGGCGGCCAAGCCGCTCAGGGCATCGTCCAGCGCCACAAGGGCGGCCGATTTGGCGGGGGAAAAGACTAAGCCATCGTCCAGCGGCAGCAACTGCGCCCCGCCGCCTCTCTTTTCGCGGCGCAACTGGCGCGCGTGATCGACCAGAATGCGCCGCATCAAGCGGGCGGCGACCGCCAGGAACTGCGCGCGGTTCTGCCAGTCGACCTGCGACTGATCCACCAGTTTCAGATAAGCCTCATTGACCAGGGCCGTTGTCTGCAGCGTGTGGCCAAGCTTCTCCGTGCGCATGTATCGTTGAGCGATTCGGCGCAACTCACCTTCCACCTGCGGGATCAACCGGTTAAGACACTCCCGCTCCCCGGCCCTCCATCGCAACAGCAATTCCGTGACCGGCTCCTGTTCCTTGGGCTCCGTAACTTTTTTTACCTTTCGTTGTGTCTTTCGACGAATTATAGCGCTTATAGAGATGAAAGCCGCGGGAGTGCGCCGGGACGAACCGGCGAAGCGGGGCATTGAGCCGGGATTTTAATGCAACCAGCAGCGCGAGAAACGATTTTTGAAGTAGGGGGGAAGGGGCGTACCGGCGAGGCTAGCGCGCTGAGCCCTGGCCGATTCGACGAGGCTTATTTACGACGTCTGCGTGCGGGTGATGAGGAAACCGCAAGTCACTTCGATCGGCACTTCCGCCGTCTCCTGCGCGCCAAGGTTTGGGGCAAATTTTATCGCCAGCGGGAAGAAGACCTGGTTGACGATGTGATGGCAGCGGCGATCGAAAACATCATGCAAGGGAGACTGAGCGACGCTAGCTGTTTGCCCGCCTACATGTGCGGAATTTTGTCGAATTCCATCAAAAGGACCCTGCGCACGGTGCGGCCGCAATCGATTTCCATGCGCTTTGATGTGGAGCGTATTCCAGATGGTGCGAAAACCACCGAAGTGCGGCTCGAGGAGAGGGAAAAGGCGGAAGCGGTTAGAAAGACGCTCAGCACTCTCAGGCGGAGAGACCGGGAGGTTCTGGTGGATCTGTTTTACAACGAAATGAGTCGCAAAGAGGTTTGCGATAAGCATGGAGTCACAGGTGACCAACTGCGGCTGATCCTGTTCTATGCCGTGAGGAGATTTCAGAAGCAATGGGCGCACCTGTTCAGTTCGTAAGCCCGGCTTTGGACGGTTTCGCCCGAGTCAATCCATCATCAAACCGCCGTCGACATCCATAATTTCTCCGGTGATGAAGCCGGCGCCGTCCGAGGCCAGAAAACAAACAGCGGCCGCCACGTTGTCCACACTGCCGGTACGGCCCAGCGGGATGGAACGCAGCAGGCTCTGGCGCGCGTCAGGCGGCATGGCGCTGATCATATCTGTTTCGATCATGGCCGGGGCGATGGCGTTCACGGTGATGTTGTACGGGCCGGCTTCACGCGCCGCGCCTTTCGTGAAGGCAATAACGCCGCCTTTGGACGAGGCATAACAGGTGTTGCCAAAAACGCCGCCGCCGCGTTTTCCAGCCACCGAGGCGATATTGATAATTCTGCCGCTGCGCTGCGCTATCAAAAAGGGAAGGGCGGCTTTGGTGCAGAGGAACACTCCCTTGAGATTCACGGCGTGGGTGCGTTCCCAGACTTCGACACTGGTTTCCAGCAGAGGTCCGGTGCTGATGATGCCCGCATTGTTCACAAGAATGTCGATTTTGGCAAATTGTTCGAGCGTGGCTTCGACCAGCCGGGCGACCTGCTTTTCGGATGAAACATCCGTCGCGATGGCGAAACTCTGACCGCCAAAGGCAGCAATCTCCTTAGCCACTGCCTCGGCACTTGTGAGATCCACATCGCTCACTGTGACGTTTGCGCCTTGACGCGCCAGTGCTATGGCGATAGCCCGGCCGATGCCGCGGCCGGCTCCGGTCACAATGGCAGTCTTGTCTTTCAGCGGAATAGATCAACTATGCTATCAGTCATGGCAGACTTGGCAGCGCCGCGTTCAGAAGAGTTCGGCCCGGTGTTGATTGCGGGCTTGGGTGAGCGCTACAACGATGAGACGAGTGTCGGCATCCCTGCTTTGTGGCAGCGCTTCGATCCACATATTGGCCACATGCCCGGGCAAATGGGTGGGAAGACTTATGGTGTGATGTGGCCCTTGCAGGGAGCAGAAGGTTTTGAATATGTGTGCGGCGTGGAGGTTTCTGATTTTTCCGCGATTCCGGCAGAGTTCGGACGGGTGACGCTGGAGAAACAGAAATACGCGGTGTTCTCGCACACTGGCCTTATCTCAACCCTTCGCGACACCATGGGTCAGATCTGGAATCAGTGGCGGCCCGCATCTGGGGTACGGATCGCGAGCAGGCCGCGGGTCGAGATTTACAGTGCGACGTTCCATCCAAATCGACCAGGCGGGGTTGAGATTTGGATTCCGGTTGAGGGATGAGGACGACAGGGTTTTGCGGTATGAACCGATACGAAGCCATCACGCCGTCGGGACAACCTTGAGCGCGGTTTGTTTGTGATTGCGTTTTCTGGACGCTCATCACATTCGTGTTTTTGGCTTCTTTGGCCAGGTGGGCCATGCCTGCGGATGAAAATGGGGTGGCCCGAGAGAGGCGACCGGCAATATTGAATTGTCAAATAACCATGGGCCGATGCTTCGAACACCTTGCGGCGAGAAAGAATCGGCGCGTACCGCGAAAAGTCACATGGAAGACGCCGCACACGACAACCGCCTCTAACTGGTTTGAATTTAGCGTGAGCCGAGGTTCGCCCGTATAAGGATGGGAGGGGGGAAGAAGCACAGAGACTGAATGCTTTCAAAGAATTAGGGGGTTGAAAATAAAGAGTCAGTCGGTGTGAACGTCTTGCAGAACGCGTTGAAAAGGGGCTTGACAAACGAGTCTAGAGATGTGGAATATGCGTTTTTATTGGTGTTTTTGCAAATTGTGCGACCGCGGATCGGTGACTTTCCGCTTTTGAGTTCAACCTCTGGCTGGAAGAAGATGGTTAGATAGTTGAGCGAAAAGGACTTACTCTCGCAGGCGCGGCTGGCGGGGACGATTTTCAGGGCACAGCCGGACGGGTGGAGCCAGACCGGGCCAGGAGTAGATCTGTCCGTGGGGTGGCTGGCCGAGAGAGCAGGCACACCTCCGGTTGAGCGCGTCTAAGGAAGCGTGGATGGAGAGCGGAATGGGAAAGCCTACGGTGTGAGGCGGAGGAGTTGATCGACGGTGAGTGCCAGCACACCAAACATGAGGTGCGCCATGATTTTGATGGCGCCTTTGAAATAGATGAGGCGGCCTCCAAACTCGTCTTTCAGGCGAGCGTTGAGTTGCTCCACAATGGTGCGTTTTTTGAAGCGTTGCTTTTGTTCATCGCTAAAGGGTGTGGGTCCGGGCTGATTCTTGAGGCGGCTCTTGGGCGGCTTGACGAGCGCTTCGTGACCCAGCTTTTCGCTGTGCTGGCGAATGGCTTTGGCGTAGTAAGCGGAGTCCATGACATCGCACTTCCAGCGCACTCGTTCGGCGCTCATCTGCATTAACGGGATGGCGACCTGCGAATCGTGCACACTGGCGCCGGTGAGCAGGCAACTGATCGGGATGCGGCCCCCATCGGCGACGTCCCAATGCAGTTTGTAGCCACGCCAGTATTGCTGGTGGCCTTGGCTGCTGGTCTTAACGCCCAAACTGCAGTCCCGCGGCAGATCGGCGATCATCTCCGGCAGTGTCATATGTTGCTGGCGTTGCAGCCGCGGCCCACGCTGGCGGGCGGTAGAGCGTTTGTGAGGTCCTTTCTTGGCGCCCCGTTTGCGGCTGGCTTTGGGTACCTTCGGTGCTTGCTTGCCACGCCGCGCTTTGTCTTTGTCGCCGGGCAGAGTTTGACGCGCTTCAATGGCGGTGGAGTCGCGCGCGATGTAGTCGATCACGCGGACTTGTTGGGTGCGGCGCACCAGCGCTTCATGCACCTGGGCGGGCAAGCCGGCGGCGGCAAACTCAGCGAAGGCGCGTGAGAATGTGGATTCGGTGGGCACTTGGGAGGCCGTGTCCCAGCCGCAGAGCCGGCGCAGTTGCGAGTCGCTTTGTAAGCGTTGGATGAGGTGGCGCGTGGTGGGCAGATTGTAGATGGCTTTGGCGAGGAACGCTGTGGCCAGAGCCAGGCGGTTGCACGGGCGACGGCCCGTATGCGCGCGGCGCTCTTTCACGTGGCGGGCTAAAGGCTCCAGGCTGAGGACACTGGCCAGCAGTTGGCTTTGTTTACTCAGTGGGCCCAGGCTGGATTCCAACAGCGGAAATAACTCGCTTTGGAGGAGATTCTTGAATTGCACCAGGTGCTCGGGCGAGATAATCTGCAAAGGGGGCTTCTCCGATGTTTGAAAATTGTTTGGCGACAAAATCTTACATCGATGGAGGCCCTTCCTCCAAACATTTTTATCACTTTATGTTTTAAAGTAGTTTAATCTACTTTGGCGTTTTGCAAGTGGTTCGTGTGACCGTGCGCCGGGGGCTGGGGAAACGAGTTTGGGCGGTCGAATTCGGGAGTTGAGGTGTCTGACACCGAATAGGTGACACCGAATAGGTGTGTGACACCGAATAGGTGTGACACCGAATAGGTGACGCCGAATAGGGAGAAAAGTCGTCTGTCCCGTGCACTGCGTCGTGATCTGAGACAGGCTAGTTTGGGGACAGTTGCCGTTCGCTGAAAATTGCTGGCGAACGGGAGGTTCTTGGTTAAGGATGAGGATAGCAGGGGAAGCGGAGGCCGGCTCTGCTGGAGAGCAACCGGCCAAGGAATACTCTGCTGGAGACTCATCCTGATGAGACGGCGGAGAGCACAATCGGCTCTCCGCTGCAAACGAAAACGCTCAGGCATCAGGATAGATCTCCCGATGCCTGGGAAAACTCAAGCCCGCCGACGGTAATGATTTTCTCCAGTTCCGTTCAAACTCGTCGGGGGAAAGATAGTCGAGCGCCGAGTGAAGTCGTTCACGGTTGTAGAACTCATCAATGAACTCGGCGATGTTCTGTTGTAAGTCTTCCATTTTTGAGTAACGAACGCAAGCGATTTGTTCTTTCTTCAGCGTGCCCAGGAAGCTTTCGCAATAGGCGTTTTCCCAAGGCCGCGCGGGTCGGCTCATACTGATCGTCATATGCGCTTCTTCCAAGCGCTGCACGTATTCGTTGCCGGCATACTGTGTGCCGCGATCGGAATGATGCACCAAGCCGCGGCCTGGCTGGCGCTCCGCAATCGCTTGGTTCAGCGCTGCTAACGGCAACGCCACTTGCAGGCTGCGGCCTAACGACCAGCCCACCACGCGCCGCGAGAAGACATCCAGCACGACGGCTAGATAAACAAACTCGCGCCCGAGTCGCAGATAAGTGATATCGGCCACCCATAGTTGATTGATCGCCGTTACTTGCACATACTGCGCTAGGTTCGGATAGACCGTGTAGCCATGGGCGGAGTCGGAGGTGGCGACAAACTTGCGCTTACGAATTGCCAGCAGATTGTCGTTGCGCAGAATCCGCCGCACGACTCCTTCGCCTATCGCGATTCCTTTCTTTTGCAACTCGCGCGTGACACGACGATAGCCATTCACTCGCCGCCGCAGCGCTTCTGTTTGCACCGCTTCGCGAATGGCCATCTCTGCTTCTTGCGGCTGCCGCTCTTGCCAATCCCGATAAAAACCCGCGCGGCTCACTTTCCCCAATTCGCACATACGTTCAATACTCGCTTCGCCTTGCTCAGCTGCCTGACGTTGAATCACTTGATAGATCTCCCGTCGGAACTCGCGCCGCTCTTCGGGCGCGCTCCCTTGACACTGCGCAAGGCTGCTACGAAAAAATCCAGTTCCGCCGTCTGCTTTCCCGCCAAACGCTCCAGTTCGGCGATGCGCTTCTGCAGTTTTTCAATCTCTCGCTGCCTTGGATCTTGCTCCTCTACTTCCGGAGCTTTTGGCGTTCCTTGGCTACCTTTCCCTTGTGCTTTCCAGACATACAAAAATTTCCTTCGAATGCCTAGTTCACGCGCCACCGCCGCCGGGCTCTCTCCGCCCACCATTCGGTCTACCGCTTGTCGCTTAAACTCCGGGCTGTACTTGTACCACTTCCGGCCACCTGCGTGTTTTGACACCTTCTTTTTCCTTTCGCTGAAAGTGTCCCCTAACTCCCCTGTCTCATTTTTCCACCGCAGTGCACCCGTCTGTCCCCTTTTTGTGCCCTTAGTGCCCCATGCCTGCTTTGCCGGGAGCCACGCGCTTCATCAAAAAAACAAACGGGATCAAAATCGTAAACGCCACGCCAAACAACCAGAAGCAATCGACATAAGCCAGCGTGGCGGCCTGCTGCAGGATACGCTGCATCAGCAGAGCGTACGCCCCGTTGCTGCCGTTTGCGGCTGCGCCCAAAACCCCGGTGGTCGCTTTGATGGCAGCGTTGAACTGGGGGTTCAACGTGGTGGCTTGTTCCACCAGGCGCGCCTGATGAAACTGGGTGCGGCGGGCCAGCACGGCCACGACCAACGAAATGCCCACGCTGCCGCCCACATTGCGCGCCAGATTGATCAGGCCGGAGGCGGCGTTGTTTTTATTGCGCGGGACAAAAGCATAAGCGGCGGTATTGATGGGCACAAACAGGAACGCCAAGCCGGACGCCTGCAGGCAGCGCGCCAACATGACATATCTGTAGTCCATCTGGTCGTTGAACGTGGTCATGTGAAAGAGTGCGAATGCCGTGATGGCCAGTCCAATGCCAATCAGCCAGCGCGCCTCTACTTTGCTCAACAGCAAGCCAACAAAAGGCAGCATTCCGATAATCAGGAAGCCACCGGGCGAGATGACCAGCCCGGCGTCTGTTGCTGAATAACCCATCACGAGCTGCAAGAACTGCGGTATCAAAACCGTGCTGCCCAAGAGCACCACGCCCACCATAAACATGAAAAATGCCGAGATGCTGAAATTGCGGTCTTTGAGCAGGCTCAGATCCACCACTGGATTTTTGCTCTTCAATTCCCAATAAATGGCTAACGCTAGTCCACCAAAGGCCAATACGGCGCAGGTGCGGATGAAATCGGAAGAAAACCAATCCAACCGCTCGCCTTTATCGAGCATGATCTGCAGAAAGCCAAGACCGACGGCAATAAAAATGATGCCCCAGTAGTCCACCTGCAGATTTGCTTTCTTTTTCTCCTTGCGCTCCTTGACGAGGTAGGGCGGATCTTCCAGCATGAAACTTGACAACGCGATGGAAATGACGCCCACCGGAATGTTGATGAAGAAGATCCAACGCCAACTGAAGTGATCGGTAATGTAACCACCAAGCGTAGGCCCAATGGCAGGAGCGAAGACCACCGCGATGGCGTAGACGGCGAACGCCATACCGCGCTGTTTGGGAGGAAACGTATCGGCCAGAATCGCTTGTTCACTCGGTTGCAAACCGCCGCCGCCTACGCCTTGCATGATGCGGAAGAAAACCAATAACCCGAGGGTGGGCGCGATGCCGCATAGAAAAGAGCTGACGGTGAAAATGAAGACGCACGTCATGTAGAATCGCTTGCGTCCGAGCAGCAGGGAAAACCAGCCGCTCAAGGGCAGAATAATGGCATTGGAGACCAGATAAGAGGTGAGTACCCACGTGGCTTCATCTTCGCTGGCCGACAATCCGCCCGCGATGTGCGGCAACGCTACGTTCGCGATGCTGGTATCCAGCACCTCCATGAAACTCGCCAGGGTGACCGTAAGGGCAATCAGCCATGGGTTGAATGCGGGCTTCCAGATCGCCTGATCGGCGAGCGCGGGCGATGTCTCGCTAGTGTCGGCTGTTGCTGTGGGCATGCCGCTCCGCTCAGTTATTCAGCAGGACGACGGGGGTGACGGACATGCCGGGTAACAGGCGGTGATCGCTATCTTCCCCCTGGTCGAGCAAAATCTTCACGGGCACGCGTTGCACCACTTTGACGTAGTTGCCGGTGGCGTTTTCCGGCGGCAGCAGGCTGAATTTGCTGCCCGATGCCGCGGCGATGCTCTGGATATGCCCTTTATACTTGCGGCCATCGCCGAAGGTGTCCACCTCAATTTCCACTTTTTGGCCGACGCGCATCTTCTTCAACTGCGTTTCCTTGAAGTTGGCGGTGATCCAAACGTCATTCAGGGGGACGAGAGCCATGATTTCTTCGCCCGCCGAGAGATGCATGCCGGGCTCGGCCGTCTTCTTGCTCACCACGCCCTCCACCGGAGCCTTGATTTCGGCGTAGCTCAAGTTCAGTTGCGCTTGTTTGACATCGGCGTCTCTCTGTTGCACTTCCGCCTGCGCCTGTTGGTAACGTGCGGCCGTGACTTCTTGCTGGCGCGGCCGCACTTGCGCATCTTGCCGCTCCAAAACGAGAGCGGTGTTCAAGCGCGCCTTGGCTTCGCCCAAGTCGGCCATCGCCTTATCGAAACTGCGCTGCGCCACGGTGACATTGGCTTGGGCTGCCGCCACATTTGCCGCGCCGGCACGCGCCGCCGCATCGGCCGCATCGTACTCCTGCTTGGAAATTTCGTCTTTCGCCACCAGGTCTTTAAAGCGCGCCAGATCTTTCTGCGCTTTTTCATAATCGGCTTGGCGGGCTTCGAGTGTCGCTTTACTGGCAACGATGTTGGCCTGCGCTTGGTTGGCCGCCTGCTGCGCGCTATTCACCGCGGCGCGTGCTTGATCCGCCTGCGTCTTACTGGTGTCGACTTGCGATAAGGTGTTGATGTTGGTGAGCGGCACATTCACTTTGGATTCTGAAGTGGTGGCCTGGGCGGTGGCCAATTGCGCCTGCGCTTGGGCCAAAGCCACTTCATAATCGGCGGGATCCAATTTGACTAACGGTTGGCCCGCCTGCACATGCTCGTTATCCCTGACGAGCACTTCCAGCACCGTGCCATTGACGCGCGCACTAATAGGGACTAAATGGCCGTCGACTTGCGCATCGTCCGTGCTCTCTCGCGCCGCATAGTAGGAGTAAATGGGAATGGAGGCGATGGCTGCCACTACCAAAACCGCGAGCACAATAAAACGGATCTTGCGCTTCCGCCGCGTGTCTTCGGGCGGCTTCGCTGGCGGCGGCGCATTTTCGTAACTCAATTGCTCCGGGCGATCTTTGCTCGCCTCTTCGCCCTTAATTTTGGGGTCTTCCTGCACTTGTGCCATTTCTATCTTTACTCCGCGATGGTGAACTCGGCGAACGCCGTTTGTTCCAGGTCAGCCGCATGCACCCTGATACTTTCCCGCGTCTTCTTCAATAAATGAAGCAGCGTGTCCTTCTCAGTTTCCGAAAGGCCCTGGAGCATGGCCTTCACGTTTCTAAAATGGACCGGCATAAATGTATTCAAAAGCTCCTCGCCCTTCTGCGTGATACGCGCGAAGCGGGCGCGGCGATCATGCCGATCCACCACTCGCGTGACATATTCTTTCTGTTCCAGATGGTCGATCAGGCCGGTGATATTGGCGCGGCTCACCAGCATCAATTCGCCCAGATCGTGAAGCTGCATCCCTTCCTTCGGACCATGGCGCAGCATCATGAGCAGATTTACCGACGATTTAGAGACACCAAAAGGTCCGAGGTATTGCCAGCAAGCCTGCTGGAGTACGTCCTCCGTATTGCGAAGGCTCAGGTAGATCTCAGCGGAAGGGAGATCAAAGCCGGCGTATAGCGGGCCAGCTTGCCTGACGCTTTTGTGGTAATAAGTTTCACGGCGGTCTTCGATCATCGACGGATAGAAGTTCGATTCAGAGGGAATTAGTAAAGTTCCTAATTATTTTTGCCGAACCAAATACGCTGCAAATTCTGCGCTCTTTCTTCGCCACCGTGCGGGGCCGCCGGCTGCGGCTCTGAACCGCTATTCTTTCACTTTCAGCTTGCTCGAATTCTCGACGATGAACTTTTTTAGATCTTCGGCAACGCCCAGCAGCCTAATCCATTGCTCCTGATAGAGCGTGACGGGAAAACGACCAAGCCCGTAGACACTGACTGCGCCCTTCTCACTGACCTTGAAGGACAGTTCCCCCGTTCTCACTTTATCTTTCTGTGACTTCACCTTCTCAAGCTCAGCCTTTAATTCCTCGTAACTTGGTTCTGACATGACTCTCCTGGTTTCTTGCTTCCCTGTGCTATTCTAGCGATTCACTTGAATGGCGACAGTATCGGTAGTGATACCAGCGTACAATGAGCAGGCTACGCTGGTTTCGGTGGTGAGGCGCGTGCTGGCGCTTCCCAACGTCACCGAGATTATCATTGTCAACGATTGTTCAACGGACGCCACCGGTAAACTGGCCGACGAATTGGCACTCTCCGAGCCGATGGTGCGCGCGGTGCATCAGACCAAAAATCAGGGCAAGACGGAAGCATTGAAAACCGGTTTCCAACACACTACGGGCGATATTGTGATTGTGCAAGACGCCGACTTGGAGTACGACCCAAGCGAAATTCCCGAAGTGATTGCGCCCATTCTGCAAGGTCAGGCGGATGTGGTTTATGGTTCGCGCTTTTTGGTGCGCAAGCAAGCGCGCGTCTTGTATTTCTACCACTACTTAGCCAATCGCGGGTTGACCTTCCTTTCGAACCTCTTCACGAACATCAATATGACCGATGTGGAAACCGGTTATAAGGCGTTCCGCGGTGAAATCATCCGCAATATGATCATCACCAGCGATGGCTTTGGCTTTGAGATCGAAGTGACGGCCAAGGTCGCAAAACTGCGCTGCGCGATTTATGAGGTGCCTATCAGCTACTGTGGACGAACCTATGAAGAGGGAAAGAAGATCGGCATGAAAGACGGCTTCGCGGCGCTTTGGTACATTCTGCGGTTCAATTTATTCTGCAGCTTGGCTGACTCTTACCGTAAAATTCCTTCTCTCCATTGACCCGTGCCCCCCCTCGTTCGTTGTCCGTGGTCTGCTTCTGATCCCCTCTCTAGGGTCTATCACGATGCTCAGTGGGGAGTGCCTCTCAGAGACGATAGAGGGCTGTTCGAGTTTCTTATTCTTGAGGGCGCACAGGCCGGCCTAAGTTGGTTGACAATCCTTAGGAAGCGCGACGCTTACCGGCAAGCATTCGACCAGTTTGACCCCGCCAAAGTTGCTCGCTACCGCGAAGCCAAAATCGAGAAACTGCTCGCGAATGAGGGCATTGTGCGCAACAAGCTCAAGATACACAGCGCCGTTCAAAACGCGCGGGCCTGTTTGGAAGTAGCCAAGGAATTCGGTTCATTCAGCAGCTATATTTGGGGATTCACCGGTGGTAAGCCGATTCAGAACGCGTGGAACACGCATAAGGACATGCCCGCGAGCACCACCGTCTCAGACGCAATGAGCAAAGATCTGAAAAAACGCGGCTTTACGTTCGTAGGTTCGACGATCTGTTACGCGTTCATGCAAGCGACGGGCATGGTGAACGATCATTTGGTTACTTGCTTCCGCTATAAGCAGGTGGGCGAGTAAGCGCCGTTCGGATGCCGCGGATGGTTTGGGGTGTAGTACGGCAACAACCGCCGATTAACAGTGCGCCGCGGTCGCGCCAGCCACAGGCAGCTTGTTCAATCATGCCGATTTCGCCAGCGGATTGCCAGTCGCAGCTTTCGGCGTTATACAGTTCACCGCTGTTGGGATAGGCGACAAGTGGCTTGTCCGTCACCTGTCGGGCCTGATCGAGCAAGGTATTTACGAAGCGGGGCGCGGTGCAATTCAAGCCGGCTGCCACGACGGCTTCCGATTCAACCACGGCCGCGATGGCAGTGGAGAATTCCGTGCCATCGGAGATATGCGCGCCGTCTCTGCAACTGAAGCTGATCCAGGCTTCTAGGTTCGGGACTTCGCTCAGTAATTCCAGCAAGACTGCAGCCTCCGCAAGCGTTGGAATGGTTTCGCAAGCGATGAGATCGGCGTCGCTATTGGAAAGAACGGCGAAGCGGTCGGTGTGAAAGGCTTTGAGTTCCTGGCGAGAGACTTGGTAATCACCCCGATACTCGGAGCCATCATGCAAGAAAGCGCCATATGGGCCGATGGACGCGGCGACGAGAGGGCGCAGACGACCGATGCGATTTTGCGGATCACTCCAAAACCGGTCGCGCGCTTGGAGCGCGACGCCGACGCTATTGCGAATCACAGATTCCGCTTTTTGCGCGGTGAGTCCGGCTGCCTGGAGGCCTGGAAAGGTGGCTTGATAGCTGGAGGTGATGGCGACATCGGCGCCTGCCAGGAAGTAAGCATAGTGAATGTCGGCGATCTTTTCAGGCGCAGCGACTAAGATCTTGGCGGACCAAAGAGGATCATGCAGATTTTCACCACGACTTTCCAGCTCGGTGGCAAGCCCACCGTCCAGCAGGAGGAAACCTTGCCTTTCAAGGAAGCTGTCAAAAACGGCCATATCTATGATGCGCCGACACTCGCGCCCAGCTTCTTTGGGGCGATGCGGCGATAACTCTCAAATAGGAGTTCCCGAACCTCCTCCCAATCGATCTCACCGCGGTCGAGGCGCAGCGCAACCCAGCCTCTGGATGCGAGATACGCAGGCAGATAGAAGCGCCCGGGCTGCGACTTGGCCAAGAGTTGGTTGTCGCCCGGCGCGACTTTGCAGGTAACGGCGACGATGCCATCGCCGTGATGGTTATCAAGATAGTAAGCGAAGTGCTTATTGCGCACGAGGAAGGCGGCGTGAGTGCCGTGGCGTTCGGAGGTGGTTTCGGGTAGTTCGAGCGAGATTTTGCTGACCTGGGTGAGACGGGGGTCGTCCTTGGGTTGGGGGTGCGATGGAGATTTGGCCATAGTTTAACTGCGTAGCGCAGCGATTCGCGGAGCGCGGCTTTTGGGGCTATCTAAGCTAAAGCTACGTGCGTCGCCTAGTTGCGTGCGAATGTAGTCTTCGGTCGTTGCTAGGGCTTGTTTGAGCAACGAGTCTTGCTTGACGAAGGTGAGGTAGGCGATGGATTCGCTGGCCGGATCATATTCCCAGAGGCCCGCAATCCGGCCACGGTCGAGAATGACCGGGCTTTGAACGGGAGCAAGTAAGTCGGGTGGGAGGAGAGGATGTTTGGCGTCTTTCGAATCGAGGAGGATTGACAAATCGCGGCGAAGAAGCATGGAGGAATCCAGATTCATCACGAGACGGTAAGAGGGATCTGTGGGAGGCGCGAACGATTCGAAGGCGTCGCGCTCAGAGGGTGGTAAGAGCAAGTCACTGTCCTTTGAACTAGGTTGCAGTTTGAGTGACTCGACGGCGGCTTTGGCGGCTTTCACGCCGATGCCTGCAAAGGCTTGGAAGTCAGCGACGGAGGCGGGCGCGATCCAGTGGAAGAAATGTTTAGCGAGTTCGAGGGCGGCTTGGGCGGGATCGATTTTGATGTTGCGCAGTGGATTGGGGCGCCAGAGGGTGTACTGGTAACGTTGGTTGTCCAGCCGCCCGTTGGTGGAGATGCGGCGAATATCGCCGGACCTTTGGAGCTTACCCAGAGCGACAGGAAGCGTGGAGGAGAGACCTTTTTTCTGACCCTCGGGTCCGAGACTGCGTACGGCCTTGCCGGTGGCTTGGCGGATGGCTTCCGGATCAAGCGGGTTTTTTTCAAGAGCGGTGAGAACGGCCTGGCATAGCTTATCGATTTCTTTAACAGTGACACCGAGTTTTTCCGCCACGCGCATTTCACCGTCACCCGCGCTTTGAGCCAAAGTGAGGGCGAGGGGGAAGTCTTGGGCGGGCAGAACGTAAGTGCAGGCGCGGGCACTGGGAAGTTCGTGAATTTCGAGGTTGGCTTGGGCTCGGTCGGCGGTTTCGCGTGAAATGGCAGCGCGAGAGAAAAGGGTGAAATAAGGGCCGCAGCCACCAACCGAACGCGCCCAGCCGGATTGGGCGAGTATGTCGGCGGGAGCGGCAGGTTTAGGCGCTGAGTTCAATCCCTGACGATGGGACCACCAGGCGCGCAGCTTGTCGCTTTGTGGAAGAGCTCCGGCCATGATCCAGGCTATATGATAATGCAATCACGAATGACGAATGATCCACTGGAGAAGCTGGTAGAAGTGTCGGCGCGCGTAGGGCGCGATTTAGATTTGGTGCAAGCAGGCGGCGGGAATACGTCGATCAAAGAGAATGGCACGCTGTGGGTGAAGGCATCGGGGAAATGGCTGGTTCACGCGGCGGACGACGATATGTTTCTGCCCGTACCCATGGCGGATATTGCGCGGCAACTCGCGGCTGAGGATGAGAAGTTCCCAGAGTATAAGACGCGAACGGGCGCCGCGCTGCGGCCGTCGGTTGAGACAGCAGTGCACGCGGTGATGCCACAGCGCGTGGTAATTCATGTGCATTCGGTGCGGACAATCGCCTGGGCGGCGCGGGCGAATGGCGCGGAGGGGGTGGCGCCATTGTTCGAAGGAGTGCGGTGGAGTTGGATCCCCTATACGCATCCGGGCATCCCGCTGGCGATGCGGATTCAGCGCGAACTTGAAAAACGTCCGGACGTTTTGATTCTGGAGAATCACGGATTGGTGGTGGGAGGCGAAGACTGCGCGGCCGCGGAAGACCTACTGCGCGACGTGGAGCGCCGCTTGGATGGGCCGGTGCGGCAGGCGCCGGCGCCCGATTTAGATCGGCTGAAGACGCTGATGCGGGATGAATGGGAGATCGCTGAAGACAGTGAAACGCATGCCCTGGCGATGTTAGCCAAATCTCGGGAGATCGCGCAAGGAGGCACCCTCTTTCCGGATCAGTGCGTATATTTAGGGCCGGGAGCGGCGGTGGCCGATGCGGGAGACGCGCTGGAGGCGGCGGCCCAGCGCTACCGGGAGGCTTACAATTTTGAGCCGGTGTTTCTAATCGTGGCAGGGGCGGGAGTTTTGACGAGGCGGGACATGAAGCGCGCAGCGCGTGAACTTTTGGTGTGCGTGAAGAGAGTGATTGAACGGATACCCGACGAAGCTCAGCCGGTTTATCTGCCAGTGAGCCAGGTGGCGCGGCTCATGAATTGGGACGCCGAGATATACCGGATTGCCATGGCGCGTCAAACCAAATAAGGCAGTGCTGCAATAGGAAGAGATGAGACTTGCAGTTTCGATTGCCACGAGCAGCCTTTTTGCGGTGTTGGCGTTTGGCCAGAACACGGTGCCGCTGAACGAGCGCGTGCTGGTGGTGTACGACGCAGCCAATGAAGACTCGCACAAAGTGGCGAAGTATTACATGGAGAAGCGCAACATACCGAAGCAGAATCTTTGCAAGATAGACACATACGACGAGGGCATGTGGGAAGGCAACTGGTACGAACCGGCGATGAAGAAACCGGTGCGAGCGTGCCTGGAAAAAGCCGGCAAAGAGAAGATCCTCTACATTGTGCTTTCGTACGGAACGCCTTACGATGTGACTCTCGGAGCCAACCGAGGGGCGGCGGATCAGTTGCTGGCGGATATATGGGATGAGTATGCGGGAGCGCGGGTCATGGGAAGACAAGCCGGTAATCAGCCTTACTTCGGCAACGCACAGAGCCAGGGAAACGCTTATGAACCGTACGTGCCGTTCGCCAAATACCGTGACCGACCGGGTGCGAAGACGATTTATTCAGTCTGGCGGCTGGACGCGGCGACGCCGGAGCTTTCCAAGGGAATGGTGGACAAAGCGCTTTATGCGGAGAGTCACGGTCTGAAGGGGAACGCGTACTTCGATATCCGCGGCCCCATTGAAGGGTATGTAGACAGTGGGTACGGCGCGGGCGAGTGGGATATTTACCGGGCGAGCGTGTTCGCCAAAGAGGCTGGGTTCAATACGACGTTAGACGACAAACAGACGGAGTTCGGTACGGCGCCGTCGTTGCTCAGATGCGAGAAGGCGGCATTGTATGCCGGTTGGTATTCGTTGCAGCATTACAACGATGCTTTCAGCTGGGTACCCGGCGCGATTGGATTTCATCTAGACAGCGCTTCGGCCACGAATCCGCACACGGCAGACAACTGGTCGGGCGCGGCGATGCTAAAAGGCATTACGGTGACGAGCGGCGCGCTGACCGAGCCATTTTTAGAAGGATTGATTCATCCGGATCAAGTCTTCCTGTATTTGTTTCAAGGGGCGAATGTGGGAGACGCCGTGCTGCGCGGGACGAGATGGCTGAAGTGGATGATCATGAATTTCGGAGATCCGTTGTATACCCCGTTTCCGGGTGGGATCGGCCCTTTCAAATCGGCGAGTTATCACGGTAGTTGGTTTGGCATTGTGCCGAATGATGTAGTGGGCAGCGGTACCGCTTTCGGCACGCTCGTCTTGAGCGAGGCAGAAGGAAAGCAAATCAAGGTGAGTGCGAAGAGCACGAATCCGGAACTGGTAACGCTACCGCCGGACGCAACCATGACAGTGACGGGAAAGCAAGTACGATTTCCGATTGTTGTAAAAGCAGCGAAGGAGCAGACGATTGTGACGATTACGGTCAAGGCCGGCGACGAAACATTGAGTAACGCGCTGTCACTCTTTCCGCCGCTGGTAGAGGTTACGCTGAGCCAACCGAGCATGAAGAGCGATGGGACGGTTACTGGAACCGTGACCCTCTTTGTTGCGGCACAGAAGCAAGCGGTGACGGTAAAGCTGAGCAGCACACTTGCGCAGGTTTCCCTTCCGAGCGAACTCACGATTCCTGCCGGCGCATTGAAGGCGACATTTCCGATTAGCGCTAAGGGAGTGAAGAGCGAGGCGACGGCGACGATTAGCGCGACACTGGAAGGCGTTTCGAAAACGGCGCAATTGAAAATCACACCGTAAGCGAAGAGAAGCGAATGGGGGTCCAGCATTCGGGCCGGTGCGTGTCATAGACGCCGTGCGGGGTCCAGACCCAGGCTGGATGAGGAGTAACTTCAGCGCCGTTGACCAGCAATTTTTCGAAGCGGCCGAAAAACAGTTTCCAGAGGTCGTTTTCGCGGGGCGGGAGGGCGCGGCCATTGGCGAGGGCATGCATACCGGACCAAGGGAGAGCAAGTTCGACGGTCCAGCCGCGATCGACGTGGGAGCGGTCGTTAATTTCGCCATCGACTTGAACGGCGGAGCGCAGGCCTGGAAAGTCCCAGTCGAGAAAGGCCCAGCGGAGGCCGCGCGGATGAGTACCGCGCCAGAACGTTTTCGGCTGACGATCGTAATCGCCGCCGAAGGTAACGGCTTCACGAGTACGGATGTCGAATTGCGGCGCGCTGAAGCGATCGGTGGTTTGGAAGGCATCCTGCCATACAAAGAAGACTTCGTAAATAGTGCCTAGGGCATTGATTTCGAACTCGTAGTAGCAATCGCCACCGTCGATGAAGAGCTCGACATCATTTTCGTTGAAGATGAGAGAGTCGCGCTGAGTGAAGGCGGCTTCGACGAACGGCTCTTCTATCCAGAAGGCGACATAGAGGTTCTGATCGTCCCAAAGCGCAGCGGCGCGTGTGTCGAAGAATCCTGGATCGCCGGTGACCATATCCGAGAAGCGCGGGGAGCGGGCGGCGCGGAGCCAGGGTTCTTTGGTGAGGTCGCCATTCAAGACGATGGGGGAGGGGGTTCGGAGGCAAAGGTATTCGGA
Organism: Bryobacterales bacterium; assembly: GCA_963764105.1. Classification (GTDB taxonomy): domain Bacteria; phylum Acidobacteriota; class Terriglobia; order Bryobacterales; family Bryobacteraceae; genus Bog-105. The sequence continues at coordinate 55,042 of CAVXRP010000021.1, forward strand.
GGAGGACACAGGAAGAAGATATCATCTGGGAACGCTGGCTGGCGCGCGGTTCTGAAACGGCCGTTAGCCATTGGCGGCGAGGGCTTGGGCAAAGGGATCGAGGGTGAGGCCGAACATGTCGTCGAGATCGTAGAAGATGCCGTGGACGGTTCCGGCGCCGCGGGCGATGGTGAGTTTACGGGTGCGGACGTCATCGACAAATTTCGGCTCCGATGAGGCGGCGCGGCGATTGGCCACGATACACATTTTGGCGACTTCGTTGCCGGGGTCATTGGGCGGGAGGTGAGCAAAGTCAGCCATGATTTGCGCACGAACCAGGCTTGAGATGGAACCGCCCTGAGTGGCGATATCGAACATGAGCGCGACTGAGCGTTGGGAGACAAGACTGTAATCGGCGCACATCTCCAACGCCTGCTTGAAGACACCGCTGGCTTGCTGGGTTTGAATCCCCTGACACTCCGGAGTGCGACCGAGCGTAATGAGCATGCCTTGCCAAGGTTCGTGCAGGACGCCGTTCGTTTGAATGGAGCGAGTGAACGCCAGTTGGTCGGCGACAACCTCGCTGGCGAGTTGGGCCATGGTGTCGAAATATTCGTGAAAGACGTTGCGGAGGACATCGGCATGCTGGGAGTACAATTCGCGCAAGACCGGTTGCAGAGTTCCCTGCCCCACGTTCCACTGTAAGGCGCCAAAGCTAAGCCCCATGCCGTCGAAATCGCCGGTAACTCCCCAAAAGCAATCGGGCGGATACTTGCCGGTTTCAAAGGAGCCGGTGAGAGCGAGACAGCGTTCGGCGAGAGGCAAAGAGGCGATTTGGGATACGGGCAACGGATCGTTGGGGAACATGCGGGTCCAGGTGGGTGGATCGACCACGCCAGAGGGCGCGATACGCTGCTGTTTTTGGTAAGATTTGACGGCGCTCGATAGACCCCCTCCGAAGGAGGAGTCGATCGGCCCGAGGTAGAGTTTCAAGTGAGCCAGGAACTCTTCTATGCGCTTGACGGCGTCGCCGGACATACCGGGGCGAACAGTCATGGTGGGTTTCCTATAGTCTATAACGAGAGGGGCTGACGGCGTGAGCGTAACCCGCCAGAAGAGGAAATCGTCAAAATGGATATGGTTTTTTCGAGGCGCGGCGCGTTGTGGACGATGGCCGCATCATTCGCCATGGGTGTTGACTCACTGCGGGCTTATGGCGTGGACAATGAGTTTTGGAACACAGAGGAGCCGGATAAATGGACGAGCGAAGAGATTCAAGAGCTAACCACGAAATCTCCCTGGGCCAAGCCAGTGACAGCGGAACTGAAGGCTTACGCGCCGCTGTCGTCAGCATTGGGTGGACGACGCCGTAGTATTCCTGGCGTTCCGCGCGCGGGGGCGGGCGATACGAGCGGCAGCCCTAAATTTCAAGGGGTTGTGAGATGGGCGAGCGCGAAGCCGATTCGGCTGGCATTGAAAGAGCAGTTTCCCGACGATTTGGAAGGGCACTTTGTGATTAGTGTGAGCGGGCTGCCCATCGTCTCGGGACATGGCGGAGACGATAGTTCGGGCGAGGATTCTTATGCGGGGCTGAAGCAGCAGACGTCCTTGCAGGTAAAAGGGCAGGCGGCGGTGCAACCCGGCATCATCGAGCCAGATAAGAAAGAGACTTCGACGCTTTATTTTGGATTTCTGCCACAGCTGGTGCAACTGGATGGGGACAAGATTGTGACGTTTGAAACGACGATGGATCCACTGAAGGTGAAGGCGAAGTTCGAGATGAAGACGATGAAGTTCAAGGGTGATCTGGCGGTTTAGAATGAATGGCCACAGATAAACACGGATAAAACAAGAGGCTAGGGTTGAGAGCTCCACTTGATGGTGAAGGCGCCGGGCGTCGATGAGCGTGTGGTCGGGAGGCGGTTGGAATAGATCGGCCTTTGGGTATGCTCACCAAGCTCAGGGCTTGTTGTTTTGCTCAGGCTGGTGACCTTCAGATCGGGTGACCGCCAGAATTCGCTGACCATGTATGACGCCGTGTGGCCTGCCGGCTAGGTAGTTGTGTGCCCCCTTTCGAGGGAATCGCGGTAGACCTAGTGGGGGCGAAGTTGTGAGTGACCTGTGTTTTGTCCGCGAGAGTCTGAACGAACTCACTCACCTGCTCAGCGGAATATGGAGCACCCGTTACGGCGTGAACGGGAATCTGCGGCAAATTGAAGGCGGCGGGATTCTGTGGGGAGTTTATCGCAAAAAAGCGTTACCGAGGAGGCACACTGCGGGTTTGCGAGGTTTGAGCAGGGATTGTTAGGACCTCGATTTTAGGCGGCTTTTTGCTCCTTTTGCGCGGCGCGGAAGGTGGCGAGCCACTGATCGAAGTCCAAATTCCGAGCGGTGAGGCGTTTTTGATTTTCATTCTGCTCTGAGTAGGCGAGCAATTCGTCGCGTGAAAAATCGAAGCCAAGGCCGGCTAAGTCCGAGTCGAGTTTGTGGTAGATGGCTTTGTTGTGGAGCTCGAGAGCTTGCTGCACTTCGTTTTGGCGTTTCTTCAAGAGTTCTTTTTCCTTCTCGGCGCGGTCTTTTTGCAGTTGGGTGAGTTCGGCGATATCGGCTTTGCGTTGATTGCGGAGACGGCGTTCTTGGAGAGCGAGGTTGGTGAGATCGCGGCGATAGGTGATGAAGATTTTACCTTGGATGAGAGCTTCGCGATTGACGGGGTCTGCGTGGTCGGCGAATAGATTGGCGAGTTCGAGGCGGCCGATGGCGTAGATACCGGCTTCGAGCGGGGCGATGCGAAGCAAGCGCCATTCGGTATCGGCGATTGTCTGGACGAGCGCCTTTTCTTTGTCGGAGCCAGGGGCGAATTCGGCAAAGTTGCGGTCGAGGTGTTGCTGATAGATGATGGCGTCATCGGCGGGCAACAGGACGGTGCGGCCGGTGAGACCAGTTTTTACGGCGTTCATGGAAGAAATGGCTTTGCCTTCGTCGGTGCGAGGGCCAGTACTGTGCTGGGCATTGGCTCGATTGGCATCGAGGCGGGCGTCGGAGATTGGCATACAAATAAACTCCTTTGGGAAATGAAATGGCCCAGCGTGAGGATGACACTCGCGCCGGGCCTGATTGAAAATTAGCAAACGGCCGGCTTAAAACGAACTATGCGAGGGTTTTTTGGAGGCAGGGATGGGGGGGAAGTGTTTTGGAATGTGTGGGAAAGAAGTATTTTCAACTTTTTTTCGAAGTTTGTGACTGGATTTTGGGGAGGGTGGGTTGCGCGCGGTCCTGAAGCAGTAAGTCGAGTTTTTCCTCGATACGGTCCAAGCGTCGTTCCAAAGCCAATTCTTGTTCGCTTGCGCTATCTGAGCCGAGAAAGAAACTGGTGATGGTTGCGGTGAAAACGCCGATGAACCCGATGCCCACGAACATCAGCACGACTGCGATCACCCTACCCATAGGCGTGACCGGCGACACGTCACCATAACCGACGGTGGTGGTTGTCACGATGGCCCACCAAAACGCATCACCGACGGACTGAATCGCTTTATTGTGTCCGGATTCCACTGCGAAGATACACATGGCTCCCAGGCTGATGATGACGGTCGCGGTGAATGCGACGTAATGAAAGCGCCGATGGCGCAGGGCATCGGCGGCGAAGCGAAGCCCCATGGCGGCCACGGCGCCTGCGCGAACAAAGCGGAGGAGACGTAAGATGCGAACCACCCGCACCGCGCGTGTGCCTTGCAACATAGCGGGTACCCAAAAGGGCGGCGATAAGACAATAATGGCCAGGTCAAACCAAGCTGTGCGAACAAAACGGAGGCGCGCCGGGGAGAGCGCGAGCTTGGCGAGATACTCCGCCACAAAGGCCAGCCAGACAATCCAGTTTGCGATGGTTGCCGCTTCACGCCAGCCGGTATTTTGGCTGCGTTCTTCGAGTATCAGTGCGGGCACGATTAAAAGGGCCAACAGCGCGAGCGGTAGCTCGGTGAGTCGACACAATCGCTGAAAGGCCGTTTCGCTTCTCAACACGTCAGGGTCATTCAGGCGTGCGTCTGGATCTGTTCTCTCCTCAGTGGCCATTTCCCTATTCTGACCGTTTTCAGAATTCGGAAAAATTGTTCTTATTCGTTCACTCAAGCCGCAAAGCGATAGCGGGATCTGTTCTTACGGCGCGACGGCCTGGTACAAGACAGGCGAGCGCTGCTGTCACTAATAACAAAGCCGAGACAGCGGCATACGTAAACAGGTCAAACGGTTGCACGCCGAAAAGAAGGGGCTGGAGATAGCGTGACAGCCAAGCGGCGATGGCGCCGCCGATGGCTGTGCCTGCTAAAGCCGGCAAAAGACCTTGCCCGACGGTTATCCGCAAGATGCTTGATTCACTCGCACCGAGCGCCATGCGGAGCCCAATCTCAGAAGTGCGGCGGCTGACCGAGTAAGAAAGAACAGCATAGATGCCAAGGCTAGCGAGCAGCAGAGCGAACCCGCTGAAGGTGGCTAAGACAACGGAGTTCATGCGCTGGGATGAGACGGAACGGCTGACCACATCGTCGAAGGGACGTATGTCGCCAATAGGTAGATTGGGATCGAGGCTGGTGACAACGGCGCGGACCGCCGGGACTACGGCTAGCGGATCGCCACGGGTTTCGAGAACGAACTCAGAGGGCACGCCGACGCGTCCATAAGGAAGATAGACGGTGAGGGCGGGTCCGTGGTCGAGACCGCGCTCCAAAGAATCGCCGACAACGCCGACCACTTCGGCATCGGGGCCGCCTTGCCCCTTCCAGAGGAGTGTGTGTTTACCGATGGGATCTTCATTCGGGAAGAGCAACTTGGCAAGGGCGAAACTGAGCATTACGGTGCGATGAGACGGCGGCGGCTGACCGTGCTCAGTCCAGACCGGCTTATCGGATTCGTTAAAATTGCGACCTTGTAATAACGGCAGGCCCACGGTGCGTAAGTAGCCTGGCGTTATGACACGCCAGCCGGCCCAAGGCGGGGATCCGGAGGTGAGCGAGTGCGATGCGGCGTCGATGCCCATGCCGTAGTTGGGACCTTCGACGGGCCGCACGCTGACAGCGCCGCTGGAGACGATGGCCGGGTTAGCGGAGAGTTTTTCCAGGAAGCTATCGACAAACTGCTTGCCCCTGCCGTTTTCCCGGTAGCTATCGGGATAACTGAGGGAGAACATGAGACGGTGGGTGGTTTGAAAGCCGCGGTGTTCGTTCAAGAGGCCTTGGAAGCTGCGCAGGACGAGGCCGGCACTGACCAGAAGAAGGAAGGCGAGGGCGACCTCGGCCGTGACGAGCATCGAGCGCAAGCGACCTTGGCGGCGGCTGGCACCGGCTTGGCGGTCGCTTTCGCGGAGGGCGGCGGCAATTCCCTGGGCGGGCGTTTGGAAGGCGGGCGCCAGACCGCAGAGCAGGCTGGTGATGAGAGTGACACCGAGGGTGAAGCAGAGTACCCATGGGTTGAGGCTCACTTGATCAAGGCGCGGGACGCCTTGGATATCCAGGGTACGAAGGACGCGCACGAAAGCGGCCGCGAGGGCCAAGCCAAGAAGCGCGCCCAAGGTGCTTAACAGCAATGATTCAAGCATGACGAAACGAACCAAGCGGGCGCGGGCGGCTCCGAGGGCGATGCGCACGGCGATTTCACGCTGGCGCGCCAAGCCACGCGCCAGCAGCAGATTTGCCACGTTCACGCAGGCGATGAGCGCCAGAAGGCCAACTGCTGCGAGGAGAAAGCGCAGAGCCGTGCGCGTCGAGTCTGGAGCGATCCAGCTGTGCGACGGAAGAAAATCGAATCCCAATCCCTTATCTTCTTTGGGATTGGCAGCGGCGAGTAATGCAGCGAGTCGGTGTAGCTCGGTCCTAGCGGCTTCGGAGGTGACGCCGTTTGCGAGACGCCCCACGACATCGAATTCCCAACTACTGCGGTCGGCATTCGGATGATAAGGGAATGGGAGGTAGACTTGATCGTCAATCCAAGGTTCACCGGCGGGCAGGACACCAACAACTGTATAGCTCCTGCCACTCAGCCGGAGCACCTTGCCGAGTATGCCGGCATTTCCTCCGTAATGGGTCTGCCAGAACTTATTGCCAAGGATGGCGACATTGGCCTGGCCTTCAGAGCTGGAAAAATCGCGACCCAGCACGGGAGCAACGCCCAGCGTGCGAAAGAATTCAACGGTCACTTGTGGCGCGGAAACCTTTTCAGGCTGATCGCCGGTCAGATTGGCTTGATTGCTGTGGTAGGCGGCCACGCGCTCGAAGGATTTTGCGCGGTCATGGAGGTCCCAGAAATCGGCTTCGGCGAATGCCACTTCGTTCATTCCGCGATCCAGCCGCGTTTCGTGAAGTTCGACCAGCCGGCGAGCGTCGCGGAATGGCAAAGGCCGCAGGAGCGCCGCTTCGAAAACGCTGAAGATGGTGGTACTGGCGCCGATGCCGAGGGCGAGCATGAGGGCACACATGACAGTCATAGCGGGATTGTGGCGCAGTGCGCGGACGGATTGGCGAAGCTCCGTCCAGAGGGCGTCCAGTAAGGCTCCGCGACGAACATCGCGTACTTGTTCTTTAATCATTTCGATTGCTCCTAGTTCGATTGCCGCTTGGCGGCGCGCGGTTTGCGAATCAATACCGGCGGCGAGTTTTTCGTCCAGTAGCAGTTGCAGGTAGGAGCGAATCTCCTCATCGAGAGTGCTATCCACCGCATGCTTGCGGAAAAGATTGTGCCAGATTGATCGCAGCCATGGCATAGGAGGTTCCTAGGGTATTTCCAGGGCGCCCGACATGGCAGCCGAAATGCGGCTCCAGTTAGCGGTTTCCTGCCTAAGCTGCCGATGGCCGAGTTTGGTGAGGCGATAGAATTTTGCGCGGCGGTTGTTTTCCGATTCACCCCAATCGGCGCTGAGCCAGCCAGCCTCTTGCAAGCGATGGAGAGCGGGAAAGAGCGAGCCGGGCTTGATTTGAAACGTGCTCGTTCGTGAACTGGGCGATGCGGCGGGAGATGGCCAGGCCGTGCATGGGCTCAAGGGCGAGTGCTTTAAGAATAAGGACATCGAGCGTGCCCTGGAGCAAGGCGATATGGGCGGAAGACGGCATCTTATATAGAGATCCTATAGAAATTCCCTACAGATATTCTATAGGAACAAATGGGCGGACGCAAGTGTCAAGGGAAATAGGAAAGGCGATGAGAACAGAATTGCTGCGATTCGACGGGGCGGTTGAGCGAGATCCGGCGATTGATGCGTGGTTGAAAGAGCATACGGGGGAATTGGGAGCGATGGCGCGACAGTGGTTTGAGGCGATGCGAAAATGCGGGGACGAAGTTCGGGAACTCTTGCATGACGGTTGCCCGGTTGCGTGTTTGGGAGATGCGCCTTTCGGTTATGTCAACGTGTTCACGGCGCACGTCAATGTAGGGTTTTTTCAGGGCGCAGGGCTAACGGACCCGGGCCGCTTGTTGCAAGGCAACGGCAAGTTCATGCGACATGTAAAGTTGAGACCGGAGACGGCGATAGACGCCGCCGCTCTGAGCAGGCTTATCGATGCGGCATACGCGGATATAAAGATGCGGGTTGAAAATGGCTAGGCGCGGAAGTGTACCGGTACTTTGAGGGCTTGTTAATGCAAGGTAGAGGCGCTAGTCTCGTCCTATGCAAGCCCCTGGGATAAAGGCCGTACTACTTTTATGCGTCGTGGTCAAGCTGATGTCGGGCAGCTCGGTTACGATTGGAACGGATAATGCGGTGAATGTGCTTCCTTTTTCCGATGCGGCTGACTCGATTACCGTCTATCAACAGGTTTACGCGAGCTCTGCGTTTTCCGGTCCAATCTCGATTGACGCTATCGACTTTTTCTTAGAACCATCGGCGGGTAGCCACGACCAGTTGGTCTCGCAAACCGTGACAATTAGTCTGTCCACAACGTCGATAGCAGTCGATGGCTTGTACTACCACGCTCCGCAGGGCGCGGACGTACAAACGTTCGGTACCTTCGTGATTGGGGGAACCTCTCCGAACGTGCTCACCTTTGACGGTACTCCGTTCAATTACAATCCGGCCAAGGGCAATCTTCTTGTTGAAATCATGACTCCGTCCACTTCACCCGTTAACGACTTTACTGCGGCGTACTACGAGTCGGATAATAGTGGAATTTTGACATCTCGCTATTGTGATGAAAGTGAATGCAACGAAGATCAAGGGCTTGTGACAAGGTTCGACAGCACCAATGTCCCAGAGCCAAGTAGCCTTAGCTACATGCTTTCTGGGTTGGGCGCGGCAGTTCTGGCCGGTCTACGAAGAAGAACTGCTTTCCATCGCTAAAACGGTCGGCGTGCATTACGAGGTGTTCTTCGGCGCTATGCCGTAGATGTAGTTGGTAACATCGCATTCACGGGTAGCTCCATCGCATGACCATATCGTTACTTTTTCGCGTTGTCTATTGCCTTTGGTTTGCCTCCGAGTTGATCGTGGCGTTCGCCACACGGACGTCCCGCAGTAAGGGCAACGTGCGCGATCGCGGCTCCATGCTGATTTTATGGATTGTGATTACGGCGTCCATCACCGCTTGCGAATGGCTCAGTGCGGTGGTGGCGGCGCCTTTGTTTGGCGGAGCGCCCTGGTTACGTCTGGCTAGCCTACTGGTGCTGTTGACTGGAATAGTGATCCGCTGGACGGCCATATTGACATTGGGCAAAGCGTTCAGCGCCAACGTAGCCATTCAAAAAGAGCAGCAGCTTAAGCGGAGCGGGTTGTACCGATTCGTGCGCCATCCTTCCTATTCGGGTCTGCTGTTGATTTTGCTGGCAGTGGGTCTGCATTCGCGCAATTGGATCGGGCTGTTGGTGCTGATCGTTCCCACCACAGCGGCACTCCTTTACCGGATTCACATAGAAGAGGTGGCGTTATCGGAGGCATTCGGGGAGCAGTATAGCGACTACGAAAAAGGCACGTGGCGGTTGGTGCCCGGGTTGTTTTAGCCGGCGCTACTTCGTAAAAATTCCCTCAAACACGCGGCGCATTCTGGATTGCAGGGCTAACAGATCTCGATCCAGAGATTCCGCCACCACACGAGTGCCTGTCCAGCGCTGCAGCAACTCCGCGATCATCTCGCGCTGTTCCGGTGCGGCGGGAATGCGTTCTTCCGCCCTTCCGGTCACCACTCGCAGCGCATGATCGAGCGCCCGAAAATAGGTGGTCGCGTCCAGCAGAAATTCGGCATCGATCCGGTCGAGGTGGCCGGTCTTTTCGACCACGTCGATCCGCTCGGGCGTGTTCAAGCTTTTGAAAAACATGCCGGCCGCTTTGAGACGCAGATACATCAATATGAAATCGGCGTCATAGTAGCCGCCTTCCGCCGCTTTGAGCGGGGCGACCGCACCCTGCTCGCGTTGCAGGCGCAAGCGCATTTGCCGCAAATCCTGCCGCGAGCGCCCGCTTTGTCCCCAGCGCCGCCAATCCACCTGTTGCAACTCGGTTAGAAATGCGGTAGCCCGATCAGTATCGCCGGCCACGCCGCGCGCCTTCATATAGGCAATCCCTTCCCACGCTTCGGCTTTGCTGGCGAAATAATCCACGTAGGTGGATTCCGTTTGCACGAGCATGCCTTCGCGCCCGTTGGGCCGCAGCCGCGTGTCGAGCGAAAGAATAGTGCCATCGCCGGTATAGCTGGTCAGAATTTCAATTAAATGCTCGGCGACCCGCGTCCAGAAGCGCTGACGGTGCGCCTCCGCGTCGGGAATGATGAAGAGCAGGTCGGCGTCGGAAGCGAGATCGAACTCGCGCATTCCGAGCCGCCCTAAGGCCACCACCATCATTTCGTTCTGCGGATCGAAGAACGGCTTCAGAGGCGTGGCGCGCGAGCGGGCATGCGCGAGGGCCCTTTCCAAGGCAATGCGGTAGGCGCGCGCGATGACGAACTCCGCCAGCGCCGAAGTGCTATCGAGCGTGCAGAAAACCCGCTCGCGAAAGCAAATGCTTGCCGCCAGGATGCGAAACATCTCGCGCCGGTAGAAACGACGCAGACCACCGATATCGTTCAACGGCGCTGCCAGTCCTTCGAAAGCCCAGCGGTGCGTGGGATGATCTACGGCGCGCCGAATCTCTTCGAGCAGCTCCGGGAAGCGCGCCAGTTGTTCACCCAGATAGGGACTGAGTTCAAAAATCTGAAGCATCCAACCGGCCAGCGCCGAATGACTATTGAGAAGCTGCGATTGTTGCGGATCGCGGGCGAGAGACGAAAGAAAGGCATTCAGCGCCTTCTCGGACCGATGCAAGCCGCGCTGGCGGAGGCGTTCGGCAAAATAGGGCGCGGTTTTGGCCAACGCCTCGAGCACTTCCCCGGCGACATCCATTTCGCCGCGCTCCTCTTGCCGTTCCTCGCGATAGCCCGACGCCCGGTTCGAGCTCACCGGTGAGTATTGCAGGGGACGCTGGGCGTGTACAATGCGCTCATAAATCACCTGCACATTTTCCAGCCGCTGGTTCAATTCTTTTAGTAGCTGGCCGGCCATGCCTGAACCGTGCGGCGTTTCGGCCACGCCATTCATGCTACGGGCCAAGCGCTCCAAATCGGCGGAATTCGCGGGTAGAGTGTGTGTCTGCCGGTCGTCTTCCAATTGCAGTAAGTGCTCTAAGCGGCGGAGATATTCGTAGGCGTCCACTAAGCGTGAATATTCGGTGCTTGAGAGCAAATCGCGGTCGTGCAGCCGCGCCAAAGCGAGCAGAGTGCCACCGTGGCGGACGAAGATTTCCCGCACGCCGTGTAAACGCTGCAAGCACTGGACGAGGAATTCAATATCGCGAATTCCGCCGCGCGCCAGCTTCACGTTCAACCCTGTTTTGCTAAAGCGCTTACGCGCCAGCTTTTCCGTGATGCGTTCGCGCGTCTCAGACATGGTTTCAATGGTGGAAAAATCAACGGTGGTTGAATAGATGGAAGGTTCCACAAAATCGAGCAGAGCTTGGCCCAGCGCCTCATCGCCCGCCGCGACGCGCGCTTTGATGAGCATCTGCAGTTCCCAATCGCGCGCCCGCTTGGAGTAATATTCCTGAGCTGCCGCCAGCGGCAAACACATTTCACCCAGGGTACCCTCCGGCCGCAAGCGCAGATCCACGCGGTAACAAACACCAGCCGCGGTATAAGTGGAAAGCAAGTTAGTAAATTGGTTGGCGACCTTCTTGAAGAATTCCCGATTGGTGATGACGTGCCGGCCGGTGGTCTCGCCGTTCTCGCTGTAGAGAAACATCAGATCGATATCGGAACTGTAGTTGAGTTCGCGGCCGCCCAGCTTGCCGAGCGCGAGAACCGCGAATGCCGCAGCGACGTTTCGACCTTCCGCCATAGCCTTTCCATGGCGCGTTTCGACCTCGGCGCAAACCGACGCCAACGCGCAGGCCATGATGGCGTCGGCTAGACTGGAAATTTCTTCGGTGATCTCGAGCAGCGACGCATAGGCCAGCCGGTCGCGCAACACGATGCGAACCAGTTCCCGGCGCCGGAATAATGCCAGATCGAGGGCAGCCGGTTTTAAAGCATGGCGCTCATCCAAAAAAGCTTGCAGTCTTTGCTTGTAGCCTTCGGTTGAAATTTGTTGATGCAGATCGGCGACGGCGGACAGCCATTCCGGATAACGCAAGAGTTCATCGGAGAGGAAGCGGCTGCAGCCAAAGAGCGTGGCCAACCAGGGGGCGCGTTCGGGATCGGCTGCCAATTGATCGAAGATAGGGCGATGCGTCGCGGCGAATTCGTCGAGATAACGCGCAACACGCGCCGGATCGGGTGAACGCTCGGTCCACCGGTAGATGGAATCAATTGTGGGCGACATCTCTACTTCAAACAAACACGCGCAAGACGGGCACATCTAGGCCGCGCGAATTTCTGACTTTGCTTCGCGGCACGAACGCGCCCTTTGCGCTTCATACGAAGTTGCGGACGGGGCTTAGGAAACGGGCTCCACGCTTTCGATTATAGCCTCCGGAGTGAGGATTCCGCCAACTAACACCGTTGCGTAGAAGCCAGCCTCGCCCGGGTTCTTGCGTAGCCGGGTTTGAATCCCCCGGCCGTAAGGATTCAACGTGCGGCAAGGTTCGCGCGGCGCGGTGAGTTCTACCAGGACCTGGCCGATTCTGAAGCGTTGGCCGGCGCGCCAGTTTCGGTAATCGAGTCCCTGCGTTGTGAGATTTTCGCCCAGCGCGCCGTAGAAGACCGGCCATCCTTCCGCGCGCAACGCATCAATTACCTCCGACGCCAGAATCAGGAGCGCCTTTTCGGGTCCGCCATGCAGACGGAAACGGTGACCATCACCGAGAATGCCGAGCGGAGCCACTTCGGCGCGCGCAACTGGCGTTTTAGGGACACCGCCCGGCGAAATATTAATTTGTAGAATTCGCGGCGCCAATGGCAACACTCCGGCGCTCCCGGCACGATTGATAAACCGCGAGCACAAACTGGAGCGCGCGATAGCCATCTTCGCCGTTCGAGAGGGGCTCGCGGCCACTGCGAATCGCTTCCGCAAAATCGCTGAACTGGCGCTCAAACGTGGTTACGGAAATGGCCATGGGATCGGATGATCCGGAGGCCACCGAGTGCGCCAGCGGAGCGGGGGCGGCCGTGTTAGCCAACTCGTCATCCAGCACATCCCACGATGTCAGCCGATCGCCCGAGACGATCGCGCTGCCTTTCGTGCCGTGAATTTCGACGCGCTCGGTATATCCCGGCCAGAACGCGGTGGCCGCTTGCACCACCCCCGTTGCGCCGTTTCGATAAAGGAATTGCGCGTTCACCACATCTTCCGATTCAATCTTGTGGCGCGCACCTAATTGCCACAGACCGCTGACCTGCGATACCGGACCGATCAGATGAAGCAGAATATCTACTTGATGAATGGCCTGGTTGATGAGCGCGCCGCCGCCCTCGGTTTGCCAACTGCCTTTGATGGAACGCGCATAATATTCGTCGCTGCGGAACCATTTCACGTAGGCATCGGCTTGGAGGATTTTGCCTAAGCGTCCGGCGCTAATGGCGCGTTTGAGGAATAGCGTCGCATCGTCGAAGCGATGCTGGCTCATGACGCCGAGTTTGATGTTTGCCGCGTCAGCCAAATCGATCATGGCACGCGCTTCGGGCAGATTGGTGGCAATCGGCTTCTGCAGCATAACGGGGCGCTTGATTTCAGCGCAGAACTTGACGGGTTCTAAATGCGAATCGGGGAAACTGCACACATCGACGTAATCGAGGCCGGGATAGTGGCACAAAGCGCGCGTGGTGGGGACATACTGCAGATTCCATTTGTGGGCAAAATCGCGGCCGCGCGCTTCAGTTTTATTCGAGCACGCCAGCAACTCAAAGCCGAGGTTGCGATAAGCCCGGGCGTGCATGTTGGCGATGGCCCCGGTGCCAATCAGACCCACTTTCACCGGCTACAACCCCGTCTCTGTGCCGCACACAAAGACCTCTAGGCCTGCCTCTTGGAAGAAGGCCGCTTTGGCCGCCAGCGCGCGCCTCGCACCCTCGGCATGCGGCGCGTAGGCCACCTGAATGTGATTCGCTTTGTGTCGCGCCATCATTTGATCGCGCGAAATTCCGTGCAAAACCGCATGCATGATGGGCCATTGCGGAGTAGTGATCTTCCAACGGCGTTCGGTCTCTTCTTTAGGCAGGGCAATGGCGCGCGCCAGGCCCAAGTCAGCCTTCAGCTTGCCGTCCTCGATAAAGACGCGGCTCCAAACTATGTCACCGGGTTTAGAGACACCCTTTAAAGATCCACCTCCCAGCCTGAAATACATGGGGGGTTGCCGCTCACTCACCGTGCCCGCATAACCTCCCACATTGTGTTCCGGCGGCAACGCGCCTGAGATTTCAAACACCCAAACAAACTCACCCTCATACTCTTCGCCATAGCGCAAATCGTGGAGCGTGTTCTCAGGCGCGAAGCCTAGCTCTTTCCAAACCCGGTAAGTGACTAACCCATCCAAGCCCGCGCATTCGTCCACTTCGTTGAAGTGCGGGAGCGGCTGACCGTCATACAAAACGCGCCCAGCGGAGGATTTCACCGGCGGGCGATCGGTATTGTTGAGCATCCCCTCAACCAAGTCGGACGCAGGGGCGAGATCTTTCAAACCCTGTTGATACTGGATGCCGATGGTGTCGCAGCCGAACTCATCGGCGATGCGCAGCGCGGCAATATACATCCGGCATTGACCGAGAATCTGTTCGTCGGTCAGATCGGTCTCCGGATTCGAGCCCGTCTTGAATTGCACGCCCTTGGCATCGAGCCACTGGCGAACCTCCAGAGCCTGCGAGTCCGGCACTTCGCGCATGGCGGCGTATAACGCGGATTGACTTAGCCGCTCTTTATATACGCCGGTGGGATTGAGTAAATGATCGGGCACAATGGCGTTGAACATGCCCATGCAGCCTTCGTCGAAGACGCCCATGATGGCTTTCTCGCGCTTAAGGCGACGGGCGAGGGACACGCCAACCTGTTCCGCTTCGACAGGCAGCTTCAATGCCGAAAGCGGCTTCACATGGCTAGTGTCGTGGGTGACGGCTGCGCCGTTCAACCAGGCCTGCAGCTTGGTGAGAAAGGACTCGTCGCTAAAATCATTCGACCAAAGGGTGGAATAAGGCACGCCCGCTTTGGTCAGCGAACCATTGAGGTTCAGCATACCGACTAAGCCGGGCCATTGGCCGCTCCAATTGGCTACTGTGAGAATCGGCCCCTGGTGGGTGATCAAGCCATGTAGAACATGATGGCTATATTGCCAAACGGCCTCCACGATTAGCAGCGGCGCATCTTTCGGGATATCTTTGAAGACGGCCATGCCGTATTTTTGGGAATCGATAAAGCCGTGCTGCTTCGCTGGATTGAACGGATGCCCGCGCTTCACCTCAAACCCGAAGCCGTTGACTGCTTTGGTGACCGCGGCCTCTACCGAAGCTTGCGCCGGCCAACACACACGGTTGGCCGAAAGACGTAGATCGCCACTGGCAATCAGAACCACGCTTTTAGACATGGTCCTAATTTTACAAGCTCTCGTTCGCCCGAGACTGACCGGGAGGTCAGCCGCAGACCAGGAGGTCCGTCCCACAAGCGACTAGAAGTGGAATCCGATGGTAGCGGTCAGAGTGCGGGGGCTGACGTAGTGCGTTCCGCTGAAGGTGGACAAAAAGTTGTAGAGGGCTTCTTTATCCATCAGATTGACCACGGTCAGGCGCAGGCTCCACTTCCGCTTGTCGCCTCTGAAGAGGTTGTCGTCGCCGATGGAGGCATCAAACAGGTTTCTTTGGGCGATTCGCGGCGGATTGTGGTCGTTATTTTCAGTGCCAGCGGCGGGAATCTTCACTAAGGACGAAGTATATTGGGAAGCCGCACACAAATCGTTGGCGCTGATGGGAGTGGTTGGCGTTGCCTTCACGCCATTGCAAGCCAAGCCCGCTTCATATTGCTGATCCGGCGTCAACCCGGAAACGTCCACCACAGAATCGGTTCCTAGCGGGCCATTGGCGCAGTCTCCGCCTGCGCACGGGATTGGACCTGCCACCAACCCGCTGTCATAACGCCAGCTAAACCCAACCCAAGGGCCATTCTTGCCAATCTGATATTGCAGATGGGTCGTTTGGTTGAACAGTTCGTCATGATCGATGCGAAACACCGAAGTGTCGCCCACCGAAGAGGGCGTGGTGCCGATGCCACTCACCTGCGGTCCGAAGAAGCGCGCGGCCACGGACGACATCACGACGTACGCCGTGAAGCCATGTAAGTTAGGCACGCTGGCGCGAACGGTGTAACCGGGAATCTTCGATTTGGCCCACTCGATCGGAAAGGTAATCGGCGTATTGCCGAGGACGCTGAAATCAAAGGCGCGGTCAGTATATTTCCAGATGTACTGCGCGTCAACCACCAGGTAGCGGCCGAACGCCTGTTCCAACCCCACGTGATATTCGTTGCGGGTGGATGGGCTGAGCGGCACAGTGAGGCAGGGATACCCTTGCGCGATGGCCTGCAGAGCATTGATGACCGGACTGTCGCAGCCGGTGCTGGCCAAGACCAGATTCTCATTGAAGGGCGTTTCCATGGTGCGTGCGTAAGAGACGCGCATGACCGTACCGGTGCGCTTGATGTTGTAAGCCGCGCCCACTCTCGGCTCAGCCTGACCGGCGCTGGTGATTCCGTTATATTTGTCGCCGCGAATTCCGAGGTTGAAGGTCCAGTTCTTGAGAGTGATGGTGTCTTGAATGTAGAGAGCGAGCTCCTTGATATCCGAATGCCCGAAATAGCCGTAAAGACCCGTGAATGTGCTCGGACGAGTCAGGTCATATTGAGCGAGAATCGGAGCATAACCCGGATTCGGCGACAAACCGCCCGAACATTGCGACGCGCTGGTAATCGTGGGGCTCAGGTCGGCCGATCCATCCGCGTTCAAGCAAGGTGCGTTGAAGGCTGGATCCACAATGCCGAACTGGTCCCGCTCCGTGACGAAGGTCTGAGTATAATCGCCGCCAATCTTGATGTTGTGAATCCCTTTCACATAAGAGACAGAGGCGCGGATTCCCGCATTTGTCAGCCGGCGGTTCTGGCCGATTGTCTGCGTTTGCAAATCGGGCGTAAAGTCGGAAAACGGATTTTCGCTGGGATAGTAGTTATATTGATCCTGCCGTACAAAGGCGCCCACTGTAAAAACAGTGCTGGCGTTCATCGTATGCGTCCAAGTGGGTGCGATGTTGAATGTAATAATCTTCGATCGTTGATCTTGGGTACCCACCGGTAAGCCGTTCGGCCCCAGTCCGCCGTTGTTTACAATCACTCCCGACCAAGCTGTGGCGTTCTGCGCGTCGTAAGAATTGGGCGTCTGGAACCAAGATCGAGTGAAACTCATGTTCAGGCCCAGTGTGTCCGCCGGAGTGATGTCCAGATCCACGCGATCGAAAACGTTCTCTTCGTTCCCATGGTCGTGAAAGGTCTGGAACTCGGGACCATCCAGAAAACGGCCGGTATCCAAGCCGTTCACCGAAATAAAGTTGCCCCACTTCTGGCCGCCGTAGGCGAGATTCACTCCAACGTTGGCGCTGCCGAAGGTTCCATAAGAAGTGGTGATGTCTCCGTGAGGGGTGGTGATGCCCAGCCCCGATCTGGTTGTCGCAACAATCACCAGGCTGGTCTTATCTCCATATTCAGCGGGCGGCGCGCCTTCAATCACCTGTAGAGACTGAATGGCATCGAGCGGAAGTTGATTGGAAAACACTTTGCTCTGCTGGTCGGTGATCGGCTGGCCGTCAAGGGAGAACGAATTGGAGGCATGGTCGCCCAGTCCGTGGAAGAGGCCGTTCGAATCGGCTGCCACACCGGGCGTGGTATTGGTCACCATCGCGCTCATGGACGAAGTGCCACCTTCTAACGGCAGCTTTTCGAACAAGCTTCGGTCTACGTCGGTGTGTGCGGTGGAATCGGTTGCTACTAAGTCACCGGATGAAACGACGTCTACGGTGGTGGTTGTTGCGCCGATCTTCAAAGCGATCTTCAACACCGCGGGCACTGACGAATGAACATCCACATCCTGCACGGCCGATTCAAAGCCCGTCTCCGATACCGTCAGGTGATAGTTATTGAAAGGTAGGTTCGGCAATTGAAACGCACCCTGGCTATCGGTTTTGACACTCTGGGTGTAGTGCGAGATGGGGTTTTCAATTTGAACAGTGGCGTTGGCAATCAGTGCGCCCGATGGGTCTTGCACCGTTCCGCGAACTGTCCCAGAGTTACCGGAAGACTGCTCAAAGGCCATGGCACCGCTGCCGGCGAGCAAAATAAAACCAGCGGCGAACGCTGCACTAAACGAAAATCTTTGGCTAAGCAAAAAGAGAACTCCCTATAGGCTAGATATTCACAACTCGTACAGGCGCGGAACGTCACGCGCGCAGCCCCTGTACAAAACTAGAGCGAAAGGAGTAGGGTAGGTGGTGCTCTTGGTATGCGCACCAAGCATTCAGCATCAAGAGCCACAGGGGCGCCGATGGGCTTGGCAACGGTATACGCAATAGATGCAACGGGACGTCCCGGATTAAACGGATGGCTTAACCATTCCGTGCGCGTGGTGGCATGGCAGAATAAGCAAGAAGCTTCACTGCCATTGTCGTGCTTATGAATAGGGGCACAAAACGACGCTAGCAACAAAAGACCCAAACAGAGCAACGCGCAGACACGAATGGCGCGATGATAAGGAGTCCCGGAAAGCATCAGCTTTAATTATACGTTCCGCGGAAGGTCGCATAGGGCTGTTCGAACGAAACTTTCTGCGGGAGCAACCGAAAAAATCGGCGCTTCGTCTTATAGAGGCGCAGATATTAGGAGCAACGTCCGGCAAACTAGTAGATTAGAAGTAAGCATCGAGCAAAATGGATGAACCGGTAACCTCGTTGACCCCTAAAAAAGCGGAAAGCGCTGCGCGGCCAGCGCTCATTTCCATCATCGCCTGGTTTCGCGATCTGATGTTATCTGTGCTGATCGCTGTGCTAGTGATCCTGTTCCTATACCGACCCGTAAAGGTAGAGGGGACCAGTATGATGCCCACGCTCCTTGACCAGGAGCGCCTTTTCATAAACCAGTTCAGTTATAAATTTGGTTTAGGCGAAATCAAGCGCGGCGACACGGTGGTGTTCTGGTATCCCGAAGATCCCGCCAAGTCTTACATCAAGCGCGTCATTGGTCTACCGGGCGACACGGTGGAAGTGAAGGATGGTTGGGTGATGGTTAACGGCAAGAAGCTGGAAGAGAACTATGTTCCCGCCGAGTACCGGGATGATCGGCCCTATCCATCGACTATCGTGCCGGCCAACGACTATTTCGTTTTGGGCGATCACCGTATCTCATCCAACGACAGCCGCGCCTGGGGCTTTGTTCCACGCGGATATATCTATGGCAAGGCAGTTTTTGTGTTCTGGCCTTTGGATCATGTCGGTTCCGTCCGCTAGCGCGAGCCGCGGCTGAAGATCCACAGCAGCAACGTCCCCAGCAGGCTCAAGACTAAACAAGTTACCAACGGAAAATAGAATGTCCCGTTCTTGCCGCGCCAGACAAGATCGCCCGGCAAGCGGCCGAGAGGGATATGTAGTTTGTCGAGGCCGAGGATTAACACGCCCAGGAATGCGACCCCCACACCCGCTATGATCAGCAACCGGCCAATCTGCATGATGCCTGCGCCTAAGCACCCGTTTCGAGCACTACGCGAAAGCGTGCCTTGCCGCTCATCATGCGGTCGTAAGCCTCGGCGGCACGCTCGAGGGGATATTTTTCTATTAACGGCAGCACTCCGGTCATTTCGCTGAATTTGAGTGTGTCTTCGGAATCGATGGACGTGCCGCTGGGCCAGCCGTGAATGGATTGCCGCTGCAGGACCATGCCGGTGACGGCAGCTTCAATAGGCTTGGCCGGGACACCCACAATCACAAACTCGCCCGCATAGCCAAGGCCGCCCAGCGCCGCCGACATGGCATCGGCATCGGTGACCGTCGCCAGAATCACTTTGGCGCCGCCCAGCTTTTGCAACGCCGCCGCCACGTCGTTGGTGGTGCTGTCGATGTAATGGCGCGCTCCGAGTTCATGGGCAAACTTCTCTTTGTCGGCGCCGCGTGCAATGGCGACGGTATTGAACCCCATCTTAGCGGCAAACTGCACCCCCAGATGCCCTAAGCCGCCCATGCCCAAAATGGCAACGGTATCCGGTGGCTTGGCACCGCTGTTACGCAGCGCGTTAAAGGTGGTGATGCCGGCGCAGAGCAAAGGCGCCGCAGCGACACTCTGTAAAGAATCGGGAACGGCCGCCAGCGCCTCCGCGGGCGCCACTATATAATCCCCATAGCCGCCATCGAACGTCACGCCGGGAATGGATGGATTCTGGCAGGCCACCAGATCCCCACGACGACATGGCTCGCAGCGACGGCAATTGCCACCATACCAGCCGATACCCACGCGCTGACCGGGCTTCCACTGCACGACGCCTTCGCCCACGGAATCGACCTTGCCCACCACCTCATGACCCGGCACCCTGGGATAGCGTACGAACGGAAACAAACCGGCGACCGTAACGGAGTCACTATGACAAACCCCGCACGCTTCCACGCGGACTCGAACTTCTCCTAAGGCCGCTTCGGGAACCTCGCGAGTGACTAGTTCCAAGGGAGCTCCCGCCTTCTCAACCTGCACGTATCTCGCTTGCATTTCAGGCTATTCCTTCCGTAAGGTTGATGTCCGCCGTTCCGTGGCCGCCGCAAAAATCCGCTACCATGCGGCGTATTGACGGGGCTCTCAAAATTAGCCTCGGGCTCGTTGCGTTCTAACTGTTCATAGAAAATCGCTGCGCATCGTGGACCCCTCGCCCACCACTTGAACATTCATTAATGAATCGGTGTAGCGGTAACTTCGACTTGCATCTGGCTCTTAGCATCGACGTTGTCAGAGGAGAATAACAGCGTCGGTCTTCTGAGCGGTATGGTCGCCGTTGAACTCCAGCGGTTCTGACGAAGAACCGGATGATCGCTCGGCGAAGAAGGCCCCTCCGCCAGAGAGCTGATGTCGACGCCGATCCCAAAGGACAAGCGGTCGTCGGTCTCTTTGACGTCTTTCGTGTCGATACTCACGCCCACGTCGATCTGCTGAAACTCCGTCGTCGCGCCTTGCTTGGAGATGAATGGTATTTTGCTCCCTGCCCGAATGTTCTGTCCGATATGGCCGCCGGAGGGGACCACGGTCGAATAGGTCCGCGCATTGAGGACTTTGTTCCCCTGCACTTCCTTGACGACAAACTCCAGCTTGTAAAACTTCGTTGGCTCGGCGTCTTCGCCAAAGCAGGCTCCGGCCGCTATTGCGAGTGCCAGCGATCCAAGGATGAATCTTCTCGTGGTCATCATAATTTTTCCTTTCTTACTGCCCTTCGCTGGTTTCAAGCGGCGGGATCACTAGCGGAGCGATCTCCAGCGGTTCGCTCTCGCGTTTCCGTAGACTGTCAAATGCCTGCGCCGTCCGTTCCGGATCTTGCTGCAGCATGGCCAGCAGCAGGCGTTCTTCGCTGGTTAATGGTGAGGGAGTGGGGAACTCTGGCAGCTTGGGCAACGCCGCCCGCACATGGCTGTGAACTCTCGGTTTAAGAATTTTGATCGGCGCAGTTTGCCGCGGCGCCAAAACGGGAATGGCGGCCCTCTTTACGGCGGCAATGGTCAGAGGCCGCGACTCCGTATGCTCCATCCTTAAATAAACGAACCCGCCCACTAGCGACGCCGCTACTCCGATCGCCAAAACGGCCCACCAGTCCGCTCTGCTGCTGCGCGAACTCGCCGTCATGCGCACCCGCGCCATGATGCGCTCTTCCAATCCCGCCAGCGGTTCAGCGTCGGCGTAACGGGAAATGCCTTCCTGCAAAACTCGCTCCAACTCATCCATGTCATTTTCCATAGCTTTCTCCCGTCAAACGCGACAATTTCTGTTTCAAGATCTCGCGGGCTTTTTTAATGCGCGTCCGCACTGTACCCTCGGGAATGCGCAGGATCTGGGCAATATCGAACGACTTCAAATCGTCCAGCGCGGACAAAGCTAGCGGTTGGCGCAATTCTTCCGGTAACGCATCCATCAACCGATGTACAACCGCCGCCCAATTGGCCTGTACTGCCGCCTGTTCCGGCGTCTCAACGCGCGAAGGCGCTTCGGCATTTAACGCCTCGTAACGGGCTGCGGACTTTGGTAAGTGGTCGACCGCCGCACGCCAAGCCACGCGCGAAAGATACGCCCGTTCGTCTTCAATCTTGTCCCAGCCGCGCGACCGGTAGAGCTTGAGAAACACCTCTTGCACGACATCCTCCGCGTCGTGCGAATTCCTGAGCACCACGTATGCCACGCGAAAGACGAAGCGCGCTTGCCGGTTCACCAGAGCCGCGAAACGCTCTTCGCAAAGGGCAAAGCTATCCCCATCCGCCAACGTGGTTACCCCCAGCCCGATCTGTTCGGAGTGCCCGGTCATATGTTCAAGTAAGGAAGACCGGCGCAGGAGATGAAGCGTTCAACTATTTCCGCTATTCCTCGCGGCGGAACCGCTTGCTGGCGCGCGCGGCTCAGAAAGGAGTCACGACCGCAAGGGAGTGATTGTACCGATATACGTTAGCTCAGCAAGCGCCGTGGCGGAATCTGCGGCTGTGAGAGGCTCGATCGAGCCTAAGTCTTTTGCGATCCCGCCGCTCGCGACATACCGCGCGGATCGCTCGACTCAAAAAAATCTCGTTCCGAGGTAGTTATGGGCGTCGCGAAGCGGAACTCGCCCGGGGTAATCCCATGCCACCGCGCCGTGTGATAGGCCGCCATTTGGAGCGGTATCACATCCGCCACCGGCATGAAAAGGTCGGGGAAATTCTCGGCTGGCCACTCGCAAAGCGAATCAATCAGGTGCGATTTCGGTTTGGGCCCAATCCAGCGAACCTTTCCGCCCATCGCCAGAACTTTATCGCCGAGTGTGTCTTCCAAATCTTCTGTGGCACGCTGCGTTCCAAAGATAATCACCCGAAATTGGTCATGCACTACTTCCACCGGGCCATGGCGGAATTGCGGCGCGGACATCGGCACTGCTGCCACCTTGGCCACTTCCTGCAACAGGAGCGCCCCCGTTTGCACCGATGCCATGGTGGGCCCGCGGCCCAGCAGATACATAGGAACGTTGTTGGCAAAGAAGCCAGGCCAGCTGCCACTGAAGCGATACCATTCAGGCACGCAGCGCGTGAGTACTTCAATTGTGCGTTCTAAGTCTGTTTTCGGCGCACCGTCAAGCTGTCCGCCATAGGCCGCACCCAAGAGTAAGAGGGTGACAACCGCTCCCGTATAAGTCTGGATCGCTACTAGTTGATCCGGCAGGCTGTTCACCAGAATGGCGCGTGTCGACTGACGGGCTACCGTGCTGCCGGGCACGTTGATCACTCCCACCACCTTGCAGCTACGCTCCACCTTTTTCAGGAGTTCGGTAGCTTCAATGCTCTCCCCGGAGCGTGAGACCAACACCAGCGCCGTATCTGTATCAAGCACGTTCGACTGGAAATGTAAGAGCTCGGAAGTCTCAATCACCGAGCAGGCTACGCCGCGGGTCGCCAGGTAGTTCTGCAAGGGAATACAGGCATGTAACGACGCGCCCATGCCGCTGAGTACGATACGCCGGCTTGACTTGAGCAGACCCGCCGCCTCTTCTAAGGCTGAGCGCCCCTCGCCATATTGATGGGCCATCACCGCCCGCAGCGACCGGGCCTGCGAGAGTATATTTTCTACCATTGGTGGATTCATGCGGATTCTCTCTCTCGAACGAGCGCAAGACGGGAGCGCCCAGATCGCCTGAAATCACGAGCTTCGGGCGGCATGTTCGACACCTCGCCGGTATCCCTTAAAAAAATCTCCTGCGATTGCTTGGTTTCGGTGTTCGGCATTCCAGTATCTTGCATCATAATCTAATTGCTTTTTAAGAGGTTATCTGCGAGCGGCTTTTGTAGCGCCCCCGCAACGCCGTTTTGTTTTTGAGCGCCCTGCCTCCGCCACGGAAATGCCCACTTTTCCTCCAATAGAAAGTGCGATCGACGCTCTTGTATTCGCTCCCAAAGAGGAGTATGATTCCGGCAAAGGAGTATGTTACGCCGCGCAAGATTGCATGGCGCCCCCGTAAAACTCTCAAGGAAGGAAGCCTTTTATGAATCTCACGTATCACATTGTGGCCTTGGTCGTCCTCATTGCAGCCGTTGTGGGGCTTTATCTTTACCGCCGCTGGCTGGAAAACCACGACGACCATTACATTCATCTGCACAACGACGCTCACGACGCGACCATCATCAACACGCAGACCTCCATGGCGAAACGGCTTGATGCGATCGATAAGCTCAAGAACGCCGGCCTGTTCGCGGTCATTGTCTACGCCGTCGCCATCGCCGCCATGGCGGTTTATATCGGTTGGAACAGCAGCAACACTCAGATGTAGCTTCTCCATTTCTTCTAATACGGACTTGCCTCCTAAGAAGATGTGGCTGACGGCCCGCTTCTCGCTCTGAATTTCTTACGTCCAGTCGCCATCGCCCAATCGGGCGCTTGGCGATTTTTGGCTTCAGAGTGAGGGCGATGCGCTGCCGTGGAGAAACTACGGTCGACCGCGTTTATGATAATCTCCTACCGATACTGTTCAAATGCCACGCCACCCGAGCCCCCCTTTCCTAACGCCCCGGTTCTTTTCGTCCGTTCTGGTCCTCGTTCTCCTCTCTACCACCGGCAGCCGCTTCGCTTCCGCCCAATCAACAGCAAAAGCCGAAACCGTGGGACTATCCGCCGAACGCCTGGAGCGTATTGCGACGGTGGTTCAGGGTGGCGTTGACAAAGGCGAAATCGCGGGTGCGGTGACCCTTGTTGCCCGCCACCGACAAGTTGTCTGGCTGCACGCAACCGGGAGTCAGGATCGCGAGAATTCCAAGCCAATGCGGACCGACTCCATCTTCCGCATTTGTTCCATGAGCAAGCCGATTACGACGCTAGGCGTCATGATGCTCTACGAGGAGGGGCGCTTTCAACTGGACGATCCGATTGCCAAGTACATACCTGAGTTTGCCGATCCGAAGGTGCTGGTTACGCCCAAAGGCGGGAAGCCGTATACAATTCCCGCTAGCCAGCCGATCACCATTCGCCACCTGCTGACCCACACCTCTGGAATCAGCTACAACTGGGACAGCGAACTTGGGGCGCTTTACAAAGAGGCTAACGTCGCTAGCGGCATTCTGCCGTTCGATGGAACCATCGGCGAAAGTATTAAAAGGCTCGCCCGGTTGCCGCTGCTGTTCAATCCGGGCGAACGCTGGAACTACGGATTGAACATAGATGTGCTGGGATATCTGATCGAAATCATCTCCGGAAAACCGCTGGATCAGTTTCTCAAAGAGCGAATCTTTGAGCCGCTTGGCATGAAGGATACATTCTTCTACGTTCCTTCGGATAAGGTTGACCGGCTTGCCACGGCCTACACCTGGTACGAGGGTAAAGGGTTGGCGCGATTTCCGTATACACCCATCACAGAAGGACCCTTTTCCTATTCCGCCGATTACCCGGTCAGCGGGACTAAAAAGCTTTTCTCTGGCGGAGGGGGTCTGTGCTCGACGGCGGCGGATTATGCCCGTTTCTGCCAGCTCATGCTGAATAAAGGAAAGTGCGGGAAGACGCAATTGATCAGTCGAAAGTCGATTGAGTTGATGACGCATGACCAGCTCGGTCCGAAGTTCCCCGAGCAGGCTTTCGGTCTTGGCTTCGGCATTGATGGCGTGAAGACGCCCCTGCATGCGCTCGGCAGTGCCGGACAATATGAGTGGGGCGGATTTTTCTACACGGCGTTCACGATTGATCCGAAGGAAGATATGATTACGGTCTTTATGGCTCAGCTTCATCCTGGTGGTCCAAGTACGGCGGGAGATTTCCATACGCTGGCTTATGCGGCGTTGGAAGGTCAACCGGAGTAGCAGCGCAAGGAACAGGACGACCCTCTTAAACGGAGATCCTTATGGGATCGCGATGAGCAGGCCGCCGCTTATGCCAATGGATTGTTCATGCGCGCCCCCAAAGTTATACTCGTAGCCCGGCTCGAGATACCAGCCGAACCTATGTTTTGCGGCGGGCCAGAACATAAAATCCAGAACGATTTCGCCAGCGACTGAATTGGCCGTCACGCCGTATTCGCGCGAATGAATCCACTCCGGCCCCAGCCCGAACATGACCTCAACTTTTTCGGAGATGGTCCAAGGCTTCTTGAACAGGAGGTCCGTGCTCCATTCGGTCGAGTGATGCCTGAAATTCGCGGTAACGCCCGCCTCAAGTCCAACCAATTCTCTACCGGCGTAACTTCAATCGCGACGGTGGGTCCTACTATCCCAACGCGGTCTGTGAGATTCCAGTCAGGAGCCCCTCCCAGTTCCACGACAGCGGCAGGATCCTTATCAGCCGTTTGAACGGGCGACTGCGCGAGCGCATGGCAGGAGCAGAAAAACACGGTAATGGATACGGTCGCTTTTGTCGTGTACACTTTTAAGCGTGCGTCTTCGCCAGATGAAAACGTCAGTGTCCTTGTCCTAAATCCGCCATAGTCGCTTCCCGAGCTATCTCCTTCTCGGGCGTAGCGCGTGATAAGTTATTCAGCACCACTTTAAGTATGGCCAGCACCGGCACTGAGTAGAACATGCCCGGTATGCCCCCGAGTTGGTCGCCGGCCAAGACTCCAAATAGCACTAAAACCGGGTGAATCTCCACTCGCGAGCTCATCAGGAACGGATTCAGCACATAGTCCTGGAAAACTCGGTTCAGCAACCAAAACACAATAATCCAAACCACTCCGCCAACCCCCGCCGTGCTGCTGACCACCAATATAATGACCAACGCGGCTACGGGTCCGATGACTGGAAGAAATTCCAAAACTCCCGCCAATCCGGAGAGCAACAGGGCATAGGGTTCGCCCAAAATGTTGAGGAAAATCACCCACGCCAGGAATGATGCCGCTGCCAGAATCACCAGTGCCTTCATGTAGCTCTGCAGCATGGCGTGTGTGCCGTTTATGATGTTAGCCAGCTTTACCCGGGCCGAACCGCGCGCCAGACTGAGTAGCCCCAGCTTGATGGTCCGCGCGTCCTTCAGGAAGAAAAATGCCATGATCGGCACCAGGATCATAGGCACCAGGCTGCTCACCTCCGAAAGAATTCGCGAGCTCGCCTCCTGAATGAAGGGCACTACATGTTGCTCCAGTCCGGCGGCCTGGCGGTTGAGCGCTTCCATGATCTGGCCGCGCACCGGATTCGCCCAACTGAGGAATTTCGGCAAGGGCAAAGTCGCCCAGGTTCCACCCATCACCAAAGCGGGCAAGCGAGTCAGCAAGCTAGTCGCCTCCGCAGCAAGCTGGGGAATCAACGCAAACCCCAGTCCCACTAGTGCTCCCAACAGCACGACATACACGATGGTAAGCGCGATCACCCGCCTTTTGGGCAGGAAGCGCTCAATCAGCGCCACGATGGGCGACAAAACATAAGCGAAGAGGACAGCTGTGGCAAATACCAGCAGCGTTTCACGAATAGAGTAGACGACGAAAAGAAGGAAACCGAAAAGAAAAACGGTCCAACTAACTCGCAGCGCCTTCTCATCGATTCCAAACATCACTGTTAGACTATCAATTGTTCCGCATTTTCTATGTCAGGTTCTATCCGCGATCTGCGCAGGCTCGTTAGCGAATTGCGTGAGTTGGAGCAGCGGTTGCTGGCCGGCGGCGGAGCCAAAAAAATCGAAAAGCAGCACAAAGACGGTAAACTAACCGCGCGCGAACGGATTGCCGGCTTAATCGATCCTGGCGGTCTGTTTCTTGAAATAGGACTACTTATCGCCTATGACCGTTACGAGGGACAAGCCCCGGCTGGCGGCATAGTGACAGGCGTCGCTAAAATTGAGGGTCGCCCGACGGTGATCGTGGCGAATGATGCCACTGTCAAAGCGGGCGCATGGTGGCCTGAAACCATCACGAAGATTCTGCGTGCGCAAGAAATTGCCATGCGCAACGCCATCCCGATCGTCTACCTGGTAGATTCCGCAGGTGTGAACCTCCCGCTGCAGGATGGCATCTTTCCCGGGCAATACGGCGCTGCCCGAATCTTCTACTACAACTCGCTCATGCGTCGCCGCTTCCACATTCCACAGATTGCCGCGGTGATGGGCCCATGCATCGCCGGCGGAGCCTATCTGCCAGCCCTGAGCGACGTCATCATCATGGTCGACAAAGTTAGCTTCATGGGCTTGGGAGGTCCTAATTTAGTCAAAGGCGCGGTGGGTCAAGTGACCGACTCCGAAACCTTAGGTGGCGCCGCCATGCATACCGCCATCAGCGGCGTGGCCCATTTCCGCGCAGCGGACGACCGAGCTTGCCTTGCGATGATTCGCCAGCAGTTTCGGCAGATGCCCGCCGGTCCTCCCACGCTCGAGGGCAAACCTCCCAAACTGGACGCGAACGGCCTCTACGATATTCTTCCCGCCGATCACCGCCTCCCCTACCGCATGGAGGATCTCTTTGAACGCATTCTCGACGCAGCCGATCTGGTTGAGTTTCAGCCCGATCATGCACCCGAATTCCTGTGCGCTTCCGCCACTCTCAGTGGGCGCCACATTGCGGTGATCGCCAATCGCCGCGGGTTCTTAAAAACCAAAACCGGTCCGCGCATCGGCGGCATCGTTTATACGGAATCCGCGCGTAAGGTCGCGTATTTCGTGGAAAATGCCGAGCGGCATCGCCTGCCCATTCTCTATGTGCAGGACGTTTCAGGCTTCATGGTGGGCGTGGATGCGGAAACGGCGGGCATCATCCGAGCGGGCGCCGAGATGGTGGAAACCATGGCTTGCGCCACTGTGCCGAAAATCGTTCTCACTGTCAATCACGCGAGCGGCGCGGGGTATTACGCCATGGCCGGACAGGGCTTCGACCCTAACTTCACGTTCAGTTGGCCCAGCGCGCGTATCGGAGTTATGGAGGGTGATTCCGCAGTGCAGGCGGTATTCGGCCCTGAGCTCGAGAAATATAAGGCAAACGGCGAGCCGGTTCCGGCGGAACTGGAACAGCGCATTGCACAAACCCGTGCCGATTACGACCGCTGGCTGGACGCGAAGTATGCGGCGGCGCGCGGCCACTGCGACGCGCTGATTGATCCCCTCGATACGCGGCGGATTCTAACACTGGCCTTCGATGCGGCCTGTTTCAAGAGCAATACAGAGCACGTTCCGATTCAATTGTTAAGCGAGGTGAAACTCTGATGGACATTCTGACTGACGATAGCCGGCGAGTTCTGCATCTCACGCTCAATCGCCCACACAAGCGCAATGCGTTGACTCTTAAAATGTGCACGCAGCTGGTGGAAGCTGTTCGTTCCGCGCAATCACGCGCCGATATCGGTTGCATCCTCATCAGTGCCGCCGGCAGCGTTTTCTGCTCGGGCATGGATTTGTCGGAAGCAGCGGCGGTGGAAGAGGTTCTTAGAGTTCATGAACAGCTTTTCACCCTGGGCGCACAGTCTCTCAAACCGATTGTGATGGCCGTGAATGGCGCCGCCCTGGCTGGGGGGCTTGGCCTGGTGGCGCAGGGTCATGTCGTCATATCGTCGCCCAATGCGGTCTTCGGCCTGCCCGAACTGCGCATCGGTTTTTGGCCTTTCGTTATTTACCGCTCGATTGAAGCGGCTCTCGGCAAACGTTGCGCTCTGCAACTGAGCCTCACCGGCGATAATTTTGACGCGCAACAAGGCTTCGCGTGGGGACTGGTCCACCGCATCTGTTCCGCCGACGAATTGGCCGCTACCTCTTGGAACACTGCCCGCGAAATTGCCGAATCAAGCCCGCTTGCCATCGCTCTCGGAATGCAGTACGTGCGCGACGCGGAAGGAAAGTCTCCGATTGAAGCGGGTGAGATCGCCGCACGTTTGCGAGCCAAACTCACAGCTAGCGGCGATTTCAAAGAAGGCACCGCCGCCCGCAAACAGAAACGCAAGCCCTTCTGGCCCAGCATGCCGCTTGATTTTTATGCCAACCGTCCCAGCTCCGCCGAAGATAAAAGCTCGACTGACAATTCTTAGCTTGACGGCGCTGTTGCCCGGGTTAGCGGCTGAACCTCCGACATTTTTCCGCGACGTATTGCCCATCCTCGAAACGCACTGTCAAAGCTGCCATCGGCCCGGCGAGATCGCGCCCATGTCTTTTGATTCCTACCAGCACACACGGCCCTTTGCGGCCGCCATTCGCGAACAAACCACGTTGCGCAAGATGCCTCCTTGGTTTGCCGACCCATGCTGTGGTCATTTCTCCAACGATCGTTCGCTGACGCCGCAAGAAATCGCCACGTTAGCCGCCTGGGCCGAGACGCGCGCTCCCGAAGGCGATCCCGCCAGCGCTCCGCCGCCTCCCAAAGAGACTCCCGGCTGGAATATCGCGCCGCCCGACATAGTGTTTTCCATGCCCAAAGCGAAAACTCTTCCTGCGTCGGGCGACTTGCCTTACCAATACATCATCATTCCGACTCACTTCAAGGAAGACCGCTGGGTTTCCATGTCGGAGATTCGCCCAGGCAACCGCTCCGTCGTTCATCACGCAGTGGCTTACGTTCGTCCGCCCGCTTCGCCCTGGCTGCGCGATGCACCCGTCGGCGTGCCGTTTAGCGCCGACGATTTAGCGAGCGCCAGCCTGCCCCGCGATGCCTTCTGGACGATTAGCGATATTCTGCTGGTCTACGCGCCCGGCAGCCTGCCCGATCAGTGGCCTGCTGGCTTTGCTAAACTCATCCCCGCCGGCTCCGACATCGTTCTTCAGATGCACTACACAACCATCGGCCGCGCCACCGAAGATTCGACGCGGATTGGCTTGGTGTTTGCACCGCAACCTCCCAACAAACGCGTCCTCACTGTGCAACTCACCAACGACCACTTCAGCATCCCGCCTGGTGACGCCGATTATCGTGTCGAAGTTCACGGCACCATTCCAAACGATGCTTTGCTTCTTAGTTTCTTCCCGCATATGCACCTGCGCGGCAAGACGTTCGAATACAACATTGTGGAACCGCATGGCCGCATCCGCACTTTGCTTCGCATTCCTCATTACAATTTTTTCTGGCAACTCAGCTATCGCCTCGCCACGCCGATTCCGTTGAGGGCAGGCACGGTTCTGCAAGCGATTGCGACTTTCGATAACTCCAAAAACAACTCCCACAATCCTGATCCCGACGCCACCGTTACTTGGGGCGAACAGACTTGGGCCGAAATGATGGTGGGTTTTTTTGACGTAGCGGTGGATCCGAGTATCGATAAGCCGCACTTTTTCCTGCGTCACTAGCATCCAAATGCGGTAGATGAATTTTGGTTACAACCTCGCGAATTTACGCGCAAGCATCTTGCCTTAACGCGAAGAATGCTTTAACCTTCCCCTTCGGACAGGAGCCGAACTGAAATGAATGCCACCGTGGCCGCCGTTAAGCATGAGCACACTCGAACAGGTACGAGTGTTGAACACCTGAAACGCGCCTTTATCGACAGCTTGATTTACGATCAGGCGCGCCGTCCCGAACGCGCCACCACTCTGGATTACTATCTGGCGATTGCCTCATCCATTCGCGACCGGCTCACGCAGCGCTGGGTGAATACCATTCAGGCCCACTCTCAACAGGATGTGCGCATCGTATGTTACTTTTCCGCGGAATACCTGTTGGGCCCTCATCTTGGCAACAACTTACTGAATCTGGGCATTGATGCGCCGGTGAGCGAGGCGCTGCAGGAACTCGGGCTGAACCGGCAGGAAATCATCGATACGGAAGAAGAGCCTGGCCTGGGCAATGGCGGTTTAGGGCGTCTGGCAGCCTGCTATATGGATTCACTCGCGACGCTGCAAATTCCCGCTATCGGCTTTGGCATCCGCTATGAATTCGGAATTTTCGATCAAGTGATTCACGATGGGTGGCAAGTGGAGGTGACAGACAAGTGGTTGCAATGGGGCAACCCTTGGGAGATTGCGCGTCCCGAGGGCGCAGTGGAAGTGGCCTTTGGCGGCCACACGGAGACTTATTCAAATGCGCACGGCAGCCAGCGCGTTCGCTGGGTTCCCGGCCACGTTGTGAAGGCGGTTCCGTACGATACGCCCATCCTTGGATATCACACAAATACTGTCAATAGCTTGCGCTTGTGGAGAGCGGAGGCTGTTGAATCGTTCGATTTCCGGGCGTTTAACGCGGCAGATTACCTTGGCTCAGTGCGCGACAAAATGCAGTCGGAGAATATCTCGAAGATTCTCTACCCGAACGACGAAGACATCAAGGGCAAAGAACTGCGCCTCGAGCAGCAATTCTTCTTTGTCTCCGCGTCTCTGCAAACCATTATTCGCATTCATCTCTCGCAACAGCGGCCGCTCGAAGAGTTTCACGCCAAGTGGGCCATCCAGATGAACGATACCCACCCGTCCATTGCAGTGCCCGAACTGATGCGGTTGCTTGTGGATGAGCACGAGGTTCCGTGGGAGGCCGCATGGGAGACCACTAAGAAGACTCTCGGCTTTACCAATCACACCCTCCTCCCAGAGGCCCTGGAAAAATGGAGCCTGACCATATTCCAACAAGTTCTACCCAGGCATTTGGAAATCATCTATGAAATTAACCGGCGATTTTTGGATGAGGTGAAGGCAAAATTTCCGGGCGACAATGACCGCGTGCGCCGCTTGTCTCTCATTGATGAATCGGGCGAGCGCTATGTCCGCATGGCGTACTTAGCCGCAGTGGGAAGCCATGCCATCAACGGAGTGGCGGAACTGCACACTGAATTGCTCGAGCGGGACGTGCTGCACGATTTATATGAAATGTATCCGGAACGTTTCAGCAATAAGACCAACGGGGTGACGCCGCGGCGCTGGATGGCGCTGGCGAATCCCGGCCTGGCTGGACTCATTACCCGCAAAATCGGCGACGGCTGGGTTGCCAATCTCGACCAACTACGCACGCTGGAAAATCACATTGGCGATGCCGGTTTCCTCGAAGAATGGCGCACCACACAACATGCGGTCAAGCGCGACCTGGTGGACTATATCGCCAAGAAAACCGGAGCGGTGGTAGATCCGGCGTCGATGTTTGACGTGATGGTGAAGCGCATTCATGAATACAAGCGCCAGCATTTAAAAGTGCTGCATATCGTTGCGCTCTATAACCGCATTAAACGCGATCCCGCGGCGCATATTGTGCCCCGCACGTTCCTGTTCGGCGGTAAAGCGGCGCCGGGTTATTTCATGGCGAAGTTGATTATAAAGTTGATCAACTCCGTGGCTGAGGTAGTCAATACCGACAATGATGTGGCCGGCCGCCTGCGTGTCGTCTTCCTGCCTGATTACAATGTCACCTTCGGCCAGCGGGTCTACCCTTCAGCCGATCTTTCCGAACAAATCTCCCTCGCCGGCAAAGAGGCGTCAGGCACGGGCAATATGAAATTTTCCATGAATGGCGCGCTGACGGTAGGAACGCTGGACGGCGCGAATATCGAGATTCGCCAGGAAGTGGGCGCCGAGAACTTCTTTCTGTTCGGCCTCACGGCCGACCAGGTTTACGCCACTAAAGCAGCAGGCTACAACCCAGGCGCTTACTATCACTCGAACGACGCGCTGAAGGAGGTGATCGACGAGCTTGCCTCCGGCCGTTTCTCGCGGGGCGATCAAGGGTTGTTCAAGCCGCTGATTGACTCGTTGCTCTCAAGCGACCCATACATGCTCCTGGCCGACTTTCAGTCATACATCGACTGCCAGGATCGCATCGACCAGGCGTTCCTCGATTGCGATCATTGGACTCGCATGTCGATTCTCAACACGGCTAGAATGGGTAAGTTTTCCTCCGACCGCGCAATACGCGAGTATTCGGATGATATCTGGCATGTGAAGCCGGTGGAAGTGAAGCTCACCGACCTGTCGCCAGAGACGAACTAGAACAGACTCATCTGCCCTTTCACTGTTCGTCCGTTTAAGGCGGGAGAGATGGCGCGTTCATGTTTAACCACCCGCTCGAAGTTCGCCTCTGGAGCAGAGCGCCGCTCCACTGTGCGCACTAGATTGTCCAGCCGCTTGAGCCCGTCCACCTTTTCAGTATGCCCGAGCTTCGCCGCATCCAGCGCGCGGCGCAGCACGCTCAGTGACTCATCATAGGTCTTCAAAGGCACTGGGAACGGATGCCCATCCTTGCCGCCTAACGCAAAGGAAAAGCGTGCCGGATCGGAGAAACGGCTCGGCGCGCCATGCACCACCTCCGCGACCATAGCCAGTGTTTGCAGCGTGCGGGGACCCAAATTCTCGACCAGCAGCAGCGAAGCGAAATCCCGCAACTGCCGGTCATAACTCACTGCCAGCACCGCCCCTAAGCGCTGCAAATCCACATCGCGCGCCCGCACCTCGTGCCCGCGCGGCATTTGCAAATAGCGGACATCGCGCAATGTCAGATCGGGCGCTTGCCCGGCAATCGTCAAAAGAGCTTGCTGCGCATCTTGCGCGCGCCGATCCACCAGGTTCAGAATCTCGCCCGTGGATTCACCCACAATCGCGCTATGCGGTTCGCACACGAAATCTTTCACCGTTGCCGAATGCCAGTGGTAGCGCCGCGCTAAGCCAGTCGCATCGTTCATGCCTTGCTGAACCACTGCCCAATCGCCCGCCGCCGAGACCACAAAGGAATGGAGATAGATTTGAAAACCATCGCCAATCGCGCTGTTGTCAACCCTAGCCGTTAAGCGGCTGGCGCGCACCAGTTCGTTGCCGTCCAAACTCCGCCTCTCCGCTACAGCCAGCAGCTCTTCCGGTGTCTTACGCGATTGCTTGCCGCGCCCACCGCAAAAGTACAGTCCTAACTCCTGCGCTTGCGGATTCAAACCGCGCTTCAACGCGCCAAGCACCGAAGTAGTGATCCCCGATGAGTGCCAGTCCATCCCCATTACGGCGCCCAAAGCCTGAAACCAGAATGGGTCGCTAATCCGCGATAGAAACTCGGCTGTGCCGTGGTGATGAACAATCGCTTCGACAATGGCCGAACCCAACTTCTGCATGCGCTCCGCCAGCCATGGCGGCACGCGCCCGCCGTGCAATGGTAGATCGGCAAAGCCCGAACGTTTCATATGCCGTATATGCCATTATGTGCTGAGTGAAATCGCGAAAAAATTCCGTTACCTTGCTGCTCATCGGTCTGTTCAAGCTTCTGAAGGGCGTCGCGCTGCTCGCGGTCGGCATCGGCGCGCTGCGCTTTCTGCATCGCGATCTCGCCCAGTCCATCGAGCACTGGGTCAACATTCTGCGCGTCGATCCCGATAACCGCCATGTGCACGCGCTCCTCTCACGCGCCTTTCGAGTTACTCCTCATCAACTGAAAGCGCTCAGCGCCGGCACCTTTATCTATGCCGCGCTGTTTCTCACCGAAGGCACCGGGCTCATCCTGCGCCGCCGCTGGGCTGAATACCTCACCATCATTACCACCGGCGGCTTGCTGCCGCTGGAAGTTTATGAGATCGCGAAGCACGTCACTCCGGTCAAAATCGTCGTTCTCATTGTGAACATCGCCATCGTCGTTTATCTTGTTGTGCGCGTGCGCCGTGAGGCCTGATACGATGGCCGTTCGATGTTCCGATTCTGTTTTTTACTCACCTCTGTCGTTTCGCTATTCGCCCAAACTCCCGCCGACCTGATCCTGCGCAACGGCAAAATCGTCACTCTCGATCCCGCGCAGCCCGAAGTTCATGCCATCGCGATGAGCGGCGGCCGTATCGTCGCCGTCGGAGCGGCTGCGGACGCCCCCAGTCTTAGAGGTCCCGCTACGCGCGTGATTGATCTAGCAGGCAAGCTCGCGATTCCCGGTTTCATAGAAGGCCACGGCCACTTTATGGCCGTTGGCGAAGCGCAAGTGAGTCTCAACTTGCGGACGGCGCACAATTGGGATGACATCGTCGCCATGGTGGCCGCTGCCGCCAAAACCGTTCCACCCGGCACTTGGATCATGGGCCGCGGCTTCCATCAATCCAAATGGGACAAACCTCCGCAACCCAACGTGCAGGGCTTCCCCGTGCATGCCGAACTTAGCAAAGTGTCGCCCAACAATCCGGTTTGGTTGGAACACGCCAGCGGCCATGCTTCCATGGTGAACGCTGCCGCGCTGAAAGCCGCCGAAATTACCGCCAGTACGCCCAACCCTCCCGGCGGAGAAATTTTCAAAGATGCCAACGGCCAGCCTACGGGTTTGCTGAACGAGCGGGCGCAAGGTCTTTTGCACCCTGCTTACGAGGCCTATCTCTCCAAGCGCTCGCCGGCCGAAGTCGAAGCCGACGACCGCAGAAAAGTCGAATTCGCCTCCCGCGAATGCCTGGCCAACGGCATCACCACGTTCGAAGACGCCGGTTCGTCTTTTGGCACAATCGACCTCATCAAGCGCGTGGCTGCCGAGGGCAACCTTGACCTGCGCCTTTGGATGATGCTCAACGAATCGAATGCCAAACTGGCCGCTGACATCCAAAGCTATCGTCTGCAAGATTTTGCCGATCACCACCTCACCGTGCGGGCCATCAAGCGTTTCGCCGACGGCGCGCTCGGTTCACGCGGCGCGTGGATGCTCGAGCCTTATTCGGACCTCCCTGCAAGCACCGGCATCAACACCGAGAAGATGGAGACCATTCGCGAAACCGCCGAGATCGCCATCGCCAACGGTTTCCAGCTTTGCGTGCACGCCATCGGCGACCGCGCGAATCGCGAAGTGCTGAACGTTTATGAAGCCGCATTTAAAGCGCACCCCGGCAAACACGATCTGCGCTGGCGCATTGAACACGCGCAACACCTTGATCCGGCCGACATTCCGCGCTTCGGTCAACTCGGCGTCATTGCTGCTATGCAGGGTATTCACTGTACCTCCGACGCACCCTTTGTGATTCTCCGCCTGGGCGAGAAACGCGCCGCCGCGGGCGCATATGTGTGGCGGAGCCTGCTCGATTCCGGCGCGGTGGTAGGCAATGGAACCGATGCGCCGGTGGAAGAAGTCAATCCCATCGCCTGTTACTACGCATCTGTCACGCGCAAGACCAAAGACGGCTCGCTCTTTTATCCCAAGCAGTGCATGACGCGCATGGAAGCGCTGAAATCTTACACTCTCAGCAATGCCTATGCCGCTTTCGAGGATGATCAAAAGGGATCGCTTGTCACCGGCAAACTCGCCGATATCACTGTCCTCTCGCGGGATATTCTCACCATCCCGGCGGACGAAATCCCCGCTGCTCGGACCGTCTACACGATCGTAGGTGGGAAGATTGCGTATCAAGCGAAGTAGCTCGCAAGGGAAGGAATGGATGCTCGAAAATACCGTAAGCCTGCCGGCGTTTAAGGTTGTCGGCTTTACGACTCGCACAAACAACCCTTTCGAGATGTCGGGACAAGGCCGCATCGGTCCGCTCTGGCACAAGTTTAGCGAGACCGCCGAGAAGACCCTTGTGAACGGATCGATCACAGTCTAACGTTCTCGATCTATACCAATTACGAGAGTGATCACACCGGGGCATATGATGTAATTCTCGGCAAGCCGGTGAGTGGCTTCGAGTCGCTTCCGGAAGGCTTGCGCGGCGTCGCAATTCCGGCCGCCGAGTACTTGGTCTTTCCCGTCGATAGCCCTACGCCCGAGGCCATTCGAGCGGCCTGGATGGCTGTGTACGAATATTTTGCTAGCCGAACGAATCCGCGGCGTGCGTTTACGGCCGATTTCGAACGCTATTCAGCCGATGGCATTCAGATATACATTGCGTTTGATACCTGCGCGATGCGGCGCTGCAGATAATGGCGTTCCACCGAATTCGTAGTGAGCGCCAGCGCGCGTTGGTAGGCTTCCACTGACTCCTGAGTGCGCCCCATGCGACGTAGGAGGTCGGCACGAGCGGCGTGAAAGAGGTGATAATGATCGAGATCTCCCGCAGAACCGAGATCCTCAACGAGTGCCAAGCCGCGATCGAGGCCTTCACTCATAGCGATCGCGACCGCATGGTTTAGAAACACGATCGGCGAAGGTTGCTTCGTGCCGAGAACGGCGTAAAGGGCCGCAATCTGCTTCCAGTCCGTATGCTCCGCTTTTAGCGCCTCGGCGTGAACGGCAGCAATAGCTGCCTGAATCTGATAGGGCCCTGCACTCCGCAACCTCAATGCGCGTTCCACCAGTTGCTTGCCTTCCGCAATCTGATCCCACCGCCAGCGTGACCGGTCCTGCTCTTCAAGCGTTACCAACTGGCCATCCCCCATCGAGCGGGCGTCGCGGCGGGAGTCATGCAGCAGCATGAGAGCCAGTAATCCGAGGTTCTCCGGGTTCTCCGGCATCAGTTCCAAAAGCACCCGCGCCAAACGGATGGCCTCAGTGCATAGCTCGAAGCGCACCAGACTGTCCCCGGCGGTAGCCACATAGCCTTCATTGAAGATGAGATACAGCACCGATTGAACAGCCGAAAGACGTTCCGCCAGATGCTCCGCAGGAGGAACTTCGTACGGGATGCGGGCTCGCTGAATCTTCCGTTTGGCGCGCGTCAGTCGCTGGGCGAGAGTCGCCTCCGAAAGGAGAAACGCCCGTGCGATCTCCGGTGTCGTGAGTCCACCCAGAGTACGTAAGGTGAGCGCAACCTGCGCCTCCTGATTCAGCGCTGGATGGCAGCAAGTGAAGATAAGCCGCAAGCGATCGTCTTCGCAGTACCCGCTCATGTCTTCGTCCCGCGCCTCATACCTCGACTCTCCGTAATGAAGCAATTCGTCGGCTTTACTCCGGCGGGTGTGCTCGCGCCTCGCGTAATCGATCAACTTGCGGTGAGCCGCCGCGGTGATCCAAGCGGCGGGATTGTCCGGGATGCCCTGCGATTGCCAGCTTGCCATGGCGGCGGCAAAGGCGTCCTGCAGGGCCTCCTCCGCGCGCTCAAACGAACCGGCCGACCGGATCAGGCCGGCAATGATGCGTCCCGACTCGTTGCGAAAGACGGACTCGACGATGGCCGCCGCCTCGCTCATTCACTCGCTGGCTTGGGCATTTGCCGGAGGGGGCGAACTTCAACACAACCCGCTCCGCCCTGGCATCCAGTGGGAATTTTGGCCGCCCAGGCGAGCGCTTCGTCGAGATCCTGACAATCGAGAATATAGTAACCTGCCAGCTGTTCTTTCGTTTCGGCAAAAGGACCGTCGGTGATCATGACCTTGCCGTTGTCCACCCGCACGGTGGTGGCCGTGGCGCTTGATTCGAGAGGATCGGCCGCACGGAAAATTCCCATGCGGCCGGCCTCGTCCATCAAGGCGCGATGCTGGGCGCCAACGGCCTGAAGTTCGGCGGGCGTTGCGGCCTCGTCTTCCCGCGAGTAGATGAGCATCATGTAATGCATCGGTCGCTCACTCTGACGCTCGTACGGGAGCGCCATTCGCCCGCTGCGGAAAATTCGGCGCGCTTTTCACTTCCAGAATCTGCCCGGTGTGCCGCATCCCATGCGCGCCGGCCGCCACCAGCCATTGATAGCCGTCCCAAAGCCCCATGATGGGGTGGGGCAAGACATGTCCGCGGAGTGAAGGCGCGGCCAGGAGTTGGATCGTCCGCTCGCGAGTCTTGAAGAAACGCTCCAACGCTTCCGTTCTGCTCCAAGCCTCGGTCGGGCAGAGAACGGGCGGTGCTTGGATCTTGGAGGAGCGGTCCGGCACTTCCCGCAGAATGCGTGCATCCATTTCGGCCCGGTCCCAGTCCGGCGGCGGCTCCGGAGCATCGCCTATTTTTAAGATGATTCCGTGAACGCGCCCTTCGATGATCACCAGGTGCTCCACGATTTCAGCGATGGACCAACAGTCCGGAGCCGGCTTGAACTCCCACTGCTGGGCGGAAAGTCCCACGATCGCATCCACCAAGACATTGCGTGTGTCTTCCAGGTAGCGGGACGCTTCGGCGATCTGTTCCGCCGGTAAAGTTTGCGTCGAGGTGAGAGAAGAAAAACTTGAACTCATCATAATCTCCTGGGTCTCTGATTTGCGGTGCTCCAAAGATTACGAGAATACCATCACGGGGCGGACTTCAATTGAGCCGTAGCGCGCCCCTGGTATGCCGGCCGCAATGGAGGTGGCCGCGTCCATGCTCTCCGCTTCAATCAGGTAATAACCGCCCAGTTGTTCCTTGGTTTCGGCGAAGGGTCCATCGGTGTTCAGGGCCTTGCCGTCGCGTACCCGAACCGTTTTTGCTACGTTAGTCAGCTGCAGTGCTTGGCCGGATTTAATGGCCGACGCATGTTTCTTGCCAAAGTCGGCGTATTCCGCGAACTCGGCTGACTCGAAGCCTTTTGCGAAACGACTCTCGTCTTCATAGATCAAAAGTAGATATTGCATGATGTTGTCTCCTATGGCTACGACGTTTGAGTTTATCCAAATCGACAAAGGGCAGAAAATGATTGCTGGATTTCGAAATCGGAATGGGCAGGTTGCGTGCTCAACTTTGTCGACAGGCGCAAATGGTCATCGGCTGAAATCGGAGACTTCAAGCCCAGTGTGGATTCCACGCTCTTGAAGTTCC
This sequence comes from Bryobacterales bacterium, assembly GCA_963764105.1. Classification (GTDB taxonomy): domain Bacteria; phylum Acidobacteriota; class Terriglobia; order Bryobacterales; family Bryobacteraceae; genus Bog-105. The sequence continues at coordinate 95,126 of CAVXRP010000021.1, forward strand.
TTGAAGAAAAGACGAGCCTGCGACCCAAGCACGCCGAGACGGAAGCCGAAATCAACAACAGTAATTGACGGCACAGGGTGTCGCGCTTCGGGAGAGTCGCGGCAAGGGCTCCCTTTCACGGCGCAATGTGTGGTAAAGCCGCACCCCGCGGCGGTGTCTCAAGACGCCCTCGCCTACTCGATAAGAGCGCGGCTAAAATGGCGCAAAAAAAACGGCATCTGCGCCGCGGCAGTCTCAATCTGGCGCGGAAGATGTTCGTCTAGCTCAACGGACAAAAACAAGCCTGCTGACAATATCGGAAAAATGATCAAGACCGCTCTCCCAACATTCGCCCAACTAAGCGCCCGCTGGAATGCTAGAAGCGCGATCGCTTCGATCATCAGAAGACCAGTAAGCTCAACCAATCTCAACCCGCAGTCAAAAACCGCCCAGAGTGGCCAACTCCAGCGCAGAGCCAAACTACCAAAGCCGTCCAGAAAGGGATTGGGTAACCGCCAAAGCGAGATCGGCAGCAGAGGGCGCCAAAGCAAGATTGGCAGCACTGGCCCTAACAACGCCAATCCAGCATCCTTCCATGGCATCCGTATCCCCGCTGCCAGCGCGCTCGAAACCTCGCGCCAAAACCATGTCGCGGATCTGCCCTCCGCAGCCCGCTCCAGCAAATCGCCAATCAGAGCTTCCCGGTTCTCGCGCGGTCCCACATGCTGCAAAAGCCACAGTGCAAAAGCCTTTGCCCTGGCCATATCCTTGTTCATGTTGTCTGTCCTCTCAAGACCGGTAATTTACGCCACAATTGCTCCAGTGCCGTCCGGGTTGCGCGCACCGCGTGCAATCCTTGCCGCGTCACTGTGAAGTAGCGTTTGGCCCGGCCACCGCGCTCGGGAGTCGGATCAGCCAGCCTGGATGAAACCATCTCCTTCCGCTCCAGCCTTTCCAGTGCGGCATACACGCTGCCCAACGTGACCTCTCTGCCTGTCGTATGGGCCAGTTCCCGCGAGATCGGAACCCCGTAGGCTTCATCGCGCAAACGGAGCAACGCCAGCATGACCATCAGTTCGAACTCGCCCAGGTAACTGCGCTCCGCCATATCTTCTACTATAGCGAATAAATATGCGACACGTCTGCGGTGAGCCGAAAACGGAAATATCGGTTACGGTCCGGTTTTGACAGATTGACAACGCCGATTCGATCGCCACGCTGCCGCAGTTTTAACCGAGCGGCGCGGCGAATACGAGTTTGGTCGGCTTGCTCACCGGCACGTTGGCCGGCTCCAAGCTCACCGCGACCGCCTTCAAATCGCCAATCGGCAGAGGCGATCGCAGAACGCTGATGCCGCGGCCATCGGCTGCCTGGAAGGCTTCTATCGGCACGGGCGCTCCGTTCTTCGGAACCACCCAGCTTTCGTAGGTCCAGCCCGCAGGCGGCGCAGGCAAACCATCGGCAATCAGGATCATGCCCACCTTTTGCTGTATGAAGATGCTGCCATGCGGTGCGGCGGGTTGCGGCCCGAAAGTGACTTGCTTGGTGTCGGGTGCCTGCAGAATTTGCTCAATCTCCCGCAGCCGAGCCAGCTCTACGCGCTCGGCGATCCGCTGGTTGCGTTCCGCGAACCACGCTGCGAAGAAAACAATCATTGCGGCCACGGCGAGCGCAAAGGCCTTGTTAAACGTGTGGCGCCGCTCCTTCACGGGCCGGCCAAACCCGGCCAAGACCCGGCTGCGCAATTGCGCGCTCGGCTTGGTTTGTGGGGTGGCGCCTATAATCATTTCGTTCAACTCAATGGCCCGTTCCAATCCGGCGCGGCACTCGTCACAACCACCGGCTAGGTGGTTCTCAAATCCAACCCGTTCCTCAGGCTCGAGCGCACCCAAGGCGTATAGTTCGCAGAGGTCGGTAAATTGATCTGGATTTTGATTCATCGCGACCCCGCTGCTCCCACTGCGCTCGCCCGCAACACCTTCAATGCGCTGCGGACCAAACTCTTCACCGTGCCGAGAGGCTTATGCAGCCGTGCGGCGATTTCGGTTTGCGTTAGTCCCTGGAAGTGGGTTAATTCCAGGACTTCACGCTGCTCCTCATTCAGACTTCCCAAAGCCGCGCCCACTGCTTTACGGCGCGTGAGCCGGTCGGCCTCTGTTTCCTTCGTTACAAACAAACCTGAGTGTTCTAAATCCTCCAAAGTGGTTGTCGATTCTCCCGGTTGGCTGCGCAAAGAACGTAAGTAATCAATCGCCCTGTTGCGCGCGATCGTCACAATCCAACCTTCCAACCGTCCACGCTCTACATCGAACGTGTGTATCCGATTCCAAATCCGCAGAAATGTTTCTTGGACCAAATCTTCGGCCGTTGCCTGGTTGGCAACGGAGCGCAAAATCACCGAATAAACCAAGCCGCCGTATTTGTCGTACAGCTCAGCCATGGCGTTGGCGTCGCGTTGTTTGAGGCGCGCGGCTATGTCGTGATCGTCCGTGACAGCCAAATGTGACCTGTTCCCTCTTGAGATTACCTTAGCGCCTTTACTTCGGAGCGCTCGTGACCTCCCGGTCAAGGCGGCCATTCTTGCCAGCGGGCGAGCTTTCAGCTGACCCGCTGGCGGCTGGCTCCCGATCAGCCTTCTTAGTTGGGTTGTAGAACCGTATCGATCACGTGGATCACGCCGTTCGATTGAAACACGTTCGCGATGGTAATGTGAGCTTCCATGCCTTTCTCATCCTTGAGGACGAGATCGCCGTTATCCATGGTGGCGGTAAGAGTACCACCCTCCACCGTTTTCAGCATGGCTGAACCGCCGTCCGCCTTAACCATTTTCTTGATCTGCGCCGCACTGAGCCGCCCGGCGACTACATGATACGTCAGGATTTTAGTTAAGAGCTCTTTGTTCTCAGGCTTCAACAAGGTGTCCACCGTGCCAGCGGGCAGCTTAGCGAAGGCTTCGTTGGTTGGAGCAAAAACGGTGAAAGGCCCGGCGCCTTTCAACGTGTCCACTAAACCGGCAGCCTTCACCGCCGCCACCAACGTGGTGTGATCGGCTGAGTTGACGGCGTTGTCGATGATGTCTTTGTTGGCGTACATCTTTGCCCCGCCCACCATCGGATCTTGTGCGGCGAGGACGAGACTGGCGCTCAATGTAAGTGTGGCGAAAGCTAGCGAAAGAAATTTCATAGTTTTAGGTTTCCTCTGAGCTTGGATCGCTATTTTGCAAGCTTTCCGCACTCATCCTCAGGTACGCAGATATTGGGCAGACGGATGATAAGCGGCAAATTTGCGCACCGGTGAGACCAGGTCCGGGACATTGCAAGAATGGCTAAAGGTTCCGCCTACTTTTGCCGATTCCCCCAATGAGAAGCTCTCCTGCGCACACCGATCTGACTGAATGCTGCTCAACTACGTTCTTTTTTTGTTTACTCTATTCCTGATTGCCGGCCTAGCCCTCGACACCGGGATCTTAGAATGGCGGCAACAGCGGCTGCAGCAGGCAGCCGATGCGGCTGCCCAGGAAGCGATGTACGAAACGGCTCGAAACAAGAGTTCTTGGGCAACAGCCGGGCAAGCACAAGCGACTGTGAACGGGTTTACCAATGGTGTAAACGGCGCCACCGTTACGCTGGGAAATCCGGCTACTTCCGATGGCTTTATTGATTACCGGTCGGTGCAAGCCACTGTGACGCAAAGTGTCAATAACATCTTTATGGGCTTGGTCAACGGCGGGAGATCCACCGTCGCGGCTACGGCGGTCGCCCGAGTAATCCCCACCTGCGTTTGGATCATGAATCCCGCCAGCCCTTCCAATGGCACGTTCTGGTTGGCTTCTACTTCATTTCATGGTTCCTGCGGAATTTACATCAATACGGCGAGCGGGTACAATCTGGCAGTTGATGGTTACTCCAACTTGGACGACGTTCGGACTAGGGTGGTCGGACCCTCTAGCGGGAACCTTTCGAGTGGTACTGTCTATACGCCCGCAAAATTCAACGCCGCTTCAAAAAACGATCCGCTCGCCTATCTCAGCGCGCCCACCTTTTCTTCCTGCACTTACCGCAACGTATCCCTTTCGAATGGAGGTTATAACTTGTCTCCCGGCACCTATTGTGGAGGGCTCGCTCTTAACAACGCCACGGTTGTTCTTAGTGCCGGCCTCTATATCATCACAGGTGGCCTATCGATGACGAATAGTACGGTGGACGGTATGTCGGGAGTCACTCTCTACTTCACGTCCGGCGGGGGATCGGGTTATGGAGCTATTTCCGTTACAGGCTCGGCTCCCAGCAATTCCCAGTTTTCTTCGAATCTTCTGCTGGAGGCGCCCACCAGTTCTGCCGGAGGTCGTATACCCGGCATCGCCGTCTTCGGAGATCGCAATTGGATCGCACATGGCTCTTATGGCTTGCGTTTCGTGAACACTTATGTCGCAGGTGACGGCATATGGTACGTACTGAACACCGGCCTCTCCTTCAACAATTGCCTATATACGGATAATAACTACAGCGGATTAGTAGTCGATAGCTTCTATCAATACGGCTCCTCAAATGGCGCCGCCACCTGGATTTCAACCGAGTACTCGGTGCTTGGCGGCGTGTCTCCTTATCACTACGACGATGGAGTTCTCGTTCAATGACGCGATTGCCTAAGGAACGTGGAAGTGCCATTATCGAATTCGCGGTGTGCATTTCAGCGCTGCTATTGCTATTCCTCGGCGTAGTCGATTTTTCACTGGCGATCGCAAAGTCTATGCTGCTTTCCGGATCTGCCGAGGCAGGTGCGCGTTACGGAGCGGCGGAGGGCAACGCTAACGATACGGCGGGGATGACGGCTGCCGCCGTCAAAGCCAGTTATAGCATCAGCGGATTGACTGTCAATGCTTCCACTTGGTGCGCCTGCTCAGCCGGCGGAGGCGTGGTGAGCTGCACAACCACCTGCAACACATATGACCTTCCCATCCAATACGTTCAAACGCAAACCAGCGCCACCGTACCGCTTTTGTTCCGTTTTTCCGGTATTCCGCTCATGATTCAGCTGAATGGCAGTGCCACCCTGAGGGCGCGCTAATGCCACAACCAAACCGCGGGCGCGGTGCTTTGGCACGGGGCAGTTCCTTGGTGGAATTCGCACTTGTCCTACCTCTGTTCCTGTTATTGATGTTTGGCTGTGCGCAGATCTCTATCTACTTCTTTGTGTTTTGCAATGCCGTGCATGCTAGCCAGGTCGCGGTGCGCTATGCGATCGTGCATGGAGCCGTCGCTTTCGGTCCATGCACTAACGTTACCTTAACCAACATCGTGACGCCGCTGGTATGGGGCGTGCCTGCCAGCTCGATTAACGTCAGCAGTACTTGGCTGCCGGACGCCATCACCGGTAGCACCGTGACTGTGAACGTATCCATTCGCTACCCGACGCTCATCCCGTTCGCACCTTTTCACTCGCTGCCTCTGGCGGCTTCCGCGCAGGGAACGATTCTCTATTAAGCGACCACCCCAGAGAAGTGGTCGGGCTGGCGCTCACTGGCCACTTTTCACCCACGCTGAACGGACCTTCCACAAACTCCCCGCCACCACTCCCGCCGATCCACCCTTCGCATAAAACTCCAAATCGTCTGCGTCCTGTGGAGCAAAAACCAGATTGGTCATAGTGACCCGTCCGCCTTCCGCAAACACCTCCACTGAGTCTCGATCCACCACTACGTCTAAGCGCAACCGGTTGGCATTCAGCTTGAGCGGCGCTTCCGTTCTTGCTGGAAAATCCTTACTGAATCCCACGTCGCCCGAGTGCGTCCGGTCCACATACAGCAAGCCTTTCACCCGGTCATATCCAATGCTCGTGAACGTGCCGTTCTTTGCCAGCACTTTCCAACCCACCTCCTGAGCCGTATCTAGCGGAATAATCGAAGTGAACTGGAACTGGTGCCCCGTTCCCGTCATCGTCTCATGCACAGGGTTAGGCGCGTCCCGCAAAGTACGCAAGCTATCGACGGGCTGCTGTATGAGTCGAATCCCCTCTGCCGTTCTATGCAGCGCTAGCTTGCGGGGTAGCGTCATTTGCCCGCGCCATGGACTCGTAGGCACGTCCCGGGCATATTGCCAGTTGCTCATCCAACCGATCATCGTCGGCGTAATCGTCTTTGGAAGATCGTTAAAGGTCAACGCGCAATAGCAGTCCTTCCCGTAATCGGTCCACAAGGTTGTCTCCGCAGGATTATCGTTCTGGAAGCGATCTCCGTCAAAGCGTCCAATGAAGTATTGTTCTCCCGAACCTCCCTGCAATGCGCCTGGATTCAATCCCACCTTCAACACCCAGCGCGTTTCCTGCTTGCCGTCGACCGGCAACTCAAATAACTCCGGACACTCCCATTGCCCACTCGTCGCGCCCGCCGGTCCGAACTCACTCAGCCGGTTCCACTTTTTCAAATCCGCCGATACATAGAGCAACACTTTGTGGTCGTTCGGCAGCGCTACCACCATCACCCAGCGCTTCCCCTGTGTCGACCAGAAAACCTTCGGGTCGCGAAAGTCCGACATGTTGAGATTCAAAACCGGGTTACCGCTATATTTCGTCCACGTTCGTCCATGGTCGTTACTATAGGCGACATTCTGCGTTTGCAACGCCGGCTTCGTCGCCGTCCCCGAAGTATGGCCGGTCCAGACCGCCACCATGCACGGCTTGCCGCCTTGGCAGAACCCGCTGCTGTTCGTTCTATCCACCACCACGCTACCGGTGAAAATCATCACGCCGTTTTCCTCTTTAAGCGCAACCGGCAGTTCTTCCCAATGCAGCAAATCGCGGCTCACCGCGTGACCCCAGCTCATATGGCCCCAAACGTCGCCGAAGGGATTGTATTGGAAGAACAAATGATATTCGCCCTCAAAGTACACTAAGCCGTTCGGATCGTTCGTCCAATGCTCGCGTGGCGAAAAATGGAACTGCGGCCGGAATGGCTGGTCATACCCGCCGCCTCCCGCTTGTCCCCAGACCAGCCCGCCCAACGCTATAACGAATACCTGCATGAAACGTCGCAAATTTTTCCTGCCTTCCTCGCGCTCAACAATTCGCTCACGACGTATAGCATACTGATCTGAGTGCTCGTCGAAAGGACACTCATGCGCTTTGCTCTCCTCTTTGGTTTATTAATATCTTGTTTCGGAACGCTCGATGCGAGCCCGTTCACTTTGACTCCCGGCTCGTTGCTCGTCATGCAAGCCTTGTTCCCCGTGGGAACCGGCACCATCGCCGAAGCTACGAAATCTGACTGACCAGCCAAACGTTGGCCATTAGCGGACTCAACGATCTGCCGGAAAACCTCACTGTGCTGAACGGAAATCTTTACGTCAGTGACGGCTCCGGCGCCGTCAGTCGGATCGACTTGGCGACCGGGACGGCGTTATCCTCGTTCAATATCGGCGCCGTCGGCCTCAACGGGCTTGGCTCATTGAACGGCAATCTGCTCACGCTCACCTTCGAGTCGACAGCCGTCGGTGTCTATTCCACCAGCGGTGTACTCCAACAATCGATTAATCTCGCATCCACGCCCGCCACTCCTCTTGGCTGGAACGGCATCGCGTCGAACGGAACAACGCTCTATCTGGCCGACTACAGCTCTGGCCGGCTGTACGAATATTCCACGACAGGCGCTTCGCTAGGCTTCATTCAAACCAACGCTGTGAACGGCCTATCGGGTGTATCGTATGATTCTTTCAACAATAGCTTTTGGATCGCCGATTCCGCTAACAATGAGGTTGAAGATCTTTCCGCCAGCGGTGTCCTTTTGAGCGAGTTCTCAACTGGCGCCTTGTATCCAGGATCTGGAGTCGCGGTGATTCCAGTAAGCGCGCCGGAACCTAACTGCCAAGCGTTGCTGGCCATCGCGTTTGCTTTCGCGGCCGCCTGCCGAATCAAGAAGTCGGTATAGCATACTGATCTAAGCGCGCCGCGCCCCGAGCGCGCTTCCATTTCTCAATGCCCTCTCTGCCAAGAACCCTGCCGCGTATTTGCGTGGCATTGGGTCTGCCTACTGCTAGCCAGTTGTATTGCGCTGCGGAGCGCGAATATAAAGACGGCAGCACGTTCACGGAGTTTCGGCTGGACTACTTGCCCGATCCCGCCGCTGGCATTGAAGCTCTGCGCGAATTCCGCAAGAGCTATCCCGATGCCCAGGTTCTCGCCACCTGCCGCCATCACAGCGCCACAGGCCGCTTCAAAGGTTCGCTCGATCGTCAAATCGAAGTTCTCGAAGATGCTTTGCACGCTGGCGCCACCTTCGTCGATCTCGAAGTCGAATCGGCCGAAAAACTCAAACGCGCGGTAGCGGAACTCCGTGAACTCGGCCCGGTGTGCGTTTCTTATCACAATTTCGAAAAGACGCCGGTGCTCGAACCCATTCTGCGGCGTCTGATCAAGCAGAATGCGGACGTCTACAAAATCGCCACCACGGTCCGCAAGCCAACCGACAACCTTCGTTTGTGTGAGTTCGCTCGCAGCCATCATGATCGTTCCCTCATCGCCATAGGCATGTCTGAAATCGGTTTGGCCTCGCGCATTCTGGTTGCACCGTTTGCCAGCCTCTTTACTTACGCAGCACCGATGACCGAAAGCGGCACCGCGCCCGGCCAAATCTCCGCGAAACTGATGCGCGGACTCTACCGCTCGGAGAAACTCACCAAACAGACTCATCTCTATGGCGTGATTGCCAGTCCCGTGGCCCACTCCAAATCGCCGCTCATCCACAATCGGGCTTTCCGCGCGCGCCGCATCGATGCCGTCTACCTGCCGTTCTTAGTACCCATGCTGCAACTGCCCGATTGGATGAAGTTCGCCGCCAAAATGCCGGTGCATGGCTTCAGTGTCACCATTCCGCACAAGCAGCGCATTCTGAAACATTTGGATATCGTTGCTCCCCTTGCCAAACGCATTGGCGCTGTCAATACCGTTTGGCGTAAAGCGGGCAAATGGCGAGGCGCCAACACCGACGCGGAAGGTGTTCTGAAACCTCTTTCCCGCCATCTACGTTTAGCGCGCTCGTCAATTCTCATTGCCGGTTATGGCGGCGCCGCCCGTGCTGCTGCCATCGCTCTCAGTGATGCGTCCGCTCATATCACCATCACCGGCCGCAACTTAAAAAAAGCGCAGGCGCTGGCCGCCACCGTAAAAGGGGAAGCCATCACTGTGCGCGAGGCCTCTCTTCGCCACTTCGATGTTTTAGTTCACGCCACGCCGCTCGGCATGCTTCCCAACCCTGAAACCTGCCTCTTCAACGATGCGATCCCCGCCGAAGTGGTATTCGATATGGTCTACAATCCACGTGAGACGCTGCTGCTCAAACGCGCTGCGGAACAAGGTCTGGCGGTGATTCCCGGCATCGAAATGCTTCTCGAACAAGCCGCGCACCAATTTGAAATCTGGACCGGCGAAACGGCGCCGCGCGCTGTCATGCGCGATGCCTTACTCACTCCTTAACGGCGCACCGGGACGGATTTCATCGGTGGCGCTGCGCACCACTTTATCGCCCGCCTGCAAACGGCCCAACACTTCCACCAGATCTCCCTCGGCCGCACCCTTCTTGACATCGACCCACTCCGCATGTCCGCTCTGATCGCGGATCACAAACACGCGCTCCGTGGTTGTGACAACGCTCGTCTTGGGCACAAACAGAGCAGCCCGCCTATCGCGTACCGGCCACTTTACGGTCGGATACATGCCGGGCGCGAGCGAGCCAGCGAGATTGGCCACATCAATTTCCACGGCCATCGTCCGAGTCTTTTGATCGAGCGCTCCGGAGATTCGGGCAATCGTCCCTGAGTAATCCCGCTCCGGCCAAGCAGGTACGCGAAATGTCACTCGCGCCCCATTCTCTATCCCACTCACATCCTCTTCCGGTACGGCCACTACGAGTCGCAGATGCGACACCTGTTGGATAGTCAACAGCGCCACATCGTTCCCCGGCCCCACCAATGCGCCTGGATGCACCAGGCGGTCCGTCACCAATCCAGCAAAAGGCGCCCTGATTTTTAGATACAATTGCAGATCCTTCAGTGACTGAACCGCGGCTTCCGCCGCTTTGCTCGCCTGCTGCCGCGAATGCAACAAAGCCTTGTCGGATTCCACCTGCTTTCCCGCTAAGACTAATTCGTTCCCGCCAACCGCTCCGGGTGTTGCGGCCGCTTCCTTCATACGCTCGAAGGTACTCTGGGCGGCGGCCAGTTGCGCGGCGGCTTGCGCTTCCTCTGCCGCGGACACTTGCAACTTAGATTCGTCTTCGGCAATCTGCGCGGTCATTTCCGGCGCGCTCAATTCAACCAATAGCTCTCCTTTCTTGACTTCGCTGCCACGATCCACCCGTACGCGCTCAACATAGCCCGCCACCTTCGCATGTAAGGAGACGCTCAAGAATGGCAGAAATTCGCCGGGTAGTTCAATCGTTCGCGACACCACTTTCGATATCACGGGTACAAGCTCAGCGCCTTGCGCCAAAACCGCGGACACACAAAGCGCCGCAAGCAGAGCGTTAGCGCGCTTCATAGTACCGGCTCGCAGGATCCAGCGGGTTGAGTGATGGGGATGCCAGCGACGCGCTCCCCTGCAAAATGGCATAGATCGAAGGAAGGATAGTCAAAGTCGCAAAGGTGGCCACAAGTAGACCGCCGATCACCGCTCGCCCCAGTGGCGCCGCTTGCGACCCGCCCGCGCCGAATCCAATTGCCATCGGGAGCATGCCTGCCAGCATGGCCGCCGCAGTCATCAAAATGGCCCGCAGCCGGCTGGCGGCGCCCTCGCGCACTGCATCAAGCAAAGCTTTGTTTTCCCGTCTGGCACGCTCCGTAAAGGTAACTAACAGGATTGAGTTCGCGACGGCGATCCCAATTGCCATAATCGCGCCCACAAACGATTGAATGTTCAGCGTAGTTCCGGTGATCCGCAACATGAGAAGAACTCCGCAAAGAACGGCGGGCACGGTGAGAACGATGGCCAGAGACAGCCGCACGGATTGAAAATTCGCCGCCAGCAACAGAAAGATTGCCACCACTGCCAGCAGCAAACCAGTTCTCAGTCCGGAGATGGTCTGAGCTAACGGCGGAATCTCACCCTTCATCACTATCTTTGCGCCGCGCGGTGCTGGGCCGCTCTTCGCCAGCGCCTGATTCAGCTTCTGCGCCGCCTGCCCCAGAGCGATGCCGTGCAGGTTCGCGGTCAGGCTGATGATGTGCTGCCCGTTAAAACGCTCAATCAGCCCGGGCATCGTTCCTTGCTGCAGAGAAGCGATATTGTCAAGCTGCATTTCCGCGCGGCCATCCGGCATCACCGGAAGGCTGCCAATGGCCTCCATGCTTTGCACTCGATTGCGCGGCAGTTGCACTTGAATTTGAAACGCATTGCCGGAATTTGGATCCCGCCAGTAATTCGGCTCAATGAACCGCGAAGAAGAGGTCGCGGGCACAATCGAACGCACCACATCCGCCATGGTCAATCCGAATTGACCCGCCCGGTCGCGGTTAATGTTGATGTCGAGCGTCGGATAGTTATATTCCTGCGCGAACTGCAAATCCCGCAGGAAGCTGAGTTTGGCAAGCTCAGTCCTGATCTTCTGTGCGTAGCCATAATCGTCGGCCAAACTCGGACCCTGCACTGCTATTTCGATGGGAGTGGGAGATCCGAAACTCATAACTTGGGAGACGATATCGGCTGCTTCAAAGGAGACGTAACACTCCGGCAACTGGCGCCGCAGCTCCTCCCTGATTTTCTCCCGTAAGTCCTCGCCGCGCGGCGTATTGGGTTTCAACGCAACTTGAATGATGGCCTCCTGGGGACCGCTGGTGAACAGATGAATCAAATCCACTGGATAGCTTGATGGAACAAGCCCGATAAAATCGCTGCTGATCGCTACGTTGCCTCTGCCGGCGGCTTGTCCGATCGCGTCCAGCGCGCGCAGCACGATTCGTTCTGTCTCCTCAATGCGTGTGCCGGCCGGAGCGCGCAGCCGCAGGCGCAACAGCGCTGCGTCCGCATCCGGGAACAATTCGCTGCCCACACTCGGCAGCAGCACAAAAAGGAGCACGCCAGACACCCACAGATAACCCAACACTATAGGCCAACGAAAAGGCAACACCGCCGCGAGGTAGCGTTCATATGCGGACCGCATCCAGCCGAAAAATCCCGCGTGCTCTTCGCCCCGCTGCGATTCGCGCATCAGCCACGCGGAGAACACCGGCACCAGGCTGCTCGACAAAAGATAAGAGGCCACCATGGAAAATGCGACCGCCAACGACAGCGGCACAAACAGTTGCCGCGCGACGCCGACCATGAAGAAAGAAGGCACAAACACCGCCAGGATGCAAAACATCGAGAGTAAACGCGCCATGGCCGTCCGTTGGCACGCCTCCACTACTGCCCGCGCCCGCGATACGCCCGGCAGCATTCGCGTGTGAATGTTTTCGATCTCAACGGTCGCTTCATCCACGAGCACGCCCACCGCCAGCGCCAACCCTCCTAGCGTCATGATGTTGATGGTCTGACCCACCGCCCAGAGCAGAATCACCGCGCTTAGCAAAGCGAACGGAATGTTCATGATCACGATTAAGGCGCTGCGCCAGTCTCGCAGAAAGAGCAACACCATCAAGCCGGTCAATCCCGCGCCCAGCAGCCCTTCGGTGATCAACCCGCGGAGGGAGTTGGTCACGAAGGGCGACTGGTCGAATTCCAGCCTTACGTCCACATCGTCGGGCACCACTTTTTTGAAATCCGGAATCGCCGCTCTAACGGCCTTAATCACCGCGAGTGTTGAGGCGTCCGCCCGCTTCGTCACCGGGATGTAAACGGTTCGCTTGCCATTGACATGCGCGTAAGCCGTAATGATGTCGGTGCCGTTTTCAATGGTGGCGATGTCTCTGAGGTAAACCGTTGTTCCGGAGACTGGCCGGATCGGCGTGCTCAATAGCTCAACCAGATTTCCTCCCAGCGCCGCGTTAGTTCTGGCAATGCGGTTGATCTCGCCGGTCCACATGTTTCCCGAGGGCATGACCAGAGTTGCTTTGCTCACGGCCGACACCGCCTCTTCGGGCGAAATCTCATATTGCCGCAGCTTGTCGGGATCGAGCGTGATCACGATTGTTCTTTGATTTCCGCCGAATGGCGGCGGCGCTGAAACGCCAGGTAATGTTGCGAACAAGGGACGGACCCGGTTGAGAGCGAAATCCTGCAGCTCGCCCTGGGTATGCGTTGGGCCGTCAAAAATCAATAGACCGACGGCCACGCTGCCCGCGTCGAAGCGGGTAATGAAGGGCGGCACAGTTCCGGGAGGCATGAAGGAGCGCGCGCGGTTTACGTAGCCCACCGTCTCAGCCATAGCCTGCGCCATATCCGTGCCTTCATGGAAAATCAGCTTCATCAGCGCCGCGCCTTGTATGCTCTTGCTCTCTACCCGATCGATTCCAGTGATGTACAAAAAGTGATATTCGTAATAGTAAGTGAGATAGCCCTCCATCTGCGCCGGGTCCATACCGCCGTACGGCTGAGCGACGTAAATAGCCGGATCTCCCACCTTTGGGAAGATATCCACCGGCATGCGCTGAATGGCTAACACGGCGAAGAGCGCAATCGCGAGCAAGGCGACAACCAGCGTAATGGGACGACTAAGGGCCGCCAATACTAAACGCAACTGTCACCTCGCGCGCTCATTGACTTGCCTCCGCCAGAAACGGCTGCAAATCTCCCGCCGCCGCTGCCACCCCCAACAATCCCCGCCACACGCTCAACCGTGCGAGAGCATCGTCGATTTCGGCCTGAGTGAGGAGCCTCTGTGCCTCGGCTACCGGGTCGATTCCTTCCAGCCCCGCCTGGTAACGAGCTGTCGCCTGAGCGGTAGCGGCGCGCGCGGCGGCCACTTCAACCGGCGTGTTCTGAGCTACATTCCTAGCACCTGCCAGCGTGGCGACTGCCGCATTCCAGCGCGCCTTCAAGTCAGTCACAATTTGTTGGTAGCGAGCTCTCTCCGCGCGAATGGAGGCCGACTCTTCCGCCTCCTTGGCGCGCAGTGCCGGCAGATCGAAGAGCGGAAAATTAACACTGAAGCCGATGCCATAGTTCTGCGTAGTGGGCGCCAAACCGTTCAGGCCCGGCAGCGCCTCTCCGTTGCTCTCAGCACCCGTCCCGCGCGCAAAGGCGACGCCCTGCAAATAGAATCGCGGAAAATAGCTGCGTTCCAGAATCTTGAGCTGAGCTGTCAACTGATTCACCGTCGCGTTCTGCTCAAGCGCCAAGGGATTAACGGCGGTGTTCTGCGGCGCCACATTCTGCTCCGGCGGCAAACGCAGCAATGGAGCCGCCGCCACTATAATCTGGTTGGGATCCAAACCCACAAACCGCGCCAGGTTGGCGCGCGCGACATCTACGGCCTCTTGCGCCTGGATAAATTGCGTTTTTGCGGCGGCAAGCTCGGCCTGAGCACGGGAACCGTCCGCTCCCGGACGCAATTGCGCGTTCACCAGCGCGCCAGTAGTGCGATTCAACTCCGCCGCGCGATCTACTCCCGCTTGCGCCGCCTTGACCGTCTCCTGCGCCGCCGTCAGCGTCACATAAGCGTCGGCCGCCGCCACGACGACATCGAATTCCGTCCGTTTGAGAGTCGCTTCTTGCTGGGTCCGCGTGGCATTTGCGGCGGCGACGCTCGCCCGGCGCGCGCCAAAATCGAACGGCTCCCAATTCACGAGCATGCCGGCAGCGCTGCCCCAGACGCTTCCCAAACTGTTCGTTCCCAGCACCGGCCCGGTAATGGATGGAATGGTACTCTGCGGCAAAAGCAGCCCGAAGACCTGGTTCCGGGTGGCCCGATTCAACTGCGCACCCATGTCTATGCGCGGGAGATAAGCAGTTCTGGCCAACCGAATGCCCGCTGCCGCCGCGTTCAGTTCTTCTTGCGAAACACGGATTGAGGGATAGCTTTTCAGCGCCAGTTCGACCGCTTGCCCCACAGTTAGCCCAGACGTGGGTTCAGCTTGTCGCGCAGGTAAAGTTGCCGCGGCAATGAACAAGGCGGCGAATCGAAACTTCACTGGCGTCCCAAGTTTAGATCCAGCCAGCGCAACTCTTCCCAAAGCACATGCTCTAGTGTCTCCGTTGCCGCGTAGCCATGCGCTTCAAAAGGTAACATCACCAATCGCACAGTTCCGCCGTTCCCACGCACCGCTTGATATAAACGTTCCGAATTAATCGGGAAGGTGCCGGTGTTGTCGTCCGCCTCTCCGTGAATCAGCAGCAGGGGCGCTTTGATGGTATTCGCGCTCATCAAGGGTGACATTTTGATGTACAAATCCGGCGCTTCCCACAAGGTGCGCCTCTCGGTTTGAAAGCCAAACGGCGTCAGTGTGCGGTTGTAAGCGCCGCTTTCGGCAATCCCGGCCCGAAACAAGTTGGAATGCGCCAGCAAGTTGCCAGTCATAAACGCACCATAGCTATGTCCGCCCACGGCGACTCTCTCCGGGTCGGTCACGCCCATCGCCGACGCCTTGGCAATCGCCGCTTTTGCATCCATCACGATCTGTTCTAGGTAGGTATTGTTCACCGTCTCGGGATCGCCAATCACCGGCATCGCCGCGTTCTCCAAAACCGCGTAGCCACCCAGCACCAACAGCAAATGGCCACTCAGTTGGGTATAGCGCTCCACTGACCCACTCACTTGCCCAGCAGTTGACGCATCGTTGTATTCAAATGGATACGCCCAGAGAAATGTGGGCAGCTTGGTACCCGCCTTGTAATCGGGCGGCAAGTACAGAGTGAAAGACAGCTGCACGCCGTCTTCACGCTGATATTTCACACGCTGCTTCTGAACCTGGCGCAAGCGCGGCAGCGGGTCCAGATAGTGCGAAAGCGGGGTGGCTTTTCCGATCGTTCGCAAGTAATAATTTGGCGGCTCGGTGGGCGTTTCGCGCCTGGTGAGAATCATTGTGCCGGCGTCGTCCAGCATTTCCACCGGCTCTTCATAACAGTCGGCGCTTGATTGGAAAAGCCGCTCGGTCTTGCCAGTTACCACGTTGTAGCGATCCAGGAACGGCCGGTCTCCCTCGGGACTCGCACCCGCGCCCTCGAAGAAAATCGCATCGCCCGCCTGCTTCACCGCCGGCTGTCCATTGGTTTGCACTTCCATCACCGGCGAACCTTGATCCTTATAGCGGTCTTGTACGTTGCGGGCAAACAACAACTTCCCAGACGAGCCGTTACTCTTCAGATCCACTATAAAGGTGCGCACCCAACGCTTGTCGCGTTCGTAGTCTTCCACCAGAACCATTCCGCCTTTGGCTAACGGCTGCATGCCTGCGAAGCGTTGCTCAAGCTTTGTCAACTCGACGGGCTCTGAGCCGGCAGGGTCGTCCAGCCGCAAAACACGGTCGCGAAACAGCGCTTTCTCTTTGGGATTCCCGCCATCCATTGCTTCCACCCAAACCAAGGAACTGCCCTCCGCCGGCAGCCATTGGTAGGAACGTGGCCCCGTCCGCACTCCGTCAATCGGAACTCTATCGGCGAGCGGCAAACTGGCAATTGTCTTCAACGAACGACCGCTTTTGTCCCAAACTTCAACCTCCGTTGGAAAATCCAGGTAAGGATGCAGATACGAGTAAGGCCGATGGAGCCGAGCCACCAGCAGATACTTTCCATCAGGCGAAGGCTTGGCCGTTACGAAAATGTCTGGCTTTCCCGTTACTTCCGTGTGGCCGTTGGCCGTATCGATATAGGCTAGCTGCGAGCGGCAATAGTAATCGAAGAGCGCCTCATCGTGCGGTGTCGCCAGCATGTCTTCATAGGTTCGTATAGGACCCGATTTTCCCGTCCCCTCCTGCACATGTGGACCCTCCGGTACCGGACTCTCGGCCGGTGGCGCGGCGCGCCCGGTTGGCACGAGTCTCGCCAGCACCGTGCGATTGTCGCTTAGCCACTCCACGGCGTTTCGTCCAGGCCCGTTCAGCGTCCCGTTGATTTCGACGCCCGGTATGCTGCGGCTTTGCCCGCTCGCGATATCCGCAACCCACAACGCGATGCCGTCGGACGTGGTGTTGGTGAACACAAAATGCTTACCGTCCGCGCTCCAGACGGGCGCACCTAGTTTCGAGGGACTTGGCGGCAGCGCCAATTTGAGAGCTTTGCCTTCCGGCAATTTCAACAATGCAAATTCCGAGAAATGCCTTTCCAAGTGCCGCCCATTGGTGCGTATGTCAATGCGCAAGCCCGCCAAGCGCGCCATGGGTTCCGCTAATTCTGCAATGGACGGATGCGCGGGCGCTTCCATCAACAATGCGTAATCCTTGGTGGGACTCACCGAAATGGTAGGAGGCAGCGGCTGATTGATGGCATCCGCTATTTCCCTTGGCGGCTTCTGATAGGTGGCGATCTCTTCCGCCGCCGCGCTCGAAAGCAGCGCCGTCAGCAGGCAGAAGGTCAGAAAAGCGTGGATCATATCGAGATTGTACGCGAGTCGTTCTCTGTCCGGCGTTCGCTGTTTGAAGCCGCCAAAGACCACGCCGTTTTCGCAGGAGTTTTCCTGAATCCAACGCCCACTCTTGGCGGCTTAGATGAAATTGTGTTTGGCTGACATCGATGTTCCGGGTGCGCTCCTCGCCGGCCATCACGCGGAGGGAGAACGGCCGTCCTAGAGGATTTTTTTTCGTCTATAAAACTAGGGGGGCGAGGGGCGAAAAAAATTGGCATAGTTTTGGGAATCACGAAGGAGGTTTTGGTGGGAGAGACGGGATGGGTGAGAGGGAGAGTTGGGGCGGAGGTGGAGTGCTGGGCGGGGAGATTCGCATGAGTGGCGACGGTGCGGAGGGCACGAAGATGCGAGACGGGATTGATCATTTTGGCGGAAGCCTTTCTGAGTCCATGATGGAATGCGGGCGTATGGGGCTGGCGGAAAAATGCGTGTCAAGTTATTAAAAGCGAGCGAGATAAAATTTTGCAAAAAGTTGTGACGACTTGCAAAACCCTCCGCGACAGTCCGAAACTTGGCGAGAAAATTGCAGCAGATGTGCAAAAATCCCAATAAAAGTGCGTGTTTTTCAATCGGCCAAATTGTGCGAGAGTAGATTCCCACAGGCGCAGCCTCATTTTGCAATTGGCTCTTGTGACCGATAAAAGTCTCGGTTACTATCGGTCTTGAACCTTAGGGCCTGGCAAGAGCTTTGTCCGCCTGCTGGCGACGGCGCTTGAGTTAAACTCGATTGATCATAAACGTTGCCGTTGAATCGAAAAAAGCGGCTAGCACTTGAGCAGCTTCCGCGGGCAGATTCACTTCTTCGAGCGCCTTGGTCATGAGGACCATCCAGCGATCACGCGCGGCCTGGTTTATGGCGAACGGCGCATGTCTCATTCTGAGCCGCGGATGTCCGCGCTCTTCGATGTACTGTTGCGGGCCGCCAAAGCGATAAATGAGAAAATCGCGCAGACGCTTCTCCGCAGCAGCCAGATCGCGCCCTTGGTACATAGGGCCGAGAATGTCATCAGCGGGAATCTGCCGGTAAAACGCTCCGGTCAGGCGGGTAAAACCACCGTCCCCAATGGCCGCAAAAACCTCGTGTTCTTCCACCAACACGATGCTAGCAACTGGGGCCTACCAAGAAACGCGCAAGAGGGGCGCGGTGTCAAACCTTTGCGCTACTGGGGGGCGCTTTGATCGGGCTTGTCAGCCGGCGTAGCAACCGGTGCAGCCGGCGTTACCGATGGAGTGGGCGCAGCATTCGGGTGTTTGGGGCCAAGGCCTAAACCGATCAACGAAAGCGCACTGATTTTTCCATCGGCCGTCAAATTGCGGTCTGTCTGGAACTGCTTCAAGGCCGCTGCAGAATCGGCATTCCACTCGCCAGTCGGTTCGCCTTTGAAATAGCCCTTATCGGCCAGAGCCTTTTGAATTTCTTTTACACGCTCCGGCTCGGGATGCGCGGGAACAACTGGCATCGTATGAACACGGACCACGGTGGAAACCCGAACCAGGCGTCCATGTACCATACGCGTCACTACCACGCGGCGGACGTTCGCCTTCCCAGTGCGGCCGGCGTTTTGCTGCTGCAAAGCATCGCTGCGGCTTGCCGGCCTGCGGTGCCCTTGCACAACCACTGCCGCCGGTTTCGGCTTGTGCAATCCCGGCCGGGTGGGAGCCGCGAAAGCGGAGACCGACGCCGTTGCTAACACCGAAATAACGAACAGCCGTCTCATCGCAATTGCCATACAAATTCTAGCATCGAAACGGCTGCTTCGGCAGTACCCTTAGGGCTTAGCTCGCCTCATTTCTCAAGATAAAAGCTGCCGGCAAACAATGCGTCAATCCCCGAGGAATAGAAACTTCTCACCGCGTCTCTGGGCGTGCAAACCAGCGGATCGCCAAACAAATTAAAACTCGTGTTATACAGCACGGGCAGGCCATTGGCCTTACCCGCCGCTTCAAGCAAGGCGTGATACAGCGGATTTTCACTTTTGTTCACCACGTGCACGCGAATCAGATCGCGCCCCAGCAGCGCCGCTGAAAAGACTTCCCTATGCTGCGCTTTGACCTTAGCCACCGTCGCCAGATAGCGGGCATTGGCGCCTACCTCAAAATATTCGCTCGCGTACTCCTCCGGAACCGACGCGGCAAACTTCCGGTAGCTTTCCCGATGCTTGATATAAACGTTCAAGTTTTCGGTCGAGTAAGGATTTAGCGGCGACGCCAGAATGCTGCGGTTTCCGAGGGCGCGAGGGCCGAATTCCATGCGTCCTTGCATCCATGCCACAATCTTGTTGTCTTTGAGCGCCTCAATCGCGCGCTCGATCAACTCGCCTTCGGTCAATAGATATCGGAAACGGAGTTTGCAATTTTCCAGGACGCCCTTGATTTGCGCCGCCGTATAAGCCGGTCCCAGGCATAGTGTGTCGAAGGTGGTCCGCTTTGTCTCGCCGTAGAAATTGTGCCAGGCGTGGAAGGCTGCGCCCAACGCCGTACCCGCGTTGCCGGCAGCGGGCTGCACAAAGACACGCGCGAACTTCGCTTCCAGGGCGCGGATTAGAAGCGCATTCAACGCGAGGCCGCCGGCCACGCACACATTCATTGCGGGCTCGAGCATAGTGCACACCGCTTCCTCCATCGCCGCCTGCAAACTGCTGGCGATATCCGCTTTCAACTGCTGGCTCAAGGGCTGGTCCGTATCGATCCTCATCTCGGCATAGAATTTCCGGCTGAAGCCACCGCGCGTCAAATGGTCCGCATCAAAATAGCTACGGTCCAACCTGGGCCACGCCGGCGAGGCGCTATGAAGAATTTTGCGGAACACATCGAGATAAGCAGGTTCGCCGGAAGCTGAAAGCCACTGCACCTTGTGTTCATCCGCGCGCGGTTCGTATCCCAACATCTCCGTGACCCGGTTGAACACGTCGCCCAGCGAATCCGGGAAATACATTTCACGCACCGGCAGCAAATGGTTCTTTTGCCCCTGAAACAAGGCGCCGGACCGAAAGTCGCCAGCGCGGTCAATACTCAACACGGCCGCATGTTCCAGACCCGACGCATAAAAGGCCGATGCCGCGTGCGCCAGATGATGCTCAACGACGATGATTTCGCTGCGTGGAAAACGCGTCCGCAAATCGATTTGCGTGCTGCCCTCGGCGCCAAGCGCAAAGGGGCGCGCCAGTGCCACGCCTTGCACTTCATCCGGTTTGATCCCGGCCGCTTCCAACGCTATGGCGAACGCTTCCTCCGGAAACGAGCCCGGCCGGTCCTGTCGCGAAACCTTGGCTTGTTCCACTGCTGAAACAAGCTGGCCGTCTTTCAACACACAACAAGCCGGATCGCTCAGCAAGCCGCCAAGACCCACTATCATGCGTGGCATGCTCAAACCTTGCGCAGCCGCGCGATCGCTCGCTCCCGCCCGATACACGCGAATACCGCGAAGGCGCTCGGACCGACGGGTTGACCGGTGAGCGCAGCGCGGCTCGCGTTGATCAACACGCCCGCTTTCACGGCGCGCTCCGCCGCTAATTTCCGCAAATCCGCTTCGACGCTCGCTTCGGTGAATTCGACGTTTGCCGCAAGTCTGTCGGCCAGTTCATGCATCAAGGCCCGCGCCTCAGGGGCATTCAATTTTTCCAGCGCACCGGGTTCGATCTCAAAGTCGTCGCTAAAATAAGCCCGGCCTTTGCTCGAAAAATCCAGCAGAGTGGAGAAGCGAGAACGGATGGTATCGACGACGTGCTCAAAGAAAGCTTGGTCGCCATACGGCTCCAAGCCGCTCGCCGCCAAAGACTTCCGGACTAGGGGCGCCAGTATCTCGACGGGCAGCGCGCGCATGTGCATCGAATTCAGCCATAGCGCCTTGGGGTCAATCGGATCTGCATCGCTGAAGTTCACCACTGCGTTGCTGCGGTTCACGCCTTCAAAATTGAAGGCATTCTGTAACTCGAGCAGCGTCATCTGCTCACGGTTATCTTTGGGGGACCAACCCAGCAGGCAGAGAAAATTGATGTAGGCGCTGGCCAAAAAGCCGTTGTCGCGGTAGGTTGTCACGCTTACTACCGGACCGTGCTTGCGTTTGGAGAGCTTAGAACCGTCCGGCGCGATCAACAGGGGCAAGTGTGCCAGCCGCGGTACGGGCGCTCCGGCAGCCTGAAAAATCAGTATGTGTTTGAAGGTGTTCGTAAGATGATCTTGCCCGCGTATGATGTGCGAAATCTTGAGGTCGATGTCATCCGCGCACGTGGCTAAATGATAGGTCGGCATCCCGTTGCTCCGTAGCAGCGCGAAATCCTCAATATCCGCCGTCAGCTTGCTCTGCGCTCCATACACTTCATCGTGGAACACCACCTCATGTGAGGGATCGCGAAGCACTTTGAAGCGAATCACAAAAGGCTCGCCCGCCGATGCCCGAGCAGCGCTCTCGTCCGGCGTTAGCGCGCGCATCTCGGGATTGCACAACCAAGGCCCTCCGCCATGCGGCTTGTCTTTGGGATCGACATCAATGGCCGCAGGCACGAAATCCCGGTACGCCCATCCCTTCTCCAGCAACTCGTAGGCGAGCTTTCGATGGAGGTCCAACCTCTCCGACTGGCGGTAAAACTCATCCCAACCCAGCGCCAGCCACTCGAGCCCTTCATAAATGGAATCTAACGACGCTTGCGTGTTACGGTCGACATCCGTATCGTCGATGCGTAGCACCATGGTGCCCTTTGATTTGCGCGCAAACAACCAGTTGAAAATAAATGTGCGCGCACTGCCAATATGCAAATAACCCGTCGGCGACGGAGCAAACCGGACCCTTGTCATGAAGTCTTAGTGTACGAAAAAGAACTGCGCCTTTTACGAATTAAACAGACGCGGGTCATATTCGAAAGGCGCAACCGCGACGATCTTAACGCGGCCTATGTCTTTGTGACTCGGATTGATCAAGTAGTTAAAGTCCGGCACCAAAGCTGAAGGAACCCGAAGACAAAGACTGCGGTTCGAACGTAACCACGCCATGCTCAATCCCCTGGTTAGATCGAGATTTTGCTGCCAGCCGTCCGGTAATGGAGCAAGCAGTTCGATGGTGTCGTCTGGGATGGTGATCTCGATAGAGACGTCGTCTTTGGGTTGTTGAACAGCATGCACCCGCCTTTCCAGAACACTAAGGGCTAAACTCGCACTCGTGTAAACGATGGGTAATCCAGTTTCGTTCCAGCGACCTTGGTAAGTAAGGCCGCCGGCACCTGACAAGTCCTGATAGATAACTCGAGAGAGACGCCAAGCGGTCACTAGAACATGCCGTGTTCGATCAATCCGAGTTCGTTGGCAACCATTTCGCGCCCAGCCGGCGTTGAAATGAGCGATAGGGGGGCTACGTTGCCTAAACTCGGGCTAGGGGTCAAAAGCCAAGATCTTCCTGTTTCAGATTTCTGAAACGCCGCCGCGGCCGCCATCAGAATCTGGACAACAGGGTCTTCCATGAGTGCCGAAACAGGCTGGTTTTTCTTCGTAATCTCAGAAGCGTCTTCATTAGCGCTTAACTCGGGCAATCGAATCAGCGTCTGCGTCAAAGTTATCTCGCTGCCCTTTTCCGACAGGTAAGATCGCAACCTGAGGATCGCTTGCACTTTTAAATGCGAAGTACGCGACTCATCGAGATCGACGATGGCGGCAATCTCGCCGAGCGTCATTTCCTCGTAGTAGTAGAGACTAAGAACGGTTCGCTCCAGAGGCGGCATCTTGGCGATGGCTTGCGCCAGCAACCGTTCCAGTGCGGCTCTTTCCACAATTTGCGACGGCGAGTGCTCGTCTGCATCCGCCAGGTAACGGAGCAGGTCGTTGCCTCTTTCCTGGGTACTGACGTTTTCCCAACTGCCAGGGGCAAGGGCGCGAAGCTCGTTTAGACGGTCATGATACTGGGAAACAGTCAATCCCAAACGAGCGGTAATTTCCTCTTCGGTGGGGGCGCGGCGGTACTCCTTTTCCAAGTCTGAAATGGCCATCTCGATTTGTTTCGAGAGCTTGTGCTCCTCCCGGAACTCCCATTCGTCACCACGCAGGCTGTTTAAAATGGCGCCACGTATTTTGTGTTCGGCATAGGTCTTCAAGTCGAGATCACGCTGTTCGTCATACTGATCGATGGCCTCAATTAGCGCCGCCGTCCCCGTAGAAATAAGGTCGTCGATACTTACGGGCGCGGATAACTGCTCTCTGATCCGCCGAACAACCAGGCTGACTTGTGGCAGATGCTCCAGAACCAGCTGATCTCGAAGTGCGGGATCGGCCGACTTCACCGGGTTGGAGGAGGAAGTTTCTGCTTCTCGGGATGGCAATCTGTCCCGATCTTAACGTAATCGTTCGGACCACCGATCGTCCCTCTATGAGCCTTCAGCCACCCGGAAAAGGCGGCGATCATATTTGATCCACCTACACCACGCTATTTCCAGCTTCTTCGCATCGTGGTGCAGCGGGTTCAGCAGGCAGTTGGAGGACTCCGGAGAGGGTACCGAGGGAACAACCAGCAAGGCGCTGAACTTCTTGGCGAGCCATTCATCGCCGATCGTTTGTGTTTCTGTCGAATTCTCCCGCCAACCCTCCGACAAGCGCTCGGCGGCAAGAACCTCTTTTTGTACGCCTTGCGGCGGGATTACTTTGATGAGTTGATAGGTTTCGGGAATGAGATTCGGATTGGTGTGGAGGTTCACGAGCACCTCGATCAAGGCTAGCGCCGGGTGTTCGGAGAGATACACGATTCGCTTGCCACGCGCCGCTGTATGCCAGCGACCGTCCGCTTTTTCACCGCCTATGCCTTGCAGATCGCAGCGATTGCTAATGCGCCATAGAGAGGCATCAAGTGTAGACGCCATCGTCAATTTGCCAGAGCATGCTTTCCACCAGTCGTCCTCCGGCTTCGGTGGGCAACATGCTTAGAGGTGTGCGATTGTTCAAACGTTCATCGGGAGTGCGCAACCAGAGCAGCGCTTTATCGTGACTGCCAAACACCAGCTCCGCCTGCGAAAGAACGCGTCCCACACGGATTGCCCGTTCGGTTTCCTCGTTCGAGAGTTTCTCGCCGCGGGCTCTGCGGTGCTTTAACGTTCGCGGCGAGATGACAATAGACGAGACTTCCGTGAACGTCAGGCCCTGATGACGCAAATAGGCGATGCTGTCGGTAGGAATACCCTGTTCAACGATTTCGGCCAGATCGAATTCCGATTGCGGCGAAATGCCAATCAAGGAACGGATGCTTAGAGTTGTAATCACGATTGTAACCTAAGGACATTATGCCACATGTGGAACGGGCGAAATGTTAAATAGTGCTTTGGCCCTCATATACGGTCGGGTTTCGTCTGATACCCTCGAATTACCCCGAACATGAGCAGTTTTGTTATCACTTTGCCTGACGGCAGCCAACAAACGGTGCCCGCCGGAACTAAGCCCCTGGATGTGGCCAAAGGCATCAGTCCACGTTTGGCTGACGCCGCGATTGTGGCGCGCGTCAATGGCGAGTTGTACGATCTCACGCGCCCTTTGGAAGGCGACGCCAAGCTGGAAATCCTGACCAACAAGAACGCTGAAGCGCTGCAGGTCTACCGGCACTCGACCGCGCATTTACTGGCTGCGGCGGTGCTCGAACTCTATCCCGAAACCCAACTCGGTATCGGCCCACCCACCGAGACTGGCTTCTATTACGATTTTGACCGCGCGACGAAATTCACTCCCGACGATCTAGCCAAGATTGAAGCGCGCATGCAAGAGATTCAGGCGCGCAATCTGCCTTTTGAGCGCCGCATGACTGGCAAGCAGGCGGGCCTGGAAAAATATAAAGACGATTGGATGAAGCGCGAACTCATTGAAGAACGCGCCGGAGAGGTATTTTCCGAATACACGCTTGGGCCGCACTTCATCGATTTCTGCCGCGGTCCGCACGTACCGTCTACAGAGAAGCTCAAGGTGTTTAAGCTGCTCTCCATTGCCGGCGCGTATTGGAAGGGCAATGAAAAGAATCCGCAATTGCAGCGCATTTACGGAACCGCTTTCTTCAGCAAGAAGGATCTGGACGAATACCTGAACAAGCTGGAAGAAGCGAAGAAACGCGACCATCGCAAAATCGGCCAGGAACTGGATCTCTTCAGTATTCAGGAATTGGGCGGACCGGGGCTGATTTTCTTTCATCCCAAGGGTGGGGCAATTCGCAAAGTGATCGAAGACTGGATGCGCGAGGAATACATTAAGCGCGGCTACTCGCTGGTTTACACGCCCCATGTGGCGCGCAGCGACTTGTGGAAGAC
This sequence comes from Bryobacterales bacterium, assembly GCA_963764105.1. Taxonomy (GTDB): domain Bacteria; phylum Acidobacteriota; class Terriglobia; order Bryobacterales; family Bryobacteraceae; genus Bog-105. The sequence continues at coordinate 120,851 of CAVXRP010000021.1, forward strand.
CTCCGGCCACTACAACTTTTATGCGGAAAACATGTTCGCGCGCATGGAACTGGATGACGCGGAATACCAGTTGAAGCCGATGAACTGTCCGTTCCACATCCTGATTTATCGCGACCGCATGCGCAGCTATCGCGATTTGCCGGTGCGCCTGGGCGAACTGGGTACGGTCTATCGGTATGAACGTTCGGGCACCATGCATGGGTTAATGCGTGTCCGCGGCTTCACGCAAGACGATGCGCACATCTTCTGCACGCCCGATCAGATTGAAAACGAAGTGGTGGATTGTTTGCAGTTCGCCATCGATACGTTGAACACGTATGGCTTTACTGAGTACGAAGCGGAACTATCTACCTGGGATGGCGGCGTGAGCGGCAAATACGATGGCACGGCCGACCAGTGGGAGATGGCCGAAAAGGCGCTGCATCGCGCGACCGACCGGCTCAAGATGAAGGTCAAAGTTTCACCCGACGAAGCGGCCTTTTATGGTCCGAAGATCGACGTCAAATTGGTGGATGCTATCGGCCGGTTGTGGCAATTATCCACCGTGCAGTTTGATTTCACTTTACCTCGGCGCTTTGGCTTGGAGTACATCGGCGAAGACGGCAAACAGCATCAGCCGTTGATGGTACATCGCGCATTGTATGGCTCCATAGAGCGCTTTTTCGGCATATTGATTGAGCACTACGCGGGGGCGTTCCCGGTGTGGCTGGCACCGGTGCAGGCGATTGTTCTGCCCATTACCGATAAGCAAGGCGAATACGCCAAAGAGGTTTTCGCAAAGTTGAAAGCGGCCGGTTTCCGCGCGGAACTCGATGACCGCAGCGAAAAAGTGAACTTCAAAATCCGCGAAGCGCAAATGGCGAAAATTCCCTACATGCTGGTCGTGGGTGAACGGGAAGCGGCGGCAGGCCAAGTGGCCGTTCGCAATCGCAAGCATGGCGACCAGGGCGCGGAAAAACTGGATGACTTTGTCGCACGCCTGGCCGATTTGGTAGCTTCGCGCAACCTCACCGAATAACTCATTCTTCTCTGAGCGCAGATACCGGGTCGATGGTCGCCGCACGGCGAGCGGGCAAACAGGCAGCCAGCGTGGCTGTTGCCAGGAAAAGCCCAATTGCCGCTGCTATAACGAACGGGTCGGCCTTTTGAATTCCGAACAGCAAAGATCGCATGAACGTCAGTAGGGCCAGCGCTGCCGCTAAACCAACGATCAATCCGCCGCCCATCAACCCGCTCACTTCCTTCAGAACAAGCGCAACGATTGCTACACGCCGGGCACCCAGGGCCGCCCGAATGCCGATCTCCTTTGTCCGCCGTCCCACGGAATAACTCAACAACCCAAACAAACCAATCGCCGCCAGGAGAAGACCGAAGAAAGCAAATGCTCCGCCCAGACCGGCCAGCAGTTTCTCACGTAACAAAGTGTTTCCCACAATCGTTTCCAGAGTGGTGATATCGCGGACGCGAGTGCCAGATCCGGCAGCCCGCGCCTCGCGTTCCACCACCCGCAGGAGCGACCCCAAGCTAAGCTGCGAGCGGACGTACAGTGTGAACCCGTCGTTTCCTTCCAGCGGAAGATAGACAATCGGATCGGCCATCTTCCGTAGCTCGTAATAACGCGCGTCGGAGGCTATACCCACGATTAGCTCGCGTACTAGGCCTTTGCCGAAGGCATAACTGAACTCACGTCCGAGAGCGCTTTGTGGGCCGTTGAAATACTTTCGCGCGAAGGCCTCATTGACGATGGCGCGCGCTGGTTCGCTCACCGAGGTGTCGCCCGGTTCAAAATCGCGACCAGCTAATAACGGAGTTCGCAGCGCCGCGAAGTAACCAGGCGAAACACGATAAAAAATCTCTTCCTGTTCGGATGCGCCTTTGCCGGGTATGATCACCTGCTCCGACCAGCCGCCGCCCTGGAAAATCGGCCACCAAGCGAGCGCCGCGCCCTGCACTCCCGGCTGATTCGCAACGCGGCTCTGGAGTTGTACCATCAAAGTGCGCAGCCGCTCTTGCTCGCCGGGATGCGTAGCGTTCCACTCAACCGGATCGCCGGATTTTGGAGCCGTTTCGGTGGTGACACTCAGCACCGCCACGTTATGGGCATCGAAGCCAGGGTTTACGCGCAGCAAATGGCCCAAGCTAAAAAGAAAGGCCGCGCCCACGAGAACCAGGCAGAAGGCGCAGGCGACCTGAATACTCACAAAGATCTTCCCAAGCTTCAGCTTCCCCGCTTGCCCGGCGGAAGCGCGGAGCGAAAGCATCGGTTGCATGCCACTGGCTTGCCAAGCGGGAACTAACCCGAAGAACACAGCCGATAGGATGGAAACTGCCACGCAGAACAAGAGCACGCGCGTATCAATGGCCAGCACGAGCTGCGCGGGATTATCTTGTGCCGAAAGCAACGCAACGAGCAGAGGCGCGATCGCTCGTGCCATCAGCCAACCCAAGCCTCCGGCCATCAGCGAAAGCAGTAGACCCTCCGTCAACATCTGCCGTATCAGCCGCGCTCGGCCGGCGCCGAGAGACACGCGCATCGCCATCTCAGTAGCGCGCGCCGTGGAACGCGCCAGTAAAAGACTGGCTACGTTGGCGCAGGCGATCAACAATATGCCGGCCGCTACTCCGAACACAATCCAAAGAGGCCGGGAAAATTCTTTGCGAAGGTCGGATACACCGTTGGGCGCAGGCTGGACTCGAATTACGCTCTGCAGCAATTGCTTGCGAATCGCCGGCGGTATGTTCTGGAACTGACTGACACTCGCTATCCGGAAATCATGGAAGGAGCGTTGCAGACGGGCTTGTATCTGCTCGCGCGAAGAGCCAGGCGCGAGCCGTCCCAGAATACGAAACCAGTTGTAGCCTAACTGGGTGAGCGCGCGCGAGTCGTATTGCGTGCCGGGTAGCCACACATCCACAAACTTTCCGGGCTCAACGCCAAAAAAGCCCTCCTGGGCTACGCCGGCGATTTCATATGCCTTACCCTCGATTTTGAGAGTTCTCCCAACGATCGTGGGATCGGCCAGAAAACGTGCGCGCCAGCATCGATAGCTCAACACAACGATCGGACGGCCCGGCGGAACTCGATCCTCTTCTTTCGAGAACAGGCGCCCCACCACTGGCCGAACACCCAGAACGTCGAATCCCTCTCCGGAGGTATAAGCTTTGGTGATTTTCTGGACAGGCGCGTCGGGATTTGCGCCTTGCGCTTCCACACGGCCCGGATAACTGAAGAGTGCCAGCCGCGCCGCCGGCTTGGCCACCGCGGCGAATTGCAAAAACTCCGGATAGCTGAAGGTGTAGCGCTCTTCCTCGGGTTGCCCGGCTTGCTCCGTTATGCCGGGCCAGGAGAGCGTGAACAACCGATCCGGTTGTGGAACAGGCAGCGGTCGCAGAATCGCGGCATCGACGATGGAATAGATGGCGGTGTTCGCACCGATAGCCAAAGCGAGCGAAAGAACCGCTGTGGCGGCAAACACCGGACCCTTGCGCATGCCCCGCCACGCATAACGGATGTCTTGCAGTGTTCCTTCGAGGCCAGCCCAGAGACGAACACCCCGGCTCTCTTCGCGGAAGCGGGACGGATTGCCGAAACGAAGCCGCGCCTGCCTGCGTGCCTCGTCACGATTGAGACCCTTCTCGCCTAAAGCCGCAGCCCGGCGTTCGCAGTGATCTGCCATTTCAGCCGCAAGATCTTCATCCAATTGGCGCGGATTGAGAGCATTCTTTAAGCGCGAGAGCCAGGACATAAGACACTCCTTTCAACTGCTGCTATGCGTGACGCAAAACCCGCGAAACACCGGCGGCGAAACTGAGCCAGCGTTCCGATTCAGAAACAAGTTGCTTTTTCCCGGTATTCGTTACCCTATAAAAGCGCGCCCGACGGTTGGTCTCGCTCATTTTCCACTCCGCCGAAATCCATCCCAATTCTTCCATCCGGTGCAACGCCGGATAGAGCGAACCCTCCTCGACGCGCAGAGCCTCTTGCGATAGATCTTCAATCGCGGAGGCGATTCCATAACCATGCAGCGGCCCTCGGCGCTCAAGAACAGTCAAGACAAGCAAATCGAGGGCAGTTTGTGCGGAGTTACCTTTGGCCAATTGCAATACTCCGTTCGCTAGGCATAGAAAACTAAGTATACGACTTTAGGCCTGCGATGTCACCCATTTCTGCTCTGGTACACTAGCGCTCAATGACTCGTTTGCGACCTCGTTTTTAAGGATTCGGTTGCGGTTGTGACGGGCGCGGCGGGCGGCATCGGTGGCGCCATCGCGCTCAATTTGGCTCATCGCGGCTGCCATTTGGCGCTGGCTGATTGGAAAGCTGAACCGTTATCTCAAACCGCAACGGCGGCGCGCGCGTGTGGTGTGGAAGTGAGTGAGCATGTCTTTGATATCGCCGATGCGAATGCCATCGCTGCCCTTCCTGAGATTGTGCAAAGCCGGCACGGCCGTACGAATGTGCTGGTGAATTGCGCTGGTGTTGCCTTGGGAGGAACATTCGAACAAGTAACGCTTGAAGAATTTGCCTGGTTGTTTGAAATTAACTTTTGGTCGGTAGTGCGCATGATGAAAGCATTTCTGCCGCTTCTGGCAACGGGAGGCGGAAGCGCAGATTGTTAACATCTCGAGCATCTTCGGTTTAATTGGACCACCCGGGCAGTGCGCCTATGCGGCGAGCAAGTTTGCGGTACGGGGCGTTTCGGAGGTATTGCGTCACGAACTGGATTTGGCGGGCAAGCACGTGGGAGTCACCGTGGTTCATCCCGGTGGAGTGCGGACTGGTATTGCCAAGAACGCGCGGATTGCCGCTGCTGTGCCGAAGGAACAAATCGAGCGCATGGAGGGGATTTGGGAGAAGCTGTTACGAGACTCTCCGGAAAGCGTTGCAGAGACGATCGTGTCCGGCACGGCGTTGCGTCGGGAAGCGCGTTGTATGTGGATCGGATGCCCCCGCGTTGACGTAATTCAGCGCCTGATGCCAGTGAACTACTGGAATTTGTTCCGCAAGAAAATGCTCAAAGGAAAATAGCGGAATGGCGAGTTGGCAAGCGTACCTTTACTCCTCGTTGTTCAAGTTGACAGTGAAGCGGCGGCTCAAAGGCCAGCGTGATGTCTCAAGAGTCAGAAAAATGTTCACGCCACCGCCATTTCCGATTCCGCCCAATGTGCGCATCATCCCGGCCGAAGTGGGAGGCGTTTCGGGCGAGTGGGTCGAAACAGCAGGTGCGCGCGGCCTCCTGCTATATCTGCATGGTGGCGGCTTCCTGGCGTGTTCGGCTCAGACCCATCGGCCGATTACCTGTGCATTCGCGCAGTTGGGCTTCCGCGTGTTTGCCCCCAACTACCGGCTCGCGCCCGAAAATCGTTTCCCGGCCGCTGTGCAGGATGCCGTCGAGGTGTTCCTGGCGATGGCAGGCGATCCTCCGCAAGCGGTGGCGTTGGCGGGCGATTCAGCGGGAGGTGGGTTAGCCGTCTCATTGATGCTGTCGCTGCGCGACGCCGCCCGCTCATTGCCGAAAGCGGCGGCGCTTTTTTCTCCCTGGACCGATTTGGCCGCCACCTGGAGGATCCCTCCGCTTCAACGCCAAAAAATGCGCCATGTTTCATTCGGAAGACATACCGTATGCGGCCAGTCTCTATCTGGCAGGGACGCCGCCAAACCATCCTCTGGCATCTCCACTCTACGCGAAACTAGCCAAACTCCCGCCACTGCTGATTCACGTAGGCGCCGACGAGACAATGCTGGATGATGCCAAGCGCCTGGCCGATCGCGCGCTTGAAGACGGGGTCATCGTCCAGCTCAAGATATGGCCTGTGGTTCCGCATGCCTTCCAAATCTTATGGCCGAAGCTGCCCGAAGCACGGCAATCGCTTCGCGAAGCAGCGGAGTTCTTGGCGTGAGGGTAGACGTTCTCATCGTGGGCGCCGGCTTCTCCGGTCTTTGCATGGCCATCCAGTTGCGCCGCAAGATGCCCACGCTTACCTTCGTGATCGTCGAAAAGGGACACGACATTGGCGGTACCTGGTACGAAAATCACTACCCTGGTTGCGCCTGCGACATTCCGTCGCACCTATACTCATTTTCCTTTGAAAGAAATCCCGGTTGGAGTCGCATGTTTGCCGGCCAACAGGAGATTCAAGACTACCTGAAGCACTGCCTCGAGAAGTATGGGCTGATGCCTCACATAAAGCTGCGCACAAAGTTGCAACAGGCGGTTTGGGACGACACCGCGAGATGTTGGCGCGCTGAGACGGAAGATGGTTTGAAGATTGAGGCGCAGAGCTTTGTGTCGGCAGTCGGCGCGCTACACGTGCCCAAATATCCCGAGTTACCCGAATTGGAGACCTTTCAAGGCCCCGCGTTTCATTCGGCCCGGTGGAACCATTCTGTCGATTTAACGGGGAAGTCTGTCGCTGTCATCGGCACAGGCGCGAGTTCGATTCAGTTCATCCCGCAAGTCGCCAAGCAGGCCGGCAAACTGCACGTATATCAACGCACACCGGCGTGGATCGTGCCGCGTCTTGATATCCCGATTGCCGAAAAATGGCAGCGTCGCTTCCGGCGCCTGCCGCTGGTTGCCTGGGCGTTTCGCAAGCTGATTTTCGCGGTCCTCGAAATGCGCCTTATCTCATTTCTGCGCGACGGCAAGATGCGCAAGAAAGGCGTCGCATTCGCTCGCAGATATCTGGAAAGGCAAGTGTCCGATCCAGAGCTGAGAGCTGCTTTGACCCCTCGCTATGAAATGGGCTGCAAGCGGGTGCTGCTCTCGAATGACTTCTATCCTGCACTAACTCAGCCGAACGTCGAATTAGTAACCGAGCCGATCTCCCACGTCACCCCTCACAGTGTCGTTACGAGCGACGGCCGGGAACGACCCACTGACGTGCTGATTTTCGGCACCGGCTTTAAGGTAACCGAGACGGTGCAGAGCATCAACTTGGTGGGGCGGGACGGCGCGAAGCTGAGCGACCTCTGGCACACCAGGCCGCGCGCCTTCCTGGGCATCGCGACACCTGGTTTTCCCAACTTCTTTATGCTGCTGGGCCCGAACACGGGCTTGGGCCACAACTCGGTGCTGGTGATGATTGAAGCGCAGGTTCAATATATAGTGAGTTGCCTCAAACTGCTGCGCAGGCGGCGCAAGCGTGTGCTGAACTTGCGTAGCGGCCGCCTGGAAGAATTCATCGCTCGCATCGATGCCCGCTTGGCGACGACGGTTTGGCAGGCAGGTGGCTGCCGCAGCTGGTATCAGGATCAAGATACCGGCAACAACGTTGCTATCTGGCCGGGCTCGGTGGTTGAGTACGTATTCCGCACGCGGCGCGCGATGGCGCGAGATTATCGGCTTACAGACTAAAAGCCAGCGGTGCGGGCGGGCTGGCAATCGACTGCATGCGCGGAAACACGATTTCGTCAGCCGATTTCATTGCCGCCAAGGGCAGTACGCCGCTCTTCAGCAAAGTAACGCAATCGCTCTCTGTTAGGAGCACCTCTGTGCAAGGGCGCGAGCAGGTCTCGCCGTCTGAACGAAAAACGTGAAGGGGCATAGCGCACAGCCGCAGGTTGGCAGGCAAACGCATCAGTGAGCCTTGCCGCTCAAAGAGTTCGCCTAGCGCCATCGCACAAGCAAAGGCGGGATTTCCCCAAAGGTAATCCGTATGGACGGGAGCGCCGGGCATCTCCTCGAAGTCAAACGCGTCCACGGGCGCGCTATCTTTGCCGTACGGCACCCTTAGCAGAAAGCGTGGCAGGGCCAACCCAATATAAGCGGCGGCCGGCGCTTTGCGAAGAACCTGCCATGCCGCTTCCGCTTTGCTGTCGTCTTGTTGGGAAGGAAGACATTCCGCCAGGAAAGGCGCGCCTAGATCCTTTGCCAGCAAACTAATCCGTTCCAACAACTCCACGTCGGCAACGAGCGAGCGATCAAATCCAAAGTTGCCGATCAGCAAATCCCAGCGTCCCGGCCGATTGCCGATAGCGCTCGTGAGCTGCGCGTAAAGTTTTTCTTTCGAACAATCTAGAATGGAGAGCTCTACGATTTCGTCCGTCTCCAAGCCCCGCACCATCAGATCCAGACCTCGCCAGGCTGCCTCGAGCGCCTGGAATTGTTCTTCATGCAGAATATGCGCCATCAAGAGGCACAGGCGTTGCACTCGCTCGGTCGAAGCGCGGCGGCTCTCCGCGCTCTCGCCAGGCTGAGCATAGGGCGCTACAATGCGCTCCACCATCGATTGGAATTCGTCAACTCGTTTGGGAGCGGGCGCGGTACTTTGCGGCGACGATTGCTCAACAATCGCATCCAGCAACCCGCCGGGAGCCGTCAATCGCTCAATCTGTTCCGCGGTGGGCTTCAACGGCGCTGCGGAATCGCTTTCCTCCGGTTCTGAGTAAAGCTGCCAGCCACTACCATCGCGCAGTGAAGCGAAAAGCTCGCTCCGCTGGTAGAGACTGTCGGGTTCGAAATCTTCCAGCGATTTGAATGTCAGAACCGCGTCGCCGCCTTGGACGCTGCCAAGCGCGAGTTCTACCTGAGGCGCGAAGCCTGCCAACACGGTCTCAAAGTTGTCCCGGTCAATTCGGACGAGCTTCCCCGTCGCTTGCCCGCTGAAATACCCCAGGACAAGCATGCGCAGGGAAGGCCGCGCCTCCACTTCGAGCAGAGGCTCGCTCTCCGGCTCAATTTGATAAGGGTCGACGTCGAGAACGACTCCGCCAAAGGAGGATCGGTTGGCCATAAAAAGCTTCCATCAGCTTACTCTAGTCCGGTCGCAAAAAGAAGGCAGTAAACCCACCAGCGAATCGGCGATAGACTCAAGCAAAAGCTTCATTTCACGGTTAGAGAATGACCCTCTAAATCCGTCGTGCCGCTATGGTTTTTCGCGGCCGCATTCAATTTTTCTTTGTAACCTTTGTTCGTTTCTCCGGTATTGCAGGGTGAAGGCGATTGGAAACGCAGACTGACAGCGCGCTGATGGAGCTAGTCCAGGGGGGTGAAACCGCCCAACTCGCTTTGCTTTTCGAGCGCCATCACGTTGCTTTGTTTCGTTATCTGCTGCGAATGACGCGGAATCGCCCGCTCAGCGAGGATCTGGTACAGGAAGTGTTTTTTCGAGTGCTCAAATATGCGAACAGTTACGATCCCGATTGCTCCTTTCCCCGCTGGCTCTATGCGATGGCCCACAATGCTTATCGTGATGGCCGGCACAAGACGCGAGGAGAGCAAGCGGTGACGGCGGTTCCCGAAGTGAGGAGCACCGAACCTATGCCCGAGGAGCTTTTCGCCAGTAAGCAAGACGTTTTGTTCCTGGAGGAAGCGCTTCAACGATTGCCGGAGGAGAAGCGCGAGGTGTTGGTGCTGAGCCGCTATCACGGACTACGCTATGAGGACATAGCGGACATTTGCAAATGCGAAATCGGCACGGTCAAGGTTCGCGCCCATCGTGCCCTCAAGGAGTTACGCGCGACGTTTTATCAGCTTCGCGGAGATAAGATCTATGAGCTTTGACGAATGGCAGGCGCTCATCCCGCAGTACCTTGCCGGTGAGTTGACGGCGGCGGAAAAGGAAGCATTTGAAGACGAGCTCAGCAAGAATGCCACCTTGCGTATCGAATTGGCAGAATTGCGGCTTGTTTGGCAAGGGCTGGAACTTGTCGGCCAGGAACAGCCAAGCGCTGCCGTGCGCGCGCGCTTTTACCAGAGACTAAATGCCGTCAACAAGGGCCGAAGCGAACCCTCCGGCAGAGGATGGCGCAGTTGGAAAATCGGCATCCCACAGCTTGCCGGAGCGCTTGCGCTTTTCGCCTTAGGTGTGTTTGTCGGCCGGGTTAACATGGCTCGCAGCGTCTCGGGATCGGAGATTGCGCAGCTACGCGGACAGGTCGAAGGACTGCGGCAGACAGTGGCTCTTTCGCTGCTGGACGGCGAATCGGCCACTTCGCGCCTCGAAGGGGTTTCTTGGAGCACCCAGGTCCAACGCCCCGACACCGAACTGGTCTCGGCTCTCCTAACCACCTTGAATCACGATCAGAACATCAACGTGCGTCTCGCCTCGCTGGATGCGCTCGAGAAGCTGGCCGGAGACGCGACCGTACGCAAAGCGCTCGAGCAATCGATTCCGCTGCAGGGTTCGCCGCTGGTGCAAATCGCGCTCATCGACGCGCTGGTGCATATCCGCGATAATGCCGCCACCGGCGAGCTGCGCAAGATTAGCTCCAATGAGGAAGTAAATGCCTCCGTCCGCCAGCGGGCGCAATGGGGCTTGCAGAGATTGAATTATCAATGAGGAGATTAAACGTGAAACCGGTTGAATTCGTTGCATTTCTCGGATTGGGCGCAGCCGCCTTATCTCTTGCCAACTCGAATCATTCAGACCGCTGGGCGGTTCGCGAGACTGAGACGGTCTCAAAGACTTTCACCCTCGCCGCCCCACCCATGCGCCTGATTGTCGACAATGTGGACGGTTACGTTCACGTCACTGGCACCAGCGGTTCTGAGGTGCGTGTAACGGCCCATAAGACAATCCGCGCCGAGACGGATGCCGACCTTCAAGAGGCGAAAACCGACGTGAAACTCAGCATGGAGGAAAAGCCCGGCGGCGTTTCGGTTTACTATGATGCGCCCTGGCGCTGCAACGGTCAGGGTTCTGGATGCCGCGGCGAGTCTCGGCACTTTTACAACGTGACTTACAACATTGACGTCGCCGTGCCTGTTTCCGCCCGGATCGTCGTTTCAACAGTTAACGATGGGGACGTCACCATCGAGAAGACCATCGGGGATTTCGACGTACGCAACGTCAACGGCGGGATTCACATGCAATCCGTCGCTGGATCGGGAGACGTCAGCACCGTCAATGGCCCGATTGTCGTACAATTTCCAGAAATCCGGCCGGCCCATGCAGCTTCAAGAGCATCAACGGCCAACTGGATGTTTATTTCCCGGCGGACCTCTCAGCCGACCTCCTTTTCAAGACATTCAACGGGCAGATCTATAGCGATTTCGATGTAACGGCCAGACCCTTGCCGGTGACTGAGCCCGAGCAGAAAAACGGCAGGTTCATCTATCGCAGTAACGGCCTGAGGGCTGGCAGGGCAGGCACGGGTGGACCCGAGTTTACCTTCGACGCCTTCAATGGCAACATCCGTCTGCATCACGGACAGTAACTCATTTAACGAAACTCAAAACGGAACTTACATGAAAAGAACGCTTGGAATAGTGATGTTGTGGACCGGGGCGCTGTGGGCGCAGGATACGGCGGAGAAAGCAACCGTTCCGCTTCCAGATCCTTCGCACCCTCCGATGATCCGTGCCCACCTCATGAACGGCGGGATAAACGCACCACCACGCGCAGCGTGCCGCTGTTCACGTCGCCAACACGGGGCCACGGACATGCTCGACGCCGACAATCTGAACTTTCCCGTGGCCTATGGCCCGAAAGTGAGCGCCATCCGTCGCGGCGTGTGCGGCTGCGACGTGGAGGTGTCGTACTTCCAGATCGACGGCTTTACCGCGGGCGGTTTCTGCCGGGCACGTGGCGAATGGCCGACGGGTTCGGCTCGGACCTGCTGGTCGACAACGGCATGGCCCGCTACACGTCGGCCTTCTATAACGGTGAATTGAACCTGCGGCGGCAGTGGAGCGAACGGTTCACGCTATTGGCCGGCTTCCGCCTGGTGGAGTTGGACGAGCGTATTTCGGCAATGGCACGGACGTTACCATGCGGGGCCGGTCTTCGGCTGGCACCAAACCTTCAACCATCTCTACGGCGGCCAGATCGGCGCCGACTTCCAGGTGATCGACGCGGAGGACCCTTGCAGATCAACGTCGTCTGCAAAGCCGGCGTCTTCGGCAATGCGGCCGAGCAGGACTATCGCCGGGAATCGAACGGAACGCCTGATGCAGTTGCTCGACGCCCACAGCACCAGCCAGACATCGTTCCTGGGCGACACGGGGGTCGTGGGCAACCTATGCCTTGACCAAGCATCTGGCCGTCCACGGCGTCGATCGACGCCATATGGCTGACCGGCGTGGGGTTGGCCCGAGCAGATCAGTTCGGTCGAATCTGGCCAACCACACCGACGTCGTCAATACGTCGGGGAACGTGTTTTACTACGGCGGCAGCTTGGGCATGGAGTGCCGTTTCTAGCCCGCTGTTCTCCTCGCGGTGGGGCAGGCAGTCTTGTCTGCCCCACCGGCGGCTCTGGCGATGAGAGAGGAGCAGCAGGCGCGGGTTCGAACGAGCGAATTCAAAGGCCGGAGTGCTATGGCGAAGCAAACTGCCCGCTAACGTCTATCACCGCCGCGTAAGGATTCTTGCCTTCGGCCGGCTTGCCGAAAATACTGTTGCTGCGGGTCCACGACTCCGTCAGCGACGCTTGCCGGTCAAGTTCTCCGCGGCCGTTCCACTGGGGCCAATTCGCGAAGACGGAGCCGCAAGTGATTGGCGTCGCTGACGGTCAGGATCACGTCGACTGTATATCTCTTTGGTGCGTCCGCGGCAAACACCACGTCGAAGATTCCCGCGAGCGATTTCGGATCGGTGGCTCTGGTCGTGACGGATCAGCTTTCCGGTGAGCACACGGATCGTATCGCTGGAAACCAGGTCGACGGCCACTTTCTCTCCCTCATCGTCGATCAGAAAGCGTCCGCCTGCCGAGGCTCTGCCAAACGCCGGAAAGCTTCTCGTCGCCCGAGGCCGGCGGGGCGGCCTGGGCCATCGTGTGTCTCTTTCTTCAGGCAGAAGCCGCAGAAGTTGCGCCAGAACTGGGCGCCGTCGATACTGCGTCAGGTCGACCGGCTTGGGATCGCTGATCCATCCCTTGCCGTAGGGGACCAGGGACCAACAGGTCGTTCCCGCCGGTCTTTTAGCGGAGATGTCACTTTCCAGGGCGAGCAAGGGCATGACGCCGCGGGAGGCCAGGGCATGGGCTTTGCCGCCGACGTCCTTCAGCGCCACCTTCTTGCAGTCGGCCAGAATGGACGAAACTTCGGCCTTGTCGGAGACGCGGCAGTACAGATCGCCCCCCCCGAGGCCAGGCGGGAATGCTGGACGCCAAAGAGCGTCAGCACATCGTTGTTTACCCAGAGGATGCCCCCTTCCGATACCCAGCGTTGCAAGAGCTCGCCGCGCTTGGAATCGAGTTTGTCGACGGTGCAGTCGTCGGCGACTTCGATAATCTGCACGTCCGGCCTGGCAAGGGCCGCGTCGAGGTCGGCGGCGGTGTGGACGATGACCCGCCGCTGGGCCAGTTCCTGGTCCAGCGATTGTGGGAGATGGCGCGGCGGCGGTACCGTGGCGGCGGGGGCCGACCCGGCGGGCGGGTCGTTTGGACCGGCCGCGGGAATGCTCCACGGTGCTGGGCGGGGCGTTCTGTTTTGCCGGCCCCGCGGTTTGGATTCGGCGTCGGGCTCCGCCTCGGCGGACGAACTGGCGCGGGGGCGGCAGCCGCGAGGCTTTTCGGCAGCTCCGGCAGGGTCGGCGACCGAATCGCCCTTTGCCGGCGTCGCCGCCTTCTGCAACAAGGTCGCACCTCGTCGCGGCTGCTGGGCTGGGGGCCCGGCCGCGAAACGAGTCCGTGCAGCCGGTCGCACCACCAACAGAGAAAGGCGATGTTGCTCTTCTGCGGCGTGCGCGTCGAAGCCGAGCGTCTTGGCGAAATCGGCTCTGCGCCATGGGCGTCAGGCAGAAGGTGAAGCGAAGAAGCTCGAGCACCAGGAAACCGGCCTGAAAGCCCAGCAAGCCGGCGGCGATGCCGTCGAAGATCTTGGGAAACTCCACCCGCAGGTGGCCCGTCAGACAGGCGAAGCAAATGCCGTAGGCGATGCACAAGCGTGGCCACGGCCACGCACAGAAAGATCATCGCATAGCCGTAGTCGGTGGTGGTGGCGGCCGGCACGTTGGCGATGATCACCGGCGTGAGGAAGATCGCCGCGTAGGCGGCCAGCAGCAGGTGGAAGAACAAGATCCACGTGGCGTAGAAGCCGATCTGCACGGCGATCCACGCGAACAATCCGCCCACGGCTACGGCCAGCCAGAAAACCATGGAAGTTATCCTACCACCCGTTTGATTTCATCCAGACTGGTGATCCCCGCGATTACTTTGCGGAGCGCCTCGCTCTTCATGTTGGAGCGGCCTTTCTTGTCTCCTTCGGTTTTGAGCTTTTCGGCGATGGCCCCGTTTTGGGCCAATCTCGGCCCGCAACTCCTCGGTAATCAACAGCAGGTCGCAGATCGCCACCCGCCCGTAATAGCCGGTGCCGCCGCAACGTTCGCAGCCGGTGGCCTCGAACATGTTCTTCGTGATCGATGCCTTTTTGCTGGAACTCCTGGAGCAGGGCGGGGCTCAGTTGGGCCGGCTTCTTGCACTCCTTGCACAGCTTGCGCACCAGCCGCTGGGAAACCAGCAGGCTAAGCCCCGAGGACAGCAACAGCGGCGAGACGCCCAGGTCCAACAAGCGGATGATCGCCGTGGCATTGCTGTCGCAGTGCAGCGTGGCCAGCACGAGGTGGCCGGTTTGTGCCGCGCGGAGGGCGATTTCCGCCGTCTCCTCGTCGCGGATTTCGCCCACGCAGATCACGTCGGGGTCCTGCCGCAGAATGCTCCGCAGCGACTTGGCGAAGGTGATGCCGGCCTTGGGATTGATTTCGATCTGGCTGGCTTCGTGGCAGCGGGGCCTCGATGGGATCTTCGACCGTAATCACGTTGTGCGTGTAGCGGTCGATCTGGTTCAACATCGAATACAGGGTGGTGGTTTTCCCGCTCCCCGTCGGCCCGCACACCAGCACCATGCCCGACGGCTTGCTGACGGCGCTGGACGATCAAGGAGCGTTGCCGGTCGGGAATGCCCAGGTCGGCCAGGGTGAATCTGGCCGGCAGTCTGGTTGAGCACGCGGATGGACAGTTTCTCGCCGTTGAGCGCCCCGGCGCTGGCCACGCGGAAGGAAACGTGCGACCTCGCCCTTCTGGGCCGTAAAGGCGCCGTCCTGGGGCCGCCGCCTCTCCGAGATGTCCATGCTGGAAACGGCCTTGATGCTGTTAATGACCGCCCGGCACGTTTCGCCGGAAAGTTCGCGTACCGTGCGGAGCGTGCCATCGATGCGCAGCCGCACCGCGTACGACAACTGGTCTTTCGGATCGATCAACAGGTCGCTGGCCCGCTGCTGCAAGGCCTGATCGATGATTTGCACGGTCAAGTCCAGGAAGTTCGTATCTCCCGAGTGGCTTCTCGCCATGACCATAAAGCTGGCTCAGTTCCTTGCCCGACGCATCAAACAGGTGCAAGGCCGACTCCTCGCCCACGGGGTGCTTCCGCGACTGCCAGATGCTGCGCACGGCGCGCGGATGCGCTGGAAGAAATCCGCCCAGCGGCTCACCCGAATCGCCCGACTTTCCGCTATCGACCAACACCAGTCCCAGGAACACCAGCGGGCCGGCGAACAGCGTGACCACGTGCAGCAGCGACTTGTACTGGTTCGGCACCAAGGGGCTGACTTCGACCCGCTGCACCAGGTGCAGGCAGAGATAGACCCAGACCAGCAGAAGAAAGACTCTCCCCAGGCTGATCGGCAGCGCCACGGTCGTGGAAACGTCGGCTTGGCCGAGCAACAAGAACATCACAGTCGCCGCGCTCCGGAAAAGACCCGGCATGGGAAGTTCCACCTTGCCGTCGAAGACTTGGTCCCGAATTGGGCGTCACGGCGAAGAGGTTTTCCACCTCCAACGCGCCGTTCCCCCGCCCCCCTTTATTGTGACCAAAAGCGGTGTCGACGTCAACTACACCAGTCTATACGGGCGTAACCATGGATTGTAGCCACGGAAAAGCGGGAGATTAGCCGGCGGGTGCGTCCGGCGGCTACACAGCCTCCCAGTTTAACCACAGAGAGTTACTTCGCCCGTGTGGACCCGCACTTTGATTTTACCGCATCAGCCAAGCCTGGAACACGGTAAGCAGTCCGATCATGCCGGCCAGGGCGAGGCTGTGGAAGAAGACGAAGCGGAGGATGCGGCCTTCGCCGTCGGATTGCCCGGTGGCCACGGCGGCGACGACGATGCAAAATGGGACTGTCCTCCTGTGCGCCGCCCGGCCGAGACGACCACGAGTGTGGCGCAAAAAAAGGGGGGCCTGTGACGTGCCACCGTACATAGTGGCCGATCGGGCGGTAAGGGCAAGGTAACCGTCCGATTCCAACTCGTCAGAGGCCCCACGGGCCAAACACACCAGAGAGAAAAATATCCTACTCGCTGGGTTTATTGCATTGCACAGCACGTGCCAATCGCAGGAACTCCCACCGCGGCCCAGGGGAATTGCTCTAAGTCGCTACAAAGCAACGGATTGTGGCTGACGCCTAGCGGCGCCGCCGGGGGAAACAGCGATGTCCCCGATTTTGCCGAACGTATTGTTCCGCTACAGCGAGCGTAGCAAGGTGCTACGTTCCGTTCGATGTGTGAACACACCGAGCCGCGGCTTGACAGGGGAGGGATTGGGGGTTAGGCATTAGGGGCTGGGGACTCAATCTTCGATTGCAAATCGCAAATCCCTTTCCCCATCCCCAGCCGCTCGCCGCCAGCCCCTCCGCCCATGCCCGAACTCCTGCCCGAGACGATCGAAGACGTCGAGCAACTCGAGGAATTGCTCAGCCGCCCGACGCCGGAAGTGGTCGAGGCCATGGCTCGGCTCGACGGGGACCTGATCGTGCTGGGCGTAGGCGGCAAGATCGGACCGAGCCTGGCCCGCATGGCCCGCCGGGCGAGCGACGCGGCCGGCGGCGCCGCCGGGTGATCGGCGTGGCTCGATTTTCCACGCCCGCCTTCGAGGGACAACTCCGCGCCCACGGCATCGACACCATCCGCGGCGACTTGCTCGATCCCGAGCAGTTGGCCGCCCTGCCTGACGTGCCCAACGTCCTGTATCTGGCCGCCATGAAGTTCGGCTCGACCGGGCAAGAGGCCGCCACCTGGGCCAGAAACGTCTACCTGCCCGGCCGGGTCTGTGAAAAATACCGCCACAGCCGCATCGTCGCCTATTCGACCGGGAACGTCTACCCGCTCACGCCGGTTGAGCGCGGCGGCTCGGTCGAAGGCGATCCGCTTGGCCCGATCGGCGAATATGCCATGAGTTGCCTAGGACGGGAGCGGGTCTTTGCGCACTTCAGCCAGACGGCCGGGACGCCCGTGACCCTCATCCGCCTGAACTACGCTTGCGAGCTTCGCTACGGCGTGCTGGTCGACGTGGCCCAAAAAATCCTGGCCGGCGAGCCGATCGACGTGACCATGGGTTACGTCAACACCATCTGGCAGGGCGACAACAATGCCATGACATTGCAGGCGTTCGGGCATGCCGCGTCGCCCCCGCTGGCGGTCAACGTGACCGGTCCCGAGACCTTGAGCGTCCGCCAGGTGGCCGAGCAGATGGGCGAGCTGCTCGGAAAGCCGGTCCGCTGCGTGGGTGATGAGGCGCCGGACGCCCTGCTGAGCAATGCCGCGCTGGCCTATCGCCTGTTTGGCCGGCCGCGCGTGAGTACGTCGCAGATGATGCGTTGGATAGCCGATTGGTGCCGTCGCGGTGCGCGCGATGCTCAACAAGGCGACCCATTTTGACGTGCGAGACGGAAAGTTCTGACATGGCCGAAACTATCGACCCGACGATCCGCGACGTCGTCCAGCGCGGGCTGGTCATTCCGGCCAGCCCGTTGGCGATCGACCGGAATCGGCGTTTTGACACGCGGCGGCAACGGGCGCTGATGGCGCTATTACGCCGCGGCCGGGGCGGGCGGTGTTGCCGTGGGCGTTCACACCACGCAGTTCGCCATCCGCGACCCCAAGATCGGGCTGTTCGAGCCCGTCTTGAGCCTGGCCGCGGAAGAATTCGACCGGCTCGACGGCCATGGCCGCCCGCCGCTGGTGCGTATCGCCGGCATTTGCGGCCGCACGCCGCAAGCCGTGGCCGAAGCCACGCTGGCCCGCGACCTACGCTATCACGCCGGATTGCTCAGCCTTGGCGCCCTCGGCGACGCGGACGAAGAAGCCATGCTGGCGCATTGCCGAACGGTGGCCGAGATGATTCCACTGATCGGCTTCTATCTGCAACCGGCCGTCGGCGGGCGCGTCCTCTCCTACGAGTTCTGGCGGCGGTTCGTCGAGATCGAGGCCGTGCTGGCCATCAAGATCGCGCCGTTTGATCGCTATCGGACCCTGGACGTGGTTCGGGCGGTGGCCGAGTCGGGCCGTCGCGACGTGGCGCTCTACACCGGCAACGACGACCATATTGTGCTCGATTTGCTCACCCCCTACCGATTCCGCGTGGCCAGCCAGGTAATCGAGCAGCGGATCGTGGGCGGGCTGCTGGGCCATTGGGCCGTGTGGACCCGCCGGGCCGTCGAGTTGCTCGACGAGTGCCGGATCGTGGCCGACGGGGGCGGGCCGGTTCCTGTCGAATTGCTCCGCCTGGCCGGCGAAGTGACCGACGCCAACGCGGTGCTCTTCGACGCCGCGCACGGCTTTGCCGGTTGCATCCCCGGCATTCACGAAGTGCTTCGCCGGCAAAGATTGTTGGAAGGCACGTGGTGCCTCGATCCGCGGGAAACGCTGATCGCGGGCCAGGCCGCCGAGTTCGACCGCGTCTGCCGCGCGTATCCGCACCTGGTCGACGACCAGTTCGTCGCCGAACATTTGGACGAGTGGCTAACATCATGAATTTAGATCCCCTCGAAGTCCTGAAACAGTTGGTGGCCATCCCCAGCGTCAATCCGATGGGCCGGGACGAGACCGGCCCGATCTACGGCACGGCGCGGCTCACCGATTTCCTGGAAAAGACCTGCCGGCAAATCGGTTTGACGACCCAACGGCAGCCGGTGGCGCCCGGTCACGACAATCTGATCGCCCGATTGGACGGCGATCGCGCGGCGGAGGACGGCGGCGTGATTTTGTTGGACGCCCATCAGGACACGGTGCCGGTCGATGGGATGACGATCCCGCCGTTCGAGCCGCGCGAGCGCGAGGGGCGGCTTTATGGCCGCGGCGCGTGCGACACCAAGGGAGGCATGGCGGCCATCGTGGCGGCCCTCGCGCGCCTGGCCCAACACCGCCCGCGACCCGCGGCGACGGTTCTCCTCAGTTGTACGATCAACGAGGAATACGGTTTTGGCGGGGCCCGGCGGCTCATGGAATCGTGGGGCGACGGGCACGATAAGATCATGCCCCGCAAGCCCGACGTCGCGCTGAGCGTCGAACCGACCGGCTTGGATGTGGTGATTGCCCATCGCGGCGTGATCCGCTGGAAGTGCAACACCCACGGTCGTGCCGGTCACAGTTCCCGGCCCGTCGCGGAAGACAACGCGATCTATACCATGGCCCGCGTCGTTGCGGCGATCGAGCATTACGCGGCGGGGCTCGGCACGCATGGCGTGGTTCACCCGCTTTGTGGCGTCTGCACCGCGAACGTTGGCACCATCCGTGGCGGTGCGAGCGCCAACATCGTGCCCGATCGCTGCACGATCGAGATCGAGCTGCGGCCGCCGCCCGGCGACGACCTGGCGGCCGCCCGGCAACGGCTGATCGATCATCTCGCGCAGGGGGTCGCCGCTCGCTACCCCATCGAGCACGAGCCGCCCTACATGGCGGGACCGCCTTTGTCGGACCAGCACAACGGCGTCTTGGCCGAGCAGCTTTGCCACGTGGTGGGCGAAGTGGCCGGCGGTTGTCGCAAGGTGGGAGTGCCGTACGGGACCAACGCGGCCCTGTTTGCCGCCGCAGGCGTGCCTGCGGTCGTGCTGGGGCCGGGCTTCCTGGCCCAGGCCCACACGGCGGACGAATGGGTGCCCGTCGATCAGGTCCGTCAGACAGCGGAGATTCTTTATCGCTTCTGCCTGGCGTTCGCCCAGCCAGAAATGTGTCACGTGCGGGGCGGTTGAGAAGGAGAATCAGGCACGGAGTGTTGCAATTCTCCGTTGTAGAACCGGGAAACTGTGTTCCGGTCGTCGATTATCACAGATCGTTGCCGCGGCCGGCGTTTCGTCGAAGCTTGACAGTTATCTCGCCCACGGCTAACGTGAGGGCTTATCGGGCGAGACGATGTCGAAAACATCGCTCATGTCCTTCTGCAAAGGGGAGTGGCCATTATGTCGAAACACAAATCGCATCCGTTGGTCGATCGGACCGAACCGAACTTTCTGGAAGAGACCTTTCCGTACAGTCTGCCGCCGTTGATTCGTTTCGACGGCCCCATGATCGAGCAGATTGACGGGAAGACGGTGAAATTCGATCCGGCCACGGTCCAAAGTCGGGACATTTTCATCACCGACACGACTTTTCGCGATGGCCAGCAGGCACGGCCTCCCTATACGGCCGACCAGATGGTTCGCATCTACGACCTGATGGCGAAGCTGGGCGGACCGCACGGCGTCATCCGGCAGACCGAGTTCTTCCTCTACACGAGCAACGATCGTAACACGCTCGAGCGCTGCCGTGAGTTGGGCCATCGCTATCCGGAGTGCACCGGTTGGATCCGCGCCAACAAGGGGGACTTCCGCCTGGTGAAAGAGGCCGGGCTGAAGGAAACCGGCATGCTCACCAGTTGCTCCGATTACCACATCTTTCAGAAGCTGAAGTTCAAGAGCCTGCAGGAGTGCATGGATGCCTATTGCGGCGTGGTCGAAGAGGCGTTTGCCGCCGGCGTGCGCCCGCGCTGCCATCTGGAAGACGTCACGCGGGCCGACATCGATGGCTTCGTGCTCCCCTTCTGCGAGCGGCTGATGCGGATGAGCGAACAGGTGCCGGAGAAGCTGTCGGTCAAAATCCGGCTCTGCGACACGATGGGGTTCGGCGTGAGTTTTCCCGGCGCGGAGCTGCCGCGGAGCGTGCCGAAGCTGATTTACAAGCTGAACCAGGAGGTCGGTGTCCCCAGCGACCGGCTGGAGTGGCACGGCCACAACGACTTCCACAAGGTGCACGTCAACGCGGCCACCGCTTGGCTGTACGGCTGCGACGCGGTCAATGCCACGCTGTTCGGTTTTGGCGAGCGGACGGGCAACCCGCCGCTCGAGGGCGCGATCATCGAATACATCGCCCTGAAAGGCCATCTGCACGGCATCCATCCGCAGATGATCAGCGAGTTGGCCGATTACATGCGCTCCATCCATTTGCCCATCCCGGACCACTATCCGTTCGTGGGCCGCTGCTTCAACACGACCAGTGCGGGCATCCATGCCGGCGGGTTGCGGCGGGACGAGCGGATCTACAACATCTTCGACACCACGAAGCTGTTGGGCCGGCCGCCCCGCGTGGCCTTGACCGACAAGAGCGGCGCCGATGGCGTAGCCCATTGGGTCAACGAGTTCTTTGGCCTGAAGGACGATCACCGCATCAGCGTGATCAAGATGCACAAGCTGGCCCGCTGGGTCACCGACCAGTACGAGAAGGACGGCCGGCTCACGTCCATCGGCGACGAAGAGATGGAAGAGAAAGTCAAAGAGATCATGCCCGAGTACTGGAAGAAGTATAAGGGCTAGCGGTCCCAATGTGGCACAGCCGCCGCGGCTGTGCAGATCGCTCGTGGTTTCCTGGCGTCGATCATAGTATTCGTGATCGCACCGTTGTATTGTGGATCAGAGAAGCAGTGTTGCCATAGCCGGGAGCTAACAGCTCCCGGAATGTGCGCGAACTTACCAATGCCCTCCGGGAGCTGTTAGCTCCCGGCTGTTTTCCCTGCCTGAGCGGCCATGCAGCCTTCTCGCCACACCGGCTATGTCTGGGCCATCTCGCTGGTGGCGGCCATGGGCGGACTCTTATTCGGCTACGACTGGGTGGTGATCGGCGGGGCCAAGCCCTTCTTCGAACGCTACTTCGAGCTCGACTCGTCGTTTGCCAAAGGTTGGGCCAATAGCTGCGCCTGGTCGGCTGCCTCCTGGGGGCAATCCTCGCCGGCGGGCTGGCCGATCGCTTCGGCCGCCGCCGCTTGCTCATGCTCTCGGGCGTGCTGTTCCTGGCCACCGGCATCGGCACGGCGCTGGCCCACGGTTTCACCTCCTTTATCGTCTTTCGCATCCTGGGCGGCATGGGTATCGGCTTGGCCTCGAATATCTCGCCGATGTACATCGCCGAAGTCGCGCCCGCCGAAAGCCGCGGCAAGTTTGTCTCCCTGAACCAACTCACCATCGTGCTGGGCATCCTTTTGGCCCAACTCGTCAACTGGATGATCGCCGAGCGCGTTGCCCCCGGCGCCACGGGCCTGGAAATCCTCAATTCCTGGAACGGGCAGTATGGCTGGCGCTGGATGTTCGGGGCGGCACGGTGCCGGCGGCGCTCTTCTTCCTGATGATGTTCCTGGTTCCGGAAAGCCCGCGCTGGCTGGTGAAAAACGCCCAGGACGCCGAGGCCCAGCGGATTCTCGCCCGCATCGGCGGCGCCGAGCACGCCGCCCGCGAATTGGCCCAAATCCAAGCCACGCTGGTCAATGAAATCGAACGCGTCGACTTCCGCGAATTGTGGGAGCCGAAGCTCCGCCGCGTGCTCGTGCTGGGGGTCGCGCTGGCCGTCTTGCAGCAATGGTGCGGCATCAACGTGATCTTCAATTACGCCGAGGAAATCTTTAAGGCCGGCGGTTACGGCGTCGATCAGGTGCTGTTGAACATCCTCGGCACGGGCGTGGTCAATCTGGCCTTCACGTTCGTGGCCATTTATAGCGTCGATCGGCTCGGCCGTCGCAAGCTGATGCTGGCGGGCGAGGCCGGCCTGGCCCTGATTTATCGCGATCTTCGGCCTCTGCCTCTATTTCGACAGCAAGGGGCCGCAAATCGTGATCCTCGTGCTCGCGGCCATCGCTTGCTACGCATGCACGCTGGCCCCGGTCACCTGGGTGGTGATTTCCGAAATCTTCCCCAACCGCATCCGCGGCGCCGCCATGTCGATCGCGGTGTTCGCCCTGTGGGCGGGCTGTTTCCTCGTGACTTTCACCTTCCCCACGCTAAACCACCGGCTCGGGACGGCCGGCACGTTTTGGATGTACGGGCTGATTTGCGTGGTGGCGTTTGTGTTCTTTTGGCGGCGACTGCCCGAAACCAAGGGCAAGTCGCTGGAAGAGATCGAACAGCAACTCATGTAGGAGCACGCATGAATTCCCGCGAACGCTTCCTGGCGGTCCTCGACGGCAAGATGCCCGATCGCGTTCCGGTGACCTTGTTCATCGCCGATCAGGGCCACTTCATCAACCAGGTTTACCCGCACGTCGACCCGTGGGATTTCGAGACCTTGCACCTGAAAGTGATCGAAATCCAACGCCAGTTGGGCGTGGACGTATTCGTTCGGCTGCTCTATGGGCTGAGCGATCCGTTGTCGATCCACATGGGCGGCCTGAACATCTCGCGGCAAACCGACGATCTGGGAAGTCCGCACCGAGGAAGTGCACCAAGGCAACACCACTATCGAGCGTTCCACCATTCATACACCGGACGGCGATTTGACGCAAGATTTTTCCCGCAACGAGCGCGGCCGGGCACTTTCGTCTATGCCTGCACGAAGAAACCGATCAAAACGCCCGCCGACCTGGAAATCGCCATCCGGCACGAGCCGGGCATGCCCGAATCGTTCAAAAACAACGCCAAGCAGCGGGTGCAGCGGATCAAGGCTGCGCCTGGGCGACGACGGCATCGTCGGCTGCTGGTCGCCGCACGGCCCGTTCAACAATGCCTCGCTCTTGATCGATCATCAGGAGCTCTACAGCCTGTTCCTGACCGACTTCGAGTTCTACGAGCGGCTGATGACGTTCGCCATGAACCGGATTCTGGACTATGCCCAGGCCATGGCCGATGCCGGCGTTGACGTGCAATGCGTGGGGGGCAACGTGCCGGGCGGTTTCTTGGGCCGGCGGACCTACGACAAGTACATCTTGCCCTTCGAGCGGAAATACATCGAGTCTCCAGCGTGGCGGCACGCCGGCCATGTATCACAACTGCGGTGAAATCATGAACCTGGTGGAGTCGTACAAGGACTTAGGCGTGCGGGTCGTGGAGCCCTTCTCGCCGCCGCCCTTGGGCGACGCCGACCTGGCCCGCGCAAAACGCTGGTCGACGGCCATTACGTCATGCTGAGCGGCATCGACCAGGTCAACGTGCTTCAAAAGGGCACCGTCGACCAGGTGAAGCGGGCGACCGAGCAAACCATCCGCACCGGCAAGCCGGGCGGCGGGTTCATCCTGCAGCCGGTCGATTTCTGGAATATGGCACGCCGCTGGAAAATATCGAAGCCTACGTGGCCACCGCCCGCGAGCACGCGGCGTATTGAAGAGCGGCTATCTAGGCGACGGTGCCTGCGGTTCTTTAACCTGCGATTCTTCCTGCTGAAAAAAGAATCGCATGAGCTTGTCGTAAGGCGCGAGATTGGATATATGCGCCACTTCAGCCAGCGGGAAATCGTCTCCGGAGCGATGCTAATGCGTTCCGCGAATTCCTTCTGCGTCAGGCCGAGGCGACCCAGGCGTTGGCGAATTCTTCGGGTGACAAGAGTCCTAAGTGCTCTCGCAAGCCCTGTGAAATCTGGTCATCAGTCGCGTTGTCAAAAAAGACTTCCCCGCACGACTGGCATTTGTTGACCTTCAGTGCGGCGATCGGAAAAGCGTACACGGAACCGTCATGTTTGGCCCGCGCGTTGTAAGGAATTACATCCGGGCAAACGTCCGTCTTGCCACACTCCGGACATCGCCGCGGGAATTGTTTCTCAGGCATAGTTGTCGCTTGGTTCACGCTTTCGTCGCTTTACTTATGCTGGCTTAATATTTACCAGCCATATCGTCGAGTCAGACTCAGTTGCTCCGCAGTCAAACGCGGTCTCGATATAGATCCGCTGCGTATCAATCAAAAGCCGAAAATCGTAATGAAATCGGTAACGCTCGCGGTATCCTTCGCGAGTCTCAGGTGTTTGCTGAACCTTCTCGCGGTGTTCATACATCAACTGACCAATGCCCTGTTGGGTATGATTGCTGAGATTATCGCGAAGCCATTCCGCCGCCAGCCGTTTCCATTGAATGAACCCGGTGAATCTCCATTCTTTCAGGAGCCCCGGTAGCGTTCGAGTTCCTCTGCGTCCGTCACAGCAGGTGGCACTCGGTCACCTCCGGGCACAGCCAGCGATTGGTCCGACTCCACTGAAGCCTAGATAATCGCTTGATATATGTCAAGTCGGCGTTGCGTCGGCCCTTTGCCGTTGCGACATCTCGCTCCGTGGCCGCTTGCACATGGCACCATTTCGTGTCAGATTGCGCGTTTTGCCGTTGCCCGGGCACTTGCAGGAGCAATAACCGCGTGGAAATCTGGCCGGCGATTGACCTGCGAGGGGGGAAATGCGTACGCCTTCGGCAGGGTGATTATAGCCAGGAAACCGTTTTCGATGACGATCCGACGGGCGTTGCCCGGCAGTGGGTCAAACTGGGGGCAAAATGCCTGCACCTGGTCGACCTGGACGGCGCCCGCGAGGGCCGGCCGGTCAACCTGGCCACCGTGCGGTCGATTGTCGAGGCGGTCGGCGTGCCTTGCGAGCTGGGCGGCGGCATCCGCAACGAGGAGTCGATACGTACCCTATTGGACCTGGGACTAGAGCGGCTGGTGGTCGGCACGCTGGCCCTGCGCGAGCCCGACTGGTTCCGCCGCATGTGCCGGGCATTTCCCCAGCGGTTGGTGTTGGGGATCGACGCCCGCGAGGGCCGGGTGGCCGTGGAAGGATGGCTCAACACCAGCGACGTGGCGGCCGTCGAGCTGGCCGGCCGGTTTGCCGGCGAGCCGATCACGGCGCTGATATATACAGACATTGGCACCGACGGGATGATGAGTGGTCCGAACGTGCCGGCGATGGCCGAGATGCAGGCCGCGGTCGCCTGGCCGGTGGTGGCCTCCGGCGGCGTGACGACGAAAGAGGACGTGGCCCGGCTGGCGGCCGTGCCCATGGCCGGTTGCATTATCGGCCGGGCGTTGTATGAGGGAACGTTGACCTTGCCCGAGGCGCTCGTCGCCGCGGGAAAGAAACCATAAGGCGGTGCCTGCTGGGCCTGCGGATCGTGATCCGTGCCCGGCCCATTCTCTCCGAGGGGACTCTTCATGCTTAAGTATTCCGTCGAGCAAATTCGGAACATCGTTTTCTGCGGACACGGTTCGGCCGGCAAGACCACGCTGGTCGACAAGATCCTCACCAGTACCGGGACGATCAGCCGGCCGGCCAGCGTGGATGACGGCACCAGCGTCTGCGATTTCGATGAGGAGGAAAAACACCACAAGTACACGATCGAATCGACCGTGGTACGCGTGGATCACGCCGGCAAGCACTTTTAGCCTGATCGATACGCCGGGCTATCCCGACTTTGTCGGCCAGGCGATCGGCGCCATGCGGGGCGTCGACACGGCGGCGATCGTCATCAACGCCCAATCCGGCATCGAGGTCAACACGCGGCGGGTGTTCGCCGAGGCCAAGAAAGGCCGGCCTGGGACGGATCATCGTCCTCAACCGCATGGACGCCGAGAACATCGACTTCGTCACGCTGGTCGACGGCATCCAGGAGCTGTTTGGCAAGGCGTGCGTGCTGTTGAACGTGCCGCTGGGGCACGGAGCCGACTTCAGGGCGTGGCCAGCACGCTCAAGCCGCCGGCCGACGCCAGCGGGGCCCTGATCGACCCACCGAGATCAGCGAATCGCTGCTGGAGACGATCATCGAGGTCGACGAAGAGGTGATGGAGCGGTACTTCGAGGGCACGCCGCCCAGCGAGGAAGAAATCTCGCGGCTGATCGTCAAGGCCGTGGCCCAGGGAACGCTGATTCCCATGGTGTGCGTCTCGGGCAAGACGGCATCGGCCTGCCGGAGTTGATCGAGGCGCTTGGCCTCTGCGCCCTGCCGCCGGACGTGATCACGCGACGGCCAAGAACGCGGCCGGCGAAGCGGTCGAGGTGAAGGCCGATCCGGCCGGCCCGTTGGTGGCCCAGGTGTTCAAGACCCGCATCGACCCCTTCGTGCAGAAGCTCAATTTCATCCGCGTTTTCTCCGGCACGTTGAAGAAGGACTCGACCGTGCCGGTGGTGGGCGTGCGGAAGCCCGTCAAGCTCGGCGCTGTTGCAGGTGCAGGCCGAAGAAACGGAGCCGATCGACGAGGTGGGCCCCGGCGGCATCGTGGCCGTGGCCAAGGTCGAAGACTTGCACACCGGCTCGTCGGTGGGCGAATTGGCCATGCCGCCCATCCCGTTCCCCACGCCGATGGTCGGCCTGGCCGCCACGCCCAAGAGCCGTGGCGACGAAGGCAAGCTGTCCGGCGCGTGCAGAAGAATTGCGAGGAAGAATCCACGTTCCATCGCGATCTTGACGCGCAGACCAAGGAGATGGTCATCACCGGCATGAGCGAGCTGCACTTGCAGATCATCCGCGAGCGGCTCAAACGCCGCGACAAGGTCGAAGTG
>CAVXRP010000022.1:0-130125 GCA_963764105.1 Bryobacterales bacterium
CACTCGTCCGTCCCCCGTTTGCGCTCTAGGAACGACATGTCCTTACTGAAGAAACTCAGTCTCACCGCCTGGATTTTCATCGCGCTCGTCGCGGGCATCCTGATTGGGGTCTTCTTCCCGGCGTTCGCCGTCCAACTCGCGCCCATCAGCAACATTTTTCTGCGTCTGATCAAATCTATCGTCGGCCCGCTGCTTTTCGGCACTCTCATCTATGGCATTTCGTCAGCGGGCGAATTGAAAACCATGGGGCGCATCGCACTAAAGGCCATTACCTATTTTGAAGTGGCCACTACGCTGGCTCTCGTCATCGGCTTAGTGACGGTGAACCTCTTTCAACCCGGCGCCGGTATCAAAATCAATGCGGAAACGGCCGCCGGCCTGCCGACTCTCGCCAAACCCGTTTCTCTCGCCCAGGTGCTGGAACATGCCGTTCCCACCAACATTTTCGAATCGCTCACTTCGAACGACGTGCTGCAGATGGTCGTTTTCTTTTTCCTTTTCGGCGCGGCCTGTTCAGCCATCGGCAAGAAAGCGCAACCGGTGGTTGAATTCGCCGGTTCTGTTTCGGAAATCATGTTTCGTTACACCAAATACGTCATGTACGTTGCACCGTTTGGGGTCGGCGCAGCCATCGCGGTTACTATCGGTAAAAATGGGCCGAAAGTTCTGTTCAGCTTAGGCAAACTCGTCGGCACCCTTTATCTAGCTCAAGCGCTGTTCGTTGTTTTGGTGCTCGGCTCCGCGCTCACGATCGCGCGCGTACCACTCGGCGCGTTTATCAAAGCCGCCCGCCAACCTTTTGTGCTCGCTTTCTCGACCGCTTCGAGCGAAGCCGCTCTACCGCTCGCTCTCGAAAATATGGAGCGCCTAGGCATTCCTAAACACATTGTCGGTTTCGTGTTGCCCACCGGTTACAGCTTCAATCTCGATGGTTCCACGCTTTATCTGTCCCTGGCCTCGATGTTTGTCGCGCAAGCCGCCGGCGTCAACATGCCTCTGGGTACGCAAATCACCATGATGCTCACACTTATGCTAACCAGCAAAGGTGTTGCCGCCGTGCCGCGCGCCTCACTGGTGATTCTCGCCGGCACACTGGGCACGTTCCATCTGCCGCTGGAAGGCATCGCACTCATTCTTGGCGTCGATGCGCTGATGGACATGTGCCGGACGTCCGTCAACCTGCTTGGCAACTGTGTCGCCACCGCAGTAGTGGCCCGTTGGGAGGGCGTCGTCATCTCACCCAACACCGAAAAGCAACTGGAAGCCGTTGCTTAGGTCGCTCAATCGTACTTCTCGTAAATGATCTGCTTGCGATCAAAGCCTTTTTGCTTCAGCAGCGCGCGCACGTCATCCACCATTTCCTTCAGCCCGCAAATATAAACGTCGGGCACAACGGCGTGAGGGGTCAACGCTTCGTCCAAATGCGCCTGCACTCGTCCCGTTCGCCCTTGCCACGATTCGTCAGGCCGCGTCACCGTGGGAATGAATTGAAAGTGACCATATTGCCGCGCCAAGCCTTCGAACTCCGCCCGGTAAAGCAACCCATGAACGTGGCGTGCACTGAAAAGCAGCGTGATCGGTGCGCTGTGGGAAATCGCTACAGGCAACATGGAACGGAACGGCGCGATGCCCGTGCCAGTAGCCACAAAAACCGCCGGCCGTTCGGGATGCCGCAGCGTAAAATAGCCCAACGGCTCCTGAATTTCTACCTCTTCACCCGGCTTTAAAGCGAACAAGCGCGGCGAAACCAGTCCATCCGGCACTCGATTTAAGCACAACGCAAACCGATTCCCATCTGGTGGAGAGGCGATCGAATAGGCACGCGTCACCTTTCGACCGTCGATTTCTTCCTTGATGGACACGAACTGCCCCGGGGTGAAGTGAAACTCATCTCTATCAGTAATCTCAAACTCGAAATGCCGCACCTCGGGTGCAAGCTCCAGCGAACGAACGAACCGCGCTTGCAGGCGAATATCCTCCACTACAAAATGATGCTTGGCGCACGCTCATCGATTCTTTGCTCCGGGGTCAGGTGGCGTAAGACATCCAGGAACATACGACCGCGCGGTCTGCCATTGAGATTTTGCTGACCAAAGCGCCGCAGAAAAATCAGCACGCCGAGGATTTCTTTGCCGCGGAGTGGCGCAAGGGCTTCGCGCTCGGAGCGAATTTTCTGGTAATCGGCGAGCGAATCGGAAAAGGCCCGTTGCACGGCCGCAGCCACCAGGTTGTCGGGATGCGATTCATAGATCAAACCGGATTCGGCGGTCCGCTGCGTCTTGATCAAAGCGTCCAAAGCTTCCAAGGCATCGGTGTCTACGGCCCCGGGCGTTCGCAGGGCGGCCTGCACGAGTGAGTAGATGGCGAACAGCAGGAATTCCTCATGCTGGCGAATGAAGTCCTCGCTTACCTCCACATCCGCGTCCGCTACGTTCTCGGGATCAACGGGCAAAGCCTTCTCGCGCTGGTGCGCCTCACGGAGATACTCGCACTCCAGCGGGCACGAGATGGACACCTCCCGCTCTGTCCCGCAGCAGATGGTACAGATATCGGCGTGAAGCGCGGGACAGGCGCGGCGCGCGCGGCGCTGGCCGCATCGTTGGCACAAAATTGGTTCCGGCATGCGATACCAAGTATTATCAGATCAAAGACATGAAGCGAGTCGATTTGTATATCAAGGTGGAAGTTGAGCTCGAAGAAGACGATACGCCCGAGAAGGTAGCGCGCGAAATTTGCCGGCAGGTGGAAAAGATTTATGTGGTTCGCAAGGCCGAGTTGTCAAGTGCCGTGGCGCGCGATTGATGGCGTTGCTCTTCTCGCTTAACTCCCATCCGGGAAGCCGCCGCGATGTAACACCATCGGGTAATGAGGCAGCGTTTCGGGCTTGGGAAGAGATGCTCGCCAATTGTCAGGATAAGGCTCCAAGCCGCGGAATAGAGGCGACTGTCGGGTGGGGCCGCCCACCAGTTGCTCCAGCGAGTCTCGCAACGCACTCACAGTCTTCTTCCCAAAGTCCGTCCGCCATTGCTCCTCGATTGTCCAGATTAGCCTGAAGTATTCGTCCTGAGCGTGCTTGCCTTTGGATGTGAAGGTGAGCATTTTTATGCGGCTGCCGGGCGCTTCCGGTTCGACAGCCGGTTCGACAGACGCATAGCCGCGCTTCTCAAGGAAGCTGAGCGCCATCGCGATCGCCTCTTTCGAAACCGCGGAGAGCTTTGGCAAATCGCGCACTTTCACTCCTTCTCCCAGGCGCAGCACATTGGCGCTGATGGCTAGCGACACCTCGGAGTGGCGTTCGAATTCGATCGCAAACGCCAACAAAACCTTCGATAAGAGAATCGGCAACATCCGTTCCGAGGTCGTGATCCTTCGCTCGTGCTCAGGAGATTTGCTGAACAGTCCATATCCCAGGATTGGCAGAGAATCAGGCAAATTGTTGGCGACCCGGTTCGCTAGCTCCCACAAAGCCTCCCGAAGCTGATTGATTTCGCTCTTGCCGAAGCGCTCTTCCCAACGCGCCTCAATACGGGGCGTTAAGCTTTGCCATATCGCGTTCGCTTGGCGGCCCTTGGCCGTGGGACGTACTAAGTCTCTTTCAACCACGACATAACCCCACCACTTTTCCATGCGCGTGAGCCAAATCTTCGTGTCTTTGACACTCAGCCCCAGCACGTGCCTCAACTCACTGGCCGGCAACCCTTCGTTGGGAATATACCGCAGAAACATGAGCCACATCACCATTGACACAAGCCAAGGAGCGTCGCGCGATTGCGTCGTTGAGCCGTGGTTTGTCGTCCGGTGCGGCATTTGATGCTCGAATTCGTTGTCGAACTCGATGGTGAATGCTACCAATGCGTGTGACAACAGGGCGGATAGCGGGAGGCGGCTATCGACGGCCGCCTTGTGAACGTTAGTGCGCAAGCCCAAGATACCGGTTGAAAAAGGCGAGCGTTTCGACGGCCAGTTGGCGTTTCGCTTCAGGAGTCTGGAATGTGTGGCCGTCGTCCACCTTAACGAAAGACACAGGCACACCGGCCGCTTGTAATTTCTCAAATAGTTCTTGCGCTTGCGAAATTGGCACGCTTTCATCGTGGGTGCCATGCACAATTAAGAACGGCGCATCGCCCTTGGAAACATGGAAGACCGGCGACGCGTCGCGCCAGACTTCGGGGTGCTTCGCATAATCTACGCCAAATAGACTTGTCAGAAATGCAATGCCATCGGAATCTTTTTCCGTCGTGAAATCGGTGGGTCCGCTGACGTCCACAACGGCCTGCACTCTGCTCGAATACTTGGCGCGCGCGGGATCGGAATTGTCGCGCGTCTCCTCCATCCCTAGCAGCGCCGCCAATTGCGCTCCGGCCGAATGCCCAAATGCGCCCACATGATCGGGATTCACCCCATACTTGGCGGCGTTTTCGCGTATCCAACGAACCGCGCGCTGCATATCGTCGAGTTGCGCCGGCCAGCGATTCTGCGTTCCTTCGAAGAGCCGATAATCCGCCGCAAAGGCAACAAAACCGAAGCTTGCGAGAAACTGGCCCATGCGGCGCATGGTGCCTTTATCGAGACTAGTCCAGCCACCTCCGTGGATCAGCAGCACTGCTGGAGCAGCTGCGCTACCATGTTCAGCGGGTTGGTAAATGTCCAAATGCAAGTCTGCGCCGTTTATCGCGGCGTAGGTAACATTTTCGGTGATATTTACCGCTCCGGCGCGCGGCTGTTGCTGAAGGGACAAGCATAAGGCGAGCGCTGCGCTCAACGATGATTTGGGGAATATTGCGCGATCCATTCGCCCCAGCTTCGGTTTCTAAGCATCACAATCCTTGGATTTTATCATCCAAAGCGGCGTTAAACTTCGAACTCGAAACTCGGAGCGCCGGGATGTAACTTGTATTGCGCCGTGCGTCCGCCGCAGTGGCGCTCCAGAAGCCCAGCTAATTCTGAAAGAGCTGCTTCCACGTCGTTTTCCGAAAAAGGGGGCGTCATGATGTCGATGTTGATCGCGACCGAAGTTGTCTCGGGCGTGATCTTGCTGAAATCGGCGTTCCTCCACGTCCAACGCCGGCACATGACTCTTTTTGTTTGTGGCGTGTAGTAAATGACTTCGCCTTCGAGCGGGCTCTCGAAAGAGGTGGCTTTGAAGAGTGGCGCGAAACTCTCATCGCCCTGAGCGATCCCCAAGGTCAGATCGCCGGGTAAAATCGTCTTCAGATCGTCGCCGCCGCAGGGCGCCATCCAGCGCAGGCTTACCAGGTTCATAATGTCCACGATGTTGCTGATGGAGCGCGGCGGTTTGCCCTTGCGGATTTGGTCGTAGAGAAACTTGATACTCGGAGTATATTTATCGGGGTCCACGCGAAGCTTAAGATAAGTATCTTTCCAAACGGAAATTCGAGCGGGCTCGGTTTCCGCAGTCAACGCCGCTTTGGCAGACTCGGCGATGAGTGGCCCTAAAGCGGATTCGGTCGAACGGTTGTCCAGCTGCGTAGCAATAATGACGCCGCGGCGGAAGGCGGGGAAAAGGTCAAAGATTGCCTGCTCGACGAAATATTTCGGCATGCTTACTTGAGGAACGCGCGCAACGTTAGCATTACCTTGGTAACCTTCGGCACACTGATGCGTTGATTGAGTACCGCATAGTTCGCCTTTTCGATCCGTTCCAACAAGCGTTTATAGACTTCCCGCAAGGCCCACAACGAACGGCGGCTTTTCGGACTGATCAACATGCTGAGCGGTTCCGACTCTTCATAGCAGGCCCAGGCGCGGCTGGCTTCAAACTTCATCAGGCTGCGAAAACGGTCGTTTTCCATGCCCAGCCGGAGTTGTTCGGCATTCACACCAAAGCGCCGCAGATCTTCGCGCGGTAGATAAACACGGCCCATGTCGGCATCTTCCCGGACGTCGCGCAGAATGTTAGTTAATTGAAAAGCCACACCGGATTTTTCGGCGAGCAGCAGCGCCCGCGCGGAGTCAAACCCAAAAATGTGAATGATGGTCATGCCCACGACGGACGCCACTTGGTAGCAGTAGCGGTACAGTTCGTCGTACGTTTCGATCTGGCGCGGCTCAATGTCCGAGAGCATGCCGTCTACCATCTCGTGAAAGAAGCGCTGCGGAATCGAGTAGCGATGAACGGTATCGCAAAAAGCCGGCCAAAGCGGATCATCCGCCAAGCGCCCTTTGAGCGAATTGTCCATATCCATTCGCCAAAGCGCGATCTGCTGCGATATTTGCGATTTGTCTTTCGTGCCTGGATTATCGGTGAGATCGTCACAGTGCCGCATGAACGCGTAAATGGCGCACATGCCATCGCGCTGCGTTTTGTCGAGCAAACGAAAGGCGTAATAAAAATTCTTGGCGCGCGCCTTAGCTACCTTGCGGCAATAGCGGTAGGAGTCCCTAACTGCTGCTGCGTTTAGGATTGAAGGAGTCGCGGTAGGCATTGGATTAATATGACCGCGCGTTCCACTTTTGAAATATGCGGGCGCCGGCGCAGCACGTTGTAGTTTTGGCGTTTTATTTTCTCGAGAACCTTCATCCCGCCCCGGCT
The DNA here is from genome assembly GCA_963764105.1 of Bryobacterales bacterium. GTDB lineage: Bacteria > Acidobacteriota > Terriglobia > Bryobacterales > Bryobacteraceae > Bog-105. The sequence continues at coordinate 6,554 of CAVXRP010000022.1, forward strand.
GAATAACTTTATATCCAAAGCCAAGCGACGGTCGAGCGACTTGATGAGCGGCAATCCTTTACGAAATAGATCTTCCGCCACAGCCACCGCTTCTCGCATTACTGCGCGAAATTGGTCGTCTTCCTTTCCCTCAAACAGCTTATCGACTGTGTAGCCATGTTTGTCGAGGAGATTCAGGGGTAGGTATAGCCGGTTCTTTTGGAGATCCACGTTGATATCCTGCCAAAAGTTGGCGAGCTGCAGGCCCGTGCAGGTGAAATCGGCAAGAGCTTGCCGTTCGGCATCGCGATAACCACAGAGGTATAGAACCAGGTGACCTACCGGATTTGCCGAGTTTACACAATAGCCAAATACCTCGTCAAAGTTGGCGTACCGGGTTACGGTTTGATCTTGTTCAAACGCCCGGATCAACCGGTCGAAGGGTTCAATGGGAATGGCGTGGCGTTCAACGGTGTCTTTAAGCGCTACGAAAACCGGATGGCTGGTTTGGCCCCGGTACATGGCTTCCAGTTCGGTACGCCACCAACTCAATAGACGCAGGCTTTCCTGAGTATCGCCCATCTCGTCGCCCAAATCGTCGGCCCAGCGGCAGAAACTGTATACGTTGTAGAAATCCTGATGCAATTTTTTGGGCAGGAGGAAACTGACGACGTGAAAGTTCTCGTAGTGATGCGTGGCGAGCCAACGGGTATAGTCCAGCGACTCGGTCGCCGAATAGCCCGCGGCGCCTAGCGGTACGCTCCGAACGTACTCTTTCGGCTGTAGGTAGGAGACTGCCACGTCTTCACTATATTGTCAGGATACGTCAGGGTATGATGGCGGTCTTGATTTGACCATTGCGGCGATGAGCCAAATCGTACAAAACCTGCGGCAACTGGCTGAGCGGTTCTTCGTGATTGACCAGAAAACTGGCGTTCACTTTGCCTTGCGCCAGAAATTCGAGAGAGCGCCGGATATGCGCGGGCGTGTGGTGAAAACTGGCTTTGCAGGTGATCTCGGAATAATGCAATAAGCCCGTATCCAGGCCTACCTTAGTGCCGGAAGGACAGCCGCCGAAAAAGTTGATGGTGCCGCCCTTGCGCACCAATTGCGTGGCCAGCTCCCATGATTCGGGCTGGCCAATGGCTTCAATCACGACATCGGCACCGCGACCGGACGTGTGCTCTTTGAGTTCCTTCAGCAAATTCTGCCGGTCGCCAATTAAAATTCCTTCATCGGCGCCTAAACGCTTCGCCCGGTCTACTTGCTCAATACGGCGAGCGACCGCGATGACATGCGCGCCGTACGCATATTTGGCCAAGCGCACGAACATCAAGCCGATCGGGCCTAGACCCATCACCAAGATGGTGTCGCCTGGATGCAAGTTGCTTTCATCCAGGCCACGAACGGCGCAAGCTAAAGGCTCGGCTAGGGCGGCATCTTTATAATCCAGGCTCTGCGGAATTACATAAGTGTTTTTCTGAACGATGCGCGCAGGGAGTCGGAGATATTCCGCATAAGCGCCGTTGTTGAATAACAAGTCCTGACAGAGATTTTGTTGGCCGTGCTGGCAAAAGAAACAATGGTCGCAGGGGGCTGAATTGGCAGCGACAATCCGCTGGCCGACGCGAAAATGAAAAACACCTTCCCCCACAGCCACTACATCACCCGCCATTTCATGCCCGAATAAGGCGGGTGGACGGATCATTTTGGCGTGATAGCCGCGGCGGAAAACTTTAACATCTGTACCGCAAGTAAGCGCCGTTCTCACCCGGACGAGAATCTCGCCCGGCCCAATGGCCGGAACTGGGACGGCTTCTAGCCGGACGTCCTCTTTTCCATAAAGTACGGCCGCCTGCATCGTATCAATAGCTACTGGCATGAAATCCGCTCCTGCGGATGTACAACCACTTTTAAAGAGCGTTCTCCTGGCCTTTGCGCAATGGAGATACCACGCTCAATCTCTGAGAGAGAGACGCGGTCTGAGATAAGTTGTTCCAACGGCAACTGGCCGGAAAACACCAAGCGCGCCGCTTCGCCTTGCAAATCTATATCGGCGCTATAAGACCCAAACAACATGCGCTCTCCCACGCAGACGTCCGCGCCGGAAATTTCGATACGTTCGGCGGAAGAAGTTTGAGCGAAAAGGAGAATTTTCGCGCCGGGCCTGGAAATGCGCACGGCCTGCTCCACCAACCCTTTGGCGCTGGTGGCAAGTATGACGGCATCGGCACCTCGCCCGCCGGTGCTGGCTTTGACGTTGTTTTCGAAAGAGGTGTCGCGTGGATCGGCAGCGAACGCGCCAAATTTAGCAGAAAGATCACGGCGGAATTCGATGGTATCGGTGGTAAGGACGTTGACGCCGCGGGCGCGCAGGAGCATGGTGAAAATGAGGCCGATGGGACCTTGGCCGAGAACCGCCACGACATCGTCGGGGCGGGGTGCGAGCGTTTCCACGCCTTTCAAGCAGGTGTTGACCGGTTCCACCCAACAGGCTTGATCGAAAGAAACGCCGGCTGGAATTTTTTCAACGCCGCGATTGACGATCCAATTCATGATTCGAACATATTGCGAAAAGCCGCCGCCGGCCGGTTCGAAGCCGGCGGTAATGCCTACCTTCTTATACGTAGGACACTGCGCGTAAAGACGGCGCTCGCAATAAAAACATGCGCCGCACGGAATATGGTGAAAGGCGATGACGCGATCGCCCACGGCGTACTTAGTGACATCGGCGCCCACGGCGACAATGACGCCGGCAGTTTCGTGTCCGTAAATTCTGGGCGGAGCGAGTAAGTCGTATTCAATTTTTTTAAGGTCGGTATGGCAGATGCCACACGCTTCCACGCGCACGAGTATTTCGTCGCGCGTTATAGACGGCGTGGCGACAGACTGAACCGCCACATGGTGTTTGCCTAAATAGACGGCGGCTTGCATCTGGCGAGGAACCCCTTCACTCGCCTGAGCTATGGATGTCTGAACCGATTCGGCAACTGACAAGGAACTCCCCCAGGGCCCGCGCAACTTCCTCGGTGCGGCGCTTCAAACGAAACAAGCCGGGAACCAAGTTTGGATGCGCTAAAGCATGAATCATAATTTTCCCACGCGCCAACCTACCTTCGGAAGTCCTCATCTTGTTGAAGTCGAGGGCGAAAGACTCATTAGCCGTGTCCGAAACTACTTTGATGCAGTAAAAGGGCAATCCGGCGCGTTTTGCGCGTGAAGCAACGCCAGCCGCTTCCATTTCGACGCAGCAAGCACCGGTTTGGCGGAATAACTGCCCCTTTTCTTCTATATTAGTGGCAATGCGGTTCTGAGAGAGGACGATTCCCTGGATGGGTTGGTCCTTCCACTCGGCACATAGGTAGATTTCCTGGGTCGCAGCATCAAGGACTCGGGTCGCGACGACGATCTCGCCGACTTGCAGCTTGGGATCGAGGGCACCGGAATAACCCGTACTTACCACCGCTTCCAGTTGGGATGACGATTGTTTGGCTCCACTGACGGCGCGAATGGCCACTTCAGTGGCTCGTTCGGCGAGTTTGGGACCTGCGCCGTGAGCGGCGAGGATGAAGCGCTGACCGTTGGCTATTCCTTCGTAAGCGTAATCGAGCGGCCAGGGAAGTTTACGCAGATTCTCAAGATGCAAGGCCAAGGGCTTGAGCTCGGCCGCTTCGGAAGCTACGAAAAGGATGGACATGGCTAGGACCGACCGCTTGCTGCCGCGCGGGGCTCCGTTCCTCTGAACCAATCGATGGCGCACTGGAGAGCGCCGTCGACGGAGCCGGGATGGAAGCCCAGTTCGCGCTCGGCCTTGGCGTGACTGACAAACATTTTCTTGCGCGCCATGCGGACTCCTTCGAGCGGGGCGAAGGGTTCTTTGCCGGTGAGGTGAGCGAGGCCGGTGGAAACGACGCCAGCGGCATAGGCGACGGCGTAGGGTAGCTTTATTTTGGGCGCGGGTTTGCCGGCGAGCTTGGCAAGACGCCCGAGAATTTGTTGCAGGGTCAGGTTTTCGCAACCGAGAATGTAGCGTTCGCCGGGTTTGCCTTTTTCGGCGGCGAGAAGGTGGCCTTGCGCAACATCACGCGCAGCCACCAGATTCAAGCCGGTATCGACGAAGGCGGGTAGGCGGTTGGCGAGGAAATCGACAATGATCTTGCCGGTGGGCGTGGGTTTCCAATCGTGGTCGCCGATGGGCGCGGTGGGGTTGACGATGACGACTGGCAATCCGGCGCGGGCCTTTTCGAGAGCGACTTGTTCGGCGAGCCACTTGGAGCGCTTGTAGTGGCCAGTCATATCGGCAACGGAGACGGGGCTGTCTTCGTCGCCTTCCTTGCCTGGCGGCATGCCGATACAGCCGACAGTGCTGGTGTAGACGATGCGCTCGACGCCCGCTTGTTCGGCGGCAGCGAGTAGATTGCGGGTGCCTTCGACGTTGGCGGAATAGAGATCCTCAGGATGCCTGGACCAGAGGCGGTAATCGGCAGCGACATGGTAGACGAAGCGGCAGCCTGCGACGGCGCGAGTGAGTGAAGCGGGATCGCGGAGATCGCCCGTGACTCGTTCGACTGCGAGTTCACGAATCTCGCTCGAGGGCCTACAGAGAGCACGCACGCGATGGCCTTGTTCTGTGAGGAGGCGAGCTACATGCCAACCCAGAAAACCGCTGGCGCCGGTAACGAGAGTGAGACACACGGGCGGCCCTTAGGCGAGCGCTTTCACGAACGTTGAGAGTGCCAGCAGAGGGAAGGTGTTGCGGTAATCGGTATAGGCAAGATAGAAGACGCGCGGGAAACCGGTGCCGGTGCAATAAGGCTCATCCCAATGGCCTTCGGCCAACTGAGTGCGCACCAGATACTCGACGCCGTTGAAGAGACTGGAACTGCGCAGGTCGTTACCGGCTAGCAGAGCGAGCAAAGCCCAAGCGGTTTGCGAGGGCGTACTATCACCGGGCACGAAACAGTTTTCGTCATAGCTGGCGCAGCTTTCGCCCCAGCCGCCATCGCGATTTTGATAGGCGCGAATAAATTCGAGCGCGCGTTGAATTTGCGGTTCGTTCTCACTGAGGCCGGCGGCGCGCAAACCGCGCAAGGCAAGAAAGGTGCCATAGATGTAATTGACGCCCCAACGACCGTACCAACTGCCATCCTGCTCCTGGGCGCGCAAGAGATATTCGACGCCTTTGCGCACCGCGGGATGATTGGCTTGCAGGCCGCTATGCATCAACGCTTCCATGACGCGGCCGGTGATATCCGGGCAGGAAGGATCAAGCATGGCGTTGTGATCGGCGAAAGGAACGTGGCTGAGAATTTTCCAGTTGTTATCGACGTCAAACGCGGCCCAGCCACCATCCTTGCCTTGCATAGCAAGGAGCCAATCGACAGCGCGTTTTTCGCAGGCGCCTTGTTTGGTTTGGTCTGAGGCGCGGCCTTTTTCAAAGGCGAGCAACACCATGGCGGTATCGTCTACGTCGGGATAAAACTCGTTGTTGAATTCGAAGGCCCAGCCGGAGGGTTCGATGTGCGGACGCTTGACGGACCAATCGCCTTGGCGACGAACTTCTTTGGAGATCATCCAATCGGCGGCGCGGCGCAATGCGTCGAGCGGAGGATCGGCGGTCTCGCCCAAGGCGTAAGCGGCAATGGCGGTGTCCCAAATGGGCGAAAAGCAGGGCTGCATGTAGAAGCCGCGCGCATCGTTATCGACCATCAACTTGTTGAACTCGGCTTCGGCTTGGACGCGCAAGGGATGGTTGGCCTGGTAGCCCAGGACGTCGAGAGCCATGACGGCGTATTGCATGGACGGGTAAATGGCGCCGAGACCGTCGGAATGGGCGAAGTGCTGAATCATCCAATCGGCACATTTCTTGATGGCGTGACGGCGGATGATGCCGGGACTTACTTTTTCCCAGAGTTTGAGAAACCAATCGACCGCGAGAAAACAATTGCGCCAACTGAAGGTGCGCGGGTCGCGCTCAGGGTGCATGGGCGCGCCCGGGAGATAGAGTTCGTCAACGGTAAAATCAGCGGGGACCGGGCGATTGACGTTGGCGGCGTGCAGGATGGAAAGGGGGATGACGATGGCGCGGGTCCACGACGACATCTGATAAACAAAATTGAACGGCAGGAGAATGATTTCGGGCGGAATGGCGGGGCAGGCGTCGCGTGGAAAAAGGCCGAAGAGGCTGAGATTGACGCGCACGTAGCTATTAGCGGATTGCAGACCGCCGAGTTCAAGAATGCGGTCGCGCAGGCGGCACAGGCGCTCGTCTTCGGACGAAAGGCCGGCGACTTTCAGCGCGAAATACGCTTTGATGGACGCGTTGATTTCCGATGGGCCTTTGAGGTAGATATTGAAGCCGCCGTCTTCCAACTGGCGCGAGAGAATGGAGGCGACGGCGCGGTCCACTTGCGGACGGGTGGGCGGATTCCACACGCCATCCACTGGCGGATGGAGCCATAACTGCATAAGGATATAGTCGGATTCGAGAGTGCTATCGGCACGCAAATCGGCCCACCAGAAACCTTCGGCGGTCTGCTTTTTGAGGAGCGACACGCTGGCCTTGCGAATTGCTTCGCCAGCGGCGAGGCCGAGAGAATCAGAGATTTGCAGGCTGGACTTCATTGCTTTGAGACGATTTCAGGCACGGACTGGATGCAGCCGGGGCGTGAATTTTTCCAGATCGGACGGCAGCGTAAAGCGCACGTCTTCTTCTTTGATTTCAACTTCTTCCAGATTCGTAAAGCCGCGGGTGCGCAGGTGCGAGATGAGTTCCTCCACGAGATGCTCAGGCGCGGAGGCGCCGGCGGTTACGGCAACGGTATTGACTCCGGCTAGCATGCGCGCTTCAACCTCCCCGCAATCGTCCAGCAAATACGCCGGGATGCCGGCTTTTTCACAAACCTCAACCAAGCGCCGCGAATTGGAACTATTCTGCGAGCCAACCACTAACAGCGTGTCGCACAGAGGCGCTACGGCTTTGACGGCGAGCTGGCGGTTCTCGGTTGCATAACAGATATCCTGCGTTTTGGGGCCGACGATTTTGGGAAAACGCTCCATCAGGCGCGTGACGATATCTTTGGTTTCGTCGAGCGAGAGAGTGGTTTGGGTGAGATAGGCGACGCGCTCGGGATTTTTCAACTGAAGCTTGTCGACATCGGCGACATCGGAGACGAGAATGGTGCTTTCAGGAGCTTCGCCGAGGGTGCCGATGACTTCGTCATGATCGCGATGGCCGATGAGGACAATGGTGAACCCTTGTTTGGCGAGCTTGACGGCTTCGAGATGGACCTTGGTAACGAGCGGGCAAGTGGCGTCAATGACGAGCAGCTTGCGCTCGATGGCTTCTTGTCGGACGATGGGAGCGATGCCGTGGGCGCTGAAAATGACGCGCGCGCCTTCGGGCACTTCGGCCAGTTCCTCGACAAAAATGGCTCCAGCGCGGCGTAATTCATCGACCACATGGCGGTTGTGGACGATTTCCTTGCGGACGTAAATGGGAGCGCCGTAGAGATCCAAGGCGATTTTGACGACGTCGATGGCGCGTACGACGCCAGCGCAGAAGCCGCGCGGTTTGAGGAGCAGAATCTTCTTTTCGCCGGCAGCGGGAGCCGTTTGGGATGGGGGAGCGTTTTCGATCAAGGTATCAGCGCTAGGCATAGAAGGAATGTTCAAGTATAACAAGCATTTATGGGTGTAGGAAATAGTGAGATTTGGTAGGCAGGAGGCGGCACGCGGGGGAGGGTTTGGGACGGGAAGATTTGGTCGCCAGACAGCCGAAAGCGTCCCGCCTATTAAAAATAAGCGCGGCGCGCGGGAAGTGAGCGGTTTTGGAGGCGCGGCGGGGCGGCCTTTTTCCCGCGCCGGCGAATGGAGGCCGCGACTGGCTTTGGGCCGGCGAAATTGTTGCGCGAGATTTGGCCGATTAAAAATAGCTGTCGTTGTTTGATGCAAGAGCGGTACGCAAACCTTTCTGTTCAAAGGGTAGTTCGGGGGCGCACAGGCGATAGCACAAATTGCCGGTAAGTTGCTGAATCCAAGGCCGACAGTGATGGCGACAACGCCGAACATCAGATGAGCCATGACCTTGGCCGCGCCGCGAACGTAAATCATACGGCCGCCAAACTCGTCTTTCAGGCGTGCGTTGAGTTGCTCGACGATGGTGCGTTTCTGGAAGCGCTGCTTGTCTTCTTCGCTAAAGGCGTTCTCACGCAGCGAGCGCGGGTGTGAAGGATTGGGCTGAATAAGCGCTGCATGGTCTAGCTTTTTACTCTGCGCGCGAATGAGTGCGGCGTCATAGGCGGAGTCCATCAACTCGCATCGCCAACGCACGCGTTGGGCGCTCATCTGCATCAGCGGAATAGCGACTTGCGAGTCATGCACGCTGGCGCTGGTCAGGATGCAACTGATGGGGATGCGGCCGCCATCGGCCACATCCCAGTGCAGCTTGAAGCCACGCCAGTATTGCGGATGCCCCTGGCTATTTCTCTTGGCGCCCAGAGCGCATTGCTGAGGAAGGTCGGCGAGCATTTCCTTGAGTGTCATGTGTTGCTGACGTGCGAGGCGCAAGCCTCTTTCCCCCGCCTTGGCACGCGGGTGCGGACCCTTTTTGCGGCGCGGCCCGCGTCGATGCCAACCATTCTTGGTCTTGTAAGCAGAATGGGCGCGAGGCTGGGCAGCGGCTTTTGCTTTGGGCTTGTCTTCCGGCAGGCGCTGACGCGCTTCAATGGCGGTGGAGTCGCGCGCTATGTGTTCAATCATGCGCGCTTGTTGTGCTCTCGCACACTAGTGCGGCATGCACCTGAGTGGGCAACTCCGCGGCTGCGAATTCGGCGAAGGCGCGCGAGAAGGTAGAAGTGCTGGGTACTTGGTCGGCGCGCTCAAAGCCGCACAGCCGCAGTAATTGCATGTCCGTTAAGAGCCGTCCTATCAGGTGCGGGACGGTTGCAGATCCGAAAGATGGTTTTGGCAAAGAAAGCGGTTGCCAGACGCACTCGATCGCTCGGCGGGCGGCCCGTGTAGCTTCGCCGCTCCTTCACAAAACGCGCCAGCGGTTGCATGCTTATGACCGCCGCCAGTAAGCGCCCTTCCTTACTCAGCGGACCTACCGCACTCTCAATGACCGGAAACAATTCCTGCTGCAAGAGATTCTTGAATTGCACCAGACGTTCGGGTGAGGTAATCTGCATTAGGGCTTCTTGTCCTTTGTTGGCGGTTTGTTTGGCGACAAGATCTTACAACGGACGGAGCCCTTCCTCCAAACATTTTTTATCCTTTGTGTTTTAAAGCGCTTTTTTACGCTTTGGCGTTTTGCAAGTCCCTCACGTGATCGGGCAGATTTGAGCGCATTGGTTGGGGTGGACCGACGAGAAAGCGCGCGCTGCCTAGGCTAGTACTTCGTAATCCTTACCGGCGGGCTTGAAAAGCGCTACGCTTGACTTAGGGGGAGGGTGATGAAAATGCGCATGCTCCTGAAATTTTTGGTTTCGACGATAGCGGCGGCTGGGTTGTTGTTGGCACAGCATGGTGGAGGCGGTGGCCATCACGGCGGTGGTGGTGGTTTTGGCGGAGGGTTTGCTTCGCATTCTTCGGGTGGTTATAGCGGCTTTAGCAGCGGGCGTTCCGCAGCGCCTTCGACTAGCTACCAACCACGGTCATACAGCTACAACTACGGCAATTACGGCGCGGCGAACCGTGGAACGTACGGTTATGGCTACGCTACTGGTGTTAACCGCACAATAGGACGCCGCTACGGATACGGGTATGGCGGCTATGGCTACGGGCGCCGCTATGGTTATTACGGCTTGGCCTATTATCCGGTCTTCGGCTACGGAGACAGCTGGTATGACCCTTCGTATTATCCGCCATATGACCAGTACGCGCCTTATGACGAATATCCGGCGTATGGGCCCGCCATGCAGGATCCCAACGTGGAACTGATGGGGAGCAACAACTATGCGCCAGGAAACTATCAGCAAGGACCGTATTACATGGCACCGCCGGCCCCCGCGGCCAGCAATGATGCGCTGCCACCGGCCAACCCGATTGTGGTCGTTTTGAAGAATGGGCAGAGGGTGCAGATGCAGAGCTATGGAATTATGAACGGGCTGCTGTGGGATTTTAGCAGGCCGAACAGCAAGCGGATACCGATGGCGAGTATTGATGTGGCGGCTTCGGTGAAAGCTACGCAGGAAGTGGGCGGGTCGTTTCCAGAGCAGTTTTTTGGAGCCGGGGGGAATTGAGAATTGGATGCCTGCCTATGGCGGGTAAGTTAGCTGGTGACGGCCGCTTTGCGGGATGGTGGCCAGTTCGTTGTTTGCCGCGCAATCGATCATGTCCAGTGAGTGTTTCGCCTTTCTTCGCGGTTAGCAGATAGCTGGCGCTGGCAGCGGCGGAGGACGAAGCGCTTTCCGAAGCAAACATAGCGGTTAGTAGCGGGATTTCACATGGAATTTCCAGTTTGGCTCACGATTCCGCATTTATAGGCTTTCGCGAGCGCGCTATCACGAACGCGTTGGCCTATATTTTCGGGAAGAGGGTTATTTTTTTCCGCCTATTAAAGTAAGGGGAGAGAGACGAAAAAAATTCGCAGGTTTGGCCTGGTAGCGAGCGGTTTTGCGGCGTGGGGCGTTTTAAAATCCCATGACCGCCGTCTTATCCTTGCCGCCTGTTTCAGTGACTTTCCTGGCGCGTTCATGCTTGTGCACATTGCGCGCTTTGCCGCCAATAAATGACTCGTCTGCCTCGATCTGGCCAGATAGCTTCTAAATGTCCCATATGCATTGCGTAGCGCATGCGATGTAGCATAAACCACGCGCTTTTCTGGGTGACTCCAAAATCCCTTGCGACCTCATATGAGGACACGCCATTTTTGCTGCTTGATGATTTCCATCGGTGTTTCCGGCGCTCTCACTTGCTCGCTTGTAAGTCGATAGTACATAAAAGAACCGGTGAGTCAAGTAAGCTTTTACCCCATTTTACTTAGCGGAAGCACCGTTTCGCAGCAAGGCGGCGGCTGCTTTTCCAAGCGCCGCTGCCTTTGGGTTATCGAGAAAGGCCCAGGCTGCGGCGCGCAGTAGAAATGGTGGTTTGAAGGAGGGATCGGCATTTTGCTTGCGGCCGATCAGGTCCGCCAGCATCTCGCGCGGACGCTCACGCACTGCGTCGAGCATCGCCACCTGGTGCACGCACGAGATGCTGCAGTGCGGCGCGCAGGCCTTTTCGGTATGGAACTCGTGCTCCAGGTCGTCTTTCGTATATAAGGCGAGGGGTTTGGCGGGATAGCCGCGCTGTTGCGAACAGTAATGCACCAAACCGTCTTCACAGATATAAAGAAAGCGGCTGCCGGCGCGGCAATGCCATTGGTGGGGCAGGCCGCGCACAAGATTCGTCTGAAAGTGGTCGAAGTGCGAGAACGAGAAGATCGAGGTTTCGAGTTTGCGGACGTCCTGATAGATTTCGATTTGAGTGAGGGGCAAGGGCCGGGTCTGGCCAGCGCCATCGTGTAGAATTCCGACCGTGCTGTTGAAGCCGAGCGCACGGGCTCGTTTGGCGATGGTGCGGGCGTCTTCGGGATGGCGCACTTCGGCGCCGAGGACGGTATTGACGGTGACTGCGAAATCGGCGTGTTCGGCGAGCATGGCCAGTTTGCGATCGAGCACCTTCAGGCTTTTTTTCGAGGTGTCGTCGGGCTGTACATTGTCGATGCTGATTTGCAGGTAATCGAGTCCGGCGGCGTTGAGGGCGTGAATGCGCACCGGCGTGAGCAGGTAGCCATTGGTGATGACCGTAGCCATGGCCCCTACCTGGCGAATGCGGCGGATGAGGTCGTCGCATTGCGGGTGGAGCAGAGGTTCGCCGCCGCTTAGAGTGATGATGGAGGTGCCGAATTCGCCGAGGCGGTCGATGCGTCGCAGCATCTCGTCAAGCGGCACGGGTTTCGAAAAAGAATCGTACTCGTTGCAATAGGTGCAGGCGAGATTACAGCGGCGGATGGGGATAATCTGTGCCAGGATGGGATGGTTCTTTGACTCCATGGCGCGGGCAAAGAGGCGAACTTCGCGCCACTTGCGTTCATAGGAGCGGAACTTCCGCTGGTATGCACTACGAACGGACATGTGTCTATGGGACGCTTGCCGGTTCGGGGAGGATTCAGGAGGGCTGACCGGGAGGTCAGCCGGGCCACCCGAAAGGTGGCTTGCTGGTAGAATGGCCGCCCTACGCACCGACGGCGCAGCGAAGGCCGGGAAACTTGGAAAGTCTAGGGACTGACCGGGAGGTCTGCCCCACAGCTACGCTAGTAAAGCGGCGTAGGCGGGTGTGGCGTGCCAGGCGGGTGTGGCGTTCAACAAAAATTGTGCGGTCTTAGGAGCTGAAACCGTCTCCATGTGACAGCTTCGTTGCCCTTCGCGGCCATCCACCATGAGCCGGCCGTCGACGTTGCTCACGCGGTATGCCAATTGCGCTCCGTGCTCCCGTTGCAAGGCACCCAGGGACCAATCGGAATTGGCAATCATATGGATTCCGCCTTGCGCCGAACCGAGCAGAATCGTGTATTCAGAGGGCGTGTAACCGGCCGACGCGCTGGTCTCGGCAGCTTCGAATATTTCCTTCGCATTGTCTAGGAACTGGCTCACACCGCTGTATCGCGCCTTGCGCTTAAAAGTCGAGGAAATGTTGCAGGCCGGTAGTTTTTCAAGGGGTGAGATCGGGAATAGCTTGTATTTTTTCGAGCCGAACTCTATACTTGAATCATCACCCCTCATTCCTAGTATTTTTGGACTATTAGTAACACGTGACATTAAAGCCTAAACTCTTCACGCTGGCGGCGTGTGCTGTATCCAGTTGCTCCACTGTTTTGGGGCAGGGCCTAGATTCCCAATCCGTCCTACCCCAACAGACGGTTTTATCAACACCTTTAACAACTTGCAATCCATGGGTGATCCAGGCGCTGCCCACGCAGTTGTCGTTCCGGCAGCGCGCTTGTTTCATTCTGGCTGAGTCGGCGAGTCCGGGGCGATTCGCGCAGGCGGCGGCGGCGGCGGGGTTTTCGCAATGGCGCAATTTGCCGCGCATGAGTCCGCATGATGCCGATGATTTCGGCACGCGCTTTGCCCATATCTATGAAAGGCAAGCGGCTCGGGCCGTTGCCGAGTTACTTGTCGGCGATCTGCATCACGAAGACCCGCGATTGCATTTTTCGAATGCGCAGGGGGCTTTCAACCGCACGCGCGCGGCCCTGTTGAGCGTGGTGATCAGCCCGGGCGAGGATGGCCAAGCGAGACCGGCGTTCGCTCCGATGGCGGGTTCGCTTGGTTCGGGGCTGACGTCTATGGCTCTCTATCAATACAAGAACAGTTTGTCTTACGGATTGGAACGATCCGGTGTTTCGTATGGCTTTTACTTTGTTCGGGCGGTTGTCCACGAATTCAGTCCGGAACTGTGGTCTTTGGCGCCGCAGTTCGTACGGAAGCGTCGTGACTCGCTTCGCAAAGCGTTAACGCTGTAGACGGGGGCGCGGGCAAGATCGATACCGAAGCGGAGTCGGTGCAGCCCCCGGCCGAGCGGAGGCTGACCGGGAGGTCAGCCGCAGACCAGGAGGTCCGCCCCACAAGCGCCGATGCACTTAGTTACTCGGAACAAAGTTAAATAAACCAGAGGCCCATTCGCCGGTCGTCTTATTTTTCAACACGACCAGCACAGGTGCCGGAATGGCGAAACCGTTCGGCGTATACACGGTGCTGAATCCGTTCGAATAGATGGCCTGGATGCACGGTGGCGAGTTGTCGAAGATCAGGCAGTCGTTGCCGGTGCTATCGGGTAGCTGATGGGCTGCGTTGTAAGACTTTCCGGCGGCTTGCAGCACGTCCACGAGGTTCTGGAAGTCGTCGAAGACATCGTTCAGGTTCTTCGGCACCTTCCAGCCCGAAAAGAGTCCCTGAACGGCGGAGACTTGGTCTGGACCAATCAGATAAGCATCGTTTTGCGCGGCAATCGCATTGGTTATATCGGCTTCAATATAGCTTGGGGCGACATTGAACGCTTGGAATTCCAGATCTCCACCGGTTAGCACCTGGAGGCCCAGGTTACTCACATAAGTCGTGAACGCTCCGTGAGCGGCTAGGATAACCGCAGCCTGGCCGAGATAATTAAAGGCCGGGCCGTACATGTCCTTAATCAGATCCATTTGAAGTTCGCACACACCCTCGAGTTCAATCAATCCGAACTGGAAGGCCAGCCCCAAATGCCGCCGCCGAACGCCATGCAAACCGGCGAGCACGAGCGGTACATCGCCGCCGTTCCAATTGGCGGCGACTAAGGGTGCGCCCGAAAGTCTCTTATGCGGCGCCAGTGACGCCGTGAAGCCGTTGGCCGTCATGAGCGCGATCGTCGAAGTGGTGAGCGCCTGATAATACTGTGGCAACGTAGTGGAAAGCAGCAGATTCCATTGATCGGCATTCGCCTGCACGCCGTAGGCGCTCGGGTTGAGCGTGGCCAGTTGGGTGACAAGTGGTGCAAGCGTTTGCTCCAAGGTTTTGAAGGTGGCTTGATCGGAGGTACTGAGCGTCGCCAAGGTGTGCGTTTGCAGGAACGTCGTCAAATTTGTAATTGCCGCGCTCAGGTTCGCAAGAAATGTTGGGACGTTCGCGTCTTGTGCGGTTGGGTTGATACCGAAGGACGAGAGTAGGGAGGGGTCGACCGGGAAACCGCCTTCGGGCGCGAACGGCGTGGAACGCTGCAAGCCATCGAAATCCACGCCGTTCAGGCCCGCCTGCAACTGAGCCAGCAGGGTATTGACGTTGCTGGTATTGCCCGCCGTGAGAGCGGTGTCGATCTGGTGGAGAATCGATGAGGAGGAGTAGGCGGCCGTTGAGAACGTCGACGCCAGATTTTGTTGGGTATTGGACGCGCCAGTGCTACTTACGTTCGGCGGCAAGACTAAGAAGGTGTCGCTTGAGCTTAGCGTGGTAGAAGTTATCGTGCAAGTTACTCCATAGATACCACGGGTATCGCTGGCTGTTTGAATGGTTCCCGCGCCGATGGTGGGCAGCGTTCCGGTTCCAGTGGTGGGATCGGGCGTGAGACTGCAGGTTGGCGTTATGGATAAGGGATTGCCGCCGGAATCTGTAACCAGAGTGGTGAATGTGATGGACGCGGCAGCCGTGATCAAGTCCTGGCTGAGGTTCAGGGTGATGGCGGTGGGGACGGGTCCCGTTGCAGGGCCGGTCGACACGACTATATTCACGGCCGAGCCGACGTTCACACTCGTAGCGGCGGCTGGGCTTTCGCTTATCACTTTGCCGGAAGCGACTGTGCTGCTAGATGAAGTGGTCACGGTGCCGAGGATCAAGCCTGCGCCCGTGATGGCCGTGGTTGCCGCTGCTTGGGTGTCGCCGACAACGTTTGGCACCGAGACTTGCGCGGGACCGGTGGAGACCACGATGTTCACCGAAGAGCCGACGCTCACGCTCGATCCGGCTGTCGGGCTTTCGCTAATCACGTCGCCGGAGGCTACCGTGCTGCTGGATGCGGTCGTCACAGTGCCGAGCACTAAGCCCACTCCGGTGAGCGCTGTGGTCGCTGCTGCTTGGGTGTCGCCTACTACGTTCGGGACCGACACCTTGGCCGGGCCACTGGAAATGACCAGATTCACGGCCGAGCCGATATTCACGCCTGTTCCGGCGGTTGGGCTTTCGCTGATCACATCGCCGGAGGCCACCGTGCTGCTGGATGCGGTCGTTACCGTGCCGAGTACCAAGCCGACGCCTGTGATGGCCGAAGTGGCCGTTGCTTGGGTATCGCCCACTACGTTGGGCACCGAGACTTGGGCGGGCCCGGTGGAAACCACGATGTTCACCGAGGAGCCGGCGTTCACGCTGGTGGCCGCCGTCGGAGTTTCGCTAATGACGTCGCCTGAGGCTACTGTGCTGCTTGAAGCAGTCGTCACGGTGCCCAGCACTAAGCCTGCTCCGGTGATGGCCGTGGTGGCAGCCGCTTGTGTGTCGCCGACGACGTTCGGCACCGAAACCTTGGCCGGTCCGCTTGAAACGACGATGTTCACGGCTGAGCCGACGTTAACGCTGGTGCCGGCTGTCGGGCTTTCGCTAATTACGCTGCCGGAAGCAACCGTGCTGCTGGAAGCGGTTGTGACAGTGCCGAGTACCAAGCCTGCTCCGGTGATGGCTGTTGTCGCTGCTGCTTGGGTGTCGCCTACTACGTTCGGGACCGACACCTTGGCCGGGCCGCTCGAGATCACCAGATTCACGGCCGAGCCGATATTCACGCCTGTTCCGGCGGTGGGATTCTCACTGATTACATCGCCGGAGGTCACCGTGCTGCTGGATGCGGTCGTTACCGTGCCGAGTACCAAGCCCACACCCGTGAGGGCCGAAGTGGCTGTCGCTTGCGTGTCGCCCACCACGTTTGGCACGGAGACCTGCGCGGGTCCGGTGGAGACAACGATATTCACCGAGGAGCCGACGTTCACGCTGGCGCCGGCTGTCGGGCTTTCACTGATCACATCGCCGGAAGCAACCGTGCTGCTGGAAGCGGTTGTCACTGTGCCGAGCACCAAGCCTGCGCCGGTGAGCGCCGTGGTCGCCGCCGCCTGGGTGTCGCCGACGACATTGGGCACAGAAACCTTTGCGGGTCCGCTTGAAACGACGATGTTCACGGCTGAACCGGCGTTCACGCTGCTGCCGGCGGTTGGACTTTCGCTGATCACGTTTCCTGAAGCGACCGTGCTGCTGGAAGCGGTTGTCACAGTGCCGAGCACCAAACCTGCTCCGGTGATCGCCGTTGTCGCCGCCGCTTGGGTGTCGCCGACGACATTGGGCACAGAAACCTTCGCGGGTCCGCTTGAAACGACGATGTTCACGGCTGAACCAGCGTTCACGCTGGCGCCGGCTGTTGGACTTTCGCTGATCACATCCCCGGAAGCTACTGTGCTACTTGAGGCAGTCGTGACTGTCCCCAGCACCAAGCCAGCGCCGGTGATGGCCGTTGTGGCGACAGCTTGCGTATCACCGAGAACGTTCGGCACGGCCACTTGTCCTGGTCCACTCGAAACAACGATGTTTACGGCTGAACCGACGTTTACACTCGTCCCGGCCGTTGGGCTTTCGCTAATTACGCTACCTGAAGCGACCGTGCTGCTGGAAGCGGTCGTGACCGTTCCAAGAACCAAGCCAGCGCCGGTGATGGCAGTTGTCGCCGCAGCTTGGGTGTCGCCGACGACATTCGGCACGGCGACCTGCGCTGGTCCAGTGGAGACCACGATATTCACCGAGGAGCCGACGTTTACGCTGGTACCGGCGGTTGGACTTTCGCTGATCACGCTGCCGGAAGCGACTGTGCTGCTGGAAGCGGTTGTGACAGTGCCGAGAACTAAGCCTGCTCCGGTAATGGCGGTTGTGGCCGCCGCTTGCGTATCGCTGACTACGTTCGGTACAGAAACTTTTGCTGGTCCGCTTGAAACCACGATGTTTACGGCTGAACCGGCGTTCACGCTGCTGCCAGCGGTTGGACTTTCGCTAATTACGCTGCCCGAAGCCACCGTACTACTGGAAGCGGTCGTGACTGTTCCCAGAACCAAGCCAGCGCCGGTGATGGCAGTTGTCGCCGCAGCCTGGCTATCGCCGAGAACGTTCGGCACGGCCACTTGTCCTGGACCACTCGAAACAACGATGTTTACGGCTGAACCGACGTTTACGCTGGTACCGGCGGTTGGACTTTCGCTGATCACGCTGCCCGAAGCCACCGTACTACTGGAAGCGGTGGTTACGGTGCCGAGAACCAAGCCAGCGCCGGTGATGGCAGTTGTGGCCGCCGCTTGCGTATCGTTGACTACGTTCGGTACAGAAACCTTTGCGGGTCCGCTCGAGACGACGATGTTCACGGCTGAACCAGAGTTCACGCTGCTACCGGCTGTCGGGCTCTCGCTAATTACGCTGCCCGAAGCTACGGTGCTGCTGGAAGCAGTCGTCACTGTTCCGAGTACCAAGCCAGCGGCGGTGATGGCGGTTGTCGCGGCAGCTTGTGTATTGCCGACTACGTTCGGTACAGACTCCTTTGCTGGTCCGCTTGAAACGACGATGTTCACGGCCGAACCGACATTCGCAGTGGTGCCAGCTGTTGGGCTCTCGCTAATGACGCTGCCGGAGGCCACTGTGCTGCTGGATGCGGTGGTTACGGTGCCGAGTACCAGACCAGCGCCGGTAATGGCTGTGGTTGCGGCAGCCTGCGTGTCGCCGACTACATTCGGCACCGAAACGGTGGCTTGTTTCACGGTGAAGCCACTGGCCAAAGTTGCTACTTCGCCACCTGTCGTGACCGTCACCGTACGCGCGCCTAATGTGGCGTTCGCGGCGATCGTGAACTGCACCGTGAGGCTGGTCAAGCTGGATACGGTGGGGGTGGCTGTGGTAATCCCCGCACCGGCCGTCACTTGGCTCACGCCGCTCACGAAGTTGCTGTAGCTTCCGGTGATCGTGACATTCACGCTTTGGCCTTGTTGCGCGGAATTCGGGTTCACCAAACTGACGGAAGCGGCTGGATCAACCGTGAACGTGGCGGAATTGCTGCTCGAAAAGCCGTCGGTCGTGTCGGACAGAGAGGCGGTGTAGACCGTGGGAGAGTTCACGGAAATCGAAGACGGTAGCAGAAACGCCACGCGCGCCGAGGTGCCGGCCACCACCTGATATTGGGTTGCCGTAACATTTGTGGTGGAACCGCCGGCCTGCGGAGTGAGCTGGACCTGAATGTTCGCCGGATTAATGGTAGACCCCGTTGGGAAGCCGGAACCGAGCAGGCGAATGGTCGTCAAGCCTGGCTCGGCAGCGGTGGGCGCCGCGGAGGAAAGGGTCACTGGCGTCGTCGCCCATCCGGGCAATGCGGCAAAAAGGGAAAAGCCAAGGATGGCGGCGGAACTGGAAAACAGGCGAGATTTCACAAACTCTCCTCAGAGATTACGTAAAAAGTAAGATAAAACTTAAAAAAGGGTCCGCTGGCGGCGCAACGCCACCGCCGCACCGCAAGCTAACAGCCCCACGCATAGCGCCAACGACGCGGGTTCGGGAACGGACGTTAAGGCCAGCGGGTCGACAATCGTCGGCAGAGATCCATCGGTCGCTATGCCTGTGAGGGTAAAGGAAGAACTCACGTTATAGTCGTTGCCCAAGTCGTCGGTTAAAGCCGTGTTGGAAAGCGTTGCAGAGAATGAGAGCGAAGTGATCGATCCGTCGGCGAAAACACCGCCCGGCAGGGTGTAGGTTTCGGTAACCCCCGGTCCAATGTTGCCTAAATCCAACGGAGTACCGTTAATGGTCACGACCGCATTGTCGAAAGTAACCGCCGTGCAGATGGGGGTACCGGCTGAGGTGGAGCAACCGAAAATCGGTCCCGTGACGTTATAAACCACAACGTCTTCTTCGCCGTTAATCGGGACTCCCGATTCGGTTCCGATCAATCCGAGCACCACGGATGCGTGAACTGGTAACGCAAACGCAGCTATTCCACACAAAAATGCACGCCAGAGCTTCATAAACCTCCGCTCTTGGCAGACAACCCCCTGCCGGTAGAGCTACTTAGGACTTAACTAGTATAAGCCTGTAGCCTCTTGCAATGTTATGAAAATCAAACACGCCGCCGTACTTGAAGTACTATCCCGACGCGAGGAGCGGAAAAAAGCAACCGCTGCTCGCGATTTATTGGTCCGATCGCGTCTACTGGCAAGCCACTTGCGGAGGTTGGGCGGCGGCCGCGAAGAAGGAATACGACGATGGTCCGATGGAAAATGCCCCTGACGGCACGTTCCACACCAGAATGATGACACCCGCGGGAAGGCCCCCGGCCTCTCCCTGGAATACCGTGTTGAAGCCGTTGGGGTAATCCAACTCAATGCACGCCGGATCGCCAAAGTCATTTATACAATTGCCCGGGGCCTGTCCGGTGTTCGTTGGCTGAGTCGCCTCACCGAACAAGCATTTTGCAGTAGCGAAGAATCCCTTGAAGGTATTCAGCGCTTTGTTAGCCGCATTGTTGTCCTTTGGCGGAGATTTAACAAGACCATTCACGAAATTGGTGACATTCGTCACAAGACCTGTGACTCCATTGATCTGGTCGGGACCTATGAGATACACCTGATTGTTTTCGGGAATGGGATCGAAGTTTAAGCCTTCGATGTCGCTGGGACCGTCGTAGAATTCAAGAAGGGAGTTGGTGTCGCCCCCCGTGTCGACGGCAACAAGAGACTGACCGCCGAGCCAATCCTGTACGGCGCCGTTAATGACGATGGTCGCCGCAGCTTGCGCGAGGTATTTGAAATAGGGCCCGTAAATATTCTTAATGAGGTCCATTTGTATGTCGCAGACAAGCTCTATCTCCGCAACGCCACCAAACTGGAACGCCATGCCAAGCCCTCTTCCATGCCTTAAGCTGTGCAAGCCGGTTTTCACGAACTGAACGTCGCCCGGACGCCAGCCCACCGGGATAATGTCCACGCTGCCATCTTCAGCAAAGAGACGCCCCTTGCGGTGGCGCGGCCGGACGGAGGCAGTAAAGCCGTTGGAGGTCAAAAGCTGAATCGTGGCCTGAGCTAACGCTTGATAGTACTGGGGCAGGACCTGGGAAAAAAGAAAATCTTCCTGGCTCATATTGGCGACAACGCCATAAGTGCTGGGGTTGAGCGAGGGCAACTGGCCCACCAGCGTGCTGAGAGTCGCTTGTAATTGTGTGTAGGTCGTTTGCTGGGCAGTCGTCAAGGTTGCCAGCGGAGTGGTCTGCAGGAACGATGTTAGGTTTTGCAGGGCGCTGACGAGGTTGCTTAGGTATCCGCCCACATTGGCGTCGGCAGCAGTCGGGTTGATGCCGAAGCCAGGCAGTGCGCCGGGCGCGGCGGCGAACCCGCCTTCGGGGGCAAAGGCTGCGCTACCCGTCAGCGCGTCAAAATCGACGGCGTTCAAAGTAGCTTGAAGTTGGGCCAAATCGGCGTTCACGGCGCTTTGATTACCGGCGGTGAGGTCGGTGTTGATCTGCTTCAATATCGTTGACGTCATCGTTGTGGTGGCAGAGAAGGCGGCAAAGGTCGCCTGCTGGGTATTAACCGTTGGATCCGCCGGCAGAAGCACGGTGAAGCCCGCGCTCGCGGTTAGAGCTGGAGTGGTCAGGCTGCATGTCAAGGTATACACGCCGCGCGTGGTGCTGTCCGTTGTGATCGTTCCGCTAGAAATGGTCGGAACGGTTCCGGCGGCGGAGGGCGAAACTCCCACGATGGTGCAGGTCGGCGTCAGCGCTACCGGGTTGCCACCTGCATCGACAGGGACGTCGGTGAAGGATAGCGGTGATCCGGCCGTGATAATGAACTGGCCCAACTGAAGGTTGATGGCTGTGGGTGTGGCGGTGGCTGCTCCGGTGGATACGACGATGTTCACCGCCGACCCGATGTTCACACTCGTACTGGCTGCCGGACTTTCGCTAATCACGTCGCCGGAAGCCACTGTGCTGCTCGAAGCCGTTGTCACTGTGCCGAGCACTAAGCCCGCACCGGTGAGCGCTGTGGTCGCTACTGCTTGGGTGTCGCCGACTACGTTCGGGACCGACACCTTGGCCGGACCGCTCGAGATCACCAGATTCACGGCCGAGCCGACATTCACGCCTGTTCCGGCGGTGGGATTCTCACTGATGACATCGCCGCTCGCGACCGTACTGCTGGATGCCGTTGTTACCGTGCCGAGTACCAAGCCGACGCCTGTGATGGCCGAAGTGGCCGTTGCTTGGGTATCGCCCAATACGTTTGGCACCGAGACCTGCGCCGGTCCGGTGGAAACCACGATATTCACCGAAGAGCCGGCGTTCACGCTGGTGGCCGCCGTCGGAGTTTCGCTGATAACGTCGCCTGAGGCGACCGTGCTGCTGGAAGCAGTGGTCACTGTGCCCAGCACTAAGCCTGCTCCCGTAATGGCCGTGGTTGCCGCCGCTTGGGTATCGCCGACAACGTTCGGTACGGCTACTTGCGCCGGTCCGCTCGAAACGACTATATTCACGGCTGAACCAAGGTTTACGCTGGTGGCGGCCGTTGGGCTCTCGCTAATCACATTGCCGGCTGCGACGGTGCTGCTGGTGGCGGTGGTGACCGTGCCGAGCACTAAGCCTGCTCCGGTGAGCGCTGTGGTCGCTGCTGCTTGGGTATCGCCGACCACGTTCGGGACCGACACCTTGGCCGGACCGCTCGAGATCACCAGATTCACGGCCGAGCCGACATTCACGCCGGTTCCGGCGGTGGGGCTTTCGCTGATCACATCGCCAGAGGTCACCGTGCTGCTGGATGCGGTCGTTACCGTGCCGAGTACCAGGCCGACGCCTGTGATGGCCGAAGTGGCCGTTGCTTGCGGGTCACCGACTACGTTTGGCACGGAGACTTGCGCGGGGCCGGTGGAGACAACGATATTCACCGAAGAGCCGACGTTCACGCTGCTACCTTCTGTTGGCGTTTCGCTGATGACCTCGCCTGAGGCCACCGTGCTGCTGGAAGCCGTGGTCACCGTGCCGAGCACTAAGCCTGCTCCCGTGAGGGCCGTACTGGCTGCTGCTTGGGTGTCGCCGACGACGTTCGGTACCGACACCTTGGCCGGACCGCTTGAAACGACGATGTTCACGGCTGAACCAACGTTCACGCTGCTGCCGGCTGTTGGGCTTTCGCTGATCACGTCGCCGGAGGCTACCGTGCTGCTCGATGCAGTCGTCACCGTGCCGAGCACTAAGCCCGCTCCGGTGAGCGCTGTGGTCGCTGCTGCTTGGGTGTCGCCTACTACGTTCGGGACCGACACCTTGGCCGGGCCACTGGAAATCACCAGATTCACTGCCGAGCCGATATTGACGCCCGTGCCCGCCGTCGGGTTTTCACTGATCACATCGCCGGAGGTTACCGTGCTGCTGGATGCGGTCGTTACCGTGCCCAGTAACAAGCCCACACCCGTGAGGGCCGAAGTGGCTGTCGCTTGCGTGTCGCCCACCACGTTTGGCACGGAGACCTGCGCGGGTCCGGTGGAGACAACGATATTCACCGAGGAGCCGACGTTCACGCTGGCGCCGGCTGTCGGGCTTTCGCTAATTACGCTGCCGGAAGCAACCGTGCTGCTGGAAGCGGTTGTCACTGTGCCGAGCACCAAGCCTGCGCCGGTGAGCGCCGTGGTCGCCGCCGCCTGGGTGTCGCCGACGACATTGGGCACAGAAACCTTTGCGGGTCCGCTTGAAACGACGATGTTCACGGCTGAACCGGCGTTCACGCTGCTGCCGGCGGTTGGACTTTCGCTGATCACGTTTCCTGAAGCGACCGTGCTGCTGGAAGCGGTTGTCACAGTGCCGAGCACCAAACCTGCTCCGGTGATCGCCGTTGTCGCCGCCGCTTGGGTGTCGCCGACGACATTGGGCACAGAAACCTTCGCGGATCCGCTTGAAACGACGATGTTCACGGCTGAACCAGCGTTCACGCTGGCGCCGGCTGTTGGACTTTCGCTGATCACATCCCCGGAAGCTACTGTGCTACTTGAGGCAGTCGTGACTGTCCCCAGCACCAAGCCAGCGCCGGTGATGGCCGTTGTGGCGACAGCTTGCGTATCACCGAGAACGTTCGGCACGGCCACTTGTCCTGGTCCACTCGAAACAACGATGTTTACGGCTGAACCGACGTTTACACTCGTCCCGGCCGTTGGGCTTTCGCTAATTACGCTACCTGAAGCGACCGTGCTGCTGGAAGCGGTCGTGACCGTTCCAAGAACCAAGCCAGCGCCGGTGATGGCAGTTGTCGCCGCAGCTTGGGTGTCGCCGACGACATTCGGCACGGCGACCTGCGCTGGTCCAGTGGAGACCACGATATTCACCGAGGAGCCGACGTTTACGCTGGTACCGGCGGTTGGACTTTCGCTGATCACGCTGCCGGAAGCGACTGTGCTGCTGGAAGCGGTTGTGACAGTGCCGAGAACTAAGCCTGCTCCGGTAATGGCGGTTGTGGCCGCCGCTTGCGTATCGCTGACTACGTTCGGTACAGAAACTTTTGCTGGTCCGCTTGAAACCACGATGTTTACGGCTGAACCGGCGTTCACGCTGCTGCCAGCGGTTGGACTTTCGCTAATTACGCTGCCCGAAGCCACCGTACTACTGGAAGCGGTCGTGACTGTTCCCAGAACCAAGCCAGCGCCGGTGATGGCAGTTGTCGCCGCAGCCTGGCTATCGCCGAGAACGTTCGGCACGGCCACTTGTCCTGGACCACTCGAAACAACGATGTTTACGGCTGAACCGACGTTTACGCTGGTACCGGCGGTTGGACTTTCGCTGATCACGCTGCCCGAAGCCACCGTACTACTGGAAGCGGTGGTTACGGTGCCGAGAACCAAGCCAGCGCCGGTGATGGCAGTTGTGGCCGCCGCTTGCGTATCGTTGACTACGTTCGGTACAGAAACCTTTGCGGGTCCGCTCGAGACGACGATGTTCACGGCTGAACCAGAGTTCACGCTGCTACCGGCTGTCGGGCTCTCGCTAATTACGCTGCCCGAAGCTACGGTGCTGCTGGAAGCAGTCGTCACTGTTCCGAGTACCAAGCCAGCGGCGGTGATGGCGGTTGTCGCGGCAGCTTGTGTATTGCCGACTACGTTCGGTACAGACTCCTTTGCTGGTCCGCTTGAAACGACGATGTTCACGGCCGAACCGACATTCGCAGTGGTGCCAGCTGTTGGGCTCTCGCTAATGACGCTGCCGGAGGCCACTGTGCTGCTGGATGCGGTGGTTACGGTGCCGAGTACCAGACCAGCGCCGGTAATGGCTGTGGTTGCGGCAGCCTGCGTGTCGCCGACTACATTCGGCACCGAAACGGTGGCTTGTTTCACGGTGAAGCCACTGGCCAAAGTTGCTACTTCGCCACCTGTCGTGACCGTCACCGTACGCGCGCCTAATGTGGCGTTCGCGGCGATCGTGAACTGCACCGTGAGGCTGGTCAAGCTGGATACGGTGGGGGTGGCTGTGGTAATCCCCGCACCGGCCGTCACTTGGCTCACGCCGCTCACGAAGTTGCTGTAGCTTCCGGTGATCGTGACATTCACGCTTTGGCCTTGTTGCGCGGAATTCGGGTTCACCAAACTGACGGAAGCGGCTGGATCAACCGTGAACGTGGCGGAATTGCTGCTCGAAAAGCCGTCGGTCGTGTCGGACAGAGAGGCGGTGTAGACCGTGGGAGAGTTCACGGAAATCGAAGACGGTAGCAGAAACGCCACGCGCGCCGAGGTGCCGGCCACCACCTGATATTGGGTTGCCGTAACATTTGTGGTGGAACCGCCGGCCTGCGGAGTGAGCTGGACCTGAATGTTCGCCGGATTAATGGTAGACCCCGTTGGGAAGCCGGAACCGAGCAGGCGAATGGTCGTCAAGCCTGGCTCGGCAGCGGTGGGCGCCGCGGAGGAAAGGGTCACTGGCGTCGTCGCCCATCCGGGCAATGCGGCAAAAAGGGAAAAGCCAAGGATGGCGGCGCAACTGGAAAACAGGCGAGATTTCACAAACTCTCCTCAGAGATTACGTAAAAAGTAAGATAAAACTTAAAAAAGGGTCCGCTGGCGGCGCAACGCCACCGCCGCACCGCAAGCTAACAGCCCCACGCATAGCGCCAACGACGCGGGTTCGGGAACGGACGTTAAGGCCAGCGGGTCGACAATCGTCGGCAGAGATCCATCGGTCGCTATGCCTGTGAGGGTAAAGGAAGAACTCACGTTATAGTCGTTGCCCAAGTCGTCGGTTAAAGCCGTGTTGGAAAGCGTTGCAGAGAATGAGAGCGAAGTGATCGATCCGTCGGCGAAAACACCGCCCGGCAGGGTGTAGGTTTCGGTAACCCCCGGTCCAATGTTGCCTAAATCCAACGGAGTACCGTTAATGGTCACGACCGCATTGTCGAAAGTAACCGCCGTGCAGATGGGGGTACCGGCTGAGGTGGAACAACCGAAAATCGGTCCCGTGACGTTATAAACCACAACGTCTTCTTCGCCGTTAATCGGGACTCCCGATTCGGTTCCGATCAATCCGAGCACCACGGATGCGTGAACTGGTAACGCAAACGCAGCTATTCCACACAAAAATGCACGCCAGAGCTTCATAAACCTCCGCTCCTGGCAGAAACCAAGGTTCGATCCCTCAAGTCCTTCTACCCGTAGAGCCACTTAGAACTTTACTAATGTAAGTTCAAGCCTATTGAAATGCAGAGCCGAAATCAACCGAATTAGCGTACTTCGGGTACTGCTAAGGTGGCCTATTTCGTTTAGGGCTGGAGAATTCTTACGTTTGTAAACCTTTCGGACCCCTCTATCGTTTAGTCTGTAGCGCACCGTTATGATAGGCGTCATGGCCGAAAAACTCGAGGGTGAAGTCTGTTCGAACCTCGATTTGCGCAATTTCGGCTCTTGGATGGCCTCGGAGCAACGGCGCATTTTTTTACTGTGCCGGCGCCTCCTGCAAGACGCCGATGAGGCGGATTCGGTCACGCAGGACGTTTTTTTCAAAGCCTACCGCGCCCTGCTGAAGCGCGCCGAATCGGAAGATCTCGACAATCCCGGGAAATGGCTGACCCGGATTGCCGTAAACACTTGTCTCGATAAACTTCGCTCCAAGAGTTGGAAATTGTGGCAACGCCGCCCGTCGCCGCAGGACGAAGAAGTGATTCTGCAGATGGCGCCCGGAACCGATCCGGACGCCGAACGTCTATTGTTTGCCAAGCAGATCCAGCAAAGACTGGATTCAGCCCAAGCGAAACTCTCAGACCGCCAGCGGGCCGTTTTCGCCCTGCGGCATTATGAGTCGTTGGCATTGGAGGAAATAGCCGAGGTTCTGAAACTGGACGTCGGCACGGTAAAGGCTCATTTGTTCAGGGCTTTAACTAAAATGAGGGAAGAACTGAAGGATCTTTATTTGTCGCTGGATCGATAGGATATGACGGATAGGATCTGAAGGATGGAAATATGCGCATCGCGTCCGCCAAGTCAGAGCATTGGACAGATGACCAGTTGATTGATCATTTATATGGTGTCGGCCCGGGCGACGGGCACATTGAGAATTGTGCCGAATGCCGGGCGCGTTTTGCAATTGTCGAAACGCGCCGGCGGCAACTGACACTGGATGAGCCGGTGAGCGACAGCTTGCTCGCGGCCCAACGCCGGGCTATTTACGCCCGGCTTGAGCAGCCGCGCCGCTGGTGGGATGCTTGGCCTCTCGGGCGGTTTGCGGCGGCTGCGGCCATGTTCGTTGTTCTCGCGGGAAGCGTGACTTTTTATCAGAGTCGTCAACGCGAAATGGCCGAATCGCGAGCCGACGCGCAACTGGCGCAGGACGTAAGCCAGATGTCGTTTGAATCCGAACCGGCGGCGACGGCTCCGCTCAAAGGGCTTTTCGTCGAATGAAGCCCATCGGCCGCCTTTTTTTTTGCCTATTCTTTTCTCTCGTCTTCGCGTCCGCGCAGAACCGCGCTAATTTCCCTTGGTGGAACAGTCCGGTCGCCTCCGACATCGGCCTGAGCGCGAATCAAGTAACGCGCATCCGGCAAATCGTGCGCGCCTATCGCGACCGCCTTTTCGATGCTCGCAACAATGTTCAGAAAGCCGAGGCGGCTCTGGACGACATCATGAACGATGGCGAAATGAACGCGGAAGCCGCCAAACCCGTGATTGAGCGCGTCGCCAATGCCCGGGCGAACTCCAGCCGCGTCTTTCTTGAAATGAGCACGCACATCCGCGAGGTGTTGACGCTCGAGCAGTGGAAGCAGCTCGTGCAGCGCTGGGACGAAGTGAAAGGTAAAAAGCTTTCCGATAACCTCATCACTCCGCAGTAGGCAAATAGGCTCGCGCCCAGCTTGGTCTTCGAGGCATAAAAGAGCGAAAAATCTTGCTATACTAAGCTTCCCTTACTCTTTTTCGACTCTTGGGGGGGTCATGAAAGAGATCACAGAACTGCTACAGGAATGGCGCGGCGGCAGCCATGACGCGGAAAACGAGCTATTCTCGCTGGTCATGCCGAGGCTGCGCCGCCTGGCGCAACACCTGATGCTGGGGGAGCGGCCCGGCCAATCCATTCAAGCGACCGAACTGGTGGACCAAGTGTACTTGGGCATGGTGGCGGTGAAGGACCGGGATTGGCAGAACCGTGGTCATTTCTTCGCGTTGGCGGCACGCGCCATGCGGCATTACTTAATCGATCGGGCGCGCCGTCCGCACGCCGACAAAGTATCCATGGGAGCCTTACAAAACGTTTTGCCCGCCGATTCGGGCAAACTGGATTTAGCTGTCACGGTAGACAGGCTGCTGAATGAAATGCAGACGGTAAAGCCGGAATGGTGCCGGGTGGTGGAAGTGAAATATTTTCTGGGGCTGACGGACGATGAAGCTGCGGCCGTGCTGAGTATGCCTGTACGAACGCTGCAGCGGGCTTGGCGCGATGCGCGCCAATGGCTTTTCCTCAAAATGGAGCCCGCTCGTGCCGCCAACAACAGCTAAACCAGGTCTCGGCGAAACGCTGGATAACCAGCGCATCATGAAGCTGGTGGAAGAAGCGCTCCGGCAACCCGATGGCGAGCGGGAGCAATTTCTCAAACAGCAGTGCCAGGGAAATTCCGGCGATTTCGAGCAAGCCTTGAGCTACGTGCGGTGGGAACAGCGCATGCAAGGATTCCTACTCGAGCCGGTCATCAAGCGGCAGGAGGGCCAGCCCCAGCTGGAGGCGGGCGATTTGCTGGAAAATCGCTTCCGCATTGTGCGCGAGTTGGCCCAGGGCGGCATGGGCGTGGTGTATGAGGCACAGGATGAGAAGCTCGGGCGGCGCATTGCGCTGAAGTGCGCCAAGGCGGGTTTCGGCAATGAATTGCCGCCTGAGGTCCGTCACGCCACGGAAGTGAGCCATCCCAACGTTTGCAAAATATACGAAATTCACACTGCAACCATTCGGCAGCAGATAGTGGATTTCATCACGATGGAGTTCCTGGAAGGCGAAACGCTGGCTAGCCGGCTCAACGGCGGGCGCATTGCGCGAGCGGAAGCTTTAGCGATTGCCCGCCAGCTCGCCGGCGGAGTCGCCGAGGCGCATCGCAATGGCGTCATTCATGGCGATATCAAGAGCAACAACGTGATCTTGAGCAAAACGATTGACGGCGATTTGCGCGCAGTCATTACCGATTTTGGTTTAGCGCGCAGGCAAGGGTCGCAGTCACGGGGAATTTGGGGAACGCCCGGCTACATGGCGCCTGAATTGTGGTTGGGCGAGCAGCCCTCGGTAGCGTCGGACATTTACGCGCTCGGGGTGGTCTGCTTCGAGATGGCGACCGGCGACGTGCCGAGCCACGGCAAGACGTCGAAACCGCCCAGCAATAGCCTGAAAGCCACACCCTGGCTGGAAGCCGCCAGTCATAAACCTCCAGCGGTGAACCGGCACTGGGATCGGATTCTGGCGCGCTGCCTTGATCCCGATCCGAAAAAACGTTATCAGAATGCGGCTGCTCTGGCGGCGGCGTTGCGGCCCGGTCATCTATGGCGCAACGGAACTTTGGCGGCCGCAGCGGTGTTGGCGGCGGTGCTCACCGGCATAATCGTTTACCACAAGGCTTCCGCTCCGCTCGAGACAGCGACACTGGCGGTGCTGCCCGTAGAAGGCGCCGGCTTAGCGCGCTTAGCGAATGCCGAGAGCGAGATTGCCCGGTTGGAAGGCAACAAAAAGATGGGGTTCGAACTACTGCCGGCCGAAAAAGCGAAATCCGCCACTCACCTGCTGCGGGTGAATCTGGGCAGCTTAAGCGGTGTGACGAATTTGCGTGCAGTGCTGAGCGAAGAGCCATCGCAAGTAACGCTGAAGACATGGGAGGGTGTTTACAAGCACGAGGAATGGAAGTACGTGCCGCAAGCGCTGGCGGGCGTGGTAAGCGCGGGTCTGCACCTGAAACCACTGGCTGAAAGCTTATCCATGAACGCCCAGGCGAGCAGCGCCTATGCGAAAGGTGTTCAGGAAATCCGCCAAGATTCGACACTCGATGCGGGGTTGAAGGATCTGGAGAAAGCTAAGGCTGCGGACCCCGATTCGCCGCTCATCCTCGCGACCATTGCGGAAGCGGCATGCATCAAGTACTTAACCACACAGGACGACGCCTGGCTGAAGCGCTCGCTTGAGGCAGAGAGGCAATCGGAACTGCGCTACCCGGACACCGGCGCGGGGCATCGGGCGGCTGGACTTCTTAAGGCGACGGTAGGGCGTTTCGACGATGCGGAAGCTGAACTCTTGCGGGCGATTGAACTGGAACCGGGCAACAGCGAAAACTACCGCCGTTTAGGAAGCTTTGTGTACCGGAACACCAACAAGTTCGACAAGGCTCTGGTTGCCTTGCGCAAGGCCGTGGAATTGCAACCGGGCTACTACAAGAACCAGCAGAATTTGGGAGAGTTCTACCTGGAACACGCCAGATACAAAGAAGCGGTGGAGCATCTCCTCGAAACCGCTAAGCTATTACCGAACGCTCCGAATGTCCGTTACGAACTGGCGCAAGCCTATACCGACGCCGGCGAGTTCGGCAAGGCGCGCCAAAACCTGAGTGTTATTTTGCAGCGGACGGGAAAGGCGGCCGCGCAATATGAGAGTCAATTGGCGACCATCTTTATGTATGAAAGCAAGGACGCTGAGGCGGTTCCGCATCTGTTGAATGCTGTGAAAGAAACCCCGGAGGATTACGTTCTTTGGACAAGACTGGGTATCGCCGAGCGGCGGGCTGGTCACTCAGCCGCTAGCCACGAAGCCATGCAGAAGGCGTTGTTGATAGCGGAGCAGGAGCTGGCCCAAAATCCAGCGAACGGGCGTGCACGGTCTGTTCTAGGTTACCTGTGCGCCCAACTGGGCCGACAGCGCGCCCGAGCCGAGTCCGAAACCGCTCAAGCGCTCCAGCTGGATCGCGAATGGGATGTGATTTGGATGGCGGTGCTTACTTATGAGACGCTGGGGATGAGGGATAGTGCCATTGCGCTTTTGCGTACTGCACCCGCAGAAATACTAGAAGATTTCGAAAGATGGCCAGATTTGGCGGAATTCACCGCTGATTCTCGCTTTAAAGAAGTGACTGCGGCCAACGCAGGGAATAAGGAGAAACAAAGATGAGTGACGAAAAGAAAAATACCGTTAATCAGTCCAGCGAGCCGGGCACCCCTGTAACCCTTAAACCGAACAACCCCGAACCGCCAGTAGCCAGTGGAAATCCCGAGCAGCCTGGTTTTGTCCACGGCAACAACCCAACGCCCAAGTAGATTCGCTGCTTGGGTTGAGAAAGATCGCCCGGAAGCTTACTTCCTTTTGGCCGGCCGTTCGCGTCTGCGCTCGGGGCGTCGCGAACGGTCGTGGGTGGCACGCAAGGGTTGATGCATGATCCGCGGAGCAGCAGCCACAGCCAGAGCCGAAGTTTCAGCCATCTCCGTCAATATCGCCGCTGAGACTTCGCGACGCTCGAGAATCACTTTGCATTCCCGTTCAATGCGCTTGACTTCGCCGCGCTCCGATCTTGTACTGAAGGTCGAAGCGGACCCTTTTTGTCCCGCTCGCCCGGTCCTGCCGACGCGATGAATAAAATCGTCCGGCGCCTGCGGCAGATCGAAATTCACCACATGCGCCACGCTATCGACGTGGATGCCGCGTGCGGCCACATCGGTGGCGACGAGGACTCGGTAGCGCCCATCGCGAAAGCCGGCCAGCGCTTGATTGCGTTGATTTTGGCTGCGATCGCCATGCATGGCGACGGCGCGCACGCCGTGAGAGGACAGCCGTTTGGCCAGCTTATCGGTTCCATGTTTCGTGCGCGCGAAAACCAGAAATGAGCCCTCTTCCAAGGTCAGCATGTGGCGCAGCAATTCAACTTTACGGTCGCTTTCCACTTCATAGACTTGCAAATCCACTTGCTCGGGGGTCTTGGCATGCGTTTTCTGGACAGCTACGCGAACGGCATTCAGCGAGTGCCGCTGGATGAGGCGCTCCACCGTCTTGTCCATGGTCGCTGAAAAGAACAAACTCTGGCGCGATTTCGGAAGGATCGACAGAATCTTTTCGATGGCCGGCGCGAAGCCCATGTCCAGCATGCGGTCCGCTTCGTCTAACACGGCGACGGAGACTTTGCTTAAATCAATAAGTTTGCGGCTGAGGAAATCCTCCAGGCGCCCGGGCGTGGCGATGACAATTTGCGCGCCGCGGCG
This sequence comes from Bryobacterales bacterium, assembly GCA_963764105.1. GTDB lineage: Bacteria > Acidobacteriota > Terriglobia > Bryobacterales > Bryobacteraceae > Bog-105. Next base: position 38,767 of record CAVXRP010000022.1, read on the forward strand.
CAGTGCATTGATTTGTGTTTGCTCGCTTAAGCCACCGACCACCACGGCGGTTCGCACGTCAGCGCCGACCGTCATCTTCGCGCAGCTATCGGCGATTTGCATTGCCAGTTCCCGGGTGGGCGCGAGGATCAAGGCGCGAATCGATGAATGATGCTTAGTACCATCCTTCGGTGGAGTAGCGCCGTTCAATTTGACAAGGATGGGCAGGAGAAACGCGAGCGTTTTCCCGGTCCCGGTTTGGGCAGTGGCCACCACGTCGGAGCCTTGCAAAGCCGGAGGAAGAGATTGCGCTTGCACCGGAGTTGGCTGCACATAGTTATTGCGTGCCAAATTGCGGTGTAAAAGCGGAGTGAGTTCAAGTTCAGAAAAGTTGTTCATAAAAAGGACAAGCCGGTGACTGGAAGCATGTCCTCAAAGAACGGATTTTTGACTTGAAAACCGAAGGGAGTGGTTTGACGACCACCTTTAGCCAAGGACAGATGCGAACAGAAGTATCAGCCATAGGATAGCAGACTATTTAGAAATTACCTAATCGGCGGCCCGCGCGGTCACATGGACGGCGGTTTCCGCAGCGCCCGGCTGACGGTTTGCAAGAGGGTTTCCCAATCAGTGGGTTCACTGAGAGAGCCACTGCATCCGCTGGCGAGGAAGCTGTCGTCATTCTCCTGGCCATACGAGGTGAGCGCGATGATGGGCGCAGTCACTCCCCGGCGGCGCAGTTCATCCATCACGGGCAACTGCCTATCGAGCAGGATCAGATCGAAGGTTTGAGCGGTCGCCAAGTCAAGGGCAATCTGCCCGCTGACGGCATTCACCACCTGGGCGCCGGCTTGCTCGAGTTGCATTTTTAGCAGCAGGTCGTTCTCATGCTCGGCTTCGACCACCAGAATGCGTGCGTCAATGTTGGAAATGGCCGGCGCGGTGTTGTCGAGCAAAGCGGGCAGTGCGGCTTCCGTCAAACCTTGCAGCCGTTTGACACCGGCAGACGAGCCGCCGTCAATCTTCAGGGCGAAGGCGCTGACGATATGGCCTTCTAAGATGACGCTGACGTCGCCACCGAGCAGCCTGGCGAACTGGCGGCTGATGGTGAGGCCCAAGCCGGTGGCTTCCAGCTTGGGGGTGAGGGATTCGGCGCCCTGGCTAAATGGCTTGAGAACACCCGCGCCGCTATTGGTTACATCGAAACGCAGGACGATATTGCGGCCGCCGGCGCCTTCGTCTTTAACCCGCACGTGGATGGTTCCGGCGGCGGCGAACTTGATGGCGTCGCCGAGGAAATTGACGAGGATTTGACGGAGGCGCTGTGGGTCGCTCTGGATCGTTTGCGGAATTGAGCCTTGGAAGGAGATTTCCAAAGCCAGTCCCTTGGCGACGGCTTTGGCACGCATCCTCGAGACGATCTGCGCCAGCAGTTCCGGCAGGTGGCAGGTGATTCGCTCCACTTTCATCTGCCCGGCCTCGATTCTGGAAAGGTCGACGATTTGATCGATGAGGGTAAGCAGGCGCGCGGCGTTGCGCCGAATGATCTGGACGCAACTTAGTAGGCGGGGATCGGCGGATGGGTTGAGCGGCAGCGGCATCATCTGAGCGAAACCCAGAATGGCCGCCATGGGACTGCGCATCTCGTGGCCCATGCTGGAGAGGAAATCCGATTTCGCACGGTTGGCGTCTTCCGCCATGCTGCGAGCTCTCTCCAATTCGACGTTGTTCTCTTGCAAGGTGCGTTCAAAGCGTTGGCGTTCGGTGACGTCGCGGGCGGCGGCGAAAACGCCCTGCAGAGTGCGCTCGCGGTCGTGAAAGGTGGTGGCGTTATAGGAGACCACCGTTTCTTTGCCATCGCGGGTGCGCGCGGTGAGTTCGTAATCGATGACCTTGCCGCCGTTCAGCGCCCGTCGGATGCCGGCTTCAGCGCGCTCGGGGTCAGTGAAGCAGCTCCTGAAGGGCGCGCCGATCAGTTCATCGCGCGTGCAGCCGGTGAGCACCTCCATTTGTTTATTAACGTCGGTAATGATGCCGGCGGTATCGATGGCGACCATGGCGTTGATGTTGGATTCGACCAGCGAGCGGGTGTAGAACTGCTGGTCACGGAGCCGCTGATCGAGATATTTCTGCTGGGCTTCGATCTGCTTGCGGGCGGTATTATCGGTGCCAATTAACAGATAGCCGATGATGGCGCCTTGATCGTCGCGCAGGGCGGTGACGGAGACGACGGCGGGGAAGCGGCTGCCGTTCTTGCGAATGTAGGTGAGTTCGTAGATGTCTTCGATGCCGCGCGAGGCTTTGAAGACGAGGGCCTCGAAGCCGGGGGTGATGGGCGTGGCCAGCTCGAGGCTTAAGGCTTGGGCGCGGGCGATGACTTCCTGCGGGTCGGAGATATCGGCGGGGGTGACTTTATCGACGACTTCGGCGGCGGTATAGCCGAGCATGCGTTCGGCGCCGACGTTGAACAGTTGGATGACGCCTTTTTCGTCGGTGGCAATGCTGGAGAAATTGGCGCTGTTGAAGATGGCGTTTTGCAGCGCGCCGGCTTTGAGAAGGGCTTCTTCGGCTTGTTTGCGGGCAGTATTATCGGTGCCGATGAGCAGATAGCCGATGATGCCGCCTTGATCGTCGCGCAGGGCGGTGACGGAGACGACGGCGGGGAAGCGGCTGCCGTTCTTGCGAATGTAGGTGAGTTCGTAGATGTCTTCGATGCCGCGCGAGGCTTTGAAGACGAGGGCTTCGAAGCCGGGGGTGATGGGCGTGGCCAACTCCAGGCTCAAGGCTTGGGCGCGGGCGATGACTTCCTGCGGGTCGGAGATATCGGCGGGGGTGACTTTATCGACGACTTCGGCGGCGGTATAGCCGAGCATGCGTTCGGCGCCGACGTTGAACAGTTGGATGACGCCTTTTTCGTCGGTGGCAATGCTGGAGAAATTGGCGCTGTTGAGAATAGCGTTCTGCAGCGTCCCAGCTTTCAGCAGGGTTTCTTCGGCGTGCTTGCGCGCGCGGCTATCGCTACCGGGCAATGGGTAGCCCTGATTTCTGAGTGAAATGGATTGAAGTTGGCACGAGGTCCCAAGAATAAGTGCGCGGGTGACGAGATAATTCTACGGGAAAGTGACCGCTTATTCGCGGTCGATAAGGTAAGCTGTCTGGAGGCTATTCAGCCGGTTCCGCGTCAGAACAACGCCATTGCGGCCAACTTGGCCAGAATTGGATCAATCCTTGTTCTACCTACGCTCTTTTATTGTTCTAAACCTCGTCTGTTCTTGCGAGGCGCAGGGCCTACGCAGCCAAGACCTGTATCGTTTGAGATCGGTGAGCGATGTTCAGTTCTCTCCCGACGACCGCCATATTGCGTATAGCGTTTCGATGAATGACAGGCCGGGCCGGCCGTATACGCAGATTTGGATTATGGATGTGGCGAGCGGCAAAACGGTGCGCCTTGGAGGCGAGAAGGATTCGTCGTCGCGGCCGCGCTGGTCGCCCGACGGGAAGATGCTTGCGTTCATGGGTGGGCAAGTTGAGAAGAGCGGACTGAGTTATGTTCGGGCGGACGGATCGGGCCAAACTTTTCTGGCGGAAGTGACGGGCACAAACTCACCGCTGCCGGGTCAAGGGGAAGAGTTCAGCTGGTCGCCCGATAGCAAGACTATCGCTTACGTTTCTTCGGTCGCGGGACCTGAGACGCAAGCGGCGGCCGGCGATCCTATGGTGATCTCGCGCTATCTGTACAAGCCGACGGCGAGTGAAGGAATGACGCACTTTAACGACAATAAGCGGCTGCATCTCTTCTCGATCGATATTGCTTCGAAGCAGCTGCATCAGTTGACGACGGGCACTTATGACGAGCACTCAGTGGATTGGTCGCCCGACGGGCAGGAGATCCTCTTTGATTCGAATCATGAACCGAACTCCGATGAGTTCTTTAACTATGACGTGTTTGCGTTGAAGGTCTCGGATGGGAGTATCCGGCGGATTACGGCCACGGAGAGCAACGAATATGCGCCTAAGTGGTCGCCGGACGGCAAGATGATTGCGTTCTTGGGGACGACGCGCGGACTGACGGATCGCGAAACGACAATGGAGGACACGCATGCTTTTTTGATGGATGCGGACGGGTCGCATCGGCGGGAGATTGGAGGTTCTATCGATAACCGGCAGCAAGCGCTGCATTGGGCGCCGGATGGATCTTCCATCTATGTGACGTTTCAAGAGCGCGGCAGTATCCACTTAGCGCGTTTGCCTTTGGCGGGAGGACAGCCGGAGGTGCTGGTGAACGAACTGGGAGCGGTGGGTTCTTATGCCATCGGCAAGAACGGTTCGATGGCGTACGCGTTGGCGACGCCGACCGATCTGGCGGAGTTGTATCTCAAGGAAAGCGGTTCCCCGGCGCGGCAGGTGACTCAGTTGAACGCCGAAGTGCTGGCGGGGAAAACCATTGCGAGCGTGGAGGCGTTTCGCTTCATGAGCAATGACAACAAGTATGAAGTGGAGGCGTTTCTCACCAAGCCGTTAGGGATGACGGCGACGAGCAAACATCCGATGATTGTGGATATCCACGGCGGACCGCATGGGCAGAATGGGCCGACGTTTAGTTTCAAGAATCAGGCTTATGCGGCGCTGGGTTGGGCGGTGTTGCAAGTGAACTACCGCGGGTCGACTGGCTATGGGCAGAAGTTTGCCGATGCGGTGTTTGGCGATCAGGATGGGAATGAAGGGCAGGATGTTTTGTATGGCGTGAGTGCGGCAGTGAGGCGGTATCTGTGGATCGATCGGGAGCGCATGGGGATTGAGGGTGTGAGTTATGGCGGACAGTTGAGTGACTGGCTGATTACCCAGACGAATGAGTTCAAGGCGGCGATTCCCACCGCGGGTATTTCCAATCTGATCAGCTATAACTACATGACCTATTACAACCAATATGAGGAGATGGAGTTCGGCCAATTCTTTCATCAGGGGAAGTTGATGGACGATGCGTGGGAGCGGTCGGCGTTGAAGCATGTGGCTAATGCGCATACACCGACGATGCTGGTGCATGGCGAGAACGATCCCGATGTGCCGATTGCGGAGGCGGAGCAATACTTTGTGGCGCTGAAGGATGTGGGAGTGGATACGATCTTCGTTCGTTATCCGCGCGAGGGGCACGGACTGCATGAGACGAAGCATATTGTGGATTGGATAGACAGGTCGGTGGCGTGGTATCAGGCGCATTTTCCGAAGGCGGGGAGTGAGACGCTGACGAATGTGCAGCCGTAGACGAACTAGTCGCTGGAGGGCAACGAAAAAAGAGGGGACATACTTAAAGTGCCCGGTTGAGGGCAACACTGACGACCGTTCGGAATGTCCCCTCTTTTTCTCTAGAATTGGAAGTGGAGGCCGAATTGCATTTGGCGCATAGGTACTTGAATGGCGGTGATCTGGCCGGCTCCACTGACATCGATGGTGGAGTTGGGGAGGGCGAGATTCTCGTGGTTGAAGACGTTGAAGGCGTCGGCGCGGAGTTCGAGAGAGCGGCGCTCACTGGAGAACAAGTTCTTGGAGAGTGAGAGGTCGGACTCCCAAAGGCGAGGGCCGCGGAGAGAGTTGCGGCCGGCCGTGCCTTGACGATAGGGCTGCTGCGGCTCGGTGAAGGCGGCGGGATTGAACCATTCGTTGGCGTTTGGATTGGGGACTTGCCAGTTACCCACGACATCGGCGCGTAGACCCGCGAAGTCAGGGTCGTTCAAGAGCGGGGCGTTGGCGACACTCGGCGTGAAGGGTTCGCCCGAGGCGACGGTATGAACGCCGCTCAAGCGCCAACCACCCGCGATGATGTTAGCCACGGCGTTGTTGCCGAGCTTCCAATAGCGATCTCGGCCGAATGGGAGGTTCCAGTTATGTTCGAAGGTGAGTGTCTGCGCGCGATCCCAAGAGGCTGGGCCGTAATCGGACTGCACGTTATAGCTGTTGGTTGGAACGCCGCCGCCCTCCGTCGTGGTAAGGGCTTTGGACCAAGTGTAAGTGAGCAGGAAATCGAGGCCGTGCGATAACTGCTTTTGCAGCTTGGTCTGCAGCCCGTTGTAATTGGAGTTAGCGCAGTTGCAGTATTGCGCAATGAATTGTTCGAGTCCGTAGAGGTTGTAAAAGGGACGACGGGGGTCAACATCGCCGGGGCCGGGAACGGCCTGATTGGCATTGAGCGTTTCGTATAAGTGGCGGCCCACGTTGCCGACATACGCGACTTCGAGAGCAAGAGTGGGAGTGAAGCGGTGCTGAACGGTGAAGTTCCAGAAGTAGACCTCGGGAATTCGGTAGGAGTTCAATGGGCTTAGGAAGTAGTTGATGCCGATGCCATCGGGCAGCGGGTAAGTACCACTCGATCCCACAGCCGGTTCGGGAGGCGCGGGCGGGCCGTTTAATAGGCTGAACGGAGCAATATAGCTGTTGTTTTGATTGACGCTCTGAGCGTTGACAATGGGGGGGTTGTAATCGGCACCCTGGCCGAATACGGCACCGAGGCCTCCTGGATTGAGGCTGATGCCGAACCCGGTGCGAATCACTGTTTTGGGAGTTACTTGAAAGGCAATACCAAACCGAGGAGCAAAACCGAGGTTATACGGCTTAACGCCCAGGTTGAGTGGAACTGAGCCGATGCCTGCGACCAAAACGTCTCCAGTGGCAGGATCAAAACTGCCGGCGCCGCCGGGTTTGGCGGCGGTTTGTGGGAGGTAATCCTCCCAACGGAGGCCGTAGTTCAGAGTCAGACGCGGAGTGATGCGCCAGGAGTCTTGGGCAAAGAAAAACATGCGCGTTTCGCGAAGGCCGGGGTAGTAATCATAGGCCGTGTAGTAGCGGCCGAAGGTACTGGGGAGGCCGAGTAAGTAGGATGCTAGCGCTGAGCCGGTGGAAGCTAGGCCGGCGGCCACGTTATCCACGTCGGGATTGCCGGTGACCGAGTCAGTGAAGGTGATTTCGCCGGAGCGATGAAGGTCGCTAGGGATGCGCTGCTGCTGCGAGCGGCGAACGTCGACGCCGACTTTAATAGTGTGGTCGCCAATAATTTTGGTCCAATTGTCGACCCATTGAAACTGATTTTCCGTCTCTTTCAAAGGGCAATTGCATTGATTGACGCCTAACCCATAGCCAAAGTTGAAGCCGCCGTTGCCGTTGATATAGAAGGCGGGCAAGCCGGTGGTGGAAGCGGAGCCGGTATTGAGGCCGGGAAGGCCTGCATCTTCGGCGGGCGTGGCGCCGGCGTCGCCGGGTTCCACGCGGATGCGATAACGATAGAAACCGAAGCGGCCATCGGTAACTAAGCTGGGGCTGAATGTGTGATCGAGGCCAACGGCGAGGCTTTGATTGCGATCGATGGAATCGCCGGAGAAGCTGAAGGCACTGGGTCCGCCGCCACTGGCGCCGAATGCGGCGGGGGCGTTGTTGTTGTAATCGGCCAGGGTATAGCGGGCGAAGAGGTGAGTTTTGGTGTTCAGGTTGTAATCGACGCGGCCGTCGTATTGATCGGTATCGAAGGCCTGCACGCCATCGCTGATGTAGTTGTTAAAAATGCTGCCGCCGCCGGTGTTGGGCAGCGGAATGAGGCCGAGCAATTTCTGCATAGGCGCGGCGACCGGGATGATATTCAACACACCGTTCTGAGAATAGACTTGGCGGCCGGAGCCAGTGGCGGGATTGCCGGTATTGGGATCGAAGACCATACCGCCTTGCGCAGGGACGCTGGCGCCTTCAGTGGTTTGCACCATAAGAGGGCTGGCGCAGGGAGTGGAAGAGACAGAGCCATTAGAGCAGATGTAGTTGCCCAGCAGCGCGGATAGATCGCCGTTGCGTTCGGCAGCGGTTGGCACAGTGGTTAGAACGGAACCGCCGGTACGACGGCGAGTGCCTTGGTAATCGAAGAAGGCGAATAGTTTGTCTTTGACGATGGGCGCGCCGATGGATCCGCCGAATTGATTCCAACGCAAAGAAGGATTGATTTGGGTAAAGGGATTGGTGGCGTTGGTGATGTCGTTGCGCAAGAACTCGAAGAGCGAGCCGTGTAATTGATTGGTGCCCGATTTGGTGGTGGCTTGAATTAAGGCGCCGGAAGCGGCTCCGAACTCGGCATCGAAGTTGCTGGTGCTGACTTTGAACTCCTGCAACGCGTCGATGTTCGGGTTGATGACGGCGATACCGAGGATGGCACTTTCGTTTTCGGTGCCATCGAGAAGGAAGCCGTTGGCAGTGAAGAACTGGCCGTTGACATTGGCTTGGATGCCTTGTTCGGGATTTTCAGCAGCCGAGTGCGCCCAGGTATTGAGGTGGGTGCCGGGGACTTCGAGGAGCAGGTTAGTAATATTGCGATCTAAGACGGGGAGCTCCTCGACTTCGCCGCCGGTGAGTGTGGTGGCGATTTCGGCGCGGTCGGTGGTAAGTAGCGGAGTGGCGTCAGACACTTCAATGGTGGTTTGCACCTGGCCGGGCGTGAGCTTAACGGAGAGTTGCGTAGTGGCGTCCACTTCGACAGTGGCGTTTTGCGAGAGGGTGGATAAGCCGGGGTTTTCGACGGTGACTTTGTAATGGCCGGCGAGTAAGTGGGTTTGCGAGAAATTGCCGTCACCGCTGGTATCGACGTGATAGACGGTGCCGCGATCGAGGTCGGTGATGGTGATTTTGGCGGTGGGCAAAGCGGCGCCGGAGCTATCGACAACGGTACCGGTGATGTTGCCTGAAGTGGCTTGGGAGAAAGCCAGAGATCCGGCGAGAAGAGACAGGACGGCGGCGAATAGAGTGCGGAGCGAGAGCAGTTGCATGAAAAAACCCCTTATGAGGAGTAAGTCTATCAAGTTTTTGACCATTGGGGATACCGTAAAGTTACTCGGGTCGGATTGGAGGGCTGAAAGAGACCACTTTTCCTTTGTCATTCGGGCATGGCTCCGGGATCAAGTTCGACGCGGATGCGGATGGTTCCAATGGGCCGGCCTGCAGACTCGGCAGCGATGGTGATGAATTTCCAACCTTTTTGGCCGGAAGAAGTTTTGGCTTCGAAAATGTAGTTGTAGTCGCTTTGTGGTTCGACGGTAAAGGGACTGGAAGGATGGCGAACGAAGGTCCAACCTTCGGGAAGATCGACGGAGAGGTTCACGGGGAGGGCGGCGTTGGTGGGGTTCTGGACAAGCAGTGGGATGACAAAACGGTTTGACGGCTTGGCCATAATTTCGGGCGCGATGAGGCCCGGAAGAGTGTTGAGACTGTGGGCTTGCCAAAAGGCCGTATAGAATTGCCAAGGTCCGCCAAGTTCGAGCGTGGGAGCCGTGAGTTGAGAGGCGATGTAACCGGGCGCGGCGTGGTAAGGAACTCCGAGGGGGACGACACCTTCGAAGAGATCGCCGGTTGGGGAGGATGGGACGAGCGACTTACCAAAGACAAACAGCACGGGTGTTTCAAAAAAGTGCAGATCATTTTTTTCGAGAGCGGTTTTTGCCACTTGGCCGCTATCGCCCTGTGTCAGATGAAAAGCGCACTCTTCGGCGGCGAGGCGAGCGTAGGAGACGTGGTGAGAGGGTGAGACGTCAGTGGAGGAATAGGCGGGGCCTTTGCCTTTTAGGGTTTCGGGGTGAGCGGTGTCACTGAAGAAATAGAGTTTTTCGGGCTGCCAGGGGCGGAGGCCTTCGGTGAGATTGCCGACATCGTAACGATCTTTCGGTGCGGCGAGTTGTTCGGGAAACATGGTGGGGTTGGCGGCCATATCGAAGGCTTCGGTAGCGATGACACTGGCGGCTTGATGATCGCCGTGATTTTCGCCAGCGACCCAAACGGGAAGCCAGGTGGCGACGACAGAGGGACGAGTGAGGCGAATGATGCGGATGAGGCGGTCGAGCGAATCGCCGTGACCCCAAGTTTCAAGAGAGCCGAGGACGTTTTGGCCGGGGGTATCGAGACCGTTGAGGAACCAGACGTTCATGACGCCGAAGTGGGCGAGGGCCTGGCGGGCCTCAATTTCGCGGATGACGCCGAGAGCGGCGGATTGGGCGAGACCCTCCGAATCGCCGCCTTGATTGCCGCGGGTTCCGAAGACCACGGAGACACGCTTTTTTTCGTCGAAGATGGCGCGCGCGAGGTAAGCGCCGATTTCAGTTTCATCGTCGGGATGGGCGACGACGACGAGGAGGTCGGTCTTAAAGCGCTCGTCGGGTTTGGCATTGTTCGAGTCGGCTGAGTGAGCGGCGGAGGCGAAACATCCGAAAACGAGGGTTGCGAGGAGGAAGGGTTTCATTGCCTGGTTAACCAGACTAGCACTCGGCTTGGCATTGGCGCGAGTTGGGAGGGGACTTTTCGCGGGAGAAATGGGGGCGGCTGGGAGGGTTTCGGTCCCGCCTATAAAAAATAGCAGCGGCCGGCGGGAAAGGATGGTTTTTTCGGGCCCCTGGGAGGCGAGTATTTCCCGCGCGGCTTTGCGAATTGGGTGCGAGGTGTTTCTTTGCATAAAAATTTGCGCGCCCGCCAGTGAACGAGGGGAGCGCTTTCAAGAGAAGAATAGAATAACTGCGGATGGGATGGAGATTGGGTGAAAGTGGGGATGAGCGGTAAGTGGTTGGTGGGTCTTGAGATAGAGGGAATGGGAAATGTTTGAAGGCTTGTGACCGGTAAACGGGTGGTGGCTTTGGTGGCATGGATGTCTGGGAAATAGACCGAGGCGGCCGGAGGATCGACATTTCGTGCTGCAACGGGTGATACTCAGGAGAGAGAATCGAGGCAAAGCCATTAAGACAAAAAATGCCGTTGCAAACTCGCCCGGAAAACTATCACGCCGGGAAGCAGTGCAAAGTGCGGCGGCTGCGGTCGCGTCGTTCCTGATCGTTCCGCGCCACGTGCTGGGAGGCGTTGGGTTCGTGGCGCCCAGCGATAAAGTCACGATCGCCTCCATCGGCCTCGGTCGCCAGGGAATGGCGATCACGATGGAACTGTTGGCGCGTCCAGAGGTGCGGATCGTCGCTGTTTGCGATTGCAACGAAGGCAGCAAGAACTACGTTGAATATGGCGACAACGATCTGCTGAACTCAGCTCGCAAGCTGCTGGGCGCGGGTTACGCAAATTGGGGTGCGGATCTGACGTCTCCCGGTGAGGTGCAACTTACGCACGAATTCCGCACGAGTTTAGGAGCGGGTGGGCGCGAGCCGGCGAGGCGGTTGGTGGAAGCCTATTACGAATCTCGTAAGGGGGCGGCGGGGTGCCACGCCTATAAAGACTATCGCGAACTGCTGGCGCAGGAGAAAGATCTGGACGCCGTCTATATCGCGACGCCCGATCACTGGCACGCGGCCATTTCGCTGGCGGCGATGCGGCAAGGGAAACATGTGCTCTGCCAAAAGCCGATGACACATAGCATTGGCGATGCCCGGCGCGTGGCAGCGCTGGCGCGCGAGAAGAACGTAGCGGCCGCAGTCACGGTGAACAATCCGTCGTCGGAGAGCACCCAGACGATTGCGGAGTGGCTGGCGGATGGCGCGATCGGGCACGTTCGTGAAGTACACAATTGGTCGAGCCGCCCATTCTGGCCGCAAGGCATTGAACGGCCAGCCACGGCAGAGCCGGTTCCGGCCGGTCTGGATTGGGATTTATGGCTGGGACCGGCGCCGGAACGGCCGTTCCATCATGCCTATCTGCCGTTTGTCTGGCGTGGTTGGTACGACTTTGGCGACGGCTCCTTTGGCGACATGGGCTGCTACAGTTTTGCTGGGATATTTAAAATCCTGAATCTCACGCCGCCGCTTTCGGCGGAGGCGAGTAGTAGTGAATCCTATGCCGAAACGTTTCCGAAAGCCTCGATTGTGCATTTGAATTTTCCCGCAGTGGGCGAGCGGCCTGCCGTGCGCCTTTCCTGGTATGACGGCGGCTTGCGACCGCCGCGGCCGGCGGGAGTGAGCAAAGAGGATCAGCGTTTGTTTGCCGGCGGCGAAGACGGCGAAGGCATTTTGTACGTGGGCGACAAAGGAATTTTGCTGGCCGGGTTCAATGGAAATCGGCCGCGCGTTTATCCGGAAACAGGCAAATACCGCGCGCCTTCGGTGAAGCGAAGGGCCGGGCAGCGGGACGTTGCCATAGACCAATGGCTGGCAGCTTGCAAAGGAGGCCCTGCGCCGCTGGCGAATTTTGAGAGCCAGAGTCCGGTGACTGAGGCTTTTCTCTTGGGCTGCATCGCGCAACGGCTACCCGGCGAATTGCTGGCTTGGGATACGGGAAAAATGCGGATTACCAGTTCGGAAAAGGCCAATGCCTATGTGGATCCGCCGACGCGTAAGGAATACACGACGTAAGAAGCTGAGGCCACCTAAAAGGTGGCCGGCTGGCAAGAATGCCCACCCTACGAGCGGTGACAAAGTGCAGAACGTCTAGAGGCCGGCTGAAGGTCTAGACTTGCAGGCTGCGAAGATAGGGGACGCTGGCCTGCATCAATTCAAGCTTCATCTCCACAAAGTAATTCTTGATGCCTCCGGTTTTGGCGGCGCTAAAGATTTTGGTCCAATCGAGCGTTCCCTGTCCAACGGCGGTAATTTTGCGCGTTTTGGCCGACCACCCCTGCACATGCATGGAGAAGAAACGACCGGGGTATTTCGTGAAATATTCGGCGGCGTCAAAGCCTTGCGCAATGGTTGAGACCTGGAATTGAAATTTCACGAGCTTGGGATCGAGGTAGTCAAAGAGTAAATCGTAGGTTCGTTTGCCATCTACGGTGGTCAGTTCGAAATCCTCGTTATGCAAGCCTTGCTGGAGGCCCGCTGCGGCGGACTGGGCGGCGATCTTGTTGTATTCTTCGGCCGCGCGTTTTACGTCGTCCAAAGTGGGATGCTTGGGGCCATCCAGGCTGGGAACAATCATCTGTTTCAAGCCAAGGTCGTTCGCCCAGGCAATGCGGCCGGGAAGATCTTTCCGCAGTTCGTTGATGTCGAAGTGGCAGCTTTCACAAGAGAGGTTCAGGTCTGCCAGCATTTTGCGAAGTTCGGGACCTTTATATTTGCCGACGGGCGTGAATCCAGAGTCCGCATAGCCGACGGGCGAACACAGTTCGATGGCTTGAAAACCAGCCTCGGACAGTTTCTTCAACGTGCCTGGGAAATCGTGCGCGATCAGCGCTCTCACTGGATAGGTCTGGCAACCGATGGGCAAGCCAAGTGGATTAGCGCGCAGTTCGAGAGCGGCGTAAGAGGCGAGCCCAAAGGCAGCCGGAAACAATTCTCTTCTTGTCATGGCGGACATCTCCTGCTAACTCTGGCGCGATGCGCCGGACGAATTGAAATCGGGCAGCGGACGAGTGCATGCTGCTTGGAACCAGCGGCTGATATAGACCTGCGCGTGGGCTTCCCCACAATAATGCCGTGCGCCTGGAGCATTAGCAGTCTCGAGGTCCCACTGCAGTACGGTGAGCTGCGAATTGCCGCACTGGATCACAAACCAGTGAATCGGATTGCCGCTAACCGTTCCGCAAATTTCGCAGCGAAACTCCTGGAGAAATGCCATAATTTGATCACCTCAGCCCAGTGTATCCCTGGAAGGATTGATTCGCCGAGGCTGACCAGGAGGTCAGCCGCAGACCGGGAGGTCCGCCCCACAAACGGCCAAAGTTGTGTATCTTTAACTGATAGGGCAAATTGTTAGGAAAGCAGGCGGCATGGCGATTTCATTTGAACTGAATGGGCAGCGGAAGGCTGTCGATATTGATCCCAAAACACCGTTGTTGTGGGTTTTGCGTGACACGTTAAATCTGACGGGAACCAAGTACGGCTGCGGCATCGCGGCCTGCGGCGCTTGTACGGTTCATATCGATGGGGAACCGGCGCGGTCGTGCGTGTACCCGATTTCATCGGTAGCCGGCAAGAAGGTCACAACGATTGAGGGTCTATCCGCCGATCGCAGCCATCCCGTGCAAAAGGCCTGGATTGCTGAACAGGTGCCGCAATGCGGATACTGCCAATCGGGTCAGATCATGACGGCGGTGGCGCTGCTCAAGAAAAACGCGTCGCCGTCAGCGGCCGATATTGACGAGGCGATGTCTGGAAACATTTGCCGCTGTGGCACGCAACAACGAATCCGCAGCGCCGTGTTACGAGCAGCGGCGGAAGTGAGGGGCTAAACCATGACGACACTAACGAATGCCATCAGCCGGCGCACGGCGCTGAAAACAACTCTGCAGAGGACGGCGGGCACTGCCCTGGTGCTCAGCTTTGATTTGCCGCAAGCACGGGCGGCGGATGAGAAACCAGTGGTGAATCCGCTGACCTCATGGATCAAAATCGATTCGCAAGGCGGCATTACCCTTTGCTATTCGAAATCGGAAATGGGGCAAGGCATCTCAACTTCGCTGCCGATGATTCTGGCGGAAGAGTTAGGCGCCGATTGGAAAGATGTGCGAGTGGAGCACGCGCCCTCAAAGAGGGAGTTTGGTCCGCAGGGAACCGGTGGCAGCGGCAGCATCACTACGTTGTACATGCCCTTGCGGCAGGCCGGAGCGGCGGCGCGCAGCATGCTGATTGCGGCCGCGGCGCAGCGTTGGAATGTCAAGGCGGCCGATTGCCAGGCGCATGACAGCGCGGTTTGGCACGGCAACGACAAGCTCAGTTTCAGCGAACTGGTGGAGGCCGCGGCTAAAATGCCAGTGCCGGATTTCGCCACGGTGGCATTAAAGCAGCCGGCGGATTTCGCCATTATCGGCAAATCCCTGCCGCGTACCGACATCCCAGCCAAGACGGACGGGAGCGCGATTTTCGGTCTTGATGTGCGCGTGCCCAATATGGTGTACGCGGTGGTGGCGCGCTGTCCAGTGTTTGGCGGCAAAGTGAAATCGTTCGATGCGGCTGAGGCGAAAGCCATGAAGGGCGTGCTGGAAGTTTTTGAAATTGAGCCGGCCCAAGAAGCGCATTCGTGCGGCGGTGTGGCGGTGGTGGCGGAAACCACCTATATTGCCCTGCAAGCCAGAAACAAGCTAAAAATCGAATGGGATGAAGGGCCAGCCGCGAGCGAAAGCAGCGAAACCTTGCGCAAAGAGTTTCGGCGCGTGGTGGATTCATCCATGAAGGTTGTCCTCAATCAAGGCGATTTGGATGCAGCGCTGGCGCGGGCGCCGGCGGAAAAGAAGGTTGCCTGTGATTACGAGCTGCCGTTCCAAGCGCACGCCACGATGGAGCCGATGAATTGCACCGTGCACATAGAAGCCGGGCGCGCGGAAGCGTGGGCTGCGCATCAGGCACCGGATATGGTGCAAATGGTGGTGGCCAAAGTGGCCGGCCTTTCGCCTGAGAAAGTGCAGGTGCACGCGACTTACATGGGCGGCGGCTTTGGGCGGCGCTACCAGGCGGATTTTCCAACGGAGGCGACGCAGATCGCCAAGCGCCTGAACCGTCCCGTGCAGTTGGTCTGGTCGCGTGAAGACGACATGATGCACGATTTCTACCGGCCGGCTTCCTACCACCGGCTGAATGGCGCGGTGGATTCGCAAGGGAACATTACGGCGTGGCATCACAAATATACGTCCACGCCGATCTCAGAATGGTTCGATCCAAAAGCGGCTCCGGAGTCGTCGGAACTGGGACTCTGTTCGCAACTGCCCTACCTGACCGGCAGTTACAAACTGGAGTATACGCCGGCGAAATCGTCAGTGCCCAGAGCTTGGTGGCGGTCGGTAGAAGCGTCGGTGGTGGGCTTTGTGCTGGAAAGTTATATGGATGAACTGGCGCATGCAGCCGGCATGGATCCGTATGAATTCCGGCGGCGTGTGCTGGGTCCCGATCGTTTGGTGAAAGACGCGCTGGACGCCAAGGATCGGCCCTTGGACACGGGGCGGTTCAAGGGTGTGCTGCAATTGTGTGCGGAGAAAGGCGATTGGGGCAAGCCGATGCCGGCGGGACAAGGCAGAGGCATCGCCTGTCACTACGCCTTCCATAGCTATGTAGCGAATCTGGCGGAAGTGACCGTGAAGAACGGGGCGGTGAAGGTGGATAGGATTGTTTCCGCGGTGGATATTGGCGTGCCGGTGAATCCCGATGGCATACGCGCGCAAGTGGAAAGCGCGATCGTTTACGGATTAACGGCGGCGCTCAAGAGCGAAATCACCATCGACAAAGGACGCGCGGTGCAAAGCAACTTCAATAAGTTCACAACGCTTTCCATGCGAGAAATGCCGCGTATCGAAGTGCATATTGTCGAGAGCAGCAAGCCGCCCACCGGGATTGGCGAGCCGGGTTTGCCGCCGACCGCGCCGGCGCTGACCAATGCGATTTTTGCGGCGACCGGAAAACGCATCCGCAAGTTGCCCATCACCGCCGCCGATCTGGCGTAAGGCGTTTAGGATGGTTCATTGAGCGACGCGGAGGGCACGTCTTTCGGCAGCGCTCGCAGCCTGACCGCGCACCAGAGGGTGATGGCGATCCCGAAGGTGTTTAAGCCGAGCGTAATACACTGCGAAGCGACAGCAGCGGAGGACAGATTGAAAGACTGCTCCAGCAGCAAAAGCAACCAAGTCAAGATTTGGCCGGCGAGCAGGAGGGCGTAAAACACTAGCCACACAAAGGTATTGTGGGGGAGCGTAATTTTCTGAAGCCGGAAGGCGCGGCGCATCGCCCAAAAGAAGGTAAGGCAGCCGGTAGCCGATCCGGTGGAGACGATCACCGTCAGCGTTACCACGAACGTTAAGTTAATGGGATCTTCTGATTTGAATGTTGGGCTGGCCAGCAGCACGCCGAAAAAGGTGACCATGAGTAAGCTGGTGAGGGTTCTAAGAATGGCGGTTCGGCGCACGGCCGCCATGGAACCGGCGATTTCTCCAAAGACGTCCCAGGCGGCCAAGGGGAACACGAAGGCGATCAGCAGGTTGGAATAGACCTCGACACGCGCACGTTCCTGCGAATCGGGAGGCAAGGATAGAACGGCCACGTCGAACAGAACAGCCAGAACACACGCCAGGGTGAGAAAGACGTAGGTGCGCTGCAGGCGCAGCGTAAGAACCCGTAGCAGCAAAACCGCGTCGATCGCCGCAGCGGCATATTCCATCCAGTGATTGAATTGGATCAGCATCGATTTCTGAACGCGAACAACGGGGACAAAGCGAATGGAAAACGCGCGTTCTCTCCTTATGTTGGCACGGGCGCGACGTTGCGGTGTTTCTGGTTGGCAGACGCGCAAGTTTCAGGGCCGCAGCGCGGAGGTTTGCCGGGCCCGGCCCTGTTGTCATCCGCTACTGAATAGCCGGGATGGGTTGAATGAGCGAAAGGTCAATCGGCTGACCGGCGGCCGCGATCTCCGCGGCTAGCGCGGCGCTGGTGGATTCGATCACCATTTCAGCGATGGCTGCGTAAGGCCCCGTTTGGGGAATCGTGTGCGCGACAGCGGCGGCGATTTCAAGTTCCGTCAAGATGTCGGAAACCGTAACGCCGGCCTGCGCGGCCGAAGTGCGTACCCGTTTGGCATGGGCGCGAATGTTCGCCACAGCGGCGGGCGAGGCTTGCATGTCCGTTTGAAAAGCGTTTTCCAGCGCGACGATGGCGACCGTGAGATTACCGATCATCACCGACACCTCAGCCTGTGAAGCGGGCTGGATGCGGAAGGCGGAATACGCTGCTAACGCCGCGTTGTAAGACGCGCTCGCTTGATTGAAAAGGGGCAGGTCTTTCGGATAACCGGCCGTCACATTGGCGCCTACCGAGGTGAGCGCGCCATGCGCCAAAAGCATTGTGTCGTAAGTAGCGCCGTCGAACGCGTTGATTTGATTAGGATGGCTCGTCTGCGTGCTGCAACCGCTGGCAAACAGAAGACCGAGAACCGGCAGCGCGGCGGCTGCCCATTTAATTGAGTGAAACATGAGAACTCCTCTGGCCTCAGGCTAAGGAGGGGGCGAGCGGGAGGCTTGCGGAAAACTGGGTTAAGGGGTTGAAAATAAACAAGATAAAATCTTGCAAACGGTTGTGACCGGCACATGGCAAGCCTTCGGGTTGCCACAGGAGGGGATGAAAATCGCTTCGCGACCGCCTCGCGGCGGGGGCTCGCCTCATTGGTTTTTGGGGAAGTTGTGTGGGAGTCAACTCATTGATTTCAAATTGGAAATCGGCGGCGCTTTTCCAAGTTTGTGATTCACCCAGGACGGCCCTTCGGTCCGCCGCAACGAGGGATGAAAAGGGCCTGCCGGCCGGGTTTCTCTGAGGGTTTGTCGAAGAGATCGCAGATTGCGGCGTGAGTGTCGGCGACCGCGACAATCATGCAATGTCATCTCGGCCGAAGGTTGAGGACATCTCGGCGCGATTTCGGTCTATCTGCTTCTCCGTCGATCCCGCGCCAAACGGCGACCACAGTCCGAGAAGAGACGGTGCCAGTTTTGATCCGTTCGAGCCGCCTTCCATGGCGGATATCATTTGGTTCGATAACGTGCTGGACAAGATGCTCTGGGGTGGTTCCCTGCGCCTTGGCCCTAAGCTTGGCTTCCTGGACCTCGGTGAGTGGAAGAGTTAGGGTCATGTCCTCAGTTATCAAGGTAGCAGCGGATTTCTGCGCGACCTGCCGATATAATGCCCGCGTGAACCGCCGAACTTTTCTGTCGACCGCTATCGCCGGCACGCTGGCCGGTGCGTCGAAAATGCCTGTGATTGACAGCCACATCCATTTGTTCGATATCTCTCGACCGCAAGGGGTGCCTTGGCCGCCGAAGGATAGTTCGATCTACCAAAGTGCGCTGCCGCCTCGCTACCGGAAATTGGCTGCTCCCTTTGGCATCGTCGGGGCGATTGAGATTGAGTGCAGTCCTTGGGCGGACGATAATCAGTGGGTTTTGGAGGTAGCGGCGAAAAATCCGATTATTGTGGGCACGATTGGCGATCTGGTTCCGGGTTCGGCAACGTTTGGGAAACAGTTGGAGCGGCTGCACGGCAACCCTTTATTTCGTGGCATTCGCTATGGCAACATCTGGGACCGCGACTTGGGGAAGGAGATCGCGAAGCCAGAATTTGTTCGTGATTTGAAACTGCTGGCGTCGCTGGGGCTGGTGCTGGATACGGCCAATCCCGATCCCGCGCTGATTCGTGCGGTTGTTCGCGTGACGGATCAAGTGCCGAATCTGAAAGTGATTATCGATCACTTACCGGAATTGGCGGTGCCCAGCGATGCGCTCGGGCGACAGGCTTGCGAACAGGATTTGCGAGTGCTGGGCGAGCGGCCGCAGGTGTTCGCGAAAGTTTCCGGGATTGTGCGAAGGGTTGATGGGCGAGTGCCGCTCGATATTGATTTTTATCGCGACCGGTTGGATCGGATCTGGGAGACGTTTGGGGCGGATCGATTGCTTTATGGGAGCGACTGGCCGAATAGCGATCAGTGGGCGCAGTATCCGGCTGTTTTTCGATTGGCACAGGAATTTATTGCGACGAAGCCGCCGGCGGCTGTAGAGAAATTTTTCTGGAAGAATTCGTTGACGGTTTATGGTTGGGTGAAGCGGGATGCGAGCCAGCCGTGAGGCTGCGGCCAAACGGTCGCGAAAATAGCGCGTTATGGTGCGCCGGTCATGGGAGATCATGATACGTCCCTGCCCTGCTGCTATCTCGAGGAGCTTTGGATCCTTGACGCCGCGGTGGCCCGCTTCCTTTGAGTCCATAATGTCGATCGTGGGTTCACGATAGCGAACGCCTTCGAGGATAGCCGAATCGAGATCTTCGTCCGCCAAGAAGCGGCGGGTCACGAGCGCGTTGAGCCGACCTGCCGCCGGTCCGCTTCGAGACGATCAAAAAGCTCGGGGTTTGTGCGACTGAGGGGAACTGCGAATTGTTTTAGCTCGCAATCGCCCTCGGCGAGATACGCATTGATCGGCTGCTCATTTTCCAAGTAATACGCGATGACGCCATACACAGCAGATAGCTTGAGACTTGGAAAAGAGCAAACAATCTTTTCGGGTGAAGCGCCGGCTTGGAAACGAGCAAGAACGGAATCGATGGAAACGCCAGTCCCTGCCACATAAAGACTCCCCTCTCGTTCTTCGACGTATGGCGAAACAGGGTAGGTCATGGCAAATCTCGCCTTCAGTATCGCATCGCTTGATGACGTGCGTTCGGCCCTTTTGGGAGGACGCGAAGTACACTACAAGTGAATGACCATAGAAGAGTTAGAAAGAGAGTATGTTGCGCTCCGCCAGCAAGGTGACGCTGTGCGGAGCTATCTTTGACGCGCCGGGCAAGCAGCGCGAGTTAGCCAAGACCGAAGAAGAAGTCAACGATCCCAATTTCTGGAATCAGCCGGAAAAAAGCCAGCGCGTGATGCAGCAGCGCAAACGGCTGGAAGAACAGATCCAGAGTTCCAAGGCAGTGGCGGGGGTAGCCTCCGATATCGATACCTTGTTTGAACTGGCGCGCGAAGGGGAAAACGTGGCCGCCGATATCGAGCGCGAAATGAAGACGTTCGCGGCGAAGTTGGAGGAACTCGAAACGGCGATGCTGCTTTCCGGCGAGAATGACGGCCGCGATGCCATCGTCACGATTCATCCCGGTGCGGGCGGTACGGAAAGCCAGGATTGGGCCGAGATGCTGATGCGCATGTATCTGCGCTGGGCAGAGCGTCATAAATACGTGGCCATTGTGACCGACCGGTTAGAGGGCGAAGGCGCCGGCATAAAATCAGCCACCTTCGAAATCAACGGCGAGAACATTTATGGCCAGTTGCAATCGGAGATTGGCGTGCACCGGCTGGTGCGGATTTCGCCGTTCGATGCGAATGCGCGGCGGCACACCTCGTTTGCGTCGGTATTTGTGTATCCGCAGATTGACGACGATATCAACATAGATATTAAGCCAGACGATTTGAAGATTGACGTGTTTCGCGCGAGCGGCGCGGGTGGCCAGCATGTGAACCGGACGGAGTCCGCGGTACGGTTTACGCACTTGCCGACGGGCCTTGTGGTGCAGTGCCAGAACGAACGCTCGCAGCATAAGAATCGGGCGAGCGCGATGAAGCAGATGCGCGCCAAGCTTTATGAGTATGAGATGGAGAAGAAGCGCGTCGTCGAAAAGAAACTGGAAGACACGAAGCTGGAGATAAACTTCGGCAGCCAGATTCGAAACTATGTGCTGGCACCCTATCGCCTGGTGAAAGATTTGCGGTCGCGGCTATCGATTGGCGATGTGGATCGAGTGTTGGATGGCGATATCGACGCTTTGATCCATGCCTATCTTGTTTGGCGGAAGACGGGCAAGGTGGCTGGTGACGATAGCAAAGATGACTTGGCGGATTAGGAGAACGTCATGGTGACGGACAACTCTGTCCACCGTGAAAGGCGCCGGACGGTTGAGGGGGTTGCGCATCCTGGGACAGAGAAGTCCGTCCCCATGGCTCCGAGTGAAGACGAGTTGGAGCGGGCGGCGCACATTATCCGGCGTGGCGGTTTGGTGGCGTTTCCCACCGAAACTGTTTATGGATTGGGTGCCAATGCGCTGGATCGCGAGGCGGTAGCGCGCATCTATGCGGTCAAGCGGCGGCCTTTGGCGAGTCCGCTGATTGTGCATGTGGCCGATGAAGCGATGGCGCGGACGTTAACGGCGGATTGGCCGGACCGAGCGCACTTGTTAGCGGTGCGATTTTGGCCGGGGCCGCTTACGCTGGTGCTGAAGAAGGCTGAGGTTGTGCCGGATTTAGTGACGGCGGGGTTGGATTCCGTGGGCGTGCGTGTGCCCAAGCACCGGGTGGCGTTGGAACTGATCCGACGGGCGGGCGTGCCGATCGCCGCGCCAAGTGCCAATCGCTTTACCGAAATTTCACCTACGACGGCGGCTCATGTAAGGGAGAGTTTGGGCGATACGGTAGATATGGTTTTAGATGGCGGGCCTACTGATGTGGGCATTGAATCGACAGTGGCCTCATTGCGCAGAGATCCGCCTGTGGTGCTGCGTCCGGGAATGATTTCGCAGCAGGATTTGGAAGAGGCAACGGGCGTGCCTTGGGAGTTGGAAGAAGATATGCCGCACGTTGTGGAATCGCCCGGGCAGCAGGCGCGCCACTATGCGCCGCGCACGCCGTTTTACGTCTTTCATAATCGTTTTGAGACACCACCGGGGCGCGGATTAATTCTCGATTTGCCGCCGGAGCGCGAAGCATATGCCACGAACTTGTATGCGGTCCTGCACGCGGCCGATAAAGAAGGCTGGGATTGGATCGCGGTGGTTGAGCCGCCCGATAAGCCTGAATGGGCGGGGATTCGCGATCGTTTGAAGAGGGCGAGCGCGCGAAAAGAGAACAGTTAAGGCTGACCGCGGAGGTTAGACGTTCACCATCTCAAAGGCTTTGCGGTGGTCGCTTAAGAATTGTTCGAGACCTTTATCGGTAAGCGGGTGATGGAATAATTGTTCAAGCACTTTGTAGGTGAGCGTGACGATATGCACCCCCGATTTGGCAACGTCAATCACGTGCAAGGGGCCGCGCACGGAGGCTGCTAACACCTGCGTTTTGTAGTTGTAGTTGCCGTAGATTTTCATGATGTTGTCAATCAGTTCGATGCCAGGCCAACCGATATCGTCAACGCGCCCTACAAAGGGACTGATGATATAAGCGCCGGCTTTGGCGGCCACGAGCGCTTGCGCGGCACTGAAACAAAGCGTGACGTTCGTGCGGATACCGTCTTTGGCGAGGGCACCGACGGCTATGATGCCATCGGGTACCAGCGGCACTTTCACCACGATGTTCTTGTGAATTTTGGCCAGGCGGCGGCCTTCGGCGATCATCTCTCGGGCTGACGTCGAAACCACTTCCGCGCTGACATCGCCGTCGATAATGTCGCAGATTTTGCGAACCTGCTCCTCCACCGGAACGCCTTCTTTGGCGATCAGGCTGGGGTTGGTCGTGACGCCGTCGATGATGCCTAATTCGGCGGCGGATTTCAGCTCTGAAAGATTAGCTGAATCAAGGAAAAACTTCATAGGCTAGCCCGATAGTATCAGAAGATGGAAAGTGCTAAGGAGAGCATTCGCATCGAGCGCGCGGTCGAGGGCCAGGTTCCCTTGATTCTAAGTTTTATACGCCAATTGGCGGAATATGAGAAGCTGCTCGACAAAGTGGAGGCGGATGAGGCGAGAATTCGGGAATCTTTGTTTGGGCCGCAGCCGTGCGCCGAGGTAGTGATTGCTCATTTGGAAGGCCAAGCTGCGGGCTTTGCGATTTTCTTTGCAACGTACTCGACCTTTCTGGGCAAGCCGGGCCTTTACCTGGAGGATTTGTTTGTCGAACCCAGGTTTCGTGGGCACGGAGTGGGGAAGGCGCTGCTGGTGTATCTAGCGAAGTTGACGCTGGAGCGCGGCGGGGGGCGGTTTGAGTGGTCGGTACTCGATTGGAATGAGCCCTCTATCCAGTTCTACAAAAGTTTGGGTGCGGAACCGCTGCATGAGTGGACGACGTACCGGGTCACCGGAGAAAAGCTGGGAAAACTTGCGGAAACCCTATAATCAGGGAAGGAATGACTGAGGCTCCCGCGTTGCGAGATTATCTGGCGGGCATTCCGCATCTGCGCCTTTTGGCGGACGAACCGCTGGCGCGCCATACGAGATTCGGCATCGGCGGAGCTGCCAGCCTCTTTTGCGATGCGCCTGATCAAGACTCCTTCGTGGCCGCGCTCAAAGCTCTGAAGCAGACGGGCTTGCCGCATGTGGTGATAGGCGGAGGGACAAATCTGATTGTGGCGGACCCAGGCTTCGCCGGAGTGGTGTTGCGTTTTAGCGGGGCCGGCATGCAGGCGGACAGGCACGTTGCTGCGAGCGGAGGCGGGCGCCGTTTTGCAGGATGTGGTGGATCGAAGCATGGCGCTGGGGTTGAAGGGCATGCAGACCATGACCGGTATTCCGGGGTTTTTAGGCGGCGCGGTGTATGGCAATGCGGGAGCCTACGGGCAATCGATTCAGGAACGTGTGGTGACGGTGCGTGCTACGGATGGCGAGCGCACAGCGGCCTTCACCAATGCCGACTGCCATTTTCAATATCGCGAAAGCTGGTTCAAGAGCCACAAAGATTGGGTGATTCTTGAAGCGGACTTGCGCTTCGAGGAAGGCGATGCCGGCCAGCTGCAAAAGGCGGCAGACGAGATTCGCCGAATTCGCGATAAAAAATATCCGCCTAGCATGAAATGCGCGGGCAGTATTTTCAAGAATGTATTTTTGGCGCAGCTGCCGCAAGCTGTGCAAGCGGAGGTTCCGGCTCATCTGGTACGCGACGGTAAGGTTCCTTCGGCATGGTTTTTGGAGCAGGCCGGGGTTATGGGTACGCGGCGGGGTGATATTCAAGTGGCGACTTATCATGCCAATTTGATTTATAACGATGGCGCGGGCACCGCGGCGGATCTGGTAGCGGTTATTAAGGAATGCAAGCAGCGCGTGTTGGACCGATTTGGATTTGAGCTGGAAGAAGAAGTGCAGTATGTGGGATTTGGCTTTTAAGGAACACAGCAAAAACGGGCCGGTGGAGGCCGCGCAAATTCCCGACACGGTTTCGTAAGATCCTTGCGTCCGACGCGCTTCTATTTCATTGGCTGTAACGCCAGGAGAAACTAGTACTTCTTTGGTATTCATAAACTGCCGGACATTGCGCCTTGACAGCGTGGGTGCTACTGTCTACTCAGGCTTGGAGGATCCTTTCTTTGCTTCTTTGTCCACAATTGCGAACCCAGGGTTTCAGGGAACAAACGCGTTTCTATAAGCAGAGCGCAGTTTAGAGGGCACCGGCCAGGGTAGGATCCGCTTCCGGGCGGCTCTCCTGATTTAGGAGGAACTTCCTGGGCGGTCTAGACCGCCACAACCGCCACATCGCTCCTCCGTCGTCGGTCTGCCCAATGACGCGGGGTCGTACATTAAACCTAGTCACGAAAGGACAAGCATGAAAAGTTTTGCGGTAATTATCTTGGCCATAGCGGCGACCCTTGGATCGGCACATGGTCAGACAGGCGCAGGCTCAAAATACGGATCGCGGGATCCGCTTGTCTGCAAGTCCCGAAAGGAGCCCATCAAGGGGGCGCCATCGCCAGCACAAATAAAGGATTACATTAAGTGCACTAATGAGAACGTTGTGGGGATCATGGGACCCAAACTTTACCTGTTCGAGAATGTGCACGTGGAAGTGGGCAAAGGCCGGGCCTATCTGGCATCCGACTTCAACTTTCCGAACATCGACAACACGGAATTGCTGTACCCGATCCGCGGAAGCTACGATTGGTATGTCTGCCATATCAACGAGGTTGGCTTTCCACCCGGCAAAAATTGCAATATCTACAAAGAGCCCAACGCCACGGGTTACTGCTTTAAAACATCTTTCGGCGACTGGAGCTGCAATATGGTGGACAATATAGCGATCTCAAAGGGTCCGGAGAAGCAACCGGTGGCGCCCCCGAAATGAAGGCCCCACATGCCGCCGTTCTTTTTCTTTCGATTCTGGTTTCAGCAACGCCGTTGATGGGGCAAAACTACAAAGGGTCGATGACTAGCTCGGGGCCCCTCGGGATGGTGGCCACGCCACTGGTCATCAACCTGAAGATTAATGGGAGCAGTATCACCGGATTTCTGGGTATTGGTTCCACCGCCACAAACATGCCTCTACGTGGAACGCGGACGGGAATCCACTGCAAAGTGACGGCATCCGGCGCAGGCGGCGTGGTCTTCACGGGGACCTGCACAGATGGAGGCTTTTCCGGCACTTGTACTATTGGCACTAAGACCGGTAATTTCAGCCTTACCTCGGACCCGTTTCGACCCACACCGGTTCCGATTCAAATCCCTGCTCCGCAACCCGCTCCGACTCCCATATCGGCTCCACTCCAAAAGCCTGAGCTGCCAGCGGCGCCGGGCGCCGATCCGCAGCCGGGATTCTACTGCGGAACCTTTACAAACACGACGTTTCAATTCACCGGATACCTGGAAATACGAGTTGACCCTGGGTCTGCTTTCTCCGGAGAAATTTCGGTTGGCCAGGCGATCTCGAATACGTCCCGAGGCACCTTTGGCAGCGGAACGTTCACTGGCTTTCGCCTTGGCACATCTTGCGGGGCGACCGACAGCGGCGGCTTGCAGTTCAAGGGTACATGCACTGCGGTATCCATTAGCGCAAATAGTTATTCCATCGAAGGGCAGAGCGGATCATTTCGCGTGAAGTCTGAGGGCTGCGCCCAGAGAAGATAGTGCAGATATGTTGAATTTCTTGCACATTCGCGGGGCGGTTGACCTGCGCAACCGCATCGTGGAAATGGAATAGGATTGAGTTTGCACCCGGTAGGTGGCGTTATTAGATGATCAGACGGATGATTGCGCTTCTAGCGCCGATGCTGCTGCCGGCCGGCCTAAAGTGCAGGTTCATACGTTTTCAAATGATCGCTAACACTGCGAAGCCCATATCCGTTCTTTACATATAAGGATGGCAGCGCCGTAGTGAACTGGGCTCTGTATGATGCATTCCTCCGGCTCCGCAATCATGTGGGTGTGAAGCGCCAGAATGCCCGCTATGCGCAGTGGCAACGGTAAACGGTATCGGCGGAAAGCTCCCAGGCTGCTAACTTGCGCGCGATCACCGCGGTCGCCTTTTTGGGTTCGAGGTAGAGGCATGGTCACTTCCTTCTATCGCGAGCCGTAGCGTTTAGCCCGGCCGTCGGTGGAGCAAATGTGGGTTCATGCCTGGAGATGGGAAAAGAATGCCTACTTTACTGGGAAATTTACTGATATCTGCTGGGGAGGTAATTCTCCTCAAGATAGTCCTTAATGAAAAAACCCTATGCCGTTTTCTATTCGCTGCTTCGCTAGTGGGGGCGCCCGTTCTGTGTCAAAGTCCCGCTCCCGCCAACACCGCAGGGACACCGGAACAACCTCTCCTTGATTATTCTCTTTCCTTTGACACCTACTCCGAGACAAAGTTGAACGGCGATTTCACCTCGACTAACTTGCTGCGGAATTTCGATATCGAATCAGATCGCTTTGAACTGGGAGCCGCGACCTTGTCGGTACAGCTCTCCAAAGGCCAGTTTGGGTTTCACTTTGACTCGGGCTACGGCGAGATATATAAGACTATGAACGCCGGCGATCCGTGGGGCGGTGTGAACCGCTATGTCGGACAAGCCTACCTTTCCGTGCGCCCCTTCAAGACTTCGGATTTCGATCTTGATTTCGGCAAGTTCTACACGAGCGCGGGGGCGGAGGTGCCAGATGCGGCTTCCAACTTCCAATATTCGCGATCGCTGCTCTTTACCCTCGGCGCTCCTTATTACCACTTCGGGCTGCGGGCCTCAAAGTCAGTGAGCCCCTCGCTAGTCATCGGAGCTCAGATTATAAACGGCTGGAATGAGGTTGTGAATAACACGGGAGGTCCAATGCTGGGGCTCACCTCTGCCCATACGAAGAAGCGTTTTAACTGGTCAGAAACCTATTTGGCGGGGCCGGAACCTGTGTTTCTGTCCGATGTTGCCTTGCCCTATACGGCAAGGCCGCGGAAGATTTCTCAGTTAGTCGACAGTGTTCTGAAGTTGACTCCCACGACCCGTTGGAACGCCTATATCGAGACGCTGTATGGTGAAGAGAAAAACTTGGCAGGGCGCGATCGCAGGTACGGTGTGGCGGGGGCGGTTACGATTCCATTGGCCGCGCGTTTGAGCATTAGCCCGCGATGGGAATACTTCAACGACCCGACGGGCGCCACGACGGGTGTGGCCCAGCAGTTGCAAGAGTTGACCGCGACGCTGCAGTATCGGCCGCGAGTTCCGGCTCTGACGGCGCGTGCTGAGTTTCGCAGCGATTTTTCCGATCAGCCTTTCTTCGATAACAATGGAACACCCTCGGCTTCGCGGCGTCAGGAAACGGGTTTAGTTGCGCTCCTGTAAACCTGGAAAGGCAAGCAGTAAGACAATCTGGTTCCCTTTGTTAACGAATGGTTTGGACATCTCGGTCTTAGCTGACGCGAGGCCATCGTGATTTCAAAATTCTGCATTGCGGAGATTGTCCCATTCGGGCTATCCCAATCTGAGAAGTTTCCATCTTGAAACGGCACTTAGACCAGTAGACGGGTAAAGCAAAAGCTGGTCTAAGTGAAAATCCGAGGAATCGGACGCATACGGCAACCTTCGCCCGCCGCTGTAGATGGAAGATCTCGACACAATTAAAGAGTTTCTGATAGAGAGCAACGAGAATCTGGGTCGGCTGGACCAGGAAATCGTGCAACTCGAAGAAGATCCCGCCAATCGCGAGTTGGTGGCGAGCATTTTCCGCACGATTCACACCATCAAAGGGACCTGCGGCTTTCTGGGCTTCGACAAACTGACGGGTGTGACGCACTTGGGGGAAAGCATTCTCAGCCAAGTGCGGGAAGGCAAACGGCAGGCCACAAACAATCTCATCAACATCATTTTGGAGACGGTGGATGCGATTCGAGAAATCCTGGAAGTGATCGAGCGGACGAACGTCGAGGGCGATAACTGGTACGAGGAACTGAAGGGGCGGCTGAACTCTTTCGCGGAAGCGGACGAGCAGACGGAGGGCCTGTACGTTGCGAAGAGAAGTCAAGGCAAGGCCTCAGCCGAGGCAGCCATGGCCGCAGGGCCGGAAAGGGCTGCGCCGGCGGAGACGGACATCGATTCGGACACATCAATCCTGCTGAAACTGGCCATGCAGCAGGGCATTGCGCCACTCGCAGTGTCCGCCAGCCCCGCTCCTGCGCCGCTGGAAAGGCCGGCCGAAAAACATGAACCGACTAGCCCGGCAGTGGAGCAGGAAAGCAGCATGAGCCAACAAAATCAGCAAGATGAACTTGCGGCAGTGAGCGAGGAAACGACGCCAGGAATGGAAGGTTGGGTGGCGAAGGAACCAGTGCGCAGCGATCCAGCGAGCGCGGGAGCCGAGGAACAAGCACCGGCGAAAGCGGTAGCGGCCTCAGTGGGCGCGGAGGTCAGTGAGCGGTCCCCGGCGAAGGGCAGCGCAGTGCTGGATTCAACCATCCGGGTGGACGTGGCGTTGCTGGACAAACTGATGAATTTGGTGGGCGAGCTAGTGCTGGCGCGTAACCAAGTGTTGCAATTCACGGCACGCTTGGAGGCGAGCACGTTCAATGCCACATCGCAGCGCCTGAACCTCATTACGTCGGAGTTGCAGGAAAGCGTTATGAAGACGCGCATGCAGCCGATTGGGATTGTCTGGGGAAAATTTCCGCGCGTGGTGCGCGATCTGGCCGCCGAATGCGGCAAGTATATTCAGCTGACGATGGACGGGGCGGAAACGGAACTCGACCGCACGATTATCGAAGCCATCAAAGATCCACTTACGCACTTGGTGCGCAATTCGTGCGATCACGGGATAGAGCGGCCGGAGGAACGGGTGAAGCGCGGCAAGACGGCAACAGGGCGATTGTCGTTGCGCGCTTTTCACGAGGGCGGGCACGTCAACATCGAGATCTCGGACGACGGCGGCGGTATCAATCCCGAACGGATGAAGGCTAAGGCTTTACAAAAAGGGCTGATTTCGGCCGAACAGGCGGGGCGGTTCAGCGACCGGGAAGCCATGAACCTGATTTTCCTGCCGGGCTTTTCCACTGCCGAAAAGATCTCGAACATTTCCGGCCGCGGCGTTGGCATGGATGTGGTCAAGACCAACATTGAACGCATCGGCGGGGTGGTGGATCTGACCAGCAGCGAAGGGCGTGGCACGACGATCAAGATCAAAATCCCGCTCACGTTGGCGATTATTCCTGGGCTGGTGGTGACCAGCGGGGGAGAACGGTTCGTCATCCCGCAAGTCAGCTTGTTTGAATTGATCCGGCTCGAAGGCGAAAGCGGGCTGCGGCAGATTGAACGAATCCATGGGACACCCGTATACCGGCGGCGCGGCAAGCTGTTGCCGCTGACTTTTCTGAACGAAATCCTACGGTCGCCGGCGCGTTCGATGGATTCAGACGTGGTGAACATTGTCGTTCTCCAAGCCGAAGAGAGCGAGTTTGGCTTA
This sequence comes from Bryobacterales bacterium, assembly GCA_963764105.1. Classification (GTDB taxonomy): domain Bacteria; phylum Acidobacteriota; class Terriglobia; order Bryobacterales; family Bryobacteraceae; genus Bog-105. The sequence goes on from CAVXRP010000022.1 coordinate 68,688, forward strand.
GTGGTGGACATGATCAACGACACGCAGGAAATTGTCGTGAAGCCGCTGGGCAAGAGGTTGAAGGGTTTGAGCATGTACTCGGGCGCCACGATCATGGGCGACGGCAAGGTCGCGCTGATTTTAGATGTGCTGGGAATTGCACAACGATCAGGCGTGCTGCGCGAGGCGCGCAGCACGATGAGCTCGGACAAAGAGAAAACCGCTGAGCCCGCGAATAAGGAGCGGCAAGCCTTGCTGCTCTTCAGCGTGGCGCGTTTTGAGCGCTTGGCCGTGCCGCTTAGCCTGGTGGCGCGGTTGGAGGAAATTCCCAGCTCCCAAATCGAGCAGGCAGCGGGGCGGATGGTAGTGCAATACCGCGGCCAAATCTTGCCGCTCATCTCGCTAGCGGCGCAACTCAGTCCGGGCGAGGACACTAGTCTGCCGGCTCAACAAAATGTCCAAGTGGTGGTGTTCAACAATGGCGACCGCCTCATCGGTTTGATCGTGGATCGCATTGTGGACATTGTGGAAGAGCAGGTGACGGTCCGTAAATCGTCGGATACGTTTGGGCTCATGGGTTCGGCAGTGGTGGGGGATAAGGTGACCGATTTTGTCGACCTCCACGAAATCATCATGAATTCTGGCGAAAAATGGATCGCGGGGCAACCGGGCCGTGCGGGACGAGCAACGGTGCTGGTGGCGGAAGAATCTCCGTTCGCGCGGGCGCACTTGCGCAGCGCACTCGAAATGGCGGGATACCGGGTGGTTGAGGCGGCGGGTTTCCCAGAAGCGTTGGAAAAGTTATCGCACGAGAACGTCCGGATGGTGGCGGCGTCGCTGCAGTTCGCGGATCTGGCGAGGCACCTGAAGAACAATCCCAAGCTGGCGCATATTCCGGTGCTCGGCCTCTTGGCGGAAAGTGGCCAGCGAGCCAAGCCGGCCGATGCCAACCTGTTCGGAGATTTCCAGATGAAGTTCGACCGAAAAGCGATGTTGAGTTCGCTGGAGCGCTTGGCCGTAGCAGTAGAACAGCGCGAACACGAATTGGCGGAAGTGACCAAATGACGGATAGAGGGGCATGAAAGATGGCGTTACCACAAGGTAATCACAGCCCGGAACGCGCCAAGCAGTATTCGACATTCTATGTTTCGGATCTGTACTTCGGAATCGATGTGTTGAATGTGCAGGAGGTCCTGCGCTATCAGCAGATGACCAGAGTGCCGCTGGCGCCGGACGTGATTGAGGGGTTGATTAACTTGCGCGGTCAGATTGTGACGGCGGTGGATCTGCGAAAAAGGCTTAACGTGCCGCCCCGCGACAACGGCAGCGCACCTATGAATATAGTGGTGCGCTCGGAAGAAGGGGCGGTTAGCTTATTGGTGGATGAAATCAGCGACGTGCTGCAGGTCGACCCGGCCTCCTACGAGCCGCCGCCGCAGAATCTGCCGGAAGAGCAGCGCGAGCTGATTGAGGGTTTGTACAAGTTGGACGGGCGGCTTTTGCTGATTCTGAATACGGAACGGGTTTTACAGATTAAGACAAACGGCAACTAGGAAAGAAGCGGACCAGGGATAAGGGACAGAGGAAGGAAAGACGAGATGGCACATAAGAATTTGGACGGCCACGCCTCAAACGTCGCTGTGGCAGAACCGGAACATAGCGAGACAGCGCACACCGAAGGCGCTAAAGCGCACGCGAGCAAGGGCGCTGCGCCCGGTAGAGGCTCGAAGGGGCCGGGCGCTGCCGGCCGAAGCACCAGGGAAGCCGAGAAACACGAACTGGAAGGACTGCGAAATGAGGTCTTTCGCTTTCATCGGATTGTCGACAAGGTTACCACCGCCGTGATGATGGTGGACCGCGATTTTATCGTCACTTATGTAAACGAATCGACCAGACAACTGCTCAGCCAAAACGCCGGCGAGTTCCGAAAAGTTTGGCCAAATTTCGACGGCAAGGATATTGTCGGTACCTGTATCGATATCTTTCACAAAAATCCCAGCTACCAACGCAAACTGCTTTCCGATCCTAAAATTCTGCCGCACCGCGCCGACATCTCGGTGGGCAACCTAAAATTCTCGCTCTGCGTGAACGGCACTTTCGATTCGGCCGGCAACTACACGGGCAACGTATTGGAATGGGCCAATGTCACGGAACTGCGCGTGGCGCAGGGCCAAGTCGCGGCGATTAATGCCTCTATGGCAACCAGCCAGTTCGAACTGGATGGAACGGTGGTCACGGCGAACCAGGTTTTCCTCAAAACCATGGGTTACCAACTAAACGAAATCGTGGGCCGTAACCACAACATGTTCGTAGCGGAGGCGGATCGAAACAGCCTTGAGTACCGGGAATTGTGGAAGGGGTTGAACCGCGGTGAGTCGCAAACCGTTGAATGCAAGCGGCTCGCCAAGGGTGACAAGGAAATTTGGCTGCAAGCCTCCTATACGGCCATATTGGACGAAAGCGGACGTCCCATGAAAGTGGTCGAGTTCGCCACGGATGTGACGGCCCAGAAGATGCAGAATGCCGATTATGAAGGGCAGATCGCGGCGATTGGAAAATCCAATGCCGTGATTGAATTCCTGCCGGATGGCACGATCGTGGCGGCTAACGACAATTTCCTGAAGCTGATGGGATATTCCCTCGCCGATGTGAAAGGCCGAAACCATAGCATGTTTGTCTGCGAAGACGATAAGCATAGCGGCGAATATCGCGAGTTCTGGGCCAGTCTAGGCCGCGGCGAATACCAATCGGGCGAATTTAAGCGCTTGGGCAAGAGAGGCAAAGAAGTCTGGATTCAAGCTTCCTACAACCCCATCCTCGACCTGAACGGCAAGCCTATCAAGGTGGTGAAATTCGCTACCGACATTAGCGCTGAAGTGGCCAAACGCCGCGAGATTGCCATGCTCTCGTTAGTGGCGAATGAGACGGACAACTCCGTGGTGATCACCGACGTCAACGAAAAAATCGAATATGTAAATGCCGGCTTTACCAAGATGACGGGCTTCACGTTCGACGAGGTGAAAGGCAGAACGCCGGGCGAGGTGCTGCAAGGAAAACTGACTGATCTGGAAACCAAGCGCAGAATTCGCGACTCCATCAACCGCCGCCATCCCATCTATTGCGAAATCCTCAATTATCACAAAAACGGGGAGACCTATTGGGTGTCCTTGGCGATCAATCCGGTTCTGGGTAAGGATGGGAAGATCGAACGATTTATTTCTATCCAGAGCAATGTGACGGCGACGAAGGAGAAGGCCTTGGACGCGGCGATGCAGATCCAGGCCATTGGCCGGTCGCAAGCTGTCATTGAATTCCGCATGGACGGAACCATTGTTTCGGCTAATGATAACTTCCTACGGCTTTTCGGCTTTGCGCTGGATGAGATTAAAGGCAAGAATCACGGCATGTTTCTAGATGAAAGCTACCGCCAGAGCGTTGAATACCGTGAGTTCTGGGCCGTTTTAAGCCGTGGCGAATATCAATCCGGCGAATTCAAACGGATTGGCAAAGGCGGACGCGAATTGTGGGTGCAGACATCTTACAATCCCATTCTCGATATGACAGGCGCGCCGTGCAAGGTGTTGGAGTACGCAACCGATATAACAGCGCAGAAAATGGCGGCGGCGGAGTTGGACCGCAAGGTGGACGTTACGCTGCAATTTGTACAGGAGGCATCGCACGGGGATTTGACGAAGGAATTGGCAATTCACGGCGACGACGCCATCGGGCGCGTGGCTAATAGCCTGCGCGGTTTAATGGGAACTTTGCGCAGCAGCCTTTCGCAGATGTCGAGTAGCGCGCAGTCGGTAGGGGCGGCGTCGGAACAGTTGAACGCCATCAGCCAGCAAATGGCGGGCAATGCGGAAGAGACGGCGACGCAAGCGACGGTCGTGAGTGCGGCGAGCGACCAGGTTTCCAAGAACGTGGGCGTGGTGGCGGCGAGCAGCGAAGAGATGCTGGCGTCCATTCGGGAAATAGCCAAGAGCTCCAACGAGGCGGCGCGTGTGGCGCGGGCCGCCGTGGGCGTGGCGGATTCCACCAATCACACGATTGCAAAATTGGGCGATTCAAGTGTGGAAATCGGCAAAGTGATCAAGGTGATTACTTCCATTGCGCAGCAAACCAATCTGCTGGCTTTGAACGCGACCATTGAAGCGGCGCGCGCCGGTGAGGCCGGCAAGGGATTCGCGGTGGTCGCCAACGAAGTCAAGGAATTAGCCAAGGAAACGGCTAAGGCCACCGAGGAAATCGGCCAGAAAATCGAAGCGATTCAGGGCGATAGTAAAGCGGCGGTTGCGGCGATTGCCGAAATCAGTTCGATTATCAACCAGATCAACGATGTTTCCAACACCATCGCTTCGGCGGTGGAAGAGCAAACGGCGACCACCAATGAGATTGGACGCAACGTGTCGGAAGCGGCCAAGGGAACCAGTGAAATCGCGCGCAATATCACCGGCGTAGCCACGGCGGCAAAGAACACCACAAGCGGCGCGCTCGACACACAAAAGGCGGCTACAGCCTTAAATCAAATGGCTAATTCACTGCAAAAGCTGATGGCGCAGTTCAAAGTCTAAGACGGGCAAGCGGGCGGCGAACTGAGGAGAAGGAATGGCGCTTAGGCATTTGGGGGATGAATCTTCCGACGTTCTGGTGGCTGAACCAGAGTACGGTTTGAGAGATACCGAGGAGACAGACGCTCTGAAAATGGCGGTGTCTCGTTTTCAGCAGATTGCCGATAACGTGTCGACCGCGGTCATGATCGTGGATCGCGACTTGGTTGTCACGTACCTGAACCCGGCGAGCAAACAGTTGTTTGCGAAAAACGCGGCGGCCTTCCGCAAACTGTGGCCGCAATTCGATGACAGGCACATTGTGGGAGCCTGTGTCGATCTTTTCCATAAGGATCCCGCCCTCCAGCGGCGTCTGTTGTCTGATCCGCGAAATTTGCCGTACCGCGCCGATATTTCTGCCGGGCCGCTTAGAATTTCGCTTTGCGTCAATGGCCTTTTCGATTTAGCCGGCAATTACATCGGGAACATCCTGGAATGGGCGGACGTCACTACCCTCCGAACTTTAGAGTCGCAAGAGGCCGCTGTGAACTCGTCCATGGCGACCATTCAGTACGACATGGAGGGCAACATCATTACGGCCAACCAAAATTTCCTCAACATTATGGGTTACCAGTTGGATGAAGTTGTGGGGCGCCCCAACAGCATCTTTGTTGTCGAGGCGGACCGCCGCGGTCATGAATATCGCGATTTCTGGGCGCGCCTCAATCGCGGTGAGGCGCAAGTGGGCGAGTTCAAGCGAGTAGGCAAAGGCGGCCGTGAAGTTTGGCTGCAAGCGTCGTTTATGCCGACCATGGACGAGAAGGGACGCCCGATCAGAGTGGTGAATTTCGCGGCCGACATCACACCGCAAAAATTGGCCGCCGCTGACTTGGCCCGCAAGGTGGACATCACGCTGCAATTTGTGCAGGACGCTTCTTATGGGGATTTGACGAAGGAATTGGCGGTGCAGGGCGATGACGCCATCGGACGGGTGGCAAACGGCTTGCGCGGCTTGGTCGCTAATTTGCGAGACAGCCTTTCGCAGATGGCGAAGGGCGCGCAGTCGATGGGCGTGGCGTCGGAACAGTTGAACGCCATCAGCCAGCAAATGGCGGGTAATGCGGAAGAGACGGCTACGCAAGCGACCGTGGTGAGTGCGGCGAGCGAGCAGGTTTCCAAGAACGTGAGCGTCGTCGCGGCTAGCAGCGAAGAGATGCTGGCGTCTATTCGGGAAATCGCCAAGAGTTCGAACGAGGCGGCACGCGTGGCGCGCGCCGCGGTAGGCGTAGCGGATTCCACCAATAGCACCATTGCGAAATTGGGCGCTTCGAGCGTGGAAATCGGCAAGGTCATTAAGGTGATTACCTCCATTGCGCAGCAAACCAATCTGTTAGCTCTGAACGCTACCATTGAAGCGGCGCGCGCCGGGGAAGCCGGCAAGGGATTCGCGGTTGTCGCCAACGAAGTCAAGGAATTGGCCAAGGAAACGGCTAAGGCTACCGAGGAAATCGGCCAGAAGATCGAAGCGATTCAGAGCGATAGTAAAGCCGCAGTTTCAGCGATCGCGGAAATCAGTTCGATTATCAACCAAATCAACGATGTTTCCAACACCATCGCTTCGGCGGTGGAAGAGCAAACGGCGACCACCAACGAGATTGGACGCAACGTGTCGGAAGCGGCGAAGGGAACCAGCGAGATCGCGCGCAATATCACCGGGGTAGCGACCGCGGCGCAGAATACCACGAACGGCGCCCTGGACACGCAGAAAGCGGCCGTCGCCTTGAGCCAGATGGCGACTTCGCTCGAAAAGCTGATGGCACAGTTCAAAGTTTAGGACTAAGGATTTTACTTTTCTAGGGCTAAGCCGAAAAAACGACAATTGCCCTCGTGTCGCATGCGCCTGCTGCCGATAGATCTTTCAGCGATGAGAGGGACAAACGCCCGTAGGGGGGTGTTTGCCGGTTTCACGCTGGAGCGGAGAACATGGCAGAAAAGAATTCGGATGATCAGTCCTCCAACGTAGCGTTAGCGGAACCCGAGCATGCCGGCGAGGAAAAAGCGCCTGGGCGCAAATCGTCAAGCGCCAAGCGCAGCGGCCGGGCAGCTCGAAGCTCAGCTCTCGCTCCGGAGGAACCCGCTAGGATTGTGGGACCGAGCGAGAAAGGGGCAGACAAACACGAGCTGGCAGCGTTACTGGCGGGTATCAGCAAGGCCCAATTGGTGGCAGAATTCAAAATGGACGGCACGATCATAACGGCCAACGAAAACTTTCTGCGCGCGCTGGGCTATAGTCGTGACGAAATTGTAGGACACCGCCACAGCATGTTTACCAGCCCGGCGGATGGGCATAGCAAGGAGTATCTCGAGTTTTGGGCGAGGTTGAAGCGCGGTGAGTTTCAAAGGGCTGAGTTCAAGCGAATTGGCAAGGACGGCCAGGAGGTTTGGTTGCAGGCATCCTACACTCCGATCCTGGACCAGAGGGGGAAGCCCTATAAGGTAGTGAAGTTTGCCACAGACATTACGGCTACGGTCAAAGAAAGGCAGAACTGGGAAGGACAGATCAAAGGCATTAACCGGTCGCAAGCTGTGATTGAGTTCGGAATGGACGGAACAATCCTTACGGCGAACGAGAAATTTCTGAAGACGATGGGCTATCGGCTGGATGAAATTGTGGCGCGTAATCACAGTCTGTTTGTAACGGAGGCAGATCGCCAAAGCAAACAGTATGGCGAATTTTGGGAGGCCTTGAACCGCGGCGAGTTTCAAACAGCGGAGTTCAAGCGCATCGCCAAAGGCGGCAAGGAAGTGTGGTTGCAGGCTTCCTATACGCCGATTCTCGATCAAACGGGAAAGCCGTATAAAGTGGTCAAGTTCGCCTCGGATATCACAGCGTCGGTGGCCAAAAACCAGCAAACAGTCACACTCCAGCGCGCCATCGACAACGTGGCAACGGCCATCATGATGGTGAATCGCGATTTCATTGTGATCTATGTGAATGAAACCACCAGGCAGCTGCTGGCGGCCAACGCCGCCGAGTTTCGCAAGGTTTGGCCTAACTTCAACGACAAGAGCATAGTAGGAAGTTGTATCGATATCTTCCACAAGGATCCGAGTCACCAGCGGCGCCTGCTGGCCGACCCGAAAAATTTGCCTCACCGCGCCGATATTGCCGTAGGGCCTCTCAAATTTTCGCTGTCCGTGACCGCAAGTTACGATCTGGCAGGAAACTACAACGGCAACATGCTGGAATGGGCCGACGTTACCGAGCTGCGCAGGAAAGAAGCATCAAATCTCGATTACCAGGGCCAAATGCTCGGGGTCAACAAAACGCTGGCGGTGATCCAGTTCCAGATGGATGGCACGATCATCACGGCGAACGAGAATTTCCTGAAGGCCACGAACTATAGCCTGAGCGAGCTCGTAGGCCGTAACCACAGCTCTCTTGTTTCCGAAGCAGAACGTAATAGCAATGAGTACCGCGAATTCTGGGCGCGATTGCGGCGTGGCGATACGATGACGGGCGAGTACCTCCGGCTTGGCAAAGGTGGTAAAGAGGTCTGGCTGCAGGCCGCTTACACGCCCGTGATGGATGAAAAGGGCACGCCGTACAAGGTGGTGAAGTTCGCGACTGACATCACCCCGCAAAAGTCGGCGGCGGCTGAATTGGACCGTAAAGTAAACCTCATGCTCGAGTTCGTACAGGAGGCGTCGCGCGGGGACCTCACCAAAGAGCTGAGCGTAAGCGGCGATGATGCGATTGGGCGCGTTGGAGGAGGATTGCGCGAGTTTGTAGGTATCATGCGGCACAGCTTCTCCAAGATGTCGCAAAGCGCGGAATCGGTGGGGACGGCGTCGGAACAGTTGAACGCGATCAGCCAGCAAATGGCGGGGAATGCGGAAGAGACCGCCACGCAAGCCACCGTGGTGAGCGCGGCGAGCGAAGAAGTGTCAACCAACGTCAGCGTGGTGGCGGCGAGCAGCGAAGAGATGCTGGCTTCCATTCGGGAAATCTCCAAGAGCGCGAATGAGGCGGCACGCGTAGCGCGCCATGCGGTTTCCGTGGCGAATTCAACCAATCAAACGATTACCAAGTTGGGTGATTCTAGCGTGCAAATCGGCAAAGTGATTAAGGTAATTACCTCCATTGCTCAGCAGACCAATCTGTTGGCCTTAAACGCGACCATTGAGGCGGCGCGCGCGGGCGAGGCCGGCAAGGGATTCGCCGTGGTCGCCAACGAGGTAAAGGAGTTGGCCAAGGCGACGGCAATGGCGACTGAGGAAATCGGCCATCGGATCGAGGCCATTCAGGGCGATAGTAAAGCGGCGGTGGCTGCCATCGGGGAAATCGGCACGATTATCAACCAGATCAACGACGTTTCGAACACCATTGCCTCAGCCGTCGAACAGCAGACGGCTACCACCAATGAGATTGGACGAAATGTGTCGGAAGCGGCCAGAGGAACCACCGAGATCGCCCGCAATATCACCGGCGTAGCTACCGCGGCACAGAACACCACAAGCGGCGCCGTGGGCACGCAGAAGGCGGCTACTGCCTTGCATGAAATGGCGAGCTCGCTGCAAAAGCTCATGGCGCAGTTCAAAGTTTAAGACGAGCGGCCTCGTGTCGGAGACGCTGGCCGCCGATATATCTTTCAAGGGTGGCTAAGTGCATGACGTCAGAAGTTCGGCAATCTTTTCGGAAACGCTTACTTCCGCCAGGGAGTAGTAGCCCGAGCCGAGCCGCGACTGGGAGGGAGCGACGATTCCCCAGATTGTGGGGCAGACCTCCCCGTCTGCGGCTGACCTCCTGGTCAGCCCTCGCCGGTGCCTCCTTCGGCTTCGGCGTCTCGGAGCCGGGAGCGTCAGCGACCTTGGTCGGCCTTTCTTCTCCTCCGCAAGCCGGTTCTTTCAAGGGAGCGGTAGCCGTCTTTCTGAACGGCCTACTGAGCACACGTCTATTTCCAGGTGGTGAACAGATTGGAAACGAGCCAGCGAATTGAGGTTAAGCGATGCGGCGCGCTTTAGTAATCGACGATTCTCGGACGATCCGGTCCATCCTTAGCAAGAAACTCCTTCACTTGGGTTTTAAGGTAAGCGCCGCGGAAAACGGCCAATTGGCACTCGACATCTTGCACGAGACGCCTCTGATTTCCTTGGCCCTGGTGGATTGGAATATGCCGGTCATGAATGGGCTGGAGTTCGTCAAGGCGGTACGGGCGGAGAAGGCCTATGACAACTTGACCATTGTGATGGTGACAACCGAAACGGAGACCAGTCAGATGGTGGCGGCGCTGGAGGCGGGAGCGAACGATTACATCATGAAGCCATTCACGGATGAAATCATTGTGGAAAGGCTTATGCTCTTAGGCATTCAGGAACAAGCGGTTTAATGAGGGCAGGCAAGAGAAAGTTGGCGCGTGGCGAACGCATCCGAGCGTTGGTGGTGGACGATTCCGTCATCATCCGCAGGTTAGTCACACACGCGTTGGAAGAGGATCCTGCTGTGAGTGTAGTGGGGAGTGCCGCGAATGGGGTGATCGCTTTGAAAATGATCCCGCTGGTGAATCCGGATGTCGTCACGCTGGACATTGAAATGCCGGAAATGGATGGGTTAGAAACGTTGCGGCACATCCGCAAGCTCTATCCAGACTTGATTGTAATCATGTTCAGCACCTTATCGGAACGCGGCGCGGCCATCACGATTGAGGCTTTGTCTCTGGGAGCGAACGATTATGTGACGAAGGTGGCGAACGCCGGGTCGCTCGATCAATCGATGGTGAAGCTGCGCGGCGAGTTGGTGCCGAAGTTTAAACAGTTTTTCATCCTGGAGTCCGATCCGCCAGCGGTCGTTGCGCCCAAAACGCCGGTCAGCGCGCGGCCCATTCCAGCAGCGGTGCGCCTGGTTTCGAATCGGCAAAGCAAGGCTTGCGAGGCGGTAGCGATTGGCGTATCGACCGGTGGTCCGACGGCTTTGGCGGTGCTTGTGCCCATGCTACCGGCTGATTTCCGCCAGCCCATCTTCATCGTGCAGCATATGCCACCGATCTTTACCCGTTTGCTTGCAGAGCGCTTACAATCTTTGACAAAGCTGCGAGTGAGGGAGGGGGCTGAGGGAATGCTTGTGGAAGGGGGCAACGTCTATATCGCTCCGGGCGATTACCACATGACGGTTGCCAGGAAGGGGACGGCCAACATCATCAAGCTCAACCAAGCCGACCCGGAAAATTCCTGCCGTCCGGCGGCGGATGTCTTATTTCGTTCGGTGGCTGAAGTGTACGGCGGAAGTGCCATGGGCGTGATCCTCACCGGTATGGGGCAAGATGGGCTGCGCGGTGTCGAACGGCTGCGCGCGCAGGGAAGCTATATCGTAGCGCAGGATGAAGCGTCCAGTGTCGTTTGGGGCATGCCGGGAGCGGTGGTGAACGCTGGACTGGCAGATTCGGTGGTCGATTTGAGATGCGTGGTCCCTGAAATACGGCGGCATCTTTAGGATGGGCGAATAGTATGGCAATAGGGACAATCGAACCAAGCGAAATCAGCCGTGAGAATTACGGTTTTCTGCAGCAGTATGTCTACCGTACTTCCGGAATTGTCTTGGACGAGAACAAGCATTACCTGCTCGAAGCTCGCCTCGTGCCGATCGTCCGCCGCGAAAATCTAAAAACCATTAACGATCTCTGCGCGCTCATTCGCGCGACCAGCGGCGGCCGGGTCTCGCAGGAAGTGGTCGAAGCCATGACCACCAACGAGACGTTGTTCTTTCGCGACGCCATACCATTCAAAGTCTTGCGAAATAGCTTGCTGCCGCCGTTGATTGAAGCGCGTGCCAAGTCGCGGAAGTTAACGTTCTGGTCGGCGGCCTCTTCGTCCGGCCAGGAAGCGTACAGCCTCGCGATGATGCTTTGCGAGATGGGATTGCAGGATTGGATGATTGAGATCAAGGGAACTGATCTCAACGAAAGAATGGTGGAACGCGCGCGACTCGGCTCCTACGCTCAGATCGAAGTCAATCGCGGCTTGCCCGCCACCCACCTGGTGAAATATTTCGACCGGCATGATTTGGAATGGCGGGTAAAAGAAGGGCTGCGCCGCATGGTGCGCTTTGAAAGGTTCGATTTGCGCCAGCCCATGCGGCAGATGGGCCCGTTCGATTTCGTCCTTTGCCGGAACGTGTTGATTTATTTCGATGTGGAGACTAAAAAGCGTATTCTTTCGGAAATTGAAAAGACCATGACGGCGGGCGGCCATCTGCTGTTGGGAGCGGCCGAAACCACCATGAACCTGAGCGACGCTTTTGAGCGGGATGCCTTTGAAGGCGTTTCGTTCTATCGGAAGAAGTGAAGGAAAGCATGGAAGCGGCTTGTCTTACCAAGAGTTACGCAGCTGAAACGCTGCAAATCGTCGAAGATGTGTTTATCTCGATGCTCCGCATGGACGTTTGGGCTGTCGAGGACCCTGGGGTGGCGACGGAGCAGGTTATTACCGCGACAGTGCACTTTGTCGGTTCGTGGAAAGGCGCACTGCGCATAGAATGTACGACCGCGCAAACCTTTGAATTCGCTAAACGGCTGTTGGGTATCGACCCGCCGCAGGAAGTTAATGAGGATGTCTGCGACACCTTTGGTGAACTGGCGAACATGATTGGCGGGAATCTGAAGGCGGTGCTGCCGCCGAGGGTCCAACTATCGATGCCCTCAGTGGTGCGAGGGGTAGATTATGCCATGCGCATTTGCCACGCCGTAACCGTTTGCCGGCTGGCATTTCAGTCGGAATTAGGAATATTTTGGGTGGCGCTGGTCGAATTTGTAGAGCCATAAGGAGCAACAATCCCACTCTCTTTCAGAGATGGGTCCGCGCAAGCGCCGGGCCTGCCGCCGGACAGGAGCAAGAATTATGGTAACGGCCGCTCAAGGGAACGAGAGGGAGACGAGGAAAGCCGACGCGCTTGGAGCGGCGGCCTCGGCTGGCGCTGGAACTTCGCAAAGCGAGCAACAACGGCGCGACCTGATCCGCGTTCTGAGCCGCGGCAACTCCTTGGCCGCCCTGGTCGCCGACACCCAACAGTTCGATTTGCGGCAAGCCTGCCGGGTGACGAAGATTGCCTTAGAAGAGGATGCGGACTTTGACAAAAAGCTCGTCGAATTGGTGAAGTCCCCCACCTCCACGCCCGATCAGATCATTCGCGTGCTGGCAGTGCTCGAATCGATTTGCGCCACTCCGAGATTGCTCGCACATATCCTCGGTTTGAAGCATTTGGAAGGCCGCGTCCGCTCGAAGCTGACGCTGATGATCGGTCGGCTGACCGGGGATCCACAGTGGCTGGGGCAGCAACTCGAAGATGAAAACCCGCGCGTTCGGGCGAACGCGATTGAGGGCATATGGGATCAGCGGGCGCCGGGGTTAGAGGAGCAACTGAAGGCGGCGCTGCGCGATCCACACCAGCGTGTCGCCGCCAATGCCGCCTTAGGTCTGCATAAGATTGGCGGCGTCGCGGCAGTCGCAAGCCTCTACGCGATGCTGCGAAAGCCGGATGAGATGTTTCGGCGCGCCGCTCTTTGGGCCATCGGACAGGCGCGCGATCCGCGTTTTCTGGCCGCCGTGGAAGAAGTAGCGGCGCGGGCAAGCGGCGACGAGTTGCTGTTGGCGCAGCGTGTGTGGGAGGAGTTGCGTTCCAGTCGCGCCAGTGCCGAGTTCACGTCGGCGCTTTCCCTGGAAATCGCCGCTGACAGGATTCTCCCCTCCGGCAAACGCTGTGTCTCGTTGTCTTGCATCGCCGATGCGGCGACCGGTTGGCTGGGCGCGTTGGAAATGAACGCGCTTAATTTCGTGATCACGGAAGGCGAGCGCCAGATTGAAGATTACCATCTAAACTGGTTGGCTGGTGACATACCGATCACGGCCCTGCTCATTCTGCCGCGTGCCTGGAACGGCAGCGGCGAGTTGCTGAGACCAGCACTGCTGGGCGCGGGCGCGAACGAAAGCTATGGCTTCCTGCCGTACCAGACCCCCTATTCCCCTATTCGCGGCAACGAACATGACGATGCGGTTGAGGTCAGCTTCGGCAGGTATGTCGAAGTTTCTAAAAACTATCTCGCGCACCGTTATTATGTGGCCAGAAGTCTGGGCTTCGCAATAAAGGCGGGGTTAGCCGCGCTCGGCCGGCAGCCCGGCAAGAAACACATCTTTGTGCTGGCTGATCCGTCGGTGGGCGATGCCGCCGCTCCCGCGGAGATCTCGTCGTTAGATTGTCAGCGAACGCAAGTCCACTCGGTCGTTTGGGATAACGCGCGAACGGAGTTCTGCGATTCCCTGAAAGAGCTTTCGCTAAGGTCGGGTGGTCGCTTCGTGACGGCCTCCTCGGCCCGTGAGTTCACCAGAACCGTCCTTGCCGTGCGGACGGCAGAGTTCGGTAGCTTCGATTTATTGTGGGAACCACGGATGGCGGGCATGAAAGCGCCCGTGCGCATTGTTTGCCAGAGTAATTACGGTTATGGAGAAGTGTTGCTCAAAAAGCTGGAATAGTCCCGCTCATGCATGGTCGCGCAGGCGGCATCGGCTGCCCCGCCCCATCAATTCACCAATTGATACAGATAATCCGTCTGCTTTGGCAACTGGCAAGCCTTACGGCCTTCCGGCATCTCGTACGAGTTATCGCCCGCGCCGGCGTGCACCCATTCCAACTGCTCTTTGCCGCTGGCATCGCTGCAACGCAACGGCAGATCGAGTGCAAACCCCTCATCCACCCCTGAAATTTTGAGCGTGACATTGCTGCCCGCGCTCCGAAACTTCATCCCCGGAATACCCGTAGAGTAGATCCAGTTATCGAAAAAGGTGCTGAGAGTTTTATCGCTTTGCTCGGCCGGCAAAAGTTCCGCTGCCAGCTTGCGAAAGTCTTCATTCGAAAGCAGCTTGCCCTGGAATTCGCTCAGCAGCCGCGTTTCAAGCGTGTGGAATGCTGCATCGCCCATGCGCATGCGCAGCATGTGTAAAATCCACGCGCCCTTCTCGTAGATGATGTTGTGCCAGGTGCGCATGCCATTGTTATCAAGCAAACGTTCGCCGAAATCAACTGGGCCCGCGGACTCAATGGTTTTTCCGTGATCGGTCACCAGCAGATCCTTGCGGTAGCGCTCCAGCACGCTATCGAGTGCGGCCCGGCCCTTCGTCTCCTCCAGGAATTCCAGCGCCGCATAGTTCGACATCGCCTCAAACAGCCAAGCCGTGCGGTAATCGGCTTGGCTTACCATGCAGCCCCACCACTGGTGGGCGATTTCGTGAGGCAGCAGCATCTCGGAAAAAAACGAATCCAGTAGCGCGTTACGGAACTGGGCGGGCCGGTCTTCTTCGCGCAAATAAGAAATGCTGGACAAATAAATAAGCCCCGGAAAACCTTGCCCGAAATAGCCTTCGATGGGTGAAATCGCCAGACTATGAATATTCAGGGGCAACCAGCGAGCCGTGTACTTATCCAGAATGCGCGCGGCTTGGGCGGGCAGTTCGGCGGGGCTGCTCACAATCTGCTCCAGCTTGTTGCCAAAAACCTCAATCCGGTAGGGGCCGTGTTCGAGAATACTGGCGTCATACTCGCCCAGGTTGAAGCCCGCGAGCGGTTCGGCCGCTTGCGTCTTGCGATGCACGGTGCGCACACCGTTCGACACCTCATCGGAAATCAATTCCCCCGTCGAGACGACACGCAGGTTCTGCGGGCAGTGAAAGGTCAGATCGAAGGTGGCCAGCAGGGGCGTTACAAATGGATACCAGCTATTGCGCTCATCCACAAAGTAATTTCCGGACGCCGTCCGCCGGATTACCAAACCTTCGAACGAAACTTCCACTTCGTGAGCTGAGTCGCTGGAAAGTGGCGCGCCGGCCACCAGCAAGATGGCAGCGCCTTTGCGCAGTGGCTGTTCCGCGGTATCTTGCGCATGCTGGAAAACCTCAGCCGGTTGCCCGTCAATCCGCGCTGACGTGAGGCGCAGGTGGGGCGACAATTCCAAACTGACGGTGCGCCCGTCTTCGCTGCTTGCGCGGTACTTAAACCTGGCTTGCGAGGTCAAAGAGAGATCCGGGTGGATGACCGTATCCAGGCGGTAATCCGTAATGCTGCTGGTGGATATTGGCGGCGGTGAACTTCGCCTGGGCCGGAAACTGCACCAAATCTGGAACGACTGTGCGCCTTCTTCCAGCGCCGTCACCCGCCCAATGGAAATCGGCTCAAAGCGCGTTGGCTCGTAAATAACATCGAAAATCCCCAGGCTACGGCCTCCTATAATGGCGTAGAAAAACCCGCGCGCGGCGGCGTGATTGTCGAGCAGAGCCCGCGCCAGCTTAACGTCAATTTGCTCTGAATCGGCGCGCAAAACGCGCGCCGCGTTGTCGGCCAGTTCCTTCTCATCCTCCGGCGCGGGATGAACCGGCGGGTCTTGCAGTTGCCGGCGCAATTCCTGAGCGGTTTCATCGGCAAAGAAGAAGACCGCCGATTGCAGGTGTTCATCCAAATTAGGAGCCTTGGTAAAACTCGCCAAGGCGGCCCGTTCGCTGCGCGTGGGCGGCAAAACTAGAATTTCGGCATCGCCCGCGTCCGTGTGGGACGTGGTAAACACGGCCGCAATGGTCTTGCCTGCCACCGGTTTGGCAAAGGCTAGAATCCCTTCCGTGAGATAGATTTTAATATCGCCACGCGCGATTTCGAGCTCTCGCACGCGATACGTTTGAGCGGGATCAATCGACAATTGGCTCAACTCAGCCGCCACCGATGCAGCCGTGTCCAGAGCCGCAACGGGCCGAATTGAAAATCCGCTGCAACAGACTACGAGCGAACACCAGGAAATCCAGCTTCGCGGGGAGACTGCTTGGCTGGACATAAAAACGCCGATTTGGCCTATTTCGCAGTTTCTGGACTGGTCGCCGTTGCTGGATCTTGACCCCAGTTTTCGCGGACCACGCCGGTTTGGTCGGCATAGAACGTACGCCGCCCGGTGCTTCCAAACACCTTAGGCACGGCCGAAATTGTATACCCCGTCGGACTTGTGGCTAGGGTGAAAACGTAGCCGCTGGAATTGCCCGTCGCCAGGCTGCCTGAAATGAGCCCGGCGGCCTCTGGTCCTTCCGTCCCTCCAGCGCCAGCCGGCGGCCCGAGCTGGGAAAGACTGCTGGCGAACTTATTAAAAGTAGATTGATATTGAACCTGTGCGGCGTAAATCGTCTTAAGGGTCGCAATAGCGCCCGTCTCGCGCGCGTTGGCTTGCATCTTGGCCATCTGCGGTACCGCAATGGTCAGAATGATCAAAATGATGGAAATGACGACCAGGAGCTCGATCAGCGAAAAGCCGCGCTGCCGTTCCCGGCGTTGGCGTGGTTGTATAGGCATACGATTCACATCATACGACGTTCGGAACCTCTCTAGCGTTGGTATCGGTGGAAATCTCGGGTTTAGATAGGCTGCCGGATGTATACTTCCCTCATGGGTGCTCTTCAGACTTCAAAAATTTCCGTAGAAGAGTATCTGGCCCTTGACCGCGCGGCGGAGATCCCGAGCGAGTACCACGATGGGGAGATGTTTCCGATTGAAGCGGTCAGTTGGGAACATTCGATCATCAGCGCGAACGTCGTCAGCATGCTCCGGGATCGGCTGTCTAAGACGCTATGCTCCGTGGCGAATTCCCCCTTGCGTGTCAGGGTAAGTCCAACCAAGTACGTCATTCCCGACATGATGGTGGTCTGTGGAAAACCCCAGCTGACCGACGAATACCACGATACGGTCACCAATCCCAAAGTAATTGTCGAGATATTGTCCCCCTCCACCGCAAACTACGATTACGGTGAGAAATTTATCCTCTACCGGAACCTTGAATCTTTCGAAGAGTATCTCCTCGTCTCGCAGGATCAAGCCCGGGTTGAAGTGGCTTACAAGAAAGCCAACAAACAGTGGGTGATCACGACCTACGAAGGACTGGACGCGGTAGTGAACATCGAATCGCTCACCATGTCGCTGCCGATGGCTGAGATCTATCGCGGCGTGGAATTGAATTCTGACGCTACAACACATTGAGCCAGCCAAAGTTCAGGTTGCCCAGTTCTTGACGACTCCGTCCAACTCCTTCATCCGTCTCCAAAACTCAGCCAGCAAACCCGCGCGCAGCGAATTAGCCCCATCCGATAATGCCTTCTCCGGCTGATCATGCACTTCCACAAAAATCCCGGCAATCCCCACCGCCGTCGCCGCCCGCGCCAGCGGCTCAATAAATTCGGGCTGGCCGCCTGACGACGAACCCGCCGCACCCGGCAACTGAACGCTGTGCGTCGCATCAAAAACCACCGGATAACCGCTATCCGCCATGATCTTTAACCCGCGCATATCCACCACCAGATTGTTGTAGCCGAACGAAGAACCGCGCTCCGTCAGAAGAATATTGTCGTTCCCCGTGCTCGCCACTTTTTCCGCGGCATGCGCAATATCTACCGGCGAAACAAACTGCCCCTTCTTAATATTCACCACTCGCCCTGTCCGGCCGGCCGCCACTAGCAAATCTGTCTGGCGGCAGAGAAAAGCCGGTATTTGCAAAATATCCACACCTTCGGCCGCGATCTCCGCTTGCGCCGGCTCATGGATATCGGTCACCACCGGTATCCCCAGCCTTCGCACGCCTTTCAAAATGCGAATACCCTCAGTCAAACCAGGCCCGCGATAGGATTTCACACTGCTCCGATTCGCCTTATCGAAGGAAGCCTTGAAGACGAACAAGCCCACAGCCCCTCGGATCAATGCCACCATGCGCTGCACATGCTCTTCGCTTTCAATCACGCACGGGCCGGCGATCAGCGAGAGCGGCAAAGAATTGCCAAAGGCGACCGTGCCGGCGACGACTTCCCTCATCGAGCGTCGCTGACAAAGACTTCATCGGCCTCATGCAGGGCAGCCGTTGCCGCAACCTTATCATGCTTATCGGCGCGATGCTTCAACGCGGCGCCCAGGAACGCCGTGAACAACGGATGCGGCTCCAATGGCTTCGATTTGAATTCCGGATGAAACTGGCAGCCCAGATACCAGGGATGCTCCGGCACCTCGCAAATTTCGACATAAACTCCGTCGGGCGTCTGCCCGGTGAGCCGCAATCCATGCTGCGTCAGTACAGGTTCGAACTCACGGTTAAACTCGTAGCGGTGCCGATGCCGCTCGCTGATATCGGTCGCGCCATAAGCTTGGTTGGCCAGGCTCCCCTCCGCCAGCCTGCACGGGTAAGCGCCCAGGCGCATAGTGCCGCCTAGCTCATCCACTCCCTTCAATTCGCGGAGTTTGTAAATCACCCGGTGCGGTGTATTCGGATTGCATTCAGTCGTATCGGCTTCCGGCATGCCGCACACATTGCGCGCGAATTCCACCACCATGATTTGCATGCCCAGGCAAATGCCAAAATACGGAATCTTCTCTTCACGCGCACAGCGAATCGCGTTCAACATGCCCGCAATGCCGCGTCTGCCAAAGCCGCCGGGCACCAGAATGCCATCGAAGCGCTGCAAATAATCGCGGCATTCCGGCCACTCCATCTGCTCCGATTCAATCCACTCAATATTCACCCGCGCCTGATGCGCAATGCCCGCGTGCAGCAACGCCTCTTTCAAGCTCTTGTAGGAATCTTCGTATTCCACATACTTGCCCACCAACCCGATACTCACCTCCGAAGTCGGATTCTTCATCCGCGTGAGCATGTCCGTCCAGCGCGTAAGATTGCGTTCCCCGGCGTTGATGCGCAGGATGCGCAAAATAGATTCGTCCACTCCCTGTTCCGCAAACACCAGCGGAATTTCATACACCGAATGCACGTCCTTCGCCGTAATGACGCTGCTGACATCCACGTCGCAGAACAGCGCGATTTTTTCCTTCACCTCATCCGGTAGCGAACGTTCCGAGCGGCACAACAGCATGTCGGGCTGAATACCAATGGCGCGCAATTCTTTCACCGAGTGTTGCGTCGGTTTCGTTTTCAGCTCCTGCGCGGCCGCGATCCACGGCACTAGCGTCAGATGAATGAACAGCGTGTTTTCGCGGCCTTCTTCATGCCGCATCTGGCGGATGGCTTCAATGAAAGGCAGCGATTCAATATCGCCCACCGTGCCGCCGATTTCCACAATCGCCACATCCACATCGGCAGCCACTTTGCGGCAAGCGGCTTTGATCTCATTTGTCACGTGCGGAATCACCTGCACGGTCTTACCCAGATAATCGCCGCGCCGCTCGCGCTGAATGATGTTTTCATAGATGCGGCCGGAGGTGAGATTGTTCGCCTGCCCCAACGGCCGCGTGCGTGAAGCGCTCATAGTGGCCCAGGTCCAGATCGGTTTCCGCGCCATCGTCCGTTACAAACACTTCGCCGTGCTGGAACGGGCTCATGGTGCCGGGATCCACATTCAAATAGGGGTCGAACTTCTGTAAGGTGACACGCAGCCCTCTGCTTTCCAAAAGGCAGCCGATCGACGAGGCTGCGATTCCTTTCCCGAGCGACGAAACCACGCCACCGGTTACGAATATGTACTTAGGCAAGGAAGCACCTCCAAAAGTTCATTTTGTTTTTAACCCGACCCCAACGATTCACTCACTGAAAACAGCTTGTTCACACGCTCCAAATCTTCCGGCGTATCCACGCCCAGCGATTCATATTCCGTCTGCACAACGCGAATGCGATAGCCGTTTTCCAGCGCCCGCAGTTGTTCCAAACGCTCAGCCTGCTCCAGCGGACCTACCGTCAAATCCGGATAGTGAATGAGAAATTCGCGCCGATACACGTACAGCCCGATATGTTTGAAGTAAAGCGCCGTCTGGCTGCGGCCATCGCGCTCATAGGGAATGGGACAGCGCGAAAAATAGATGGCGTCGCCCAGCAGATTGGTAACACTTTCACGACATTCGTGTTGACGATATCGGTGGGATCGAAGATCTGCCGCTTCAGCGTGCCCATCGCCACCGTCTCATCTCCATCCACCGAGAGAATGGCGGCGTCAATAGCATCCGGATCGATCAACGGTTCGTCGCCCTGGATATTCACATAGAGCGCCGCTTCTTCCGCCGAAGCGACTTCCGCCAGACGGTCGGTGCCGGTCGCATGCTGGCTGCTTGTCATGCGCACGCGTCCGCCGAATTTGCGCACCACAGCGGCAATGCGATCGTCATCTGTCGCAACCACCACATCTGTCAAATAACGCGATTTGGTCGCACGTTCCCACACATGTTCCAGCATGGGTTTACCGGCGATAAGGGCAAGCGCTTTGCCAGGAAAGCGTGAAGAGGCAAATCGGGCGGGGATAACACCAAGTCTCCGCATCCGCACAATCGAGTGTAACACTGAACCGCAACGGCCTCGTCTGCGCACCTCCCAACAATCTCCCTGCCGAGTAATGTGTCGCCGCCCTGTCTGATGCCTTCTCCCCGTATCTATCAATGTGGGGCCGACCTCCTGGTCGGCGGCTGACCTCACGGCTCAGCCCCCTGTGCGGCTCCGTGCACCGCGCGCTTGGACACCCATGTCATTCGCTCATAACATGCATATGCCGCTTCAGCGACTTCGCCATCACCTGCTTCCCGCCGCTGGCGATCGTCAGTTTCGGAAACGCCCCGTAAATGCGATCAAAAGCATAAGGTTCGAGCGCCGCCACCACCCGTTTGGCCTCGCGCGGCCCCAGCGGCACCCAGTTCGGATAGCTCCACATGAACCCCACGTGGCTGCGATCCGGCGCCACTTGAATCGTGTCGCTGCTCAGCAAAACGCCTTTGCCTTCCGCTCCCGCCGGCCAGTGCAGCACGCTCGAACCCGGAAAATGCCCGCCGCATCGAATGACTCGCACTCCTGCCAACAGACGCTTGCTATCGCCCGACCAAAATTCAATGTCGGCCGAACGGCACTTCACCCATTCCGCATCGTCGCGGTGCAGGTAAATCGGCACATTGCCAAACTCGCGGCTCCATTCCATCATCGCCGTGTAATAGTGCGGATGGGAAATGCAGATGTATTGCAAGCCGCCGCGCCGCCGGATGTGTTCCGCCGCGGCTGCATCAAACATGCTCAAACAGTCCCAGAGAATATTGCCTTCGGCCGTTTGCAACAGGAAGGCGCGTTGGCCGATCCCGAATTGCGGTTCGATATGGAAGGACGTGAGTCCGCGTTCTTGTAACACGATGCCGATCTCGCAACGGCTCCGCAGATCCTCAAAGGTGGTCCACTCCTGCCCGTCCAAGCCCACAAATTGACGCTCGTCCTGGCAGATGGCACAGCCTTCTGGCGGCAACGCTGATTCCTCGAACTGTGTACCGCAGGTTACACAAATCGGCTTCACCTTTAAAGACTATCGTGTCATCTGTTTCCCAAAGCGCTCTTTCGCCGTGAACGTGGGCGCAACCAAAGGGGTCGGGATTGAAAGTCTCGGCAGGAGTCGGCCTCTTGGCTTGATCGGACATCCTCCACTCCGAGCTATCATGACACTATGGCGGTTACGAGTTCCCTTCTCAGCGTCGCCGAATTCGCTCGCCTGCCCCAACCAGCCGGCGGAGTCCGCCAGGAATTACACCACGGGAAGTTGGTCGAGTTGCCTCCGGTCAAGAAGATACACACCAAGCTCCAAAAGCGTTTGGTGAGTCTACTGGAAGCGCGTTTGAATCCGGCCGAACATGGCGTTGATAAGGAGTTCCCCTTTCGTCCCGCTCCAGAATACGAGGTCTGGGTCGCCGACGTGGCTCTCTTCAGCCTAGTCCTTTGGGGAGCAGACCGCGGACGATGACTATTTCTGCGGTGTTCCGGCCATCGTCATCGAAGTTCTTTCCCCATCGAACAGCCCTTCCGAGATGCTCGACCGCGAGGCGACTTGCCTAAGCCACGGCGGCCAAGAGTTTTGGCGTGGTCGATCCGTTGCGCCAGAGTGTCAAAGTGATTTGTGCCGATGGGTGTTCTAGCGTCCACGACCCTGCTATGGTGATCGAGTCCGCCGCGCTGGGCGCATCGATCCTCGTGCGCGACATCTTCGCCCTTTGAGCAGGCAACAACGATTCGCTCCTTGCCAGGCGACACAGCCTCGGAAATGCCCACGTCGATGCAACCGCCTATGGTCTCTCAATTTCCCAATCCGAGCCGGAAGCGTAAGCGACCTAGTTCGGCATTTGCAGGATAGTGCTGCGCCCCCCCGTGTCCCAAGCGAATCACTACTTCAAAGCGAAGAGTTACGCGCCCACCGGAGTCAAGCCGATAGCCATTATATTTTAGTATAGGAATATATCGGAGTATGCTGAGCGCCGCGACTCCTACCTATCTGTCGACGCCATAGCGAATGAAGAAGTCTGCGGTGAAATCGAGGCCGCATGCCATCATTCGAGCTGCACAGGCTGTACCCCGTGAGGAGCTGAAAATAAGAAGAAGTTAAGGCCCGAATAGCGCAATTGCGGCCCGATAGCCAACGTTTGTGGGGCAAGATGAATGCAGCCCAAGCGCTAGCGCACTGCGCGGCGGCTTTGGAACTGGCCCTGGGAGAAAGAACTCCGCCAAGGATGTTGCTGGGCGCGGATGGTCGGGCTCCTGCTGAAGCCGCGGGTTTTCGGAAACGACGAACCGTTCCGACAGAAATTCGCCAACAGTGAAAGGTCTCGCGGTCCAAGATGAACGGAGCCTGGCTACGAAGCGCAACCGTTTGTACGTTTTGATCGACCGGTTTGCATCGGCCGGTCCGGACGGCTGCACGGCTCATCCGCATAGCTTCTTTGGTCGGCTAACTTCCCAGGAGTGGGCCATCTTGATGTATAAGCACCTCGATCATCATCTGCGGCAGTTTGGGGTCTAGCCTTCGGCTTCATAGTGTCAAGTCTTGAGGAACACGGCTCCAAAACGCAATCGACAATCTATCGAGCGACAAATTTAAGTGAGTCTCCCGGCGAGCTCAGTTCGCGGTCAAATCTCAAAAGGGCTGGGGAGAGAGTGCAGGAGATGATCGCAATGGTTTCGAGCCAGAATTGGCGTTTCAGACGCGTAGCGCGGCTCAAGGTGCCCCCCCTGTCCGGAATGTCCTGGAAAGGCGATCCCGCGTAGAGGGCAAACATCACCGCCGCCTCGATCCTTGCCTGCAGCCTCCGACCTTCGACATCCGCGACGAAGATACGTCTGTCAAGAATCTGTTCCAACGCGGCCGCCTGGAGTTCCGCCTTCCTTCTCCCATATTCGAGCCGCCGTTCAGGCCGCCGCGCCTCAATCCAGCCGTGCCAAATCTCCTTGCGCACACCAGCGCGAAGAGACTTTACGTCGAGGATGTTATAGTCGCCGCTTAGAAATTTGCGTCTATGCTCGGCAAATCTCTTCGGAAACGGCCGCTTGGTGATCCCGGCCGAGAGAAGAATGTAGCCGCCGCCGTCGTATTCGGATGCCTCCAGATATACACCTCCACGCTTGCCGTCCGCCGCTTGATCGAGGCGTGGAAGGCTATCGGCGCGCCCAACGTGCAGCCACCCGTAGGGTCCACGCCAACGAAGATCTATTGAGAGATGTCCAGTGCCGGCTTGAGCTGCTGATGCCATACATAGGTCAGTCTCCAGCGCCTCCGAGATTTCTCGGCGCGCGAATACCCGGCAAGGGAAGATTTCCCCTCTCCTGACGGCTCCTGAATCGGAGGCCTGCGGCATATTCTTCGGCCAGGAGGTTCGCCACCTCGAGGTGGCGAGCTACTGCTTCGCAGTGACGCGTCTGCGAGCCCCACAGAGCGTGCTCCTTG
Source organism: Bryobacterales bacterium (assembly GCA_963764105.1). Classification (GTDB taxonomy): domain Bacteria; phylum Acidobacteriota; class Terriglobia; order Bryobacterales; family Bryobacteraceae; genus Bog-105. The sequence goes on from CAVXRP010000022.1 coordinate 92,957, forward strand.
CCCTCCCGCCGAACAAGACCAACCATTGCGCCGGAGGTGGCGGAGCAACGCCTCGCGCTTCGTCCTACGATGACGAGTTCTTGCTTTACTTCCGGCGGTAAAGATCGGCGCGATTTTTCTCGCCTATGCTCCAGGATCAATGTGATCGCTTCGCGCAAATTGTCTAAGCATTTTTCGCGCGACGCACCCTGACCATTCGCGCCAGGCGCATCAGCGCAATAGGCCGACATACCACGGGCCGTCCTGCTCGGCTATCGCCGTAAACTCGTCGCGCATGGCTCGCCTTCTAAGCTGTCGACAACCCCGCAATCGGCAAAATCCGCCCCACCAAAAGTTCGGTCCTTCGTAAAGTCGAATTTTTAAGCCGAGCCGAATCAATAACATAAATTTTTCGACCCCCTCAGAAAAACCCTCAGAGAAACCCGGCGGGCAGGCCCTTTTCATCCCTCGTTGCGGCGGACCGAAGGGCCGTCCTGGGTCAGTCACAGATTTCAAAAAAAATCGCGAATATTTTTATCTCCATTATTCCAGTCAGCTTACAGCCAATTTTTCGCTCCTGAAACTTCCGCGATAGTTCGTTTCCAGGGGGGTGCCATGCTAAACTAAATCAGGCTCGCGGCGAGATTCGCGTCTCGCAACGGGCCATTTTATTTCCTGGAGCAACCCAAATGTCGAACCGCGCCGCCCGCCGCGCCGCCGCGCACAAAACCATGGAAGCCGCCCGTCAAGCCTCGGCCTCTGTTCAATCCCCAGTCGCCCAACCCGTTCCCGCAACACTCGTCTCCGAAGCCCAACTCGCTGCCAACCGAGCCAACGCCCAATCTTCCACCGGCCCCAAATCCGAGCAAGGGAAACTCGTCTCCTCCCACAACGCTCTCAAAACCGGTCTCACCGGCCGCACCATCGTCTTACCCACCGACGACGTCGCCGCCTATCAAAGCTTCGTCGCCCTCATCAATCGAAAATTCGCTCCCGCCAACGATATCGAACAACACCTCACCCAAACTATCGCCGATACCGAATGGCGCCTCCTCCGCATCCCCACACTCGAATCCGGCCTTCTACGCTCTCGGCCGTCACGAACTCGCCGCCGACTGCGCCCACGAACCCGCACCCTCAACTCCGCGCCACTATGCTCGAAGCTCACATCTTCCGCACCTATCAAAAGGACCTCCGCAATCTCGCCTTGCAGGAACGCCGTCTCCGCAATCAACTCAAACAGGACACTGCCGAACTACGCCGCCTGCAAGCAGAACGCCTCGCACAAGAAACCGCAACGGAGCCGCGCGCGTCAGCAAGCGCCACCGCCGCCAAACCGGAAAATGGCTTCGAATTTTCAACTCCTCCCGCTCCCTCTTTCCCTCGCCCGACAGTAGCCACTCAACCCGCTGAAATCCCCCAGGAAATGGAGGCCGCCGCGTAAATTCACCTCTTTCCCGGAGGCGTCACCCGCACTTCCTCCCAGTGCTCCGTCAAATAGTGCACTACAGGACTGCCCGTTCGATAAGCAGCTTCGAGCGCCGGCAGATAAGCCGAGTAAGCGCCGAACGTCATCGATTTTCAGACTCTCGCTCGCCGTCGTCCCGGGTGCCTGCCGGTCGAAATTACTCACTGTGCGCAGAAATAAGTACGCGTTGCGGATCGGCTAAGCCCGCCTTGCCAAGAAAGGTGAGAGCTTGCATCGTGCCAGTGTCTTCCATGGCGGAGATCATGTAATTGCCCGTCCCATGTGTGTAATACTTCACCCACTCGTTCGCCCATTTGTCCATCAGGTCGCCATGCCAGAACGTGCTGGCCGAAAGAGTGTCGCCGGTTGTCACAAAGGGCGGTCGCAGCGCATTGGGAAAGCCTTGGAAACGCGCTCGCGACGTCTGCATCTTGTCGCTGTCTTCCAAGAGGAACGGATCCGCGTGAGCTGAAACGCCCAATCCACGAGCGCCTGATTGAGCGTGTATGCCTCGCCCTCTAACTCGGGCCGCAACGGCTGTTCATAAGGTACTGGTTTTGCGCAGCGGCACCATGCCCGTCGGCCAGTCTTTCGGAATCTCTCGCGCATCAATCTCATATCCCAGGTCGCCATCAATCACATGCTCCGCCCAAACCGCCGAGCCCAGCGAAACATCGTGCGGATCTCCGCCGCCAATACCCGCCATCAGCCAGTAAGCCTTGCTAAAATCAAACCTCCGATCCATGCCTCAAAGCCATGATCGATGCCGCCGCCTTTGCCGTACCCACGCCGGTAACCGTTCCCAGCACTCCTTTGTCGTTCATACGCGGCGGATGATACGCGCCGGGCATCGCAAACATCTTGATCCAGATGTTCCCGTTCCACCCAGAATTGAAACTCGCCCGGTGCGTCGCCCGTATCTTCGCCGCGCTCGAACATGGCCACCACCACAACTTTCACTGGAATTGGCTTCTCAGTCTGCGCCCAGTAAGTTGAGACCGAACAGCAACCAGCAGGAACTTAGCCATTCGCAGCCCCCATATAGATGAACCTCGCAATAAACAGCGCGGTCAGCACATAAACCAGCCAGTGGACGCGCCGGCCCTCTCCCGAACCAATCTTGATCAGCGAATAAGCCACAAACCCAAAAGCCAAGCCGTTGGCAATGCTAAATGTGAGCGGAATCATGATCATCGTCAGGAAAGAAGGGATGGCCACCTCGGGCTTCTTCCACTCGATCTCCGCTCCATGCGCCATCATCAGGCTGCCCACAATAATCAGCGCCGGAGCCGTTGCGGCGGTAGGAATCGCGCCAATCAAAGGCAATGCGAACAAGCGACAGAACAAACAGAATGCCAGTGACAATCGCCGTCACTCCAGACCGTCCGCCTGCCTCTACACCAGCGGCGCTCTCGATATAACTCACTACCGTAGACGTTCCCACCAGCGAACTCACAATCGTCGCCATGGAATCGGAGATCAGAATTCGATTCAGTCGCGGAATCTCGTTCTTCTCATCCACCAAGCCGGCTTCGCGGCCCACCGCCACCAGCGTGCCCAAGTTGTCGAACAAGTCGACAAACAGAAACACAAAGATAATCTCCCAAAACCCAACGCGTATGCGTAGATCTCAGATCTAGTTTGAAAGCCGTCGCCGTCAGGTCACTGAGCGAGTAGCTCACCGGCTGCCATTTTGTCAGACCCAATGCGAATCCCAAAAGCGCTGAAGAAGCTATGCCGATCAATATAGCTCCCGAAACTCTTTTTGGAAAGCAGCACCGCAATCACAATCAGTCCGAAAACACTCACCGCCGCGCTGGCCGATCGCAAATTGCCGAGAGCCACAAAGGTAGCCGGGTTGGCCACCACTAACCCCGCATTCTTCAGCCCTATGAACGCAATGAACACTCCCACGCCCGCTGACACCGCCGAATACAGCTCCGTTGGAATGGCCGAGAGAATCATTTGCCGGATGCCGGCCAGCGTAAGCACCATGAACACCACGCCCGACATAAACACTGCCCCCAAAGCCGCTTGCCACGGCACTCCCATGCCCTTCACCACCACATAAGTGAAATAGGCATTCAGCCCCATGCCCGGCGCCAGCGCGATCGGATACCTGCGCAAAAACGCCCATCAATACGCTGCCAAACGCCGCCGAAAGACAGGTGGCCGCGGTAACAGCGGCGAGCGGCATGCCCGCATCGTGCAGAATCGCCGGATTCACCAGCACGATGTACGCCATGGTGACGAACGTCGTGATGCCTGCCACAATCTCAGTGCGCCACGTTGTTCCAAGCTTCTGAAACTCGAAATACTCGTTCCGCTTTGCCAATCAAGATTTGTTTACTATAGCGGATGTGCCGAAGCCAGATTCGCAAACCGTCATCGCGCGTTGCCGCGAACTCGCCGCCATCAGTGAGATGACGGGCGGCACGCTGCGAACCTTCCTTTCGCCCGCCATGAAGCGCTGTTATGACATCGTGGGCGAATGGATGAAGAGTGCAGGCATGACCGTGAGCGTTGATGCAGCGGGCAATCTGCGCGGAACTCTCGCTGGCGCGGACCCAGGAAGCGCGTTTTCGTTATGGGTTCTCACCTCGATACCGTGCGCGACGCCGGCGCCTTTGATGGCATTCTCGGCGTCATGATGGCCATTGCAATCGCCGGGAACTACCCTCCCCATCAGTTGCCCTTCGATCTCGAAGTCATCGGCTTTTCTGAAGAAGAGGGCGTTCGTTTTAGCGTGCCCTTCATCGGCAGCAGGGCCGTTGTCGGCCTCCTCGACGAACAAACTCTCAATCGAACGGACACCGCAGGCATTTCAATGGCTCAGGCGATCGGTGACTTCGGCCTCGACCCCAGCCGCCTTTCCGATGCCACGTTCCACACTACACCGCTGGGGTTTCTCGAATTTCACATCGAACAAGGTCCGGTACTCGACAACGCTCGCGAATCCGTCGCCATCGTCGAAGCGATTGCCGGTCAAACCCGCGCCTTAGTAAAGTTCATCGGTTCGGCCAACCACGCCGGTACCACACCCATGCCGCTGCGCCGCGACTCACTCGCCGCCGCCGCTCAGTGGGTTTCCGCCGTTGAGCAAATCGCCCAATCAACTCCCGGCTTGGTCGCCACCAACGGTAAAATCAACGTGCACCCCAACGTGAGCAATGTGATTCCCGGAGAAGCTACAGTGTCACTGGATGTTCGTCATGACAAAGACGAGGTAAGAAATTGCGCCTGCGAAGATTTGCGCGCTGCCGCAGCAGAAGATCGCATGCTCCCGAGGTCTCCAATGGACCTGGACCGATCTCCTCACTCAACCGGCTGTTCGAATGGATGAATCCTTGACGAACGCACTCTCCGCCGCGACTCCCACCGGTACGCGCCGCATGGTGAGTGGTGCCGGCCATGATGCCATGATTCTCGCGCCACACATTCCTTCCGCTATGCTGTTCTTGCGTAGTCCTGGCGGCATCAGTCATCATCCAGCGGAAAGCGTTCTACCGGGAGATGTCGATCTGGCGCTCGAAATCGGCTGCCGTTTTATCGAATCCATCGGCATTGAGTACAAATGAACCACCTTGGACAGACCCGCAGTTGTCAGCAGCCCAACCACCTGCTCTTAACACCCGACACTTTCGTGCGCGCTCCGCTACCGGGCATGCAAAAAGCCACTGCCATCGTTCATGCCGCCCCACGGCTTGGCGCCCGCTTTACTCAGTATTCGGCGGAGTTCGAACCCGACGGCGCGCTCGGAGCGACACCGCTGCAACGTTTGATCTATGTGCTGGAGGGTGGACTGCGGTTCATCTGTGAACACTTCCGGGAAGACCTCCGAGCAGGCGATTATGTCTACGTACCATCGGCCACCCACCATTCAGTTTGCGCTCTCGAAGCCACTCGCGCGCTAGTGATTGAGAAGCCTTACCAGGAGCTCCCAAGCGTTACTCAAGCTCCCCCATTTTGCGGCTCGGTCCCTCGCGTCGCCTCCCAACCGCTGATGGGTGACTCTGCCGTTCAAGTGCGCCCTCTGCTGCCCGATTCGCCGCCATTCGATTTCGCCTTCAACTCCATGACCTTTGATCCTGGTGCATCGCTCCCCATGGTTGAGATCCACGTCATGGAACACGGTCTGCTCATGACAAGCGGCGGCTGGCATCTACCGGCTCGGAGATTGTTGGCATCCCGTCACCGCCGGCGATTTCATTTGGATGGCGCCCTACTGTCCTCAGTGGTTCTGCGCCGTCGGCAAAACGCCCGCCCAATATCTCATCTATAAGGATTGGAATCGCCATGCCGATTGACATTGACGCCGAGCGCATCGTCGCCGATCTTGAAACTCTCGCAACCTTCTCCGATACCGACTCTCCCGCCATCACTCGCATCGTTTATAGCGATGCCGACCAGCGCGCTCGCGCATGGCTCAAAGAGCAATGCATCGCCGCTGGTCTCGTAGTTCGCGAAGATGCTCTCGGAAACCTGTTTGCCCGCTGGCAGGGCACTGACACGAACGCCGCTGCGGTAGGTACCGGCTCGCACATCGATGCCATTCCCCATTCCGGCCGCTATGACGGCACCGCCGGTGTCATCGGAGGTTTGGAATCCATTCGCGCCTTGCGACGTAGCGGCTTCACTCCTCGCAGATCGATCGAACTCCTCACATTCATCTCCGAAGAACCTACCCGCTTCGGCATCGGCTGTTTAGGCAGCCGAATGCTTTCCGGCAATCTCGCACCCGATACGGCCGCCGCCTTGAAGGATCGCGACGATCAATCACTCGACACCGTTCGCAATGCCGCTCATTTTACCGGCCCACTTTCGAGCGTCAAACTCCCCGCGCACTACTACAGCAGCTTCGTCGAGCTTCACATCGAGCAGGGACCGATTCTGGAAAAGGAAAACATTCCCATCGGCGTCGTCACGCACATCGCCGCTCCCGCGGCCTTGCGGGTCTTGATTGAAGGGGAGGGTGGGCACGCCGGCGCGGTGCTCATGCCGCAGCGTCGCGATGCCTTTCTCGGAGCCGCAGAAATCGCTCTTAGCGCTAGAAGCTGATGCGCTCAGCACAGGAGCCGACGATACGGTAGGTACCTGTGGGCTCGTGGACGTTTTCCCCGGATTGAGTAACAGCATCCCTAGCCGCGTTAGCCTCGAGCTCGACATCCGGGATACCGTGCTGAGCCGTCGCGACGCGGTCCTAAACCATATCGAGAAACAATGCCGGGATATCGCAGCGAAGCGCAAGCTGCAAATCACCTCAACTATATTGAATGCCGACGCGCCGGCAGGATGCGATCCAGTCGTTACCACCGCTCTGGTAAGAGCGTGCGAAGCGGAAGGTCTCGCCTATCAACGCATGGTAAGCCGCGCCTATCACGATTCACTCTTCATGTCCTATATCGCACCCACTGCCATGATCTTCATTCCCTGCAAGAATGGCGTGAGCCACCGGCCCGATGAATACGCTGCTCCTGAAGATTTGGCAAGCGGCGCGCGTGTCTTGGCCCGCACCCTCGCCACTCTCGCGTCCTAGCCGAGCCGCGACTGCAAGGAGCGGTAACGCTACGCCCTGGTTTCAACGGACCGTTCAATACGCAACTTTTACCTGGCTCTTTAACCACTCCTCGAACGGTCGAAATCCCTCCGCCGCCAACAACCGGTAGCCCGGAATCGTACGCCCGTCCACAGGCTTACGCAATTCGCTGTAAATGAACGAATCGTCAAATTGCCCGCGCGCCGCATCGTCCTTGTCACCCGCGAAATAAAACGCCTTGACTCGCGCCCAATAAATCGCGCCCAGGCACATCGGACACGGTTCGCAGCTCGTGTAAATATTGCAGCCATCCAGCCGAAACGCACCCACCTTTTGGCACGCAGCTCTGATCGCCACAATTTCGGCGTGGGCCGTAGGATCGTTGCTCGTGGTTACGCGATTCGTGCCGGTAGCGATCACTTCGCCATCCGTTACAACCAGTGCGCCGAACGGCCCTCCTAATCCTTGCCGCACATTATCGACCGCCAGATCAATCGCCTGCCGCAAGAATGTTTCATGCTGAATCGCCATAAGCCAAACCCGCCGCAGTATAGCAATTCCGCCAATGCGACAATACTTCTATTCGCGATCAGAAGCTAGCAATCCGTTCCTCCCGCGTCGTTCTTCCCAGCGGCGTTCAGCCTGCTTGCGTGATCGTAGAAAATGAGCGCATCGTGGAGATTGCCGCTCATGCAACCCCGCCTCCGGAAGCTCTGCTAAAGGATTTCGGCGACGATTTTGTCTTGCCCGGCCTGGTCGATACTCATATCCACATCAACGAACCAGGCCGCACGGATTGGGAGGGGTTTGAAACCGCAACCCGCGCTGCCGCAGCCGGCGGATACACTTGCCTGGTTGATATGCCGCTGAATTCCATCCCCGCAACCACCAACGTCAAAGCTCTAGAAGAGAAGCGCTCGTCTGCAAAAGGCAAGGCGCTGGTCGATTATGCTTTCTGGGGCGGCGCCGTAGAAGGTAATGCTGCGGATCTCGAACGCCTCGCTGGCGCCGGCGTTTTAGGCTTCAAAGCATTCCTCGTCCCCTCTGGCGTTGACGAATTCAAAATGCTCGATGAAGCGGGTTTGCGCGAAGCTCTGCCGGTAATCGCCGCGACTGGGCTGCCGCTTCTGGTTCACGCGGAACTACCGCATGCGATTCATCCACTGACTGGCAATCCCAGGCAATACGGCAACTACCTCCATTCGCGTCCCGACGAAGCGGAATTGCAAGCCATTCGGCTGATGATCGAACTCGTTCGCGAATACCGCTGCCGCGTGCACATCGTCCATTTGGCCACTTCCCACGCATTGCTGGAGTTACGTCAAGCGCGCGCTGAAGGGCTCCCCATCACTGTGGAGACGTGTCCTCACTATCTCTACTTCTCCGCTGAATGCATTCCCGATGGCGCCACTCAATTTAAATGCGCGCCTCCCATTCGCGCCGCATTTCACAGCCGTCTTCTATGGCAAGGGCTACGCGACGGCGAGATCGATATGATCGCCACTGATCACTCGCCCTGCCCGCCCGAGCTGAAGCAACTCTCTACCGGAAATTTTCAAACGGCATGGGGCGGCATTTCCTCGGTCTCTCTGGCTCTCTCGGCCATCTGGACGAAAGCCCGTTTGGCCGACATATCCATATTCGAGATCGTCAAATGGATGTGTGAGAAACCCGCTGTGCTCAGTGGGGTGTCTGACCGGAAGGGACGCATCGACGTTGGTATGGATGCCGACGTCACGATCTTCGATCCCGAGCGCGCGTGGCATGTCACTGAAAGCCAACTGCATTTCCGCAACAAGGTTTCTCCTTACCTCGGAGAGCGCTTCACCGGCCAAGTCAGAGCGACTTTCGTGCGCGGCCAAATCGTCTATGAAACTGGCCGCTTCCCCACAACACCGTCTGGCCGCGAGTGTAGAGCGAGGCAAGTATGAGTTACGGTATTGTAGGCTCGCCCGTTCTCCGAAAAGAGGTAGTCGGCAAGGTCACCGGTCAGGCCGATTACGTCGATGATCTCCACCTTCCGGACATGTGGCACGGCATTACTGTGCGCAGCACCATTCCTCGCGGACGAATTCGGAACCTAACTTTCCAGGATGGTGTTTCCTGGGATGAGTTCACTGTCGTGACCGCCGCCGATATCCCGGGGAAGAACATCGTCTCACTCATCGTGGAAGATCAACCTTACCTTGCCTCCACTCAGGTAAACCATCTGCATGAACCCATTCTGCTGCTGGCTCATCCGAACAAGAATCTGCTTGAAAAAGCGCGCTCGCTCGTGAAAATCGATTACGAGCCACTACCCGCAGTCTTCGATATCGATTCATCGCTACGCCGCGACCCAATCATTTGGGGCTCGGACAACGTCTTCAAACACTACTTGATGGAAAAGGGCGACGTGGATTCAGTGTGGTCGAGCGCCGATCACATCGTGGAAGGCGAATACAGCACGGGCGCTCAGGAGCAACTCTATATCGAAACCAACGGCATGCTGGCCACGGCGAGTCCGCAAGAGGGCGTCACTGTGCGCGGTTCCATGCAATGCCCTTATTACATTCATAAGTCGCTCATGTCTCTTTTCGACCTTCCCGCCAGCCAGATCCGCGTGATTCAGCAGGAAACCGGTGGCGCTTTCGGCGGCAAGGAAGAATATCCATCAATGATTGCCGGTCACGCGGCGCTCCTCGCTTGGAAATCGGGCCACCCAGTGAAATTGATTTACGACCGCGAAGAAGACATGGCCTCTACTACCAAGCGCCATCCCTCGCGTACGCGTCACAAGACCGCCATCGCGGCCGATGGCACGCTGCTCGCCATGGATATCGAATTCACCATCGATGGAGGCGCTTACGCCACGCTGTCCGCCGTCGTTCTTTCGCGTGGAACCATTCACGCACCCGGCCCGTATCGCTCTCCTAATGTGCGTGTACGCAGCACGGCCGTCGCTACGAATTCACCTCCTCACGGCGCGTTTCGCGGGTTTGGCGCACCGCAGAGCATCTTTGCCCTGGAGCGCCACATGGACAAAATTGCGCACGCGCTCAATATCGAACCCGCGGAATTTCGCGAGCGCAATTTCCTTCATACCGGCGACACCACCGCGACCGGCCAAACGATCCGCCAACCCCTCAATCTTCCTGCGTTGCAAAAGCGCGCCTTGACGCACGCCGGATATTGCGAAAAGAAAGCGAGATTCCAATCAGAAAATCGCACTGCCCTGATTAAGAAAGGGATCGGCTTTGCGACCTTCTTCCACGGTGCCGGATTTACCGGCTCGGGCGAGCGTTACCTTCAGTCGGTCGTTACCTTAACCATCGACACCAAAGGCCATGTCGAAATACTCAGCTCGATGACCGAGATGGGTCAAGGCACGAACACGGTACTCACTCAAGTGGCCGCCGAAACATTGCGAATTCCCTATGAGTGGGTCAGTATTCCGCGTCCTGATACTTCGCGCGTGCCGAACAGTGGACCTACTGTTGCCTCTCGCACCAGCATGATCATCGGTAAGCTGATTGAGAACGCGTCTACCGCTCTGAAAGAAAAGCTGCGTCTTCCGCCGGATTACTCTCCGGCTCAGTTTGTTGAAGCGTGTGCCTCCCACGCTCCGCTAGAGGCTTCAGCTCAATACCAGGAGCCCGAAGCCATTTTTTGGGACGACCAGAAATATCGCGGCGATGCCTACGGCGCATACTCGTGGGCGGTTTACGTCGCCGAAGTGTCAGTAGATACTCTCACTGGAGAAATTCACGTCGATCGTTTCACCGCCCTGCAAGAAGTCGGCCGCGTTTTACATCCACTGTTGGCTGCCGGACAAATTGAAGGAGGCGTGTTGCAAGGCATCGGCTTCGCCCTGTACGAAAAAGTAGTGTTCCGTGATGGCGCGATGGTCAACAATCAAATGACCAACTACATAGTTCCTACGTCCATGGATGTGCCGGTGATTGATGTTCTGTTCGAGGAAATTCCATACGAACACGGCGCGCTGGGAGCCAAAGGAATCGGCGAATTGCCCATGGATGGTCCCGCCCCCGCCATTCTCAACGCGGTGGAGGATGCGCTCGGTAGCGCCTTCAACCATGTCCCTCTTCTGCCGGAGGATGTGCTGTTTGCGGAGAGGCGCGTTGCCTAGTGGCCGATACGCCAATCTCCTTTACGGTAAACGGCAAGCTCGAAAGCATTCGCGTGCCTGCTATGAAGCGTCTGCTCGATGTGTTGCGCGAAGATTTGCACCTGGTCGGCACAAAAGAAGGCTGCGGAGAAGGCGAATGCGGCGCATGTTGCGTTATTCTTGACGGCGAGCTAGTCAACAGTTGTCTTGTGCCCGCCAAACAGGCAGACGGTAGCCGCGTTGAAACGATTGAAGGCTTGGCACAGCGTTCGCAACTTCACTCCATTCAGCGGGCGTTTGCCGAAACGGGCGCAGCGCAGTGCGGTATTTGCACACCCGGCATGATTATGGCAGCTTGCGCCCTGCTCGCTCGCAACGCGCATCCGTCTTCGTCGGAGATTCGCGAAGGTCTGGCGGGCAACATCTGCCGTTGTACCGGGTATCAAAAGATTTTTGACGCGCTTGAACGCGCCAGCCGCTCGAACGCATGAGATCGCACCTGCCTGACTACGATCTTGTGATTGCCACCGATTTGCCCCACGCCTTGAGACTACTGGCCGCGCTCGATGGTTGGCGCCCTATCGCGGGTGGCACCGATCTCATGGTGCTTCTCAACGCCGGGCGGTTACCTTACGGTAAACTTGTCAGCATCGCAAAACTAGCTGAACTCACTTCTATAACAGCGTCTTTCGAAGCAGTCACAATCGGCGCGGCGGTCACTTACACCGCGATCCAACGTCATCCGCTGTTACAAGCTGAGTTCCCATTGCTATGTCAGGCGGCTGGTTGCACGGGCGGCATCGCGAATCAAAACCGCGGGACTGTGGGAGGAAATATCGTTAACGCATCTCCCGCCGCCGACACTCCTCCCGCTTTGTTGGTATACGATGCTGAGCTCGAACTGCTTTCAGAACGTGGATCACGCCGCCTGCTCTATAGCCGGTTCCACACAGGTTACAAGCTAATGGATCTGCAGGCTGATGAGCTATTGGCGAAAATTTATCTCCCGCGGCACCATCGCCCGCTCAGTCAATATGCCCGCAAAGTGGGTGCTCGCCGGGCGCAGGCTATTTCGAAGGTGTGTTTCAGCGCGCTGGCGGAAATGGATTCGTCCGTCATTCAGTACATCCGTGTTGCGCTTGGCAGCGTAGCACCGATTCCTCTGCGTTGCCAAAATCTGGAAGCGGCCCTCGCTGGGCAGGTTGTCACTCCTGGTCTCATCGCCCACGCCCGGGAATTGATTGCTCGGGAAATCCAACCGATTGACGACATTCGTTCCACCGCTCGTTATCGCTCGCTGGTCGCGCAGAATCTACTCGCTGAGTTTTTAGGCCGTTTATCATGACGCTGGCGGAACTCGATGAACCACGCCTGCTCGAATGCTGCGGATCTCGTAACTGGGCGACCCGGATGCTAGCGGCGCGACCCTTTCAGGATGTATCTCAGCTTGAAACAGCGGCTACGGACATATGGTGGCATCTCGCGCCAGCGGATTGGCTTGAGGCCTTTTCGAAACACCCAAAGATCGGTGAGAAGGGCAACGTGAGTCAGTGGTCGTCCGAGGAACAAAGCGGCATGAATACCGCTGCCATCCATACCGCAAAAAAACTGGCGGCACTCAACCAAACGTATTTCGACAAGTTCGGCTGGATTTTCATCGTATGCGCAACCGGGAAATCCGCCGATGAGATGCTCAGCCTGTTGGAGGCGCGTCTGCCCAATCGGCCGGACGACGAACTACGGATAGCTGCGGCCGAGCAAAACAAAATTACTCTCCTGCGCCTGCGAAAGCTTCTTTCTTTATGAACCGCCTTTCCACGCACGTTCTCGACACATCTTCCGGCAAGCCGGCTAGCGGAATACGAGTGCAACTCTATGAAGGAGATCGTCAAATCAGCGCCGGCCTGACGGATTCAGATGGCCGCTGTCAAAACCTCCTGGCGCAGGGGCAGAATCTCGTCGCGGGCGTTTACCGCATCGTGTTCGATATCAGAGCGCTTTTCCCTGACGGTCTCTATCCTGAAGTAAACGTCTCATTCAAAGTCAGTGCGGAGGTTGCGCACTATCACATACCGCTCCTCATCAGTCCGTTTGGATACACCACTTATCGGGGAAGCTGACCATGGCCAAAATTGTTTTTGACACCTATGGCAAGACTCGAGTTCGGCTGACTCACGTACAGCGGCTCGAAGATCGCCATGAGATCAAAGAGCTGAATGTCGATATATACCTCGAAGGCGAATTTCAAGAAGCGTTCACCAAGGCCGATAACAGCATCCTGTTGCCCACCGATACGATGAAAAATACGGTTTACGTATTGGCTCGCAAGAAGCCTATTGCTTCCATCGAGGAGTTTGCGCGAGACCTTGGTCGGCACTTCTTGGCTGGTGTGCCCCACGTCAGTCAAGCGCAGATCGAAATCAAGGAAGTGCCTTGGGCCCGCATCGGAGATAGCCCCGCGGCGTTCGTCCAAACGGGTCTCGAGCGGCGTACAACGTTCTTAACCGCATCCAGATCTGCCGAAACCCTTCGTTCCGGCATCTGCGACTTGCAAGTTCTGAAAACCGCCGATTCAGGGTTTGCGGGCTTTCTTAAGGACCAGTACACGACTCTTACCGAAACCAATGATCGATTGCTGGGCACCGTTCTGCAAGCCGATTGGCTCTATAACGCCGCCGACATCGATTTCAACAAAACTCACGCGGCCATCCGCAGCCTTCTGCTTTCCACTTTTGCCGCACACAAGAGCTTATCCGTTCAGCAGACTTTGTATGACATGGCCGAGGCCGTGATCGATCAATTTCCTACGGTGGCCGAAATACACCTGGTGATGCCGAACAAGCATTGCCTTTTGGTTGACCTTTCACGATTCGGCCTGGATAATCCGAATCAGGTCTTTCAGCCTATTGACGAGCCGTCGGGTTTCATTGAGGCGCGGCTTCAGCGCTAGCGTTTGGCGCGCTTCTTTGTACCTGTTTTGGAGTTCTTGTCTACGCGCAGCTTCCAGGCAGTCCGCAAGGCTCCCGCCAATAGATCCTCGTTTGCCTTGGCCAGCCGGATATGCGTTGCGCCCATTCTTCCCCATCCGCCTGCAACCGGCAAGAAAACGTCTGGCTGATTCTCAACGAATTCCGCCTGAACCTCCGGCGTGAGCATCAAGTTACCGAAGCCCTGCTTCTCCGACGCCAGCGTGGCGAATATGCGGCCTCCCACGCGGAAGTCTGCCGCTCCCATATGCGAACCCTCAATCGCTCCTTGCAGGCTCAGCGCAATGCGGCGAAAATCTGCGGCTTTCATTCTTCGCTCCTCAGTTGCTATCTTGACCTAAGAGTGAATCAACGTTTTCGGCCATTTCTCTTTATCATGTGCGGGTCGCTCTTGTTAGCAGCGCCGCCGCACTTAACCATCGAACAGCAGCTCAATCAACTCCGCCATAGTCCACCGGAATTGTACGCTTTCCTTCTGCGCATGCCGAAGGGCGGAGATTTGCATAATCATCTCGCGGGCGCCACTTACGCGGAAAACCTCGTCAACGCCGCGGCTGAGAGCGGCTTTTGTATCGATAAGCACACGCTTGCCATTATCCGCATTTGTCCTTCGGCCGATCCGTTGGAGGCGGTACGCGCGAAACCGACAACGCAGAATTGAATGCTCTGATCGATGCGTACTCGATGCGCGACTTTGTGCCGGGCCGGAATCGGCGCACGATCACTTTTTCAACGCTTTCGGTCTGTTCTCCGCAGTCGATGACCCGCATACAGGGGAATTTGTGGCGGACGTGGTTCGCCGCGCGGCGGATCAGAACGAATCGTATGTCGAACTAATGGCGATTGCCGGGAACGGTCCCATTGCTCAACTAGGCGGAACAACCGGTTTCGACGGCAACTTTGAAGAGACGGCGGCCAAACTGAAATCCGCCGGATTACCCGGTTTGGTTATCGCCCTGAAGGCGCGCGTGGACGAAATCGAACGCGTCCGCCAGGGACATCTTGCATTGTGATAGCGAACCCGCGTCAGCGCCCTGCAAGTTAGTGGTCCGTTACGTCTATCAAGTGCTGCGCGAATTGCCCAAAGCGCAGGTGTTTGCTCAAGTGCTGGCCGGGTTCCAGTTGGCCGCTAGCGATCCGCGCGTTGTGGCCATCAACTTAGTCCAGCCGGAAGATGGCATCAACTCCATGCGCGATTATCACCTCCACATGCAGATGGTGGAATTCGCCGAGCCGGCTCTATCCTAAAGTGCACATCACGCTGCACGCCGGAGAACTCACGTCGGGGCTTGTGCCGCCGGACGGCCTGCGGTTTCATATTCGCGAAGCGGTCGAGATCGGGCATGCCGAGCGGATCGGCCACGGAGTCGACATTATGTACGAGACCGGCGCGGTGGAATTGTTGCAACAGATGCGAGCCAAGCGCATTGCCGTGGAGATCAATCTGACCAGCAACGACCTTATCCTGGGCGTGAAAGGTCGCGATCACCCGTTTCCTGTCTACCGGAAGTACGGTATCCCGGTGGTCATTTCGACTGACGATGAAGGCGTAAACCGCAGCCATCTCACCCAGGAGTATCAGCGGGCCGTCCTCACGTATGGCCTTACCTACGCCGATCTGAAAGAGATTGTACGGAACAGTCTCGAATTTTCGTTTCTGAGCGGAGACAGCTATTGGAGCGACGCCAGCTACCGCTTCCCAGTGAAGGTTTGCGCTACGAGCCTTGCCAGCCAGACGTGCGCGGCATTTCTGGCGGGAGTGAGAAGGCGACGGCTCAGGCAGACCTGGAAAGGCGCTTTGTGGAATTCGAAGCCGCTACCATCGAAAAGTGAGTGCTAAAGCGCAAAGCGGAATCGACTCAGGCCATCTAGTGAGTGCGGCGGAATTTCGTTCCGCCTGCGGATTGTTCGCTTCTGGCGTTACGATTGTGACTCGTCGTTTGCCGGACAATGCGCCGTATGGGATGACTGTCAGTTCGTTCGCCTCGGTTTCGCTTGATCCGCCCCTAGTGTTGGTCTGCATTGACCGGAGCGCCCGCTTTCTGAGTGGGTTGTCGCCGATTGAGCCATTTGCCGTAAACATACTGAGCGAACGCCAGCAGCACATTGCGGCGCGCTTTGCCAGTCGGGAGGAAGAGGATCGCTTTTCCGGCATCGAATGGGCGCCGGGCTGGAACGGTGTTCCGTTGGTGGCCGGCGTAGTAGCCAGCTTTGCCTGCTCGCTGCACCAAACCTTCCCGAGTGGCGATCACCTGATCCTCGTGGGCGCCGTGCAAAATATTGACCGCCATAAAGGTAGCCCGCTCATTTGGTGCGACCGAGGATATCATTGCTTGCCCGCCGTTGGGCGGCCATAACCTATTGCTATTTCGGAAGAGTGCTACGAACGTTACTTTTACAATTCTCCGAAATGAATTTTGTGCAGTGAAATAGCGCATCGGTCGATGATACAAACAAGTGCGCGTTCGCACTTAGAAGTTGAGCTAACGATGCGAAAAGTTTTGGCGGTAACTCTTTTTATCTCCTCTCAAATTCTATCGGCGCAGGTCCAAATCGGCCCACGTCAGACAAGCCCCTTAAACGACGAAGCTCAACGGCGGATCGAGCAGCAGGCGTTCGAGGACTGGGCGACTCAGCCCCAAGCGGCGCGGCAGGCGGCCGCTCGCCGGGCGACCGAAGAGAAACTCCGCGAATTCTATGACAAAGCACAACGTTTTGTTGGCCTCTGGAAGAAGCTGACGGCTGACATAAACGACCAGAAGACTTTTAATGTGAAGTTGGCTAAACAAGTCTCGCAGGCATTTCACGACCTGGAGAAGTCCGACGGCTGGCCGGCTGGACGCAGCAAATAGGCCTTACCGTTAACCGCCCACAGTTTCGGACAAGAACCACGTCCGCCGCTCAGTCTCATCGATCCAGTTTTCAATCAGACTGGCTGTAGCCACGTCCTGATGCCGATCACAGACGTCGTGCGTCGCGCGTAAGAAGCGAGTGAGTTGCAGGTTATCTTCGCGGAGCTCCAGCAGCATCTCTTTTGCTTCCACCGTCTCAGCATTGTTGTCTTTTAGACGCTGGTACCGGCCGACTTCGCCGATGGAATGAAGCGTGGATGCGCCAATCTTACGCGCGCGTTCCGCGATATCGTCCGACATGGCAAAGATCTGATCGGCATGCTCGTCCAACAATAAGTGGTAGTCGCGAAAGTGAGGTCCGCTCATATGCCAGTGGAAATTCTTTGTTTTCAAATAAAGCGCGAAGACATCGGCGAGGAGTGGCCGCAGGCTATTGGCGATTTCCACGACACCCTCGTGGCTTAAATCCGTGGCGATGCCAGAACCGTGGTTGTTCGGCTCATGTTTGGTTTGCGTTGCATGTTTTGTCATCGTTACTTCCCCTAAAAAACTGTTTATCTTGGGCCGATATATTGCCTGGTCGCCCGAAGATACCGTAAGGATGCCGGCATCGCGTCGTAAGTCTCATATTTTGCCTTTTCCTTTTTCGTCATGGAATAGTGAATAGGTTGGTCTTCCACACATGAGTACAGAAAGTTCAGAACAGCTGTCGGCGCAGGATCGGCTGAAGGAGGCTGCCTGCCGACCGGGCGGCGGCAGATCTAAATGATGGGTTGATTGTCGGCTTAGGCTCCGGGAGCACCGCGAGATTTGCGGTTGAGGCGATTGGACGGCGTGTTAAAGAAGGGCTGCGGCTCATCGGCATTCCCACTTCCGAAGAGACGGCCCATCTGGCACGCGGTCTCGGCATACCGTTATCCACCCTGGGAGAACATTCGCGGATTGACGTAACCATTGACGGAGCCGATGAGGTGGAGTTGAACACGCTAGACCTCATCAAGGGCGGCGGCGGCAACCACTTGCGCGAGAAGATTGTGGCAACGGCCAGCTCGCGGTTGGTGATTATCGTCGATGAATCCAAACTGGTTCAGCGACTCGGTACGCACGCAAAGGTGCCGGTCGAAGTGGCGCAATTTGGCTGGCAGTCCACCGCGAAGATCCTGGCCAAATTGGGCGGCAACCCAGATCTCAGGCAGCATTCCGGCGCAGATGGCCCGTTCATTACGGACCGGGGGAACTACGTTCTCGATTGTGCGTTTGGGCCGATTGCAACCGCCAGCGATTTACAACGCGAGTTGGATAGCGTTGTGGGAGTTGTCGAGCACGGATTGTTTATCGGTATGGCTAGCCAAGTGCTGGTCGCGACACCTAACGGAGTCAATCGCCTGGATCGAGGGTCTAAAACCTAAATCGCCCTACACCTAGCAAGAGTTCCAGGGCCGCCACCTTGGAGCGAAAATTAGCGTCCATCTATTCGTAAGCATGGCTTTTCTACAAGCTGCTCCGTTAAAGGCGCGACCGGTCCACCACTCGCTCATCCCGCACTGGCTGACGCACTTGGGCTCGCTAGGCTTATTTTCGGTGGCGGTACTGGATTCGTCGGTGATTCCTTTGCCGCTCCAGGCAGTACCGATTTGCTGTTGCTCTGGCTGGTTTCGCATCATGGAAATAGCTGGCTCCTGACGGCGAGTGCCATCTCTGGCAGTATTTTGGGCGGATACACATGCTGGAGCACCGGGCGCAAAGGTGGTGAAACAGCGCTGCAACGCTACGTGCAGGCACGGCTGCTGAAGCGTATCTCGCGATGGATGGAAAAGCACGCAATCCTCGCTGTTTTTGTGCCGTCGGTGCTTCCTCCGCCGATTCCGCTCTCGCCCTTCCTGCTGGCGGCGGGAGCGCTGGGCATTTCGCGCAATCGCTTCCTGGTGGTGTTCGGCGCTGCACGCAGTCTCCGTTATGGGGCAATCGCATGGCTTGGCGTGGTCTATGGCCGGCGCATGGTTCGGCTGTGGTCCGCAACCCTTGAAAAATGGTCGGCGCCTTTGCTTTGGGTATTTGTGTCGCTGGTGTTGATCGGCGTGGCGTTGGGGATTTGGAAATGGCGCAGCCAAACAAAATCCGTTCCTAAGCCTGGAGGGTCTCTCCACCCCGCGAGCGTCCACGGTGACTAGCAGAAGGAGCCGTTCAGGGCGAGTGCTTGATCAGTCCAACGTCCGTCAGCCCATTCAGCATGAATTGAATTGCGATGGCTGTCAGTAGGAGGCCCATCATGCGCGTTAAGATGCGGATCCCCGTTTCACCGAGGTAACCTCGGACACGATCAGCGGCCGCGAGAATCCAAAAAGAAGAGAGTGCTGTCAGTGCGATGGCAGCAATGATGGGTAGGGCGTACCACCATTGTGGCGATCCGCCCATCAGCACCATGACGGTGGAGATTGAGCCGGGGCCAGCGAGCATCGGTATGCCCAACGGAATGATTCCAACGTCTTCTTTATCCGCGCTTTCCTCAGTTTCCGTGGGAGTTTCTTTCGTTGGGGAGCGGCGGGCTGAAGCATATCCATGCCAATTAAGAGAAGGATGAGGCCTCCGGCAATCTTAAAGGCGGCCAGGGTTATGCCGAACAGCTTGAAAATCAGCGTTCCAGCGATCGTAAAGCTGGATAACACCACAAAACAGGTCACCGCCGCACGCCAAGCCATGTGCCGCCTTTGCTGAGCGTCCGCGTGCGCGGTAATGCTCAGGAAAGTGGGCACGGCGGCGATCGGGTCGACCAGGAAGAAAATTGAAGTTAAGGCAACGAAAGAGAATTGTAGAAGATTGATGACAATTGCCAACATTCAGACTTCCGAAGCCGCGGACATGCTCCATTCTAACCATCTTTCAGTACGACTAGTACTTGAGCGCAGGTAGGCGCGGGATGAGTCGACTGGGCGATTCAGCCGCCAACGTCCCATGACACACTATCCCCTTCCAAACCGGTTGGAACCGTCCCTACACTGGATACATGAAACAAGTGCTCGCCTTCTGGAGAAACGAAAACGGCCAAGAGATGGTGGAGTACACCTTGCTGGTCGCGTTCTTCGCCCTGGCGGGCGTTGGAGTATTGAGCGGACTTAGAAGCGAGGTTGTCAGCATCTGGCAGGCGATCAGTGCGAGTTATGCGACGGCCGCGAGCTAAATGCTCTCAAGCATGATTGACGACCATCGTCTTGGTTCGAGAGAACTCATGCAAAGCAGCGAAGCCCTTTTCGCGACCGTGGCCGCTTTTGCCAATTCCCCCGAACGGCAGTTCGATACCGGCGCCGGCCCCGTAACAATTTACGAATACCTGGCCAGCGCGAATCTTCTTCGTCATGCGGATTTGGCGTGCGCCATCGCGGGTCCAGACCGCGGCCACTAAGCCGTAGTCGGTGGAATTGGCAAGAGCGACGGCATCGGCCTCGTCGGTAAACGGCTGAACGCTCAGAACAGGGCCGAAGACTTCTTCGTGGGCGAGAGTGGCAGTGCGCGGCACGGAACCGAATAGCATCGGCTTGACGTAATAGCCGCCGGGTGAGACGTGCGCGTCGATAGAGCCTTCGGCGAGAAGCGAAGCGCCTTCGCGTTCGGCGCCTTCGGCAAACGCGAGTACGCGCTGCTTTTGCTTCTCGTTGATGATAGGACCGCAATCGAGATCCATTTCAGGCGCGCCGACGCGGACCTTCAAGAAAGACTCACGCAAACGTTCAATGAGGTTATCGTAGATGCTGCGTTCGACAAGAACGCGGCTACCGGCGGAACAGGTCTGGCCGGTGTTTTGAATGATGGCTTTGCGGAGAACGGGCACGGCAGCGTCCATATCGGCATCGGCGAAGACAACTTGCGGAGACTTACCGCCGAGTTCGAGAGTGCAAGTGATGAAGTGATCGGCCGCTAGCTTCTGAATGACTTGACCAACTGCGGGCGAGCCGGTGAATGAGAGGAAATCGACTCCGGGATGTGAGGCGAGAGCTGCGCCGGCGGTTGCTCCTTTGCCAGTAACGATGTTGATGGCGCCATTGGGAAAGCCAGCTTCGCGCGCCAATTCAGCGATGCGGAGTGATGATAAACAGGCATCTTCGGCCGGTTTGAGAACCACTGCGTTGCCGACGGCTAGAGACGGCGCTAAGGTGCGACCGAACATTTGCGCGGGGTAATTCCAAGGAAGAATATGACCAGTGACCCCGTGCGGCTCGCGCAGGACGGAAACGTGATAACCCGCGAGATATGGGATCACTTCGCCATGCAACTTATCGGCGGCGCCGCCGTAGAACTCGAAGTAACGGGCCAAGGCGGCGATATCGGCTTCCGCGGCGCTTTTGGGTTTACCTGTGTCACGCGCTTCGATGGCGGATAATTCGGCAGCGTGCTGAAGGATGAGGGCAGCGAGGCGGCTGAGCATGCGGCCGCGATCCACAGCGGTGGTCTTGCCCCAGGGCCCTTCATCGAATGCCTGGCGCGCGGCGCGGACGGCGAGGTCGATGTCTTGCGCTGTGCTATCGGCTATGGCGGCGAACGGCTGGCCGGTGGCGGGTTCGAAGACGGGCATAGTTTGGCCAGCGAGGGCCGGGGTCCAAGTACCGGCAATGAAGTTTTGGGCGGATTCGAGATGCATGATGTCCTTTGAACATTATTGCGCCGTTGAAGAAGACCTATATGATGAAAGAAGGGATTCAAATGGCAGACGAAAACGGCGACTACCTCTCCCGCTTCGAGCGCGTCGAAAAAACATTAGAACAGGCCGCTCTGCTGACGGTCGCGCTGGCGGAGAGGATGAACCAGGCCGAAAAGCGCATGGATCAACAGGATGCCAGGATCGACAAGCTGGCCGGCAAAGTCGACGATCTGGTGGGAGCCATCCGCAGCCTAATTGATCGCATCCCGCCCCAAAGCCTCCGCTAAAGCTCGCCGGGAGGCCCGCCCCAGGCGTTAGCGGACCTGGGGTTTCTCTACTACGACTCCAAGGCCGTCGAGCAGAGTCCATGTTGCTTGCTGGTAGCTGACGTAAGCCTGTTGATAGGTAACGTAAGCGCCTAAGAGCGCGTTCTCGGTGGTCGCGAGGGTTGTTTGAGAATCGAGAAACTCAAACGCGGTGGTGAGGCCGAGCGAGTATTTCTGTTGTTCGGCTTCGACGTTCTGGCGTGCCAGGTCACGCGAGCGAATGGCGGCATCGATGGTGGCCTTAGCCAGTTCGATGGAGGTGATGGCGCGACGGACGTCGAGGACGATTTGTTCCTGCGTTTGACGGCGCTGATAAGACGTCGCGGGTTTTGCTGACCAAAGCGTCGGCCAGGCCAGCTTGCGCGGTGCTATTGCGAAACGGGACTGTCACATTCAAGGCCAAGCCATAACTCGGATAATTAAATCCCAAGACTTGCTTTAGAGTCTGTCCGAGGCCCGGAAACACGACGCCGGCAGCGCCGAAATTGGCGGCTGGGCCGCTGGAACCTCCGTTGAGTGTGCGGATCGAGCCGTGGCACAAAACCTTGGCGGGAGATGCGCGCACTCAGTTCGTCCATGGAAATCCGCTCACCGGCGGCCTGCATTTCCGGACGAGCTGCCAGGGCTTTGCTGAGTGCTTCTTCAAAGGGCAGGATCTCGTTCCTGGCCGGGAGGGTGGCGGGATCGTCTTCGATCACGATCTCAGTGGCGCGTAGGCTTGGTGTGATGTCGGCGCCGATCAGCCGGCGCAAACCGTCGAGCGCGGCGGTGTATTGATAGCGTGCGGCGATGAGATCGCGGTTGCGCTCGGCCACCTGCGTCTCCGATTGAAAAATGTCGAGCCTGCTAATGGCGCCCAAGTCTAAGGCTTTTTTATCGCGCTCGAATGCTTTCTGCGCCAGGCCAACTGTTTGCTCCTGTACGCGAATGCTGTCGCGAGCCAAAACCGCACTCCAATATTGGCGCGCTGCGTCGGCGACGCCGCTGCCGATCGTCGCCTCACTGAGTTCCGATGTCACGTTGAGTCGGGAGCGCGCCAGAGTGATGGGGCCGCGGTTTTCAATGTTGTTCCGATTGCGCAGCAGCGGTTGAGTGATGGAGAAGTTGAGAGTACCGAACAAGCTCAGGAGAAGAATAACCGTCGCCCGGAAATGCGGTCAATCTGAAACGTGGAACCAATGGTTTGACCGGTTGGCAATAGTTCGCTGTATTGAATACTCGATTGCTGGTTGAGGTTGCTAAAAGTGCCCTGGGAAAAAAAGAAGGGTGAAGGAGGTGTAAGCGTGCGAGAGGCCGTGAAGCTGGGGTTGAAAAGCGGATCGAAGGGCGCTTCGGCGGCGGTTATCGCGGCAGCGGCGGTGTAGACGTCCATCCGGGTGATCTGAATATCGGCGGAGTTCTTGAGAACCAGTTCCAGAAAGTCGTGCAGGCGCAGGTGGAGCTTGCCATCGATAATGTGTTTGTCGAAGGCCCTCGACTTCGCGGACTTTCACTTGCCGGCTTTCGGTCTTCGGCTGAAATAGCTGGTCAACAGATCGTCCGCCGCGCATGGCCAGATGGCTGCGGCGACGAGGAGTACAGCAATCGTTTTATTCATAACGAAGAGCTTCAATGGGATCGATTCTGGACGCCTTTCGCGCCGGGTAAATACCAAAAACCAAACCAACCACTGCCGATACTCCGAAAGCAATGACGATGGAGGCGGGTGTGACGATGGTGCTCCAACCGGCGGAAGCGGCAATGAGCCACGCGAGAAAGTAGCCGAAGCCGATGCCCAGTACGCCGCCGCTGACTGGAAATCAAAATCGATTCAAAGAGGAACTGGCGAACGATGTCGGAGCGGCGCGCTCCAGTAGCGCGGCGGATGCCGATTTCGCGGGTACGTTCAAGAACGGTGGCGAGCACGATATTCATAATGCCGATACCGCCGACGAGTAAAGAGATGGCGGCGATGGCGACCATCACGTAGGTAAAGATGGCTTGCGACCGCTCCTTTTCGGCCAGCAGTTCGGCCGGAATGGTGACGGTAAAATCGGGCGTGTTGTGATGAGTGGAATTGAGGATGGCGACGACGACCTTGGACGACTTCGACGACTATCGGCGCCGGTTTTCAGGCGGACGTCGACGCCATCCAACTCGTCTTTGAGATAGCCGCTGACGTCGAAAAAGCGATACTGCATGGTGCGCAACGGCGTATAGATGACTTGATTGGGATCTTGCGAGAGGCTGGATCCGGAGGCGGTCTGCTCTTGGAGCGAGCCAATGACGCGGAGCCAGGTATCGTTAACCTTGACGTATTTATCGAGCGCCGAACCATAGCCGAACAATGAGACTTTGGCTGCTTCGCCGAGGACGCAGACGGCGGCGCCGGCTTCGTTGTCTTGCGGGGTGAAAGCGTGCCCTTCGGCGAGCCGCCAGTTGTGAATCAGGGCATAAGAGGGCCGCACGCCGAACAATTCCGGCATCTCTTTGGAAGGCTTTGGGAGGACGGCAGCCGGATGCAGACCCTTGCGGGGTGACAA
Organism: Bryobacterales bacterium; assembly: GCA_963764105.1. Classification (GTDB taxonomy): domain Bacteria; phylum Acidobacteriota; class Terriglobia; order Bryobacterales; family Bryobacteraceae; genus Bog-105. The sequence goes on from CAVXRP010000022.1 coordinate 117,368, forward strand.
GCGTTTCGAGGGAATCGACATTGCCTTCGAGAATGCGCACGTCACGTTCGGTGAGGCCGGGGGAAGAGCGGCGGCGCTGCGAGAGTTCCTGGTCACTGGCAGCGGGACGCGATTCGACAAGGAGATTGCGTACGCCCAACTCTTCGATAAAGCGCAGCGATTCGGCACGTGCGCCGGCGCCGATGGCCAGCATGGCGATGACTGCGCCGACGCCGAAGATAATGCCGAGGGCGGTGAGAATGCTGCGGGTTTTTTGCGCTAAGAGGTTCTGGCCGGCTTGTGCAAGGTCGGACCCATAGCGGGAGAGCGCAAGGGCCTGGCTCATTTCTGCACCGATTGCAGCGGATTGGCGGCGGACTCTTTCTTCTTGGCGGTTTCAAGCGGATTAGAGAGAGCGACCTCCTGCCCTTCGGCGACTCCCGTAATAATGGCGCGGGTCTCATTGCGGCGGACCAGCTTTACATCCTTGGCGGCGAAACTTTTACCGGCTCGCACGTAGACAAAAGTGCGGCCATCGGCTTCGAAGAGCGCCTGAGCGGGAATCCAGAGAACGTTGCGCAGTTCGTCGGTGGTCATGACAATCATGGCGCTCATGCCAGGGCGAAGTTCGGGAACGGGATCGTCGAGCGCAATCTTGCATTCGAAATGCCGGTCCCAAAACGAGCCCATGGTGCCGCCGAGATTACTCACATGGCCGTGGAATTGGCGACCAGGGAGCGCGATGACTGAAATAGCTACCTTGTCGTTGAGCGCCACATGGCCACGATCCATCTCGTCCATGCGAGCGGCGACCTCCCACTTTTCGAGATCGGGAATTTCGGCGATGGCCAAGCCAGGACGGACGGTATCGCCCACCTGGAATGGCGGCAGCACCATGCCGGGGCCGATCATATTCGGCTCCGTTGCCTTAATAGAGACGTAGCCGGCGTGGTTGGCTTTGAGGGTCATGGACTCAATGTGTTCCTGGGCCATTTTGATGGCTTCCAAGGCTTTTGTGCGGGCGGCGTCTTGAATGGCGATGGCGGCGGCGTTGGTGGTTTGACGATTGCCGATGTTGTGTTCGAGCTGCGCGAGCTTGTCGCGGGCGGCGGCTAAGGCCAAGTCATTCTGACGCGCCACGATGGCCGGCAAGAGGGGATTCTTTTTCACATCCAATTCGGCCAATGTCACGTCGGACTTAGCTTTCGATAACTCATAGGCGCCCTCTTCGGTTTCGGCGTCGCGCTGCGCTTTGGCCTGGATGAGATGTTGATCGGCCTCCGCCAGATCCGACTGGGCTTCTTTCAGCTTGAACTCCTGTTCGCTGGTGTTGAGCTGGACAACGACATCGCCCGGTTTGACGTTGTCACCGGATTTCAGCATAGATGTGATGTGCTGTTCGACATCGCCGGTCATGGGAGCGGCCAAAGTTTCGGGATTGCCGCCGCGCAGTTCGGCGCGGGCGGTGAGGGCGAGACTCAAATCGCCGCGGCGCACTTTCACAGTAGGAATGACGACTTGCTTGGGGGCGGTGAGGCGGCGCGACGCCCAGAACGCCAGCCAGGCGACAAGGGCGATGGCTGCGAGCCACAGCAATGCGCGCAAGATGGCCTTGCGAGTGGGGATTACGGCTAACGGTTGTACGGCGGCGCTCATTTTTTGGCGAGCTCCGGATCGATCAGAGCGACCATGCTGCCGGGGGCCAACCCGTCGACGGCGATCTCATCGGTATTGCGGGCGCGGACGCTAACGGGCGTCTTTCGATAGGCGCCGTCGGCTTTCACATAGACGACAGGGCGGCCCTGATAGGTGAACAATGCCTTGGCCGGAATGCTGGTGGCGTTGGGCAGTTTGGTCTGGATGATATCGGCCGCCGCGTTCATGCTGGGCCGCAAGCGTGGATCGGTCGGATCGATATGGGCAAAGGCGCGAAAGGTGGAGACGGGCGGCCATTCATCGAAACTCTGTTCGGTGAGTGGAGAAATGGAAAGGAGTGTGGCATTGAAGACCCTTTCGGGAAAGGCATCGACGTGCACCAAGACTGAGTCGCCTTCAGCGATACGGCCGCGGTCGGTCTCTTCCACTTTGCTCTCCATCTCAAGGGTGGAGAGATCGGGAATCTCGGCGATGGCGGCACCTGAGGCAACGTGATCTCCCGCTTTGAAAGGCTGGGCATTCATCCATCCCTGAGAGCGGTTGTTTAAGTAATTCACGACGCCGTTGAGGGGAGACTTGAGTTGCATGAGAGTCAGCCGCTGCTCGGCGCGGGCGAGTTCCATGCGCGCTTCATCGCGCAGACGGCGGGAGGAGGCATTCTTAGCCTCGTTCGATTTCTGATGAAGATCGGAGGCTGAGACTTGCAGAGTGACTTTCTCTTCGGCAAGGCGAAGATCGATGGCACTCTTCTGGCCGTCGGACGCGCTGACGATCGCTTGTTTTGACGCCTCAAGGCGGGCCTTTTCCATTTGATAACGGGCGGAAGCGAGATCGACCTTATCTTGTTCGGCCTGCATGTGGGCCTGGGCTTCCCCTTGGTCGAGCGTGGCTTGCGCCTGGCGAAGGGCGACGCGCTTTTCGACGGCTTCCTGCTGCAGTTTGCTTTGATCAAAGCGAATGACGGGCTGGCCTTCCTTCACTTCGCTGCCGGTGGGCGCGAGCCAGACGATTTGCAAATCCTGCACTCCCACGGGAGCCGTCAATTGGACGGAGCGGCGGGCACTGAGTGCGCCGCGGCAATGGATCATGACAGCGAATTCGCCGCGGCGCGCCGGGGCGGTGGGTACGTCGACGCTGTCGTGTTGCCGGTGGCTGTATTGTTTCCAGGCGAAGGCGGTTCCGGCGATGGCCAAAGCTACGATTGCCAGACGAATCCAGAGGGTGCGGCGTTTGGATAGGAGTTCGAGCATTATGGGTTGATTCCGTTGAAAGGCCGGGTGGAATTGGCGCTGTAGTGTGCCGCTCCTTCACAGTCGCGGCTCGGTTGGCCACGGTGCGAAATTGGAGGTTTTTCATCACCATGGGTTGGCCGGCAGTCGCGGTTCGGGTGGCGACGGCGGATGAAAGCGGGCATTATGGAGTCACCTCGATATCGACGGCGGCGGAGAGGTCGGGCAATAAATGAGCGTCGGATTGGTCGAGAACAAAGCGGGCGGTGAACGTTTTTACGGAACTGGCAAAGCCGGAGGTGGCGACTGGGCTGGCGGAATCGAAATGGGCAGTGAAGTTGAGATCGGGAAAGGCGTCGAGATGCACGGTAGCCTTGGCTCCGGGTTTCAGGATGGCGCCGTCGGGTTCACCGACGGAAACCAACACAACCATGGACGAGGGATCGAAAACGCGCAGGAGCGCTTCGCCGGAATAGAGGCGATCACCCTCCTGGGCATGGCCCATGGAGTTACCGCGCCAAGTGTTTTCGAGGGCGACCATGCCTGAAATGGTGGCACGAAGCGTGAGAAGCGAGGCGTTTTCCTTCTGGCGTTCGACGGTGAGCTTCTGGCGGTCGCGCTGAAGTTCGAGGATGCGAAGCTCGGCGGCTTCGGCTTGATCGTGAAAATGATTGGCGCGCTGAAGACTGGCGACATGGGCGCGGGCGTCTTCCAGCTTGACAGTGTTTTTCTGCTGTTCGAGGTCGGCCAGGACGGGGCCTTTCTGAATATCGATTTCGGCTTTTTTCAGATCGGATTCGGCCTGAATCAGATCGGAATTGCGCTTTTCAGCATTGTTTTTTTGCTCGGCGCGCTTTTGATCGACTTGATGAGAGAGGTCGTCAAATTTGGCGAGGGCATCGCGGGCTTGTTTTAGTTGGTCGGTGGCATCAAACTCGGCGAGGAGATCGCCAGAATTGACTCGTGAGCCGTTTTCTACGATGCTGAGCAAGGTGAGCTGGCCACCCGAGCCAAATTGGCGAGGTACCTGCAGGAGGAATGAATTGAGGGCGATGGTGCGGCCCGTGCAGCGGACAGAATGGCCGGCCGATGCTGCTTGGGCAAGCGAGGGCTGGGCGGCAGCGAGTAAGAAGCTGATGACAGCAACTAGTTTAGAACGGTTCACACAAGAGCCTCCGTGATCTTTGGCGATTCTCCCACTACACAAACAAACGAGACGTTCCCGTCGCGAGTATTGTTGAATTTTGACATGCAGACCCCAATGCACTCTCTGGATTGTGCCATGTTTAGACGGACGCGAGGATGGAATGGGTTGCGACGTTGCGGTTGTTGGGAGGGTTTGGGCCGATGCGACAAACGCGGCGGGCTCGTACGGAAGTGCGCTTGTTGTTTCGAATCAGCTGCTTACCAGCGAATCGCGAGCAGTCCGTAGTCGATTGGGTGCTAAACTGATCCGCCCGCAGAGAGAGGGAGCGTTGATCTACAGGGCGCGGTGGATCTGGACGTACGGCAGGCTTATGTCGATCTAGAGTTGGCCTCCGAGCAAGTCAAGGTAGCGCGGGAGAATCGCCAACTTGCGGCTGAGACGCTGACGCAATCCATTGACCGCTTCCCTTCCGGCGTGACTAACTCGGTGGAGGTAGCGCAGTCGCAGGAGACAGTGGCCTCGGCAGAACAGGACTACAAGCCAGAAGACAAAGCAGAGACGGACAAGAAGGACGATGCGGAAAAGAAGCCCTTAGACCCAGCGACTAAGCGCAGGCGAATTCTCATTGGCGCCGTGGCGGCCGTTGTTGTGCTGGGCGCGGGAATTGGATAGTGGCTGTACTCGCGCACCTACGAATCCGCCGACGATGCCCAGATCAATGGACATCTCAATCCGATTGCTTCGCCGTGGCGGGAACGGTGAAAGCGGTCTATGTGGAGAGCGATCAACCGGTGAAGGCCGGCGATGCTCTGGTGGATCTGGACCCCAGCGATTACCAGGCGCAGGTGGAGCAGTATCGCGCGCAGTATCAGCAAGAGCTGGCGCAGCTCGCCGCCCAGAATCCCAATGTGCCGATCACGCAGACTCGAACCGAAGCGCTGTGGAAAGCGACTCGGCGACTGTGCAGAATGCGGAAGCAGCGATTGCCCGCGCACAGTATGACTATTACAACAGCGTGGCCACGCTGCGTCAGTCGGAAGCGGACAACCGCAAGAGCCAGGCCGATCTTGCACGTTACAAGGAACTGGTGGGCAAGCACGAAATTGCCTTATCCGAGTACGATCAGTATGTCGCCACCGCTGCTTCGCAGCAGGCCGCCGTTGAGGCCGGCCGGGCGGCAGCCGAATCCTCGCGGAAGATGGTGGATGCGCGGCGCGCGCAATTGTCGGAGCAAGAAAGCAAACTTCGTGAAGACAGGCAGAATGCACCCCGCCAGGTGGCCATCAGACAGGCGAACATAAAATCGCAGGCCGCTAATGCGGCGGCGGCCAAAGCCCAGTTGGACACAGCGCTCCTCAACTTGAGCTACTGCCACATTGTTTCGCCGGTGGATGGAATCGCCAGCCAGCGCAGCGCCGAAGATTGGCGGAAGAGTTTCGGAGGGCCAGCAACTGGTGGTGATCGCGCAGACCGAGAACGAGTGGGCGACAGCCGATTTCAAAGAGACGCAACTCGGAAAAATGCACGTCGGCCAGGCTGCCAGCGTGGTGGTAGATGCGTTAAGCAGAACGTTTGCGGCGACAGTGGAGTACATGCCCGCCGCCACGGGCGATCGAACCAGTCTTTTTCCACCTGAGAACGCCACCGGCAACTACGTAAAGGTGGTGCAACGTCTCCGGTCCGCATCAGCTTCAACCCCGGTCAACGGGGACTTGAACAGGGTGCGGCCTGGTATGTCGGCTGAGGTGACGGTTCAACTGGATGGGAAAGCGGGTAAGGACGAAAAGTCCCCTTCAAGCGGGCAGGATGCTCGTCGATAGGGTGACTCAGGACGCGCTTTGTCGCGGGCTATTTGCGGTAGTAGCCTTGACGTGCGAGGACGGTCCACTCCTTGGGCCGGAGGGTTGGAGTCAGAACTAAAGCTACACGGATTTTGCGGAACGTCCCGGCCGGTTGCGGATCGGAGGGATGGTAGCCGATGGTGTAGCGCGCACGCAGTTCGTCGATCAACTGGGCAAGACGTTCCTCCGGTTGCTTTCCGCGGAGACCGACTGCCTGGCCGCCGGTCAATTCCGCGTAGTTGCGGGCATCGCCTGGCGGAAAGGACTTTTCCTGGGAAGCTTCCGCTGCTCGTACCATCGGTCCCAGAACGGCCCAAAGTGGACTTCTCAGCAAGATCGGGGCGACGACCACGGCTTCTTCATGCAGCGCACGGAGTGCTTCGACTTCGGTGTGAGCGACATATTTCTTGTTAGAGGGAACATTTGGCAGATTATCGGTTAGCCAGATGATCACGCGCCTGTTCGCCGGGCCGCTGGCTTGGCGAAGCTCGACGGTCGCCTGATAGACAGCCTCGTTGAAGTAGGCCGGCTCGCCCGACTTCATGGACGCGGCCTTTTCGATGGCATGCCGGGTTCGACGGCGATCAGTGGTGAACCCGTCGACCAAGCTGGCATGGCCCGAATAGACCATCACCGCAACTTCATCGGCGGGTTTGAAATGTTCGAGCGCGGTGGTCGCTCCTTCCGCCAGTCGCTTCAGTTCCGTGCGCACGCTGTCGGTGAGGTCGAAGAGCAGGACCACTGAGAGCGGGAACTCGTCGCGCGAAAAATGAATTATTTGCTGAGGGACACCCTCCTCGGATATCTGGAAATCGCCAGCCTGGAGACTGGGCGCCGGGGCGCTTGTCTTGGTGTGGAGAACCTGTACGTCGACCAGGACCAACTCGGAGGTTGCATGGAAAAGCAGGGGCTGGTCCTGGGCGAATGGCAGTGTGGCCGCCAGCAGCAGGCTGAGGACAGCGAGTTCCCTCATCACAAAATTATTACGCGAGTCGCCGCTCGCATCCGCTAGGACGAATGCAGAACTTCTTCAAGACGTGAGCGATACGTTCGGCTCACACGCAACGTGTTGCCGTCGCGTAGCATTAGAATCGCATCTCGATTTGTTGAAGGCGCGAGGCGCACAATGCGCTCAACCTGAACAATCGTCGAGCGGTGAATCCGTACGAACTGCGTCCTGTCGAGACGGACTTCCAACGAACTGAGAGGTTCGCGCACTAAATGGGTTTTAGGGCCAACGTGCAAACCGGCGTAGTCCCCCAGCCCCTCGATCCAATCCACATCGCCAACCTGGATGAATGTGAATTCATTGCCTCGCCGCACGGGGAAGCGTTTGATGAGAGCCTCGGTGTCCCGTTTGTCTGTGCTCGTTAGGAGTCCGTAAAGCTTCTCCAAATTCGCCTCCTGTCGATGGAGAGATAACATCCTCCTCGCACGGTCAATACAGGCTGCAAATCGTGCCTCGTCAATCGGTTTGAGAATATAGTCCAGCGCTTCAACGTTGAAAGCGTCCAGCGCGTACTCTTCATGTGCTGTAAGAAACACAATGCATCTGGCTTGCTCCTTAGGCAGGCTCCGTAAGAGATCCAATCCCGAAATGCCAGGCATCTCAATGTCGATAAAGATCAGATCAGGCAACAAACGTGGAATCGAAATGAACGCCTCCTCGCCCGTACTGCACTCCCCAACGAGCAACATGTCGGAATAGGGAGCTAAGCGCGCCGTAATTCCGGCTCGAGCCAAAGGCTCATCATCAACCACCAGAACCCGAACACTCATTGGCCGACCTGTGATGGGAAGGTTGACGATTCGTTTGTCAGAGGAAAGCACATCGAGATCAAGAAGCGGTCGTTCCGATCGGTCGTGACGGTCAGGCTACCATGCTCTCCGTAGAGTTTTTCGAGCCGCGTCCTGGTGTTCGGCAAGCCAAGGCCATGTCCTTTATCGTTGGAAGGCTGTTCGGCTGTGGTACGGTCGTTCTCGACCTCGATTCGGAGCTGCCCTTCGATCGCAGAAGCTCTAATGGCGATCTTTCCTCCGGTCGGACAACGTGCAATACCGTGCCGTATGGCATTCTCGACAAGTGGTTGCAAAATGAAGCGCGGAACCTGAGCCGCATAAGCCGCTGAATCGACTTCCAGCGCGACGGCAAGGCGAGATCCAAAGCGGATCTGTTCGATGGAAAGATATTCCTCGATCACGGCGAGCTCTTCGCGGAGGGTGACAGTATGAGCTTCTGGAAGGTTGAGGGTATTTCGCAGCAAGGCGGCAAGCTTGGCGATGACCTCAGTAGCCAGCTCGGGCTGCTTCATCACGACCAGCGACGAAATCGCGTTTAGAGTGTTGAACAGAAAGTGCGGCTGCAGCTGGTAACGGAGCGCCTGTAGTTGGGCCTCGCGCGCGGTTTCTTCCGCCGCTAACGCTCTGGCTCTCTGCTCCTCGGCGGTTTCGTAATGCTTAATCCCGAAGTAGAGCGCGCTCCAAGCGACCAACACGATGGTCGCTTCAAACGCTTGGGCCGCGACCAAACTCCAGCTGAGCGGTTCCCGGGAGCCGGTCAGATGCAGCGCCACCAGAGCCGATACCACGGTACACATAACACCCAGAAGGTAAGAAAGTGCCACGGACAGAGATAGAGCTGAAGCTAAGGGGGTCGACCTGCGCCAGAGAAAACCACAAGAGGCATAGAGTACGAAGCTCGCTGAGAAGGTAGAGGAGAGCAGCGCGGCCTGGTAATCCACTTGCTCGCGCATGTGGCGAAACGGAATGTAGGAGACGGCTGTCGCCGACGCATAAAGAAGCCACCCGCCGAGTTGCAGGGGCCAAAAAGAAAGGGCGCGACGCTGGACACTACTGCGGGACAACCTGTCCATTTTATCGAGCTAGACGCTTCTGCTGAAATCGGCTGGGCGTATCCACCGCACGACTCGTCGCAAAGTCGCGGCTGATCGCCGCTTGTCTCTTGGCATGCGCGTCGAACGATCTTATGCTCATTGAGGGGTTTAGGATGCCATTCGAAAGCACTATTGTTGATCATTCCTTTCGCGGGCTGTCGAGCACCCGTAATGCTGTTTTGGCAATCGCAGTGGGCGGACTTGTTGCTGGAACGCTCGACCTCACGCAAGCTCTCATTTTGTTTGGAGCAAAGATTCCGCTGGCGATCGCTGCCGGCTTGCTGGGTCCGCAGGCTTTCGGTGGAGGCGGGCTTACCTACGCTTTCGGGGTGCTCCTGCACTTCCTGATCGCCACTTCGGCAGCCGCTGTTTACTTTTCTGCAAGCCGCAAATTGACGTTCCTAACCCAACATCCCTTGATTTGCGGCTTGTTCTTTGGCGCGGCAGTCGAACTGGTGATGCGCCTGATTGTTTTGCCGCTTTCGGCGCTTCACGCAAAGGGTCCGTATCCATATCTTGATTTGGTTCAAGGGCTTCTTGTGCACATGATCGTGGTGGGCCTGCCGATCGCTTTCAGCGTTCGTCGGTTCGCCGGACAGGAAAGCGCGAGCGTCGACAGATGATGGATAAATGGCCAGCTACGACGGCTTGTTCGGCCATGAAGAAGCGAGGAGATTTCTTATGAACTTTTGTTGTGGCGATAGCCATGGCGTTGCTTTCGCGCCGGGACTTTGTGTTACGGTTTTCGACGTTTCTCGTGGGCCACTACCTGACGGATCTGTTCGCGCAGCCAGAGATGTGCGGCGTCTTCGTGGCGGTGGCGCGCCCACAACATCCGCAAGCCGGCACGCGCTAGCTTTCACGCCATCGCTGCGGCCAAAAGGGGGGATTTCGGTATGACTCGCGACAATCTTATGGAACTGGGCACCTCATTCTTGCGACCGGACGTCGAAATTGAAATCGACATCGAAGCCGACGCTGCTACGACCAATGGCCGGACTGAAATAGGTGCCAGATGGAACGGCGACCTGTTTGCCGGCGCGCGAGTCTGAGTCTCTCCGGACCGAGCGGGCATCCGGGACTTGACAAGGCTATAAGTATATGTATATATATACTTATATGCCAACTAAAACGCTTTATGTAAAGGATGCGGACCTCCCGCTCTTTGAACGCGCTCAGGAGGAATTAGGGGAAAGCATCTCGGCACTGCTCGCCGATTGTTTGCGGCAGCAATTGAAAGCCCGTGGTACGCGCCCGGCAAAATATGAGTACAAATTCGTTCAGCTTCCGCGGCCGCCAAAACGCTGAAGAACGCGACGGATCTCGGGCACCACGCCGTCATTGCCCAGCAGGCGGCAGAGGGTTGGCGATTCGTACAAATACACGCACCCGAACAGCCGGCAGTGCCGCATTATTTCGAATTGATCTTCGAACGCGAACGCGAAGATGAGGCGTGAGGTTTTCGCCGAGTGCGGCCTCGTCGCGGCTCAGTCACGAGATTCGAATCTGTTATTCCTGAGACATGCGTGCTTACGGTCTGTCGTTCGCTCTTGGGCTTTTGCTGTGTTCGACGTTGTTCTCTCAGAATTCCGCGAACTCGATGGCATTGATATTAAATCGATTGATCCGGCGGTCAATCCCTGTCAGAACTTCTACTTGTATGCTTGCGGCAGCTGGAAGAAAACCAATCCGATTCCGCCGCAGTATTCGCGATGGGGACGTTTCAACGAACTGCAGGAGCGCAATCAAAAGATTCTACGTGACATTCTGGACGATTCCGCGGCGCACTTGAGCCGTTCGCCGGTGGATCAAAAAATCGGCACGTTTTACAGCGCTTGCATGAACGAAACGGCCATTGATGAGGCGGGCTGACACTCCCATCAAGCCGGTGCTCGAACGCATCCAAGCTCTTGGCGACAAAGGCGCGTTGGCCGCTGAGGTGGCCCGTTTCCACAATCAAGGCGTCGACGCGTTCTTTCGTTTTAATTCCACTCCCGATCCGGATAACGCGCGCATGACGATTGCCGATGTCGACCAGGGTGGCTTGGGGGTGCCCGACAAAAGCTACTACCTTCAAGAAAAGGATGAAGAGACACGCCAGAAGTATCTCGCTCTCATGACGCGGATGTTTCAACTCACCGGCGTTGCAGCGAGTGAGGCGGCAGCGAAAGCTAAGGCGGTGCTGGCACTCGAGACGTCTTTAGCAAAGGCGTCGCTCGATAGAACGGAGCGGCGCAATCCGCGGCTGCTGCACAACAACATGAGCGTGGCGCAACTGGCGCTTGACGCCGGAGTTCGACTTCAAGCAATACTTTAAGGATCGGGCCGCGCCAGGCTTTGATTCACTCAATGTTTGGGTGCCCGACTTCTTCAAGAGCCTTGGAAGGTGATCCGATTCCAGCAGTCTTGAGGACCTTAAGAGCTATCTCAGCTGGCATTACATCAACAACTATGCCAGTGAGCTGAGCAAGCCGTTTGTGGAAGCGGATTTCGATTTTTACCAGCGCTACCTCAACGGCGCGAAAGAGCTGCAGCCGCGCTGGAAGCGTTGCGTGCAACTGACAGACCGAAGTCTGGGCGATGCGGTGGGAGAGAAATATGTGGAGAAAGCCTTTCCCGGCCAATCAAAAGAGCGCACCCGCCAACTTGTAGCCCTCATCGAAAAGGAAATGGCCGCCGACATTGATTCGCTGACGTGGATGAGCGGCGCCACCAAAGAACAAGCGCTGGTGAAGCTGAAAGGCGTGACCAATAAGATTGGGTATCCGGAGAAATGGAAAGATTATTCCGGGGTGGCTATTAACAGCAATCTTGTTTCCGATGTGCGCGACGCGCGCGAGTTTGAGATTCACCGCACGGTAAATAAGATCGGCAAACCGGTGGACCGTGCGGAGTTCGGCATGACTCCGCCGACGGTGAACGCGTACTATAATCCGTTGCAAAATAACATCAATTTTCCGCCGGCATCCTGCAGCCGCCTTTCTATACGGCGGGCGCCGACATGGCGCAAAATTTTGGCGGCATCGGCGCGGTGATCGGGCATGAGCTCACGCATGGCTTTGACGATCAAGGCCGCCAGTTTGACGCCGACGGTAATCTGCGCGACTGGTGGACGGCGAAAGATGCGGAGGAGTTTAAAAAACGCGCGGATTGCATTGCCGACGAATACTCGGGATTTAGCCCAGTGGAAGGCGTGAACTTGAACGGGCGGCTCACACTCGGCGAGAACGGCGCGGATAATGCAGGCATTCGCTTAGCGTTTATGGCTTTGCTAAGCGCTATGGAGGATGGTTCGGTCAGTAAAGAGAAGCTGGACGGTTTTGCGCCGCAACAACGCTTCTTCCTGGGCTACGCGCAAATCTGGTGTCAGAACGAACGGCCGGAGGCTGCTAAGACGCTGGCGCGCACCGATCCGCATTCACCGGGTGAATTCAGGGTGGATGGCGTGCTGCAGAACATGCCGGAATTCGCGAACGCCTTCAGTTGTTCGGAGGGTCAGCCGATGGTTTCGGCCAAGGCGTGCCGGGTATGGTGAGGAACGCAGGCGAAACCGCCTGCGCCACCGCGCTAACGTGGTTCTTGCTCGCCCCTTGTGTCTACGGGCAGGGGCAGAGTGGGCTTGACCTGAGCGCCATCGACAAAACGGCCGACCCGTGCAAGAACTTCTATCGATATGCGTGCGGCGGCTGGCTGAAGGCCAATCCTATACCGCCTGATGAAGCGTCGTGGGGGCGCTTCGATGTGCTGTTCGAAAGCAACCAGAAGATTCTGCGTTCTATTTTAGAAGACTGGCCGCGCATATGGAGCGCAGTTCGACCGATCAAAAGGTGGGCGGTTTTTATCAATCGTGCATGGCGAAAGACGAGATTCAAAAGCTGGGTGCGACGCCGCTGCGGCCGAAATCGAAGCATTGCCGCGATTGCTACGGGCGCCGATTTGCTCAATGAAATCGCCCGGCTGCATACGCTGCAGGTTCAAGTGTTCTTCGATTTCTCCTCCTCACCCGATCCCG
>CAVXRP010000023.1:0-6507 GCA_963764105.1 Bryobacterales bacterium
CAGTAATCCGCCCCTTTTTGCTTTGGGACCGGTTAACTGGCCGAATCCGCTACCAGGGCAGCGTTTGACCTAAGTGGAAGAAGCCGCCGCTGGGTCCGCTGTCATCGAGGAGGGCGAGAGCCACGCCGGTTTTGCCGCCTTCCGGAAGTTCCATAGGCGCGGCGTCGGTGCCCATATCGGTCTTAACCCATCCGGGGTGCGCGGAGTTCACTTTAATTTTGGTGTCCTTTAGCTCGTACGCGAGATGAATGGTAAACGAATTTAGAGCAGCTTTCGAAGCGTCGTAAGAGAGGGATTTGAAGCCATAGATGGGGCTGCTGGGATCGGCATGAAGTGTTTGGGAACCCAGAATGCTGGACATGTTGACGATGCGCGCGGCCGGGCTCTTCTTGAGGAGTGGCAGCAAGGCTTGCGTGAGTTCGATGGGCGCGAAAAAATTAGTTTCGAACGTGTCATGGAGGGATTGTTGGCTGGTTTGACTGACGCTCGTCCCCGCCAAGCCATCGGCGGAGATGCCGGCATTGTTGATGAGAATGTCCAGTTTTCCGAAGTTCTTTTCGAGGAAGGCCGCAGCCCCGTCGCGATCTTTTTCATTGGTGACGTCGAGTTTGAGAAATTGGACGTCCAAGCCTTGTTTTTTGAGCTTTTCAGCCGCGGCTTCACCTCTGGACTGATCGCGGGCGGCCAGGACGACGGTTATCCCGGTCTCCGCCAGTTGCCGCGCCATTTCATAGCCCAAACCTTTATTAGCGCCTGTGATCAGGGCTACTTTCTTCGTATTTGCCATAATCAGTTGGATCGGGGGACGGCGCCGGAGGATTCAGCCGATTGCGTGCCCTCAGTTACTACTAGACGTTGTGACTAAAGCCGCTCTGAAATTGTGTCAGCGCACAGACAAACTATCCTGCAGGCAACCGATTCAGGAAGTCGCGTGCGCTCATAATTGTTACTCGCTCGAAGCTCTTTAGCCTAAGGAGGTGTTTGTCACCGCTCACAATTGCGTCGGCGGATATGTAAACGTTCGTATCGGCGACGACTCTCACCGACCGAGCCGCTGATTGGTAATCTCCTGCTCAACGTCAGAGGGCTTGACGCCGAGAATTGCCATATCCCGGTGGGTTGTTTTGGCGAAGCTACGCAATCGCGCCCCTGCCTCCTCACGCTTTAGCCGCAGCCTTGCGGTTTCGCTCAACCACTCGTCCGGGGTCATGTTCTCGGCACGGGCGCGCGCTACCACCTGGTTGTGAAGTTCTTGATCAATGGTGATGTTTGACGGCACAACCGAACTCTCCCATTATCGCGTGTCCAGCGCCGCCTTGAACTCCGCCAGCGGCTGTGCGTTCAGAATATCGGCCGCTTCCAACCAGCCGCGGCGGGCCGTCACTACGCCGTAACGCATGTTCTTTAAATGCGCGGGGCGGTGCGCGTCGGTGGAAATCGTGAAACGGCAGCCCTTTGCCTTGGCGGAACGGATGAGCGGCGCTGGAATATCCAGGCGCTCGGGGCTGGCGTTCACTTCGAAACAAACCTGGCGCGCGCCGGCTTGGGCGGCGACGCGCTCGAAATTATAGGGATAAGCTTCGCGCTGCAACAGTAAGCGCCCGGTGGCGTGGCCTAACACGCGCAGCGAAGGCGATTCGAGAGCGCGCAGCAAACGGTCGGTCATTTCGGAGGCTTCCAGATTCATGTGGCTATGCACGCTGCCGATGACAAGATCTAATTCGGCGAGCGCGTCTTCTGCTATGTCCATGGCGCCGTCGCGCAAGATATCGCATTCGAGGCCGGAAAACACATGCAGAGGCAAACCGTCCCGGTTCAGTTCTTTGACTTGGCGGGCGAAGGCGACGACGCGTGCTTCGTCCAATCCATTGGCCATCGCCAAAGCCTTGGAATGATCGGTAATGGCGATATATTCGTAGCCGAGCGCCGCCGCTGCTTCCGCCATTTCGCGCAAAGTGGCCTTGCCATCGGTTTCGGTGGTGTGCATGTGAAGGTCGCCATGGATATTGGCAAGTTGCACAAGGTTCGGCAGCGTGCCGCGTTGGGCGACGTCGAGTTCACCGGAATTTTCACGCAGTTCCGGCGGAATCCAGGCGTAGCCCAGACGCTGATAAATCTCCTCTTCGGTTTCTCCGGCGACGCGCTGATTGCCTTCCAGCGTGAAGAGGCCGTATTCGTTCAGCGTGAGACCCTGCTTGATCGCCTGAGTGCGCAACGCCACATTGTGTTCCTTGCTGCCGGTAAAATACTGCATGGCCGCGCCAAAGCTCTCATGCGGAAGCGCGCGCACGTCCACTTGCAGGCGTTCCATGCCGAAAGTAACGCTGGCCTTATTGCCTCCTTGTCCTAAGACTTCTTGCGATTTAGGATGGCGAATGATGTGTTCGAGCGTTGCGGCGGCGTTTGGGCCGGTGACGAGAATATCCAGATCGCCGATGGTTTCGCGACCACGCCGCAGACTGCCGGCGGCTTCCACTCGCTCGATTCCCGGAAGAGCGGTGAATTCAGCGGCTAATTCATCGGCGGTGCGACGCCCAAAACTGAGCAGGAAACGGCCGACGCTTTTCTTGTACGATTCAATGGAGCGCAAGACTTTCTCTTCCAGTTTGGCTCCCATGCGCGGCAGTTCACGCAGCTTTTGCTCGCGGCAGATTTTTTCCAGGTCGTCCACGGTCTTGACGTTGTGGTGCTGGTATAACAACGCGATGCTTTTTGGGCCGAGGCCTTGAATTTTGAGAAGCTCGAGAGCGGACGCCGGATATTTTGCCAGCATCTCATCGCGCCGTTCAAAGGAGCCGCGTTGGGCGATTTCGGCCAAAACTGCCGCCAAGCCTTTGCCGATGCCGGCGATTTCAGTCACCTTTCGTTCCGGATGAGTAAGGATATCCTGCACACGCTCCGGATGGCCGAGTATGACGGAAGCCGCATTGCGATAGCTGCGTATGCGGAAGCCATCTTCACCGGCGATTTCCATGAGGTCGGCCGTTTCGCTCAGGAGCTGTGCGAAATCCTTATTTTCCATGGGCTGTTTCCGACACCAAGGCGGGGGAAGGCTCAACGTGGACGAGAACGTCCGCAACCCAGGGCAGCCGGTCCTTAATGGCACCACGTACGTGCGCGGCGATTTCGTGCGAATCGCGGACGGTCAAAGCGGGATCGACTTCCAAATGGAGATCGACGTGATAGCGCAGACCGGTGGGGCGGGCGAAACACTTTTCAATACCCAGGGCTCCGGGTACATGCAAAGCGATGCGGCGGATTTCGGCGAGCTTGGCGGGGTCGGGCATGGTGTCAACCAGTTTGTCGACGGTGCGGTGAACGACTTGGATGGACAAGGAAAAAATGATAACACCGATGAGCATGGCGCCGACGTGGTCAGCAGTTCCGAAACGGGCGGCGTCGAGCAGTGTTAAGCTGACCGCGACCAGGGCCACGAAGGTGGAGAAGAGGTCGGTCATGTCGTGCCAAGCGTCAGCTTGTAAGGCGGTGGAAGGAATGCGGCGCCCGACGCGGAATTTGGCAGCGGCGAGCACGGTTTTAATAACGACGGAGGCCAGAAGAGGGTAGAGGGTGTAAGAAGGCAGGGGGTTGGCTTCGGAAAAGGTGGCAAAACCATGCCAGAAAATCGCCGCGCCCGCCAGCAATAGAATCGCACCGACGGCCAAGCCCGCCAAGGTTTCGTAGCGGCCGTGGCCATACGGATGTTCGGAATCGGGCGGCTTGGCGGCCAAGACGAGGCCGGCGTAGACGATGCCGGAGGAAAGCACGTCGCCGCCAGCTTCCATACCGTCCGATGTGACAGCCGCGGAACCGGCGTGCGCACCCACGACAATTTTAGAGACCGCGATGGCGGCACCCACGGTCATGCTGACGAGGGCTATGCGCCGCCCGATGAGCTCTTGCCGCCGCGCTTTGATCTCCCCTGAAGAGGGCATACGACTTGAGGATATCGCGCGGGTGATAGTGCTGCTGGCGGTGGCGGCGCTGAAGAGCAGATGCTAATTCTAAACACTTTCTGAAAAGCGCTACCCTTGCGCTGTAAGGGGAAAGAGACTTGCGTCCGATATAGCAGTTATGCTGGATGCCAAGGCAAGCGAGCGTGGCGCTACCTTATTGCTGGTCACATTTGTTTCCGCATTTTTGCTCATTCCGATTGTGGGTACCTGCATTGATGGAGCGGTGCTCTATTTGGTCAAAGCGAAGCTTTCGGCGGCGGTGGACGCGGCGGCACTGGCGACAGCGCGGTCGCTGAATGTTGGGCAAACGGTAAAGGAGCAAGAGGCGAATGCGCAGTATCTTGGAGCGCAATATTTCACCGCTAATTTTCCGCTCGGGCTGATGGGGGCGAAGGTTGTGGGTGGGCAGGACATCAGTAACAGTATCCTGATCACCGAGCCGATGCTGCACAAGAGGGTTGTTACGGTAACGGTTTCGGTGACGCTGCCGACTTATTTTATGCGAATTGTCGGGTTTACGAGCAGCACCGTTTCGGCGAGCGGGCAGGCGACGCGGCGAGACTCGAACATCATGTTGGTGCTGGATCGTTCCAACTCGATGAATCAGAATGGCTCCTGCACGGCGCTGGTGAATAGCGCCCTAAACTTTGTTAACCAGTTTGTGGAAGGTAGAGACCAGTTGGGGCTGGTGACTTATCAAACGGGAGCAAACGTGGATTTCGCGCCGTCGCTCACCTTCAAAGCGGGATTGACTGCCAAGCTCAATTCGCTGCAGTGCGCGGGCGATACCAGCACGGCGCAGGGACTTTCCCTGGCCTACGATCAGATTGTGAATACGATCAAGCAGCCGGGCGCGCTGAACGTGATTGTGTTGTTTACCGATGGGCAGCCGAATGCGATTGTGGCGCAATTCGTAATCAAGAGAAAGGCGGATACGCGGTACGACGCGGTGAATACCTCGCAATTAGTGCCGACGCCGGCCAGCAGTTGTAAAGTGACGAAGCCAGACACGCTGACGGGCGTGCTCTCCGACGCTTCCGCCGAAACCGCGACGAACGAGACAGGACTCAATGCCACGGGATATACGGCCGCAGTCTTAAGCTCGGCAGGGGTGCCGATCTCGAGCAACGCAGACCCCACCACGATCGCCGCGCCGGGATGCGCCTTCCCAAATCCAGATTGGGGTTATTCGGTCTACGGTCGTAGAGATATTGAAGCGATCCCCATGACGGACCTTTACGGGAATTCCACGCTGGATAGACCTAACCTGATGCCGAAGCTCGACACATTTCCTGCGGGCACCTATCCCAATGAAATCCGACCCGATATGCCGCGAACGGTCCGCTGGGCGGCGTTCAACGCTACCGATTCCATGGCGACGAGCATACGAAATAATGCGATCTACCCGACGCTGATTTACACGATCGGTTTGCAGGGTAACGAACCAATGGCCATCGATCAGGATTTTATGAAGCGCTTGGCGAACGACGGGACATATCCGCCGGCATCCAACTACGATGCAACAAAGCCGTCGGGTCGATTCATTCTGGTTAACAATACGGCGGAACTGGCGCAGGCCTTTCAAACGGTTGCTTCGCAGATCTTGCGCTTATCGCAGTAACTTTTGCCTCGCTGCGCCTAAATAGCTCTTGACAGTGCTGGGCGTTCGGTGCTATTTTTGCAGCATGATGCTAAAGGAGCAGCAGAAGCTGAGCCGCCGGGAACGTCAGATTATGGATGTTCTTTACCGGCTGGGTCGCGCGACGGCTGCCGAAATTCTGGAAAACATTCCTGATCCTCCAGGCTACTCAGCGGTGCGCGCCATGCTGCGGGTTTTGGAAGAAAAGAAGCATATTCGCCATGAGGAAAAGGATCTCCGCTACGTTTTTCTGCCGGTGATTCCGCGCGACAAAGCGCGCCGCTCGGCCGTTCGCCATATGCTTGACACGTTCTGCGAAGGTTCGCCCGAGCAGGCTGTGGCGACGCTGCTGGATGTTTCCGGCCGCTCGCTTTCGCCCGCTGACTTCGACCAGCAATACGTAATGGTCGAAAGGCAGGCCTGCAAAAACCTGGGGCTGTTGATATTGTAGAAGTTACCGCAAGCAAGGTCATTCGCGACGTTACCTTTGATGTGGCAAGGGACAAAGATGCTGATAAAATCCTCAAGGGTTTTGATAAATTAAAGAATGTCAAGGTCATTACCGTATCTGACCGGATATTGTTGCTCCATCTGGGTGGGAAGATACAGGTCCAAAGTAAAGTCCCCATACAAACACGCAGTCAACTTTCAGTGGCGTATACCCCCGGCGTTGCAAAAGTTTCTCAAGCCATTGCCGAGGACCCGGAAAATGTTTATAAGTTCACCATCAAAGGTAACAGCGTTGCCGTTGTTACTGATGGATCTGCTGTTTTAGGGTTAGGGAACCTGGGGCCGGAAGCTGCCCTGCCTGTCATGGAAGGCAAGGCCATGATCTTTAAAGAATTTGCGAATATAGATGCCTGGCCAATTTGTCTGGCCACCCAGGATGTTGATGAGATCGTAAGGACCGTT